>NZ_BBVA01000010.1:0-57912 GCF_001652995.1 Micromonospora sp. NBRC 110037
GGTGTACTGGTGGTTCGCTCGATGGCGCGATGACCACACGTTGATGCGTCTGCACGACCGGTTGCGGGAGCAGTGCCGTACCGCCGCCGGACGGCACGCGCATCCCAGCGCCGGAGCGATCGATTCTCAGTCGGTGCGCGCCGCGGACACCGTGCCCCGACACAGCCGCGGTTTCGACGTCGCGAAGAAGGTCAACGGCCGTAAACGCCACATCGTCGTGGACACCATGGGCCTGCTCCTGGCCGTCATGATCACCGGCGCGCACGTCAACGACCGCACCATCGCCCGTGACCTGCTCTGGCGCACCCGGCTGTTCCACCCCCGCCTACGCCTGCTCTGGGCAGACGGCGGCTACATCGGCACCCTGAGCACCTGGGCCCGCCACGCCCTCGACCTCACCGTGCACCTGGTCCACAAACTCCCCGGACAACACACCTTCGTCGTGCTGCCCCGCCGCTGGGTCGTCGAACGCACCTTCGCCTGGATCAGCAAGAAACGCCGCTGCGTCCGCGACTACGAACACCTACCCACAAGCCACGCCGCCTTCGTCACCTGGGCCATGATCCACGTCATGGTCACCCGCCTGGCCCGACACACGAAACCGGCCCAGGCAACCCACACCTGAGCCGGAATCTCAAACACTCACTTAACGCCTCCGGTAGTGGAAGGGCCCCTTTTTAACAGTCGCGGCGCGCGGCGGCTCGCCGGTGTGCCCGCCGCCGGCCCCAGCGGGCGGCCTCGAACAGCCCGGTGACCGCGAGCGAGATGGCGACCCCGGCGAGGAGCCCGGAGACGGGGTTGTGCTCGAACGCCAGGCCGCCGAAGTAGCCGAGCAGCGTGCAGTAGATCCCCCAGGTCGCGCAGGCCAGCGCGTCGTACAGCAGGAACATCCGCACCGGATAGCGGACCGCACCCATGGTCAGCGTGACGGCGGTGCGGCCGCCGGGGACGTACCGGGCGGTGGTCAGGATCATCCCGCCGCGCCTATCGACGGCCCGGCGGGCCCACTCGGAGCCGGCCCGCCGCCGGCTGTCCGCCGGGAAGCGGGCCAGCCGGTGCGCGCCGCCGCCGCGCCCGATCGCGTAGGAGACGTGATCGCCGACGAGCGCGCCGAACGCGGCGGTCACGATCACCAGCGCCAGGTCCGGCTCGCCGCCCGCCGCGAAGACCCCGGCCGTGATCACCACGGTCTCGCCGGGCACCGCCGGGAAGAACGCGTCGACGGCGGTGACCGCGATGATCACCAGGTACACCCACGGTGAGGTCACCGTGTGGTGCAGCAGGTCGAGCGCGTCCCCCATGCACCCATGCTCGGTGGTGCGGTGTTAAGCAGGGGCCCTTCCCATACAAAAGGCGTTAACAAGGGGCCCTTCCTTCTCCTCGGCCGTGGGCCCGCGCGATGTGAGCACCACCGGCGCCCCCAGCGCCTCCGAGACCGCCCCCGCCCAGTCGGCGGGCGCCGAGTCCAGCACCGGCCGGGCCCGCAGCAGCCGCTGCGTGAGCGCCGCCTGCCGGTCCAGGTCACCGGCCGGGCCGGGGACGAGCCGGTCCAGGCCCTCGTACCGGCGGCAGATCCGCAGCTCGGACCCGGCCAGGTCGAGGTGGGTCAGCGCCAGCCCGTCCACCCCACCGGCGACCTCCAGCGCGTACCGGTGGGCGACCGCGTCGAAGTGCCCGAACCGGAACCGGCCCTGCCAGGGGTTCGTCCCGTTGTGCCGGTCGCGGAACGGCAGCGCCGCGTCCTCGGTGACCAGCGGCCCGGGACCGTGCCGCGTGGTGGTCGTGCGCAGCACGCCGAGCCGCTGCGCGGTACCGGCCAGGCCCGCCTCGGCGAGCAGCGTCTCGGCGTTGGCGAACGTCGTGGTGCTCCACGTCGTGTACGGGTGGAAGCCGTGCCACTCGTCCAGCAGCACCCCCTGCGCGCCCTCGAACACGCAGGTGCCCTCGCGCAGCGCGGATGCCAGCCAGGTCCGGTCGACGATCGCCACCCGGCGCGCGAAGGCCGCGTACGCGGGCAGGCAGTCCTGGACCGGCGGCGCGTCCAGCGGGCCCAGCTCGGCGGTGAGCCGGTCCCGCAGCGCGGTCAGCCGCCGGCGCAGCACCGCCGGGCGGCGGCAGTCCGCCACCCGGGGTGCCTCGTCGGGGTGGGCGAGGCCGTACGCGACCGCCTCGCCCACCCCGAGCCCGCAGGAGCCGTGCCGGTCGGCTCCCCGGGCGATCTCCCGGGCGCGGTTGGCGGCCCGGTGGTACGGGGTGGCGAGCAGCGCCTCCCCGTCCACAGTCAGACGGTCGAGCGCGTCTGGTACGCCGACCGACGCGAGGTGGTCGGCCTCGGCGGCGAGCGCCAGCGGGTCCACCACCACGTGCCGCGCCAGGTGCGTCCGTACGCCCGGACGGAACGTCCCGGCGCCGAACTGCGCGAACGTGTGGTGCCGCCCGTCGCGCAGGACGACGTTGTGCGCCGCCTGCGCGCCCCCGTTGAACCGGACCACCGTGTGCACCTGCCGGGTGGCGCAGAGCAGGTCCACCACTGTGCCCTTGCCGGCGTCGCCGTAGCCGAGGTCGACCACCATCACGTGGTTCACAGCCGGGTGACCCCGCTTCCGCCGTCGGCCGGGCTGAACGGCAGCGTCGCCACCGCGCGGCGTCCCGAGCCGAGCCGGGCGAGCGCCTTCGAGACGGTCCGGGTGGCGGTGGAGCCGGCGCGGTCCAGGTCGCGCAGCCCGGCGTCCAGGTCGATGGCCTGCTCGCCGAGCCCGACGGTGAGCGCGATCGTCTCGCAGACCGCGTCCAGGTCGTCCAGCTCGACCGCGTTCTGCCCGAGCAGGCCGCGCCAGAAGTCCAGCACCTTGCGGTTGCCCGCGTAGTGGCTGCCGGCGGGCAGCAGGTAGTAGGTGTCCCAGCGCGCGGTCACCTCGTCCACGATCTGCCGGACCGGCACGTCCTCGCTCAGGTCGTCGCCGATCAGCCGGGCCACCTCCGCGCGCTTCACCCCCGCGTACGCCAGCTCGTCGCCGATGATGAACAGGTAGCCGCGCCGGCCGCGCTTGTCCCAGCTGTCGGTGGCCGTGTGCCGGGCCATGAAGTACAGCGCCAGCTCGTACGACTCCATCATCTGGCCGCCTCCGCCGCCCTCCAGCACGATCCGGCCGAGGTCGTCGTCCATCCGGTTGTCGGACTCGAACTGCCCGATCTGCAACGGCACCCGGTCGCAGGTGGCGTCGCCGATCGCGCCGAACATGATCTGCGGGTCGCTCGCGTACCCCTGGCGCAGCAGCAGGCCGAGCAGCTGCGGCAGCTTGCTCTGCAGCACCCGGGGCACGTGCCCCATCGAGCCGGTGACGTCGAACAGCACGGCGATCGGCGTCGACTGCGGGTGCTCGGCGGAGTCGCGGCTCTCCCGCAGCGCGTCGCGCGGGTCGAGCGCCGGGTGCACCTTGCGAGCGCCGCTGTCGCTGTACGAGAACGCGCTCTTGCCGGTGCGGCGCCGGTAGCGGTCGGCGGCGTCGTACACGTCGGTGGACCAGATTCCACTGCCCATGGCAGCCTCCCTACGGGTTGAGGGTGAAGGGTCGGAAGGTGCGCGGCCCGTACAGCCGGTGCAGCACCTCGTCCAGTTCGCGCAGCAGCCGCCAGGCGTCGTCGGGCCGGGTGGCGAGCGCGGCGCCCTGGCAGCCGTCGGCGAAGGCGCGCAGCTCGCGCGGCGCGCGGTCGCCCATCAGCCAGGTCATGCAGCGGGCGGCCATTGCGATGTCGGTGCCGGGGCCGCACTGCCGCTTCGCGGCGACCTCCGGCGGATACCAGTCCTCGTGGCCGGGCACCAGCGCCGGCACGAGCCCGCCCGGCTCGGTCGAGAAGCACCAGTCGACGAGCACCAGGCCGTGCGCGTCCGGCTCGATCAGCACGTGCCGGGGCAGGACCGCGCCGTGCACCACGCCCGCGCGGTGGGCCAGGCCGAGCGCCACGAGCAGCCGCCGCCACATCCAGGCCGCGTCGCGCGGGTCCAGCCCGTCCGGGTACGCGCGGCGCACGTCGTCGAGGCTGCGCAGCCCGGGTACGGTCACCAGCTCGTTGACCTGCCGCTGCACGCCTGTCGACGGGTCACGCGCCGGGTAGGAGTCGACGAGCTTCGGCACGTACGCGAGGTGTCTGGCGTCGCCGCGCTCGGCGATGCGGCGCAACGCGCGCGCCTCGCGGGCCATCAGGTCGTTGTCGCCGGGGTGCCGGGCCACCTTGGCCAGGTGATAAGAAGGGGCCCCTCCTCTACCGGAGGCGTTAACAGGGGGCCCTTCCTTGCGTTCGTGCAGGGTGGCGACGTCGCCGGTGTACGCGGGGGCCGGGGTGCGCCAGCGGGTGGTGACCGTGACGAGTGCTTCGGCGGCGGCGGCGCGTACACCGGGGTCGGCCGCGCCCAGCCGGTCGGGGTGCAGCGCGCCGACCAGCTCGCGGTAGCGGCGGGCCGGCTCGTCGGCGCCGAACAGGTCGGCGTCGGTACGCGCGGCAGTGACCAGCCGGATCGCCTCTTCGGTCCTCACCGCACCGTCTCCTCCCGGGCGGGGCGCAGCAGCGCCGGGTGCAGCAGCCGGGCGTCTCCGGCGCGGTAGAGCTTGGCCCGGGGGCCGCCGCGCGCGCCGCCGCGCTCGGTGCTGGCGCCGGTGCTCTCCACGAAGCCGGGCACCGAGAGCACCTTGCGGTGGAAGTTGCCGGCGTGCAGCGGGTGCCCCCAGACCGTCTCGTAGACCTCCCGCAGCTCGGTGATCGTGAACTCGGGGGCGAGGAACCGGGTGGCCAGCGGCGTGTACTCCAGCTTGGAACGGGCGCGCTCCAAGCCGTCGTCGATGATCCGGCCGTGGTCGAAGGCGAGCTGCCGGCTGGTCAGCGCGGTCACCGGCAGCCAGATCGCCTCGTCGGCGTCGGTGTCGGCGACCGGGTCGGGCAGGTCGGGAGCGAACGCCAGGTGCGCGACCGAGACCACCCGCATGCGCGGGTCGCGGTCGGGCGCGCCGTAGCTGCCGAGCTGTTCCAGGTGCACCCGGCGCAGTCGCTCGCCGCCGAGGCCGGTCTCCTCGGCCAGCTCGCGGCGGGCGCCGGCGGTCAGGTCCTCGTCCGGCTGGACGAAGCCACCGGGCAGCGCCCAGTGCCCCGCGTAGGGCGGCGCGCCGCGGCGGATCAGCAGCAGGTGCAGCGCGCCCTCGCGGATGGTCAGCGCGACCACGTCGACGGTGACCGCGACCGCCGGGTAGTCCCGCGGGTCGTACCCGGCGAGGAAGTCCTGCTCGTTCACGGTCACTCACTCTCTCAGGCTGAGAACAACTCACTCTGAGAACAACTTAGCGCCGAAAAGAGGGGACGGCAAGTCCCCTCTTTTCCTCAGCGCACCGAACCGGTCAGGTGCGGCCTCCCGTCCCGGGCGCTGTGCAGCGCGAAGTCCCAGCCCGCGCCGTTCGGCGAGGCGCTGAACGCCACAGTCGACGGCAGCGGCACCGGCAGCTTGAACGCCACGTCCACCGTGTACGCCTCCGGTAGCCGGGGTTCCAGCGCGGCCAGGCATCGGGCCTTGCTCCACATGCCGTGCGCGATCGGGCGCGGGAAACCGAACAGCCGCGCGCCCAGCTTCGAGGTGTGGATCGGGTTGTGGTCGCCGGAGACGCGCGCGTAATCAGTACCCACGCGGGGCGTCACCCGCCACCGCGCCGAGGCGGCCGGCGGCGCCGGGCGGTCACCCCGGTCGCGCCGCGCGCCGCCGGACGCACGCTCCTTCCCGAGGTACGTGGACACGCCGCGCCACACCTCCTCGCCGCCGATCGAGCCGACCAGCACCACGTCGAGCTGGCGGCCGCGCTCGTGCGGGCGCAGGTTCTCCGCGTACGTGTGGAAGTCGACGCGCTCGCCGACCTCGACCGGGCGGTGCACGGTGATCCGGTTGGCCACGTGCACCACGCCGGTGAGCGGGATCGGGAAGCCGGGGCTCGTCATCAGCCGCAGCGACAGCGGGAACCCGAGCACGTGCAGGTATGTCGCCGGCAGCCGGTCGGTCAGCCGGAACCCGCACACCCGGTCGTAGTCCGCCAGGTGCCGCTGATCCACAGAGACCCCGCCAACGGCGAGTTCCAGCCCCGGCACGTCACTCCCGCGCCGCCCCCCAACCCCAGGCACCACCCCGAGTAACGCCCGCCGATAAAGCGCCCCACTGGCAGGCAGCCCGTCCAACTCCACCCGCCGCCGCCCCACCGCTCCTTCACCCCGTCGATCATGAGGTTGGCTGCCTTGTGGATCTCCAGAAGTGCCGTCAACTTCATGATCGTCGGAGGTGGGGCGGGCGGCGGCGTTGGTGCGGGCCAGGGCGGCGGCTCGGGCGGCCGTGAGGTCGCGGGTGGGGCCCTCGATCAGGTCGTGCAGGGTCAGGTCGTCGTCCTCGTGGTCACGGGGTGCCATCACGCCCCCAGGAGGCTCTGGCCGCAGACCCGGACCACGTTGCCGCTGACCGCGCCGCTCGCCGGCCAGGAGAGCCAGCCGATCGTCTCGGCCACGTCCACCGGCAGGCCGCCCTGCGCCATGCTGTTCATCCGCCGTCCCGCCTCGCGGATCGTCAGCGGGATACGCGCGGTCAGCCGCGTCTCGATGAATCCCGGCGCGACAGCGTTCAGGCTGATCCCGCGCTCGCGCAGCACCGGGGAGAGCGAGTCGACCAGGCCGATCACGCCGGCCTTGCTCGTCGCGTAGTTGGTCTGCCCCCGGTTGCCGGCGATCCCGGCGATCGACGAGACCGACACGATCCGGCCGCCGGCCGGGATCAGGTCGCGCTCCAGCAGGACGTCGTTGATCCGCTCCTGGCTGGACAGGTTCACATCGATCACCGAGTCCCACCGGTCGGCGTCCATCCGGCCCAGCGTCTTGTCCCGGGTGATGCCCGCGTTGTGCACCACGACGTCGACCCGGCCGTGCCGGGACGCCAGATGCTCCGCCAGCCGGGTCGGCGCATCAGGCGCGGTCAGGTCGAGCTGCACCGCGCTGCCGCCGATCTCGTTGGCGACAGCGGCCAGCTCGTCCCCGGCCGCCGGGATGTCCAGCGCCACCACCTGGGCGCCGTCGCGGGCCAGCACCTTCGCCAGCGCCGCGCCGATGCCCCGGGCCGCGCCGGTCACCAGCACCACCTGCCCGTCCAACGGCCGGTCCCAGTCGGCCGGCGCGACCGCGGTGCCGGTGCCCACGCGTACGACCTGGCCCGAGACGTACGCGGAGCGGCCGGAGAGCAGGAACCGGAGCGTGGACTCCAGGCTCACCGGCGTGCCGGCGTCACCCTCGCGGGTCACGTAGACGAGCTGGGCGGTCACGCCCCGGCCGAACTCCTTGCCGATGCTGCGGGTCAGGCCCTCCAGCGCGCGCTGGGCGGTAGCCTCCCGGGGAGAGCCGCACTCGGCCGGCGGGGTGCCCAGCACGATCACCCGGCCGCTGGGCAGCAGCGACCGGGCCTGCGGGTGGAAGAAGTCGTAGAGCTGGCGCAGCCCGGCGGAGTCGGTGATCCCGCTGGCGTCGTACACCAGGGCCGCGAAGCGGCGGTCGGCGTCGTGCGCGGCGACCGGATCGGCCAGCTCGACCCCGGCGGTGGTCAGGATCTTGCCGGCCGGCTCGGCGATCCGGCCGCCGGCCGAGGCGCCGAGCAGGACCGGCCCGGGAACGAGCGGGTCACCGGGCGTGTGCCGGCGCAGTCGGGGCGGGTCGGGCAGCCCGAGGCGCTTGACCAGCGCGCGACCGGCCCCCGTCTGGACGAAGCTCGCGTACCTGTCGGTCATAGGCGTAGCCTACTGGCGAGTAGGGTTCGGGCAACAGTTTCGAGGGAGGCCGATCGTGCAGAGTGTCCGGAGGGTCGCGGTCATCGGGGGCAACCGCATCCCCTTCGCCCGGTCCAACTCGCGCTACGCGCACGCGTCGAACGCCGACATGCTCGGTGCGGCGCTCGACGGGCTGGTCGCCCGGTTCGGGCTGGCCGGCGAGCGGGTCGGCGAGGTCGTGGCCGGCGCGGTGCTCAAGCACTCCCGCGACTTCAACCTCACCCGCGAGGTGGTGCTCGGCTCCCGGCTCGACCCGCACACTCCCGCGTACGACATCCAGCAGGCCTGCGGCACCGGGCTGGAGGCGGCCATCCTGGTCGCCAACAAGATCGCCCTCGGGCAGATCGAGGTCGGCATCGCCGGTGGCGTCGACACCACCTCGGACGCGCCGCTCGCCGTCAACGAGGACATGCGGCGCACCCTGATCCAGCTCAACTCGGCCCGCACGCTCGGCGAACGGCTCAAGATCGCCGCGAAGCTGCGCCCGCACCAGCCGTTCAAGCCGGACATCCCGCGCAACGCAGAACCCCGTACCGGGCTGTCGATGGGTGAGCACGCGGCCCGGACCGCGCTGCGCTGGAACGTCGACCGCACCGCACAGGACGAACTGGCGCTGCGCTCGCACCAGCGGCTCGCCGCCGCGTACGACAAGGGGTTCTTCGACGACCTGATGACCCCGTACCTGGGGCTCACCCGCGACCAGAACCTGCGGCCGGACACCAGCCTCGAGAAGCTCGGCTCGCTCAAGCCGGTCTTCGGCGCCTCCGGCGCGGACGCCGAGCGGGCCACCATGACCGCCGGCAACTCCTCGCCGCTCACCGACGGCGCCTCGACGGTGCTGCTCGCCTCCGAGGAGTGGGCCAAGGCGCACAACCTGCCGGTGCTGGCATGGTTCTCCTGGTCCGAGGCCGCCGCCGTCGACTTCGTGCACGGCGACGAGGGCCTGTTGATGGCCCCCACGTACGCGGTGCCCCGGATGCTGGCCCGGGCCGGGCTCAGCCTCCAGGACTTCGACTTCTACGAGATCCACGAGGCGTTCGCCTCCCAGGTGCTGGCCACCCTCGCCGCCTGGGAGTCGCCGGAGTTCTGCAAGGAGCGCCTCGGCCTGGACGCGCCGCTCGGCTCGATCGACCGGGAGAAGCTGAACGTCAACGGCTCCTCGCTGGCGGCCGGCCACCCGTTCGCCGCCACCGGCGGCCGGATCGTCGCCACGCTCGCCAAGCTGCTTGATCAGAAGGGGAGCGGGCGCGGCCTGATCTCCATCTGCGCGGCCGGTGGGCAGGGCGTGACAGCCATCCTGGAGCGCTGACAGCCTCCGGCAGGGCTGCGGTCCCGGCCGCAGCCCTGCTCCACGTTCCCGTCGGCGCCCGGAGCAACCCGAGGGCGGCTCGGCCGCGTCACCTGGGCATGAGGCGTACGAGAGGCTCCGGGACGTGAACCGGGCCGAGGAAGACGAGTACCGGCAGTTCGTCACCGCCCGGCTGGAGTCGTTGCGCCGCACCGCGTACCTCCTCTGCCGCGAGTGGCACACCGCCGACGACCTGGTCTCCATCACGATCGGCAAGCTCTACCGGCACTGGCGCCGGGTCCGCGCGGCGGAGAACATCGACGCGTACGTGCGCGGAATGCTCACAAACGCCTGGCTGGACGAGCGGCGGCGGCCCTGGCGGCGCGAGCACAGCACCGACACGGTGCCGGAGACCGCCGACATGATCCTGCCGGAGCCCACGCTCGCCGAACGCGACATGCTGCTCGCCCTGCTCGGCCAGCTGCCGCCCCGACGACGCGCCGTGCTGGTGCTCCGCTACTACTGCGACCTGTCGGTGGAGGAGACCGCCGACGTCATGGGTATCAGTACCGGCACTGTGAAGAGCCAGTCCGCACGCGGCCTGGAGGCGTTGCGCCTGCTGCTGGGCGGCATCCCGTCGACCCGAGGGGAGCTGTCATGACGTACCGGCAGTTGTTCGACGATCTGATCGGCGAGCCGCCGGTCTCCACGGTGGATGTCGACCGGGTGATCAGCGGACAGCGCCGGGCCCGGCGGCTGCGGATCGGCGGCGGCATGACGGCTGTCGCCGCGGTGGTGGCGGCAGTGCTGGTCGGCACCACGACGCTCATCGGCAAGCCGCACGCCCAGCCGGCCAAGCCGGCACCGGCCGTCACGACGATTCCCGGCAGCGATCAGGACCTGGACCGGATCGACGCCGCGGTGATCGCGGCGTTGACCCGCGCGGTGCCGCGCCTGGCCTGGGCGGTCAAGGACGGGCCGGTGATTGACACCCCCGCGTGGGCTTCCAACGTGATGGGCCCCGGCTCCCTCGGTTACCGGGGAAACGGCAGCTTCCGGGCGGACGGGGTGGACCTGGTCGCGAGCCTGCAGATCACTCCTGACGGCGCGAAGAGCTGGCAGGCCGAGGCGGCTCGCGGATGTTCCAAGAACGCCGTCGAGTGCGGCGAGCAGACGGGTCCGGACGGCGAGAAGATCAGGTACCACCGGTCGGTCTGGGAGCAGGAGGTGCCACCGCAGCTCCGGGATCAGATGTCGAGCCGGACAGAGAGCGCTGGCGTGACAGCACTGCGTCGGGACGGCACGTTTCTGAACCTGAGCCTCAGGACCGTCACCGCCGAGGACAAGCTTCCGGTCGCCGTCGGGCAGCTGATCCCGGTCGTGGTCGACCGGGCCGTCGCCCTCGCGCCGGAGCCGTCCCCCACACCGGCGGCCACGTCCACCGTCACCACTGTCGCGGGCACCGCCGCGGACGCGGCGCGTCTCGAGGCGGCGCTGACCAGCGCTCTGCGCCGGCAGGCACCCGACTTCACCTGGCTGACCAAGTGGGGCGGCGAGAGCAGCCCGACCCCGGTCGGGTTCGAGCCCAAGGGCTGGCTGAGCGTCGACGCACCGATGATGGATGCCGCCACGTTCCGGGTCGGGAACCGGGCCGCGCAGGTCACGCTACGGCTGGTGCGCGACGGACAGGCAGCCTGGTCGGTCGCCCCGCCCTGCCCGACCGCCGCGCTCGCCGCCCGTCACTGCACGGTAACCGAGTTCCCTGGTGGCGAGCGCCTGCGAGCCCGGCGGATGCTCTCCGACTTCGGCTCGCGCCCCGACTCGGCCCGGCCGACGGGAAGCAACAGCTACCTGATCGAGTCGCTTCGCCCGGACGGCACGCTGGTCCGCCTCTATCTCACGCAGGACAAGCCGGCGCTCTCGATGGAACAGACGATCGAGATTGCACGGGAGCCGTCGCTCGTCCTGGCCCCACGGCCCCCGGCGGGAACCGCCACCAGCCAGGTCTACAGCCCGCTCAGGTGGGACTACGACGGCGCAGCGTCGGCGGCAGCCACCGGCGCGCTCGACGCCGTCTCGCCGGACGGAATGATCTATCTGCTGCCCTTCCGCGGAGGGGGCGACGGGCCCAACGGCGCGACTCTCCTGTCGTACAACTTCATGGTGCAGCGAGGCGGGCTGGCCGGCGACGGGGAGATCATCGTGGAGCGCCGCGCGGCGCTGGTGCTGAGCTGCGCCACGGTCGGGGCGCTCCCGCCCGCGACGCACCGGGCGCACGCGCATGACGGCGAGTGCACCGAGTCGACCCGCCCGGACGGGAACCGGGTCGTCACGATCGTCTCCCGTCCGGCCGGGTCGGTGGTCTACAGCGTGTTCGTCCAGCGACCCGACCGCGGCACGGTCGAGGTGGTGATCGACAACCGGCCCAACACCGGAGGCGCCTCGGACATGCCGACGGACGGAGACTTCGGGCGTCGCTGGCCGAAGGGCGTCAAGGGTGGCGCGACCCCGCCGCTCACTCTGGAGCAGGTCACGGCGCTTGCCGGTCACCCGGATCTGATCAACCTGTTGCCCTGACCGGATAAGACGGACGCCCCGGGCCGGACCGGTCCAGGGCGTCCGCCACCAGCGGGCCGACCGGTGGCGGCGCGAGCCCGTACGCGAGAATGAGGGCCGTGACGACGATCCCGAACGTGCTCGCCAACCGGTACGCCTCGCCCGAACTGGTCGCCCTCTGGTCGCCGGAGGAGAAGGTCCGGATGGAGCGCCGGCTCTGGCTGGCGGTGCTCAAGGCCCAGCGTGATCTCGGCGTGCCGGTGCCGGACGGCGTGGTCGAGGCGTACGAGCGGGTGGTCGACGACGTCGACCTGGCCTCGATCGCGGCGCGGGAGCGGGTCACCCGGCACGACGTGAAGGCCCGGATCGAGGAGTTCAGCGCGCTCGCCGGGCACGAGCACGTGCACAAGGGGATGACCTCCCGGGACCTCACCGAGAACGTCGAGCAGCTCCAGATCCGCGCCTCGCTGGAGCTGATCCGGGACCGGGTGGTCGCCACGCTGGCCCGGCTGGGCTGGCACGCGGGCGAGTACTCGGCGCTGGTGATGACCGGCCGGTCGCACAACGTCGCCGCGCAGGCCACCACGCTCGGCAAGCGCTTCGCGTCCGCCGCGGAGGAGCTGCTGATCGCGTACGAGCGGCTGGAGGACCTGATCGGCCGCTACCCGCTGCGGGGGATCAAGGGGCCGGTGGGCACCGCCGCCGACCAGCTCGACCTGTTCGACGGCGACGCCGGGAAGGTGGCCGAGCTGGAGCGCCGGGTCGCCGGGCACCTGGGCTTCAGCCGGGTGCTGGACAGCGTCGGCCAGGTCTACCCGCGTTCGCTGGACTTCGACGTGCTCTCCGCGCTGGCCCAGGTGGCCGCCGCGCCGTCGTCGCTGGCCACCACGATCCGGCTGATGGTGGGCCAGGAGCTGGTCACCGAGGGCTTCAAGCCGGGCCAGGTCGGGTCCAGCGCCATGCCGCACAAGATGAACACGCGCTCGTCGGAGCGGGTGAACGGCTTCGCGGTGATCATCAGGGGTTACCTGTCGATGGTCGGTGAGCTGGCCGGTGACCAGTGGAACGAGGGCGACGTCTCCTGCTCGGTGGTACGCCGGGTCGCGTTGCCGGACGCCTTCTTCGCCGCCGACGGGCTGTTCCAGACGTTCCTCACCGTGCTGGACGAGTTCGGCCCCTACCCGGCGGTGATCAATCGGGAGCTGGAGCGCTTCCTGCCGTTCCTCGCCACCACGAAGATCCTGGTGGCAGCCGTACGCCGGGGTGTCGGCCGGGAGGTCGCGCACGAGGTGATCAAGGAGCACGCGGTCGCCGTGGCGCTGGCCATGCGGGAGAAGGGCGCGGCGGAGAACGACCTGTTCGACCGCCTGGCAGCCGACGGCCGGCTGGGCCTGACCCGGGCCGAGATCGACACCCTGGTGGCCGACCGCAACGCCTTCGTTGGCGCCGCCGCCGACCAGGTCAACCGCGTGACCGCGAGGATCACCGGTGTGGTCGAGTCCCACCCCCAGGCCGCCACCTACTCCCCACCCCCCATCCTCTGACCCAGGCCCTTTCCCCGGCGATCATGAAGTTGGCGGCACTCAGGGAGATCATTCCTGCCGTCAACTTCATGATCGACGCCGCAAAGCGAGGGGTCAGGGGCCGGTGGGGGTTTCGGCTGCGGAACTCAGGTTGGGGGCGCTGGCCGGTTCGGCGATGCCGCCCGGGGCGGAGGCGATCTCCGGGTCGTGGGCGGTCTCGGCCGCGATCGCCGGCTGGTCCGGCGGCATGACGTCCGGCATCTTGGGCGCGACGATCACCGCCGTGCCGTACGCGCAGATCTCCATCCACATCTCGCCGCAGTCGCGGCTGTCGAAGCGCATGCCGATCACCGCGTTCGCGCCGAGGCGGCGGGCCTCCTCGCCGAGCCGGGCCACCGAGTCGGTACGCCACCGGGTCAGGTTGTCCGGCGCCAGCGGGTCGTATGCGCCACCGCGCAGGTTCTTGACCCCCTCGCGGTACGGGTTGCGGGTCCTCGCCATCGACGAGACCACTTCGCCGAGGATCTGGCGGATCTCGTAGCCAGGCAGTTGATCCGTCGTCACGACCAGCACGTTTCCGATGCTGTCAGCCCTCGGCCGGGTGGTTCGGGAGCCGTGTTCAGCTGATCGCATGCTGAAAAACGACGCGGCGCGGACGGCCGGGCTGCTCCCGGCCGATCCGCGCCGCATCGGCATCAACCGTCAGACACCGGCCGTCGAGGCGATCCAGGACCGGTTGTACGCGACACTGCCGTAGTTCTGGATGCTCTGGCCGTCGGCGGTGGAGGCCACGCCGACCTGCTGGCCGTTGTAGAACTGCGGGCCACCCGAGTCGCCCCGCCAGGCGTTGCCGTTGACCCGGGTGCTCCGGATCGCCTGGCCGCCGTACGCGTCGGTGACGCTGGTGCTGGTCACCCGTACGCTCGCGGTCTTGAGCTGGGGCGACGCGCCGCAACCGCTGTAGCAGGTCATGCCCCAGCCGTAGATGGTGTTCGTGGAGCCGACCGGCGGGTTGCTGCTGGCGAGCGAGACGGCGGAGGTGCTGACCGTGCTGGACAGGCGCAGCAGGGCCAGGTCGTAGCGGGTGTAGGAGGCGCTCACGGTGCGGGTGACGCCACCCGAGGCGTAGTAGACGCTGCCGACCCGCACGGACATGGTGCCGCTGACGCAGTGCCGGGCGGTGAGCACCCACTGGGGCGCGATCACGCTGCCGGAGCAGGTGAACGAGCCGTTGCTGAAGACGGCGGCGGCCCAGGGCGCGGACGAGACGGTGCCGCCACCGATGATCGGCTGCGGGCCGGCCGGCGCGGCGGCGGCGCCGGAGGCGGTGGCCAGGACACCGGCCAGCGCGGTGGTCAGCACGGCGAGCAGGGGACGGAGGCGCATGTCGGGGCTCCTTCTGCGCGACGCCCGGGGTTGCCGGGCAGAATGACACCCGCCGGACGGGGGAGCCGGCGAGAGACATCGATCGGGTGCATCGACATCTGACGATGCATGCTACGGGCGTGCCTCGCGGTGTCACAAGAGATGAATCGAAAAACGCCGATGGCGTGACGTCCGCCGCGTGTCGCGTCGACGTGCTGTCGGATACCTGTCCAAGCTGGGGCGTTTCGCAGCAGAATGCCTGGTAGAGGGGGGTGTGGAGGGTCACCCACAGGCACCGAGCGCAACGAATTCGCATCGACGCAGCAACGAACGGGCAACGGTGCCCGGCCGGCGTCGCCGGTCCCGCCCGGCACTGCCGGAACTGCCCCCGGCCGGTTCGGGCCGGGCGGTATCTGCCAGGTAGGCTGGCTGCGCTCGCCCGATAGTGGGCCGGCACCCAACTGCGTACACAGTCAGGAGTGCCCCGTGCCTCGCGTCGTAGTCGACGTCATGCTCAAGCCCGAGATCCTCGATCCGCAGGGCCAGGCCGTCGCGAACGCGCTGCCCCGGCTCGGCGTCAGCGACGTCGCCTCGGTTCGGATCGGCAGGCGGATCGAGATCGAGTTCACCGGCGAACCGGACCTGGACCGGGCCCGCGAGATCGCCGACAAGCTGCTGGCCAACCCGGTCATCGAGGACTTCACCGTCCGCGTGGTAAACACCGACGAGACCGCGGGCGCGCAGTCGTGACCGCCCGGGTCGGTGTGGTGACCTTCCCCGGCTCGCTCGACGACGGGGACGCGGCCCGCGCCGTGCGGATCGCCGGCGCCGAGGCGATCCGGCTCTGGCACGGCGACCCGGACCTGCACGGGGTGGACGCCGTCGTCCTGCCCGGCGGCTTCTCCTACGGTGACTACCTGCGCTGCGGCGCCATCGCCCGGTTCGCCCCGGTGATGGAGACGATCGTCCAGGCCGCGCGAGGTGGCCTGCCGGTCCTCGGCATCTGCAACGGCTTCCAGATCCTCTGCGAGGCGCACCTGCTGCCCGGCGCGCTCACCCGCAACCAGCACCTGCACTTCCGCAACCGGGACCAGGTCCTGCGGATCGAGGCCACCGGCACCGCCTGGACCAACGCGTTCCAGCCGGGCCAGGAGGTGCTCGTCCCGGTCAAGAACGGCGAGGGCTGCTACGTCGCGGACGCCGCGACGCTCGACCGGCTGGAGGGCGAGGGCCGCGTCGTCGCCCGCTACGTCGGCGGCAACCCCAACGGATCGCTGCGCGACATCGCCGCGATCACCAACGAGGCCGGCAACGTGGTCGGCATCATGCCGCACCCCGAGCACGCGGTGGAGGCGCTCACCGGCCCGTCCCTGGACGGCCTCGGCTTCTTCACCTCGGTGCTCAAGCACCTGGTGGGAGCGCCGGCGTGATGGTGGCCGTGATCATCGGTCGGCTCACCCGCCGCACGGGCGGCGAGCGCAACAAGGAGACGTCATGACCACCCATCCGGACCCGGCCCTGCGGGAGCCGCAGGGCGGCCCGACCGACGAGTGGGCGCCGGGCGTGGACACCGTCCCCCGGGCCGCCGAGACGCCGGAAGAGCTTCAGCCGTACGCCGAGCTGGGCCTCCGCGACGACGAGTACGACCGGATCCGGCACATCCTCGGCCGCCGGCCCACCCAGGCCGAGCTGGCCATGTACTCGATCATGTGGAGCGAGCACTGCTCCTACAAGTCGAGCAAGGTGCACCTGCGCCAGTTCGGTGAGAAGGCCCCGCCGAGCGACCGGCTGCTCGCCGGCATCGGGGAGAACGCCGGCGTGGTCCAGGTCTCCGACGAGCTGGCGGTGACCTTCAAGGTCGAGTCGCACAACCACCCGAGCTTCGTCGAGCCGTACCAGGGCGCGGCGACCGGCGTCGGCGGCATCGTCCGCGACATCCTCGCCATGGGCGCGCGCCCGGTCGCCGTGATGGACCCGCTGCGCTTCGGCGCGGCCGACCACCCGGACACCGCCCGGGTGCTGCCCGGCGTGGTCGCCGGCGTCGGCGGCTACGGCAACTGCCTCGGCCTGCCCAACATCGGCGGCGAGGTCGTCTTCGACCCCTGCTACCAGGGCAACCCGCTGGTCAACGCGCTCTGCCTGGGCGTGCTGCCGGTCGACCGGCTGCAGAAGAAGGACGCCACCGGCCCCGGCAACATCGTGGTCCTGATGGGCGCCAAGACCGGCCGCGACGGCATCGGCGGCGTGTCGGTGCTGGCCAGCGCCACCTTCGACGAGGGCAGCGAGCAGCGCCGCCCGTCCGTGCAGGTCGGCGACCCGTTCATGGAGAAGCTACTGATCGAGGCGTGCCTGGAGCTGTACGACGCCGAACTGGTCGTCGGCATCCAGGACCTCGGCGGCGCCGGCCTGACCTGCGCGCTCACCGAGACCGCCGCCTCCGCCGGCACCGGCATGCGGGTGTGGCTGGAGCGGGTGCCGCTGCGCGAGCCGTCGATGGAGCCGCACGAGATCCTGGCCAGCGAGTCCCAGGAGCGGATGCTGCTCGTCGTCTCGCCGGACAAGCTCGACGCGGTCCTCAAGACCGCCGAGAAGTGGGGCGTCTGGGCCACCGCCATCGGCGAGGTCACCGCGCCGTCCCCGGACGGCCAGCCGGGCCGCCTGGTCGTCACCTGGCGCGACCAGCTCGTGGTGGACGTGCCGCCGGGCTCGCTCGTCGACGACGGCCCGGTCTACGCCCGGCCGATGCGCGAGCCGGCCGACCTGATCCTGCTCCAGGCCGACCGCGCCGAGACGCTGCCCCGGCCGAACACCCCGGAGGCGCTCCGGGAGACCGTGCTGCGCATGATCGCGTCGCCCAACCTGGCCGACAAGACCTGGGTCACCGAGCAGTACGACCGCTACGTGCTCGGCAACACCGTGCTCGCCCAGCCGGAGGACTCCGGCGTGATCCGGATCGACGAGCGCAGCGGCCTCGGCGTCGCGCTCTCCGTCGACGGCAACGGCCGGTACGCCCGCCTCGACCCGTACCACGGGACGAAGCTGGCGCTGGCCGAGGCGTACCGGAACGTGGCGGTGACCGGCGCGAAGCCGATCGCGGTCACCAACTGCCTGAACTTCGGCTCGCCGGAGGACCCGGGCGTGATGTGGCAGTTCGCCGAGGCCGTACGCGGCCTGGCGGACGGCTGCCTGGAGCTGGGCATCCCGGTGACCGGCGGCAACGTCAGCTTCTACAACCAGACCGGCGCGGCGGCCATCCACCCGACCCCGGTGGTCGGCGTGCTCGGCGTGCTCGACGACGTGGCGAACCGGGTGCCGATGGGCTTCGTGCCCCGCGCGGCCGGCGACCACGACCAGCTCTTCCTGCTGGGCGAGACGCACGTCGAGCTGTCCGGCTCGGAGTGGGCCTGGGTGACCCACGAGCACCTGGGCGGCATCCCGCCGCAGGTCGACCTGGCCCGTGAGCGGCAGCTCGCCGAGCTGCTGGCCGAGGCGGCCCGCGTCGGTCACCTCAGCTCGGCGCACGATCTCTCCGACGGCGGCCTGGCGCAGAGCCTGGTCGAGTCGGCCCTGCGCCGCGGCGTCGGCGCCCGGGTCGTGGTGCCGGAGCACTTCGCCGGTGGCTCGATGCCGTTCGTGTTCCTGTTCAGCGAGTCCGCCGGCCGGGCGCTGGTGTCGGTGCCGCGCGGGCACGAGAAGGCGTTCACCGCCCTCTGCGCCGAGCGCGGCGTGCCGTGGGAGTTCATCGGCGTCACCGACCCGGCCTCCGGCGCGCTGGAGGTGCACGGCCAGTTCCGGATCGGCCTGGACGAGCTGCGCGAGGCGCACAGCGGCACGCTGCCGCGCCTGTTCGGCGCGGCCGAGGCGGCGCGGGTGGAGGTGGCGGCGACCCGTACCGGGACCACCACCGTGCTTCCGGCCACCGCCGAGCAGCCGGTCGGCGTGGACCCGGCCGAGGTCGCCTCCGAGCCGATCACCGAGACGGGCACGGACGCCTCGCCGGCCGAGGCGCCCGCGCCGGCCGCCACCGACTCCGCTCCGGCCGCGTCCGACGCGGATTCCGACGAGACCGCGCCGGCCTCCGACGCGATCCCGGCGCAGGACGCTTCGGCGCCTGCCGACGGGTCCGACGGCCCGGCTCCCGGTGAGCCGGCGCCGGACCGGCGCTGAGGCCCCGGCCTTGGCCGTATTCGCCCAGCCCGGCGCCGGTGCCCGCTTCGACTGGGGACTGACCGGGGCGGCGGAGCTCGGCCGGGTCTGCGCCGCCCTGGTGGTGGTGGACGTGCTGTCGTTCACCACCGCCGTGGAGGTGGCGGTGAGCCGCGGCATGCGGGTACACCCGTTCCCGTGGGGCGAGCAGGCCGCCGACTACGCCCGCCGGGTCGGCGCCGTAGCCGCGGTGGGCCGCCGGAGGACGACAGCGGAGCACCCGTGGTCGCTCTCCCCGGCGGCGCTGCGGGCCGCGCCCGTCGTCGCCGACCTGGTGCTGCCGTCGCCGAACGGCTCGGCGATCAGCGCCGCCGCGAGCGCCACCGGAGTGCCGGTGGTCGCGGCCTGCCTGCGCAACGCGCGCGCCGTCGGGCGCTGGCTCCGCACCCAGGGGTACGGCTCGACCGACGCTCCCGTGGGTGTGGTGGCGGCCGGGGAGCGCTGGCCCGACGGGTCACTGCGGCCCTGCGTGGAGGACCAGCTCGGCGCGGCCTGCGTGCTCGACGCGCTCGCCGGGGTGCCCGGCGGACTTTCGGTGGAGGCAGCGATGGCGCTGGCCGCGCTCGCCAGCACCCCTGATGTGCCGGCGGCGGTGCGGGGGTGCGTGTCCGGCCGGGAACTCGCCGAGGGTGGCTTCGCCGAGGACGTCGACGTGGCGACCGAGGTCGGCGTCTCCGACGTGGTGCCGGTGCTGCGCCAGGACTACTTCGCCGCCGCCTGAGTCACCGGCTCCACCACCCGCTCGACGGGGTATCAACCAACGACTGTGGCCGCCCGCGAACGCGGGCGGCCACAGTCATGCGTGCTGGTGGCTGTCAGTCGTCCAGCCAGTCGAGACGCCGGCCGCCGCGGTCCCCCTGCGCGTCCGGGCGGGCGCGACCGGCCTGCGCCGGGTCGTTGGGGTAGGCGTTGTCGTAGCCGCCACCGCGCTGCTGCGGCGGCTCCTGGCCGTAACCACCCTGCTGGCCGTAGCCGCCCTGCGGGGACTGGCTGTAGCCGTCGCCGTATCCGCCGCCCTGCTGGCCGTATCCGCCCGCCTGGTGCCCGCCGTCGTATCCGCCGGTGCTGCCGTAGCCGCCACCGGCCGGGGCGTTGTCGTAGCCGCCCTGCTGGCGACCGGCGTCGTAGCCACCGGCCGGGCTGTCGTATCCACCGGCCGGAGCGTCGCCGTAGCCGCCCTGCTGGCGGCCGGCGTCGTAGCCACCGGCCGGGGCGTCGTACCCGCCTGCGGGCGCGCTGTCGTAGCCACCAGCCGGGGCGTCGCCGTATCCACCGGTGGCCCGGCCACCGCCGTAGCCCGCGTCGCCGTAGCCACCGGCGCCGCCGTAGCCGCCCGCCGGGGCGTCGCCGTAACCGCCCTGCTGGCGGCCGCTGTCGTAGCCGCCGGTGGGCGCGTTGTCGTAGCCACCCGAGGCGGCGCCGTACCCGCCGCCGGAGCGGTAGCCGTCACCCTGCTCCGCGCCGCGGCCGTACCCGGCCGGGCCGGACTGGTCGTACCCGCGGTCCTGCTCCGGCTGGTAGGTGCTGGTCGGGTACGGGTCGGCCGCCGGCGCGTACTGCGTGCTGTCGCCGGTGTAGCGGCCGGTGGGCTCGTCGAAGCGCTCGTTGCCGTAGCCGCCGCCCTGGGCCGCGTATCCGGCCGCGCCGGCCGCGGCGCCCGCGGCGTAGTCCGGGCTGCCGTAGCCGGCCCCGGAGGACGGACCGTTGCCGTAGCCGCCGCCCGAGGAGGGCGCGGTGCCGTATCCGCCGCCGGAGGCGGGCGCGTCGCCGTAGCCGTTGCCGGCGCCGTAGCCGCCCTGCCCGGGCGCGTCGTCGCCGTAGCCGTACCCGGCCTGTCCCGCGCCGACGCCGTACGCCGGTCCGGGCGGTGCGCCGTACGGGTCCGGTGGGACGTCGTCCACGACCGGCCGCTGGAGCATGGTGGGGGCGTCGCTGATCGACGGGCCGCCGACCATCGTCGCCGCCGGTCCGGCGCCCATGCCGTTCACGACGCGGGTCTGGTCGTCGGTGCCGTGGTAGGCGCCCCGGGCCGCGGGGATCGCGCCGGCCGCGGCGGCGCCGCCGGGGCCACCCGGACCGACCGGTCCACCCGGGCCGTCGCCGTCACCGTCGTCGCCCTCGTTCTTGCGCCGCATGTAGAGCAGCACGATGGTGCCCACACCGACGGCGACGAACAGACCGCCGAGCAGGATCAGCAGCCAGGAGCCCATGCCCCCGGAGTCCTCGTTCGCGGTCGGCTCCTGGGCGGCCGGCGCGTCGGTGGCTGGGGTGTCGGCCGGGTCCTCCTCGAGCGGCTCGTCCGACGGCGGGGCGGACTCACTCGCCGACGGGGTGGCGCTCGGGCTCGCCGACGCCCGCAGCTGAATGCTGAGCCGGACGCCGGTCACGGACTGGCCGGCGCTGGCGTTTATCGACCTGGCGACCGGGGTGGCGCCGTCGGTCGAGGCGCCCACCTCGATCCGGCCGGGTGCGATCGGGTTGGAGTCGGAGCCGCTGAAGCTGAAGTTGCCGTTGCCGCTGGTGTTGGTACGGCGCTCCTTGCCCGCGCTGTCGCGCAGCATGACGAGGGCGCCTTCGATCGGGTCGCCGTCGGCGTTCACCACCTTGCCGGACACCGTCTTGACGGTCTGCGGCTGGTCCGGCGTGGGCGGCGCGGCCGCCCTGACGGTGACACGGAGCGGACGCGCGCCCCCGCCGCTCACCGTGATTCGTGCTGAGGCGTTATTGGCGGGAGCGTTGGCGGCAGCCGACAGGTTCAGCGTGACCGTCTGGTCCTGCTCGCCGTTGAAATCGACCCGGCCGCAGCCTCCGCAGTTGACGCCGTCGGGCAGGTCCTGCACGTCGATATCGGCAGAGGTCTCACCGTTGTTCGGGCGAACCGTGACCGTGACTGCGCTGCTTCGGCCGGCCTCGATCGTCACGGAGTTAGTCGCGGTGACGATCTGTGCGGCCAGGGCGGGGGTGGCGGGGACGGTGAGCAGGGCGCCGAAGAGCAGCGCTACGACCACACCGGCCCGCTGCTTCCAGGCACGTCGGTGTGTTGACACGTCCACCGCCTTCCGGGTCTGATCTCTCCGCCGGCCGCTCGGCCGAGGTTGATCACTCACGGTACGAATAACGCCGTCGGCAACTATGCCTTGTCTGACCGGATCATCTCTACCCAGGGCCGCCGCAGGGCGGCGTTCTGCCGGGTCGTATCGTCCCGTCGTGTCCTCTCCGCACGCTTATTCCGAAGCGGTACTCGCCGCCCTGGCGGCGCTGGACGAGGGGCGTACGCCCGAACGGCCGGTCCTCCGGGAGGCGGTCCGGACCCTCTTGGCTGCCCTCACGGATCGCGCCCCCGGCCGATCGGTGGAGGTGCGCGTCCCACCCTACGGTGCGGTGCAGTGCGTGAGTGGTCCACGACACACCCGCGGCACGCCCCCGAACGTGGTGGAGATGGACCCGCCGACGTGGCTGGCGCTCGCCACCGGACGCCTCGACTGGGCGCGAGCGGTCACCGACGGTCGCGTACGGGTGTCGGGGAACCGGGCCGACCTTTCCGCGTACCTCCCGATTTAGCCGGCGGACGGCCGCAACCCGCACTCACCCTGAGCGGGGACTCCGTGACTGTCGGTATCGACTGCTGTTCGCGTACACTGAGACCCGACGACGGTCCCGGCCCATAGCGTGCGGAGCTGACCCCCGACTCCGCCAGGCCAGTCCAGACCCCACCAAGAGGGAGCGGCAGGTGCCCCGAGGCGATGGCCGGCTGAGCCACGACCTTGACCCCGAGCGACCCGGCCCCCAGGACGCGTGCGGCGTCTTCGGCGTCTGGGCCCCCGGGGAAGAGGTCGCCAACCTCACCTACTTCGGGCTCTACGCCCTCCAGCACCGGGGCCAGGAGGCCGCGGGCATCGCAGTGAGCGACGGTTCCGGCGTCGTGGTCTACAAGGATCTCGGCCTGGTCGCCCAGGTGTTCGACGAGCCGACGCTGGCGAGCCTGCGCGGGCACGTCGCGATCGGGCACGCGCGCTACTCCACCACCGGCGGCTCGACCTGGGAGAACGCCCAGCCGACGATCCGCGCCACCAGCGCCGGCACCACCATCGCGCTGGCGCACAACGGCAACCTGGTCAACACCGCCGAGCTGCAGCGCGAGGCCGCAGTGCGCGGGCTCGACCCGGACGGCTCGACGAACGACACCTCGCTGGTGACGATGCTGCTGGCCAGCCGGCCCGACCTGTCGGTCGAGGCGGCGGCGCTGGAGGTGCTGCCGCAACTGCGCGGCGCGTTCAGCTTCGTTTTCATGGACGAGTCGACGCTCTACGCGGCGCGCGACGCGCACGGCGTACGCCCGCTGGTGCTCGGCCGGCTCGAACGCGGCTGGGTGGTGGCCAGCGAGACCGCCGCGCTGGACATCGTCGGCGCGAGCGTGGTCCGCGAGGTCGAGCCGGGCGAGCTGATCGCCATCGACGAGAACGGGCTGCGCTCCAGCCGGTTCGCCGCGCCCGAGCCCAAGGGCTGCCTCTTCGAGTACGTGTACATCGCCCGGCCGGACGCCACCATCGCCGGCCGTAACGTGCACGCCGCGCGGGTGCAGATCGGCCGTCAGCTCGCCAAGGAGCACCCGGTCGAGGCCGACCTGGTGATCCCGGTGCCGGAGTCCGGCACGCCGGCCGCGATCGGCTACGCCGAGGAATCAGGCATCACCTACGGCCAGGGCCTGATGAAGAACCCGTACGTCGGGCGCACCTTCATCCAGCCCTCGCAGACGCTGCGCGCGCTCGGCGTCCGGCTGAAGCTGAACCCGCTGCGGCAGAACGTACGCGGCAAGCGCCTGGTGGTGGTGGACGACTCGATCGTCCGCGGAACCACCCAGCGGGCGATCGTCCGGTTGCTACGCGAGGCGGGCGCCCTCGAGGTCCATGTCCGGATCTCCTCGCCGCCGGTGAGCTGGCCCTGCTTCTACGGCATCGACTTCGCCACCCGGGCCGAACTGCTGGCCAACGGGCTGGACAACGAGGGCATCCGGCGCTCGATCGGCGCCGACACGCTCGGGTACGTATCGCTGCCCGGTCTCATCGCCGCGACCGAGCAGCCGAAGAGCCGGCTCTGCCGGGCGTGCTTCGATGGGGAGTATCCGATCGAACTGCCGGCCGGGAACCTGATCGGCAAGCACGTGCTCGAAGGAGTGGGACGCCGGGTCGCCGCCGAGGCGGCCGGGCCGACCGGTCCGCTCGTCGCCACACCGACCCACCACCCGTAGCACCACCGACGCGGGTCCGGCCGCTCCGGGCTCGCGGGAACCACAAAGGGGAGAACCGTGACGCACGTGTCCGAGCGCAGCGGCGCAGGATCCAGCCCGACGGGCGCCGGCGGCGACCGCCAGCCCTGGTCGGCGGGGTCCGGCCGGACGCAGCGCAAACGCTCGGTCTCGTACGCCGACGCCGGGGTGTCGATCGAGGCGGGCGACCGCGCGGTCGAGCTGCTCAAGTCCAAGGTCAAGGAGACCCGGCGCCCGGAGGTCCTGGGTGACCTGGGCGGCTTCGCCGGCCTGTTCCGGCTGGACACGAAGAAGTACAAGAATCCGATCCTGGCCTCCTCGACCGACGGCGTCGGCACCAAGCTGGTGATCGCGCAGCAGCTCGACATCCACGACACGGTCGGCATCGACCTGGTCGCCATGGTCGTCGACGACCTGGTCGCCTGCGGCGCCGAGCCGCTGTTCCTGCTCGACTACATCGCCACCGGCGAGGTCGTGCCGGACAAGGTCGCCGAGATCGGCGCGGGCATCGCGGACGGCTGCCGGTACGCCGGCTGCGCGCTGCTGGGTGGCGAGACCGCCGAGCACCCGGGCGTGCTGCGCCCCGACGAGTACGACATCTCCGCCACCGGCGTCGGCGTGGTGGAGGAGAGCGAGATCCTCACCCCGGAGCGGGTGGAGGTGGGTGACGTGGTGATCGCCATGCGCTCCTCCGGCCTGCACTCCAACGGCTACTCCCTGGTCCGGCACGTGCTGCTGGGCGCCGGCCGGATGCGGCTGGACGTGGTGATCGACGACTTCGGCCGCCAGCGGACGCTCGGCGAGGAGCTGCTCACCCCGACCAAGATCTACGCGCAGGACTGCCTCAAGCTGATCGCCGAGGCCGAGGTGCGGGCGCTGGCCCACGTCACCGGTGGCGGCATCCCCGGCAACCTGGTCCGGGTGCTACCCGAGCACGTCGACGCCGTGGTCAACCGCTCCACCTGGAAGCCACAGCCGATCTTCGATCTGATCCAGACCAAGGGCCGGATCGAGGACCCGGAGATGGAGGCGACGTTCAACATGGGCGTCGGCATGTTCGCGATCGTCTCCGCCGAGGACGCCGACCGCGCGCTGGCCACCCTGACCGGCCGGGGCGTGGACGCCTGGCAGGCGGGCGAGATCATCGAGGGGTCCGGCAACGTGCAGATGGTCGGGCAGCACACCCGGGGCTGATCACCCTGCGCCGATCGGCCGGGCACCTGATCGGGGGTTCACCCGAGCGGTCGCCGCGGCCTAGCCTGGAGGTTCGGTTTTCAGGCAGGCGGGGGAGGTGCTGATGGCCGCACGTGCGCCCGAAGGGATGCGGGGTATCGCCGCCGTCCCGTCGTACGTGGTGATGCAGCCGACCACCCTGTGCAACCTCGACTGCGCCTACTGCTACCTGCCGCTTCGGGCGGCCGATCGGCGGATGCCGGTGGCCGTCGCCGAGGCGGTGGCGGCGTCGGTGAACCCGTGGGCGACGGGTGGTCGCTTCTCCGTGGTCTGGCACGGCGGCGAGCCGCTCGCGGCCGGCCGGGAGCATCTGGCCGCGCTGCTGGCGCCGTTCGGGCCGGACGTCGAGCACCACGTGCAGACGAACGCCACGCTGATCGACGACGCCTGGTGCGCGTTCTTCGCCGAGCACCGGGTGCGGGTCAGCGTCAGCGTGGACGGGCCACGGGCCCGCAACGCCGAGCGGGTCACCCGGGGCGGGCGGCCCGCGTACGACCGGATCGTGGCCGGCGTGGCGGCGCTGCGCCGCCACGGCGTGCCGTTCTCGGCGCTGGCTGTGGTGTCCCGGCCGGAGCCGGGCCTGGCGACCGAGCTGTACGACTACTTCCTCGACCTGGGCTGCGACGTGCTCGGCGTCAACATCGAGGAGACCGAGGGCGTCAACACCCGGACCAACGCCCGGGACGCGGGCGCGGTCACCGGGTTCTGGGCGGAGCTGGTCGCGGCCTGGCGGCGTGATCCCCGGATCCACCTGCGCGAGGTGGAGTGGTCGCTGCGGTACGCGGGCGCGGTGCTGGCCGGCACCGCCGACGACCTGCTGCCCCGCCGCCTCGACCCGATCCCGACGGTCGGGCACGACGGTTCGGTGGTGGTGCTCTCGCCGGAGCTGGCCGGCTTCACGGACCCGCACTACGGCGACTTCACCAGCGGGAACGTGCTCACCACCCCGCTGGGCGAGATCGTCGCCGACGCGGCCGGCACGCCCTGGGTGGGCGAGTTCCTCACCGGCGTGGAGGCGTGCCGGACGTCCTGCGCGTACTTCGGCTTCTGTGGGGGTGGGCACGCCGCCAACCGCTACTTCGAGCTGGGGCGTTTCGACGGTACGGAGACCGAGCACTGCCGGAACAGCAAGATCCGCCTACTGGAGGGAGTGTTGGAGCATGCCCGAGACCATCAGTGACACCGACCGGGGGGCAGTGGCCGACCGGGTGCGGGACGCCGCTGCGGGGCTTACCGCTCTGCTCCGTGAGGCGGAGGCGGCGCGGCTGCTGCGGGCGGAGGTGTCGGGCGGCGACGGCGCCAACGCGGTCTGCGCCTGGAACCACTTCGAGAACATCCCGACGTTCTACAACTGGAACAACCGGCCGCGCTGAGGGCTCGGTTCCGCGATCAGGGACCTGCCGGCGAGTCGGGGCGGCACCCCGGCACGGCAGGTCCCTGATCGTCGGTCGTACGCCGGCTCAGCAGAGCACATGCGTGAGCACGCGGGGGTTACCGCGTGCTCAGATGTGACCGGAGGTCAGCGGGTCGGACGAGCCCAGGTGTCCGGGTCGTCGTCCGCGTGGTCCTCGTCATCGTCGTCGACATACTCTTTGTAGTCGTCGTCGAAGTTGTGCTCAGACTTCCCACTACCCGCCAGTTCGCGCTGCAAGGCGGTTAGGTCGGTGTTCGGGGAGTGATACTTCAACTCCCGCGCCACCTTCGTCTGCTTGGCCTTAGCACGGCCGCGCCCCATGGCTCGACCCCCTCGCACAGAATGCGGGGCAGCCCGAAGGCGGGCCCCGATGACGTCAGGCATCTCTCGTGGCTCTTACGGTACATGGGGATGCCATCGTTCGGCACCTCGGGTCACCGTCGACCGGACCTGCGCGTCGCAGTGGTCCAGCCGTCACCAAGTGTACCGGGTAAGGGGTAAGGTCCGGGGCTGGCCGTGACAGCGGACAAATGGGTACGAACGGGCCCGAGGCTCAGCTTAACGCGCACGGCCTCCGGGGGTGGAGTCGCCGCTCCGCCCCCGGAGGTGAGCTTCACCGCAGATGGATCGCGCGCAGCCGGCCGACCTCGGCCATCCGCCGCTCGGCGAGCCGGTCCGCGGCCACCGCCGGGGGTACGCCCTCGTCGTCGGCGAGCTGGAGGATCTGCCGGGTGGTGTCGAAGATCCGGGTGGCGCGCAGCTTGGCGCGCTCGAAGTTGAAGCCCTCGATCTCGTCGGCCACCTGGATCACGCCGCCCGCGTTCACCACGTAGTCCGGGGTGTAGAGGATGCCCCGGTCGGCGAGCACCTTCTCGATGCCCGAGTGGGCGAGCTGGTTGTTCGCCGCTCCGGTGACGACCTTCGCCCGCAGCACCGGCACGGTCTCGTCGTTCAGCGCGCCGCCGAGCGCGCACGGGGCGTACACGTCGATGTCGGAGGCGACCAGCGCCGCGGTGTCGTCGACCAGGGTGACCTGCGGGTGGGTGGCGCGCGCCCACTCCAGGGCGCGCGGGTTCACGTCGGTCGCCACCACCTCGGCGCCGTCGTCGAGCAGGTGGGCGGTCAGGTACTTGCCGACCTTGCCCAGCCCGGCCACGCCGACCCGGCGGCCGGCCAGCGTCGGGCTGCCCCAGACGTGCTCGGCGGCGGCACGCATGCCCTGGAACACGCCCCACGCGGTGAGGATCGAGGAGTCGCCCGCGCCGCCGTGCTCCACGCTGCGGCCGGTGACGTACCGGGTCTCGCGCGCGATCACGTCCATGTCCGCGACGTACGTGCCGACGTCACAGGCGGTGTAGTAGCGGCCGTTGAGCGACTCGACGAAGCGGCCGTACGCGCGCAGCAGCGCCTCGCTCTTGATCTGCTCGGGGTCGCCCCAGATGACCGCCTTGCCGCCACCGAGGTCGAGGTTCGCCAGCGCGTTCTTGTAGGCCATGCCGCGGGAGAGGTCGAGCACGTCGGCGAGGGCGTCGGCCTCCGTGGCGTACGGGTAGAACCGGGTCCCGCCGAGCGCGGGGCCCAGCGCGGTGGAGTAGATCCCGATGATCGCCTTCAGGCCGGACTGCTTGTCCTGGCAGAACACGACCTGCTCATGCCCCGTGGAAACGGGGTCGTCGGTGCTGGCGAATACGCCCATGGCTGACTCCTGTGTCGGTGAGCGCCCTTGTGGGGAGCGGAACCTGGTGGCACGCCGGCGGGATGCTGCCGGTGTCTCTGAGCCTAATATCGGCCCGAACCGTACTGTCGCGCACGTCACGCCACGGGCTCACGGGCGGCGACGGGCGGTCCCGTCTCGTGGGAGGATCGCGCCGTGCCGTCGCTCTTCGCTTCATACCTGCGCGTGTACGAGCCGCTGACCGCCTTCGACCGGGACCGGCAGTCCTACTGGCGCCGGTACGTCAGCGAGGGCCGGGCGATCGCCCCGCTGGAAGGGCCGGTACGACAACGGACCGCCGTGATCGAGGCGCTGGGCGCGGGCTGGACCCGGCTGCCCGACCTGCCCGACGAGGCGTACGTCCTGGAGTCGGACGACTCGTTGCTGGTCTGCCCCTGGAACCTGCGCATCCGGGTCGCCGAGGCGGCGCTGAGCGCCCGCGACGGCGTGCCCTCGGTGCTGGCCGACGCGTTCGTGCCGCCGGTGCTCGCCGGGCAGGCCAAGGCCGTGGTGGAGGACTGGCGCAGCGGCGCCCGGGTGCTGGAGCACGGCGTGCCCCGGGTGCACGAGCAGATCGCCACCTGGGGCGTGCCGCTGCGCTGGTTCGTGCTGTTCGAGGCGGGTGAGCGGCACCTGGTCACCGAGCCGGAGCGGCGCGCGCTGCGCTACCGCACCGAGATCTCCAAGGCGCGCCGCCGCGCGTCGCGGGCGCTGTCGGTGCTGCGCAAGTCGATCGGCGAGGCGCCGATCACCGAGGCGGTCGAGGAGGCGGCCCGGTGGCTGGAGGAGTTCCACCCGCGCTCGGTGGTCGAGCTGGACTACGGCGGCCTGGTGCAACTGCTGCCGGACGAGACGCTCGAGGCCGACGACTCGACCGATCTGGTGGCCACCGGACTGTCCGGACTGGGCCGGGGCGAGGCCGAGGAGGCGTCCGCCGCGTACGACAAGCTGGTCGCCCGCTGGCGCGCGGTGCAGCTGTTGGAGCGCTGCAACTGACGCCCGGTTTACCCCGATAAGTGGTCTTGGACACGAGAGTGTCTCGTAGTTGATGCGTCACGAACCGTGATCATGAGTCCTAATAAGGTAGTTTCTGCGGCATAAAAGTCGTAAAAATCGGGCATGCTTCATCCGTCCGTCTAGGGACCTTCAGCCGTTCGGCCCATGTCGGACATCGGGGACTAGCCGGACCATGGGAGACGCGTCGGCCGGCGGGACCCCGGCCGATGTCTATACATGTGGAGGAGTGACCCCGATGGCATCGCGAACGCACGAACCTGAGCCGCTACTCACACCGGCCGAGGTGGCGTCGATGTTCCGTGTCGACCCGAAGACGGTGACCCGGTGGGCCAAGGCTGGCAAGCTCAGCGCCATCCGGACCCTTGGCGGCCACCGCCGCTACCGTGAGTCAGAGGTTCGGGCGCTACTGCAGGGGCAGATCCCCCAGCAGCGCCAGGGAGACTGACGAACCGGCGTTCTCCGGCGTTCCGATCAGGGGCGGTGCCGTCGCGGCGCCGCCCTTAATCGTGCCCGGGCTCAATCGTGTCCGGGGGCCGCGCCGTCCAGCACGATCCGCAGCCCCACCGTGCCCCCCTCGCCCCGGCGCAGCCGGCTGCCGAGCAGGCTCAGCCGCCCGATCAGCCGGTACTTCTGCTTGAGCAGGCCCCGCACCCGCCGGGTGCTCTCCGGATCGGCGATCGTCGCGTGTGCCGGCACCGCCTCGCCGTGCGGTCGCCCGCGCACGTCGCACGGCGCCACAGTGACCCGGCCGTCGCGCCGGATCCGCTTCACCTTGCCGGAGTCGGACACCGTCCACACCGCCAGCGAGTCACCGTCGCGTACCGCCCACACCGGTGTCGCCACCGCCCGGCCGTCCTTGCGGAACGTGGTGAGCAGGACGTACTTCTCCGCCGCCAGGCGGTCCAGGTCGGTCACGCCGCCCAGGATACGGCGGCCACGGCGCCGCCGACCCCCGGATAGCGTTGCGGGCATGACCGGGGAACCCGAGATCGGCGACGTGTTCGGCGAGATGATCCGCGACGCGTACGCGGTCGCCACCGGGATCGGACCCCGGCCGATGGCCGGTGGACGCCTGCCCCGGCCGGTCATCGAGATCATCGAGCGGGACGACGGGCTGATCAACGGCGCGCCCGCCGGGCACTACCTGGACCCGCCGCAGCTGTGGCAGCCGCACGACCACCGGGCGGTGGACCGGGTACGCGGGCACGTGCTCGACGTCGGCGTCGGCGCCGGACGGATCGCGCTGGAACTCCAGGAGCGCGGCGTGCCCGTCACCGGCCTGGACACCTCGCTGGGCGCGCTGCGGGTCAGCCGGCACCGGGGCGTACGCGACCTCGTCCACGGCACCGTCGACGAGCACACCGCCGACGGGCCGCGCTACGACACGTTCCTGCTGCTCGGCAACAACCTCGGGCTGTTCGAGGGGCGGGAACGGGCGCCGACGATGCTGGCCGCGCTCGCCGCCCTGGCCCGCCCCGGCGCCCGGGTGATCGCCCACGGCACCGACCCGTACGGCACCACCGACCCGGTGCACACCGCCTATCACGAGCGCAACCGGCAGCAGGGCCGGATCGGCGGGCAACTGCGGCTGCGGCTGCGCTACCGGCTGCTCGGCACCGGGTGGTTCGACTACCTGGTCTGCTCGCCCGAGGAGTTCGCCGAGCTGGTCCACGGCTCACCGTGGCGACTGGCCGACGTGGACGACACCGACCACCCGTACTACCTCGCCACGCTGGAGCTGCGGCGTTAGGAAGGGCCCCTTTCAAGCGCCCAGGCGTTAACAAGGGGCCCTTCCTTACATGCTCAGACCTGGACGGTGGGGGTGGTCTGCTCCGGGGGCAGTCCGCCGTCGCCGTCGACCACCTCGTCCGGCGTGCCGTCCTCGTCGATGTCCACCATGGTGATGTCCACCTTGCCGTCACCGTCGGTGTCGAACTGGAACAGGTCGGCCTTGCCGTCGCCGTCGGTGTCCACCACCCACACGTCGGTCTTGCCGTCGTTGTTGGTGTCCGCGCGGAGCAGGTCCACCCGCTCGTCGCCGCGGGTCTCGACCGTCTCGGTGTTCTCCGCGCTCTCCGGTGCCTGGCTCATCTCGTTCCTTCCTTCGACGTTGACGGCCGTCCTTACCCCGTCCGCTCCGCCCCCACTCATCCCGGCGGCCCGGCCCTGCATAGGGTCGCATGCAGGAACGAGCGAGCGGACGGGCCCGGCGGCGGAGACCCCGCGCGCCCCCGCCGCGGCGAGGGGACACCGATGAGTGGTCGTTTTGTGGTCGTCGGGGCCGGCACCATGGGCCTCGGCATCGCGTACGTGGCGGCCGGCGCCGGGTACGCGGTCGAACTGGTCGAGGTCGACCCCGGGCGGGGCGCCGAGGCCGTCCGCCGGCTCGGCGAGCTGTGGGACCGGGGCGTGCAGCGCGGCAAGCTGACCGAGGAGGCCGCCACCGCCAACCGCGGGCGCGTCACGTTGCGGGCCGGGCTCACCGAGGTGCCCGAGGGCGCCGACGTGATCGTGGAGGCGGTGCCCGAGCGGCTCGACCTGAAGCGCGCCGTGCTGCGCGAGGCGGAGAGCCGCCGCCCCGCGCTGCTGGGCAGCAACACGTCCAGCATCCCGATCGCCGAACTGGCCGCCGGGCTGGACCGCCCGGCCGACTTCGTCGGACTGCACTTCTTCAACCCGGTCTGGGCGATGGCGCTGCTGGAGGTCGTGGTCGGCCCGGCCACCGCGCCGCAGACCACCGAGGCGGCCGTCGCGCTCGCCGCCCGGCTGGGCAAGGACCCCGTCGTCGTACGCGACATGCCCGGCTTCGCCACCTCCCGCCTCGGCGTCACGCTCGGCCTGGAGGCGATCCGGATGGTGGCCGACGAGGTGGCGAGCCCGGCCGACATCGACAAGGCGATGGTGCTCGGCTACCGGCACCCGATCGGCCCGCTGGAGCTGACCGACCTGGTCGGACTGGATGTGCGGCTCGACATCGCGCGTACGCTCCAGGCCGCGTACGGGGACCGCTTCGCGCCGCCGCCGCTGCTGGTCGAGATGGTGGCCGCCGGGAAGCTGGGCAAGAAGTCCGGGCAGGGCTTCTACACCTGGAAGGACGGCCAGAAGAAATGAGCGGGCTGCGGATCGAGGAGCTGCCGGACCGGCTGGTCGTGACGCTGGACCGGCCGGAGAAACGCAACGCGATCGACGCCGACCTGGTGGCCGAGCTGCACGCGGTCTGCGCCGACCTGGAGGCACGCCCCCGGCTGTTGCTGCTCACCGGCGGGACGGCGGGCATCTTTGCCGGCGGCGCCGACATCGCCCAGCTGCGCGAGCGCGGCCGGCTGGACGCGCTGGCCGCCATCAACCAGGGCGTCTTCGCCCGCATCCGGGCGCTCCCGATGCCCACCGTGGCCGCCGTCGACGGGCCGGCGCTGGGCGGCGGCGCCGAACTCGCGTACGCCTGCGATTTGCGGGTGTGCACGGACCGCGCGGTCTTCGGTCAGCCCGAGGTGCGGCTGGGCATCCTGGCCGGCGCGGGCGCGACCTACCGGCTGCCGGCGTTGATCGGTGAGGCCCGCGCCAAGGAACTGCTCTTCACCGGCCGGCGGGTGGACGCCGCGGAGGCGCTGCGGATCGGGCTGGTGAACCGGGTGGTGGCCGAACCGGACGAGCTGCTGCCCACCGCGCACGGCCTGCTCGACGAGATGGCGAAGGGCTCCGCGCTGGCCCTGCGGCTGACCAAGCTGGCGGTGGACGCCCCGGCGGCCGCGCACCCGCAACTCGACCTGCTCAGCCAGGCGGTGCTCTTCGAGGACGAGGAGAAACACCGGCGGATGACCGAGTTCCTGGACCGGCGCAAGGCGCGCTGAGCCGGAACACGACGAGGGCCGCGCCGGTGTTCCCGGTGCGGCCCTCGTCGTCGGCGCTTCTCAGCGTCTGATCTGGACTCCGGCGTCCGCCAGAGCCGGGATCGCCGGCGCGGACTCGGCGAAGCCGATGAGCAGCAGCGCCTCCGGCCCGTACGCCTTGATCTCCTGGGCGATGCCGGAGAAGTCGACGGGGGTCTTCGGGTCCTCCGGCGGCTCGTAGGTCAGCAGCTTGACCCGGTCCGCGCCGATGCCGGCCTTCTCCAGCTCCGAACGGACGTTCTCCTGGAGGCCCTCGCCGTAGGAGTCCTTACGGGCCAGGATCGCGATCTTGCGCGGCCCGTCCCGGAGCATCACGTCGGCCAGCGCGCGACCCTGGAGGCTGTCCGGCGGGGCGGTACGGAAGTAGAGGCCGTTGTCGTCCACCGCGCTCAGCCCCGCGTCGGTGTTCGACGGCGAGAACAGGATCCGCCCGGCGGCCACCACGTCCGGCAGCACCGCCCGGGAGATGCCCGAACCACCGGCGCCGATGATGACGTGGACGCCCTCCCGGACGTGCGAGGCGACAGTGGCCTTCGCGACCGCCGGGTTGGTGCCGTCGTCGCCCTCGACCCACCTCACCGGCTCACCGAGCACACCACCGGCGGCGTTGACCTCGCGGAGCGCGAGCGCGGCGCCGGCGGCCAGCGGCGGGTACGCCAGCGCCAGGTCACCGGTCTTCGGCAGGAGGCCGCCGAGGACCAGCGGCGCGTCCTTCGCCTTCCCGTCGCGCAGCTTGCGACCGCGCGGCGGCGTCTTGCTGCTCGCCCCGGACTCCTCACCGGCGCCGACGAACTCGGTCTTGCTGTCGTCGATCTTCTGGTTGTCGAAGTGCATGGTGCCGTAGCTGGCGGTGGCCGGCTCGCCGTTGTCGGTGAACCCGGCCCGGGTGAGCGACACGCCCCGGTACTGGATGTCCTGACCGGCGCGGGCGAGCTGGAGGCAGGTCGCCACCTCGTCGCAGCGCTCGCCGCCGGTGGTGACCCCGACGATCTGCTTGGCGATCTCGCCCGGCGCGGTGGTGCCGGCGAGCTGGGCGGCCAGCGCGCTGATCACGACCGCGTCGTAGGACTCGGCGGAGTAGAGGAAGTCACCCAGCTTCGCGTCTACGGCGAGTAGTCGTTCCTTGAAGCTCTCGGGCAGCGGAGTGAGGGGCGTGGTGCCCTTCATCCCGTTCACCAGATCCGCCCGATCCTTCAGCTCGGCTGGGTATGAATTGAGCATGTTGCCGTCGGTGCCGTAGAGGCGCACCTGGGTGGCGGGCGCTTCTTCCGGCTCGTCGCTCCCGCAGGCGCTCGTGGCGAGCAGGAGCGCCGCGCAGGCCATGGACAGGGCCGCGCGCGACGTGCGTGTTCTCAGCATGGTCGTCCTTCCTCCGGCGAAGGTCCGCTGCGCACCTTAGCGTGCCCACGCGGTAGGCGGGACTGTGGAGTCGGCTCCGTCGGCACCCCGACTGCGGGAATCACGCTGCGTGTTCATCGAGCGATTTCCGGGTCACGGCTTGACCCCCGGCGCTACTGTTCCGCGGGTGAACGACGAAGCACAGCAGACGCTGGACGACGCGACCGCCGTGCTCCGTTCCGCCCTCGCCGGCGACGGCGCCGGGGTGGTGGGCACGTTCGACGCGGTGGTGGACCGCTCCGGCCTGGCCGGGGCGTACGGGGTGGCGTGGTGCCTGGCCGCCACCATGCTCGGCGACGACGCGCCGGCCGGCGGGGCGGCCCTCGACTTCCCCGGCATCGACCAGGCCGACTACGACACCCGCTGGGTGGCCCGCTTCGTCAGCGCGTGCGCCAACGACGACGCCGACACCGGTGAGGCGCTGTTCGGCGCGGCCGCCGCCGACGGGCTGCTGCCCGACTGCCTGCTCACCCTCGCCGGCTCGACCATCGCCACGCTGCGCAGCCGGTCCGACTGAGCCCGCCGCGCCGCGACGCGCGCCGGCTGTGATAGCTCTGGGTCATGTCCGAGGCGATGCTCAGCAAGGTGCGCAAGCTGCTCGCCCAGGCCGAGGACCCGGCCTGCACGCCCGCCGAGTCAGCCGCGTTCACGGCCAAGGCCACCGAGCTGATCGCCCGTTACGGCGTCGACCGGGCGCTGCTCGCGGCACGCGACCCGGCCGTCGACCCGGTGGGCGACCGGACGGTCGAGGTGGTCGCGCCGTACGCCCGGGACAAGGCCGGACTGCTGGCCGCGGTCGCCGAGCCGTTGCGCTGCCGCTGCGTACGCCGACGGCAGGGCAACGGTTTCGCCATGCACCTGTTCGGCTTCGCCAGCGACCTGGAACGCGTCGAGTTGCTGTTCACCTCGCTGCTGGTGCAGGCCGCGCACGGACTGGCGGGAGCCGCCGTGCCGGACGGGGAGCACCCGGCCGCGTTCCGGCGTACCTGGCTGGCCGGCTTCGCGTACGTCGTCGCGCAGCGGCTGCGCGCAGCCGAGGAGAACGCGGTGGCCGAGGCGGGCGGCCCCTCGACGGCCCTGGTACTCGCCGACCGTTCCGACCGCGTCCAGCGCCGGGTCGCCGAGGCGTACCCCAGGTTGCGCACCGCGCCGCGACGGCGCCTCGCGGGCGGTGGTTTCGCGCCGGGCGCGGACGCCGGCCGCCGCGCCGACCTCGGCGGCACCGGCGTGCCCGGCGCCGCGGCGACGCCGGGCATCACCGGCTGACCGGGCCCATCGGGTACGGGTCAGGCGGTGCGGGCGACCGTCGCCAGGTAGCGGCAGAGCAACTCGTGCCAGCCGGCCGTGAGCGCCTCGCGGTAGCCCTCGGCCGCGGCGCCGTGCCGGTCGAAGTAGCGGTGCTCGACCTCGACCCGGGTCAGTTCCGGGCCCTCGGGGTGGAACAGGACCTCCACCTCGCTGGCGCCGGCCGGGTCCGGCACCGGCACCCGGTCCGGGCCGATCTGCCAGGTGAAGACCAGACGCCTAGGCGGATCCCAGGTCAGCACGCGGCCCCAGTCGTTGCGGAAGCCGTACGGGCCGATCTCGTAGAGCATGCCGCCGGCCCGGGGTTCGATGCCGAGCGCGGCGAGCGCCTGCGGGCCGGACCAGGTGTACTCGCGTACCCACCAGTCGGCGAGCGATCCGGTGAACACGGCGTACGCCCGCTCGGCCGACGCCGGGGCGAACAGGTTGCTGCGGAGGGAGAAGCGGTCGGATTCCTGCCGGACCTCATCCGGATCGGCCATCTCCTGTCCCATAGGTCCGGACCATACCGGCTCATGTCTCGGTGCGCAGCTTCCGTTGCGCCCGCTTCCGGACACCGGGAACGCCGCTCCACGACAGCGCTGTGTGGTGGGACAGGCGCGCCGAGTTGGCGGAACGCCTCGGGGCGTACCCGGTACCAGGCCTAGGTGCCGCGCCGCTCGGAGCCGGACGCAGATCTCCGACGCCGAGGCGCCGGCAGCGCTTGTTTCGACATTTCTCTAGGTTGACAGACTTCAAAGCAGAGGGCAGGGTGGAGTCTGCTTCGATAAACATCTAGACAGGGAGTTCACATGTCCCGCGTCCAGCTCGCCCTGCGCGTGTCCGACCTCGAAGGCTCCGTCGCCTTCTACAGCAAGCTGTTCGGCGTCGAGCCGGCCAAGCGCCGCCCCGGCTACGCCAACTTCGCGGTGGAGAACCCGCCGCTGAAGCTCGTACTCCTCGAAGGTGAGCCCGGCCTGCCGACGGTGATGGACCACCTCGGGGTCGAGGTGGCCACCACCGGCGAGGTGAACGCCGCGACCAGCCGGCTCACCGAGTCCGGCCTGATCACGCTGGAGGAGAACGACACCGAGTGCTGCTACGCGCTCCAGGACAAGGTCTGGGTGCGCGGCCCCGGCGACGAGCCGTGGGAGGTCTACACGGTCAAGGCCGACTCGCCGCAGCTGGAGAAGGTGACCGAGAGCGCCTGCTGCGCCTCGGACACCGCGGAGCAGCCCGCCGGCGTCTGAACGGCGGATCCCCACCGGCGTCTCCGCCGGTGGGGATCTCTGTCGTACGGTCAGGTACGGCGATTCCGCATGACCCAGGTGGGCAGCGGCTCCGCGAAGGCGTGCACCACCTCCCAGCCGGCGCGCCGGTACACCTCGACGTTGTCCGGGTTGCTGGTCTCCAGAATCGCCGGCAGGCCGTCCGCGGCGGCCCGGTCCAGCCCCACCCGCATCACGGCGTGGCCCCACCTGCGGCCGGCGTGGTCCGGGTGCGTACCCAGCACCCCCAGGTACCAGAACGGCGCCGACGGCAGCGCGGCGTGCACCGCCTCGTCGTAGGCGCGGACGCGGTGCAACACGTCGGCGGGAAGCCGGGCGGCGAGATCGTCGTCCGGCGGGGCGCTCCCGGATGCCGGCGGCTCCCAGATCGCCACCGACGCGCCGTGCCCGATCGTCCAGATCGTCTCCTTGTGCACCCGCTTGTCGAACAGGTGCCCGAAGAAGACGGCCGCATAACGCGCATAGGTCGCCTCGTCGGGGAACAGGTGCCGCAGGACCGGATCCTTGGTGAACGCCGCGACCAGCGACGTGACGACCTGGGCGCGGTCTTCCGGCGTCGCAACGGTGATCTCAGGCCCTGTCACAGCGTGCAACATATCGTGCGGCCGAGGCGCGGGGCGTCCCTCGCGGCGTGAGCCGGCCGGCGACTACCGTGCCTCGGCGAACCTCAGCCGCCTGAAGGCCTCGACGTAGACGAACCGCTTGCCGTCCGGAGAGAAGCTCGGGTGGTACGCGCGCTCACCGTCGGCGATCCGCGTCTTCTTCCCGGTGTCGACGTCGACCGACCACACGCCGCCCACGTGATCCGACGCGACGGCGGCGATCACCGACCTGCCGTCCGGCGACACCGCCAGGTCGGCGAGCCCGGGAAGCTCCGCGAGGAACCTGGCCGTGGCCGATCCGACGTCCCACTCGGTCAGGTGCCAGGTGAAGTCAGACGGATACACCTCGACAGGCAGCGGCAACCTGCCGAGGGTGTCGGGTGCGGTGATGAAGAACAGCCGCTCACCCATGGTTGCCGGCGACCGCACCAGCACCATGGACTCGCAACCCGTATCACTGCCACTGAGGTTGAAGGTTGTCCCGTCGACCGTCACCGGAGAGGGGAACTCAGACGCCTTCCCGTCAGCGAGCAGCTGGATTCCCCCCGGCCCGCACTTCCGGCGCGCCTGCACATATCCCCTGCCGTCACCGTTCACGAGTGCGGCACCGGCGAGGAAGCGCGTCGACGCCAGAGGCTCGAACGTCTTGTCGGCCGGCGAGTAGGTGAGCAGCTCCGTTCCGTCCCAGCCGCATTCGAGGGCCACCCCGAGGTCGCCGTCGGGGTCGGCGAACAAGAAGCTGAACAAGCCCGCTTCGCAGGCGGGCACCGCCGGGGCGCGCGTGAGAACGGCTTCCTCGCCGCTCCCGTCGGGCCGCTGCCGCCACACCTCGGCTACTCCCGAGCCCGAGGTCGAGGTCACCTCCCGCAGGTAGTAGACCCAGCCGTCGGCGGCCCACACCGGATGGAACAGGGAGACGGAATCCAGGAGCCCCGAGATCCGGCCGCACCCGCCCACCAGGATCACGGCCAGTACGAGGACCGACGTCAGAGCCGTACGCAGCGTCCGCACATGCGACCTTCTGGTGCTCACCTGCCTCATTCCGTCCGTCACTCAGCGGGCTCACCGTAGGCGCCGCCGCCGTTGCCGGGGACCGTACACCCGTTAGGTACTCAGGGTGGCGACCTGTGCCGGCCGTGGATACGGCCAACCGACCGGGAAGCGCAATCGTCGCGACACCTAGCGGGACCGGACCACGGCCGTGACCTCGACCTCGAGCACAGCGCCCGGCAGGAAGAGCCTGCTGACCTCGACAGTCGTGCTCGCCGGCGGCGGTGTGCCAGGGAAGAGCCGTCGCCGGACGGCCGCGTACGCCGACAGGTCAGCCAGGTCCGTCATGAACGTGCGGACGTGCAGCACGTCGTCGAAGCTCGCGCCGTGCGCCGCGAGCACGCCGCCCACGATCTCGAAGATCCGTTCGGCCTGGGCGCCGGCGTCTCCGGGGGCCACCACCTCGCCGTCGTCGTCAACGGCGACCTGTCCGGCGAGCATCAGCAGCGCGCCGCCGCCGACATCGATCCGGGCGACGTGCGCGAAGCGGTCGCCGAACGGGGCCGCGACGGATTCGGGGTTGTCCAGGGTGAGGCGCATCGGCGTCCCTTCGCAGAAGTCGGGGGAGACGAGGGAGGAGAGATCGGCGTCCTGGTCCGGCGCGGCCCGCATCAGGTCGAGGGCGGCCTCCAGCACGGGGGCCGGCACCGGGCGGCGCAGCGCCAGCCGGGCATCCTTCGCCGCCATCGTGACTGCGAACGAGGCGCCCGAGGCTGTGGCCCGTCCGACCGCGCCGCCGAGGGCCCCACGGTCGAGCACGTCGAGGGCGGTCTGCCTGTCGACACCGAGCGCTGCGGCGACAGCCAGCGCGTCGTGCAGCGCGGCGACAGCCGTCACCAGGCCCGTGTTCGCGACGAGTTTGACGGCGGCACCTGCGCCGATCGGACCGCAGTGACGGACCGTCCCGAGCTGCCCCAGCACCGGAGCCGCCCTCTCCACGGCATCGGCAGGGCCGCCCGCGAAGATCACCAGCGTGCCGGCCCGGGCGGCGTTGACGCTGCCGCCGACGGGGGCGTCGAGGAGGTAGACGCCCGCCGGAAGCCGGCCGGCCACCGCTCGGACTTCGTCCGGCCCGATCGTCGACATCTGCACCACGACCGTCCCGGGTCGGAGCGCGGTGGCGGCGCCGTCCGGCCCGAACAGCACCGTCTCGACCGCGCCGGCGTCGGCGAGCATGACGACGACGACCTCGACTCCGTCGACCGCGGCGGACGGGCTCGCGGCCACCGTCGCGCCGACCGCCGCGAGCGGCTCCGAACGCTCCGGGCTGCGGTTCCACACTCTGACCCGGTTGCCGCCGGCCAGGAGGCGGCGCGCGATCGGCGTACCCATGTGCCCGGTCCCGAGGACCGCGATGATCTTCACGCGGTAACGCTAGGCCGGTGAAAGCAATGCGACAAACGAATGTCTTGCATGCCTGCCATGCGTGATTACCATGCCTGCCCATGGAGACTCAGCTGCTGGAGGTGTTCCGCACCGTCGCGCGGCACGGCTCGGTCACCACCGCCGCGCGCGCCCTCAGCTTCACCCAGTCGGCTGTCTCCCGGCAGATAGCCGCGCTCGAGGCCGACATCGGCGCCCGGCTCTTCGACCGGCTGCCCCGCGGCGTCGCCCTCACCGAGGAGGGACGAGAGCTGCTCCCGCACGCCGAGGCGGTCCTCGACCGGCTCGCCGCGGCCCGGCGTGACCTCGACGACCTGCGTGGGCTCGGCCGAGGGCGGCTGCGTGTGGGCGCCTTCCCGACCGCTGTCGCGGCCCTCGTACCCCGGGCGATGGCGTCGTTCCGCTCGGCCTACCCGGAGGTCTCGCTTTCGCTGGTCGAGGGCGTGACGCCGCGGCTGCTGGAGCGCCTGCTCGCCGAGGAGGCGGATGTGGCAGTGGTCAGCACCTCGCCCACGGGCGAGCTGGACCGCGAACGATTCGACCTGCGACACCTGCTCGACGAGCGGCTCCTGGTCGCGGTCGCGCGTGACCACCGGCTGGCGCGCCGCCGCTCGGTGCGCCTGGCGGACCTCGCCCCGGAAGCGTTCGTCGTGGGCTCGGCCACCGCGGAGAACAGCCTGCTCCGCGCAAGCCTGCCCAGCGGTTTCTCGCCGCGCATCGACATCGTCGCGGCCGAGTGGACCGGCAAGCTGGGATGCGTCGCCGCCGGGTTGGGGGTGGCCCTGGTTCCGGCCCTGGCGGTACGCGGAACCCCGCCGGACATCGCACTGCTCCGCCTGCACCCGGACGACGAGTCGGTACGGCAGATATTCGCGGCGACCGTGCGGGGCAGGACGCCGCCGCCGGCGGTCACGCACTTTCTCGAGCATCTGCGGGCGGAGGCGGCCCATCTGGGCTGAAAAGCAGAACGCCGACCTGCGTATCCGCTGGTCGGCGTTCCTGTAGCCCGGCGAAAGGCTATGTGGCCAGGGGCGGGGTCGAACCGCCGACCTTCCGATTTTCAGTCGGACGCTCGTACCAACTGAGCTACCTGGCCGTGGTGCTCGGCACATGCTACCGCACGAGCCGATACGCAGAACGCCGCGCATTGAGCTGCGCGGCGTCAGCGCTTGCGGTCCTGACGGGACTTGAACCCGCGACCTCCGCCTTGACAGGGCGGCGAGCACTCCAACTGCTCCACAGGACCTGGCTGGTGTTGCATCCGGCGCGAGCCGGACCGTGCCCCCAACGGGATTCGAACCCGTGCTACCGCCTTGAAAGGGCGGCGTCCTGGGCCGCTAGACGATGAGGGCGGCCCCGCCATCATTGCACACTCGCAACTTCAAGCGGACTTGCTCCCATCCGGCCCCGCCGGAGGCAGGAGAAGCATATGTCATGTCTGCACGGACGGCCAAACCGGTATGGGCATGGCCGCGACGCCGGGCAAAACCGCAGGTCAGGGTAGTCGCGCGATGCCGTACCGCCGCTTCAGGTCCGGGATCAGGTGCCGGCACGCGGCCATCGTCTGGGCCCGGTCACCGCCCGCGTCGTGCATCAGCACGATCGAGCCGTTCCGGGTGGCGCCCTTCACCCGCTTGATGATCGTCTTCGCCGGCGGGTGGTCCCAGTCCTGCGGGTCCACGCTCCAGTGCAGCGGGCGCAGGCCCATCTGCCGGGCCACCACGATCTCCTCGGCGGTCCACCGGCCGCCGGGCTGGCGGAACCAGGTGATCGGCGCCTTGGGCGCGGCGGCGCGGATGGCGTCGTTGGTCCGTTCCAGGTCGGCCCGGATCTCGGTGGCCGACCGCCGGCCGAGGTTCACGTCGTGGTGCCAGCTGTGGTTGCAGAGCTGGTGACCCTCGCGGACGATCCGGGCCACCAGCTCCGGGTAGCGCTTGGCCTGCTGGCCGACCACGCAGAACGTCGCGGTGACCCGGGCCGCCCGGAGCTGGGCCAGGATCTGCGGGGTGTAGCGGGGATCCGGTCCGTCGTCGAAGGTGAGCGCCACCCCGCTGCTCCCGCTGGCCCGGTGCAGGCCCGCCGGGAGCTTCTTGGGCACCGGGCGCAGCTTCGGCTTCCTGGGGGTGGCGGTCGGGGTCGGTGAGGGCTTCGTCACGGGCGACGGCGACGCCGAGACCGACGGCGAGGCCGCCGCCTGATCGGGTGACTTGCCGGCTTCGCCGCAGGCGGTGACGAGGAGCACCAGGCCCAGGGCGAGCGCCGGCAGGGCGCGTGGACGCATTCGTCGCTCCCGGAGGGGTCGGGGTCAGACGGACTTTCCGACCGTAGTGGACGCGCCCCGGAGCGAAAAGGGCCGTCAGCCCTTCGTCGACTGGTCCAGCGAGTCCCGTACCGCCAGGGCGAGGGAGAGCGCCTCGGCCAGATCCACCGGCCGGACCACCCCGGCCGGCAGCGAGTCGGCCCGCCAGCCGGGCCCGGCGGCGAGCACCAGCAGCGGCCGGCGGGGGACGGTCAGCAGCGCGGTGAGCTGGCACGGGTCGGCGGTCGCGCGGGTGTGCGACCAGAGGACCACGGCCGCCGGCCCGGTCCGGTTGACCGCCTCCACCAGGGCGGGCAACGGCACCCGGGCGCCGAGCATGCGACAGCTCACACCGGCCTCCGCGAGCGCGGCGGCGAGCGCCTCCAGCGGCAACGAGTGCTGTTCCTCGTCGGCGCAGGAGAGCAGGATCCGGGGCGGTCCGCCGTTCGGGTGGGCCCGGATCACCGTGGCGAACGCCACCGAGACGCACCGGGACATCAGGTGTTCCACCTCGATCAGGCCGGCGGTGGCGGCGTGCCGTTCCCCGATCCCGGTGAGCACCGGCCGGAGCAGCCCCTCCCAGGTCGCCACCACCCCGTCGGCGGCGAGCGCCTCGGCGATGGTCCGCGCGATGGTCACCGAATCCAGGCGCATCGCGGCACGGGCCAGCCCCCGTGCGGCGGGGCCGGCCCGGCCGACCGGGATGGTCGTGCCGCCGCCGTCGCGTACCGCCGAGGTCCGTGCCTTGAGCGCGAGCCGGTCCGGCGGCGGCACGGCCGGGGCCTGCCGGGCCCAGCGGGCCGCCTCGGCGGGCGCCACCCCCTCGGTGGTCAGCCGGCGCATGATCTCCAGGCGGGCGAGGTCGGCGGGCGTGTAGCGCCGGTGGTGGCCCGGCACGTGCTCGCTGGGACCGAGGCCGTACCGCTGGTGCCAGGTGCGCAGCGTGGTGACCGCCACACCCAACCGGCGTGCCACGGCCCCCGCGCTCAGCGCCTCATCGGCCACCCGACCGCTCCGGTGCCTCGGAGGCCGCGACGCCCGGCCGGGCCGGGCCCGCCGGATGCAGCAGCCGGTTGACCACGCCGCCCAGCCACGGGGCGTACGCGCGGGGGTCGGCGTCCAGGTCGGCCACCACCGCGCCGGGGTCGGCCCAGCGCAGCTCGGCCACCTCGTCCGGATCGGGCCGCGTCACCAGGTCGGCGGGTACGTCGGCGCGCAGCACGTGGTCGTACTCGAACTCGACGCGGCCGGTCGCCGGGTCCTCGGCGTAGTAGATGTAGACGCCCACCTCGGTGAGCTCGACCGGGCCGACGCCGAGTTCCTCGCCGAGCCGCCGGTTGGCGGCCTCGGTCAGCGACTGGCCCGGCAGCGGGTGCCCGCAGCAGGAGTTCGCCCAGCGCAGCGGGAACCGCGTCTTCACCGCGGCCCGCTGCTGCAGCAGCACCCGCCCCTGCGGGTCGACCAGGAGCACCGAGAAGGCCCGGTGCAGCCGGCCGGGTGGCTGGTGGGCGGTCGCCACGGTGGTCTCGCCGAGCACCTGCCCGTCGTCGCCGACCAGCTCGACCAGGTGTTCCTCCCGCTCGCTCATGCCGTCGCCCCGGTGATCCGGGCCGCCGCGAGCTTGCCGCTGATCAGCACCATCGGTACCCCCACGCCCGGCTGCGTGCCGGAGCCGACGAAGACCACGTTGTCCAGCTTCCGGTGCAGGTTGGAGGGGCGGAACGGCCCGGTCTGGAAGAGTCTGTGCGCGGCGGCGAACGGCGTGCCGGCGGCCATGCCCTGTGCCGCCCAGTCGGCCGGGGTGACGGCCCGCATCACCTCGATGCCGTCGCCGAAGCCGACGTATCCGCGTTCCTCCAGCGTGCCTACGAGCTGGTCGGCGTACCGCTGGGTGAGGTCGCCCGTCCAGTCGAGCGGCGCCCGCTCCAGGTTCGGCACCGGCGCCAGCACGTAGTAGGTGTGCTTCCCGGCCGGCGCCACCGACGGGTCGGTGCGGCTCGGGTTCGTCACCAGCAGCGACGGGTCGGTCATCAGCTCGCCTCGGCGGATCACCTCGTCGAACGTCCCCTTCCAGGAGCGCCCGAAGTGGATGTTGTGGTGGGCGATCTTGCCATAGCCCTGCGTCGAACCGATGTGCAGCACCACGCAGGACGGCGAGTAGGTGAGCTTGCGTTGCCGGCTGGGCGGCAGCAGGTCCTCGTAGGCGACCGGCAGGTCGGGGTTGAGCACCACCGTGTCGGCGGGGACGAAGTCGCCGTCGGAGGTGATCACGCCGGTGGCGCGGCCGTTGGCGGTCTCCACCCGGGTCACCGTGGTGCCGTACCGGAACTGCACGCCGTGCTTCTCGGCCGCGCCGGCCATCCCGCGGGAGACCGCGTGGATGCCGCCGCGCGGGAAGCAGACACCGGCCACCGAGTCGAGGTACGCGATGACCGCGTAGATCGCCAGCGCGTCGTGCGGCGACAGGCCCGCGTACATGGCCTGGAAGGAGAAGATCCGCTGGGTACGCGGGTCGCGGAAGAACTGGTTGATCTTCGTCTGGAGCCGCCGGAAGGCGCCGTTGGCGAACAACTTCAGCAGGTTGCCGGTGAGCAGGTCGGTCGGCGCGTCGAGGTTGCGCTCGATGAAGTCGGCCCGTTCCCACTGCCACAGGTTGCGGGCGTAGTCGACGAAACGCAGGTAGCCGTCCGCCTCCCGGGGACCGCAGACACGCGCGATCTCGGCCGCCATCCGGGTGGTGTCGGTGATGACGTCGAGCGTCGACCCGTCCGGGTAGTAGGCGCGGTACGCCGGGTCGAGCGGGCTCAGGTCGAGCCAGTCGGTCAGCTCCTCGCCGACCGCGCCGAGCGCCTCGGCGATCAGGTCGGGCATGGTGAGGACGGTCGGGCCGGTGTCGAACTCGTACCCGTCGACGCTGAGCCGCCCGGCGCGCCCGCCGGGCACCGGCTCGCGCTCCAGCACCGTCACCTGCCGGCCGCTGCCGGCCAGGTGCAGCGCGCACGCCAGCCCACCCAGCCCGGCGCCGACCACCACCACCCGGTCGGTCCGTCCCTTGACGGTACGCATTCCGGCCCCCTTGCTCGCGAAGTTGCTCATCATGCCCGCCGTGCGGTGGCGGCGGTGGCGAGACCCGTCAGCGCGGTGCGCGCGGTCTCGTCGATCGGTGCGGTGCCGAGCGCGGCGAGCGCCTCGGTGACCCGGTCGGCGATCATCCGTTCCACCCGGGCGGTGGCGCCGGTGTCGCGGACCACGTCGGCCAGCCGGTCCACGTCGCGTGCCGTGGTGACCGAGCCGGCCCGGTCCAGCGCCCGGCGCTGCGCCGGGTCGGCGAGCTGCCGGGCCAGCATCAGCAGGGCGGTCGGCTTGCCGGTACGCAGGTCGTCCCCGGCCGGCTTGCCGGTGGTCTCCGGGTCGCCGTAGACGCCGAGCAGGTCGTCGCGGAGCTGGAACGCCTCGCCGACGGCCAGCCCGTACCGGGTGTACGCGGCGATGAGCGGGTCGTCCGGGTCGGTGCCGGCCAGGCAGGCGCCGAAGAGCAGCGGCCGCTGGACGGTGTAGCTGGCGGTCTTGTACCGGGCCACCCGTAGCGCCCGGTCGACTGTCCAGTTCCCCGCGTCGTTCTCGCCGAGCACGTCCAGGAACTGCCCGGCGACCGTCTCCACCCGCATCTGGTCGTAGCAGCGGCGCACGTCGAGCAGCCGCTCGGCGGGGACCGCCGCGTGGCCCAGGAGCCGGTCGGCCCACACCATGCAGAGGTCGCCGATGAGTACGGCGACCGCTTCGCCGTACCGGTCGGGGTCGCCCGCGTGCCCGGCGGCGCGGTGCCGGGCGGCGGCGGCCCGGTGCGCGGTCGGCAGCCCGCGCCGGGTGTCGGAAGCGTCCATCACGTCGTCGTGCACGAGCGCGAACGTGTGCAGCAGTTCGAGGGCGGACAGGGCCGGGAGCACCGAACACATCGGTTCCTCCCCGCCGACAGCGCCCCGCCATCCCCAGTACGCGAACGTGGGCCGGACCCGTTTGCCGCCGGCCAGCACGCAGTCGCGCGCGGTTGCGGCGAATGCACCCATCGCTGCGTCGATCTCGGTCAGCGAATCGACTTCCGCGGCCAGGAACGCCACCAGCGTCTTATCGACCCCTTTGATCAGGTCTTTCGTGAACGCGGCCAGTACGCCGCGGACCGGATCGTCCGTCGCCCCGGCCTGAGCCGGCGCGACGCGGAGCGCATTACCCGCAACTGCGTCGTTGGCCATGTGGGCGAGCGTACCCTAGGGTTACGAGTTGCGTCGATTGCTGCGTCGAAACTGAGGAGGGCCGATGGACGTGGATCTGGCCGCCGCCTATGACCGCTGCCGCGAGCTGCACCGGCGTCACGGCCGTACCTACTATCTCGCCACCCGGCTGCTCCCCGCCTGGAAACGGCGACATGTGCACGCCTTGTACGGATTCACCCGCTACGCGGACGAGATCGTCGACCGCACCGAGGACCTGCCGCCCGCCGAGCGCGCGGCCCGGCTGCGCGAGTGGTCGGATCGATTCGTGGCCGGGCTGCACGGCGCGTCGGTCGACGACCCGCTGCTCCCCGCCGTGCTGCACACCATCGCCGTGTTCGACCTGGACTGCGACGACTTCGCGTCGTTCCTGCGCAGCATGGCGATGGACCTGACGGTGATGTCGTACCCGACCTACGACGACCTGCTCGACTACATGGAGGGCTCGGCCGCCGTCATCGGCACCATGATGCTGCCGATCCTGGGCAGCTCCGACCCGGCCGCCGCCCGGGAGCCCGCCCGCCAGCTCGGCTTCGCCTTCCAGCTCACCAACTTCATCCGGGACGTCGCCGAGGACCTCGACCGGGGCCGGACCTACCTGCCCGACGAGGATCTGGCCAAGTTCGACGTCACCCGCGCCGACCTCGTCGCGGCCAAGGCCGCCGGTCGCACCACGCCGCGCATCCGCGAGCTGATCGAGTACGAGGTGACCCGCGCGCAGGCCCACTACCTCGCCGCCGCGCCGGGCATCCCGCTGCTCAACCCCGCCTCGCAGGCGTGCATGCGCACCGCGTACGCGCTCTACGGCGGCATCCTGGACGAGGTCGCCGCGCAGGACTACGACGTCTTCGTCCGCCGGGCCCTGGTGCCGCAGCGGCGCCGGATGGCGGTGGCCGCGCGGGCGCTGCTCACCCCGCCCGGCACGCCGGTTCAGGTGCCCGGCCCGGCGCTGGAACCGGCCCTGGCCGGATGACCGGCCGGACGGCGGTCGTGCTGTTCACCCGCGACCTGCGGGTGCACGACCACCCGGCGCTGGCGGCCGCCTGTTCCGCGTTCGAGCGGGTGGTGCCGCTCTACGTGCTCGACCCGGAGTTGCAGCAGCTCTCGCCGAACCGCACCCGCTTCCTGCACCAGAGCCTGGCCGACCTGCGCGAGGCGCTGCGCAAGCGCGGCGGCGACCTGGTGATCAGGCGCGGCGACCCGGTGGCCGAGACGGTGAAGCTGGCCCGGAAGGTGGGCGCCGAGGGCGTCGGGCTCTCCGCCGACGTCAGCCACTACGCCCGCCGCCGGGAACGCCGCCTGCGCGCCGAGTGCGACCGGCACCGCATGTTCCTGCGGTTGTTCCCCGGCCTGACGATCGTCGAGCCGGGCGCGCTGCGCCCGAGCGGCGGCGACCACTACCGCGTGTTCAGCCCCTACTTCCGCGCCTGGCAGGGCGTGCGCCTGCGGGACGAACTGGCCGCGCCGAAGCGGGTCCGGCTGCCCGACGGCGTCGACCCGGGCCGCCCGCCCGACCCGCCGAAGGGCGACAGCCCGGCCGCCGCCGTGGGCGGGGAGAACGCCGCCCGCCGCCGGCTCACCGCCTGGCTGCCCACCCTCGACCGGTACGACGACATCCACGACGACATGGCCGGCGACGAGACCTCCCGGCTCAGCCCGTACCTGCGCTTCGGCTGCGTCTCCCCGCTGGCGGTGGCGACCCGGGCCGGCGACCGCGACGGCCCGTTCGTCCGGCAGCTCTGCTGGCGCGACTTCTACCACCAGGTCGTCGCCGGATTCCCGGACCTGTCCACGGCCGCCTACCGGCGGGGCGCCCGGGAGGACTGGCGGTACGACGAGCACGCGCTCGACGCCTGGACCGAGGGACGGACCGGCATGCCGATCGTGGACGCCGGCATGCGTCAGATGCGCGCCGAGGGCTGGATGCACAACCGGGCCCGCCTGATCACCACCGGCTACCTGACCAAGCACCTCGGGCTGGACTGGCGGCCCGGCCTGGAAGTCTTCTTCCGGTGGTTGCTCGACGGCGACCGGGTCAACAACTCCGGCAACTGGCAGTGGGTGGCCGGCACCGGCAACGACACCCGGCCGTACCGCGGCTTCAACCCGGTACGGCAGGCCGAGCGCTACGACCCCGACGGCGCGTACGTGCGGCGGTGGGTGCCGGAGCTGGAATCGGTGGCGGGCAAGGCGGTGCACCAGCCGTGGCGGCTGCCCGACGCTGTGCGTCGCACGCTCGACTACCCGCCGCCGCTGGAGGTGCCCGGCGCCGACCCGGTCTGGCTCCGCTGACGCCCTCGCCTCTCGCCGCGCGTCGCCCGCGCACGAGCGCGAACGTCACACGAGCCCAACGTCGCTGGCGCACAGCCCGCGCGGGTCGCGGCACGGCGCCCACGATTACTGCGGGTGACTGCACCTCTAGCCCGCGCCATCCACCTCCGGCCGACTTTGCTCTGCAGCCATATCCGCACCCGTTGCGGAACGTGACCGGTGCGGGCCTCTCGCGGATTTCGGACCTAGCGGAAATCCGCTGCTCAACTCGGTGCTGCGCCAATGGGTGCAGAGCAAAGTCGGAAAAGGGGAAGCCAGGCGCGACTGCCGGCCGAATGCGCTGCGTGACGACGCGCCGGAATTACAGAACGTGACCGACGGTCAGAGGCAGGAGTGCAGCGCCTCGACCAGCTCCTCTACCCGATCGTGGTCGGCCAGCCGGGCGGTCGCGTACGCGAAGGTGTAGCCCCGCTCCGGGTCGGCCCAGGCGCTGCTGCCGCCGATCCCGCCCATGCCCCAGCTGCCGTCCGGCTCCCACTGCATGCCGAGCGTCCAGTCCACCGGCCGGTCCAGCAGCAGGTCCGGCCCGGAATACTGCACCCGCGTCGCCTCGGCGACCAGCTCCGGGCTGAACAGACGTACCCCGTCCAGGGTGCCGCTGGCGAGCAGGCCCGCGTACAGCCGGGCGAGCCCGGCGGCGGTGGCGTGCAGGTTCACCGCCGGGATCTCGGCGGCCCGCCAGAGGTCGCTGTTCACCATCGCGACGTCGCGCCCGCCGGGCGGGTTGTCCAGCGCCCGCGCCCGCAACGAACCCGGCTCGCCGCGCATCGCGTCCGGCCAGGCCGGATCGGCGTACGACAGGTCGGCGCACCGCCGCCGGTCGGCCTCACCCAGCCCGAAGGCCAGGTCCAGGCGCCACGGACCGGCGATCTCCTCGGCCAGGAACCGGCCCACCGGCCGCCCGTCCACCCGGCGGACCAACTCGCCCACCAGGTGCCCGTACGTCCAGGCGTGCTCGCCCGCGACGGCGCCCGGGTCCCACTCCGGCTCGGCCGCCGCCAGGTCGGCGCAGAGCAGGCCCCAGTCGGCGATGGCCGCGGCGGGGCGGGGCACCGGGAAGGCGGGCAGCCCGGCGGTGTGGGCGAGGACCTGCCGGACGGTCGCCGGGGTGCGGAACTCCGGCCAGTACGCCGACACCGGCGTGTCCAGGTCGACCCGGCCCCGGTCGACGAGCAGCAGCAGACAGAGCGCCACCACCGGCTTGCCGGTCGAGTAGACGTCCACGAGCGTGTCCGGACGCCACGCGCGGTCCGCCCCTGCCATCGGTGCGACCGCACTGGGCGGGACCGCCGCCGCCGTGCCGCCCATCAGCTCGATCACCGGTACGCCGTCGTGCCACACCGCGAGCGACGCGCCGGTCTCCCGGCCGGTGACGAACAGGTCGTGGAAGCAGTCCCGGACCGGGGTGAAGCGCGTGTGCATGCGGCCACGGTAGGCGGTCGCGTTCGTGACGAGCGCGGGAATTCGGGGCCGGTGCGGTGGCCGGTGTCCCGAAGGTACGGAATGCTTGCGGAATGGCGGAGCCGGAACAGGTTGACGTAGTAGTGGTCGGGCTCGGCGTCGGCGGCGAGGAGGTGGCCGGACGGCTCGCCGAGGCCGGCCTCACAGTGGTCGGCATCGAACGGGACCTGGTCGGCGGCGAGTGCCCCTACTGGGGGTGCGTGCCGAGCAAGATGATGATCCGGGCGGCGAACGCGCTGGCCGAGGCGCACCGGGTCAACGAGTTGGCCGGGTCCGCCCAGGTGCGGCCGGACTGGGCGCCGGTGGCGAAGCGGATCCGCGCCGAGGCCACCGACACCTGGGACGACAAGGTGGCGGTGGACCGCTTCACCGGCAAGGGCGGCCGGTTCGTCCGGGGCAGCGGGCGGCTCGACGGCCCGAACCGGGTACGCGTCGGCGACCAGGTGTTCCCGGCCCGGTACGGCGTGGTCCTCGGCACCGGCACCCGGCCCTCGGTCCCGCCGATCGACGGGCTGGCCGACACGCCGTACTGGACGAATCACCAGGCCATCGAGGTAGAGGAACTGCCCGCGTCGCTGCTGATGCTCGGCGGCGGCGCGATCGGGCTGGAACTCGCGCAGGTCTTCGCCCGGTTCGGCGTGCGGGTGACGGTCATCGAAGCGGCCGACCGGGTGCTCGCCGTCGAGGAGCCGGAGGCGTCAGCGCTCGCCGCCGACGCGCTGCGCGCCGACGGGGTGGAGATCCACACCGGGGTCAAGGCCGGCTGGGTCGGCCACGACGGCGGCGCGTTCACCGTGTACGCCGACGGCGCCGAGTTCACCGGCGAGAAGCTGCTCGTGGTGACCGGCCGCAAGGCGCACCTGGAGGAGTTGGGCCTGGACACGGTCGGGGTGGACGCCGGGCAGCGCTACCTGCCGGTGAACGACCGGATGCACGTCACCGACGGGATCTGGGCGGTCGGTGACCTCACCGGTGAGGGCGCGTTCACCCACATCGCCATGTACCAGGCCGGCATCGTGGTGGCCGACGTCCTCGACCACATGCGGCGTACCAAGGGCGGCCCGGACGCCAGCGGCACCGCGAGCGTGGTCGGCGGCGCGGCCGGTGTGGTCAGCTCGGTCGGCGGCGCGATGAGCGCGGGCGGGTCGAGCGTCGCGCCGGGCAGCGTCCCGGTCGCCGACTACCGGGCGCTGCCCCGGGTCACGTTCACCGACCCCGAGGTCGGCGCGGTCGGCCTCACCGAGCAGCAGGCCCGCGAGCGCGGCGTCAACGTCCAGGTCGGATACGCCGATCTCACCTCGTCGGCCCGGGGCTGGATCCACAAGACCGGCAACGCCGGGTTCATCAAGCTGGTCGCCGACGCCGACCAGGGCGTGCTCATCGGGGCCACCTCGGCCGGACCGGCCGGCGGCGAGGTGCTCTCCGCGCTCGTCGTGGCGGTGCACGCGGCGGTGCCGATCAGCCAGCTCCGGCACATGATCTACGCGTACCCCACGTTCCACCGGGCCATCGAGGACGCGTTGCGCGCCCTGAAGTGACGCCTCAGCCGGCCGGCGCACCGTGGCGGCCGGCCCCGGCGGCGAACCGGCCGGCCCCGCGTACCCCGTCCACCGCCAGCGACTCCATGCCGTAGGCCAGCTCGGTGGCCATCGCCTCCGGCTCCGGCCGCCCCGCGCCGTCCAGCACCGCCGCCCGGTCGTTGCGCAGGCACGTCTGCGGATGCCCGGCGATCGCGGCGGCCAGCTCCTCGGCCGCCGCGCGGGCCGCACCCGGCGCGACGAGCCGGTTGACCAGACCCATCGCGTACGCCTCGTCGGCGCCGACCGGGCGTCCGGTGAGGATCAGGTCCATCGCCCGGCTCTCGCCGATCAGCCGGGGCAGCCGGACCGTCCCGCCGTCGATCAGCGGTACGCCCCACCGGCGGCAGAACACGCCGAGCGTCGCGTCCGACTCGGCGATACGCAGGTCGCACCAGAGCGCCAGCTCCAGCCCGCCCGCCACCGCGTACCCGGAGATCGCCGCGATCACCGGCTTGGACAGCCGCATCCGGGTGGGGCCCATCGGTCCGTCCCCCTCGGGCTCGACGCGGTTGCCGCGCGGCGTGCCGACGGCCTTCAGATCGGCGCCGGAGCAGAACGTGCCGCCCGCGCCCCAGAGCACCGCGACCGCCGCGTCCGGGTCGGCGTCGAACGCGCGGAACGCGTCGGCGAGCGCTCGTGCGGTCGGCCCGTCCACGGCGTTACGGGCCTCGGGCCGGTCCAGGATCACAGTGGTCACGGCACCGGCGTGCTCGACGCGTACCCCCATGGGCTCAGCATGCCCGCGACGGCGCTGCCGTGGCTACGCCCTATTTGATCGAGCCGGGTCGGGTCAGCCAGCGCATCGGCTGGCCGGTGACGGCGCCGACCTGGTCGAAGTCCCGGTCGTAGTGCAGCAGCGAGAGGCCGTGGTACTCGGCGGTGGCGGCGATGAGCAGGTCGACCGCGCCCGCCGAGCGGTGCGTCCCCCGCACGGTCAGCTCGCCCTGGACCTCGGCGGCGCGTTCGTAGATCCGGTCCGGCATGACCACCCAGCCGAAGGCGGCCCGGAGCTGCTCGGTCAGGCGCGTCCGGTCGGCGACCGACCGGGCGGTGTAGAGGAATTCCAGCTCGACCAGCGGGCACACGGCGAGCAGACCCGCTGTCACCTGCTGTTCCCAGCGAGCCAGCACGTCGGGATCACGCAGGAGCCGGACGAGGGCGCTGGTGTCGATCAGGTAGTCGGCCAGCTTCACGAGCGGTAGGCGCCCTTGTCGAGCAGTTCGTCGAAGTCACCGGCCTGCCCGCGCTCGGCCAGGTCCGCCAGCGCCCGGGCGCGGCGCAGTCTCGCCGCGCCCTCGCGGAGAGCGACGTTCACCGTGTCCTTCTTGGTCTTCGTGCCGAACGCCTCGGCGGCATCCGCCAGCGCCTCGTCGTCGACGTCCACCAGGATCTTGGTCATCGCGGCTCCCTATATACGATCAGCAGCCTGAGTATATCCAGCGCGGAGGTCGTGCGAGGGAATTCCGGGGCGTCCGGTTTGGGGGCTCTCCTGCCGGGAAGTCGGAACGGGTGCGCGAACTACTGACGAAGATCGAACAGGCCACCGGTCTCGACCGGGTGGGTGACCGGTTGCAGCGCGCCGTCCAGGGCACGTTGCGTTCCCAGCGGGTACGCGACGCGCTGCACGGCGTGTGGCTCGGCCATCCGCTGCACCCCGCGATGGTGCAGGTGCCGGTCGGTGCCTGGATCTCCGCCGCCGTGGTGGACCTGCTGCCCGGCCAACGCCGGGCCGCCACCGCGCTGGTGGGTCTCGGTACGGTCAGCGCGCTCCCGGCGGCGGTCGCGGGGCTCAACGACTGGGCCACGCTCTCCCGCGACCAGCGCCGGATCGGGCTGGTGCACGCCGCAGCCAACACGGTCGGCCTGGCGCTGTACGCCGGTTCGCTGGCGGCCCGCCTCAACGGGCGGCACGGCCTCGGCCGGGCGCTGTCCTACCTCGGTCTGTCCGCCGCCAGCGGTGGCGCGTACCTGGGTGGGCACCTCGCGTACAAGCAGGGCGCCCAGGCCAGCCAGAGCGTCTCCGAGCTGCACCTGATCAGCGACGGCTGGCACCGCGTCGGCGACCTGAGCAGCCTGCCCCGGCACGAACTGGTCACCAAGAAGATCGACGACGTCTCGGTGATCCTCTACCGGGACGGCGACGACGTCACGGTCATGCTGGAGCGCTGCCCGCACCAGAGCGGCCCGCTCGGCGAGGGCACTGTGGAGCAGATCGACGGCCACGCCTGCGTGGTCTGCCCCTGGCACGGCAGCGCGTTCCGGCTCAACGGCGGCGAGGTGGTGCACGGCCCGGCCGCGAACGACCAGATCGTGCTCCCCACCCGCGTGGTGTCCGGCCGGGTCGAGGCCCGGCTGCCCTGACTCAGTCCCGCCGGTGCCGCCCGCTGGAACCCGCGCGGGCGGGCACCGGCCGCTTGCGCAACCCCAGCAGCGCGCCGATCTGCGCGCCCACGATGCTCGCGACCGCCAGCACCGCCGAGATGGCGAGCGGACGGTTGATGCCCTCCTCGGCGGTGGGCCGGGACGCACCCGCCGACATGGCCGGCGGCTGACCGACCGGCGCCTCCACGGTGGGCGTCGCGTCCCGCGGGGTGGGCTTCGGCTTCGCCTGCGGCGCGCTCGACGACGCGCCGCCGCCACCCGGCTTGACCGGTGCGGTCTGGGCCGGCTTGGTCACCACCAGCCGCCCGGTGGCGTGCCGCCGGGCGCCGGAGTCCGTCGCGCCGTCCGGCAGCGTGATGAGCTGGCCGGGGCGGATCCGGTCCGGGTCGGCGAGCCGGTTCAGCCGGGCCAGCTCCTTGTACCTGTCGAAGTCGTCCAGGTAGCGGTCGGCCACCTCACCCAGGTAGTCGCCCTTCGCCACCCGGTACACGGCCGGGTCGTCCGCCTTCGACGCGACCGGGGCCGGCGGCGCGACCCGGCTCGGCGCGGTGACGGCAGAAGCGGCGACCGCCGGCTGCGGGGCGGTCAGCGCGGCGGCGCTCGCCGCGGCCGGGCTCGCGGCCAGGATCAGCGCGACCGAACCGACGAGCGCGGCTGCGGCCTTCTGCTGGCGGTGCATGCCGGGCAGCTTCGGCGCCGGCCGGCGTACCGCAGCCGCGAGCAGCTCCACCACGACGGAGAACGCGAACGTGGCCCAGCCGAACCAGCCCACCACCGCCAGCGCGCGCAGGAACAGTTGACCGTCGTCGCGGCTGGTCAACGTCGTACCGATCTCGGCGAACGTGGGCAGGTGATCCGGCAGCGGGTTGCCGGCGAACGCCAGCAGCGCGACCGGCCCGCCGGCCAGCACGCCGACGAGCACGACGAGGGCGCCGAGGCCGGTGAGAACCTGGCCGGCGCGGCGGACGGGGGAGCGTCGGGGTGCGCCCATGGCGGCCTTCCCTTCCTACGGTGGGCCGGTGAGCGCCCGAGCGGTGGCCTCACCGGTGACGGTGGCGGTGTTCTGCACGCCGAACAGACTCAGCAGGTCCCGGCTGTAGGTGATCTGCACGCTCACCCGGATCTGGGTCTCGGCGCCGACCACGGGGAAGTCGACCTCGTGGTCCTGGACGCCGCCCGCCGCGTCGAGGTAGGCGGCGACCGCGGCGCGGGCGGCGACCTGGTCGATCTGCTTCGGGCCGCCCTCGATGGCCCGCGCGCGGTCGATCATCTGGCCGCCGGCGCGGGCCGCCTCGGCGGCCAGGTTGTCCGCGCGTTGGAGCGTGCGCAGCTGGCCGGCGCCGTCGTAGGCGAGGCTGATGATCGCCAGTACGCCGGTCATCGCCACGGCCAGGAAGAGACTCACCCGGCCGCTCTCCGCCGCGCGCCGCCCGGTCATCCGCGACTCCGGTAGGTGTCCAGCGGCGAGGTGAACCTCGCCGAGACGGTCTTGCCGCCCGGCACGCCGGGCAGGCCGGGCGCGCTCAGGTCGTCGAAGGAGACGGTGCAGGTCACAGTGACCGTCACGGTCGCCGGCACGCCTGCGGCGCTCGCGTACGCGGCGGCGAAGCTCGTCGTCGTACCGGCCACCGAGCCCGCGAGGTCGAGCTGGGGTGGACCGGAGCAGTTCAGCCCCGCCCAGCCGAGCTGGTTCCGGGCCGCCTCCTCGGCGGCCTCCGCGCCGTCGTCGGCGTTGCGGGCGAGCGAGGCGGCCCGGGCGGCGTCGTGCGCGGCCGACTCCACCGCCTCGTCCGCGATCGCGGTCCGCCCGGCGACCCCGGCCAGCACCATCAGCCCGATGAAGGCGGGCGCGAGCACCGCCACCTCGATCGAGACGGAACCCCGGTCCCGCCGCGGCCCGGCGCTCATCCGGTGGTCCAGCGTTCGGCCGGGCCGTGCGCGGTCTGCGTGACCGCGAACGAGACACCCGGGATGACCGACAGGGAGCGCCCCTGCACCGTGCAGGTGACGGCGGTGGCGCTCTCGACGCACGTCGGGCCGGTCTGCTCCCAGTCGACCAGCCAGTCCCCGGACTGCTGCAGGAAGCTGATCGCCCGCTCCCGGCCGGCGTCCGGCCCGGCGTCGATCGTGCGCTGGGCGTTCACACCGGTCTGCGCGGCGTTGAGCGCCGTGGACCGGGCCACGAACCAGACGGCGACCTGGATCGAGCCGAACAGCATCACCAGGATCACCGGCATCACCACGGCCAGCTCGACCGGATTGGCGCCCCGCTCGCCCTCGGCCAGACGGGCGCGCAGAGCAGCGGCGATCCGCCCCGGACCGGGCGGACCGGCGGGCGCCGGCCGGCTCCGGACCGTACGGGCGGGGCGGGGCATCACGGGGCCTGCGGCGCCGTGTTGTTCGGGATGGCGTTCATCCAGTTGTTCGCCTTGGCCAGGGCCAGCCCGGTGACCGCCATGGCCACCGCGACCAGGCCGAAGATGATCACCGCGGTCGGCACCGGGCTGTCGCCGCGCTCGGAGTCCCGGCGCAGCTCGGCGAGGCGGGTGCTCACCGCCACGTACAGGTAGGCGTAGAGGTGCATGGTCGTCTCCTTCTCGATGGGGTTCACAGACGGGCGAGGAACGGATAGACGGCGAAGCCGAGCAGGACGAACACCAGCAGCGAGCCGGGGATGTCCAACTTGCTGGTGACCCCCTCGGCCCGGGCCAGGTTGTCGGTACGGATCTGGTCGCGCAGCGAGTCGGCACGGGACCGCAACGTCTCGTGCACCTGGGCGCCCTCGCTGCCGGAGGAGCGCATGATCGCGCCCACGTCGCCCAGCTCCGGGATGCCGATCCGGTCGGCCAGCTCCTGCAACTCGTCCCAGGGCGAGTGCATCTGGAGCTGGGCGAGCCGCAGCGCCTCCCGGATCCGGTCGAAGACCCAGCCGTCGCAGACCGCCGCCGCGCGTTCCAGCGACTGCACCGGGCCGTGCGCGGCGGACAGCTGCAGCGCCACCAGGTCGAGGTAGGTGCAGACCGCCTGCCGGAACTCGTCCCGGGCGGCGTCGGCGTTGGCGAGGACCGAGCGGTGCGCGAGCAGTCCGGCGCCGAGCGCCAGACCCAGGCTGGCCACCACCGGCACGGCCAGCGGCAGCGCCACCCCGCCGACGAAGAGCACCGCCGAGGCGACCGCCGGGGTGGCGAACCCGACGAGCGCGGAGAGCAGCACCGACAGCGCGTACTGCTCGGGGGTGCGGTCGAGCAGGGCGAGCTGCCGGTGCGGCGGGCGCAGCCAGC
>NZ_BBVA01000010.1:58223-124583 GCF_001652995.1 Micromonospora sp. NBRC 110037
AGCGGGCGAACCCGCCGAGCCAGTCCGGTCCGGCGCCGGCGGCCGGGGCCTGCCCGGGCGGCTGGTGCAGCCGGCGCAGCGCCGGGCCGAGCGCCGGGGTGGCCGGCAGCGCCTCGCGTACCACAAGGAACAGCCCGAGCCCGACCGCGCACCCGCCGAGTACCGCGATCGCCATCTGCCAGTTGAGGATCACCGTGGCCGCCTTTCGTTCGCGACTGCGGGGCTCGCAAGCTCACTCCTCGCGCTCACGCGATCGCCTCCTCCGGATCGGGCGCCGGGAGGAAGCGCGCGGGCCGGGGCGGCTGGCTCATCGACCGCACCCAGACCAGCAGGCCGACGAACGCCGCGCCGAGCACCGCCATCACGAGCTGACCGGTGAGCGTCCCGTAGGGACGGATGTAGTCGCTGTTCACCAGCCCGTACGCCAGGGTCGCCAGCGTCATGCCGGTGAGGAAGCGGACCGCGAACCGCGGCTGGGTGCGTTTGGCCTCGACCTCGCGCCGCGTCGCCACCTCGGCCGAGGCGGCGGTGGCGATCGAGCCGAGCACGTCGCCGAGGCGCTCACCCCGGTCGGTGAGGTGCAGGATCAGCGCGGCCACCACCTGGTCGGCGACCGGGTCGGCGATCTCGTCGGCGAAGGCGAGCAGCGCGGAGCGGGCCAGCCAGCCGGCCTGCAGGCGGGCGGCGAGCGTGCGTACCTCCTCCTGGATCTCCTCCGGCGCGGTGGCGATGGTGCCGATGATCGCCTGCTGGAGCCCCTGGCCGGTGGCCGAGATGTCCTTGAGCCGGCGGGTCCACTCGCCTACGGCTTCGACCCGGGCGATGGCCCGCTGCTCGGCCCGGCCCACCGCGAACAGCCACGGCACGCCCGGCACCGCGAGCGCCACCAGCAGGCCGACCACCGGCAGCCCGGTGAGCAGGAACGCCGCCGCCCCGGCGACCACCGCGGCGCCGAGCAGGAGCTGGTAGCGGCGCTGGTCGGCGCGGCTCGCGCCGGAACCGGTCCAGAGCCGGCTCAGGCCGGGCCCGGCGCCCGGGGCCGGGCCCGGTGGGCGGCGGGTGCCGACGAGCGCGACCACCGCCAGCACCAGCCCGGCCACGCAGGCCGCGCCGGAGACCAGGGCGATCAGTTCGATCTGCGTCACGCCGGGCCTCCGTTCGGCCGTGCCCCGAGGCGGGTGTGCCGGGGCCGCCGCCACGCGCCCACGCCGGCCTCGACGAACCGGGTGAGCAGCCGGGCGTCGTAGCCGACGCGCAGCAACTGCTCGCGGATGCGTTCGGGCAGGTGGCGGGGGACCGCGCGGCCGTCCGGCCCGGGGCCGAAGACGGTGGTGGTGGTGATCCGGTTGCCTTCGCCGACGCCGATGACCTCCTCGACGTGCGACACGAACCGGTGCTTGCGCCCGCCGATCGCGGTCTCGTCCTCGACAGTCACGTAGACGATCAGGTCGAGCGCGTTGCCGGCCATCCGGCGGGCCTGGTCGACTGTCATCTCCCGGCCGTGCGACAGCGCCAGCTCGATGATGCGTTCGCTCACCCCCGAGGGGGTACGCGCGTGGATGGTGCACATCGACCCGCGGCTGGTGGTCATCGCCTGGAGCATCGGCACGATCTCCCGGGACCGCACCTCGCCGACGATGATCCGCAGCACGCCCATCCGCAGCGACACCGGGATCAGGTCGGCGATGCTGACCTCACCCGCCGGCCGTCCGTCCGCGCCGCGCTCGCCGTGCCCCTCCCGGGACTCGAAGCTCATCACCGCACGGTGCTTGTGCCCACGCCGGGCCGGCAGCAGTTCCCGGCTCTCCTCCAGCAGCACGTACGGCTCGTCGGACGGGATCTCGTCCATCAGCGCCCGGATGACAGTGGTCTTCCCGGCCCCGGCGAGCCCGGCGACCATGATGTTCAGCCCGGCCCGCATGGACGCGCGCAGGAAGTCGCGCAGCAGCGGGTCGATCATCTCGTCCAGGTCGGGCCGGCCGCCCGCGATGTCCTCCAGGCTCACCGCGAGCGTGTTGTGCTTGCGGATCACCGCGTACGGGCGGTGGCTGACCAGGAACACGGCGGCCAGGCGGCTGCCGTCGGGCAGTTGCAGGTCGAGCGTGGGCTTCGAGGTGGACAGCGACCGTTCGGTGGCACCCGCCCGGCGGGCCGCCGCCTGGAGGATCTCCACCAGCTCGTCGTCGGTCTCGGCGATCGGCTCGGCCCAGTCGACGCCGCCGCCGTGCCGGGTGATGCGTACCTGGTCGCAGCCGAGGATGTGCACCTCCTCGATGCTGTCGTCGACGAGCAGCGTCTGGAGCCGGCCCAGCCCGACGAGTTCGGCTGTCACCTGGTCGAGCAGCAGCCGTTCCTCGTCCGCCGCCATCGGCGTACCGGACCGGCGTACCGAGTCGGCGTACGCGGAGACCACGGTGACCGCGAGCCGGGCGCGCTCGACCTCCTCGGCGTCGGCGTCGAACTCGCGGCCGCGCTGCCAGTGGGTGAGCCGTTCGCTCAGTTCCCGGCGCAGCTCGCGGACCACGGCGAAGTCGATCCGGGGGCGCGGCGGCGGTGCCGGGGGCGCGGCGGGGAGTGGGCCGGGGACGTGGTGCCGGCCGTTCGGCGGCGCCAGCGGCGGGACCGTGGAGACGACGCCGGGCTGCTGCCCGCGCGGGTCGTGGGAGACCGGCTCAAACCGCACCGGACACCCCCGGCACGCTCGGCGCGGTCACCGCGCGCGGTGTGGTCGCGCCCGGCCAGGCGAGCCGGGCCCGCCGCCGCTCCAGCAGCGCCCGGACCGGCACCTCCAGGGCGCCGGCCGCGCGCATGAGCGGCCGGTTCGCGCGTACGGTGCCGCCGTGGCCGAGCACCTCGGCGGTACGCGGGTCGTGCGGCAGGCGGGCGATCACCGGTAGCCGCAGCGCCTTGCTGATCTCGCTGGTGCCGTGCCCGTCCCCGACCACGAGCAGCCGCAGCGTGCCCGGCGGTACGCGGTGCTCGGTGAGGTCCCGTTCGATCGCCCGGGCGGTGGCCCGGGTGGCGGAGAGGTCGGGCAGGGTCGCCCGGGTGACCAGCAGCACCACAGTGGCGGCCCGCAGCAGCGGCCACGGTGGACCGCCGACGGCGAGCCGGCCACAGTCGACGAGCACGTCGTACGGCGGTTCGCCGCGCTCCAGCCCGGTGAAGTAGTCGGCGAAGCGCTGCCACAGCGGGATCACGCTGCCGGCCTGGGCCGGGTCCACCACGCCGGGCAGCAGCAGCCGCTCGCGCCGGGGCGCGTCCAGGTCGACCAGCTGGGACCAGAACGTGTGCTCCAGGCTGCCGTCGCGCAGCTCGCCCACCGCCAGCTCACCGATGCCGCGCGGGCCGTCCAGGGCCCCGCCGAGGTAGCCGGCGAGGATCGAGCCGCCCGCCGGGTCGCACTCGGCCAGCACGAGCCGCCGGTGCCAGCTCAGCGCGGCGGCGAGCGCCGCGGTGGTGACGCCCGGCGATCCCTTCGCCGAGACCAGGGCGATGATCGCCATCAGGCCGCCTCGGTGAGCACGAGCGCGATCCGGTCGGCGGCGGCGAGCGCCACGACCGCCGGCACGTCCCGCACGGTCAGCGCCAGGTAGACCACCACGTCGCCGTTCTGCGGCGTGGCGGTATCGATCACGGTGCCCTCGAACCGGGTTCCGCCGGCACGGGACGCGTCGGAGCCGTTCGTGGCGTTGCTCGGTGTGCTGACCAGCAGCACCTTGTCGCCGGGGTTCAGCTTGCGGGCCGGCACCTGCTCGGGTTCCAGCCCGAGAGCGATCTGCTGCTGGCCGGCGCCGAGCAGCGGGGCCTCGGTGAGCTGCGCCTCGGTGAGCAGCGTGCCCGGGGTGAGCCGGACGGCCGCCCGCAGTCCCAGCACCTCGTCCATCCGGTCGGCCGGCACCGGCTGGAGTTCCCGCCCGCCGGAGACGCGCACCGGCACCAGGTCGTCGGCTGTGAGTTGCCGGCCCACGTCGACCGGCCGGGCCACGGCCAGGTACGTGCCGGTGGAGCGCACCGAGGTGACCGCGAACGCCGCGCCGAGCCCGCCGAGGGCGATCAGCAGGATCGCCAGGCCGAGCAGGCCGGGCCGGACACGTCGCTGCCGGACCACCTTCGGCGGCGCGACCGGCGCCTCCATCGGGGTTCCGTTGCGGGCTGCCACCACACTCATCGGGTCACCACCTGAAGCTCGTTGATCTGTACCGGGATGACGCCGCTGGACCGGCTCTGGGCGATCACGCCGCTCTCCCCGCCGCCGGACCACTCGACGGTCCAGAACGTGGTGGCGCTGACCTGGTAGGTGTCGGCCTTCGGATAGCCGGCGTCGAGACCGCAGTCGGGCGAGGTCAAGCCGGCCCGCGGCCCGTCGGCCCGGTACGGCGTGCCCGGTCCGTGGCAGGTGACGTCGATGTCGTCGGACATGTGCCAGACGATCCGGTCCACCTTCGCCGTGATCCTCACGGTCAGCCCGCGGTCGGAGGCGGAGGCGCTCAGCGGCCCGAAGTACGCCTCGCCCGGGCTGGCCCACATCCAGACCGGCAGCCCGACCAGGCCGGGTCCCTGACTGCGCCGGGGCGCGACCGAGGCCCGGGGCGGGAGCAGCGAGATCGAGGCCAGCGCGCGCCGGGCCAGCTCCTCCGGGTCCGGCGGGGCGCCGTAGCCGGGCGGCGGGGCGTCCAGGAGTTCCTGGCGCATGCTGCCCGGGCTGGTGTCGCCGCCGTTGCAGGTGAGCTGGTACCACTGCTTGCCGGGGGGCGCCTCGTCCTGCGGCTCGGCGAGCTTGTAGTAGCAGCCGTCGGCGTTGTTGAACCAGCCGAGCGTCTCGTTGTAGCAGGGGATGACGCGGCCGTTCCACTGGCACTTCGGCGCGCCGCCGCCGTTGCCGCCGCCGCCGTTGTCCCCGCCGCCCGGCCCGCCCGGGCCGCCCGGGGTGCCGGGGTCGTCGTCCCACACGTCGCAGTCGGTCTGTTCCGGCGGGCACGAGCCACCGGGGTCGGCTGCACGCGCGGGCGCGCCGGTGAGCGTCAGCAGCGCGGCGAGGCCGGCGGCGAGCAGCACCCGGCGGAGCGTCCCGGCCCGGGGCGGGCGGGCCGGGACACCCCTTCCTCCCCAGGTCAGCACGGCTGGTCCTGATGTGCGGCGCCGCCGTTGATCAGCCACCGGCCGTCCGGGAAGCGGGCCGCTGTGGCGGTGGCGAGGTAGCGCCCGCCGCGGGTGCCCGGCACGGCCTTGCGGTCCTTGGCGTAGACGAGCCGGTAGCCGCTCGCGTCCAGGCAGTCCTGGATCTCGACGGTGGGTGGGCGGGCGGTCAGGTCGACCGAGACCACTGTGGGGTCGGAGACCAGTTTCCCGGTACGCATCGCGCCGTGCTCCTTCGCGTCGAGAATTGCCATTCGCACCCGGGTCAGCAGCGGATCAGCCAGAAAACGGGCCAGAGCGGGATGGGACGGATCGCTTCGGGCGCTCGCCGCCCGGGACGCGTCGAGATAGCCGGAATACGCGGCAAGCGCCGCCTTTTCGGCTTCCTTCTCCGCCTCGGCGGAATGGGTGGCGGGGGCGGCGGCGCGGCCGGTGAGCGGTCGGTTGGCCGCCTCCGGCTCGGTGCCGCAGCCGGCCGCGCCGACCGCCAGCGCGAGGCTGAGCAGGTAGATTTCCCATCGGCGGGATTGCCGTGTGCGCAACGCCGATCCCTCCTCGGTGCCGGCCCGGGGCGATCACGCCGACCCGCTCCGGGCATGCGGAAGCGCACCCGGAACTGTCACTCCGGGTCCCCGTCGCCGCCACTCGTATTGACCTGTACTGATAGCTGCGGGTTCTGTGCCCTGACTCCTCCGACGCCAATTGATCGGGGGTTGCGTCGTACCCAAGGGGCGAGCATAAGCTCACGTCCGCCGATGCAACAGAGGCAATTCACGTGAACACGGTGAGTGAAGACGGGAGGTGGTGGCCGGTGTGTGTCGTCACGATGACGAGCGGGCTTCCGGTGGGCTCCGGGCCGGCGGGCGTGTGCTCACCCGTACCCGCCGTGGCGGTGGCGACGAGCCGCCGGTATGGGTGGGGAGCGTGCCGCTCGTCCGATCCGTCCCGCCGGTTCGATAGGGCTCACACCGCGGTCGGTCCCGGCCGGTCGCGCGTCGCGCCGCACGCCGCTGCGGGCTCCCCCGTCACATCAGCGCGAACGAGAAATCACTCTGCGTGCTTCACGATGGAACATACGGCGACCGGACGGGGGAGCCGGCGTGACCACTGAACGGGTACGGCGTACCGGACCGGTGGCCGAGGCCAGCCGTCCGGTCGTCCGGCTGCTGGCCGCCCTCGCGGTCGTACCGCTGCTCCGGCTGGCGGTGGCGCGTTACGCCGTACCCCCGGATTGTCCGGACCGGACGGCGTGCGACGGCTGCGCCGCCCCGATCGGGCTGGACCGGCCACTGCCGGCGCTCGGCCCCGCGGCCCGGTGCCCGGCCTGCCGGGCCCGGGTCGGCGCGGCCCCGGCCGTGGTCGAGGTGGCGCTGCTCGTGGCGGTCGCCGTGCCGGTGCTTGCCGGCGGCGTGCCCGCCGCGCGCCTGGCGCTCGCCTGGTGGCTGCTCTGGGCGGTGCCGATGACGATCGTGGACGCGATGGCGCACCGGCTGCCCGACCGGCTCACCTGGCCGGCCGCGGCCGGCGCGTGGGCGCTGCTCGGGGTGGCCGCGCTGACCGGCACGGGCGCGGACCCGTGGATCCGCGCCACAGCCGCCGCTCTGGCGCTCGGCGGCGGCTTCGCCGCGACCACGCTGCTGCTCGGGCGGCGTGGTTTCGGCCTCGGCGACGCCAAGCTGGCGCTCGGCGCGGGCGCGCTGCTCGGCTGGTACGGCTGGCCGGTGCTGGTGGCCGGGCTGGTGCTCGCGCTCCTCCTCGCCGGGGCGACCGGGGTGGCACTGCTCGCCGCCCGGCGGGTCCGCTGGTCCGGGCACCTGCCGTTCGGGCCGTTCCTGGTGCTCGGCACCGCCGCCACGCTGGTGCTCGTCACCGTGTGATCGGCCACCCGCAGGTGCGGGCGGGGTCACCACGGGTATCGGGGTCCCAGCCGCCTCCCAGCCGGGTCTGGTTCGGTGGCGGTCCAGGCTTCGGACTCGGGAGGGCACGTGTCGCACGGCGACGACGGTTGGCGGATCCGGCGTACCAGCGCGGACCTGGACCGGCTGGGCGAGACCGAGTCGGTCTTCGCGCTCGCCAACGGCTGGGTGGGCTGGCGCGGGACGCTCGACGAGGGCGAGCCGTGCGGCATGCCGGGCAGCTACCTCAACGGGTTCCACGAGCAGCACGAGCTGAGCTACCCGGAGAGCGGGTACGCGTTCCCGGAACGCAGCGACACCGTGATCAGCGCGCCCAACGCCGCCCTGATCCGGCTCTGGGTGGGCGACGAGCCGCTGGACCTGGGCACCGGCACGATCCGGCGGCACCACCAGGAGCTGGACCTGCGCGCCGGGGTGGTCCGGCGGGAGACCGAATGGGTCTCGCCGGGTGGCCGGGGTGTCCGGATCCGCAGCACCCGCCTGGTCTCGCTGACCCGCCGTCCGGTCGCCGCCGTCGACTGGGCCGTCGAACCGCTGGACGAGCCGGTACGGCTGCGGATCGGCGCCGACCTGCTCGCCAACCAGCGTGTGCCGGAACGTGCCGACGACCCCCGGGCCGCCTCGGTGATCCACGACCCGCTCACCGGCGAGATCCGCCGCGACGACGGCCTGGACGGGGTGCTCGTGCACCGGACCGGGCGCAGCGGCCAGCGGGTCGCCGTCGCCGTCGCGCACCGGGTCGAGGCACCCGACGAGATCGCCACCGGCACCGAGCTGACCGCCGACCGGTTCCGGCTGGCGCTGTCCGGTCCGGTACGCCAGGGCGAGCGGATCCGGGTCACCCGGTTCGCCGCGTACGAGTGGGCGGAGGTCGACGGCACCCCGCCCGGTGAGCTGGCCGACCTGGTCGTCGCGGAGGCGGACGCGGCCCGGGCCGACGGGTTCGACGCCCTGCTCGCCGAGCAGCGCGCCGCGCTGGATGCCGCGTGGGCCACCGCCGACGTCGAGCTGGACGGTGACCCGGAGCTGCAGCTCGCGGTGCGGTTCTCGGTGTTCCACCTGCTCCAGTCGGGGCGCGCCGACGGGGCCCGGACCATCCCGGCGAAGGGGCTGACCGGCAACGGCTACGACGGGCACGTGCTCTGGGACACCGAGGGCTACGTGCTGCCGGTGCTGACGTACCTGGCGCCGGAGCTGGCCCGCTCGGCGCTGCGCTGGCGGCACGCCCACCTGCCCGAGGCCCGCGAGCGTGCGGCCGAGCTGCGTCTGACCGGCGCCACCTATCCGTGGCGGACGCTCAGCGGCCGGGAGTGCTCCGGCTACTGGCCGGCCGGCAGCGCGGGCCTGCACGTCAACGCGGACATCGCGGACGCGATCCTGCGGTACGTCGCGGCCACCGGCGACACCGCGTTCCTCGCCGAGTGCGGTGCCGAGGTGCTGATCGAGACCGCCCGGCTGTGGCACGGCTACGGCCACTTCGACGACGCCGGCGCGTTCCACCTGACCGGCGTCACCGGCCCGGACGAGTACTCCGCGCTGGTCGACGACAACGTCTTCACGAACCTGATGGCCCGGCGCAACCTGCGCGGCGCCGCCGGCGCCGCCGAGGACTGCCCCGAGGTGGCCGCCCGGCTGGGTGTCGACGCCGCCGAGGTGGCCGGCTGGCGGGCCGCCGCCGACGCGATGTTCGTCCCGTACGACGGCAAGCGCGGCGTGCACGAGCAGTCGGCCGGGTTCACCGCGCAGCCGGAGTGGGACTTCGCCGGCACCGGCGAGGACGACTATCCGCTGCTGCTGCACTTCCCCTACCAGGAGCTGTACCGCAAGCAGGTGGTCAAGCAGGCCGACCTGGTGCTGGCCATGCTGCGCTGCCCGGGGGAGTTCACCGCCGAGGAGAAGACGCGCAACGTCGCCTACTACGAGGCGCGGACCGTCCGGGACTCGTCGCTGTCGGCGTCCGCGCAGGCGATCCTCGCCGCCGAGGTCGGGCACCTCGACCTGGCGTACGACCTGTTCGCCGAGACCGCGTTGCAGGACCTCGCAGACCTGGGCGACAAGACCGCCGACGGGCTGCACCTGGCGTCCCTGGCCGGCGCCTGGCTGGTGGTGGCGCAGGGCTTCGGCGGGCTGCGCGACGACCGGGGCGTGCTCGCGTTCGAGCCGCGGCTACCGGGGCGGATCACCCGGCTGGTGTTCCACCTGCGCCGGCACGGGCACCGGCTGCGGGTCACGCTCACGCCGCGGGAGGCCCGCTACGAGCTGCCGGACGCCGGTCCGGGCGACGCGGTCGAGCTGTGGCACCACGGCGAACAGCTCCGCGTCACCGGCGACGGGCCGGTCACCCGGCCGATGCCGCCGGTGCCCGACCCCGGCCCGGAGCCGCAGGCCCCGCCCGGCCGCCGTCCGGAACGGCGCGCTCAGGAGGCGGCGGGCGGCGACGACTGAGCCGGCAGGCCGGACATCCGGGCGACGACCTCCTCCAGCGCCTCGAACGCGTACGCCCAGTTGTGGCACTTGAAGCTGCGCAACCCGGTGATCGGGGTGCGGCAGTCGGCACAGTGGACGCCCGGGATCGCGTCCGGCACCTCGGTGTTCACGTACTTGCGTTCGCCGAGGATCACCCGGGCGATCATCGTGCGGTCGTGCACGCCGTGCAGCGCGGACGCGACGATGTCGTACCAGGTCGGCCGCCGCCCGCACTTCGGGCAGTCCGGCTCGTCGCCGCTGACCCACAGCGGAGCGCCGATGCTGCGCGCCGGCATGTTCAGCAGCTTCTCCAGCCGGCGTACGTCCGCCTCCGGGGTGGTCCAGCGGTGCCGCCCGGGCAGCGACGCGGGCGAGTCGTAGACGGCGCGGAACACCGCCGGCTCGACCTCCACTGTCTCCCGTCCACCTGTCATCGGTACCTCCTCGCGACGGCGTGTCCCACCGTCGTACCAGGTGGACGGCGGGATCGGCCGGATCATCGACACGACGGGTCAGCGGTGTGTCGCGCAGAGTGCTAGACATCGAGGCGTGACGGAGGCTGAGAACCGACCCAATGTCGCCCGGATGTACGACTACTACCTGGGCGGCTGCCACAACTTCGCCGCCGACCGGGCCGCCGCCGAGGAGGTCCTGAGGATCTTCCCGGACACCGGCGTCGCCGCGCAGAGCAACCGCGCGTTCCTGCGCCGGGTCGTGCGCTGGGCCGCCGAGCAGGGCATTCGCCAGTTCCTCGACATCGGCGCCGGCCTGCCCACGCAGGGCAACGTGCACGAGGTGGTGCGCGCGATCCGCCCCGACGCCCGGGTGGTCTACGTCGACCACGACGAGGTGGCGGTCGCGTACGCCCGGCGGTTGCTGCCCACCGACGGCCGCACCGTGGTGCTCCGGGGTGACCTGCGGCGGCCCGGCGAGTTGCTGGCCGACCCGACGCTGCGGGCCACCATCGACCTGAGCGAGCCGGTGGCGGTGCTGCTGTTGGCGGTGCTGCACTTCGTGCCGGACGCCGACGACCCGTACGCGGCGGTGGCGACGCTGCGCGACGCCACAGTGCCGGGCAGCGTGCTCGCGCTGTCCCACCTCACGCTGGACGGCCTGCCGACGCTGCCCACCGAGCAGGGCACCGCGATCTACCGCCGCAGCAGCTCCCCGCTGGTGCCCCGCACCCGCGACGAGGTGGCCCGCTTCCTCGACGGGTACGAGCTCGTCGATCCGGGCCTGGTCAAGGTGGCGGACTGGCGGCCCGACGGCGAGCCGCAGGCCGCGGTGTCGCACGGCTACGGCGGGGTGGGCGTGCGCCGCTGAGGCGGGAGTCAGTCCAGGCCGCCGTGCGCGGCCCAGAGCGCGGCGGCGCGGTCGGCCGCCGCCGCCACGAGCGCGGCCAGTTCGGGCCGGTCGGGCACCCGGAACGACACGTACGCGCCGCGGCCGCCGGCGGTGGGCCGGCCGTACGCCTTCGCGGCGAGCCGCCCGTCCGGCAGCAGCCGCACGTTGAGCGTGGTCAGGGTGAACTCCTCGCCGCGCCGGGTGTCGGTCCAGCGCAGCTCCTCCGGCACCGTCACGTTGATGGCGAGGGCGCTGACGTCGGGTGAGGCGGCGCTGCTCATCCGGCGATCGTCCCACGACCACGCGCTCACCGGCGCAGTGTGGTTTCCCGGGTCATGCGGGACAGCTTCTCCGGGTTGCGCACCGCGTAGAGGCCGCTGATCCGGCCGTCGTCGAGGCGTACCGCGACGACGGTGTCCAGCTCGCCGTCGAGGCGTACCAACAGTGCCGGGTAGCCGTTCACCTGCGCCGGTTCCATCGACGCCACGGCGGCGATCCGGGACCAGCCGCCGGCCAGCAGCCGGGCCACCTTGTCGCCGCCGGTGACCGGGCGGGCAAGCGCCTGCTTGATCCCGCCGCCGTCGCCGACCAGGACCGCGTCCGGGGCCAGGACGCGGAGCAGCCCGTCCAGGTCGCCGGTCTCGACCGCCCGCCGGAACGCGTCGAGGGCGTCGCGGGCCTCGGCAGCCGGGACGGTACGCCGGGGGCGGCGCGCCGCGACGTGGGCGCGCGCCCGGTGCGCGATCTGCCGCACGGCGACGGGCGTCCGCTCGACCGTCTCGGCGATCTCGTCGTAGCCGACGTCGAACACCTCACGCAGCACGAACACGGCCCGCTCGGTCGGCGTCAGCGTCTCCAGCACCAGCAGCATCGCCATCGACACGCTCTCGGCCAACGCCACGTCGTCCGCCACGTCGGGCGCGGTGAGCAGCGGCTCGGGCAGCCACGACCCGACGTACGACTCCTTGCGCCGCCCGAGCGTGCGCAGCCGGGTCAGCGCCTGGCGGGTGGTGATGCGCACCAGGTAGGCGCGCCGGTCCCGCACCTCGCCGAGGTCGACGCCGGCCCAGCGCAGCCAGGTCTCCTGCACCACGTCCTCCGCGTCGGCGGCCGAGCCGAGCATCTCGTACGCGACGGTGAAGAGCAGGTTCCGGTGTGCGAGGAAGTCCTCGGTGGCCTGGTCCGCCATGACTGGCTCCTCCGCTGTCCGGCTGCGCTCCTCACCAGACGCCGCCCGCCGCCGCCGTGTGACATCGGGTCGCTGTGGTGGTCCTCACCCGCCGGCGCCGTCACGCCGGAGCGGTCTCCGGCATCTCGTGTTCGTCCGACACCACCGAAGCAGAGAGGGCCAACCCATGCAGACCCGATTCAACCTGTTCGAGAACCCGGTCTCGGCGGCGTTCATGAAGCGTTTCGCCGGCGCGGGCCTGGCGATCCACCAGTCGACGTTGCCGCGCACCGTCCAGGAGCTGGTGTCGCTGCGGGCCAGCCAGATCAACGGCTGCGGCTGGTGCATCGACATGCACACCAAGGAGGCGGTGGCCGGGGGTGAGAGCGCGGTGCGGCTGAACCTGGTCGCCGCCTGGCGCGAGTCGACAGTCTTCACCGAGGCCGAGCGCGCGGCGCTGGCGTTCGCCGAGGAGGGCACCCGGTTGGCCGACGCGCATCAGGGCGTGTCCGACGAGACGTGGGCGCGGGTACGCGAGCACTACGACGACGACCAGATCGCCGCGCTGGTGTGCCTGCTCGGGCTGATCAACGCGGCGAACCGGTTCGCGGTGCTCGTGCACCAGCGCGGCGGCTCGTACGAGCCGGGGATGTTCGCGGCGGCGATGAGCTGAACGCCGCGGCGGCGGTCCGGCCCGGTCGTCCCGGGCCGGACCGCCCCCGGAAAACGCGGCGACACCCGTGATCCCCTGTGGCCATACTGCTCGCCATGAAGATTGCGGAGGCCCTTGCGCTGCGGGCGGATGCGGCGCGACGCGCCGAACAGCTCCGTGCCCGCATCACCGCGAGCGCCCGCTACCAGGAGGGCGAGACGCCCGCCGAGGACGCCTCGGCGCTGCTCGTCGAGGCGGCCGGGGTGCTCGGTGAGCTGGAGACGCTGATCCGGCGGATCAACCGGACGAACGCCGCGACTGTCGTGGACGGTGGCACCCTGACCGACGCGCTCGCGCGTCGCGACGTGCTGCGCCTGCGGCACGGCGTGGTCACAGCGGCAGCGGACGCCGCCGCGGGCGAGGGCCAGCGCGGCTACCGTCAGCTCCGGTCGGAGCTGAAGATGGTTCCGGCATTGCCGGTGGCGGAGCTGCGCCGGCAGGCCGACGAGCTGGCCCGGCAGATCCGCGAGGTGGACACCACGATCCAGCGGACGAACTGGGAGGTCGACCTGCTGGACTGACGAGTCGCGGAGCAGGTAGCCGACGTGGAGGCGTGCACGCCCCCGAGAGCCGGCGGGCAATCCGGCTCACTCCTGGCGCGCCGAGGGCAGGCGCAGGGGTTCGACTCCCCGGCACACAACGCATGCCCAGCACAGGACACAGGTGACGGCGCACAGGGCACGGCACACCACCAGGTGCAGATCCACGACGGTGAGGGTGGGACAGGGGACTTCCGCGACTCGTCCCAGGCGTCATCGCAGGTTCCAGAAGAACGACCGGACGTCGTCGACGAACAGGTCCGGCACCTCGAGCGCGGCGAAGTGACCGCCCCGGTCGAACTCGCTCCAGTGCCGGATCGTGTACGTCAGCTCGGCGATCGGGCGTACGGACCGGGTGATGTCGTGCGCGAACACGGCGACTCCGAGCGGGGGCGGGCAGGGCGCGGGCGGGCCACCGAACGCGCTCTCCCGCACCAGCCGCGCGGACGAGGCGGCGGTGCCGGTGAACCAGTAGACCGAGACGTCGGTGAGGATGCGGTCCACGCTGACGGCCGATCCCGGGTCGGTCCACTCGGTGAACTTCTCCGCGATCCACGCGAGCTGCCCGACGGGTGAGTCGTTGAGCGCGTACGACACGGTCTGCGGGCGGCTGGCGTAGAGCACCTGGTGCGGGTGCCGCTGCGTCTTGAGTCGCATGATCCGGGCGAGCCGGTCCCGGTCCTCGCCGGACAGTCCGGCCTCGCCGGTCCAGCCGGGTGGCGGGGGCGTGGGCAGGTAGTTGAGGTGCACGCCGACGACGTGTTCCGGGTCGATGCCGCCGAGCCGGGTGGAGATCACCGAGCCCCAGTCGCCGCCCTGGGCGCCGTACCGCCGGTAGCCGAGCCGGCGCATCAGCTCGGCCCAGGCGCGGGCGACGCGGTCGACGTCCCAGCCGCGTTCCCGGGTCGGGCCGGAGAAGCCGAAACCGGGGATCGACGGTACGACCAGGTGGAACTGTTCGGACAGCGGGCCGATCACGTCGAGGAACTCCACGACCGAGCCGGGCCAGCCGTGCGTGAGGATCAGCGGCAGCGCGTCCGGGTCGGCGGCCCGTACGTGCAGGAAATGGATGTTCTGTCCGTCGATGGTGGTGGTGAACTGCGGATACCGGTTCAGCTCGGCCTCGGCCCGCCGCCAGTCGTACGCGGTGCGCCAGCGCTCGGCCAGCTCGCGTACGCGGGCCAGCGGGATGCCGTAGTCCCACCCGGCGCCTGGTAGCTCGTCGGGCCAGCGGGTGCGGGCCAGGCGGTCGGCCAGGTCGTCGAGGTCGGCCTGGCGGACGTGGATACGGAACGGCTCGATCACGGTAGCTCCGATCGTTGGTGCCACTAACGTTTGTGCGACGAACGATAGCGCAGATCGTTGGGGACGCCAACGTTTTTGGATAGGCTGGGCATGTGGAGAACCCGGAGCCGGACGTCGTACCCACCCGCCTGGCCGGCCTGCCGAGCTGGCTGATCACCCAGACCGCCGTACGCGCCGGCCGGCTGGTGAGCGACGGGCTGGCGGCGGTCGACGCGCGTGGCTACCACTTCCGGCTGCTCGCCACGCTCGACGAGTTCGGCCCGGCCAGCCAGGCGGCGCTCGGCAGGCGTAGCGGCATCCACGTCAGCGACGTGGTGGCGGCCCTCAACGAGCTCGCCGAGCGGGAGTTCGTGGTCCGCGCCCCGGACCCGTCCGACCGGCGGCGCAACGTCGTCACCATCACCGCGGCGGGGCGGCGGCAGTTGCGGCGGCTGGAGAAGCGACTCGCCGAGGTGCAGGACGACCTGCTCGCGCCGCTGACGCCGGACGAGCGCGCGGACCTGACCCGGCTCCTTGCTCGGGTGCTGGCCCACCACACCCGTCCGTCCGCCTGATCGTCCGGCTTTCGCGCCCGGTCGCCCCACTCCCTACCGATATCACTATCGATAGTGATACGGTTCAGTCATGGCGATGTCGATGGAGCGGTGGGCGGAGGTGGCGCTGCACCCGGTGCGGCTCCGCGTCCTGCGTGCCGTGGCGGGCACCCGGGTGACCACTCACGACCTGGCCGAGCTGCTGCCCGACGTCCCGCACGCCACGCTCTACCGGCACCTGGCGACGCTCGTGAAGGCCGGGATGCTCGACGTGGTGCAGGAGCGCAAGGTGCGCGGCGCCGTCGAGCGGGTGTACGCGCTGCCCGCGCACGGCGCGGCGCTGGACCCGGCGGCCCTGGCCACGGCCACGCCGGAGGACCACGCGCGCTACTTCACCGCGTTCGTGTCGAGCCTGCTGTCCGAGTTCTCCCGCTACCTCGCCCGCGACCGCGTCGACTTCGTCGCCGACGGGGTCGGATACCAGCAGCTCGTACTGCACCTGACCGACGCCGAGCTGCACGAGTTCGCGGCCGGGCTCAACGCGCTGGTCGGCCCGTTGCTCGCCAGAGGGCCCGGCGACGGCCGGATCCCCCGGCTGCTGGCGACCGTCCTGATGCCCGCCGATCGCCCGGCGACCCCCGGCGACACGCACACGTCAGCGCACGACTCCGACACGACGAAGGGCGACGACTGATGGCCTCCGTAATGCTCAACGGCGATGTGATCGACATCCGGTTCACCGGATGGGAGCGGATGTGGGTCGGGCGGGAGCGGTTCGCGCTGCGCCTGGCCGCCGTGCGGCACGCCGCCCCGGTGGACGAGCCGATCCGGCTGGCCCGGGGCGCCCGGCGCGGGTACGCCGTGTCCGGCTTCGCCAAGATCGGCGTCTGGGGTCTGTTCGGCGGCCCCCGGCAGCTCGTGGCGGCCCGGCGCGGTCAGCCCGGCCTGCACCTGGTGCTGGATCGCGCGGCGGCCGGCGGCGAGTTCGACGAGGTGGTGGTCTCCGACCCGGCCGCGCCGGGCCTCGCCGAGACGATCGGGCGCGCGACGCGGGGCCGGCCATGACCGGCGAGCACCTGGCGATCGAGGCGTCGGGCCTGACCAAACGCTACGGCGACGTCACCGCCGTACGCGACCTGACCTTCACCGTACGACCCGGCGCGGTCACCGGCTTCCTCGGCCCGAACGGCGCCGGCAAGACCACCACGATGCGCATGCTGACCGGGCTGGTCACGCCGACCAGCGGCACCGCCACCATCGGCGGGCAGCCGTACGGCCGGCTGGCCCAGCCGGCACGGACCGTCGGCGCGGTGTTCGACGGCAACGCGTTCCACCCCGGCCACACCGCCCGTGACCACCTGGGCGTCTACGCCGCGATGGCCGGCTGCCCGGACAGCCGGGTCGCGGAACTGCTGGATCTGCTCGGCCTCGCGCAGGCCGCCGACCGTCGTACCCGGGGGTTCTCCACCGGCATGCGGCAACGGCTCAGCCTCGCCACGGCGCTGCTCGGCGACCCGCGCGTCCTGCTGCTCGACGAACCGTCGAACGGCCTGGACCCGGAAGGCATGTCGTGGCTGCGCGGGCTGCTGCGCCGCCTCGCCGACGAGGGCCGCACCGTACTGGTCTCCAGCCACGTCCTGCACGAGGTCCAGCAGGTGGTCGACGACGTGGTGGTGATCCGGCGCGGCGAACTCGTCGCCGCCGGGCCGTTGTCGCGGCTCACCGGCCCGCCGACGGTGCTCGTCACCTCGCCGGACGCGACAGCCCTGGCCGCCGCGCTGGCGGCCGCCGCCGGGTCCGTCGAGGCCGCCGGGCCCGGCCGCCTGCGGGTACGCGGACTGGACGCGCCGCGCGTCGCCGACCTGGCCGCCGACCACCGGCTGCGGGTCCACGAGCTGGTCATCGAGACCACAAGCCTCGAACAGCTCTTCCTCGACCTGACCACCGAAAAGGCGGAGGCCCGATGAACCTGATCAGAGCGGAACTACGCCGGGTCCTGGCCACCCGCATGTGGACCGGGCTGCTGCTCGCGGCCGTCGCGCTCGGCGGCGGCCTGGTCGGGCTCATGGCGCTCGTCGGGCCGGAGAACTTCGACCCGCCGATGCCCGGCCTGCACACCGAGGAGGGCCTGCGGTCCATCCTCGGCATCCTCGGCTTCACCGCCTTCGTGCCCGCCGCCGCCGGCGCCCTCGCGGCCACCTCCGAGCATCGGCACGGCACCGCCGCCGTCACGTTCATGTTCGCGCCGCGCCGAGGGCGGGTGCTGGCCGCCAAACTCGCCACCCACGCGATCGTCGGCCTCGCCTACGGCCTCGTGCTCGCCGTCGCCGCCGCGGCGGCCCTGTTCACAGTCGCCGCCGCGCGTGGCGTGTCGCTGGGCCTGCCCGCTCCCACGGTGCTGGCGCTGCTCGCCCGCATCGGCGTCGCGATGGCGGTGTACCTGCTCGTCGGCACCGGCGTGGGCGCGCTGCTCCGCAACCAGGTCGCGGCCGTGTGCGTCGTGGTCGGCTACCTGTACCTGGCCGAGCCCGTACTGATGATGATCCCCGGCGTCAACGCGCTCTACCCGCTCCTGCCCGGCGGCGCCACCGCCGCGCTCACCGACTTCACGTACGTCGCCGACGCGATGTCCGCGCAGCTCGGCAGCGACGCCGTCGCGCTCCTGCCGCCGGCGGCCGGCGCACTGCTGCTGACCGGGTACGCGCTCGCCGCAGCCGCGATCGCCGTGGTCGTCCCGATGCGCCGCGACATCACCTGAGGGTCGCGAGCCGGACGATCTCCTCAGCGGTCAGCGGGCTGCGGGGATGGTGGGTCAGGCACATGGGAGCTTGCATCTTGACGAACCGGGCCCCCTCGACCGCGGCGTAGAACTGGCCGGTACGCAGCTTGCCGATGTCCGGGACGTCGGTGCCCTTCGCCCTGGCCACATCCCGGGCCGCCTCGATCTGCACCGGCACGGTGAGCAGGCCGAAGAACTGCGTGGCGGCGTTGCCGGGGATCTGGTTGTGCAACGCCTTCGGTGCCTGGGTGGCGAAGACCAGCCCCAGCCCGTACTTGCGGGCCTGCGAGGTCAGCGCGAGCGTGCTCTGGGTGCAGGCGGTCACGGCGCCGGACGGGGCCAGCGTCTGCGCCTCGTCCATGACGAAGAGTCCACCGAGTGGACGGTCCCCGGCCGGATGACGCTTGATCCAGGTGAACAGGGCGAGCTGCAACTGGTTGACGAAGCTCTGCCGCTGATTGTCCTCGGGCAACCCGGCGAGGTTGATCACCGAGACCCGGGCGCGGCGACCGGAGGGCGGGGTGAGCAGCTCGCCCGGGTCGACAGGCGTTCCGACGCCGCCCAGGAGCGGATCGTTGATCAGGGCGGCCTTGAGCAGCTGGGCCATGCCGGCGGCCAGCTTGGGCGCGCTGTCGAGCTGACTCACCCCGTCCGGTAAATCGTTGAGGACGTCGGTGAACTCACGCAGGTCACTCGCGCCGCTGCGGGCGTAGCCGATCAGCGCCTCGCGCAGCACGGCCCGGCCGAGCCGGGCCTTGTCGGTGCCGCCGTCCACCCGGGCGTGCGGGGCGAGCGTGGCGACGGCGGCGTTGACGGCCGAGGTGAACCCGTCCGGGTCGTCGAGCACGTCGGCGAAGGCCGGCAACGGCTGGAAGCTCAACGGCCGACCGGCCTGCCGTCCCGGCGTCCAGACGACCACGTCGGTGCCGGCCAGATATTCCGCCGCGCGGCGGGCGTCGTCCGCGCCCCAGCCCGGCGGTGCGGCGGGCCAGGTCTCGCCGAGCCGGGCCAGGTCGTTGTTGGGGTCGAGCACGATGGCCGACACGCCGCGCAGGGCGCACTCCTCGACCAGGCGGCGGATCAGTACGGTCTTGCCGGAACCGGAGCCGGCGAAGATGACTGTGTGCCGGCGCAGCGCTTCCAGGTCGAGGCCGACCGGTTCGGGCCGCCCGGTGACAGTGCCGATCTCCATCCGCTCCGGGTCGATGCCCGCCACCGGTGGCAGGGGAGCGACCACCGGCGGCGCCGGGTCGAGCCCGGCGGAGCGCGGCGTCGGGACGGGACCGGCAGAGCGCGGTGCAGCGGTGACCGGCGGTGGCGTCCCGACCGGGGGTCGGTCCGGCGCCTCCTCTGGCCGCTCCTCGGTCCGGACGGCTTCCGGCGCACCCGGCCAGTCGCCCAGCGCCTCCCGCAGGCAGGTGATGTCGGAGGCCGGCCGGCGATCGGCGAACCAGGGCCGCAGCGTCTCCCGCCCGTAGTCCTGGATGAGTTGTTCGAGCGCGGCCAGCCGGGCGACGTCCGGCGCGTCCAGGGGAAGCCGCCGACCGCCGGCCCGCTCGAACGCGTCAAGCACCTCACGGGTACGGGCACCGGCCGACCACTCCGCGCTGCGCAGCAGGAAGAGCCGTCGTTTGGCGACCCCCTCGGTGAGTCCGGCGGTCGTGATCGCGTTGCGGATCCGGTTGAGCACGGCGATGTGGTGCGGCGCGGAGATCGCCCGGAACGACCAGTGCTCCTCGTCCTCGCTGTCCTCGCTCAGGCTGTGCCGTAGCCGGGCGTGCAGCGCCGGCTTGGTTCCGGCGGGGATCGGGTCGAGGCTGAACGCGTCGACTGCCGCGCCCTGCGCGGCGATCCACGCGGTCAGGCCGGCTTCGAGCAGGCGCGGGACGCGGGCGTCCTCCGTCTGCGGGGACAGGGCGGTGTCGGCGGCGGCGACCAGCTCCGCGTACCGGGCGTCGAGCTTGCCGAATCCGTTCGTCCGGCTCTCCGGTGGCGGCCCGGTGACCGTGGCGGGCGCGATATCCCCGGCGACGCGCTCGCCGCTCGTGTGCAGCAGGTGCCGCAGTTCCCGCGCCTCGCCGTCGGCCAGGCAGGCCCGGACGTGCGTGTCGATCCGCCGTAGCAGCTCACGAGGGGTGAAGCCGACAACCTCCTGGAACGCGTCCGGGTGGACCGGCCAGGTGGGGTGCGGCGGGGTGAACCCGAGGCCCTCGAAAAGCACCGCGAACCGCTTCTCGACCAGCTCGCGGCCCACCTCGACGGAGGGGATCTCCTTGAGCGGGGCGGCCTCCCGGAACCGGTCCTGGACGGTGTCCGTCGCCTGCTGCTGGATGCTGCGCCACGTCTGCGGCAGGCACGAGACGACGGACAGCGTCCGGCGAGTGGTCTCGCGTAGCGCCATCAGTCCGCTGGCGACCTGTTCGAGCAGGAGCGAGGTCTGCCAGTCCGCCTCGCCCCGGGCGTCCTGGTTCGTGGCCTTCACGGACTGGGCGATCATCAGGTCGATCTGGTCCACCGCGATCACGGTCGGACCGACGACGGCGAGCAGCCGGGAGATGTCCCGGACCACCTCCTGGGGCGCACGACGATTGCGCCGCAGCCCCCACCCGGCCCGTTGGCCGGGCTCCTCCTCGTCCATCGAGGAGAGGAAGTCGTAGCCGATGTCCTGCACGGCTGACTGCTCGGCCGCGTAGAGCACCAGGGCGCGCGCGGTGTCCTGGCACTCCGTGCCGATCTGCCGGTCCTTCTTGCGGATCAGGTCGACGAAGGCGTCGAGCGTCGGACGGCTGAGTTCGGTCTCACCGGCGACCGCGCGCCGTACCGTCCGGGGCGCACCCACCGCGTCGGCCAGCCGGCGCAGGAACGCCCGTAGCTGGGTCGTCTCGTCCGGCATCGGACGGACCAGGCCCTCCAGCATCGAGATCGCGGTGCGTTGCCAGAACGTCCGGGCTTCGAGCAGTTCGACCAGGAAGAAGAAGCCGCCGCGTCCCTGCACCTGCTGGCGGACCGTGCCGATGAGGTGGGTCTTGCCGGTGCCGCGCTGGCCGAGGATGGCCACGCCCACCGGACTGGAGTCGGTGCTGGCCTGAGCCTCCGCGAAGCTGTCCAGCACCGTCGTGACGACGTCGTGGTGCAGACCCTCCACGTGGAACGGTGTGGGTTTCCAGACGTCGTCCGGGGTCGGAGCCCAGTTGAACCTCAGCGCCGCCAGGGCACGGCGTTGCTCGTCACCGATCATGACGAGATGGCGACCAGATGCTTGTCCTGGTTGCCGATGGTCACCGCCGCCGCCCGCTCCTGCGGCTTCAGCACCTTCTGGTTGGACTCGGGCACCAGGTGCACGCCGCGCTCCCGGTTGAGCGTCACGAGCGCGGCGTCGAACTCGGGGCGGGGCAGGTCGGAGAGGGCGTCGCGAAGATCGGCCAGCATGACGTAGTCGCCGGGCTTGGCGGCCAGCTCGTGGTACGCCTGCCGGATCAGCGCGACCGCGTCCGCGGCCGGGGACGCCGACGACGCCACCGGCGGCGGCGCGACGACCTCGTCCCGGTTGATCTGCATCCGGAACAGGTCGTCGGCGCGGGTTCCGGAATGGTCGATCAGCCGGCGCAGGAAGTCGAGCGCGACGTAGAGCGTTCCGCCCGCGGTACCGGCGCCCTTCGGCGGTTCCGCGCCCAACTCCTCGGTGGCGCGGTCCCATCCCTTGTCGGTGAGCGCCAGCGTGATCGGCTTCTCGGTGACCTCGATCAGGCCGAGTGATTCAAGTCGACGGCGGTGATCGGCTTTCAGGCCGATACCGGCGACATTGGTGAAGTAGGTCTGCGGCAAAGGCGCCGCCTTCACCATCAGCGTGACAAGAATGCACCGGTCGACGAGGGTCAGTTCCTTTTCCGGCATGCGGATGCTCCTCTGCGGCACGAGCTCCCACCGCGTCGACGGTGTGATCGAAGGCTCGGAAGGGGTGGCCATGATCGAGGTGGGCAACGGGGACGGCCCCGGCGCACGGGCCGATTCTGCCGACGGCGCCGGACTCGCGCAAGGTCACCGATCTCGCTGACGAAAGCCGACAGGGCCGCGTAGTGGATCTCCAACGGTCCTGCGTGGACGCCTCGATTGAAACGCCTGTTCGGCGGCTTCGGCGCGGTCGGTCGACCCGACCATTGCGAAATGACAAGGACAGCGGGCAGCATGGCAGACCGGCGCGAGGGCCGGAGTTCTGCTCCGCCGCGAACCCTCCTGCCTGTTCTCCAGAAATACGTCACGGAGGTGACCGTGCAGTCTGAGGTGGTCCGCTACCAGGTCGACGACGAAACGGTTGCCTTGATCGAAGTCGAGCCGACACCCGGTTTCCAGCCCGCAGGCTTCGGCGACGTCGCCGGCTGGGTACGCGAATCCGCGGCACCGGCGGTCGCCGCCGCCCGGGAATTGCTGGAACAGGTCAAGACCGTCTCTCCCGACGCGGTGGAGGTGCGCTTCGGGATCAAGGCCACCGGCACGGCGAGCTGGGTGGTGGCGAAGGCGACCGGAGAGGCGAACTTCGAGGTCACCCTCGCCTGGCAGCCGGACGGCCCCACCGATCGCGGTGCCGGTCCACGGCGCTGACGGACGGCTCGGCCCGTGACAACGGCCCCGGACGAGAGCTCGTGGGCGGTTGCCCTGCACCGTGAGGCGGATCCGCACACGGCACTCGGCACCGGCATCGTCATCGCCGCCAACCTGGTGCTCACCTGCCACCACGTGGCGTTCGCCGCCGACGGCACCCTCCGCCCCGATCTCACTGTCGCCTTCCCGCGCGCGCCCAAGGTCGCCTACTTCGACCGGCGCAAGGTCCGGCGGTGCCGGCACGACGGCATGCCGGCGGCGCACGTCGACGTGGTGGTGCTCGAACTCGTCGAGCCGGTGCCGGCGACCGTCACCCCGGCGCGGCTGCGCTGCCTCGCCCCCAAGCCGCTGCTCGACCGCCCCTTCTGGGCGTACGGCTTCCCGGCCGGGGTGGTCGGCGGCCTGCAGGCGACCGGTTCCGTCGTCGAAGACGGCGGGTACGGCCGCGTCACCATCGACAGCGGCGCTGCCGGGCCGCTCAGCAAGGGGTTCAGCGGGGGCGCGTTGTGGTCCCCGGAGTACCAGGCGGTGGTCGGCGTCGTCGTCACGGCCGACGGCAAGGGCAAGGGGCAGGCGGTGACGCTGCACCACGTCGACGAGCAGGTGCCGGCGATGACGTTGGGCGCGTTGTCGGCCTGGCGGGTCGAGGATGCCGACGACGCCGCGCTATCGGCCTGGGGGTGGACGTTGAGCACCGACGGTGAGGCCGGCCGGCACTGGCTGCCCCGGGCGCGGGGCGTCGCCGTGGACACCGAGGGCGGCGCGCGGTTCCGGGGTCGTACGGCCGCGCTCCGGCGGATCGTCGACTTCATCGACGGGAAGGCGCCCGCCACCCGGCCGCTGATCGTCACGGGTTCGCCAGGCGTCGGCAAGTCCGCCGTCCTGGGCCGCGTGGTGACCACGGCCGACCAGCAGATCCGGGACAGCCTGCCGGGCGGCGACACCGCCGTACGGGCCACTGTCGGCTCGGTGTCCTGCGCCGTACACGCCAAGGGCAAGACCGCGCTGGAGGTGGCGCTCGAGATCGCCCGGGCGGCCGCCGTCGACCTGCCCGGTGCGCCGGCCGATCTGATGCCGGCCGTGCGGGACCGGCTGGCGCGGCGTCCGGCTCGCTTCGCGCTCGTCATCGATGCGCTGGACGAGACGGCCGACCCCGGTCAGGCCCGGCAGGTCATCGACGACGTCCTGCTGCCGCTGGCCCGGGAGTGCGGCCGGTACGGCGTGCGGGTGGTTGTCGGCACCCGGCGCGGCGACGACCGGGGTGACCTGATCGCCTGCTTCGGTGATCCGGTCGAGCTGGTGGATCTGGACACACCGGAATACTTCGCCGGGGCCGATCTGGTGAACTACGCCCTGGCGACCCTGCGACTGCTCGGCGCGGAACGGCCGGGCAACCCGTACAGCGACTCGGCGGCGGCTATCCCGCTGGCGCGCCGGATCGCCGAGCTGGCGAAGGGAAACTTCCTGGTGGCCGGTCTCGTCGCACGGGCACACGCGCTGCGCGACATCGAGCCCGTCGACCCGGCTTCGGTGTCGTTCAGCGCGACAGTGGCCCATGCGCTCGACTCCTATCTGGCCGGGCTGCCGGCTGCCGGCTCGGCCTCCGCCCGGCTCGCCCTCACCGCCCTGGCGTACGCCGAGACGCCGGGTCTGCCGCTGTCGCTCTGGCGGATCGCGGTGACCGCGCTCGGCGGCACGGTCACCGAGGACGAACTCCTCGCGTTCGCCCGTACGTCGGCGGCGAACTTCCTGGTCGAGACCGGTGGCGGCAGCCGGCCCGCGTACCGCCTGTTCCACCAGGCCCTCAACGACGCGTTGTTGGACGGCGCGTCACGCCGGGACGACCAGCGACGGCTGGTCGCCGCCTGGGCGGACCTGGCGGCCGAGGTGGGATGGGCCTCGGTGCCCGACTACCTACGGCGCTCCCTGCCCCAGCACGCCTCCCGCGCCGGGCTCGTGGAGCGGCTCCTCGCCGACGAGGGCTACCTCCTGCACGCGCACCTGGAGCGGTTGCTCTCGGTCGTCGACATGGAGAGACCGCTGGAGCCGCTGTCCCGATCACGGGTGCGGCTGCTGCACCGGACGCCGCTCGCTGTCGCGGCGGCACCGGCCGAGCGCGCCGCCCTCTTCTCGGTCGTCGACCGGCTCGACGGACTGGGCAGCGGGATCGAGGCCGACGGCGCGCCGTACCGTGCGCGCTGGGCGCACACCCCGCCCCGGCAGGAGCGCAGCGTGCTGGACGGGCACTCGCAGGCCGTCTACGACGTGGCGGCCGTCGAGCTGGACGATCGGTGGTTGCTCGCCTCCGCCGGTGACGACGGCACGGTCCGGCTCTGGGACCCGATGACCAACCAGGCCGTGGGAGTCTTCCCGTGTCACAACGACACGATCCGCGGGCTGTGCGCTGTCCGTACCGGCGGCGGCGAGACGCTGATCGCCACCGCCAGCCACGACGGGACCGTCGGCCTGTGGGATCCCCGGACCGGCCAGCGTCGGCACGAACTGAGCGGGCACGACGACTGGGTCCGCAACATCTGCGTCATTCCACTGCCGGACGGCGACCTGCTCGCCTCGGCCGGCGACGACCGGACGGTCCGGATCTGGGATCCGGTGACCGGGACGCAGCGCTACGCGTTGACCGGACACTCGGGCTGGGTGACGGCCGTGACGTACGTCCCGTCGGACGGCCGGCACCTGCTCGCCTCCACCGGCTTCGACGGCGTGGTCCGGGTCTGGGAGCCGACGGCCGACACGCGCCCGACGCTGACCCTCACCGGACACGTCGGCTGGGTGACCACGCTCTACGCCGTTCGAGCGCCGGGTGGCACGTTGCTCGCCTCGGCCGGCTACGACGGCACGGTCCGGCTCTGGGACCCGCAGAGCGGCGAATGCGTCCACGTCCTTGCCACCGGTGGACCGGTCACGGATCTGTGCACGGTCGAGGTCGACGAGGGCTGTCTGCTCGTGTCGACGGGTGAGGACGGGCTCATCCGGGTCTGGGACGTGCCGACGTGGACGAGCCGGCCGAGCCTGCGGGGGCACGCGAGCTGGATCCGTGCGGTCTGCGAGCTGCGTACGGCGAAGGACCGGATGCTGGCGACGGCGGGTGACGACGGCACCGTGCGGCTGTGGGACCCGGCCGGCGGCCGACCCGACACCGTCGCCGAGCGGGACCGGCTCGGGCCCGTGCACAGCCTCTGCGCGGTCCCTGACGAGCGACCGGGCCTGGTCGCCTCCGGCGGTGCCGACGGCCGGGTGCGGATCTGGGACGCCGCCACGGGCGAGCGGCTGCGGGAGATCCCGACACCCGGCGGGCCGGTGAACGCGATGTGCGCGGTCGCCGACGTCGAGGAGCCGCTGCTCGTCACCGCCCAGGACGACAACACGGTCGGAACCTGGAGTGTGCGGCACAGCGCCTTGGTGGGGGAGATGACCGAGCACCACGCTCCGGTGGCGGCGGTCTGCCCGATCGTCATCGGCGGTGAGACGCTCGTCGCGTCGGCCGGCGACGACCAGGCCATCCGGCTCTGGCACCCGCAGACCGGCACCGTGCGGGCGGTCCTGCTCGGGCACGTCACCCGTGCCTGGGTGACGGCCCTCGCGACGGTTCGGTGGCCCGAGGTGGAGGCGCTCGCCTCGGCCGACAAGAGCGGCACGGTGATGCTGTGGGGCGGTGGTGACACGCCGGTCTGGACCCGGCAGGGACATCAGGACGCGGTCACCGCGCTCTGCGGCCTGGTCGTGGCGGGTCGCCGGATGCTGGCGTCGGCCAGCGCCGACCACACGATCCGTCTGTGGGACGCCGAATGGGGTGAGCCCGTGGACGTGTTCACCGGCCACACGGCTGCCGTAACCGGGCTGAGCCTGGTGCGGGTCGGCGGGCGGGATCTGCTCGCCTCGACCAGCCGGGACCGGACGGTGCGGATCTGGGACCCGTCCACCGGACGGGCGCTGCACACCATCCCCGTCTATCACCCGGCGCTGACGTGCTGCACTGTCGACGGAACGTTGCTCGTCGGTCTGGATCAGGGCCTGCTGGCGTTGGACGTCGACGGCCGGAGCGACCTGCCACCCGAGGCCGCGGACCGTGCGGTCGCTCGGGTGGCGGTGCGCTGCTGATCAGGGGCGCAGCACGTAGCGTCCGCGTACCCCGCCCTCGGCCGCCTCCCGGTGGGCGTCCGCCACCCGGTCCAGCGGCACCACCGCGTGCACCCGCGCCGGCAGCTCACCGGCGGCGGTGCGGGCGAGCAGGTCGGCCAGGCGTGTCCCGTCGGCGTGCACCTCGACCGCGCGCACCGTGACACCGCGTTCGGCGGCCGGGTGGGCGTTCGGCCGGACCCCGACGAACACGCCGCCGTCACCTACCAGCGCGAGCCCTCGGTCCTGGAGCGCCGCGGCGTCGGCGACCGCCTCCCAGCCCGGCTCGGCGGCGGTGGTGAAGTCGGCGCCGAGCCCGCGCACGAACTTCTCGTCCCCGGCCCGCGCCAGGCCGGTCACCCGCCATCCCCGGTCCCGGGCGAGCGGCACGACGTAGCCGCCGACCGCGCCGGCGGCGCCGGTGATCAGCAGCCGGCCGCCGGCGGGCGGGTCGCCGAGCAGGTCGACGATCTGCGCCGCGGTCAGGCCGTTGAGCGGCACTGTCGCCGCCGCCACCAGGTCCAGATCATCGGGTACGACCGCCAGGTCGGCGGCGGGTACGACAAGCTGCTCGGCGTACGTGCCGAAGTCGCGGTCGAACCCGCCGACCAGGCCGGCGACAGGGGTGCCGACGGCGAGGTCGACGCCCGGCCCGGCGGCGGCGACGACACCGGCGAAGTCCCAGCCCAGGCCGGTGTGGTGCGGCTGGTGGATGAGCCCCAGCGAGTGGAAGAAGCCGCTGACGACGCCGAGGTCGGCCGGGTTGACCGGCGCCGCCGCGACGTCCACCCGGACCTCGCCGGGTCCCGGCTCGCGCTCCGGAACGTCGATGATCTCGATGGCCTCGGGTCCGCCCGGGGTGCGGACGACTGCGGTGCGGAAGGTACGCGTACCCATGGTTCTGTCTCCTTGTTCGTGAGGGATGCCCTGCTCCACGATGGAGGGGTAACTTTCCATCGGGGAGTACGCACTTCGGAGTGCGTTGGGTACCCCCGGGTAGGAGGCGCGGACGATGCCGACGCAGACGGCGGCGGAGAAGCGGGCGCAGGCGCGGGAGGAGTACGACGCGTTCCTCGCCGGCTGCCCGAGCCGGCAACTCCTGGACCGGATCTCCGACAAGTGGGTGGCGCTGATCCTGGCCGCGCTCGGCCGCGACGGGCCCGACCGCAACGCGGAACCCCGGGTCATGCGCTACTCCGAGCTGTCGCGGCGGTTGGCCGGGGTCAGCCAGAAGATGCTCACCCAGACGTTGCGCTCACTGGAACGCGACGGCCTTGTCACCCGCACCGTGACGCCGAGCGTGCCGGTGACTGTCACCTACGAGCTGACCGACCTCGGTCAGTCGCTGCACCAGCTGATGTACGGCATGAAGCTGTGGGCCGAGGCGCACATGGACGAGGTGCACGCCAACCGCGAGCGGTACGACGCCGCCGGTCACTGACCGGATCTCCGAAACTTTCGGTCGTGCTCGCGCTTCTCGGCGCCCTTCGCTCGCACGGTCATCCATGGACTCCCGCGCTGATCAGCGGGTTGAGTCCATGTTCGCGTCGACATCGACATTGACCGATCGTGCCGTCGCGGATATCTTCCCAGGGAAGTTACCGGTACATCTTCGAAAAGTTTCAGGGCAGTGACGCGGGGGTGGGCGCACCGCCGGCTCCCACCCGCGTCAAGCCGGGCATCGCCAGCGCATCATCGTCCGATATGCAGAGGAGTGTCATGAAACATCTACCGAGGCGCAGCCACCGCGTGGTGCTGGCCGCCGTCAGCAGCGCGCTGGCTCTCGCCGGCGCCGCGCTCGTGGTGCCCACCATTGCCCAGGCGGCGGCGAGCACGCTCGGTGCCGCCGCGGCACAGTCGGGCCGCTACTTCGGCACCGCCATCGCGGCGAACCGACTGGGCGACTCGACGTACAGCACGATCGCGGCGCGTGAGTTCAACATGATCACCGCCGAGAACGAGATGAAGCCGGAAGCGCTCCAGCCCAACCGGGGCCAGTTCAACTTCTCCTCCGGCGACCAGATCTACAACTGGGCCACCCAGCGCGGTCTCCAGGTCCGCGGCCACACCCTCGCGTGGCACGCGCAGCAGCCGGGCTGGATGCAGAGCCTGAACGGCAGCAACCTGCGTCAGGCGATGATCGACCACATCAACGGCGTGATGGCCCACTACAAGGGCAAGCTGGCCGCGTGGGACGTGGTGAACGAGGCGTTCAACGAGGACGGCAGCCGCCGCAGCTCCAACCTCCAGGGCACCGGCAACGACTGGATCGAGGTCGCGTTCCGCACCGCGCGGGCGGCCGACCCGTCGACGAAGCTGTGCTACAACGACTACAACATCGAGAACTGGTCGTACGGCAAGACGCAGGGCGTCTACAACATGATCAGGGACTTCAAGTCCCGGGGTGTGCCGATCGACTGCGTCGGTCTGCAGACCCACTTCACCGGCGGCAGCTCGTTGCCGGGCAACTTCCAGACCACGCTGCAGAACTTCGCCGCGCTGGGTGTGGACGTGGCGCTGACCGAGGTCGACGTCACGAACTCCTCGACCAGCCAGTACGCGGGTCTGACGCAGGCGTGCATCAACGTGCCGCGCTGCATCGGCATCACGGTGTGGGGCGTGCGTGACAGCGACTCGTGGCGTTCCAACGAGAGCCCGCTGCTGTTCGACGGCGGAGGCAACAAGAAGGCCGCGTACAACTCGGTCCTCAACGTCCTCAACTCCGCGTCGCCCAACCCCACGCCGACCGCGACCGTGTCGCCGACCGTGTCCCCGACCGCCGGGCCGACCGGCGGACCGACCACGCCGCCGCCGACCACCGGCGCGAGCCGGATCGTCGGCAACCAGTCCGGCCGGTGCATCGACGTGCCGAACTCCTCGCAGAGCAACGGCACCCGGGTGCAGCTCTACGACTGCCACGGCCAGACCAACCAGCGGTGGACCTACACCTCCAGCCGGCAGCTGACCGTGTACGGCTCGATGTGCCTGGACGCCGCCGGCTCCGGCAACGGCTCGGCGGTCCAGATCTACAGCTGCAACGGCCAGACGAACCAGCAGTGGAACGTCAACTCCAACGGCACCATCACCGGAGTCCAGTCCGGCCGCTGCCTCGACGTCTGGGGCACCGGCAACGGCCAGCAGGTGCAGATCTACGACTGCAACGGCCAGGCCAACCAGCGGTTCCAGCTCGTCGCGACGAGCTGACCTTCGCGTACGGAAAACGGCTCACCGTCGTGGTCTCGGCCACGGCGGTGAGCCGCTTTCGTGGTGCTCGCGTGCTGCCGGTGTCAGCCGATCAGCAACTCCGTGCGGTAGTCGGCGGCCAGCGCGGCGGCCCGGTTCCGGCGCTCGGCCTGCTCCTCCTCGGTGAGAGCCGGCGGCGGCGAAGTGGGGCCGTCCACCCGGTCGCCCACCTGCAGGAAATACTCGTCCTGCCCGGCCGGCGTGCACATGCACAGCAGCCGCGCCGGCTGGTCGAAGGAGTTGCGGAAGAAATGCGGCGCGTTCGCCGGAATGTTCACCGTCTCCCCGGCCCGCGCGACGGTCTGCTCGCCCCGGAACGTGAACTCCACCGCCCCGTCGAGCACCGTGAACATCTCCTCGAAGTCGTGCCGGTGCGGAGGCGGCCCACCACCCGGCGGAACCCGCATGTCGATCAGGCAGTACCGGCCGGCCGTCTGCTCACCGGTGACCAGGATCGAGTAGGTGCCGCCCGCGATGGCGAGGTGCGCCAGGCCGGGGTCGTCGGGCCGGGTGTGGACGAGGGTACGGGTCGGATCGTCGGACGGGATCGCACCGCTGGCCATCGGCTCTCTCCTCGATCGTCGGTCTGCGGATCGATTCCCCTCATAGCCATCCGGCAAGCTGCTAAACCTGGGGCGCTGCCCGTGCTGGGACCGTCATGTCGGGCGGCGGGCGACAACCGCCAGGGCCATGCCGAAGAACTTCAACGGCGAGCGTTCGATCGCGTCGGTCACCGGCCGGATGCGACGCCCGAAGCGGGACCTGTCGAACGGCGGCATGATGTAGTCCACCGCTACCGGCTCCAACCCGGCCCGCCGCAGCTGCGCGGACAAGCCACGGGCGGTGAAGGAACGGGCGTCGGCGAGCCGACGGTGCAGCGGCACGATCCACGGCAGGAACGGGCCCCGCGCCGGCCGGTACCGCCGGCCCCGGATCAGGAAGCCGTGCGTCTCGAACGGGAACCACCGGTTGGGCGTCGTCAGCGCGAACCGGCCGCCGGGCACGAGCACGCGGTGGACCTGCCGCAGGGCGGCATCCAGGTCGTCGATGTGCTCCACCACCTCGATGGCGGTGACCAGGTCGAAGCTGCCGTCCGGGTAGTCCAGCTCGGTGGCGGACAACTCCCGTACGTTGATCTTCCGGGCCGCCGCCGGATCGCCGGCCAGCCGCTCCCGGAACAGCTCCAGCCGATCCTGCTGGATGTCCACGGCTTCGATCTGCGCGAACGCGTCGACCAGCCGCATCGTGTACGTGCCGTCCCCGCAGCCGATCTCCAGTAATCGCCGGCCGGTCAGCGATGTGTGCCGGCCCAATGTGCCGAGCCTCTTCGCCACCCCACGCTCGCCGAATGCGCTGCCATGCCCCAGCCCCAGATTGCGATTCGTATTCATCATGGTCGCTGACCATAGACCTAACGAGCGTTAGCGTGGGGGCGTCGATCGACAGGCAGTGCCGGCTCTGGCCGACCCCTCTGGCGTCCCGATCTCCGACACCGGAGGGGCCGGCGCGTACGCGGTCGTAGTGCCGGGAACACCGGCACCGCCCGACCAGGTGCCGTCGGGATACTGAGCGGTGACGACATAGGGCGCGTTGCCGACGGGGAACTCGAAGTCCGTCACGGGCGAGAACTCACCCTCCGTCGGCCGGACCTAGTCGGCCTGCCTGGTCCAGCCGAGAAAGCGGCGGTGCAACACCCCGGCTGGCGTCCACGGCATGTCCTCAGTGGCTTGGACCAGGTAGGCGCCGAGGTAGAGGGCCAGTGACACGGGAGCGCGGTCATACTCCGCGCGCAGCTCGCGTTTCCGTGTCGGGCAGGGCCAGGGCAGATCGCAACCTCCGCAGCTCCAGACCGGCATGACCGGGCCGTGGGTGGTCACCGCACACCCTCGAGGAAACGGGTGGTGATCGTCCGCGCCTGTCGGCTGGTCGCCCATTCCACCTGCCAGCAGGGGTACGGCGACAGCCGCGACCACCAGGCGCGGCAGCCGGTGCACATGCCGTCGAACCCTCGGACATGCACAGCCAGGATCGCCTGCTCCAGGTCGTCCTTCACGACGCGTCCTCTCCCGGCCAGTGGCCACGATTGATAGGGATTCGGTGCCGGGCGCGGCAGGGCAGATCCGCTCCGCATCGGCAGATCCGCCGCCACTTCCGCCAGCACCAGACAGGGCGGTGCCTCCGGGCGAGAGTGAGGGCCGTCGCGACCAGGTACTCCTCGTACGAGACGTGTCGTTCTCTCGGAGTCGTCCGGCCCGCCCTTCGGCTCATCGCTGCTCTGCCGCGTCCTGCGCCGGCTCACGGTTGCCTTCCGGTCGCCCTAGCTGCGCTGCCAGGTCGAGTAAGCGCTGTCGCGCTGCCGCGCGCTCGGCGTCCTGGTGCCGCTGCCCTGTTCCGTGCGGTGATGCCGGATCGGGTTGCCGGAACAGCCATCGCACCAACGGACACAGGCGACCCCGGATAGTCACGAGCCCGTCCTGTCGTGCAGGGTCGGGAAGGCGAGCCTGACCGGCGGCTCAGAGCCGTAGACGAACATCCCGCCCGGCGAGTCGTCGACGTCGAAGTCCATGCCGGAGACGGTCCCGCCGAGTGGGGTGCGGTGACCATGTCGACCGGTCATGTCACGGTGACATGAGCGGACTCGACCCTGCCCGTACACCGACCGTAGGCTCCTGACTGACCACCATGGGTAGTCGTCTGACGACGCTGGGAGCCGTTGTGCTGCTGGAAAATCTCCGGATACCCGACGACCTCTGGTCGCGCGAGGACATGCACAAGGCTCTGGCGGCCCGCGACATCGGTGCCGTGTTCCGGCTGCTCGCTCGGCACACCGGCGCGAGCCAAACTCGCATCGGTGCGGCTGTCGGCCTGGAGCAGGGCTACATCAGCCGGATCATCGCCGGCCGACGGGTGACCTCGATCGACGTGCTGGAGCGGATCGCCGACGGCTGCGGCATGCCCGACGAAGCTCGAATGACGCTGGGCCTCGCGCCCTGCCTGCGGTCATATCGCCCGGCCATGGCGGATCACTCCCTCGGTCGGCACAGTGCCGTGCCGGCCAACCGGTCCTGGCGCGAGGACGTCCGGGCCGCCGCGCAGCTATGGGAAGGCGATGTGAACCGTCGAGACATGCTTCGCCAGACAGTGTTCAGCTCCACCGCGTACACCTTGCCCGCCCTACGCTGGTTCACCGCCACCACGGCGCAGCCCGTCGAGCAGGAGGGCCGACGAACGGTCGGTCAACCCGACATCGACACGATCCGGCAGATGACCGCCACTTATCGGCGACTCGACAACCAGTACGGCGGCGGGCATGCCCGCGACAACGTCACCCGCTTCCTGCACCACGAGGGGGCGCCCCTGGTGACCGAGGGCCGGTACGACCCGGCGACCGGCCGCAGACTGCTCGCTGCTGCTGCTGAACTGACCCAGCTCGCCGGGTGGCAGGCGTACGACATGGCTGAACACGGCCTCGCCCAGCGGTACCTCACGCATGCCCTGGACCTCGCCCGAACGGCCGCCGACGCCGGCCTTGGTGCCGAGATCCTCGCCGCGATGAGCCATCAAGCCACCTACCTCGGGCACGCCGCCACCGGGGTCGACCTCGCCCGCGCCGCCCGGCAGACAGCACAACGCGCCGGCCTCACCGCGCTGACTGCCGAAGCGCTGGTCATGGAAGCGCATGCCCACGCTGTCGCCCTTCACGAACGCGACTGCGCGACCGCGCTTCACCAAGCGGAGCGAACCCTCGACCGAGCGGACCGCAGCAGCGATCCTCAGTGGCTCGGCTACTTCGACGAGGCGTACCTGTCGGCCAAGTTCGGCCACTGCTTCCACGCGCTCGGTCAACACCGCCGAGCCGAGCGCTTCGCCGCTCGCTCACTCAAGATGGACGAGCGCTACGTACGCGGCAAAGCCTTCAACCTCGCCCTGCTGGCCAGCGTCCACGCTCGCCACGGCGAGCCGGAACGTGCCAGTACCGTCGGCGCGGAGGCGCTCACCCTGACCACCCAACTGCGGTCGGCTCGTGCCGTCCGTTACGTGCGCGATCTGCAGACCGGTCTGGCACCCCACCGCCGCAAGCCGGCAGTACGGCAGTTCATCACCCGGGTCGACGCGGCGCTCGGCCAGCGGCGCTGACTACAGCTCACCCCGAGCCTTGCGCGCCATCAGCTCCAACACGGCGATCACCGTGCCGGCACCCACGATCTCTCCCTCGGAGATGAGTTGCCGCGTCTCCTCCAGCGGAACCCAGGCCACCCGCTCCGTCTCGTTGACGTCCACCGGAGCACCGGTGTACTCCGCGGTCCGGGTAAGGAACAGCAAGTTCTCCGCGTCTGCGGTTGCTACCCAAGGCTGAAACGACACCATGGGCTCCACGGCGCCCGGGCGCCAGCCGGTTTCCTCCTCGACCTCGCGGATCGCGCAGGTCGCCGCGTCCTCGCCCTCATCGACGTAGCCGCCCGGCAGCTCCCACACCCACCGGTCGAACACGAACCGGTGCCGCCGCATCAGCAACAGGCGCTCCTGGCCGTCGAGCACGGCAACCATGGCCGACCTGGGCGCCCGGATCACGTACTGCTCGAAGCGCACCCCGTCCGGAAGCTCCACATCCGCGATGCTCAACCGGGAGCGTCGGCTGCCGTCGACAAGTCGCTCACCGTGAATCGTCCAGCGCGTCGACCTGCTAGCCAGTTCCTCCGTCACACGGCCAGTATCCGACCAGCGGTGCCGGGCCGCGGCCCGCGGCGCCCGCGACTCGGCTCGACCCCGGAGGACCCGGGAGACGGTATGTGGTGGGCCGGCAGGGCTTCGAACCTTGCATCACGTCCGCGATGAGGCCGTTGATGAGCTCGACCAGCTTTTGGCCCGTGTGGCTGAGGTACTGGTTCTAGTCAGCCGCGTCGTGCTTCTCGAGCTCCTCCATCGAACGGCGCAGCGCGGCGGCGTTGGCCGGGCTGCGAAAGAGGTACTCGGTTTCCTTCATCGCTTCGTACTCGGCAAGCGGGACGATGACCACCGGTTCGTGGCCCGAGCGGGTCACCACCACTTCCTCGGCGTCGTTGATAACGCTGTCGAGTTCAGCGGCCAGGTTCAGCTTTAGCTGGGTGAAGTTGACGGTCCGCATGACCACCTCCAAAGTAAGTGGTCCGCGTCTCGCCCTGGTCGAACCGCTGAGCCAAGATCGCGCCCACGCAATGGGGCCGCTGAGCTGCAAGAGAGTGGGCCGCCAGGGACTCGAACCCTGAACCTATGGATTAAAAGTCCACAGCTCTGCCATTGAGCTAGCGGCCCGCCCGCTCAGGTTACCGGAACCCACCCGCCCTAAGCTCGCGGCTTCCACCGCTTGTCGATCTTCAGACCCGAACCAGGCGACCTGTCAGACGCGAGGCGTGAACCTCCCCGCCCGGGGAACCGAGGCAACCATGCGAGTGACCAGCACCGCCGCCGTCGCGGCCTCCCGCGAGGTCCCAGGCGCCGACGGCGTACGCCGGCCCGGCGGTGAGGTGCACGCCTGGCTGCCGGGCCAGAACCAGACGCTGTGCGGGCTGCCGCTGAGCCGTACCCGCCTGCGCCGCTTCCCGCACGTGCCGTTCGACTACTCCGGCATCGACGTGCTCACCGAGGCCGATCCGGAGGGCTGGGTCTGTCCGCGCTGCCTGGCCGCCACGTCGGGTCGCCGCGATCGGGAGAAGGGCTGGGTGCGCACGAACCCCCGTCCGTGAGCGGTTGCTGCCCGGTTCAGCGGGTACCGCACCGGACATGCGCATCGTGATCGTGGGAGCGACCGGCAACGTGGGGACGGCCGTGCTGCGCCGGCTGCGGCGGGAGGCAGAAGCGGAACTGGTGGGCGTCGCGCGCCGGCTGCCCGGGCCGGACGCCGGTGAGCCGTACGCCGACGTGGAGTGGCACTCCTGCGACATCGGCGCGCCCGGCGCGGCCGACCAGCTCGTGCGGATCTTCGCCGGGGCGCGGGCGGTGGTGCATCTGGCCTGGCAGATCCAGCCCAGCCACGACCGCCGCACGCTCTACCGGACCAACGTCGGCGGCAGCCGCGCGGTGATCGAGGCCGCCGTCCGGGTCGGCGTTCCGGCCCTGGTGTACGCCTCATCGGTCGGCACCTACGCGCCCGGCCCGAAGAACCATCCGGTCAGCGAGAACTGGCCGGCGACCGGGGTGGAGACGTCGTCGTACAGCCGGGACAAGGCGGCGGTGGAGGCGCTGCTCGACGGTGTGCAGCGGGAGCACCCGAAGCTCCGGGTGGTACGGCTGCGGCCAGGGCTGATCTTCCAGCGGGAGGCTGGTACGGAGATCAGCCGCTACTTCCTCGGCCCGCTGGCGCCGGTGCGCCTTCTCCGGTACGGCCGCATTCCGCTGGTGCCGTCGAACAAGCGACTGCGGATGCAGGCGGTGCACGCCGACGACGTGGCCGACGCGTACGCCCGGGCGGTTCTGGGGGATGCGAGCGGCGCCTTCAACGTGGCGGCCGACCCGGTGCTGACGCCGGAGCTGGTGGCCCGGCACTTCCACGGCTGGACGGTGCCGGTGGCGACGCCGGTGCTGCGCGCGGCGGCGGCGCTGACCTGGCGGGCGCGGCTGCAACCGGTCGACACCGGCTGGGTCGACCTGGCGCTGAACGTGCCGCTGATGTCCAGCCACCGTGCCGAGACCGAACTCGGCTGGGCCCCGGCGGTCGATACGGTGACCGCCCTGAAGGACCTGTTCACCGGCATGGCCACGAGAGCCGGCACGGATTCCCCGCCGCTGTCCCCGGACCCGACCCTCCCCGGCCGCCCCGCAGCCCTGACCCGAGGCCACCTCCCCGGCCACCCCAACCCCTACTGATCCCACCCATCGCCGCTGCCCGCCGCCCGCTGCCCGCCGCTGTCTCCATCCGCTCCGTCCGCGGCCCCGCTCCGGCGCGCCCGCGCCTCTCGCCACCACTTCACTCCGCCCCGCCCTGCCCTGTTGATCAAGGAGTTTGTGTCACGCGCAGAGATCAACTGGGACACAAACTCCTTGATCACCGTCAGAAGGGCGGGTGCGAGGGTTGGGAGGGTGGGGCGGGCGGCGTAGGGCCGAGGGCTGGTCGGTGATCATGGAGTTAACGGGGCGACACGCCGATGGCGGGACCGTCAACTTCATGATCGACGGGCGTGGCGTGGCGGAGCGGAGCGGGGCGTGCGCGAGCTGGCTGGTCAGGCGGCGATCATGAGGTTGGCGGCGCGACACGCCGATGGCGAGGCCGCCAACTTCATGATCGGCGAGGCGAGGCGAGGCGAGGCGGGGCGAGGCAGGGCAGGGCAGGGCGGGGAGGGGGTCAGGAGATTTGGGCACCCAGGAAGAAGATGCCGGGGTGGCCCTTTGTCTCGAAGCCTCTGCTCGGGTTGCGGCGCAGCGTTGAACTGTCGATCTGCAGCGAGCCGGTGCGGTTGTTGCTGACGAAGAAGATCGCGCCGCCGCCCTCGTTCGCGCTGTTGTCCTCGATCACCGTGCCGGCGATCCGTACCGCGAACTCGTTGCCGTCGCAGTAGATCGCGCCGCCACTACCGCCACCCGGCGTGCCGCCCCGGGCCGGGTTCGCGCCGGTGCCGACCGCCCGGTTGTCGCGGAAGACGCTGTTCAGCACCGTCCAGGAGACGCCGATGCTGCTCAGCGCCCCGCCGTTGGCGCACACTCCGCCGGTGAAGGTGCTGCTCACCACGTACACCGGTTTGTTCTCGAACTGGCTGAGCACGCGCAGCGCCGCGCCGCCCAGGTCGGGGCCGGTACGGTCGCAGCGGTTGCCGACGAACCGCGAGTTGACCACCTTGAACCGCCCGCCCCGGACGAAGATCGCGCCGCCCCCGCCGCCCTCGGTCCGCTCGCCGGTGGAGTCGCCGTCGGCGAACGTCAGGTTCTGCACGGTGAGCTGCGGGTGGTCCTGGTTCTGGCAGTGCGAGGTGGTGAAGCCCTGCGCCTGGTCGCAGGTGTTCATGTAGAGGATGCGGCGCTTGCCGCCGCCGCTGAGCGTGACAGTGCCGCCGCCGTCCAGCACGATGCGCGGGCCGTGCGAGTTCACCACCTTGGCGGTGGCCTTCATGGTGATGGTGACCGGCGCGGGCCCGCAGTCGAAGGTGATGACGCCGCCGGCCGCGACGGCCTTCACCACCGCCTCGGAGGTGCAGCTCGCCGGGGTGCCGCTGCCGACGGTACGGGTCGGGCGCGAGGTGTCCACCGGACGCGCCTCGGCCGGCACGCTCGCCCGGCCCGCCGGGTTGCCGGCGCGGAACGCCACTGTGGCGGGGGTGGGGCTCGGCCGGGCGCTGCCGAGTCCGGAACGCCCGCTCAGGGAGAGCGAGGGCGACGGGGCGGCTGCCGGACCGGCCGGCGAACCGGGGTCGGCGGCGGGTGCGGGGGCCGGATCGTCGCCGCAGGCGGGCAGCGTCGCCGTCGCCAGGGCGAGGACGAGGAGAGGGACAGCCGACTTCACGCGCACCGCCCGATGCTAGGAGGCCCGGCCGCCCCGGCACGACTCCACAGCCGATCCTTAACCCGCCACTAAGCCGCAACCGCAGCGCAGGCAGCGGCCCCGGCAAAGCGCGCGACGGTCAGGCGTGGGACAGCGCGAACGCGACCAGGAAGCCGAGCACGGTGATCAGCCCGACCAGCAGGTGCGCGTCCGCGAACGCCTCCGGCACCATCGTGTCGGTGATCATCGCGAGGATCGCGCCCGCCGCGAGCGCGGTGATCGTCGCCAGCACCTCGGGCGGCGCGCCGCCGAGCAGCGTGTACCCGGCCAGCGCCGCCGCGCCGGAGATCAACGCGATGGCCGTCCACAGCCCGAACACGTAGCGCCGGGTGCGCCCGGCCTGCCGCATCCCGGCCGCGCTGGACAGCCCTTCCGGCACGTTGCTGAGGAAGACCGCGATGACGGTGACCAGGCTGACCGGGCCGCCGGCCAGCAGGCTCGCGCCGATCACCACCGATTCGGGTACGCCGTCGAGCAGCGCGCCGACAGCGATGGCCGTACCCGAGCCGGGCTGTTCCCGCTCGGAGGGCTGCTCGTCGCCGGAGCGCTTGCGGTGCCGCGCGCCGTGCCGGGCCAGCAGGACGTTCGCCCCGGTGTACGCGAGCGCGCCGATCGCCGCACCGATCACCACCGGCCGCAGGCCACCCTGCTCGTGCGCCTCGTCGATCAGCTCGAACGAGACGGCGGACAGCAGCACGCCCGCCCCGAACGCCATCACCGAGGCGGTCGTCCGGCGCGGTACGCGCGCGAAGAACCCGACGGCCGCCCCGATCAGCAGGGCCGACCCGGCGAGCAGGCCCCAGAATCCCGCTTCCAGCCATTCCGGCACGCGCTGGACCCTACCCCCGGGCGCGTGCCGCCAACCGGGTCAGAAGTCGGCGAACAGGTGCGGCAGTTCGCGGGGGAAGAGGCGGCGTAGCTCACCGGCCGCGTCCACCGGCACGTCGCCCAGGCCGCGTACGACCACCTCGGCCGGGTCGAGCACCCCGTACGCCAGGGCGGACAGCCCGGCGGCGGTGAGCCGCGCGGCCGGCACGCCGCCCTCGGCGGTGGTCTGCGCGGGCAGCACCGCCAGCTTGCCGGTGGTGCCGTCGAGCAGGTGCCGGCCGGCGAGCCAGCGGTCGCCGACCAGCTCGATCAGCACCCGGCCCACCCCGACCGGCTGGTCGGCGAGCGCGTCCAGGCTGAGCAGCCGGGCCATCGGCGCGGTCGGGTCGGGCCGGGCCACCCTCGCCTCCACCTGCACGTCGAGGTCGGTGAGCCACAGCTCCGGCAGTTCGTCCGGGGGAATCTGGACGCTGATCCGGGCCACCTGGTCGACGTGCCGGGCGAAGAACTGGAGCACCGACGCCCGCGCGTACGGGTCGTCGACGAGCAGGTCGTCGGCGTGCAGCGTGCCGGCGTGGTCGTCGATCCGGTAGGTGACAGCGCCGACCGTCTCGCCGCCGCGCACCACGCTGACCAGCCAGCGGTCGTCGCGGTCGCGCAGCCCGACCGCCCGGAAGTCCGGGAAGACCGCGAAGCCGTGCCGTTCCCGCAGGCACCGTTCGGTGTACGCGCGCCACCGCGCATAGCCGGTGCCGATCCGCTCCCAGACCAGCTCGTCGGGCAGTTCGGCGCGCAGCAGCGGCGCCAGGTCCGCGGGGGAGAAGACAGCGGTACGCCGCCGGGGCAGCCCGATGTAGCCGAAGCGCTCGTAGAACGAGGCGCGGAACGGGTGCAGCGCGCTGAGCTGCTGCCCCTCGTCCCGCATGCCGTCGAGGAGCTGGTGCATGAGCGTGCGGACGTGTCCGCGCCGGCGGGCCAGCGGATGGGTGGCCACGCCCGCGACACCGGCCATCGGCAGCACCGCGCCGCGCAGGTTCTGCCGCATCGGGATCGCCGAGACCGCCGCCGCGGTGACGCCGTCCTCCTCGGCCACCAGTGTCGTGTTCCCGGCGTTGTACGGCAGGTAGGCGCGGAACTGGTCGGTCCGGGAGGCGCCCATCGGCGAGGCCTCGAACGCGTACGCCTGGAGCGGGAAGCTGGTGGTCAGTCGTTCATCGGCGGCCAGCCGGCGGATGTGCATCCGTTCATCCCAACCGCAGCGGGCGCGCTCCGCAACCGGAAAGGACGCCGACTCACGCCTCGGTGACGTCCGAGATGACCACTGTCACGTTGTCCGGCGCGCCGGCCTGGTGGGCCAGCTTCACCAGTTGCTCGCCGCACTGCTGGCGGTCGCCGTAGGTGGCGAGCGCCGCCGCGATGGCGGCGTCCTCCACGTAGTCGGAGAGGCCGTCGCTGCACAGCAGCAGCCGGTCGCCGGGGAACACGGTGAGCGCCCCGACGGCGGGTGGCGCGTCGGAGCCCTGCACCGCGCGGGTGACCAGCGAACGCTGCGGGTGGTGGCGGGCCTGGTCGCGGGAGAGCGCGCCCTGGTCGACGAGCGCCTGCACGAACGTGTCGTCGCGGGTGAGCTGGGTCAGCTCGTGGTCGCGCAGCAGGTAGCAGCGGGAGTCGCCGACCTGGGCGAGCACCAGGGTGTCCCCGGCGAGCAGGGCGGCGGTCAGCGTCGTACCCATGCCGTCGCGGGCCGGGTCGACGGTGATGGCCGCGCGGATGCGCTGGTTGGCGGTGCTGACCACGGCGCGCAGCGCGTCGGCCGCCTCGTCGGCGCCGGTGGGCGGGGTCAGCTCGTCCAGGATCCGGATGACGATCTCGCTGGCCACCTCGCCGGCGGGGAGCCCGCCCATGCCGTCGGCCACCGCCACGAGGCGGTCACCGGCGAGGGCGGAGTCCTCGTTGTTGGTCCGGACGAGGCCGACGTCGTTGAGGATGGCCGAGCGGAGGATGAGCGTCATGAGGACAAGCTTGCCAAGAAGAACGGCTCCGCGTCTCTACGCGGTGGCGGGTCTGCTGAAAGAAATGTCATCCGCTTGCATCCTGGGTATGCGTCAACTGTCCGGTGTGGACGGTCGAGGATAACGCAGCAGCAGGCTCGCGTGGACCTCCTCCTCACCCACCGCCGCGTATGTGTGCGGCACGTCGGAGACCCACCGCAGGTAGCCGCCCGGACCGGCGGTGAGCGGGGCGTCGACCGGGCCGGCGCGCAGTACGCCGGAGAAGACTGTGACGTGCTCGGTCACGCCGCTGGAGTGGGCGGGGGAGAGCTGAGCCGGACCCGGGGTGACGCACATCCGGTACAGCTCGAAGGTCGCCTCCCGGTCACTGAAGACCTCCAGCAGCGTGGCGCCGACAGCGGCCCCGCGTACCGTCGGTGCCTGCTCGGGCGCGGAGAGTACGGCGGTCAGCGGCACGCCGAGCTGCGCGGTGATCGCGTACAGGGTCTCCAGCCGGGGGTTGCGTACGCCGTTCTCCAGGCCGGACAGCGTGGCCTTGCCGACGCCCGCGAGGCGGGCCAGCTCGGACAGGGAGATGCCCCGTTCGGTGCGGAGCGAGCGGATGCGCCGGCCGACCTCCCGGGCGCCCCGGTCATCGGGTGGTGCGGCGGCTGTCATGAGGGCTATCGTGCTACACCGTGCCGTTCCGTAAACGGAACGGCGGAGGAGGAGAGCATGGGGGGTCGGCTCCAACCCGTCCTGGCCGGCGTGGTGACCGCCCTGGTCGGCTTCGCCAGCTCGTTCACAGTCGTCCTGGCCGGGCTGCGCGCCGTCGGCGCCGACCGGGACCAGGCCGCCTCCGGCCTGCTCGCGCTCTGCGTCGCCAGTGGCGCCTGCGCGGTCTGGCTCGGCCTGCGGCACCGGCTGCCACTGTCGATCGCCTGGTCCACGCCGGGCGCGGCGCTGCTCGTCGCCACCGGACCGGTCACCGGCGGCTGGCCCGCCGCGGTCGGCGCCTTCCTGCTCGCCGGCCTGCTGATCGTCGCCGCCGGGCTGATCCCCGCGCTCGGCCGCGCGGTCGCCGCGATCCCCGGCCCGATCGCCTCCGCCATGCTCGCCGGGGTGCTGCTGCCGCTGTGTACGGCGCCCGTACGCGCCCTCGTGGAGGTGCCCCGGCTGGCCGGACCGGTGGTACTGGTCTGGCTGCTGCTGCACCGGTTCGCCCGCCGCTGGGCGGTACCCGGCGCGCTCGCCGTGGCAGTGGTCGCGATCGCGCTCACCACCTCCGGCCCGGCCCGGATGGACGCCGCGCCGGTCGTCGCGCTCACCGCGCCGGCCTGGACGCTGCCCGCCGTCGTCGGGCTCGCCCTGCCGCTGTTCCTGGTCACCATGGCCGCCCAGAACGTGCCCGGCACCGCCGTGCTCGCCGGCTACGGCTATCGGGCCCCGCTGGGCTCGGCGCTGCGGGTGACCGGGCTCGCCACCGCCCTCGGCGCTCCGGCCGGCGGGCACGCGGTGAACCTGGCCGCGATCACCGCCGCGCTGGCGGCCGGGCCGGACGCCCACCCGGACCCGGAACGGCGCTGGATCGCGTCGGTCACCGCCGGGATCGGGCTGGCGCTGCTCGGGCTCGGCGCGGGCGTGGCCACCACACTGGTGCTGCTCTCCCCGCCGGTGCTGGTCGAGGCCGTCGCCGGGCTCGCCCTGCTCGGCGCGCTCGCCGGAGCGGTCGCGGCGGCTGTGGCCCAGCCGGACGCGCGGGAGGCGGCGGTGGTGACGTTCGTGGTCACCGCCTCCGGGGTGAGCCTGTTCGGGGTGGGCGGCGCGTTCTGGGGGCTGGTCGCGGGCTGGCTGATGCTGCTGCTGTTCCGCCGCCGCGCGGCCGCGTCCCCGCCGGCCGGGTCGCCCGAGGCGGAACCCGCCCCGCCGGTTCCCAGCCGGGCCGGGTGACGACCGGTCATCCCATGGCGGTCTGCTGAGGCGGGAGCCGCAGTTCGAGTTCGATGCTCTGCACCTCCTCCTGGCTCACAGTTATCGGTTCCGGCCGCCCGATCTGGTAGCCCTGCGCGAAGTCGACCTCCGCGGCGCGCAGGAGATCGAGGGTCTCCTGGTCCTGGACGTACTCGGCGGCGACCCGGATGCCGAGCGTGTGGCACAGTTCGACGAGCGCCGACACCACAGCCTGGTCGGCCGGCGACCGGCACAGGTCGACGATGAACGCGCCGTCGATCTTCACCAGGTCCACCGGCAGGTATTTGAGCTGGGCGAGGGCGCCGTATCCGGTGCCGAAGTCGTCCAGCGCCAGGTGGCAGCCGACCTCTCTGATTCCGGTGGCGAAGGCCAGCGCCTCGTTGCGGTTCTCGATGAGCGCGGTCTCGGTGATTTCGAACGTCAGGCATTCCGGCTTGACGTGGTGCCGGTGGATCGCCCCGGTCACGAAAGCGAGCAGTCCCGGGTCGGCGAGCGACTTCCCGGAAATGTTCACCTGGTAATGGGAGGTCTGTGCCCCGCGGCCGATCAGTTCCAGAGCGTGGTCGATGACCCACTTGTCCACCGCCAGGATTTCGCCGACCCGCTCGGCCATGTCGAGAAAGGCCCACGGCGCGACCGGTTCACCGGTGTCGCTGCGAACGCGCAGCAGAATCTCGTGACGGGCCACCTGATTGAGCCCGAGATCGATGATGGGCTGGGCGTACAGGGCGAACCGGTTGGCCGAGACGGCGCGGTGAATCCGGCGGCGGCACCGGTCCGTCCGTTCCCGCTCGGCGACCGGCCGCTCCAGGACCTTGACGGCGGTGGCGTTGCGGTGCGCGTCGCGGGCCGCGTGCTCGCCGTCCACGAGAAGGTCGAAGCCGGTGTCCGGGATGTCGTTGTCGAAATGGACCACGCCGGCCGAGGTGTTGAGCCGCAGGGGCTTCTGCCGGACGCTGAACAGATGGTTCCGGAACTTGTCCACGATCCGGGCGGCCAGGGCCTCGGCCTTCCCCGCGTCGTCCCGGGGGGCGAGCAGTAGGCCCCACGAGCCGGAACCCACCAGCCCGCTGGTGACGCCGTCCCCGGCGACTGCGCGCAGGGTCCGGGCGATCTCCGCCGTCACCTGGTCGCGGTCCTCGTCGGTCAGCGCGTCGGGCAGCCGGGTGGCCGGTTCGGTCGCCACGACGATCAGGGCGCCGCCGGTGGTGCGCCGCGCCCGGTCGACCTCGTCGATCACGTACCCGCGGGTCTGGAGCCCGGTGAGCACGTCCCGGACGGCCGGGTCGGGGCCGAGCATCCGGCTGCGTACGGCGAGCCGGCGCTGCTCCTGGCGGGCGAGTTCGAGCGCGGTGATGTCCTCGCCGGTGGCGATGACGCCGACCGGCCGGCCCGCGTCGGTGAGGATCTCGAGGTGGCAGTACACGTGGCGGACGCTGCCTCCGGGCTGGACCACCCGGAAGCCGATCTCGTCGGGGCGGCTCTGTTCCCACGCCGTCCGCACCGCGGCGAGGACGCGCTCGACATCGGCGGGATGAACGAGGTCGGCGAGCGTCCGCGGGGTGAGGCGGAGCGTTCCCGGCGCGTGCCCGACGATCATCGCCATCTCGTCGGACCAGGAGAGCCGCTCGAAGCGCTCCGCGTCGCGGTCACCGGGCAGCCAGGTGACGGTGCCCTGCTTCGCCAACTGGGCGGCGCGGGTGACCCGGACGGCCTCGTCGGCGTCCCAGGTCAGGGGATCGGTGAGGTCGGTGTCGACGATGATCTTGTAGCCCTCGGCGAGGGACAGGTCGTGCTGGCTCTGCACGGTCCGCGCCACCCGGCGGGCGCGCGCGAGCTCCAACGGGCTGGGTGTGGTCTCGGCGAGCGCCAGGATGTCATCGAGATCCACGGCCGGCCCCCTGCCGCCGCTCGCTCTCCGAGCGGGTGAAGCCGGCCTTCTCGGCCAGTTCGCACAGCTCCTTCTTGGCGGCGGCCTTGTAGGAGCGGACGCTGTTCTCGGTCAGGCCGAGGACGCGGGCGATCTCCTGGTTGGAGAAGCCCTCCTTCGACATCTGGAACACCTCGGCGTGCCGTACCGGCAACTGGTGCAACCAGCCGCGCAGCGTCTCCTGCGCCTCCCACGCGTCAGCGATGTCCGAGTGGGACGACGGCGGCAGGTCCTCCGGCGCCACCGCGGCCTCCCGCAGTCGTCGGTCGTGATCCTTCAGCATCTTGAACCGCGCCGTACGGACGATCCACCCGATCGGCCGGACGTGGTCGCGGAGCTTGGACCACTCGACCCGACCGTGCAGAAAGGCTTCGTGAAGCGCGTCCTCCACCGCCTGACGGTCCCGGCATCTCGCCCGGAGAATCCGTTCCACGGTGTGGTACGAGCCTTCGGTGAATTCGGCGAACTCCCGGTCGTGAACGGCCTTCAGGCGGGCCGCCTCCGCCTCGCGCAGAGCGTCGTTGTCGTCGGGATCCGGTGTGAGAGCGGCGGTGCCCTTGATGTCTGTCACGCCGCCTCCTCGACGGGGCCGGGCTTCGACGCGCCGCGCCCGCCCAGTTCGACCTCCCGATGCCCGTCGCGATCGCGCTCCACGATCCGTACGACGTCATGGTCCGCCTCGGCCAGCCGGATCAGCCACGTGACCCGCGCTGTGGTGCGTGTTGTCGCCTCGCGTTCCTCGTTCATCCGGGCGCGGTATGCCACGTAGGCCCGCACCAGGCCCGCCACCACTGCGGCGACGGCAGTGGCCACGGCCACCACCTGATATCCGGTGAGCGGTTCCGCCAGCGCTTCGTTCATTGTTCCCCCTCGGCCCCCTTGGTTCGCCAATTACTATCCGTGGCGAGAGGCCGATGTAGATACCAGAGCGCGCGCAATGTTTTTGAAGATCAACGATCAAGTCGTTCATCAGCGATTAAAGCGCAAAGTCATGGCATTGAGACTCTGCGCAAGGGGATTGACGGGCGGCTTTTCCGGGCAACTTGCATTGATCACCTATTACTGCGGGTGACAAATCCATCACCTCGGCGGGCGTCACTCCTCGGCGGGCAGCTCCGTGGCCGGGACGGTCAGGCGTACCGCGCCGTCGTGCACCGCGGCGATCCGGTCGGCCAGCACGTAGACCGCGCCGGTGCGGACCAGCTCGGTGGAGACCTTGAGGTAGCCGTCGCGCAGCAGTCGCGCGGCCAGGTCGGCCGGTACGTCCGGCTCCTCGACCGCAGCCGACTCGATCAGCTCGTCCAGGCTGCTGCCCGGGTCGACCGGCGCGGGCGCCTGCACGGTCACCGCGGCCGGGTCGCCGCGCTGGACGAGATCGACTGTGCCCACCTCGACGCCTGCGGAGTCGACCACCCGCATGCCGGTGGTGACCCGGGAGACAGTGTCCTGCTGCTGGCTCATACGGCAGCGGTTCCCGGGTCGCGCGGGCGCTAAACGGACGGGGCCCAGCCGCCCGGCGGGCGGGGGGACAGTTCGCGCCACGTGTCGGTGCCGTCCAGCAGCGCCCGGACCGTCTCCTCCGCCTCCTCGACGCTGGCGTGCTCGTAGAACCGGGAAACCCCCTCGGCGCCGCCGGCCCGCTGCTCGACGTGCCAGCGGTCGCCGTCCACCCGGAGGAAGACGTCACGCCGGGCGAGGCGTCCCCATTTCCCGTTCCACCAGTGCCTGCGCTGCTCCATGCCCGGACTCTATCGAACATGTGTTCGATACACGTCGGCCCCCGCGAGATTGTCGCGGGGGCCGATCGGCTATGGCGTCAGCGCGGCGCGGGCGGCTCCTGCCGGCGGCCGAGCACGTCGTCCAGGGCGCTGCGCTGCCCCGGCGTGCCGTGGTTGCCGGCGAGCAGCGCGTCACGGATCTCGGTGAGCAGCTTGACCTCCTCGCTCGGGGCCGACGGCGGCGGCTCCTCGCCGCGCTTGCGGCGCTCGGCGAGCTTGTTCATCGGGTAGACGACCAGGAAGTACAGCGCCGCCGCGGTGAGCGCGAACGTGATCACCGCGTTGACGAACGCCACCCAGTCGAACGGGATGCCCCGGAACTCGGGGGTCGAGCCGGTGAGCCCGTTCTTGCTGCCGGTGATCAGCGCAATGAACACGCGTACCAGCGGTTCCAGGAACGACTTGGTGAGCTGGGTCACCACGCCGGTGAAAGCCGCGCCGATGACGACACCGACCGCCAGGTCGACGACGTTGCCGCGCATGATGAAGTCTTTGAAGCCCTTGAGCATCCGTACTCCCGTGCCCTGATGAGTCTGCGTCGGGGACAACCTATGCCCCGGCGGGCCCTTCGAGAAAAGCACCGGCCTCGATCGCCGCCCGCTGCGGGTCGCCGGCCCGGATCGCCTCCACCAGCCGGCCGTGATCCACGTACCGCTCCGGGGTCAGCGCCTCGCCCATCGCCTGGGCCACGGTGCTGCGCAGCGCGGCGCCGACCGAGGCGTACAGCTCGGCCAGCATGGCGTTGTGCGCGGCCGCCACCACGGCGGTGTGCAGCGCGGCGTCCGCCTCGACGAACTCGTCCACCCGGCCGCCGCGCCACGCGGCCTCCCGGGCCGCGTGCGCGCCGTCGAGCGCCACCAGGTCCTCAGGGGTACGCCTCAACGCGGCGAGCCGGGCGGCCTCCACCTCGAACGCGCGCCGGACCTCGATCACCTCGGTCATCCGGTCGTCGGTGAGCCGGCGGGCCACCACCGGGGCCAGCTCGTCGGTCGACACCACGTACGTGCCGGAGCCCTGCCGGCACACGAGCACCCCGGCGTGCACGAGCGCCCGGACCGCCTCGCGGACCGTGTTCCGGCCCACACCGAGCTCGGCGACGAGTTGCGGCTCGGTCGGGATGCGCCCGCCCACCGGCCACTCTCCGCCGAGGATCCGCTCCCGGAGCTGCTCGATGGTCTGGCGGACCCGGTGACCGCGCGGCGGCACGACGACGGAATCCACGGCGGGTGTCACCGGTTACACCTCGTGCCGAAATTCATCCCATGATTGTAGGTTCGAGGTCATGACTCCGCCACCCGCGCCCGCCGCGACAGTGCCCGCCCCGGGCGCCGGATCCGCGGCCGTCCCCACCCCGGCGCCCCGTGCGGTCCGAGGCGGCCTGCTCGTACTGACCGGGATGCTGCTCGTCGCGCTGAACCTGCGCGCGGCGGTGACCAGCCTCGGCGCGCTGCTCGACGAGGTCCGGGTCGGTCTCGGCCTCTCCGGGGCGATGGCCGGCCTGGTCACCACGCTGCCCACCATCGCGTTCGCCGGCCTGGGCGCGCTCACCCCGTGGCTGGTGCGCCGCTGGGCCGCGCCCCGAGTGCTGGTGCTCGCCATGCTGGCGCTCACCGTCGGGCAGGTGCTGCGCGCGCTCACCGGCTCGGCGGCGGTCTTCGTGCTCACCAGCGCGCTCGCGCTCGCCGGCATCGCGGTGGCGAACATCCTGCTGCCGATGCTCGTCAAGCAGCACTTCTCGCACCGCACCGGACTCGTCACCGGGGCGTACACGATGGCCCTGACGGTGGGCACGACGGTGGCCGCCGCCGCGGCGGTGCCGGTGGCGCACGCCTTCGGCTCCTGGCGGGCCGGACTCGGCGTCTGGGCCGGGCTGGCCGCGCTGGCCGTACTCCCGTGGGTGCCGCTGGCGCTGCGGGCCCGCGCCGCGCGACGGGCCGCGCCCCCGGCGGTGGCCGTCGCCGCCCGGGCGCGGGTGCAACCCGCCCGGACCCGGCTCGGCTGGGCCATGGCGGTCTACTTCGGGGCGCAGTCGCTCAGCGGGTACGCGATCATGGGCTGGCTGGCCCAGCTCTTCCGGGACGCCGGGTACCGCCCGGAGGCGGCCGGGCTGCTGCTCGCCGGCGTGACCGCGCTGGGCGTGCCGGTGGCACTGATGATGCCGACGCTGGCCGGCCGGCTGGCCACGCTCCGGCCACTCGTGTTGTCACTCACCGTGTTCTCCGCTGCCGCGTACACCGGCCTGGCGCTGGCCCCGCGCGGCCTGGCGCCGCTGTGGGTGCTGCTGCTGGCACTCGGCCAGGGCGCGTTCCCGCTCATCCTGACCACGATCGGGCTGCGCGCCCGGACCGCCGAGGGCACCGTGGCGCTGTCCGCGTTCGCGCAGAGCACCGGGTACGTCATCGCGGCGCTCGGACCGCTGCTGGTGGGCATCCTCTACGAGGCGACCGGCGGCTGGACCGCCCCGATCGGCTTCCTGCTGGTGGCGCTGGCCGTGCAGACGGCTGCGGGCATGGTGATCGCCCGTCCCCGCTACATCGAGGACGAGCGCTGAGCGGAACCGGTCAGGAGGAGGGCGGGGTGGGATCGCCCGCGACGGCCTGCTCAACGGTCGGGTACGTGTGCAGCACCTCGACCAGCCCGCTGACCTCGAGGATGCGCAGCACGCCGCGCTGCGGAGCGGCCAGCCGGACGACGCCGCCGGCCTCGTCACAGTTGTTCTTCGCCCGGACGAACACGGACAGGCCCGTGGAGTCGCAGAACGACACCTCGGCCAGGTCGAAGACCAGGCGGTTGCGCCCCTTGTCCAGCAGATCCGTGATCTGGTCCTGCAGCTGCGGTGCCGTGGCCATGTCCAGCTCGCCCGCGACCGACACGACGACCACGTCGCCGCGCTGTTCCGTGTGCACCGTCAAGGACATTCGTCGACCTCCTGTGTTCGGGGGAAACGGTATCCCACGACGGGCGCGCCGCGCAGAACGGGAGCGGTCACGGGTGCGGTCGATCATTCTTTGCTCCGCGACAAGTACCGCGTCAGCCCCCGGTGATAGAGTCCGCCCGTCCAAATCAGGGAGGTCAGGATGGCGTTGAGCGCCGAACAGGGTGGTCGGCTCGCCCACCTGCTCAGTCAGCACGCGGACCGGCTGACCAACCGCTGGACGGAGATCGTCGCCAGTTCGCTGCGCGGTCGCCTGAGCCGGGCCGAGCTGGCCCGGCAGGTCCAGGAACTGCACCGCGCGCTGGTCGACGCCGGTCGCCAGGGCGTCTCCGACCTGGCCGACGAGCACGGCGGTGAGCTGCGGGCGGTGCTGTCCGAGCTGTCCACCAACCGGGCCCGGCAGGGGTTCTCCGCCACCGAGACCGCGATCAGCGTGTTCGCGTGCAAGGACGCCCTGCTGGAGCTGATGGAAGAGGAGAAGGGTGACGACACCCTGCGCGACTTCGTCGCCTTCTCCGCGCTCGTCGACCAGATGGGCCTGTTCACGTTCGAGACGTTCGTCCGGGCCCGGGAGAGCCTGATCGCCGACCAGGCGGAGCAGCTGCTGGAGCTGTCCACCCCGGTGGTCAAGCTCTGGGAGGGCGTGGTCGCCGTCCCGCTGGTCGGGACGCTGGACTCGGCCCGCGCCCAGGTGGTGATGGAGCGGCTGCTCCAGACCCTGGTCGACACCGGCTCGCCGTACGCGATCATCGACATCACCGGCGTGCCGGCGGTGGACACCCAGGTCGCGCAGCACATCCTCAAGACCGTGGTGGCCGCCCGGCTGATGGGCGCCGACTGCATCATCTCCGGCATCCGCCCGCAGATCGCCCAGACGATCGTCGCCCTCGGCATCGAGTTCGGCGACATCGCCACCAAGGCGAGCCTCGCCGACGCGCTGCGCCACGTGCTGCGCCTGACCGGGGTCGAGACCACCGCTCGCCGCCCGCGGCGGGAGTCCTGATGGAACGGGTGCCGATCCTCAAGATCGGCGACATCCTGCTGGTCTCCATCCAGGTCGACATGTCCGACCAGACGGCGATCCAGTTGCAGGAGGACCTGGCCGAGCGGATCGTCGCCACCGGCTGCCACGGCGTGATCATCGACATCACGGCGCTGGACATCGTCGACTCCTTCGTCGGCCGGATGCTCTCCACCATCGCGTCCATCTCGAAGGTGCTGGACGCCGAGACGGTGGTGGTCGGCATGCGCCCGGCCGTCGCCATCACGCTCGTCGAGCTGGGGCTGTCGCTCAACGGCATCCGTACCGCGCTGAACGTCGAGCGCGGCATGGAGCTGATCGCGGCCAGCCGGGCCGACGAGTGGGACGAGGGCGCCGACGACGAGGACACCGAGACGACGGCGACGGCATGACCACGGGCGTCGACCTCGGCGTGCCGGCGACGCAGGCGATCCGCAGCGACGAGGACGTGGTGCGGGTCCGGCAGTTGGTGCGTACCACGGCCGTCGCGGTCCGGCTCTCCCTGGTCGACCAGACGAAGCTGGTGACCGCCGCCAGCGAGCTGGCCCGCAACACGCTGATCTACGGCGGCGGGGGCAGCGCCGAGGTGAGCACAGTGGAGGACGGCCGCCGGCGTGGCGTACGGATCCTCTTCGCCGACGAAGGGCCGGGCATCCCCGACCTCGACCTGGCGCTGACCGACGGCTACACCACGGGGGGCGGGCTGGGCCTCGGGCTCAGCGGGGCCCGCCGGCTGGTGGACGACTTCGACATCCAGACGGCTGTCGGCGAGGGGACGAGGATCACCGTCACCAAGTGGTCGCGATGACCGCCGACGTGGTCCCCGACCACGGGGTGTGGTTCCGGGTCGACAACGGCGCGACCGCCGGCGGCGTACGCCGGGCCGCCGAGCGTCTCGGCCGGCAGCTCGAACTGAGCACCGATCGTGTCGCGGACCTGGCCATCGTCACCGCCGAGATCACCAGCAACCTGGTCAAGCACGCCCGCGAGGGCACGCTCCTGCTGCGCCCGGCGCGCCGGGCCGGACGGGCCGGGGTGGAACTGGTGGCCATCGACTCCGGCCCCGGCATGGCCGACCTCACGCTCTCGTCGGTCGACGGTCACTCCACCGCCGGCACGCTCGGCATCGGGCTCGGCGCGATCACCCGGCAGTCGAGCCGGTTCGACGGCTACTCGACGCCCGGCCGGGGCACGGTCCTGGTCGTCCAGGTCTGGGACGGAGCGCCGCCGGAGCCGGACTGGGCGGCCGGGCTGGCCCGGCCGATCACCGGCGAGCAGAGCAGCGGCGACGGGTACGCGGTGCGCGAGGTGGACGGCCGTCGCCAGGTGCTGGTCTCCGACGGCCTCGGCCACGGGCCACTGGCCGCCGCCGCGACCGGGGCCGCCGTGTCCGCGTTCCGCTCGGCGCCGGACGGGCCGCCGGACGTCGTGGTGCGGCACCTGCACGCCGCCATGTCGCACACCCGGGGCGCGGCGCTCGCGGTGGCCGAACCGGATCCCGCCGCCGGGCTGCTCCGCTTCGCCGGCCTGGGCAACATCGCCGCGATGATCGTCGCGCCGGGCGAGCGGCGGCGCGGGCTCGTCTCGCTGCCGGGCATCGCCGGGCACCAGCGTCCGGCGATCCGCGGGTACGACTACCCCTTCTCGCGTGACTCCACCCTGGTCATGCACAGTGACGGGGTGGTGGATCGCTGGGACCTGGACGACTACCCCGGGCTGGCCGGGCGCAACCCGTTGCTGGCCGCCGCGACGCTGCTGCGTGACGCCGCCATCCGTCGCGACGACGCCTGCGTCCTGGTCGCGCGGGGGGCGGCATGACCGAACCCCTTCTGCACCTGGCACTCCGGGTCGAGCAGGACATCTTCCTGGTCCGGCAGCGCGGCCGCGAGGTGGCCGCGGCGGTCGGGCTGGAACACCAGGACCAGGTGCGGATCGCCACCGCGCTCAGCGAGGTGGCCCGGGAGTTGTTGAGCGGCGCCGACGGCGCGGACGTCACGTTCGCTCTCGACCGGGACGCCGTGGGCCGCCGGATCCTCCAGGTCGACCTGTCGCCGTTGCGTCCACTGCCAGGCGGCCGGTACGAGCCGAAGTCCGGCGCCGTCGCGCGTCTGGTGGACACGTTGCAGGTCGTGGCCGTCGAGGGCGATACCGTCGTGAGGATGTCCAGACGGGTGCCCGACCACGCCGAGGAGCTGACGCCGGAACGCGCCGGCCGGCTCCGGGCCGAGCTGGCCGAGCGTGCTCCGGCCTCCGCGCTGGACGAGCTGGCCGCGCAGAACTCCCAGCTCATCGCGGCCCTCGACGAGGTACGCAGCCAGCGCGACGAGCTGGCGGTGCTCAACTCCGAACTGCAGGAGACCAACCGGGGCGTGATGGCGCTCTACAACCAGCTCACCGAGGAGCTGGAGGAGACCAACCGGGGCGTGGTGGCGCTCTACGCCGAGCTGGAGGAGAAGTCCACGCAGCTGCGGGCCGCGAGCGAGTCGAAGAGCCGGTTCCTCGCCAACGTCAGCCACGAGCTGCGCGCGCCGGTCACCGCGATCATCGGTCTGGCCCGGCTGCTGGCCGACTCCGCCTCCGACCCGCTCACCGGCGAGCAGGCCCGCCAGGTGGGGCTGATCCGGTCCTCCGCCGGTGACCTGCTGGGGCTGGTCAACGAGCTGCTCGACCTGGCGAAGGCGGAGTCGGGCCGGATCGAGCCGGACTGGTCCGAGGTCGACCTGCGCGCGGTGTTCGGGCAGCTGCGCGGCACGCTGCGGGCGCTCACCGTCCGCTCCGATGTGGAGCTTGTGGTCGAGGAGCCCCCGGCCCCGGCGACGCTCCGCTCGGACGAGGTGCTGCTCGCCCAGGTGCTGCGCAACCTGCTGCACAACGGCCTGAAGTTCACCGAGCGCGGCGAGGTACGCCTGCGCGCCGAGCGCCGGGGCGAGCAGTGGACGCTGTCGGTCACCGACACCGGCGTCGGCATCCCGCCCGAACTGCACGAGCGGGTCTTCGAGGAGTTCTACCAGGTGCCCGGCACGACGCGGGTCGGTGGCACCGGGCTCGGCCTGCCGTACGCGCGGCGGCTGGTCACGCTGCTCGGCGGGACGCTGGAGCTGACGAGCGAAACCGGCCGGGGCAGCACGTTCACAGTGGTCCTTCCCGCGGGCGGAGCGTGACGGTGGACAGCGGGCCGGTGACCGTGCTGGTGGTCGACGACAGCGGCCCCAAGCGGTACCTGCTGGTGAACTGGCTCACCCGGGCCGGTTTCGTCACCGTGGAGGCGGAGAACGGCACGGAGGCGCTGGACCGGGTGGCCCGTGAGCACGTCGACCTCGTGGTGCTCGACGTGCGGCTGCCCGACATGAGCGGCTTCGAGGTGTGCGAGCGGATCAAGGAGACGCACCCGTACATTCCGGTCATCCACGTCTCCGCCCACGCGGTGGACGTGGTCGACCGGGCGCAGGGTCTCACCCGGGGCGCGGACGCCTACCTGGCCGAGCCGATCGAGCCGGAGGAACTGGTCGCCACCGCGCACGCGGTGCTGCGCTACTACCAGGCCCGGCTGCGTGCCGAGCAGCTCGCCGAGCGGCTCGCCGCGCTCGCCGACGCCACGGTGGAGATGCACGCGACGCCGAACTTCGTCCGGCTGCTGGAGGCGGCAGCGAGCGGCGCGGCGCGGATCTTCAAGGCCCCCGCGGCGGTGGTCGCCGAGACGTTCGACGGGGACTGCCTGGCCGGGGTGGCGGTCGACCCGCACACGCCGGCCACGATCGTGCCGTGGGTGGTGGACGACACCGGCGTGCCGATCGGCACCCGGGTACGGGTCGACGACCCGGGCAACTGGGCGCTGACGGGCTGGCCGGACGGGGACACGGTGACGGTGGCCGCCTCCCGGCTGCGGGAGGACCGCGCCCCGCTGTACGTGGTGGTGCCGACCGCCACCCAGACCGTCCGTACGCCGGTGCTGGTGCAGCTCGCCCAGGCCGTCGCCTCGGCGGTGGAGGCGCAGCGCTCCTTCGACGAGGAGCACCGGATCGCCGTGACGTTGCAGCGCAGCCTGCTGCCGCAGCGGCTGCCCGACGTCGTGGGCCTGGACCTGGCCGTGCGTTACGAGCCGGCGAGTGCGCAGACCGAGGTGGGCGGCGACTTCTACGAGCTGGTGATGCTCGACGGGCACCTGCTGGTGGCGATCGGTGACGTGGCCGGGCACTCGCTGCACGCGGCCACCGTGATGGCCGAGCTGCGCCACGCGGTACGGGCGTACGCGGTCGAGGGCCATCAGCCCGGGGTGATCCTGGACCGGGTCAACGAGCTGATGCGCAACCTGCTGCCGAATGAGCTGGCCACCATCTGCGTGCTGCTGCTCCAGCCGTCGACCGGGCTGGTCCGGATGGCCAGCGCCGGGCACCTGCCGGCGTTGCTGAGCCGGGACGGCCGGGTCGAGTTCGTGGCGCAGTCCGCGCCGCTGCTCGGGGTACGCGCGCCGCGCCCGCCCGACCTGGAGTTCGTGCTTCCCGCCGGGGCGACGCTCGTGCTCTACACCGACGGGCTGATCGAGCGGCGGGACGCCACCATCGACGACGGCATGGCGGCGCTCGGCGTGGCCGCCGCCCGGGTGGACGACGACCTGGACCAGTTCTGCCAGCGGCTGCTGGTCGAGTTGGCGCCGCCGGAGATCCAGGACGACGTTGCGGTGGTGGCGGTCCGCCGCCGCTGACGCGCGTTCCCGGTCACGTACCGTAGCCAAGCTGCCTGTAACACTGCGTCACGGCCGCCGCCGGGCGAGTGAGTGGGCTTGCTGCCGACTTTGCTCTGCAGCCATCGGTGCAGCAGGCGCCTGAGCAGGCGCTTCCTGTTGACCATGGTCGGCGGCGTCGCACCGCCACCGTCACCGTCGGTGTGCGTTGCGTCAGTGGCTGCAGAGCAAAGTCGGCGCGAGGCGAGGCCCGCCGCTCGGGCCGACTGTCACCTTGCGTAACCGCGCGGAGTGAGGGTTGGCCCGCGCTCGGCAGGCCTGACCCGCGTCACGGCCGCAGGGCCGCCAGCGAGCGGGCGTACGCCGCGGGCGAGACCCCGGCGACGGCGGTGAACTCGCGGACCAGGTGGGCCTGGTCGGCGTACCCCAGGTCGGCGGCGACCCGCGACCAGTCCAGCGGCCCGGCGGCGGCCTGTTCGATCGCCTCCTGGAGCCGGTAGCGGCGGATCACCCACTTCGGACCGACGCCCACGTGGTCGAGGAAGAGGCGCTGGAGCCGGCGGACGGAGACGCCGCGCCGCCGGGCGAAGTCGGTCACCCGAAGCACGGTCCGGTCGGCGCGGATCTCCTCGACCAGCGCGGTGGCCTCCGCGGCGAGCGGATCCGCGACCGGCGGCCACGAGGTCAGCAGCTCGTCCAGCCTCGCGCAGCGCTCGTCGTCGGTCCCCGGGCAGATCGGCCCGCCGGGGATCGGCACGCGCCGGCCGGTCAGTTCGGCGACCGGGCGCCGCCAGAACGGCCGGAAGCCGCCCGGGCGGAACTGGACGCCGGAGACCCGGCCGACGCCGTGCAGCGTGACGGCGAACAGGCCGGTGTCGACGCCGGCGATCTCGCCCTGTTCGGGCGCGCCCTCCTGCGCCTGGAACACCACGTTCACGGTGGGGTGCGGCACCACCCGCTGCTCGAACGGCTCGGTCAGATCCCAGTCGATCAACCAGTAGTGCTCCACCCACCGGCGCAACGCCGGGGCGGCCATCCGGCGCCGGAACCGGACCTGCTGCCGCAGCCGGCCCGGATCGAGGATGCCCCGGTTGTCACGCCGCGGTTCGTGTCGCATTTCTTCAAGACCGCCCTCATACGCTGCCCCTATGAGCACGAAGACTAGTGAGCTGCTCGCCGTCGCGGCGCCGCGTACGGTCGCTGTGGTTCGCGGCATCTCCGACGACCAGCTCGGCCTGCCCACCCCGTGCCCCGACTACACGGTGCGCGACCTGCTCGGGCACCTGTTCGACGTGGTGGTCAACTTCCAGGCGCTGGCCCGCCGGGAAGAGGTCGACTGGTCCGGCAAGACCGATCACCTGACCCAGGGCTGGCGTGACCGGTTCGCGACCGAGACGGCCCGGCTCACCGAGGCCTGGTCCGACCCGGCCGCGCTGGAGGGCGTGTCACCCGGCATGGGACTACCACAGGAGACCGTCGGGTCGATGGCGCTGATCGACCTCACGGTGCACGGGTGGGACCTGGCTCGGGCCACCGGCCAGGAGCTGACAGTGGATCCGGCCGTGGTGTCGGCCGGGCACGAGTTCATGGACCGGATGGGCGACATGGGGCAGAAGATGGGCGCGTTCGGCCCGCCGGTGCCCACCGAGGCGGCGCCGGCCAGCATGGACGCGCTGCTCGGCCGGGCCGGACGGAACCCGGCCTGGACCCGCTGACGTTGCTTGCTCGCCGGCACGGGGCGGCGAGCGGCACGGACGGCGGCGCCCGCCGGGCCGGGACGGCCGGCGTCCGGCCCGGCGGTCAGCGACCGAGCAGCCCGGCGGAGCCGGCGACGACCAGCCCGATCACCGTCGAACAGCAGCAGACGACGAGCGCGGCGGCCACCACCACGAGGATCAGCCAGGTCGGTCCGCGTCGCGCCGCCGAGGGCTCCTCCGCACTCATGCCGGCAGTCTAGGTTGGTGCGATGGAGCTGATCTCGATCGCCGACATCCGCGCCGCCGCCGAGGACGTGGCCGGCACCGTGCTGCGGACCCCGTTGGTGCCGGTGCTCTGGGACGATCAGCTGTGGCTCAAGCCGGAGAACCTGCAACCGGTGGGGTCGTTCAAGCTGCGCGGCGCCACCCACGCGGTGGCCCGGCTCGATCCCGCGACCCGCGCCCGGGGGGTGGTCACCCACTCGTCGGGAAACCACGGGCAAGCCCTGGCGTACGCGGCCCGCGCCCTCGGCGCGCCCTGCACGGTGGTGGTCCCCGAGGGGGCGCCGGAGGTCAAGGTGGCCCGGATGCGGGCTCTCGGCGCGGACGTACGGCTGGTGCCGCCGGCCCGGCGGCTCGCCGAGGCGGAGCGGATCGTGGCCGGGACCGGCGCGACGCTGGTGCCGCCGTTCGACCATCCAGCTGTCATCGCCGGTCAGGGCACCGTCGGGCTGGAGATCGTCGCCGACCTGCCGGACGTGGACGTGGTGCTGGTGCCGGTGGGCGGCGGCGGGCTCGGCTCGGGCGTGGCCACGGCGGTCAAGGCGCTGCGCCCGTCCGCCGTCGTGATCGGCGTGGAGCCGGCGCTGGCCGCCGACGCCCAGGAGTCACTCGCCGCCGGTGAGGTGGTCGTCTGGGACGTCGAACGCACCTACCGGACGTGCGCCGACGGGCTGCGGACCAGCCTGTCCGCGTTGACGCTGGCCCACCTGCGGGACCGGCTCGACGGCATCGTCACGGTCACCGAGGACGAGATCATGGCGGCCACCGGCCGGCTGATCCGGGACGCGCGACTGGTGGCCGAGCCGAGCGGCGCGGTCGCCCTGGCCGCCCGGCTCTTCCACAGTGGCGAGCTGCCCACCGGCCGTACCGTCGCGGTGGTGACCGGCGGCAACGCCGACCCGCAGGTGCTCACCGCGGCACTGGCCGCCTGAACCCCGTCACGCGCGGCCGACGCGGTCCAGGATCCAGGCGTTGACGAACGCCTCCTCACGCCACGAGTCGTACCGGCCGCTCGGCCCGCCGTGGCCCGCGCCCATCTCGGTCTTGAGCAGGTAGTCGCCGGCCGGCGCGAGCGCGCGCAGCCGGGCGATCCACTTGGCCGGCTCGTGATAGAGCACGCGGGTGTCGTTGAGGCTGGTCACCGCCAGGATGGCCGGGTAGTCGGCGGCGGTCACATTCTCGTACGGCGTGTACGACTTCATGTACGCGTACACCTCGGGGTCGTCCAGCGGGTTGCCCCACTCCTCCCACTCGGTGACCGTCAACGGCAGCGACGGGTCGAGGATCGAGGTGAGCGCGTCCACGAACGGCACCTGCGCGACGATCCCGGTGAACGCGTCCGGGGCGAGGTTCGCCACCGCGCCCATCAGCAGGCCACCGGCCGAGGCGCCCCGGGCGACCAGCCGGTCGCTCGCCGTCCAGCCCGCCTTCACCAGGTGCCGGGCGCAGGCCACGAAATCGGTGAACGTGTTCTTCTTGGCCAGCAGCTTGCCCTCGTCGTACCAGCGCCGGCCCAGCTCGCCACCGCCCCGGATGTGCGCCACCGCGAAGATCACGCCGCGGTCGAGCAGGCTCAGCCGGGCGATCGAGAACCACGGGTCCATGCTCGCCTCGTACGACCCGTAGCCGTAGATGACGGCGGGCGCCGAGCCGTCGCGCGGGGTGTCCCGGCGGCAGACCAGCGAGATCGGTACCCGGGTGCCGTCGTCGGCGAGCGCCCAGTCCCGGTGCTGCTCGTAGTCGGCCGGGTCGTACGGCCGACCGTCCGGCCCGGGGCGTACCGGCTTCTGCCGCCGCAGCGTCAGCTCCCGGGTCACCAGGTCGTAGTCGTAGACCGAGTCCGGGGTGACGAGCGAGGTGTAGCGCAGCCGTACCTCGTTCGTGCGGTACTCCGGGTTCGCGTCCAGCCCGACGCTGTAGATCGGCTCGGGGAAGTCGATGTCCCAGCTGTCGTCGCTGCCGACCGGCAGCACCCGCAGACCGGTCAGCCCGTTGGCGCGCAGCGACACCACGAGGTGGTTCTCGAACGCGTCGACCGCCTCCAGCCGGGTGCCCGGCGTGTGCGGGATCAGCGGCGTCCACTCGCCCGGCGCGTCCGCCGAGGTGTACGCGAGCGCGAAGTCCTCCGCGCCGTCGTTGTGCAGGATCAGGAAGCGGTGGCCGTGGTGCTCCACCGCGTACTCGATGCCCTGACGCCGCGGGGCCACGACGGCGGGCTCGCCGGTCGGGTTGGCGGCCGGGATGACCCGCACCTCGCTGGTGATCTTGCTGTGGATGTCGATCACCACGAAGCGCTCGGAGCGGGTCAGCTCGACGCCGACCCAGAACCGCTCGTCGTCCTCCTGGTAGACCACCACGTCCTCGGTGGACGACGTGCCGACCGTGTGCCGCCAGACCCGGTTCGGCCGCCACGCATCGTCCACCGTCACGTAGAACAGCGTCGAGGCGTCGCTCGACCACGCCGTGCCGTAGAACGTGTCCGGCACCTCGTCCGGCAGCGACTCGCCGGTGGTCAGGTCCTTGATCCGCAGCGTGAAGCGCTCGTCGCCGGAGAAGTCGGTGGAGTAGGCCAGCCAGCGGCCGTCCGGGCTGACGTCGAACGCGCCGAGCGAGAAGAAGTCGTGCCCCTCGGCGAGCTGGTTGCCGTCGAGCAGCACCTCCTCGCCGTCGAGCGGCGCGCCGTCGGCGCTGACCGGGGGCGCGGTCTCGCCGGGGCGGACCGCGCGGCGGCAGTGCACGCCGTACTGCTGCCCCTCGACGGTGCGGGTGTAGTACCAGTGACCGTCCTTGCGGGTCGGCACCGACAGGTCGGTCTCCTGGGTGCGCCGGCGCGTCTCCTCGAACAGCTCCGCGCGCAACTCGGCCAGGTGGGCGGTGCGCGCCTCGGTGTACGCGTTCTCGGCGTCCAGGTAGGCGATCGTGTCCGGGTCGTCCTTGGCGGCGAGCCAGGCGTACTCGTCGAGGACTGTGTCACCGTGATGGACGCGCTCGGTCGGGACGCGCTTGGCGACGGGCAGTGGGGTTTCGGTCACGGCGCCACGTTACCGGGCGCCGGACCGCCGCCGGGGCCGCCCGCCGCGCGAATCCGGCGACTCGCCGCCAGGGCTTTCGAACATGTGTACGATAAGCGCCATGGCGGATGCAGCTCGTTCCACCAACCGACCCGGAGCCCTCGACATCACCCGGAAGCTGGCGGAGATCTGTGGTTCGCCGTTCGCCCGCTTCGCCGGCCCGGCCGACGAGGTGGCCGGGCGTACCGCCCGCTGGGTGGCCGTGCCGGGCGGCCCGCACGCCGCCGCCGAGGTGTTGCGGCTGGCCGCGGCGTACGACCTGACAGTGGTGCCCCGTGGCGCCGGCACGAAGATCGACTGGGGCGCCGCTCCGGCGCAGGTGGACATCATGCTCGACACCGGCCGCCTCGCCGGCGTCTGGCACGAGCCGCATGCTGCGGCGGTGGCCGAGATCGGCGCCGGTACGCCGCTGCGCGCCGTCCAGGCCACGCTGGCGCGTACCAACCGGCGGCTGCCTGTCGACGCGCCCTCGCCGGGCGCGACGCTCGGCGGGGTGCTCGCCGCCGACGAGTCCGGTCCGCTGCGGCACCGGCACGGCAGCCCGTGCGCCCAGCTCATCGGCGTGCGCTATCTCGACGCCGACGGCGAGTTGGTGAGCGTCGGCGAGTCCGGCACGGAGGCGTTCGGCCGGGCCGCCCCGGGTGTTGGCGGTGGCCGTCCGGGCGGACGCGCTCCGGCGGCCGATGCCGGTGCCGACGGAGGTCCGGGTCGCGGTGGTGGCGATGCGATCCTCGGTCGGGGTGGGATGCCCGGGCTGGACGTGGCACGGCTGCTCTGCGGCTCGCAGGGCGGGCTCGGCGTGCTGGTCTCGGCCACCATGCGGGTGCAGGCCGTGCCCGCGAGCCGGGTCTGGGTGTCCCGTCCGGTCTGGACCCCGCTGGAGGTGCACGACCTGGTCCGTGCCGTACTGGCGTCCGGCGTCGGCCCGGCCGCCGTCGAGCTGGACCTGCCCGTGCCGGTGCCGTTGCCCCGTCGCCGGATTCCGGCCACGCACCCGTCGGTGATCAACCGCCCCGATCACCCGGCCGTGACCGGCCGACCCGCGGCGGGCAACCTGGTGGTGCTCCTGGAGGGCGGCCCGGCCGACGTGACCGAGCGGGCCGAACGGCTCACCGCCGTGCTCGGCGCCCCGGCGATGGTCAGCCACCACGCGCCGGAGTGGTGGGGGCGCTATCCCTTCGCGCCCGGAGACACCGCGCTGCGCATCGAGGTGCCGATCAACGACCTGCACGCCGCCGTCTACGCGCTGCGCGACGCCGCCGGCACCCCCGTGCCGGTACGCGGCTCGGCCGGCAGCGGCGCGGTGCACGCCGCCCTGCCCGGCGCGCTGCCGCCGGAGCGGGTCGCCTCGATCCTCACCGCCGTCCGCAGCGTGCTGATCGCCCGGCGAGGCCGGTGTGTGGTGGTGGCCGCGCCGCCGGCGGTGCGCCGTGCCGTGGACCTCTGGGGCGAGCTGCCCGCGTTGCCGCGCCTGCGCAGCGCCAAGGCCCACCTGGACCCGCACCACCGGCTGGCCCCCGGCCGCCTCCCCGGTGGTCTCTGAATCCGGCCCGCCTCGGCCTGCTCACCCGGCACCCCGACCTGCCTCCACACTGGATGCCCGTCCCAGCGGGCGCGGCACCGGCAGGCACCAGTTCGGGGTGGTGGTTGTGTCCACGTGCGCCGGATGCCGCCACTTCGGCGAGCTGGCGCCGCCTACCCGCCACCGACAACCCGCACTCCCCACCACTGTCGTGATCAAGGAGTTTGTGTCACGTTTCGCGCCTCCCCAGGCCACAAACTCCTTGATCACCGCCGGGTCGGAACCGGGGTCGGAACCGGGGGCGGGGCGCGGGGAGAGGGCTACGGGGTGTCGTTTCGGAGGACCAGGACGGCTATGTCGTCGCGCGGTGGCTCCACCGAGAAGGCGATCGTCGCCGCGCGCAGCCGTGCCGCGACCACGTCGGCCGAGTACCCGGCCAGCGGCGCCGCCGACTCGCGCAGCCGTTCGGTGCCGAACAGCTCGCGTCCGCGCCGCCGCTCGGTGACCCCGTCGGTGTAGAAGATCAGCGCGTCGCCGGGCTTGAGCGCCAGCTCGGCGGTCGGCGTGGTGATCGTGTCGAGCAGGCCCAGCGCCGTACCGCCGGTGCCGACGAAGGTGGCGCCGCCTCCACCGTGCAGCAGCACCGGGCGGTCGTGGCCGGCCAGGTGCAGCGAGACGTCGAGCTGGTCGCCGTCGCCGGGTGAGACGGCCGCCAGCGCCAGCGTGCAGTAGCGTCCGCCGCCGCGCTCGACGAGCGTCTCGTTGAGCCGGCTGAGCACCTCGGGCAGCGGTTTGCCGTCGCCGACGAGGACCCGGATCACGTCCCGGACCAGGCCGGTCACGGCGGCCGCCTGCACGCCCTTGCCGGATACGTCGCCGACCACCACGAGCCAGCGGCCGTCCGGCAGCGGGACCACGTCGTAGAAGTCGCCGCCGACTTCCGCGTCGTCGCCGGTCGGGACGTACTCGGCGGCGAAGCCGATGCCCTCGACCACCGGGAGCACCGGCGGCAGCAGCGACTGCTGGAGCGTCTGGGCGACCCGGCGACGTTCGGCGTGGATGCGCGCGTTCTCGATGGCGAGGGCGGCGCGGCGGGCCACGTCCTCCAGCACCGAGACCTCGTCCGGGTCGTGCCGGTGCCGCTGGTGCCGGCCCACGGCGAGGGTGCCGAGCCGCTGGCCACGGGCGATCAGCGGTACGGCGAAGCCCTCCATCGGCCCACCGAGCGGCACCTGGGCGGCGTTGCGGGACGCCTCGCGCAGCCGGGACTGGATCGAGTCCGGGCCGGTCTCCTGGAGGATCCGGTGCAGCTGCGGCAGCATGGCCTCGTCGGCGTGGCTGGACGCGGCGAGACGCAGCCGCCCCCACTCGTCGGTGGTGTGCACGGCGCACCACTGGCCGAGCCGGGGCACCACGAGCTGCGGGATGAGCGCCATGGTCAGTTCGACGTCCAGCGACTGGGCGAGCAGTTCGCTGGCCTCGGCGAGGAACGTCAGCCAGGTGGACCGGCGTACGTCGGCGCGGCGCAGCCGGTCGTTCTCCAGGTGCAGCGACAGCCGCTCGGCGGCCAGCACCGCCAGCGGCCGCGCGTACGTGGAGGGCGCGGCGTCCAGTTCCAGCTCACCGGTGTACGGGCGGTGCACGGCGAGCGGTACGCGCAGCAGTTCGTTGCTCTCACGCGGGTGCCGGCCGTACCGGGCGAACACCTGGGTGCCGAGCCCGTCGCCCCGGTCCAGCCGGACCGTGCCACCGGCGGCGCCGACCATCTCGCCGACCCGGCTCAGCAGGGCGGTCGCGAACTCGGGCAGTGGCTCGTCGGCGTACGGGTCGGGGGTGATCTGCATCAACTCGCTCATCGCGGCGGCGCTGGGCGTACCGTCGCCGGTCCGTTCCGGCTCGGTCACCGGCGGTGGGCCGGCCGACGGGCGGGCGGGCCCGCAGGGGCCGGGCCGGTCGAGGCGGAACCAGACGCCCTTGCCGGTGGGCAGGTACGTGGTGCCCCACCGGCTGGAGAAGTGGTCGACGAGCAGCAGTCCGCGTCCCCGCGCGGCCACTTCGGTGATGTCGGAGGTGGTGTTGCGCACGCCGACGATCAGTTCGTCGACGGGTCCGGAGGCGAAGTCGGTGACGGTGACGGTGAGGCCGTTCGGGTCGGCTTCGACCTCGATGTCCAGTTCGGTGCGCGCGTGTTCGACGGCGTTCGTGGTCAGCTCGGTGGTGAGCAGCAGCGCCTCGTTCAGCAGTTCGGGCAGCCGCGCTTCGAGCAGCATGGTGCGTACCACCGCGCGGGCCGCCGCCGGGGTGCGGCGGTCTGCGGGGAGGCGGACGCGGCGGACGTGCTCGTCCGCACCGCCGCTCCGAGTGGCCCCCGCCTCCGCTGACACCTCCGTATCCTCCACCGGTCCGGCCCCGGGTGCCAAGGGTCCGGCGAACCGGCCAGTCGGGCGGATACGGCGCGTGACGCGCGGTTGCACGCCGTGACCTCGACGGATCGCGCGGCAGAATGATGGGATGGCCGCGTGACGGCACGAGCCCGAGCGGAGCGAGGAACCATGACCACGGCAAAACAGTCGGTGACCGCGGACCCGTCCGCGCCCGACCACGAGGTGCTCCTCGGCGAGCTGGTCGACGCGTTGCGCCGGGTGGCGCACGGTGACCTGCGGGTACGCCTGCCGCGCCGGGCCGGACTGCCCGGTGAGGTCGCTGACGCCTTCAACGACGTGGTGTCGTTGCAGGAGCGGCAGCACCTGGACCTGCGCCGGATCAGCCGGATCGTCGGCCGCGACGGCCGGCTCACCGAGCGCCTGGACGACGAGGGCCTGGACGGCTCCTGGGCGGAGGGGCAGCGGGCGGTCAACTCGCTCATCGACGACCTGGGCCGGCCCACCACGGAGATCGCCCGGGTGATCGTGGCGGTCGCCGACGGTGACCTCTCCCAGCACATGGCGCTGGAGATAGACGGTCGTCCGCTCCGGGGTGAGTATCTGCGCATCGGCCGCACGGTGAACACGATGGTGGACCAGCTGTCGTCGTTCGCCGACGAGGTGACGCGGGTGGCCCGTGAGGTGGGGACCGAGGGCAAGCTGGGCGGCCAGGCCGACGTGCGTGGCGTGGCCGGCACCTGGAAGGACCTCACCGACTCGGTGAACACCATGGCGTCGAACCTCACCGGCCAGGTGCGGTCGATCTCGCAGGTGGCCACCGCCGTCGCGAAGGGCGACCTGTCGCAGAAGATCACGGTCGGGGCGCGCGGCGAGGTGGCCGAGCTGGCCGACACGATGAACTCGCTCACCGACACGCTGCGGCTGTTCGCCGAGCAGGTGACCCGGGTGGCCCGCGAGGTGGGCACCGAGGGCAAGCTGGGCGGCCAGGCCGAGGTGCCGGGCGTGGCCGGCACCTGGAAGGACCTGACCGACAACGTCAACTCGATGGCGTCGAACCTGACCGCGCAGGTCCGCAACATCGCCCAGGTGTCGACGGCTGTCGCCAAGGGTGACCTGTCGCAGAAGATCACGGTGGCCGCGCAGGGCGAGATCCTGGAGCTGAAGGACACCGTCAACACGATGGTGGACCAGCTGTCGTCGTTCGCCGACGAGGTCACGCGGGTGGCGCGCGAGGTCGGCATCGAGGGCAAGCTGGGCGGCCAGGCGCAGGTGCGCGGCGTCTCCGGCACCTGGCGGGACCTCACCGAGAACGTGAACCAGCTCGCCGGCAACCTGACCAGCCAGGTCCGCAACATCTCCCAGGTCTCCACGGCGGTGGCCAAGGGCGACCTGGGCCAGAAGATCACCGTGGACGCGCAGGGCGAGATCCTGGAGCTGAAGAACACCGTCAACACGATGGTGGACCAGCTGTCGTCGTTCGCGGACGAGGTGACGCGCGTGGCGCGTGAGGTGGGCACCGAGGGCAAGCTGGGTGGTCAGGCCCAGGTCAAGGGCGTCTCCGGTACGTGGCGGGATCTGACCGACAACGTGAACTCGATGGCGTCGAACCTGACCAGCCAGGTGCGGAACATCGCCTCGGTCACCACAGCGGTGGCGAAGGGTGACCTGTCGCAGAAGATCACCGTGGACGCCCGGGGCGAGATCCTGGAGCTGAAGTCGACTGTCAACACGATGGTGGACCAGCTGTCGTCGTTCGCCGACGAGGTCACCCGGGTGGCCCGTGAGGTGGGCACCGAGGGCAAGCTCGGCGGCCAGGCGCAGGTACGCGGCGTCGCCGGCACCTGGCGGGACCTGACGGACAACGTCAACTCGATGGCGTC
>NZ_BBVA01000010.1:124713-262484 GCF_001652995.1 Micromonospora sp. NBRC 110037
TACGCGGCGTCGCCGGCACCTGGCGGGACCTGACGGACAACGTCAACTCGATGGCGTCGAACCTGACCGCGCAGGTCCGCAACATCGCCCAGGTGTCCACTGCGGTGGCGAAGGGTGACCTGTCGCAGAAGATCACCGTGGACGCGCAGGGCGAGATCCTGGAGCTGAAGTCGACTGTCAACACGATGGTGGACCAGCTGTCGTCGTTCGCGGACGAGGTGACGCGGGTGGCCCGTGAGGTGGGCACCGAGGGCAAGCTGGGTGGTCAGGCCCAGGTCAAGGGCGTCTCGGGTACGTGGCGGGACCTGACCGACAACGTGAACTCGATGGCGTCGAACCTGACCAGCCAGGTGCGGAACATCGCCTCGGTCACCACCGCCGTGGCGAACGGTGACCTGGGTCAGAAGATCACAGTGGACGCGCAGGGCGAGATCCTGGAGCTGAAGAACACCGTCAACACGATGGTGGACCAGCTCTCCTCGTTCGCGGACGAGGTGACGCGCGTGGCGCGCGAGGTGGGCACCGAGGGCAAGCTGGGCGGTCAGGCCCAGGTCAAGGGCGTCTCCGGTACGTGGCGCGACCTCACCGAGAACGTCAACCAGCTCGCCTCCACGCTCACCACGCAGTTGCGCGCGATCGCGCAGGTCTCCACGTCGGTGACCCGCGGCGACCTGACCCAGCGGATCAACGTGAAGGCGCAGGGCGAGGTCGCCGAGCTGAAGGACAACATCAACCAGATGATCGTCACCCTCCGGGAGACGACGAAGAAGAACGCCGAGCAGGGCTGGCTCGACTCGAACCTGGCCCGGATCGGTGGTCTGCTGCAGGGCCAGCGCGACCTGGGCGAGGTCTGTCGCATGATCATGATGGAGGTGACCCCGCTGGTGGACGCGCAGCTCGGCGCGTTCTTCCTGGCGGACAGCTCCGAGGGCAGCATGCGGCTGCGGCTCACCGCCTCCTACGGATACGTGGCCCGGGGGCACGACGTCACGTTCGGCCCGGGTGAGGGGCTGGTCGGGCAGGCCGCGTTGTCCCGCCGGACCATCCGGGTCAAGGCGCAGCCGGACGGGCGCCTCGTGGTGCGCTCCGGGCTGGCCGACACGCCCCCGGCCGACCTGGTGGTGCTCCCGGTCCTGTTCGAGGGCGAACTGCTCGCCGTGATCGAGTTCGCCGGCGTGGCCACGTTCTCCGACCTGCACCTGGCGTTCCTGGAGCGGCTGGTGCTCACCATCGGCGTCGCGGTCAACACCATCCAGGCCAACCGGCGTACGGAGGAGCTGCTGGCGCAGTCGCAGCGGCTGGCGCACGAGATGCAGGACCAGTCGGCCGAGTTGCAGCGCACCAACGCCGAGCTGGAGGACAAGGCGAAGCTGCTGTCCGAGCAGAAGGCCAACATCGAGACGCAGAACCGGGAGATCGAGCTGGCCCGCCTCGGCTTGGAGGAGAAGGCGCAGCAGCTCACCCGGGCGTCGGCGTACAAGTCGGAGTTCCTGGCGAACATGAGCCACGAGCTGCGTACGCCGCTGAACTCGCTGCTCCTGCTGGCCCGGCTGCTGGCCGAGAACCCGGAGCGCAACCTCAGCGCGAAGCAGATCGAGTTCGCGCGGACCATCCACGGCGCCGGCTCGGACCTGCTCTCGCTGATCGACGACATCCTCGACCTGTCGAAGATCGAGGCGGGCCGGATGGACGTGGAGCCCACCGAGATCCAGTTCGCCGAGATCCGGAGCTACGTCGAGCAGGCGTTCGCGCCGCAGGCCGAGGAGAAGGGCCTGGACTTCCAGGTACGGGTCAGCAGCGATCTGCCGCCGGCGCTGGTGACCGACGCCCAGCGGTTGCAGCAGATCCTGCGCAACCTGCTCTCCAACGCGGTGAAGTTCACCGACAACGGCGCGGTGACGCTGCGGATCGGGCCGGCGGCCGAGAACGCCGTCTTCGACGTGCCGGCGCTGACGAACGCGCAGCGGGTGATCGCGTTCACCGTGATCGACACCGGCATCGGCATCTCCGACGACAAGCTGTCGCTGATCTTCGAGGCGTTCCAGCAGGCGGACGGCACCACCAGCCGGCGGTACGGCGGGACCGGCCTGGGCCTGTCCATCAGCCGTGATCTGGCCCGCCTGCTCGGCGGCACGATCACCGTCTCGTCCGCGCCCGGTCAGGGTTCGACGTTCACTCTCTTCGTACCCGATGTGCTGGCGCCGGACGCGGTGGTGGCGCCGGCGCCGCCGTCGCCGAGCCGCGCGGGCCTGCCGTCGTCGCTGCTCATGCCGATGGAGCTGCCGCAGCCGCAGGAGACGCCGGCCACCCGGCGGCTGGACGGCGTGACCGTGCTGATCATCGACGACGACGTGCGGAACGTGTTCGCGTTGACGTCCGCGTTGGAACTGCACGGCATGACCGTGTTGTACTCGGACAACGGGGCGGACGGCGTCCGCCAGCTCGCCGAGCATCCGGAGGTGGACATCGTCCTGATGGACGCCATGATGCCGGACCAGGACGGGTACGAGACGACAGCGCAGATCCGCCGCAACCACCGGTTCGCGGACCTGCCGATCGTCTTCCTGACCGCCAAGGCGATGCCCGGCGACCGGGAGTCGGCGCTCAGCGCCGGCGGCAGCGACTACATCACCAAGCCGGTGGACCTGGACGAGCTGATCGAGCTGATGGCGTCCTGGATCGGCCGCAGCCGAGGCGAGGAGAACGCGTGACGCAGACGGCCAAGGCCCTGCTGGTGGACGACCGGCGGGAGAACCTGATGGCGCTGGAGGCGATCCTCCAGGGTCTCCCGGTGCAGTCGGTCGCGGTGGAGAGCGGCGAGGCCGCGCTCAAGCAGCTCCTCGTGGACGACTTCGCGGTGATCCTGCTGGACGCCCAGATGCCCGACATGGACGGCTTCGAGACGGCGACGCACATCAAGCGGCGCGAGCGCACCCGGCACGTACCGATCATCTTCCTCACCGCCGCGGACAAGGACGCGCAGCTCGCGTTGCGCGGCTACGCGGCGGGTGCGGTCGACTACCTGACCAAGCCGTTCGATCCGTGGGTGCTGCGGGCGAAGGTGACCGTCTTCGTCGACCTGTGGGTGAAGACCCGGCAGCTCGCCGCCCAGTCGGACCTGGTGCGGGAGCGGGATCTGCAGTGGCGGCACCTGACCGACGCGGTGGACGAGGCGACGGCGCTGCTGCGCGCCGACGACGACCCGTCCACCCGCGAACGCGCGGTCGAGCTGCTGGAGCAGGCGCGCTGGGGCAACACCCGCTGACGGTTCAGCCGCCGGCCGGGCCGCCGTGCCCGGTCGCGGCCCGCCGGGCCCGCCACCGGTCGCCGAGCGATTCCAGTTCCTCCTGTACGAAGAGGAAGAAGTCGCGCATCTCGGCGACCCGTTCACCGGCCGGGGTGCTGCGGCCGTGCAGCGCGTCGACCCCGCCGGCGGCGATGTCGATGAAGTTCTTGTAGAGCGTGGTCTTGGTGATCGTCGCCTCGTACCAGGGGTTGTCCGGCATCCGGTAGCGGTCGCGCCGGGACCCCTTGACCGGCTCGCGGACCAGCATGGCGAACTGGGTCAGGTAGCGGACCGCGCCGCTGACCGCCGCCGCGCTGACGCCGAGCCGTTCGGCGATCTCGCCCGCGGTGAGCGGGTCGTCGGCGCTCATCACCGTGAACAGGACCCGGGCGGCCATCCGGGGGAAGCCCACGTCGGCGAAGGCCATCGCCATCCGCTCCACGAAGAGGTGGACCTCCTCCTCGTCGTCGTGGCGGAACGGCTCGTTCATGGTCGGCTCCTCGACACTCACCCCGTGACCCTACAGTCTTCACAAGTTTGTGAAACGAGCGTAGCTTCTGAATTATGGAAACGGCAATCGATGTGTCCGGCCTGGTGAAGACCTTCGGCCGCACCCGGGCCCTCGACGGGCTCGACCTGACCGTCCGCACCGGGGAGGTGCACGGCTTCCTCGGCCCGAACGGCTCCGGCAAGTCGACCACCATCCGGGTGCTGCTCGGCCTGCTGCGGGCGGACGCGGGGGCCGCCCGGCTGCTGGGCGGCGACCCCTGGCGGGACGCGGTCGCGCTGCACCGCCGCCTCGCGTACGTGCCCGGCGACGTCACGCTCTGGCCCAACCTCAGCGGCGGCGAGGTGATCGACCTGCTCGGCCGGATGCGCGGCGGGCTCGACCCGAAACGCCGCGCCGAACTGCTGGACTCCTTCGAGCTGGACCCGCGCAAGAAGGGCCGCACCTACTCCAAGGGCAACCGGCAGAAGGTCGGCCTGGTCGCCGCGCTCGCCTCCGACGTCGAACTGCTCATCCTCGACGAGCCGACCTCCGGGCTCGACCCGCTGATGGAGGAGGTCTTCCAGCACTGGGTCCGCCGCGCTGTCCACGACGGACGCACGGTGCTGCTGTCCAGCCACATCCTCGCCGAGGTGGAGGCGCTCTGCGACCGGGTGACGATCATCCGGGCCGGCCGGACGGTGGAGTCCGGCACGCTCGGCGACCTGCGCCACCTGCACCGCACCGCCATCGACGCCGAGGTCGCCGCGCCGCTCGACGGCCTGGCCGACCTGCCCGGCGTACACGACCTGCGGGTCGACGGGCGGCGGGTGCGCTTCGACGTCGACACCGCCGCGCTCGACGCCGCGCTGCGCCGGCTCACCGAGCTGGGCGTACGCAGCCTGGTCAGCACGCCGCCCACGCTGGAGGAACTGTTCCTGCGGCACTACGAGACGGCGGACCGGGCATGAGCACGCTCACCGGCACCCGCCACCTGGTCCGGCTGATCCTGCGCCGGGACCGTCTCCTGCTGCCGCTGTGGGTGCTGATCCTCGCGGTGCTGCCGATGACGTACGCGGCCAGCTTCGCCGGGCTGTTCCCGACCGCCGCCGAGCGGGCCGCGTACCTGGAGGGCACCGCCCGCAACCCGTCGATCGTCGCGCTGCTCGGCCCCGCCTACGGCGACAGCATCGGCGGGCTGACCGCGCAGCGCAGCGGCTTCCTGCTGCTGATCGTCGCGCTGGCCAGCCTGCTCACCGTCATCCGGCACACCCGCACCGAGGAGGAGGCCGGCCGGCGGGAACTGCTCGGTGGCAACGTGCTCGGGCGGCACGCCGGGCTGACCGCCGCGCTGCTCGTCACGTACGCGGCGGATCTGCTGCTCGGCCTGCTCACCGCCGCCGGGCTGGTCGCGACCGGGCTGCCGGTCGGCGGCTCGCTGGCGTACGGCCTGGTCACCGTGCTGACCGGCGTCGTGTTCGCCACGCTCGGCGGGCTGGCGGCCCAGTTGACCGAGACCGCGGGTGGGGCGCGGGGCATCGGCCTCGCCGGTCTCGGCGCCGCGTTCGGGCTGCGCCTGGCCGGGGACACGGCGGGCAACGACTGGCCGAGCTGGCTGTCCCCGCTGGGCTGGGCCGCCCGGGTCCGCCCGTACGAGGGGGAGCGGTGGTGGGTGTTGCTGCTGCCGCTTGCCGCCACGGCACTGCTCGCCGCGTTCGCGTACCCGGTCTCGGTCCGCCGCGACCTGGGCGCGGGCGTGCTGCCGCCCCGGCTCGGCCCGGCCGCCGCCGGTGGTGGCCTGTCCGGTCCGTTCGGCCTGGCCTGGCGGCTGCACCGGGGGCAGGTCCTCTGGTGGTCGGTCGGGTTCGGCCTGCTCGGGCTGATCCTCGGTGGCGCGGCCGAGGCGGCCGGACGGTCCGTCGAGGGCAGCCCGCGGATGGAGGAGATCGTGGCCCGGCTCGGCGGGGCGTCCGGGATGGCCGACGCCTACCTGGGCGTGACGCTGAGCCTGGCCGGGCTGGCCGCCGCCGGATACGGCATCCAGGCCGCGCTGCGGATGCGCGCCGAGGAGTCCGCCGGGCACGCCGAGCCGGTGCTCGCCACCGGCACCCGCCGCTCGACCTGGCTGCTCTCGCACGTGACGTTCGCGCTGCTCGGCCCGGTGGTGGTGCTCGCGGTGACCGGGCTCGCGACCGGCCTGACGTACGGGCTGAGCACCGGTGACGTGCCCCGCCAGCTGGGCCGGATGCTCGCCGCGGGCCTGGCTCAGGTGCCGGCGGCGTGGGTGCTGGCCGGGCTCGCCGTGCTGCTCTACGGCCTGCTGCCCCGGCTCGCGCCGGTCACCTGGGCGGTGCTGGCGGTCTGCGTGCTGCTCGGGCAGCTCGGCGCGGTGCTGGAGCTGGACCAGTGGCTGCTGGACCTGTCCCCGTTCACGCACACTCCGCAGGTGCTCCGCGACGCCTGGACCCCCACCCCGCTCTACCTGCTCACGGCCCTGGCGGTGACCCTGGCCACGGCTGGCCTGCTCACCTTCCGCCGCCGCGACCTCCCCGTCCTCTAGCAGCGTTGATCTTGCACTTGCGGCCCCGGCGAAAGGGGTGAATCACCCTCGTGGAGGGCCGCAAGTGCAAGATCGCGGAGGAAGGAGGGCGGGGCTACGGGGTGGCTTCGTTGCGGATCATCAGGGCGCTGCGGAGACCGGTGATGTCCAGGACGCGGATCAGGAAGTCGCCGACGTTGGTGAGTATCAGCAGGCACTGGGCATGACTGGCCTTGCGGCTGAGCACCACGAGCGTGCCGAGGCCCTGCGAGTCGCAGAACGTGACCCCGGCCAGGTCGAGCACGATGCGCGGGGGCGGATCCGCCAGCACCTCGTTGACCACCGTCGAGAGCTGGGCGGCCGTGAGCATGTCGATCTCACCGGCCAGACGAAGCACTGCTTCGTCACCGGTCCGCTGTACGGCGATGGACAGTTCGGCACGATCCACCCGGTCAGCCTATCGCGATCTCGACCGACGGGCCTGTCGAGCGGATCGCTGGCGGCCTGCCGCCGCTCACCGGGGTGAGCCTGGTAACCCCCGTCGCGGGGTGCGTGCCAGGCAGTGCTCCGACGCTGACACAATGGGCCCATCGTGACCGAGACGCTTTCCGCCGGATCCGGCCGCTACCCGGCCGACGCCCCGGCCTCCGAGGCCCTGTTCGACCGCGCCAAGGCCGTCGTGCCCGGCGGGGTGAACTCTCCCGTGCGCGCGTTCCGTGCCGTCGGCGGCACCCCGCGCTTCATGGTCCGGGGGGAGGGTCCGTGGCTCTTCGACGCCGACGGTCGTCGGTACGTCGACCTGGTCTGCTCCTGGGGCCCGCTCATTCTCGGCCACGCGCACCCGGCAGTGGTGGAGGCGCTGCGCGAGGCCGCCACGCTGGGCACGAGCTTCGGCACGCCCACCCCGGGTGAGGTGGACCTCGCCGAGGAGATCATCGCGCGGACGCCGGTCGAGCAGGTGCGCCTGGTCAACTCCGGCACCGAGGCGACCATGTCGGCGATCCGGCTGGCCCGCGGCTTCACCGGCCGCTCCAAAATCATCAAGTTCGCCGGCTGCTACCACGGCCACTCGGACGCGCTGCTCGCCGCCGCCGGCTCCGGCGTGGCCACGTTCGGCCTGCCCGACTCGCCCGGCGTGACCGGCGCGGCAGCGGGCGACACGATCGTGCTGCCGTACAACGACCTGCGCGCGGTCGAGGAGGCGTTCGCCGCCCAGGGCCAGCACATCGCCGCGATCATCACCGAGGCCGCCGCCGGCAACATGGGCGTGATCGCCCCGCGCGACGGCTTCAACGCCGAACTGGCCCGGATCGCGCACGCGCACGGCGCGCTGCTCATCGTCGACGAGGTGATGACCGGGTTCCGGGTGTCCCGCGCCGGATGGCACGGCCTCGACCCGTCGGACGCGGACCTGTGGACGTACGGGAAGGTCATGGGTGGCGGCCTGCCCGCCGCGGCGTTCGGCGGGCGCGCGGAGATCATGGCGAAGCTCGCCCCGGCCGGCCCGGTCTACCAGGCCGGGACGCTCTCCGGTAACCCGCTGGCCTGCGCCGCCGGACTGGCCACGCTGCGGCTGGCCGACGACGCGCTCTACCGGCGGCTCGACGAGACCTCCGCCGCGCTCGGCAAGCTCACCACCGAGGCGCTGTCCGCGGCCGGCGTGCCGCACCGCCTCTCCACCGCCGGCAACATGTTCTCGGTCTTCTTCACCGACGCGGACGTGCGCGACTACGACAGCGCCCGTACCCAGGTGGTGCCGGCGTTCAAGGCGTTCTTCCACGCGATGCTCACCGGTGGCGTCTACCTGCCGCCGAGCGCGTTCGAGTCGTGGTTCGTCTCGACCGCGATCGACGACGCGGCGTGGGAGCAGATCGCCGCCGCCCTGCCGGTGGCGGCGCGGGCGGCGGCAGCGGCGGGAAGCGGGGGGTAACTATGGCGGAGACCGTGGTGCACGTGCTGCGGCACGGTGAGGTGCACAACCCGGACGGCATCCTCTACGGCCGCCTGCCCGGGTTCCGCCTCTCCGAGCTGGGCGTGCAGATGGCGAAGGCGGCCGCGCAGGCGCTCGCCGACCGGACCGTGGTGCACGTGGTGGCCAGCCCGCTGGAGCGCGCCCAGCAGACCGCCGAGCCGATCGCGGCGCAGTTCGGCCTCTCCGTCGGCGTCGACGAGCGGCTGATCGAGAGCGCGAACTGGTTCGAGGGCAAGAAGGTCTCGCCCGGTGACGGCTCGTTCCGCGACCCGCGCAACTGGTGGGTGCTGCGCGACCCGGTGACCCCGTCCTGGGGCGAGGCGTACCGGGCCATCGCCGAGCGCATGTTCGCCGCGCTGCACGCCGCCCGCGTCGCCGCCGAGGGCCGCGAGGCGGTGCTCGTGTCGCACCAGCTCCCGATCTGGACGCTGCGCCGGCACGTCGAGCGCAAGCGCCTCTGGCACGACCCGCGCCGCCGCCAGTGCGGCCTGGCCAGCCTCACCTCGTTCCACTTCGACGGCGCCAAGATCGTCGGCATCGGGTACTCCGAGCCGGCCGCCCACCTGGTGTCGATCTCGCCGACCGCCCGGACGGCCAAGGGGGCCTGATGCTCACCCGGAGGCTCGCCGCCGCCCTGCTCGCCGCCGTCACCGCCGGTACGGCGCTGGTCGGCTGCTCCTCCGGCAGCCAGGAGAGCCGGTGCGCGGCCGACGGCTCCGTCGTCACCTGCGCACCCGACCAGCGCTCGAAGACGCCGAAGGTCAGCGGTGAGCTGCTCACCGGCGGCGGCTACGACATCTCCCGCGACCGCGGCCAGGTCGTCGTGGTCAACTTCTGGGGCTCCTGGTGCGCGCCCTGCCGTGCCGAGGCGGACGACCTGGAGGACACCTACCAGGCCACGAAGGGCTCCGGCGTGACGTTCCTCGGCATCAACGTGCAGGACAGCAAGGACAAGGCGCTCGCCTTCGAGGAGGGCCGGGTCACGTACCCGAGCATCTTCGACCCGGCCAGCCGGCAGGCGCTCAACTTCGACATCCCGCCGAACACCACCCCGGCCACCGTCGTGCTCGACCGCGAGGGCCGGATCGCCGTGGTGATCCGCCGGGCCGTCACCCGCGACGAGCTGCGACCGATCGTCGAGAAGATCGCCGCCGAGTCGCCGGCGCCGAACGGCGCCCGCTGATGGGCGAGACGTTCCGCCAGCTCGCCGAGTCCGGCCCGCTGCTGTTCGCGGTGGGCGCGGCCGCACTGGCCGGGCTGGTGAGTTTCCTGTCCCCGTGCGTGCTCCCGCTGATGCCCGGCTACCTGTCGTACGTGACCGGCCTGGCCGGCGCCGACCTGGAGGGTGCAAGGAAGGGCCCCCTGTTAACGCCTCCGGTAGAGGAAGGGCCCCTTGTTAACAGCGGCGGCGCGAGCGGGGGCGGTGTGGGCGTCGCCGAGCGGGCGGCGCCGGCCCGGACCACCGCGGCCGTCAAGGGCCGGGTGCTCGCCGGCACGCTGCTGTTCATCGCCGGCTTCACAGTCGTGTTCGTCGCCACCGCGATCCTCTTCTCCGGCGTCGGCAAGCTCTTCTTCCGGTACGAGCGCACGCTGGAGATCGTCATCGGCGCGCTCGTGGTGGTGCTCGGGCTCGGCTACCTCGGGGTGATCCCCGGCATGCAGCGGGAGTTCCGGATCCGCTGGCTGCCCTCCGCCGGGCTGCTCGGCGCGCCGGTGCTCGGCGCGGTCTTCGCGCTCAGCTGGCTGCCCTGCACCGGCCCGACGCTCGGCGCGGTGCTCGGCATGGCGGCCACCGAGGGGGGCACCGACCGGGCCGTGGTGCTCGCCGTGGCGTACTGCCTCGGGCTGGGGATACCGTTCGTCGTCTTCGGGCTGGGCTTCCAGCGCCTGCTCGGGGTGTTCCGCGCCGTCCGGCGCAACAGCCGCTGGGTCACCCGCATCGGCGGGGCCCTGCTGATCGCGATCGGCCTGGCGCTGATCAGCGGCGGCTGGGTGAACGTGGTGATCTGGCTGCAGACGAACGTGGGCGTGGGCGAGGTGAGCATCTGATGACGACCGTCGACGACCGGCCGTCGACCCCTCCGGCGCAGGCGCCCCGACGGCGGGTCAACCCGGTGCTGGCCCTGCTGCGCAACTCGTGGCGGCAGCTCACCAGCATGCGTACCGCGCTGATCCTGCTGTTCCTGCTCGCCGTCGCGGCCATCCCCGGCTCGGTGCTGCCGCAGCGCGGCGTCAACCCGGAACGGGTCAACCAGTGGTTCGTGGACCACCCCGACCTCGCGCCCCGGCTGGACCAGATCGGCGCGTTCGAGGTCTTCGGCTCGGTCTGGTTCTCCGCGATCTACCTGCTGCTGTTCACCTCGCTGATCGGCTGCATCCTGCCCCGCGCCCGGGACCACGTCCGCGCGCTGCGGATGAAGCCGCCGGCCGCGCCGAAGCGGCTCGAACGGCTGCCCCAGCACACGGTGCTGGAGGCCCCGGCCGCCGCCGACCCCGAGGCGATCGCGGCGGTGCTGCGCGGCCGCCGGTGGCGGGTCACCGTGCGCGGCAACGAGGTCTCCGCCGAGAAGGGCTACCTCAAGGAGACCGGCAACCTGCTCTTCCACGTGTCGCTGGTCGCCGTCCTGCTCGGGGTCGCGCTCGGTTCCTGGTACGGATGGCACGGCAACCGCATCCTGGTCGCGGGCGAGGACAACGCCTTCTGCAACACCCGTCAGCAGTACGCCGAGGCGTCGCTCGGCCCGCGCGTGGACAGCGCCGACCTGCCGCCGTTCTGCCTGACGCTGGAGAAGTTCGAGGCCGACTACCTGCCGTCCGGGCTGGCGTCCCGCTACTGGGCCACGGTGACCGTGGAGGAGCCGGGCGGCGAGGCGCGGACCGCCGGCTTCTCGGTCAACTCGCCGCTGCGGCTCGGCTCGGCGAACGTCTACCTGCTCGGCAACGGCTACGCGCCGCTGCTGAAGTACACCGACAAGTACGGCCGCAGCCAGACCAGCGAGGCGCCGTTCCTGCGTACCGGCGACTCCAACGCGACCGAGGAGGGCGTGGCGATCTTCCCGGACGCCAACGTCGACCCGAAGACCGGCGCGCGGGCCCCGGACCAGCAGATCGCCTTCGACGGGCTCTACCTGCCCACCGGGCCGGAGAGCGCGCCGTACGTGGCGTCGCAGTATCCGTCCGAGCGCAACCCGATGGTGAACCTGACCGCGTACCGGGGGAACCTCGGGATGGACGCCGGCATCCCCGGCTCGGTCTACGCGCTGGACCGGCGGCAGATCGACGACGGCAAGCTCAAGGAGATCGGCACCAAGCTGCTGCGGCCGGGGGAGAAGTGGACCCTCGACGACGGCAGCACGCTGGAGTTCGTCGGCACCAAGCCGTACATCACGCTCGCGGTCCGGCACGCGCCCGGGCAGACGCTGCTGCTGGTGGCCAGCGGCACGCTGCTGCTGGGCCTGATGGGCTCGCTGTTCGCCCGGCGGCGACGGGTGTGGTTCCGGGTTTTGCCCCCGGAGGGTGGATCTCCGACGGGCGGTAGTAGTTTGGTGGAGGCCGGTGGGCTGCCGCGCACCGAGCACCCAGGGTTCGCCGACGAGTTCGCGCAGCTCGTCGCCGCGGTGAGCGGCGACGCGCCGGACGCGCGGCGGGCGCGAGAAGGAGACGAGTGATGTCCGCACTCTCCGACCAGCTGGTCGCGTACGCGATCCTGGTGTACCTGATCGCGATGATCAGCCACGCCGTGGAGTTCGCGCTGGGCAACGCGCGGAAGGTCCCCGCGGCCGCGCCCGCGCGGGAACTGGTCGGCGCGGGCGTCGGCGGCGCCGGCGGCACCGTCGACGAGCCGGCCGCGCCGCCGCGGCCGGACCACTCCGCCGCCCGGGCCGTGCTGGCCGGCCGGATCGCCGGCTGGCTCACCGCGGTCGCCGCCGCCGTGCACCTGGGCGCGGTGATCACGCGGGGCGTCGCCGCCGACCGGATGCCCTGGGGCAACATGTACGAGTTCGTGCTGACCGGCACCTGGATCGGTGTGGCGGCCTGGCTCGTGGTGCTCTGGAAGCAGCCGTGGCTGCGCCGGCTCGGGCTGTTCCTGACGCTGGTGATGGTGCTGCTGCTGGCGTTCGCCGAGCTGAAGCTCTACGTGCCGATCGAGCCGCTGATGCCGGCGCTGCAGTCGTGGTGGTTCATCATCCACGTCTCGACGATCATCTTTGCCTCGGGCCTCTTCCTGCTGGGCGTGGTGCCCGCCGCCGCGTACCTGATGCGGGCCGGCTGGGAGCAGGGTCGCCGCAGCTTCCCGTACACCCTGGCCCGCCGCCTTCCGGCGGCGGCCGGGCTGGAGCGGTTGACCTTCACGCTGCACGCCTTCTCGTTCCCGATCTTCACGTTCGCGGTGATCGCGGGCGCGATCTGGGCCGAGGCGGCGTGGGGCCGCGCCTGGGGCTGGGACCCCAAGGAGACCTGGGCGTTCATCTCCTGGGTGGTGTACGCGGGCTACCTGCACGCCCGGGCCACGCCGAGCGTGAAGCGCAACGTGGCGACCTGGATCTCCATCGTGGGCTTCCTGACCGTGATGATGAACCTGTTCGGCGTGAACTTCTTCTTCACCGGTCTGCACTCGTACGCCGGGGTGTAGTGGCCGGGCGCGCGCTCAGCACCTCGTCCACCCGGCGCGTGACCTGGTAGGCCACCTCCGGCAGGTCGGCCAGTTCGAGGCGGTCGGCCCGGAGCGCGAACTGGGCGTGCAGTTCGCGGGCCACCGCGTCGCGGATCTCTGCCTGGAGTGGGCTGAGGCCGTCCGGGTCACCCACCACGTATGCGTCGTCCATCCGCCGATGATGAACCGCCGTCGGCGATCCTGTCAGTGACGAATTCATCCGCCGAACCAGCCGGGGACGTCGAGGCGGAACACGTCGGCGGGAACCATCCGGCGCAGGTCGTCCTCGATGGCGGCGACCCGGTCCGCGCCGAGCGTGGCCGCCCAGCGGTCGCGTAGCTCGTCGAAGACCGCCGCCGAGCGGTGCAGCCCGTCGCGGCCCTTCGCGGTCGTCCGGACCAGCTTGCGTCGGGCGTCGGTCGGGTCGTCCACGCGTTCCAGGTAGCCGAGCGCGACCAGCCGGTCCACCGTCTTGCCCGCTGCCTGCTTGGAGACGCCGAGACGCTGGCCGAGGTCGGAGGCGGTGGTGCCGTCCGGGCCGACGGCCTGGAGGACGAACCCGTGGGCCGGGCGCAGCTCGGGGTGCCCCTGGCGGGCCAGCTCGGCGTGCAGGTCGTCGACGAGCGTACGGAAGCCGGCGAGCAGGAGCAGCGGCAGCGCGAAGCCGGGGCGGTCAGGCGTTGCCACGTTCGACAACCACGTTTACTATTTCGTCAACCACGTTGACCATCTTACGAGAGGGGCACAGTCATGTCCCGCTTCACCACGTACGAGCCGGACACCGCACCCGCCGCCGCCCGCCCGGTCATGGCCGGGGTACGCCGCACACTGGGCCACCTGCCCGCTGCCGTCGGCCTGATGGCGGGCTCACCCGAACTATTGAAGGGCTTCCTCGCCGCCAACGCCGCGTTCGAGGCGACCGACCTCGACCCGGTCGCCCGGGAGGTGGTCGTGCTCGCCGTCGCCACCCGCAACGGCTGCCACCTCTGCGTGGCCATGCACACCGCTACGCTCGTCCGGCACGCCGCCGCGCCGGAGCTGATCGAGGCGCTGCGGACCGGCGCGACGCTGCCCGACCCTCGGCTGGAGGCGCTGCGCCGGTTCACCGTCGCCGTCCTCGACCACCGGGGCGCGGTCCCCGACGCCGACCTCGACGCGCTGCTCGCCGCCGGGTGGCAGCGCCGGCACGCGCTGGACGTGGTGCTCGGCGTCGGCACGTACACCATCTCCACGTTCGCCAACCGGCTCACCGAGGCGCCGCTCGACGCGCCGCTGGCCGCGTACGCCTGGACGTCCGCGGCCTGAGCTGCGGGGTGTTAAGAAGGGGCCCCTCCTCTACGGGAGGCGTTAACAGGGGGCCCTTCCTTACCTCCCAGGAACGTGCGGGAGGATGGCGGCATGGCGGCTCGTGGCTTCCCGTACACCGATCTCAAGGACTTCCTCGCGGCGCTGGAGCGCGCGGGCGAGCTGCGGCGGGTGAGCGCGCCGGTCGACCCCACGCTGGAGATCAGCGAGATCGTCACCCGCACCGTCCGGGCCGGCGGGCCGGCGCTGCTGTTCGAGCGCCCCACCCGGGGTGAGATGCCGGTGGCGATCAACCTGTTCGGCACCGAGAAGCGGATGGCGATGGCGCTCGGGGTGGAAGACCTCGACGAGATCGGCGCGCGGATCGGCGACATGCTCAAGCCGGAGCTGCCGCAGGGCTTCTCCGGGATGATGGGTGGCCTCGGCAAGGTCATGCAGCTCAAGTCGATGCCGCCGAAGAAGGTCAAGACCGCCCCCTGCCAGCAGGTCGTCTACCGGGGCGACGACGTCGACCTGAACCGGCTGCCCGGGTTGCAGGTGTGGCCCGGCGACGGCGGGATCTTCCACAACTTCGGGCTGACCCACACCAAGCACCCGGAGACCGGCAAGCGCAACCTCGGGCTCTACCGGCTCCAGCAGCACAGCCACAACACGATCGGCATGCACTGGCAGATCCACAAGAACTCCACCGCGCACCACGCGGTCGCGGAGCGGCTGGGCGAGCGGCTGCCGGTGGCGATCGCCATCGGCGCGGACCCGGTGGTGGCGTACTCGGCCAGCGCGCCGCTGCCCGCCGACATCGACGAGTACCTGTTCGCCGGGTTCCTCGCCGGTGAGCGGGTCGAGATGGTCGACTGCCTGACCGTCCCGCTCCAGGTGCCGGCGCACGCGCAGATCGTGCTGGAGGGCTACATCGAGCCGGGCGAGCGGCTGCCCGAGGGCCCGTTCGGCGACCACACCGGCTTCTACACGCCGGTCGAGCCGTTCCCGGTGATGCACATCGAGTGCATGACCATGCAGCGCGACCCGGTCTACCACTCGATCGTCACGTCCCAGCCGCCGCAGGAGGACCACGGTCTCGGCAAGGCCACCGAGCGGATCTTCGCGCCGTTGCTGCGCTTCCTGATCCCGGACATCGTCGACTACGACCTGCCCGCCGCCGGTGTCTTCCACAACTGCGCGATCGTGTCGATCCGCAAGCGCTACCCGAAGCACGCGCAGAAGGTCATGAACGCGATCTGGGGCGCGCACATGATGTCGCTGACCAAGCTGATCGTGATCGTGGACGAGGACTGCGACGTCCACGACTACAACGAGGTCGCGTTCCGCGCCTTCGGCAACGTCGACTACGCCCGTGACCTGCTCCTCACCGAGGGCCCGGTGGACCACCTCGACCACGCCTCGTACCAGCAGTTCTGGGGCGGCAAGGCGGGCATCGACGCGACCCGCAAGCTGCCCGAGGAGGGCTACACCCGGGGCTGGCCGGAGGAGATGCGGATGTCGCCCGAGGTGGTCTCACTGGTGGACAAGCGCTGGAAGGAATACGGGATCTGATGACGGCGGCGGTACAGGAACGGCCCGGCCGGGTCGCGTCCTTCCTCAAGCTCGTCGCCATCGAGCACTCGGTCTTCGCGCTGCCGTTCGCGTACCTGTCGGCGCTGACCGCCATGCAGCTCAACGGCGGCCGGGTGCGCTGGGGCGACCTGCTGCTGATCACCGTGGCGATGGTCGGCGCGCGGACGTTCGCCATGGCCGCGAACCGCATCCTCGACCGGCGGATCGACGCGCGGAACCCGCGTACGGCGAACCGGGAACTGGTCACCGGCGCGGTGAGCGTGCGGACGGCCTGGACCGGCGCGGCCGTCGCGCTCGTGGTGTTCCTGGCCGCCGCCGCCCTGCTCAACCCGCTCTGCCTGGTGCTCGCGCCGCTGGCCGTGGTGCCGCTGATCGTCTACCCGTACGGCAAGCGGTTCACCAACTGGCCGCACGCCATCCTCGCGGTGGCGCAGGCGGTCGGCCCGGTCGGCGCCTGGCTGGCGGTCACCGGCACGCTCGACGGCTCCGGCCCGGCCTGGCTGCTCGGCGCGGCGGTCGGCCTCTGGATCGGCGGCTTCGACCTGATCTACGCCTGCCAGGACTCGGAGATCGACCGGGAGATCGGCGTGCACAGCGTCCCCGCCCGGTACGGCCGGCGCTTCGCGCTGCACGCCTCCACCGTCGCGCACGCGGTGACGTTCGCGCTGTTCATCTGGTTCGGCGCGTGGGTCGGCTTCGGCTGGCTGTGGTGGATCGGGCTGGCGCTGACCGCTGCCGCCTTCGCGTACCAGCACCTGGTGGTCAGCCCGACCGACCTGAGCAAGGTCAACCGGGCGTTCTTCACCGCGAACGGCTTCGTCGGCATCGCGTTGTTCGTCCTCGCGCTGCTCGACCTGGTGATCCGGCTCGGCCTGCGGCCGTAACGGCAACGCCGGAACGCGGTCAGGACGCCGGGGTGACCGGATAGCGGGCGCTCTCCAGCGTCCAGTCCACGGTGCCGCGCACGGCGGCGGCCAGGCCGTCGAGGTGGACGGCGACGGCGTCGTCGAGCGTCGGGCCGAACGACGGCGCCGCCGCGCGGAGCGCCGCGAACCGGGCCATCTCGGCTCGCCAGTGCCCGGCCACCAGGTCGACCGCCGCCGGCAGCGGCACGCCCCGCTCGGCGGCCACTGCCAGCACCAGGTTGTGCCCGCCGCCGGTGGCGTGGTCGCGCTCCAGCGAGGCGATGTCGTTGAACCAGGACAGCAGGTCGTTCGCGAGGTCCGCGAGCCGCCGCAGTGCCGGGTGGTGGTAGACCGCGTCGGGCAGCGGGCGTCCGGACGCGAACTCGATGAGCGGGTACGACACGTACGCCGCCGAGGTGGCCCGGCGCAGCCGCACGTACTCGGCGACGCCCGGCGGACGGCCCGACCCGGTGGCGGTGGCCTCCCGGTGGACGCCGTCGAGGTGGTCGGCGACCGCGTCGGCGAAACGTAGCCGCCAGCGGGCCGGCATCCGGCGGCGGGGCTCCCGCCACGCCTGCACCAACAGGCGGCGCAGCGGGCCGGAGAAGCCCGGATGGCGGGCTCGCGGACCCTCGCGCAGCAACGCGAGCGCGCCGTCGCGCAACGCGCGGATCTGCCCCGGCGTCAGCCCGTCCCGCCCGTCGCAGGCGTCGTCGACCAGGAAGAACCAGGTGAACAGCGCGGTCAGCACCCGCAGGTCCGCCTCGGTGGCGTCCGGGTAGAGGCGGCCGGCGTACCGGGCGAACCCGGCCCGCGCCAGCCGCCGCCGGGTGGCCGGGTCGGGCGGCAGACCGAGCCGGTCGACCAGTTCCACCAGCCAGCCCTGCACGTCGTCCGCGTACGGGGAGAGGCGGGGCGTGATGGGGCAGTCGGAGCGCAGCGCCCGCAGCACCGCCGCAGTCATCACCGGCCCTTCCCACGGAAGTGGATTTGCCGATCGAAGAATTTCACGCCGAGGGAACTCCCGTGAACCCTCTGGACATCCCGGGCGGGCCGCCCGAACGGGGGTCGTGGTCCGCCGCCCGCGGCGACCAGGCACGCTTGAGGGCATGCGCGAACCATGGGTGGTGGGTGTCTCCGGCGCCTCGGGCACGCCGTACGCGGCGGCGGTCGTCCGGGCACTGCTCGACGCGGGCCAGGCGGTGGACCTGATCGTGTCCCGGGCGGCCCGGCTGACAGTGCTGGACGAGACCGGCCGGCCCTTCCGGGACGGGCACTGGGCCGAGGACCTGGCCGCCTGGCTCGACCGCGACCTCACCGGCGCGGACATCCGGCACTGGCCCGCCGGTGACCTGGCCGCCGGCCCGAGCAGCGGCTCCTATCGGGTACGCGGGATGGCGGTGGTGCCGGCCAGCACCGCCGCCTGCGCCGGCATCGCCATCGGGCTCTCCAAGGACCTGCTCCAGCGTGCCGCCGAGGTGAACCTCAAGGAGCGCCGCCCGGTAGTGGTGGTGCCCCGGGAGACCCCGGTGACCCGCAGCCACCTGGAGCACCTCATCGCGCTGCACGACGCGGGCGCCGTGGTGCTGCCGGCCAGCCCGGGCTTCTACGGCGCCGGGGCGGCGGCCTCCGCCGGGCAGCTCGTGGACTTCGTGGCCGGCAAGGTGCTGGACGCGCTGGGCGTCCCGCACACGCTGTTCCGCCGGTGGGCCGGTGAGCTGGCCTCCGGTCGCCGGGAGCCCGGCCCGGCCTGACCGGACCCGGCGTACGACGAGCGGGGCGCGGCCTCGATCGGACCGCGCCCCGCACGTTCAGTACATGCCGGCGTTCGCCGGGCCGGGGCCGGTGGAAGCGGTCGGGCCCATGTTGCGGGCCTTGCCCATGTCCTCCGCCTCGTCCAGCATGCCCTCCCCCTCGAGCAGGGCCCGCACCTCGGATTCCCGAAACCGGCGGTGCCCTCCTGGAGTCCGGATACTGCCGATCCGGCCGGCCGCTGCCCATCTGGTCACGGTTTTCGGGTCAACCCGAAACAGCGCAGCGACCTCACCCGGTGTCAGCAGGCGATCTCCAGTGTCCACAGCCCCCTCCTCGCGTCGACGAAGCCCCCGGCTGAACACACTGCCCCCGGCCGGTGCGAGCCCAGAGCCGTCATGAGGGACGTATGGCAATTACAGCACCGGCTACCGGACGTGTCCGCCAAACGCGAAAAACGCACACACTGGGAAGTTAGGAAATGGTACCGGCGGAGAACCCCCGTGAGCGCACGTTTGTGATAGGCGCGGCCCGACCTCATCGTCGCCCGGTGGCCGCAGTGCCGGGCCCCGATCGAGATAGGGTCACTCTCCGTGGACACGATCGACCTGAGCCTTGTGGAGCTGTTGCGAGGCAACGCCCGTCTGTCGTACGCCGAGCTGGCCCGTCAGGTCGGCCTCTCCGCCCCGGCCGTGCACGAGCGGGTCGGCAAGCTGGAGTCCAGCGGCGTGATCCGGGCGTACCGGGCCGAGGTCGAGCCGGAGTCGATCGGGCTCGGCGTCACCGCGCTCATCGGCATCATCGAGGACTCCGACGCGGACACCGACGACGTGCTGGAGTCGTTCCGGCGCATCCCCGAGATCGAGTCCTGCTACTTCATGGCCGGCGTCGAGTCCTTCCTGCTCAAGGCGCGGGTCGGCACGATCGCCGAGCTGGAGCAGCTGATCGTCCGGCTGAACCGGACGGCCGGCGTGGCATCCACCCGTACCAGCATCGCCCTGTCGACCAAGTGGGAGAACCGCCCGCAGCCGCTGGAACCGCCCACCGCCTGATCACTCTGGCCCCGGCGCGGGGATTGCGGTTACCGTGCGCCGATGACGATCTCGGGACGCGGCGCCGCAGTGGTCACCGGTGCGGCCGGCGGGCTGGGCCGGGCCATCGCCGTCGCGCTGCACGCCGACGGCTGGAACGTGCTGCTCACCGACGTCGACGCCGATGCCGTGGCGGCCGCCGCCGCGCCGCTGGGTGGCTGGTCGCGCCCGCTCGACGTACGCGACGAATCCGCCTGCGCGGACGTGGCCGCCGAGGCGGCGGCCGCACCCGGCGGCCTCGGGCTCTGGGTGAACAACGCGGGCATCCTGGTCACCGGCCCGTCCTGGGCGCACGACGCCCCGACCCGGCGCGCGGTGGTCGAGGTGAACGCGCTCGGCGCGATGAACGGCACGCTCGCCGCCGTCGCGGTGATGCGCGAGCAGGGCCGCGGCCACGTGCTGAACGTCGTCTCGCTGGCCGGGCTGATCGCCGCGCCAGGCGAGACGGTGTACGCGGCCAGCAAGCACGCCCTGCTCGCGTTCAGCCTCGGCACGTTGAGCGACCTGCGGATGGCCGGCGTCCGGGGCGTACACGTGTCGTGCCTGTGCCCGGACGGGATCTGGACGCCGATGCTGCACGACAAGCTGGACGACCCGGGCGCGCTGGCATCCTTCACCGGTTCGCTGCTGACGCCGGAGCGGGTGGCCGCGCGGGCCGTCCGGCTGGCCCGGCGGCCCCGGCCGGTGGTCAGCCTGCCGCGCTGGCGCGGCGCCCAGGTACGGCTGCTCGACGCCTTCCCCCGGCTCGCCCTGGCGCTCACGCCGGTGATCCGGGCCACCGGCCGGGCCGGTCAACGGCGGCAGGCCCGCCGGGTCCGGGGAAACCCGAGCCCACCTCGCTTGTAACGTTGCCGACGTGACTCATCTCGACCGGTGCGACGAGGCCAGCCGGCGCTGGGTGACCGAGGCGATCGCCGCTGTCGAGGCGGACGCCAACCGCTCCGCCGACACCCACCTGCTGCCGTTCCCGCTGCCCCGCGAGTGGGGGATCGACCTCTACCTCAAGGACGAGTCGGTGCACCCCACCGGCTCGCTCAAGCACCGGCTCGCCCGCTCGCTGTTCCTCTACGGGCTCTGCAACGGCTGGATCGGCCCGGACACCACGATCGTCGAGGCGTCGTCCGGCTCGACGGCGGTCTCCGAGGCGTACTTCGCGCGGATGCTCGGGCTGCCGTTCATCGCGGTCATGCCCGCCTCCACGTCACCGGAGAAGATCGCCCAGATCGAGTTCCAGGGCGGGCGCTGCCACCTCGTCCAGGACCCGGCGAAGGTGGTGGTGGAGGCGCGCTGGCTCGCCGAGGACAGCGGCGGCCGGTTCATGGACCAGTTCACGTACGCCGAGCGGGCCACCGACTGGCGGGGCAACAACAACATCGCCGAGTCGATCTACGCCCAGCTCGCGCTGGAACGGCACCCGGTGCCCGCCTGGATCGTCGTCGGCGCCGGCACCGGCGGCACCAGCGCCACCATCGGCCGCTACGCCCGCTACCGGCGGCTGCCCACCAAGCTCTGCGTGGTGGACCCGGAGAACTCCGCGTTCTACCCCGCCTGGCAGGCCGGCGACTGGTCGGTGTGCACCGGCCGCGGCTCCCGGATCGAAGGCATCGGGCGGCCCACAGTCGAGGCGTCCTTCCTGCCCAGCGTGGTGGACCGGATGGTGCAGGTCCCGGACGCCGCGTCGCTCGCCGCCATGCGGGCCGGCTCGGCGGTGCTCGGCCGCCGCGTGGGCGGCTCCACCGGCACCAACCTGTGGGGCGCGTTCGGGCTGATCGCCCAGATGCTCGCGGACGGACGTACCGGCTCGGTGGTCACGCTCATCTGCGACCCGGGCGACAGGTACGTCGACACCTACTACTCCGACGAGTGGGTGGCCGCGCAGGGCCTCGACCTCGCCCCGCACCTGGCCACCATCGACCGGTTCCTGACCGACGGCGCCTGGCCGGCGGCCTGAGCCGGCCCCCGGACTGTCAGCGCGGGTCGACCCGCTCGGCCAGCCCCGGATAGCGCACCACGAAACCCTCCGGGTCGACCTCCAGGTCGGCCGTGAACGTGCCGCTGGCGTACCGGACCCGGCCCGGGCCGAGCGAGGTGTAGACCTGCTCGGCGGGGACCACGGCCAGGCCGGGCAGCAGCACCCAGGCCACGGTCACCGCCGTCGCCATGTCGGCGGGCAGCCGCCCCAACCCGATCCGGCGGATCGGCAGCGTGTTCGTCAGCGGGGACCCGCCCAGGTCGACGTCGAGCGCGTCGTCCAGCCGGCCCGGGTCGTCGGTGCCCGGCAACCCCGCCGGTGGGTGGCCCGCCGCGCTCAGCGCCGCGTCCAGGTCGCCCTCCTCGCCGGTACGCACGCGCCACCCGTCCCGGCCCCGTTCCAGGCGTACGCTCCGCGACCAGCCGGCGCCCTCTGCCTCGACCTCCAGCTGGTCGGTCGACCAGTCGGGCGCGAGCGCCAGGCGGTAACGGCAGGTGTACGGGATCGGGTCCACGGCGAGTGCCACGCCCTGCGCGGTCAGCCCCTGCCCGCCGTCGAGCACGACGTGCTCGCAGCCGGCGGTGTCGGTCCGGGCCCAGAAGAGCGACTTCGGCATGGTCCGGACGTTACGCGACCCGGCCGTCGGCGGCAGCGGATGCGCGAACGCCGCCGCCGGCCGGATGGCCACTGACTACCCCTGCTCGTCGCCCTCAGTGGGGCGCGACGGCCGGTTGTGGCGGGCCCACTCGTCGACCTCGTCCGCGTCCCAGACGTTCATGCCGATCAGCCGGGCGAGCGGCTCGGGGAACCCGGGGCGGCGGGTGATCTGCAGGACCCGCTGACGCGATACGCCGAACAGGGCGGCCAACTCGCCGGGCCCGTACAGGCGTGGTCGTCTCACCCGACGAAGGTAGTCATGGTCGTGCCTCTTCGGGCTATTCGTCGTCGTCCGCCGGCCGGGGCGGCCGGTGCTCCCGGATGTACCGCTCCACGTCCCGCTTCAGCCAGACGGCGCCGACCGACAGCTCTTGATACGGCGCGGGGAATGCGGGATGCCGCCGGATCTCGCGGAATCTCGATCTGCCCACGCCGAGCATCTTCAAGATCTCACCGGCCGCGACGAGTTCGCCCGGTCCCGTCTCCTTGCCCATGACTTCGAAGGTAGGGAACGAGCCGACCCGGCGACATCCCGTCCTCACGCCGCGCACCTAGAACGGGAGCCGAAATCACCACAGACGCACAGCCGCCGCCGAGCGGGTGCTCGGCGGCGGCGTCGTGGGTGCGCTCAGATCAGTGGGTACGCGCCGGCGGTCGCCCGCCGAAGCCGCGCCGGTCGTCCCGGCCCCGCCCCTCGGCCCGGAAACCGCCGCTCCGGCGCTCGGCCGGACGCGCGTCGCCCCGGTCACCGAAACGCCGCTCGGCGTGCGGGCGGTCCTCCTGGCGACGGTCACCGAAGCCACCCGGCCGGTCGTCGTACCGCCGCTCGTCGCGGTCGTACCCGCGCCCGGCCGCCGGCCGGTGCCGGTCCCCGAACGGGCGGTCGGCGCGCTCGCCGAAACGCCTGTCGTCGCGCTGGCCGCCGAAGCGGTCGCTGCGCTGGCCACGGTCGTCGGACCGCTGCTCGCCGAAGCTCCGGCCGTCGGACCGCCGGTCGCCGAAGCTCCGGTCGTCGCGACGCTCCGGCCGCCCGAAGCGGCGCTCGCCGCCACCGGCCCGCTCGCCCGAGTAGCGCTCGCCCGCCGGACGGTCGCCGAACCGGCGGTCACCGCCACGGTCCGCGAACCGGTCGCCGGACCGCTCGCCCGCGGGCCGGTCGCCGTAACGGCGCTCGCCCCGGCCGTCGCGGTCGCCGAACCGGCGCTCGCCACGGTCGGAGAAGCCGCCCCGGCCGCCCCGGTCGAAGCCCCGGCCGTCCCGGTCGCCGAAGCGGCGCGGGCCGCCGCGTCGCGGCTCCGGCTCGTCCCGGACGGGTACGCCGCTGGGCTCGCGCGCGCCGGTCAGCTCGGCCAGCGCCTCGTCGCCCGCCCGGACCCGGGTCTCGGCCGGCTCGACGCCCGCCTTCTCCATCATGGCCAGGGTGGTGCGGCGCTGCTTGGGCAGCACGAGCGTCGCCACCGCGCCCGACTCGCCGGCCCGGGCCGTACGGCCGGCCCGGTGCAGGTAGTCCTTGGGGTCCTTCGGCGGGTCCACGTGCAGCACCAGCGACACGCCGTCGACGTGGATGCCGCGGGCCGCCACGTCGGTAGCGACCAGCACGGGCGTGCGGCCCTCGCGGAACTCGGCGAGCGTCTTGGTACGCATTCGCTGGGTCTTGCCGCCGTGCAGCCCACCGGCCCGCACGCCGACGGCCGCGAGCTGCTCGACCAGCCGGTCCACGCCGAGCTGCGTACGGGCGAACAGCATGGTGCGGCCCTCGCGGGCGGCGATGGACGCGGCGACCGCGAACTTGTCGTGCGGCGGGATCAGCAGCAGGTGGTGGTCCATGGTGGACACGGCGGCGGTGGCCGGCGCGGTCGAGTGGGTGACCGGGTCGGTCATGAACCGCTTGACGAGCGTGTCGACGTCGTTGTCCAGGGTGGCCGAGAACAGCAGCCGCTGCGCGTCCGCCGGGGTCTTCGACAGCAGCTGGGTGACCTCGGGCAGGAAGCCCATGTCGGCCATCTGGTCGGCCTCGTCCAGCACGGTGATCTCGACGTCGTCGAGCCGGCATACGCCGCGCTCGATCAGGTCGGCGAGCCGGCCCGGGGTGGCCACGACGATCTCCACGCCGCGGCGCAGCGCGTCGATCTGCCGGTCGTACGGCACCCCGCCGACGGCGGTCTTCAGGAAGACGCCCACCGACTTGCCGAGCGGCACGAGGGCGTCGTTCACCTGCATGGCGAGTTCACGGGTGGGGACCAGGACGAGCGCGCGGGGGTGCAGCGGCCGGGCCCGGTTGCGGTCGGCGACCCGGGCGATCACCGGCAGGCCGAAGGCGAGCGTCTTGCCCGAGCCGGTCTGGCCCCGGCCGAGTACGTCGCGGCCCGCGAGCGAGTCGGGCAGGGTGGCCCGCTGGATCTCGAACGGGGTGGTGATGCCCTGCCGGGCGAGCGCCTCGACGAGCTGCCGGGGCAGGCCGAGCGACGCGAAGTCGACGGCGTCGGAGTTCGGGTCGACGGACGGGGACGTGCTGGATTCAGCGAACGTGGTCAAGAAATGCCTCTCGAGCGGGGCGCATCTTCGCGATGGCCCGCCGCGGCCTGTCACGCCGCCGAATCGCCCGCAAGATCGCCCATGAGCGCGCAATCGGGGCGCGCCAGGTCAGTAATCGGAGACAAGTGTACGGCGCTTCGCCCACTCCGCCACGGCAGCGCGAGGCGGTAGTGGGCGGGCTCACCCCCGTCACTCGACCGGCATGGCTCCGGTCAGGCCGCTGAGCGCGTCGTTGGCCAGGAAGACCACGAGCAGACTGATCGCGATGAGCATGGTGAGCGCGACCGCCAGCACGATGATCACCTTGGTGTTGCCGCCCCGGGCCGCCGGGCTCTCCTCGGACCAGCCCTGGGCCAGGATGTGCCCGGTCAGCGAGCCGGAGTTCTCCAGCGGATTGCCCTGCGGGAACGACACGGTGGCGAAACCGGGTCCGTCCGTCCCGCCGCCGTAGACGGCGCCGGCGAGGTCCGTGCTGCCGGACTGCTGACGTACCGGACGGGTCGCGTCGGCGTCGCGGGCCGGCGTGGCCGGCGGCGGCCAGGTCGGCAGCGCCGGTGCCGGGACCGCGGGCGGCGGCGGGGCGGAGACGGGCGCGGCGGCCCACGCCGGAGGCGACTCGGCGGAGGACGCCGGAGTGCCGGTCGTGGCCGGCGGCGCGGACGGGAAGGGCGTGGTGGCCGGCGCGGGCGGCACCGCCGAGCCGGCCGACGGCGTGGCGAACGACGGCGGGCCCGCGGTGACCGGTGGCGTGACGAACGACGGCGCGCCTGGGGTGGCCGACGGCGTGCCGAACGACGGGCCTGCGGTGGCCGGTGGCGCGGGGAACAGCGGCGCGGGCAGCGGGTTCGCCGCGGCCGTCATCGCCGGTGGTGGCGGGAACGGAGGCGCGGGCATCGGACCCGGTGGGGGCGGCGGCGGGGGCACCGCGGGTCCGGGCGGCGGCACCGGCGGCCCCGGTACGGGCGGAACCGGCCCCGGTGGGGTGGGCGCCGGCGCGGGCGGCGCGGGCGCGGGCGGCGTGGGCCGGAACGGCGGCTCCGGCTCCGGCACCGGCGGCGCGGGCGACGGCGGGGTCGGACCCGGTACCGGGGTCGGCGCCGGCTCGGGCTCCGGACCGTGCGGGGCCGGGGGCTGCGCGGGCTCCGGCGGCTGGGCGGGCTCGGGCGGCTCCGGGTTCACCGGACCCGCCCGGTAGACGGTCGCGGCGGCGGGAGCGGTCACCACCGAGGCGGCGATCTCGTCGGCGGACACCCGGCTCAGGCCGGGTACCGCGGCGCTGGCCCGGGCGTGCGCCGTCCCGCCTTGCCCGGCCGGCTTCGTGGACAGCGCCGCATTGAGCCCGGCGGGCTTCGCGGACGGCGCCGCATCGAGGTCGGCGGGCTTCGCGGAGGGCACCGCACCCGGCCCGGCCGGTTGCTCGGCGAGGGCGGGGGACGCGGTGCCGGAGTCGGCGGACCCGGCTGCCGGGGCGCCGTCCCGGGGATCGGTGGCGGTGCTTCCGGCCGCGTTCTCCGGCCCGCCCGGCGCGGCGTCGCGGTCCGGTCGATCGTCGGTCGCGACCGCATCCGCGCCGGCGGCGTCCTCACCCGGCGTCTCGCCGCCCGCCGGAGTGGACACGCCAGCCGGAGCGGCCGGTGTGGACGAGTCGGCAGGAGCGGAAACGGCGGGAGCGGACACGGCAGGCGGAACGGCCGGGGCAGCCGAGTCGGCGAGGGCCGTCGGAGTGGGCACGGGCACCCGGGCGGAACCGGAGACACGGGGAGCCGGGATACCGGCAGCCGGGCCGTCCGGCGTGGCCGGGGAGGGCGTACCCGCAGCGGGTGTGCTGATGGGGGCCTCGGGTGTCGCCGGGCGTTCGGCCACGGCGAAGGCGGACCAGGTCGACGGGGGAACTGTCGCGCCGGGCTGACGCCGGTCCAGCGGCGGGGCGTCCGCCGGGGTGCCCGCGCGGTACGTGGTTGGGCTCGACGGCGCCGCCGGCGGCTCGTCGCCTGCGGGAGGCGGTACGGCCGCCCCGGCGACGGTCACCCGTGCCCGCGCGACGGCCACCGGCCCGGGGCGGGCCGCTGCCGGGCTGTCGTCGGCAGGGTCGGCGGCGTCGGGCGTCGGTCCGGGGTGGACCTTCTCCGCCGGAACCTCGTGCTCGCCCATCTCGCCCCTCCGCACCTACGCTCGCCCCCGACCGTGGCGCCGGCCGAAAGTGCCTGGATCTCACCGTGCCATATTCCGGCCCGGGCGCACAGCCGGAGTGCGGGTTGGGTCAGTCGGCGCTGCCGCTCGCGCTGGCAGAGGCGCTGGCGGACGTGCTGCGCGACGGGGCGACGCTGCTGCTGCTCGGGGCGGCGCTGGTGCTCGGCGCGGCGCTCTTGCTCTCGCTCGGCGTCGGCGTCGGCTCCTCGGGCGGGCTGGGCGGCGTGCTGGGCGTCGGGCTGGAGGTCGTCGGGTCCGGCGTGGGCGTGGTCGGCCTCGGGGTGGTCGGCGTCGGCCTGGGGGTCGTCGGCGTCGGCTTCGGCGTGGTGGGCGTCGGCTTCGGCGTCGGGGACGACGGCGGCGGGGTGGTCGGCACGGGCGGCGGGGGAGCCGGGGTGGCCGGGGCGGCGACGGCTCCGATCACCCGGGTCGCGGCGTAGAGCCGGGACCAGCGGACCACCGAGATCTTGACGACGTCGCCGGTCCGGGGCGCCTCCACCATCTTGCCGTTGCCGATGTACATGGCGACGTGGTGGATGCTCGTCCAGCTGCTGCTGGAGGCGAAGAAGAGCAGGTCGCCGGGGAGCAGCGCGTTCGGTGAGACGGTGCGGGAGCGGGTGGCGTAGTACTGGTCCTTCGCGACCCGCGGCAGGCCCTTGTAGCCGGCCGACCGGTAGGAGGCGAGCACCAGGCCGGAGCAGTCGAACCGGTCCGGGCCCTCGGCGGCCCAGAGGTACGGGTCGCCGAGCTGGGCGAGGGCGTAGCGGACCGCGGCGAGCGCCTTGGGGTCCGCCGCCAGGCCGTCGATGCTCTGGTTGACGACGTACGAGGTGCCGAGCTGCTGCTCGGCGGCGTCGGCCAGGCGCTCGATCTCGAGCAGCTTGGCGGCGTTCTCCTTGCGCAGCGCGACGAGCGTCGTCTCCTGCTTGCGCAGGTCGGTCTCGGCGCGGGTGAACTCGGCGGCCTTCTCGGTCGCCCGGCGCTGGGCCGAGTCGTGCGCCTCCCGGGCGATCCGCTCGGCGTTCGTGGCCCGGAGGAGTTCGCCGGTCACCGACGTGGTGGCGCCCTCGGCCTTGTCGCCCCGGGTGATGCGCTGGAGGTTGGCGAAGTCACGCAGGCTGGCGCCGAACTCGCCCGGCGGCAGCGCCGCGTCGGCCTTGACCGCGTCGGCGGCGGCGCTCTTCGCGTTCTCCTGGGCCCGGGTGAGCGCGTCCTGGGCCTCCTTGAGCCGGGCGGCGGACTGGGTCAGCTCGGCCTGTGCGGCGTCCCGCTCGCCCTTGATCCGCAGCATTTCCTCGCCCAGCAGCCCGACCTGGGCGTCGAGCTGGTTGATCTGCGCGATCAGCGGGCCGTCGGCCGGGTTGGTGACGCCGGTGGTGCCGCCCGGCAGGCCCGGGACGGTTACTCCGGGCACGCCCGGAACGCTGCCGGGCAGGCCGGGGACGCTGCCGGGCAGTTGCAGGGGGCCGGTGACCTGGGGGCGGGAGCCGGTGCTGGGCACGGTGTCGGGCAGCGGGTCGGCCCAGGCCGGGGTGGCGAGCGCCGCCGCCGCGACCGCACCGAGGAGGGCGGACCAGAGGGCCGGACGCAGGACCGGTGAGATCACCGGCTGCCGGCCTCGTCGCCGCCGGGCCTTGGTGCTGTCGGACATTCCGCTCCCCGTCCGGTCTGGTGCCCGCCACGCGAGGTGGGGCGTGTCAGGACAGGACGGCACTGGTGTGTGTTCCGCCCCACCCTGTCTTACCTCACCGTCGCAGCGATGTCGATGTGCGGAGAGTGACGGCGGGTGAACTGGCTCGACCACGTCGGCGGCTGGTCGGACCCGCGACGTACGCTCGATCGGGAACCCAGGGGGAAGGACGTGGCTTTCGGATGGACGCCGGACTCAAGCGCGAACTCGAAGCGAAGGTGTACGCCGGGGAGCGGTTGACCCGCGAGGACGGCATCGCCCTCTACGACAGCGACGACCTGACCTGGCTGGGCCGGCTGGCCCACCACAGGCGTACGGAGCTCAACGGCGACCGGGTGATGTTCAACGTCAACCGGCACCTGAACCTGACGAACGTCTGCTCGGCGTCGTGCGCGTACTGCTCGTTCCAGCGCAAGCCGGGCGAGAAGGACGCCTACACGATGCGGATCGACGAGGCGGTCCGTAAGGCCAAGGAGATGGAGGACGAGCAGCTCACCGAGCTGCACATCGTCAACGGCCTGCACCCGACGCTGCCCTGGCGCTACTACCCGAAGGTGCTGCGGGAGCTGAAGGCCGCGCTGCCGAACGTCAACCTCAAGGCGTTCACCGCGACCGAGGTGCAGTGGTTCGAGAAGATCAGCGGGCTCACCGCCGACGCGATCCTCGACGAGCTGATGGACGCCGGCCTGGAGTCGCTGACCGGCGGCGGCGCGGAGATCTTCGACTGGGAGATCCGCCAGCACATCGTCGACCACAACTGCCACTGGGAGGACTGGTCGCGCATCCACCGGCTGGCCCACTCCAAGGGCATGAAGACGCCGTCGACCATGCTCTACGGCCACATCGAGGAGCCCCGGCACCGGGTCGACCACGTGCTGCGGCTACGCGAGCTGCAGGACGAGACCGGTGGCTTCCAGGTCTTCATCCCGCTGCGCTACCAGCACGACTTCGTCGACTCGGCGGACGGCAAGATCCGTAACCGGATCCAGGCCCGCACCACGATGGCCTCGCCGGCCGAGTCGCTGAAGACGTTCGCGGTCTCCCGGCTGCTGTTCGACAACGTGCCGCACGTCAAGTGCTTCTGGGTCATGCACGGCCTGTCGGTGGCTCAGCTCTCGCTGAACTTCGGCGTCGACGACCTGGACGGCTCGGTCGTGGAATACAAGATCACCCACGACGCCGACTCGTACGGCACGCCGAACACCATGCACCGCGACGACCTGCTGCACATGATCTGGGACGCCGGGTTCCGCCCGGTCGAGCGGAACACCCGCTACGAGATCGTGCGCGAGTACGACGGGCCGCCGTCGCTGGCCGAGCGCCGGTCCGAGCCGCAGCAGGTCTGGGCCTGAGCGGGCGATGAGCGGCGAGGAACAGCAGCGCGCCTTCCCCCGGCGTGACGCCGAGGGGCGCATCCTGACCCTCGGTGACCTGCTCGGCGTGAGCCTCGCCGGCCTGGTCATCGGGGTGCTGGCGCTGCTGGTCTTCGAATGGGCGTTCGCCACCATCGGCGACAGCGGCTTCGGGGGCACGAACGGCTGGCTGGCGGTGATCCTGCCGCTCTGGTTGTTCTGGGACGAGTTCCGGGCCTGGGAGTTCGGCGCCGCCCGGGTGGTGGCGGCGCTGGCCGGCATCGCGCTCGGCGTGCTCGCCGGTCTGCTGGCCGCCGGACTGGCCTCGGGGCTGCCCGCGCTGTTCACGGGAGCGTTGGCCGCGGCGGTGTTCACCGTGGTCTACGCGGTCGTCTGGTTTCATGGCGTGCACTGGCTGGCCCGGCGTACGGGCTGAGGCACGAAGAGAGTGGGAATGCGGGAATGAGCGCGGCGCTCAAGTACACGCTGGGCCGGATCGGGCTGTTCGTCGTCGTGCTGGCGGCCCTCTGGTTCGTCGACATGAACATGTTCCTGCGGCTGATGCTGGCGCTGATCTTCTCCGCCACCCTGTCGTTCTTACTGCTCAAGGGCCTGCGGGACCAGATGGCCGGGGAGATGGCGGAGGCGGCGGAGCGGCGTCGCCTGGAGAAGGACCGGCTGCGCTCCGCGCTGGCCGGTGAGGACCAGGCCGAGGCGGACGGCGAACGCCGCGACAGCTGAGCGGACCGGCGGGGCCCGGCGCGCGACGTCGCGCCGGGCCCTTCGCGGTTCACCAGCCGGTCGAGCGGTTCACCGGATGGTCGAGCCGCTCACCAGTTGGTCGAGCCCGGGACGACCGGCCACGGCCGGTCGACCGGCTTGATCAGGTACGCGATGCCGCCCGAGCCGGAGGCCACTGTGCCGTTGGCCCGGTAGCGCTTGGTGCGCAGCCAGATCTGCTCGAACTGCTCCCGCTTGTAGACGTTGCGCACCGCCTCGTTCGAGGAGGACGCGGGGTCGTTGACGATCACGTCGCCCTCGGCGGTGAAGCCGACGATCACGAACAGGTGCCCGGCGGTGCCGTAGTTGGCCCCGTCCAGTTCGCTGGCGAGGAACGACTGCGAGGTGACCACCGGGATGCCGGCCCTGATGAAGCGTTCTGCCTCGTCCAGCGAGTGCAGCCGGGTGACCCGGCCCTCCAGGCCGGGGAAGCTCGCCGCGTACGCGGTGTTGAACGGCCAGTTGCCCGCGCCGTCGTACTCGTAGTCGTAGGTCATCCGGGCGGCGTGGTCGACGGTCGGGTCGGGGTAGGCGGGGTCGACCCAGGAGGTGTCCTCGGCCGAGGGCTTGCGGCCCCAGTACTCGACCACCATCTCCGTCGAGGTGGGTGAGCACCACGCCTCGCCGCCGCCGTTGTACTCGGGGTACTCGCCGATGTGGACGTTCTGCGAGTAGCGCGGCACGGCCAGCTCGGTGCCCCAGGCGATGCCGCCCCGGCTCGGGGTGACAGTGAACCGGTCGGGCACGTTCGACGCCATCGCGCCGACCATCCGCACCTGCGGCGCGGCGGCCTGGCCGGGCGCGCGGTAGAGCGTCAGCCGCAACTGGTACGAGCGCAGCAGCACTCCGGCGTCGGCGTCGTCGATCGAGAACGTGTCGGTCCAGATGCTCGACCAGGGGTCGCCCTGGCCGTCCAGCGTGGACCGCTTGATGTCCTGGTCGCCGGAGGCCCAGCGGCCCATGACGAACCACGGGGTCTGCGCCCCGGTGTTGTACGTGCCGTGCAGCTCGACCTGGATCCAGGTGCCGGCCGGGGTGGCGGCGTTCCAGGACGCGACCATCTCGCTGGCGTCGAAGCCGATCCGCCGCTCGGGCGAGGTCCAGGTGGCGTACTCCCAGGTTCGGGTCGTGCCGGTGTGCTCGTCGGTGAACTCGGTGGTGCCCACCGGGCGGTCGATGGTCAGCGCGGGGTGGCGGCCCGGTACGGCGCGGGTGCCCTGGTGGGAGCCGCTGCGCCAGTCGGGGAAGCGGGAGTACTCCTGGAACGTGATCTGTTCGTCGTGTGTGAGGCCCGGCCGCGGGGCTTGTGCCTGGGCCGGTGCGGTGGTGCCGAGGAGGGTGAGCGCGGTGAGGCCGGCGAGGGCGGCCGCGCGCATGGGTCGTCCGAACATGGCAGCTCCACGGGGAGACGGCATCGTTGCCGTTCACTGTCGCGCCTGGCGGGAAGTTTCGCCAGATGTTCAGGCATGGAAAATCATTGCCGAAGTGACGATCAGGTCGGGATGACTAAAGGAAGAGACAGATATTGATATGACCATGTGTCTCCTGGTGGAGTGTGCGGACAACGGGAGCTCTCCCGTACCCCCAGGAGGTTGTCCATGGCCTTCCGCACCTCTCCGTTCCGCCGCCGGCTGGCGCTCGCCGCCGCCGTCGGCCTGACCATCGTCAGCGCGGCCGCCGCGCCCGCCGTCGCCCGGCCCGCGCCGGAGGGCTCCGGCGAGCCGGCCACCGTCGCGTACCGGGTGCTCGGCCCCCGCACCGCCGCGGACCGCACCGCGGTCGCCGGCACCGGCGCCGCCATCGACTACTCCGAACACGGTGTGTTGCACGTCACGGCCACCAAGGCCGAGGCGAACGCGATCACCCGGCTCGGGTTCCGGCTCGAGAAGGACGTCGTGCCGGAGCACGACCACGCCGACGGGGGCATGACCGCCAACGCGTTCCCGCCCGCCGACTCGAACTACCACGACTACGCCGAGCTGACAGCGGTGGTGAACAAGGTGGTCGCCGACCACCCGACCATCGCGCGGAAGCTGAGCATCGGCACGTCCTACCAGGGCCGGGACCTGATGGCCGTGAAGATCTCCGACAACGTCGCCACCGACGAGGCGGAGCCGGAGATCCTGTTCAACGCCCAGCAGCACGCGCGTGAGCACCTGACCGTCGAAATGGCGATCTACCTGCTCAACCTCTTCACCGACAACTACGGCAGCGACTCCCGGATCACAAACATCGTCAACACCCGGGAGATCTGGATCGTCCCCACCGTCAACCCCGACGGCAGCGAATACGACATCGCCACCGGCTCCTACCGCTCCTGGCGCAAGAACCGGCAGCCCAACAGCGGCTCCACCGCCGTCGGCACCGACCTGAACCGCAACTGGGGCTACCAGTGGGGCTGCTGCGGCGGCTCGTCCAGCTCGAAGTCGTCGGACACCTACCGTGGCCCGTCCGCCTTCTCCGCGCCGGAGACCGCGGCGCTGCGCAACTTCGTCAACAGCCGGGTCGTCGGCGGGGTGCAGCAGATCAAGGCGAACATCGACTTCCACACCTACTCGCAGCTGGTGCTCTGGCCGTACGGGTACACGTACAACAACACCGCCACCGGGATGAACACCGACCAGTACAACACCTTCGCCACCATCGGACGGCAGATGGCGGCGACCAACAACTACACCCCGGAACAGTCGAGCGACCTCTACATCGCCGACGGCACCAGCATCGACTGGATGTGGGGCGCCCACAAGATCTGGGCGTACACCTTCGAGATGTACCCCGGCTCGGCCTCCGGCGGCGGCTTTTACCCGCCGGACGAGGTGATCCCGGCGCAGACCTCACGCAACCGGGAAGCCGTGCTGATCCTGTCCGAGTACGCCGACTGCCCGTACCGGGCGATCGGCAAGCAGAGCCAGTACTGCTGACCTCACCACCGGGTGGGAACCCCGGTTCCACCCCCGCCGGGGTTCCCACCCACCCCCACCGTCCGGACGATCTCCGCTGGTCGTGCGCTACCGTGGCACCGACCGTGCCACAGCGAAGCCGGTGCGAAACCGGCGCTGTCCCGCAACTGTGATGCCCCGTACGCGCGGCGTCGGCCTCCCGCCGGCGCCGACGGACGTGGGACGAGCCAGGTCGCCTGCGGCCCGGTCGCGACACGCGCTCTCGAGGAAGGGCGCCTCGCGGACGGGCCTCTCTTCCTGTCGGCGAAGCACCACACTCCTCGACCGACAGGAGGCTTCATGTCCCGACGTACCCCCCGGCTCTTCGCCACCGCGCTCGCGGCCGGCGTGCTGCTTCTCGGCGGTTGCGCCGAGAAGACCTCGACCGACACCCCCGCCGCCGGCGCCTCCGGCGGCGCGTTCCCGGCCACCGTCGGCAAGCTGACGCTGGAGAAGCGGCCCGAGAAGATCGTCTCGCTCTCGCCGACCTCCACCGAGATGCTCTTCGCCATCGGCGCCGGCAAGCAGGTCACCGCCGTCGACGACCAGTCGAACTACCCGGCCGACGCGCCCCGCACCGACCTGTCCGGCTACCAGCCGAACGCGGAGGCGGTCGCCTCCCGCAACCCCGACCTGGTGGTGATCTCGGACAACCTCAACAAGATCGCCGACCAGCTCGTCGCGCTGAAGATCCCGGTCCTGCAGATCCCCGCCGCGGCCACGCTCGACGACACGTACCGGCAGCTCACCGACCTGGGCACGCTCACCGGCCACCGGTCCGAGGCCGAGGCCGTGGTGCAGAAGATGAAGGACGACATCACCGCGCTGACCAAGGACCTGCCCAAGCGCACCGAGAAGCTGACCTACTTCCACGAACTGGGTCCGGAGCTGTACACCGCCACCAGCAAGACGTTCATCGGCACCATCTACGCGCTCGCCGGGCTGGAGAACATCGCCGACCCGTCCGACGTCGACGGGAAAAACGGCGGCTACCCGCAGCTCTCCCAGGAGGTCATCGTCAAGGCGAACCCCGACTTCGTCTTCCTGTCCGACACCAAGTGCTGCAAGCAGAACGCCGACACGGTGAAGGCGCGCAGCGGGTGGGCCGGCATCAACGCGGTGAAGAACAACCAGATCGTGGAGCTGGACGACGACATCGCCTCGCGCTGGGGCCCGCGCGTGGTCGACCTGCTCAAGGTCATCGTCGACGCCACCGCCAAGGTCCCGGCCTGACAGTGGCCCTACGACAGGCGGACTCCGCCCCGAACCCGGCCGGAACGCCTCGGGCGTCCCGGCCGGGCATCCGGCCGCTGTCCCGCCCCGGGCGGCGCGGGGCGCCCGGCGCGGGCGGCGCCCCGGTCCGGCCCGCCGGGCTACGCAAGCGCTGGCTGCTCGCCGGAGTCGTGGCCCTGCTCGTCGCGCTGGTGGCCGGCGTCTCACTCGGCCCGGTCAGCCTGCCGCCCGGCAGCGTCGCCGCCGAACTGCTCAACCTGCTACCCGGGGTACGCCTCGACAGCGGGCTCACCGAGCGGGAAATCGCGATCATCACCGAGCTGCGGCTGCCCCGGGTCGTGCTCGGCCTGCTCGTCGGCGCGCTCCTCGCCCTGGCCGGCGGCTGCTACCAGGGCGTCTTCCGCAACCCGCTGGCCGACCCGTACCTGCTCGGCGTGGCGGCCGGCGCCGGCTTCGCGGTCACCACGGCGATCGTGCTCGGCGCCGGAGCCGGCGGGGCGCTGACCGGGTTGCCGATCACCATCCCGCTCGCCGCGTTCGTCGGCTCGCTCGGCGCGGTCGTGCTGACGTACCTGCTCGGCGCGGCCGGCGGACGGGACCGGTCACCGGCCACGCTGATCCTGGCCGGGGTGGCGGTCTCGGCGTTCTTCGGCGCCGGGCAGACGTACCTGCTGCAACAGCACTCCGACAACATCCAGCAGGTCTACTCCTGGCTGCTCGGGCGGCTCGCCACCGCCGGCTGGCACGACGTGTGGCTGGTCCTGCCGTACTTCGTGCTCACCGCCGTGGTGGTGCTGCTGCACCGGCGTGAGCTGGACGTGCTCTCCGTCGGCGACGACGAGGCCACCGGTCTCGGCCTGCACCCGCAGCGCTCCCGCTACCTGCTGATCGCCGCCGCGTCGCTCGGTACCGCCGCCGCGGTCTCCGCGTCCGGGCTGATCGGCTTCGTCGGCATCATCGTGCCGCACACCATGCGGCTGCTCTTCGGCTCCAGCCACCGGATCATCCTGCCGCTGTCCATGCTGTTCGGCGGCGCGTTCCTCGCGCTCACCGACGTGGTCGCCCGTACCGCCGCCGCCCCCGCCGAGATCCCGATCGGCGTGGTCACCGCGCTGCTCGGCGGCCCGTTCTTCGTCCTCGTCCTGCGTACCGCCCGCCGGGTGGCGATGTGAACGCCCCCGCCGTGCGCGTGCACGACCTGCGGGTCGCCCTCGGCGGCAACCCGATCCTGGCCGGCGTCGACCTCACGGTCTCCGCCGGTGAGTGGGTCACCGTGATCGGACCCAACGGCGCCGGCAAGTCGACCCTGCTGCGCGCCGTCGGCGGCCTGCTGACCGGCCCGGGCGAGGTCGCACTCTTCGGTACGCCGATCGGCGCGCTCCGCCGCCGCGAACGGGCCCGGGTGGTGGCCACGGTGGCCCAGTCCCCGGTGGTGCCGGCCGGCATGTCGGTCTTCGACTACACGCTGCTCGGGCGTACCCCGTACATCCCGGCGCTGGGCCGCGAGTCCGCCGCCGACCTGGCCGCCGTGCACGAGGTGCTGGACCGGCTCGACCTCGGCCCGTTCGCACACCGTGAGCTGGCCACGCTCTCCGGCGGCGAGCGGCAGCGCGTCTTCCTGGCCCGGGCGCTGGCCCAGGGAGCCACCCTGCTGCTGCTGGACGAGCCGACGAGCGCGCTGGACATCGGGCACCAGCAGGAGGTGCTGGAACTGGTCGACCAGCTCCGCCGCGAGCACGGCCTGACCGTGCTGGCCACCATGCACGACCTCTCGATCGCCGGCGAGTACGCCGACCGTCTGGTGCTGCTGGCCGACGGCCGGGTGGCCGCCGCCGGTCCACCGGACGAGGTGCTCACCGAGGCCCTGCTGGCCCGCCACTACCGAGCCCACATCCGGGTGATCCCCGGCGACCACGGCCCCTTGGTGGTCCCCGTCCGCCCAACCTGACCCCACCCGCCCCGCCTTCGCGCCGTCGATCTTGCACTTCCGGCCCCGACAAAAGGTGCGAATGTGACGCCACGAGGGCCGCAACTGCAAGATCGGCGGACGGGGTGGCGGCTTTGCCGCTGAACAGCCCACCCTCAGGGAGCGCCGTCCCGAATCCTGGGCAGGTGTTCCGATTGCCGGGAGGGCAGATAGATCTTGGTACGAACAGGCCCTCCTGGGGGCCAACCCGTACCAAGATCTCGACCGGACCCGCCTCGCGCGCGGCGGAGGGGGTCAGCGGAGGGTGGAGATGGAGAAGAGGGCGCCGGACGGGTCGCGCAGGGCGGCGCTGCGGCCGGCCGGGTTGTCGCGCGGCGGGACCAGGATGGTGCCGCCCAGCTCGGCGGCCCGCGCGGCGGTGACGTCGGCGTCCTCCACCGCGAAGTAGACGGCCCAGTACGCGGGCAGGTCCTCCGGCATCGGCTCGGCCCGGGGCAGCATCCCGGCGACGATCCGGGCGCCGCAGCGCCACCCGGTGTACGGCACCGGCCCGGCGGGACGTTCCTCCGGGTGCCAGCCGAAGACCAGCGCGTAGAACTCCTTGGCGTTCTCCGGATCGGGGGTGACCAGCTCGTTCCAGCACATCGCGCCGGGTGCGTTGAACAGTTCGGCGCCGCGCATCGCCATCGGCTGCCAGACGCTGAACACCGCGCCCGCCGGGTCGGCGAGCACCGCCATCCGGCCCTGCGTGGCGACGTCGAACGGGGAGACCACCACCTGCCCACCGGCCGCCTCCACCCGGGTCGCGACCAGGTCGGCGTCGTCGGTGGCCACGTACATCGACCAGACCGGCACCTGGTCCGGCGTGGCCGGCGGGCCGGCCCCGGCGACGGCCTTGCCGTCCTTCTGGAAGACGGTGTAGCCGCCCGCTTCCGGCTCGGGGGAGATCTGCCCGGTCCAGCCGAACAGCTCGGGGTAGAACCGTCGCGCGTCCTCCAGCCCCGGCGTGGCCAGGTCGGTCCAGCAGGGTGTGCCGGGCTCGACGCCGTTCACGGTGACCCCTCTCGCCGGGGACGGTCCCGCTGACCCGCCCTGTCGGCATCGTGGCACCGCCGGGTCGGCCACCGGGCCGGAACCGGACAAAAGGTCAGGTGAAGCGGCGTCCCTCGTCCCGCCGGTACGCCCAGCCGGCGGCCGCGGCGAGCACCAGCACCCAGACTCCCAGCATCACCAGCGACAGGGTGCCGGGCCGGAAGTCGGTGACCGCCGCCCAGATCAGTTCCACCGCGCCCCGGGTCGGCAGGTAGGGGGCGATCGCCTTGATGAAGCCGGGCGCGTCGTCCGGCCCGGAGAGCAGGCCGCCGCCGAACGCCAGCGGGAAGAAGATCACCTGCGCCACCACGATCGCCGCCTTGCTCGGCAGCGCGTAGCCGATCGCCAGGCCGAGCAGCGTGAACGGCACCGAGATCACCGCTACCGCGCCGAGCCCGAGCAGGAACTGCAGCGCGCTGACCCGGGCCTCGGTGGCCACCGCGGCGATCACCACCACCGGGATCATCGACACGTACGTCAGCACCAGCCCGGCCAGGATCCGCCCGGTGAGTCGCGGGGCCGGTCCGGTCGGCAGGGTCCGGGTGTACGGGTTCCAGGGCTGGTCGCGGTCCTCGGCGACACCCACGCCGTACTGGAAGATGTTGGCGCTCATCACCGCGAACGTCACCATGGCGGCGGTGGCGTAGGTGGCGCCGGTGGGGTCGTCGCCGGCGAACGGCACCACGAAGAAGAGCATCGCGGCCGCGGGGAAGAAGGCGCTGCCCACCACCGCCACCGGAATCCGGATGATCTCCAGGAGGTGGTAGCGGGCGTGGACGAGGGCGAGCGGCACGACTGTCTCCTAGGCGGGGGTGGGCGCGGGCCGGTCGCCGGCCGTGATGGCGAGGAACGCCTCCTCCAGCGAGGTGGGCCGGACCTCCAGGTCGCGGAACGCCACCCCGGCGGTGACCAGGTCGCGGACGAGCTGGTCGGCGTCGGTGGTGAGCAGGTGCACCCGCCCGTCGGCGCGTTCGGTGGCGACCACCCCGGGCAGCGTCGGCAGGTCGTCGGCGACCAGGCTGACCCGGCGTACGCCGACCATCCCGCGGATCGCCGTCACCGAGTCGTCGGCCAGCACCCGCCCGTGGCCGATCACCACGACGCGCTGCGCGAGCGCCTCCACCTCCTCCAGGTAGTGGCTGCTCAGCAGCACGGCGCCGCCGTCGGCGTGGAAGCCGCGGATCGCGTCCCAGAGCGCGTGCCGCGCCTCCACGTCGAGGCCGGTGGTCGGCTCGTCCAGCACCACCAGCCGGGGACGGCCGACGAACGCCAGCGCCACCGCCAGCCGGCGACGCTGGCCGCCGGAGAGGCCGCCGGTCTGCCGGCGTACCTGGTCGGCGAGGCCGAACCGGTCGAGCAGCTCGCCCCGGGGCACCGGGTCGGGGAAGTGCGCGGAGACGAAGTCGACCACCTCGCCGACCCGCAGCGTGCCGGGCAGGCCGGTCTCCTGCGGAGTGACGCCGAGCTGCCGCCGGCTCGCCGGGTCACGCGGGTCGCCGCCGCACAGCTCGACCCGGCCGCCGCTCGGGCGGCGCAGCCCGACCAGCAGGTTGATCAGGGTGCTCTTGCCGGCGCCGTTCGGGCCGAGCAGGCCGACCAGCTCCCCGGCCCGGACGGTCAGGTCGACCCGGTCCAGGGCCAGCACGTCGCCGTAGCGGCGACTGACCTGTTCGGCGCGGGCCAGGATCATCCGGGGCTCCTCGGGCGGCGGAAGGGTGCTCGTGCACTCCCTGTCTACCGTGCCGGGGCAACCGTCGCCGCCCCCTGTGGAACTGCGCACATCCCCTAGGCTGGTGGCGCCGTCGAGGACGGTGGAAGTTCCGACCGGACACTGGGGAGGGTCCGTGACCAGTCCGAGCAGGAATCTCGCGGTGCAGCCGGAGGCGTTGACGGCGTTCGCCGCCGCCTCCCGGGACCGGGCCGGCCAGTTCCGTGAGCTGCACCGGCTGTTCCGCGACGGCCACGTGGCCCGGCACGCGTTCGGCGTGATGCCCGCGTCGTTCAGTCTCGCCGCCGCGTACGAGCAGCAGTTCGAGGCGTGCCTGGCAGGGCTGGAGGACGGCGCCGAGGTGATGGCGACGATCGCCGAAGGGCTCCGCGACACCGCCGAGGCGTACACCGGCACGGACGTGGCGAACACCGACATGTTCCAGCCGGGCGCCTGAGGGGGCGGGATGAGCACCGAGGCGCTGCAGCGCAACAAGACCTACTTCGAGCAGATCGTGTCGGGCACGCCCGACCCGTTCAAGCCGCTGTCCAACGCCGTGCTGTGGCCGTTCGAGCAGCTGCTGGAACTGGTCGCCGGCGAGCCGGACGATCTGATGCGGGCGGCCCAGCTCGCGCTGACCACCGGCGACGCGGTCCGGCGGATCGCCGGCGACCAGGTCGCCGACCGGGCCCGGCTGCGCGGCGCCTGGGACGGCGACGCGGCGGACAAGTTCCACGCCTCGATGGAGTCGATCGAGGAGGCGATGGAGGAACTGGCCAAGGGGCTGGACGGCACCAAGGAGGTGCTGGTCGACGCCGCCAATGCCGCTGTCGACGCGTTCAACCTGCTGGTCGAGCTGATCCTGGAGTTCCTGCTCTGGTTCCTGACCGAGGTCATCATCGCCGCGGTGGCGGCAGTGCTGAGCGCCGGGGTGAGCCTGGCCGCCACAGTGGTGCGGGTGCTGGCCCGGCTCGCCACCACCGTCGGCCGCATGGTCAAGATCGTGGCGCGGTTCGCGGAGATCCTCACGAAGCTCGCCACCAAGCTCCAGAAGGTCGCCGAGCTGCTCATGCGCTACCGCCAGGTGGTGCTGGAGCTCCGCAAGGCCAAGAAGGCGTACGGCGCGTTCAGTAAGGCCGGCTACACCAGGGAGGCGGTGCTGTTCAAGGCCAAACGCGCCGCCATCCTGTTCCCGGGCAAGTTCGCCATCAACCAGGCGTCACCGGTGAACATCCCCGGTATCGGCGGCGCCCTGCTCGACACCGGCATGGGGCTGCACGACATCTCCGACGGGCGCAAGGACCGCAACTACCTGGTGGACGGCACGTACCGCGAGGATCTCGGCCCGTACACAAAGGGCGTGCAGAACGTGTTCGACTCGATCGTGAACTGAGAGGCACCCATGACGTTCCCGGCCCTGGACCGGATCGAGGCGCTGGCCCGCAACCTGGACGGGTGGCAGCGCGAACTCGGCGCGCGGATGGCCGAGCTGGAGCAGAGCAGCGCCCAGGGGGTCAGCGACTCCGGCCTGGTCACCGTGGTGGCCGCCGCCGACGGCAAGATCCTCTCCACCGACATCAACGCGCGGGCCATGCGGTTCGACTCGTACACGCTGGCCGAGGAGATCACCGCCGCGGCGAACCGGGCGCAGGAGGCCGCCGCCGCCCGGGTACGCGAGATCGTCGGCGAGGTGATGGGCAACGCCCCGGCGGCGGAGCGCCGTACCGACGACGGCTACGGCGACGGCCGATACTGAGCCGATGGACGAGACCAGATACCGCGACCCGATCGACCGGCTCGTCGAGCCCGGCGAGCGCGTGCTGGCCCACGCCAAGGCCGACGTCGGCCAGGGCCTCGCCCCGGCGCCGCCGCCCGAACCGGAGTCCACTGCCGAGCCGGGTCGGCGGACGGTCGGCTCGGTGCTGCTGAACGTCCTCCTGCCGCTCGCCACCTGGGACCGCGGTGACCGGCTGGTCGACGCGATCGGCTGGGGGATCGCCGGCCGTGGCCAACCGGGCTCGGCCGCCTCCCGCCTGCACCGCGCGCTCCGCCCGGCCCGGCCCGACCTCCAGGTCCGGGAGACGCTGCTCGCGGTCACCGACCGGCGGCTGCTGGTCTGCCGTACCGGCGGGGTCAAGCTGCTGGCCGGGCGCGAGGCCGAGGAACGCGCGCTGGCCGAGACGTCGGTGGCGTGGTCGGCCGCGCGTGCGGAGGTCGCCTCGGCCCGGGTCGGGTGGCACCGGCTCAACCCGAAGCGGCTGCGGATCGACTTCACCGACGGTTCCTGGCTGTCGTTCACCGTGCCGATCGCCGACTCCGGCCGGCCGCTGCGCGAGGTCGCCGCCGCGCTGAGCGCCTGACCGGGCCCGCTCGCCGGGCCGCGACCAGGGGCCGGGCCGCAGCAGCCCGCCCAGGTCAGGTGGCCAGCGGCGCGGGCAGCGGCTCGCGGTGCAGCACGGCCAGGCGGGAGACCGCCCGGGTCAGCACCACGTAGAGGCGGTGCAGCCCACGCGGCTCGGCGGCCACGATCGCGGCCGGCTCGACGACCACCACGTGGTCGTACTCCAGGCCCTTGACCAGCGTCGCCGGGACCACTGTGACGCGCGCCGCGGCCTCGACGTCGTCGGCCGTCGCGGTTGCGACGCCCGCGTCGGCGAGCGCCGCGCGCAGCCGGTCCACCGCGTCGTCCGCGGCGATCACACCGACCGAGCCGTCGTGCGCGAGCGCCGCCCGCACCTCGGCCACCGTCGCGGCCGTCAGGTCCTCGGCGGTACGCACATCCAGCGCGCCGTCGTGGCGAAGCGAGCGGGCCGGGGGTACGTCGACGGCGAGCGCCGGCAGCAACCGGTTCGCGAACGCCACCACTGCCGCCGGCACCCGGAAGCCCACGCTCAGCGGCACCACAGCGGCGTCCGGCTTGCCCAGGTGGGCCAGCGACTCCCGCCAGTCAGTCGCGGCCCACGGCGCGGTGCCCTGGGCGAGGTCGCCGAGAAGCGTGATCGAGCCGTGCTCGCTGCGCCGGGCGATGGCGCGGCACTGCATCGGGGAGAGGTCCTGCGCCTCGTCCACCACCACGTGCCCGAAGCCGGCGGGCCGTTCCAGCAGCCCGGCCACCTCGTCGATGAGCACCGCGTCGGCGGCGGTCCACCGGGTCGCCTTCGCGGTGCGCGCGGGCTTGCCGGACCGGAACAGCTCCTGCTCCTCGGGCGTGAGCAGGCCGTCCGCGGCGGCGGCGAGCGCGTCGGCGTCGGTGCGCAGCCGGTGCAGCAGCCCGTCCGGGGTGAGCGCCGGCCAGACCGCGTCGAGCAGGTCGGTGACCGGCTTGATCCGGCTCATCCGCCGCAGCCAGGCGTCGCTCGGCGACTCCGCCCGGCGCGCCTCCGCCTGGCGTTGCAGCAGTCCCACCACCCGCGCCCGGACCCGTTCCCGGCCGGTGGCGTAGGGCAGCCCTTCCTGGCGCGTCTCGGTGACCAGCCGGTGCAGCGGGTCGAGCCCGATCCGCCACCGGTACGAGCCGTCCGACACCATGATCGGCTCGGTGGGCGTACCGATGTGGGCCTCGACGGCCCGGCGCAGCACCTCGGCCATCCGGACGTCGTGCTTGAGCGCGGCGGCGGCCGGATCGTCGACCGCGCGGACCGGGACCCGCGCGACCAGGTCCTCCACGGTGGCCTGCTCGACCTCGACCTCACCGAGCGCGGGGAGCACCGCCGCGATGTACGACAGGAACGCCCGGTTCGGCCCGACGATCAGCACTCCCGAGCGGCGCAGTCGTTCCCGGTGCAGGTAGAGCAGGTACGCGGCGCGGTGCAGCCCGACCGCTGTCTTCCCGGTGCCGGGCGCGCCCTGCACGCAGATCGAGTCGGCCAGGTCGGCCCGGACCAGTTCGTCCTGCTCCGGCTGGATGGTGGCGACGATGTCGCGCATCGGGCCGACGCGGGGGCGCTCGATCTCGGCGGTGAGGATGCGGCTGGCGGTGCCGAGTTCCTCGCCCCGGTCCAGGTGCTCGTCCTCGAAGCTGGTCAGCACGCCCGCGCTGAACCCGAACCGGCGGCGTACGGCGACGCCCTGCGGGTCACGCGCGCTGGCCCGGTAGAACGACCGGGACACCGGGGCCCGCCAGTCCAGCACCAGCGGCTCGCCCAGCTCGTCGGTGACGTGCCGCCGCCCGACGTGGTAGTCCCGCCCGGCGTGGTCCGGGTCCGTCTCCCCGAAGTCGAGGCGGCCGAAGAACAGCGGCGTGGTCGGGTCGTCGGCCAGCTCCTTGACCCGCCGGGCCATGTGCCGGCCGAGCTGCTCGGCGGTGTACGAGTCACCGGCCACCTTGTCGCCGGTGGCGAAGAGCGCCTCGGCGCGTTCCCGCATCCGTTTCAGCGCGGCTCGGGAGGCGTCGAGGTGGGCGCGCTCGGCGGCGAGTTCGGCGTCGAGGTCGGGCGTGGCGTCACGTTCGGGCGTGGTGTCAAGTTCGGTTGCGGGCACTGTGAACTCCGATGGCTCAACTGAGGCTCGCTCGCGTGTCCGGGGCGGTTGGCCTGCTCCCGGCGCGGGGACGTCCGCTGCGGTGCATGTTCACCGCGGCCGTCGGGCGGCCATCCACGCTACGGCCATCCAGCCGCCCGCACCACCGATTTTTCCTGCCGAGCGTGTCACTCGACCGACCCGGCTCTTAATAATATTCTTAAGTTCGGGGGTGAGAAGTGGAGTGGGAGATTCTGATGACCGGGCAGGTCGAGGACTTCCTCGATGAGCTCTACGCTGCCGACCGTGAGTCGCACCGCCTGGTGAACCAGGCAATCCTGGTGCTGGAACGCAACGGTCCCATCGAGGGGCGCCCGCTGGTCGACAGCATCACCGCATCTCGCCTCAGTAACCTCAAGGAGCTGCGGCCTCCCTCTGCCGGGCGCACCGAGATCAGGATTCTCTTCGTCTTCGACCCGTGGCGCTCCGCGGTTCTGCTGGTCGCCGGCGACAAGTCGGGGCAGTGGACGCGCTGGTACCGGGATGCCATTCCGGAGGCGGAGCAGCTCTACGACACCTACCTCAAGGAGCGGCAGGAGGAGATTCGATGAGCGGCGTCAAGCGGTGGCGTGACACCTCGCACCTGGGCCGGGCGGTGGAGACCGCCGGTGGTGTGCAGGCATTCGAGGCCGCGATCGGTGGCATGCTCGACGAGGCCCGCGGGTGGCGTCTCGCGGAGCTGCGCAAGCGGCGCGAGATGACTCAGGAGCAGGTCGCGTTGAGGATGGGTGTGTCGGTCGCGCGGGTGTCGCAGATCGAGGCGGGCAGTGTCGCGACCCAGGACGTGCTCGCGCGGTACATCGCCGCTCTCGGCGGCACGCTCAAGCTGATCGCCGATTTCGGCGACGAGCAGCTCAAGGTCGCCTGAGTCGACGGGCTCCACCCTGCGTGTCCAGGTGTCGGCGGCGCGGGATCATTGGGGCATGACCGAGGCGCGGCCCGAGCAGCGCCGGGTGACGATCAGCGACCCGCAGGTGATGCGGGCGCTGGCTCACCCGGCCCGTATGGCGATCATGGAACATCTCGGCACGCTGGAGGGCGGTGCGACGGCCACCGAGTGCGCCGAGATCGCCGGGCTGTCGCCGAGCGCGACCAGCTACCACCTGCGTGAGCTGGCGAAGTTCGGGCTGATCCGGCAGGCGCCCGGCCGGGGGGACGCGCGGGAGCGGGTGTGGCAGGCGGTGAATCCGTCGTTCCACGTCGAGGTGGGGCCGGATGCCGAACCGGAGGCACGCGCCGCCGAGGCGGCCCTGGTCGAGGCGCACATGGTCCGCGACGCCCAGCGGGTCCGGGACTGGTTGCGCCGCGCGCCGGACGAGTCGCCGGAGTGGTACGCGGCGACCTGGTTCAGCGACAGCGTGCTGCTGGTGACCGCCGAGGAGTTGAGCGAGTTGAACCAGGCGATCCAGGCGCTGATGGAGCCGTACCGGCGGCGGCATCGGGCCGATCCACCCGCCGGGGTCCGTGCGGTGGCGGCGCAGTACCGGGCGATGCCCATCGACTGAGGGGTTGTGCGCACCAGGTGTGAAGGATTATTTTCGAAGTATGTCCTTCACACCTGGCCCCTCGTGCTGGCCGGACGTCTGGCTCGCGGCCACCGCGCGTGGCATCTCCAGCTGCGGGAACTTCCTGGTCACCAGCGCCCTCACGCTCGCGCTCCAGTCCGCCGGGGCCGGTGGGCTCGCCGTCTCCGGGCTGCTGCTCGCCGCGACGCTGCCGCTGGTCGCGCTCGCGCCGCTGACCGGTCGTCTCGCCGACCGGGTGGACAGCCGGGTGCTGCTGATCGCGACCGGGCTCGGTCAGGGGGCGACCTGCCTGGCGCTCGCCTACGCACCGGGTCCGGTGCTGGTGATCGCGCTGGTGGCACTTCTGGCCACCGGCCTCGCGGTCTCCCAGCCGGTGATCTCCGCGCTGGTGCCGGTGATGGTGCGGCCGGAGGACCTGCCCCGGGCCGGCGCGCTCAACCAGACCGCCGGCACACTCGGCGCGCTCGCCGGACCGGCGCTGGCCGGGCTCCTGGTCGGCCAGTTCGGCACCCGGGTACCGCTGCTCCTCGGCGCGCTCAGCTATCTCTCCCTGGTGGCGGCCGGGCTGCTCGTCCGTACCCGAAGGGGTGGCCGCCGGGTGACCGTCGGCGCCGCCGCGGCGGTCGCGCCCCCGTGGCGGTTCCGGCGCGACCCGCTGCTGACGGTGATGGTCGGCAGCGTGGCCGCGGTGATCGGCGCGGTCGGGGCGGTGAACGTGATCGAGGTCTTCTTCATCCGGGAGACGCTCGGCAGCAGCGCCACCGTGTACGGGCTGGTCACCGGCTCGTGGACGCTCGGCATCGTGCTCGGCGCGTGGCTGTTCGCCCGGGTCGCCCGCCGGCTCGCCGACGACGGCGCGCTGCTCGGCGCCGGGCTGGTGCTGCTCGGCGGATGCTGCCTGGCGGTGCTCGTGTCGGCGGCGGTGCCCTCGGCGTGGCTGCTCGTGCCGATCTGGTTGCTGGGCGGGGTCGGTAACGGCGGCGACAACGTCTTCAACAACCTCCTGCTGGCCCGGCGGGTGCCGGAGGCGACCCGGGGCCGGGCGTTCGCGGTCTTCGGCGCGGCGGCACAGGGCGCCGCGATGGGCGGCTACCTGGTCGGGGGCCTGCTGCTGGAGGTGGCCGGCCCGCGCACGCTGATCGCCGGCTGCGGCGTGGCCGGCCTGCTGGTGGTGGCGGCGCTGGCCGGGCCGGTCCGCCGGGCGGTACGCGCCGAGCGCGCCGTCGTCCCCGCCGCAGCCGTGGCGGCGGAGGCCGCGTGAGCTGGTGTTAAGAAGGGCCCCTTCCGCTACCGGAGGCGTTAACAAGGGGCCCTTCCTTACCGCCGGGTGCGGGGTTCACCACTCCATCGGATCCCCCGGCGGCGGGGGAGAGGCCGCGGCGATACGGTCGGGTCATGGCCGATCGCATCGCCCGCCCCCGGGTGGGGCACATCCAGTTCCTCAACTGCCTGCCCATCTACTGGGGGCTGATGCGGTCCGGCGCGCTCATCGACGTCGACCTGCACAAGGACTCGCCGGACCGGCTCAGCGCCGACCTGGTCGCCGGTGACCTCGACATCGGCCCGATCACGCTCGTGGAGTTCCTCAAGCACGCCGACGACCTGCTGCTCCTGCCCGACCTGGCGGTCGGCAGCGACGGGCCGGTGCTCTCGGTGAACATGGTGTCCACCCGCCCGCTGGGCGAGCTGGACGGCGCCCGGGTCGCGCTCGGCTCGACGTCGCGTACCGGGGTGCTGCTGGCCCAGCTGCTGCTCGCCGAGCGGCACGGGGTGCGGCCGGAGTACTTCCGCTGCCCGCCGGACCTGACCCAGATGCTGCTGGAGGCCGACGCCGGGGTGCTGATCGGCGACGTGGCGCTGCGCGCGCTGTACGAGGCGCCCGCCAAGGGCCTCGAGGTGACCGACCTGGGTCAGGCGTGGCACGACTGGACCGGGCTGCCGATGGTCTTCGCCGTCTGGGCGGTACGCCGTGACTTCGCCGCCGCCCACCCCGGCCTGGTCAAGGAGGTGCACGAGGCGTTCCTGCGCTCGCGTGACCTGTGCCTGGCCGAGCTGGACCAGGTGGCGGAGGCGGCGGCCCGCTGGGAGACGTTCGACGCGGACACGCTCGCCACGTACTTCCGGGCGCTGGACTTCTCGCTCGGTGAGCGGCAGGTGGCCGGGCTGCGCGAGTTCGCCCGCCGGGCGGCCGCGTACGGGGAGGTGCCGGCGCTGCCGGCCGACGGTCCGGAGTTCTTCCAGGGCTGAGCGTGCGGCCCGGCTGCCGACCCCGCGGTAGGCGGCCGGGCGGATCAGGTCGCCGGTCGCAGCAGCGCCTTGGTGATCCGTTCGCAGGCGTCCATGCCGTACTCCCAGCCGCCCTCGACACCGAACGGGCTGCGGACCATCACGCCCATCGTCCACGTGTCGCCGATGGCGAGGCAGTTGACGTGGTACTCCTTTTCCTTGTCCCGGTCGATCCACCCGTTCTTGATGGCGATCTTCTTCTGCTGGGCGGCCGGGAACGCCTTGCGGATGCCGAAGTCACCGGGGGCGCGTACCTGGCGCATCTCGTTGAGCAGCCACTTGGTCCACTTCGGCCCCGCCGCGCGGCCGTCGTCGATGCAGAGCCCGAGCCGGGCGGTGTCCCGGGGGGACAGCTCGGTGCGGCTCCAGCCGCCGTCGTCGGCGACCGCGCTGTCGGTGAGCTTGCAGATCGAGATGAGCCGCTCGATCGAGTCGGAACCGCCCACGCTCTCGTAGAACTCCTGGGCGCGGGTGTTGTCGCTGTCGCGAATGATCTTCGTGGCGTCGGCCAGCTTCGCCTCGCTCGGCGTCCTGCCGTCCTCGGCGCGCAGGCGCAGGTAGTCAGCCACCACCCAGGACTTGATCAGCGAAGCGGTAGTGCTGGTCTCGTCCATGTTCGCCGATCCGATGATCTTTCCGGTGCGCTTGTCCAGCACGGACCAGGCGTACCAGCCCTTGATCTTCAGGCTGTCCAGGTTCTTCTCCTGGAACGGCAGCGGGGTGAGCGCCGGTGAGGGGGCGACGCGCGGCGCGTTGCGGTCGACCGGTTGCCGGGCGGACCGCTCGTTGGTCGGCTCGGGGTGCGAGCTTGCGGTGGCCTCCAGCGGCGAGCCGGGGATCACCCGCAGGGAGAGGCCGAGCAGTCCGAGGAGAACCACTGCCAGGGCGCTGAACGCCAGCGGGCGGCGATGGCTGCCGGGTCGACGCCGGGCGCCGGCCATCAGAGCTTCCCGGCCGGCTGTTGCGGCACCTTGAGCGCGGCGCCGGGCTGCGGCGTCACGAGCTGGGTGGCGACGCTGGCGCACATCTTCGCGCCGTACGACAGGCCGGCCCTGGCCGGGTAGCGCATCATGACCGAGAGACTCCACTTGTCGGTGAACGCCAAGCAGCTGACGTGCCAGTTGCCGTCGTAGGCGAGCCGCGTCCAGCCGTTCTTCATGTGCACCGGGCCCTGCGCCTTGATCGTCGCGGGCAGGCCGTCGATGATGCCCCACCGGCCGCCGCCGGAGCGCTCCTCCTGCTGCTTGACGCTGCCGGCCACCTTGGTCATCTCGCTGAGCAGCCACTTCGTCCACTTGGGCCCGGCGGCGCGGCCGTCGGCGATGCAGTCGCCGAGGCGAACGGCGTCCCGGGGGGACATCTCGGTGAAGCTCCACCAGCCCTCGTAGTCGGGCACGTCGCCGGGCCTGGTGTCGGTCAGGCCGCAGATCCGGATCGCGCGCGCGATGACCGGGTCCGGCTTGCCGCCCGGCTGCGGCTTGTAGGAGCCGCCGGCCGCCCGGTAGACCCGGTTGGCGCCGTCGTCGTCGCTGTCCCGGATCGCCAGGATCGCCGCCTTCTTCAGGTCGTCGCTCGGCTCCTTCTCGCCGAGCTGGCGCAGGTAGTCCGCGACGATCCAGGCTTTGAGCATCGACTCGGTGGAGCTGGTCTGGTTCATGTTCTTCGCGCCGGTGACGGTGCCCGTCTCGCGGTCCATCAGTGCCCAGGAGAAGAACTCGCCCTCGAACTTCACCGAGACCGGCGCGTCGGCGAGCGTCGGCGGTGCGGGGGCGGTCGGGCTCGGCGCCGGGACCTGTCCACCGCCGCCGATGCCGCCCTCGCCGCTGCCGCCGGCGAACTTGGCGTACGCGGCGGGCACCAGCATGACGCCACCGACGAGGACCGCCACGATGGCGAGCACCATGGTCACGCGAGGTCGCATGAGTGGTGAACTCCAGATGTATGGCCGGGGGGACCGGCGCTTCCGCAGGTTTCGCTCCGGTCGCCACAAGGCCGGGGGACGTTGGCCTGAACGGTGACGATCTTGGAGCCGAACGGCTTGCCGGGGGAAGTCTACTTCCGGACTGTCGATATGCCAGGTCTCGACACCCGCCGACTTGGTGGGAAGGGCGGGTTATTGACGTGCTTTGCCAGCCTTGGGAGGTTTCACCTTCATTGGGTGATCGACATCACAGTCACTCTCCGATTGCTGGCGATGACGGCAGGCGCTTGTCCGGTCGTGGAAGGCGGCTCGCGAATGCTGTTACACCCTCTGGTGTCAATCGTGCCGAGCTGTAACACTAGCTACATGTATGGCAATGACTTCGCTCCGCCGGAGGACGCTCCGGGCGGCGGCCTGCTCGGCGAAGTGGAGGCCGCGGAGGCGGCGCTGCGCGAAGCGGCGGCGCGGGCGCGGCGCGGCGGTCCGGCGCCGGACGAGGACGTCGAGGCGTACTTCGCCGACGTCATCGACGCGGACCAGAAGATCGAGCCCCGCGACTGGATGCCCGAGGCGTACCGCAGGACGCTGATCCGGCAGATCGCGCAGCACGCGCACTCCGAGATCATCGGCATGCAGCCGGAGGGCAACTGGATCAGCCGGGCGCCGTCGCTCAAGCGCAAGGCGATCCTGCTGGCGAAGGTGCAGGACGAGGCCGGCCACGGCCTCTACCTCTACGCGGCGGCCGAGACGCTCGGGATCAGCCGCGACGAGCTGGTGGACCTGCTGCTCGACGGGCGGCAGAAGTACAGCTCGATCTTCAACTACCCGACGCTGACCTGGGCCGACGTGGGCGCGATCGGCTGGCTCGTGGACGGCGCGGCGATCGTCAACCAGGTGCCGCTGTGCCGCTGCTCCTACGGCCCGTACGCCCGGGCGATGATCCGGGTCTGCAAGGAGGAGTCGTTCCACCAGCGGCAGGGCTACGAGATCCTGCACACGCTGGCGCACGGCACCGAAGCGCAGAAGGCGATGGCTCAGGACGCGGTGGACCGCTGGTGGTACCCGTCACTTGCCATGTTCGGCCCGCCGGACGGCGACTCGACGCACAGCGCCCAGTCGATGGCCTGGAAGATCAAGCGCTTCTCCAACGACGAGCTGCGCCAGCGCTTCGTCGACATGTGCGTCGGCCAGGCGGAGGTGCTCGGCCTCACCCTGCCCGACCCGGATCTGCGCTGGAACGACGAGCGGCAGGCGTACGACTACACCCAGCCCGACTACGACGAGCTGATGCGGGTGATCAAGGGCAACGGGCCGTGCAACAGGGAGCGCATGGCGCACCGGCGCAAGGCGCACGCCGACGGCGCGTGGGTACGGGAGGCCGCCGCGGCGTACGCCGCGAAGCGGTCAGATCGAAAGGAGCCGGTGGCGGCATGAGCAGCTCGTCCTCTCCCCTCTGGGAGGTCTTCGTGCGGGCCCGCCGTGGCCTGTCGCACACCCACGTCGGCAGCCTGCACGCCCCCGACGCCGAGCTGGCCCTGCGCAACGCCCGGGACCTCTACACCCGCCGCCAGGAGGGCGTATCCATCTGGGTGGTGCCGGCGAGCGCGATCACCGCGTCCAGCCCGGACGAGAAGGACTCGTTCTTCGACCCGGCCGCCGACAAGGTCTACCGGCACCCCACCTTCTACGAGGTCCCCGAAGGGGCGGCGCACCTATGAGCCGGTTCGACTTCACGCTCGCCATCGGCGACGACGCGCTCATCGCGGCGCAGCGCCTCGGTGAGTGGACCTCCCGCGCGCCGGAGATGGAAGAGGACATCGCGCTCGCGAACATCGCCCTCGACCAGCTCGGCGCGGCGCGGCTGCTGCTCACGTACGCGGGCGAGCTGGAGGGCGCCGGCCGCGACGAGGACGACCTGGCCTACCTGCGCGACGACCGCGAGTTCCGCAACTGCCTGCTGGTCGAGCTGCCCAACGGCGACTTCGGCGTGACCATGGCGAAGCTGTTCTTCCTGGCCGCGTACCAGGTGCCGCTCTACACGGCGCTGGCCGGCTGTGCGGACGAACGGCTCGCGGCGGTCGGCGCGAAGGCGCGCAAGGAGTCGGCGTACCACCTGGACCACGCGGCGCTGTGGGTGAAGCGGCTCGGCGACGGCACGGAGGAGTCGCACCGACGCATGCAGGACGCGGTCGACGAGGTGTGGCCGTACGTCCACGAGCTGTTCAACCCGGATCCGGCGGCGCCGGTCGACCCGTCCACCCTTCGGGCCGACTTCGACGCCACCGTGTCCGCCGTGCTGGACGAGGCGACGCTCACCCGCCCGGAGACGGGCTGGACGCCCGGTGGTGGCCGGGACGGCCTGCACACCGAGCACCTCTCGTACCTGCTCGCCGAGATGCAGGTGCTGCACCGCGCCCACCCCGGAGCGAGCTGGTGACAAGCGCGAGGAACGCCGCGGCGGCGGTGGTGGACCCGGAGATCCGGGTCATCACCATCGACGAGCTGGGCATCCTGCGCGCTGTCGACGAGGAGCCCGGCACCGGCCGGGTCGTCGTCACGATCACCCCCACCTACACCGGCTGCCCGGCCATGGACGTGATCCGGGCGGACATCCGCCGGGCGCTGGCCGCTGCCGGGCATCCGGACGCCGAGGTCCGCACGGTCTACCACCCGGCGTGGAGCACCGACTGGATCTCCGACGCCGGGCGGGCCAAGCTCGCCGCCGCCGGCATCGCCCCGCCCGCGCCGCGCGGCGACGACACGGTGGTGCCGCTGACGCTGGCCGTACGCTGCCCGCGCTGCGGGTCGCCGGAGACCACCCAGATCAGCCGCTTCGGCTCGACCGCGTGCAAGGCGCTGTGGCGCTGCCGCTCCTGTTCCGAACCCTTCGACCACCTGAAGGCGCTGTGACTGTCACCATCACGCGGCCGGTTCGCCGCCGGCCGGTCTTCCACCCGCTGCCCGTGGCCGCCGTGGACCGGCTCACCGACGACTCGGTGTCGATCACGTTCGCGGTGCCGGAGGAGCTGCGCGAGACGTTCGCGTTCTCCGCCGGGCAGCACCTCACCGTCCGCCGCCCGGCCGACGCCGACGGCGGGGAGGTGCGGCGGTCGTACTCGATCTGCTCCACCCCCGACGAGCTGGCCCGGCACGGCCGGTTGCGGGTCGGGGTGCGTGAGGTGCCGGGCGGGGCGTTCTCCGCGTACGCCTGCGGCGCGCTGCGTGGCGGCGACACCGTCGAGGTGCTGCCGCCGCTGGGCCACTTCACCTCCGCGTTCACCCCGGACCGGGTCCGCCGGTACGGCGCGGTGGTCGCCGGTTCCGGCATCACCCCGGTCCTCGGGCTGGCCGCGACCGCGCTGGCGACCGAGCCGCGCAGCACGTTCACGCTGGTGTACGGCAACCGCACGGCGAACTCGGTGATGTTCGCCGAGGAGCTGGCGGATCTGAAGGACCGCTATCCGACCCGGCTGCACCTGGTGCACGTGCTGTCCCGGGAGATGGGCGAGTCGGCGCTGCTGTCGGGGCGGATCGACGCCGACCGGCTGACCCGGCTGCTCGACACCGTCGTGCCGGGGGACGAGATCGATGAGTGGTTCCTCTGCGGCCCGTACGGGATGGTGGTGGACGCCAAGGCGGTGCTGGCCGGTCGTGGCGTGCCGGACGCGGCGGTGCACACCGAGCTGTTCCACGTCGACGCCCCGCCGGAGCCGGTCCGGCGTGAGGTCGAGCGGCCCGGCGCGGGCACCGACGTGACGATCGTGCTGGACGGGCGCTCGTCCAGTTTCACGATGGGCCGGGACGAGCGGGTGCTGGACGCGGCGCTGCGGGTGCGCGGCGAGCTGCCGTACGCCTGCAAGGGCGGGGTGTGCTCGACCTGCCGGGCCAAGGTGACGTCCGGCGAGGTGACGATGGCGCGCAACTACGCGCTGGAGCCGGACGAGGTGGCCGCCGGTTACGTACTGACCTGTCAGTCGAGCCCGGTCACCGACGAGCTGACCGTCGACTACGACGCCTAGCGGCGCCGCCGCTCAGATCACCACGGGCGGTGCCGTGGCGGCGCGGCCACGGGCCCGGCTGACGTGGCCGCGCCACCCGCCGACGAGCGCGAACAGGGTCCATCCCGCCGCGCCGAACACGAGCATGCCCCGCTTTCCGTCCGGGTCCACGTCCCGCGCGTCGGTCAGTTCCACCTCACCACGCGGGTCGACGAGCACAGTCAGCCGCTGGCCCACCCGGTAGCCGGGGGAACTGCCCCGGTAGACCAGCGGCTCGTCCAGCCGGCCGGCGTCGCCCTGGAGGGTGAACTCGTGCCGCTTGCCGGCCGTCTGCACGTCGGTGATGGTCACCTGCTGGGCGACGCCGCGCTCCCGGAGCACCGACTCGGGGGCGAGCTGGACGGCGCCCACCAGCACGAACAGGGCCGGCAGCACCGACAGGAGGGTCAGCCACCAGCCCCGGTGCAGCAGGCGCAGGCCGACCGCGAAGGCGAGGCAGCCGACCAGGCCGACGGAGATCGGCACCGCGATCGGGAGTCCCACGGTGAGGTGGCCGACCGCCGCGGTCACGACGATCACGGCGAGGCCGAAGCCGACGAGCACGGCGGTCATCGTGAGGGACCAGAGGGCGGAGCGGGCGCCGGCCACGCGTACGGGGGTGGGCGGGGGCGATACGACTGACACGCCGAGAGCGTAGACGGGCGACGCCAGCGCTCCGCTTCCCGCGGTGGCGCTTCGGGTCGACCACCATCCGTGACGGGTAGAACGTTACGTTCTACACTTGCCTGATGGAGCAGATCGCCGTCCGGGAGCTGAACCAGCACACCAGCCGGGTGCTGGCGCGGGTGCGCGCCGGTGAGACGGTCGAGGTGACCGATCGGGGTGAGCCGATCGCCCGCCTGGTCCCGGTGCTGGCCGGCGACGCGCTTCTCGGCCGGTTGGTGGCCGAGGGCCGGGCCACGGCCCCGACCACGACCGGCCCGGTCCCGATGCCGCCGGTGCTCGGGGATCCCACGGTGGACGCCGCGGCCGCGCTGGTCGAGGCACGCGACGAGGAGCGTTGGTGATCTACCTCGACTCGGCGGCGGTCATCAAGATGCTGCGGCGGGAGGCGGAGACGCCGGATCTGCTCGGCTGGCTGAACGAGCGCGCCGGCACCGCGCTGGTGTCGTCGGCTCTCGTCGAGGTGGAGGTGCCGCGGGCGTTGCGTCGTGCCGCTCCACAGGCGCTGGTGGGTGTCCCCTCGGTGCTGGGACGTCTTTACCGGGTCGAGATCGACGCCACGGTCCGTGCGACGGCGGGCGCGTATCCGGAGCCGATGCTGCGCAGCCTGGACGCCGTCCACCTCGCCACCGCCGAGGTCCTGGCCCGGCAGGCGGCGGCCGAGTTCGTCGCGTTCGTCACGTACGACAAGCGGCTGCTGGAGGCGGCCAGGGCGATCGGGCTGCCGGTGGCCAGTCCGGGGATGCCCTGACCGGGTGGGTCTCTCGTCACCGGGTGAGGAGTGGCGTTTCCCGCCGTCGGGCCCGCGACGTACGCTCGGGAGTGTGACGGCGAACCGGGAGATCGACGACATCCTGCAACGCGGCGCGGACGGCGGGCGCATCACGCCCGAGGAGGCGCTGCTGCTCTACACCGACGCGCCCTTCCACGCGCTGGGCGAGGCGGCCGACGCGGTACGGCGGCGCCGCTACCCGGACAACATCGTCACGTACCTGATCGACCGCAACATCAACTACACGAACGTCTGCGTGACGGCGTGCAAGTTCTGCGCGTTCTACCGGGCCCCCAAGCACAAGGAGGGCTGGACCCACCCGACCGAGGAGATCCTGCGCCGCTGCGGCGAGGCGGTCGAGTTGGGCGCCACCCAGGTCATGCTCCAGGGCGGCCACCACCCGGACTACGGCGTGGAGTACTACGAGGAGCTGTTCTCCTCGGTCAAGAAGGCGTACCCGCAGCTCGCGATCCACTCGATCGGCCCGAGCGAGATCCTGCACATGGCGAAGGTCTCCGGCGTGAGCCTGGACGAGGCCATCGCCCGGATCAAGGCCGCCGGCCTGGACTCGATCGCCGGCGCCGGCGCCGAGATGCTGCCGGACCGGCCGCGCAAGGCGATCGCGCCGCTGAAGGAGTCCGGCGCCCGCTGGCTGGAGGTCATGGAGCTGGCCCACCGGCAGGGCCTGGAGTCGACCGCCACCATGATGATGGGCACCGGCGAGACCAACGCCGAGCGCATCGAGCACCTGCGGATGATCCGCGACGTGCAGGACCGCACCGGCGGCTTCCGGGCCTTCATCCCGTGGACGTACCAGCCGGAGAACAACCACCTGAAGGGCCGCACCCAGGCGACCACGCTGGAATACCTGCGGCTGGTCGCGGTGGCCCGGCTGTTCTTCGAGACGGTGCCGCACCTGCAGGCGTCCTGGCTGACCACCGGTAAGGACGTCGGGCAGCTCGCGTTGCACATGGGCGTGGACGACCTCGGCTCGATCATGCTGGAGGAGAACGTCATCTCCTCCGCCGGGGCCCGGCACCGCTCCAACCTGCACGAGCTGATCGGCATGATCCGGTCGGCCGACCGGATCCCCGCCCAGCGGGACACGCTCTACAACCGGCTCGCGGTGCACCACACGCCCGCCGACGACCCGAGCGACGACCGCGTGGTCTCGCACTTCTCGTCGATCGCTCTGCCCGGCGGCGGGGCCGGGAAGTCGCTGCCGCTGGTCGAGGTCAACTGACCTCGTTCCCCCGTTCGGCCGGTCGGCTCCCGTCGTGCGGCCGGAGCTCCGCCCGTTTCCGGTGAAGCTTCCGCCAGGGGTCTTCACCTGCGTGATCACCGGCGGCTAGCCTGCCCGCGCGACACCACCGATCCGGGCCGCGAGCAGGCAGGTAACAGGTCGGCGGCGACCCGGGTGAGCACCGCCCGGCAAGCCGGCGACGCCATTACGCTGGCGGCGTCCGTCGGGGACCGTCGTCCTCCATCGGCCCATGAGGGCCGTTCACATAACGCACCGCGGCAGGGGCGGGATGGGTGACCATCCCGCCCCTGCCGTCTGTCGAATCGATGGGAATTCCCACCGTACGACGCTGGCGCGGCGATGCGTCGCTCCGGTACCGTCCCTTCGTTCCGTGCGTTGATCGGCACGTCCCTACCCCCGGGGGAACCATGACCTTCCGCTACCGGTCCACGCTGGCGCGCGCCGGCGTGGTGGCCCTGCTCTCCACCGCCGGCCTCGGCGCGGTCGCCGGCCCGGCGTACGCCGCCGACAAGGCCGACCTCCAGCTCATCCCGCTCAGCTACCAGCTCGCCAAGGGCGTCAGCGAAGCCAAGGCCAAGCCGTTCAAGTTCCAGGTGAACAACGCCGCCGGGACCGTCGACGCGAAGGGCGTCCGGGTCACCGTCGAGACGAAGGACCTCAAGCCCGGCAAGGTCGGCGTGCTGGCGCCGAAGGGCTGCGACATCCGCGGCACCGCCTTCTCCTGCCTGCTGGGCGACGTGCCCGCCGGGACCACCGAGGACTTCGGCATCCCGCTGTTCTCCACCGGCGGCAAGGGCGGGGCGGGCACGCTGACGGTGTCGATCAGCGCGGCCAACGGCGCCGGCGTGCTGGACACGGTCGAGCACGACATCACCGTCACCGACCCCGGCTACGACCTCACCACCTGGGTCCAGGACGTGTACGCCGACGTGGTCGTCGACGGCGACGACGCCGGTGAGGCGAACCTGCGCCCGGTCCGGCCGGGCCAGACCGCGCCGCTGGACTGGGCCGTGTTCAACGACGGAAGCGAGAACGCCACGGGCGTCGCGTACGGCATCACGCTGCCGGCCGGTGTCACCTTCGCCGAGCTGCCCGAGGGCTGCGTCGAGCAGGACCTGGGCGGCTTCGCCAACGCGTACTGCGAGGACCTGGGCGCGGTGCTCAAGCCCGGCCAGTACTACACCGCCGACGTGCGGGTGAAGGTCGGCGCGGACGTGACCGAGAAGCTGCTCCGGCCGGGCTTCGTCTGGGCCGCCGGGCTGGAGGCGGCCTCCGGCACGCCGGAGGAGCAGCCGAAGGCCGCCACCTCGGCGCAGCGTCGCGCGTTCTCCGAGGCCGACGACGGCGACAACACCGCCCAGTTCGACGTCTTCGTCGACCAGAGCCCGCAGTCGACCCCGAGCCCGACGCCGAGCGCTGAGCCGACCTCGACGCCGACCGCCCAGCCGACCCCGACCGGCAGCGTGACCGCGGTGCCGACGCCGACCTCCGGTGGTGGCGCGGGTGGCGGCACCGGCGGCGGTGGCCTGCCGGTGACCGGTATGCAGGTCGGCCTGATCGGCGGGATCGGCGCTGCGGTGGTCGCCGCCGGTGTGGCGCTGATGATGCTGTCCCGGCGCCGCAAGGTGGTGCTCGTCACGCCGGGCGAGGAGCGCACCGAGGACTGACACCGTCACCGTGGACACGGAGAGGGCGGGGTGGGCGACCACCCCGCCCTCTCGCGTACCCGGGGCGGGGCGGAAGGGGCGCGGCTGGCAGAGTGGAGGGGTGAGCCGTACCCCGCAGGGCCAGCGCGCCAGCCTGGACAAGCAGCCGCACGAGGTAGCCGCGATGTTCGACGGTGTCGCGGCCCGCTACGACCTGACCAACACCGTGCTCTCCTTCGGGCAGGACCGGTCCTGGCGGCGGGCCACCCGGGCGGCGCTCGGGTTGGCACCGGGCGAGCGGGTGCTCGACGTGGGCGCCGGCACCGGTGTCTCGACCGAGGAGCTGGCCCATTCCGGGGCGTACGCGGTCGGCGCCGACCTGTCGCTGGGCATGCTGTACGCGGGCAAGCGCACCCGCCCGTCGGTGCCGCTGCTGGCCGGGGACGCGCTCCGGCTGCCGTTCGCCGACGCCAGCTTCGACGCGGTGACCATCTCCTTCGCGTTGCGCAACGTCAACGACACCGACGCGGCGCTGCGCGAGCTGGCCCGGGTGACCCGGCCGGGCGGGCGGCTGGTGGTCTGCGAGTTCAGCACCCCGGTCAACCCGGCGTTCCGCACCGTCTACCTGTCGTACCTGATGCGGTCGTTGCCGGCCGTGGCGCGTGCGGTGTCCAGCAACCCCGACGCCTACGTCTATCTGGCGGAGTCGATCCGGGCCTGGCCGGACCAGCCGGCGCTGGCCGCGCGGATCGGCGCGGCCGGCTGGGGCCGGGTGGCGTGGCGCAACCTGACCGGGGGCGTGGTGGCCCTGCATCGGGCCGTCCGAAACTGACCGGCCGACCAGGCGCTAGCCGGTCATTTCGTGAATATCCGGTTCTGGTCTACTTTGTCCCCGTAGGCTCGCCTGCATGACGGGACCAGACCAGGCCGCCACCGACGACGACGCCGCCGAGCTGATCGCCCAGCTCCGCGAGTTGGCCGGCGCGGATCCCGCTGATGTCCGGCAGGTCGTCGCCGAGGTGCTGGCGGCGCTCGACCGTGCGGCAGGTGGCGCGTTGCGTGACCACCTGCCCGAGGCGATCCGGCTCGACGCCGGGCTCGGACCGGCCGCGCCGGCTCGCCCCTGACCGGTTTCGGCCCGCCTACCGGCCCGTTTCCGCGAAGTTAGGCCCCCCTCAACGCGTCCTGGTGTAACAGCGGTCATAGACTCCATCCGGATGGGCTTGTGAAGCATTTCACGAGCATGCGGGAGGAGGCGCGGATGACCGCGGTGGAGAACGACGCCGACGTCATCGTCGTGGGCGCCGGTCCCGGAGGATCGGCCACGGCGTACCACCTGGCGCGGCACGGCGTACGCGTGCTGCTGCTGGAGAAGACGGAGTTTCCCCGGGAGAAGGTCTGCGGCGACGGGCTCACGCCCCGGGCCGTGCGCCAGCTCATCCGGATGGGCGTGGACACCTCGCCCGAGGCCGGCTGGCTGCACAACAAGGGCCTGCGGGTGATCGGCGGCGGGGTGCGCCTGGAGCTGGACTGGCCCGACCTGGCGAGCTTCCCCAACTACGGCCTCGTGCGGACCCGGCTCGACTTCGACGACCTGCTCGCGCAGCGGGCCGTCGCCGCCGGGGCGAAGCTGCGCACCAGCGTCAACGTCCTCGGCCCGGTGCTCGGTGCCGACGACCGGGTGATCGGCGTGCAGGCCGAGGTCGGCCCGGACAAGGAGCCCGCCACCTTCCACGCGCCGCTCGTGGTCGCCGCCGACGGCGTCTCCGGCCGCTTCCCGCTCGCCCTCGGGCTGGCCAAGCGGGAGGACCGCCCGATCGGCGTGGCGGTCCGCCGCTACTACCGCTCGCCCGCCAAGCACGACGACGACTACCTGGAGTCGTGGCTGGAGCTGCGGGCCAAGGGCAGCGACGCGCTGCTGCCCGGCTACGGCTGGATCTTCGGCCTCGGCGACGGCCGGGTGAACGTCGGCCTCGGCGTGCTGAACTCGTCCTCCGCGTTCGGCAAGACGAACTACCGCAAGCTGCTCACCGACTGGCTCGCGAACACCCCCGAGGAGTGGGGGATGACCGACGAGTCCAACGCGGAGGGTCCCACCCTCGGGGCCGCGCTGCCGATGGGCTTCAACCGGGTCCCGCACTACACCCGCGGGGTCCTGCTGGTCGGCGACTCCGGCGGCATGGTCAACCCGTTCAACGGCGAGGGCATCGCGTACGCGATGGAGTCCGGCGAGATGGCCGCGGAGGTCATGGTGCAGGCGCTGGCCCGCCCGGCCGGCGCGGAACGGGAGCGGGCGCTGATGGCGTACCCGCAGGAGCTGAAGGCCCGCTTCGGCGGCTACTACCGGCTCGGCGGCGTGTTCGTGAAGCTCATCGGCCGCCCCGAGATCATGCGGATGGCGACCAAGCACGGCATGCCGCACCCGATGCTCATGCGCTTCGTGCTCAAGCTGCTGGCCAACCTGACCGACCCGCGCGGCGGGGACGCGATGGACCGGGTCATCAACGCGATGACGAAGGTGGCCCCGGCCGTGTAGAAGACGACCGACCACGAGCCGGACAGAGATCGACCCCCCGACGACCGAGGTCTCAGGGACGTGAATAGTGTGATTTTGGCCAACCACCGAGGTCAGGGAAGGACGAGCAGGGGACAACGATGACGCTCTCTCCTTACGCACCCATCATCGGGCTGTTCGCCCTCGCTGCGGCGTTCGCGCTGTTCTCCGTGGCCGCTGCCCGACTCGCCGGCCCGCGGCGTCTGAACAAGGCCAAGCTCGAGGCGTACGAGTGTGGCATCGAGCCGAGCCCGCAGCCGGTCGGCGGCGGCCGGTTCCCGATCAAGTTCTACCTGACGGCGATGCTCTTCATCGTCTTCGACATCGAGATCATCTTCCTCTACCCCTGGGCGGTCTCCTTCGACGCTCTGCCGATCTTCGGCTTCGTGGAGATGGTCCTGTTCATCGTCGCGGTCTTCGTCGCCTACGCCTATGTCTGGCGTCGCGGCGGCCTGGACTGGGACTGAGGAGGTAGCAGATGGGCATCGAGGAGAAACTCCCCTCCGGCGTCCTGCTCACCAGCGTCGAGAAGCTGGTCAACTGGACGCGGAAGACCTCGGTCTGGGGCGCGACGTTCGGTCTGGCCTGCTGCGCCATCGAGATGATGGCGGCGGGCGGCCCGCACTACGACATGGGCCGCTGGGGCATGGAGGTCTTCCGGGCCTCGCCCCGCCAGGCGGACCTGATGATCGTGGCCGGCCGGGTGAGCCAGAAGATGGCCCCGGTGCTGCGCCAGATCTACGACCAGATGGCCGAGCCCCGCTGGGTCATCTCGATGGGCGTCTGCGCCAGCAGCGGCGGCATGTTCAACAACTACGCCATCGTGCAGGGCGTCGACCACGTCGTCCCGGTCGACATGTACCTGCCCGGCTGCCCGCCCCGGCCGGAGATGCTCATCGACGCCGTGCTCAAGCTGCGCGAGAAGATCATGCACGAGCCGCTGGGCCCGAACGGCCGCAAGATGCTGGAGGCCCGCCAGGCGCGCGGTGACGTGCCGGTCGTGCCGTACGGCTCGATGCCCTCGTCGTACCGCAGTGACAAGGCCCGCCGTGCCGAGTGGACGAAGGCCGTCCGCGAGGGGCGCGAGGAGCAGCTGCGGATCGAGAACTGGATGAAGGCGCAGAACCACCTTCAGGCGTCGCATAGGGGCCCGAAATGAGCAACGACAAGACCAACGACGGCGGGGTGCCGGTGCCGACCACGCCGGTCGGGGCCAGCTCCACCGCTCCGGCCGAGTACCCGCCGGCCAGCCCGGCCGGCCGGGGGATGTTCGGCAACCAGGGCACCGGTGACGTCTCCGGCTACGGCGGGCTGGTCCGCCAGCGCAAGCCGATCGAGGAGGCGACCCGCCCGTACGGGAGCTACTTCGACGAGGTGCGGGACGCGCTGGAGGAGGCGTACCCGGACTTCAACGACGCGATCGAGAAGGTCGTGGTCGACCGGGGCGAACTGACGCTGCACGTACGCCCGGAGCGCATCGCCGAGGTCTGCCAGGTGATGCGCGACGACCTGTCGCTGCGCTTCGAGCTGCTCTCGTCGCTGTCCGGCGTGGACTACCTGGGCGCGGAACGGCGCCTGCACGTGGTCTACCAGCTGACCTCGATGACCTACCGCCGCATCGTCCGGCTGGAGGTGGCGGTCTCCGCCGAGCAGCCGCACGTACCGAGCGTCACCGCCGTCTACCCGACCGCCGACTGGCAGGAGCGGGAGACGTACGACATGTTCGGCGTCGTCTTCGACGGCCACCCCGCCCTGACCCGGATCCTCATGCCGGACGACTGGGAGGGTCACCCGCAGCGCAAGGACTACCCGCTCGGCGGCGTACCGGTCGAGTACAAGGGTGCGGAAATCCCGCCGCCGGACCGTAGGAGGTCGTACCAGTGACCACGTCTAACTACGCGACCGAGCGCGAGACCACCGAGGGCAAGGTCTTCACCGTCACCGGCGGGGACTGGGACGAGGTCGTCTCCGGCACGGACCCGATCAACGACGAGCGGATCGTCGTCAACATGGGCCCGCAGCACCCGTCCACCCACGGCGTGCTCCGGCTGGTCCTTGAGCTGGAGGGCGAGACGGTCCGCGAGGCCCGCTCGGTCGTCGGCTACCTGCACACCGGCATCGAGAAGAACCTGGAGTACCGCAACTGGGTCCAGGGCTCGACGTTTGTGACCCGGATGGACTACCTCTCCCCGCTGTTCAACGAGACGGCGTACGCGCTCGCGGTGGAGAAGCTGCTCGGGATCACCGACGACATCACCGAGCGCGCGAACACCATCCGCGTGCTGATGATGGAGCTGAACCGGATCTCGTCGCACCTGGTCTGGCTGGCGACCACCGCCATGGAGCTGGGCGCGATCAACATGATGCTGTACGGCTTCCGCGAGCGGGAGTACGTCCTCGACATCTTCGAGACCATCACCGGCCTGCGGATGAACCACGCGTACGTGCGGCCGGGCGGCGTGGCGCAGGACGTGCCGGACGACGCGATCCGCAAGATCCGCGACTTCCTCCAGCTGATGCCGAAGCGGCTCAAGGAGTACGAGAACCTGCTCTCCGGTCAGCCGATCTGGCTGGAGCGGACGCAGAACGTGGCGGTCCTCGACGTGACCGGCTGCATGGCGCTCGGCGTCACCGGCCCGGTGCTGCGCTCCGCCGGCCTCGCCTGGGACCTGCGCAAGACCATGCCGTACTGCGGCTACGAGACGTACGAGTTCGACGTGCCGACCCACACCGACGGTGACGTGTGGGGCCGCTACCTGGTCCGGGTCGCGGAGATCCGGGAGTCGCTGAAGCTCGTCGAGCAGGCGCTGGACCGCTTGAAGCCGGGCCCGGTGATGGTCTCCGACAAGAAGATCGCCTGGCCGGCGCAGCTCGCCATCGGCGTCGACGGCATGGGCAACTCCCTGGAGCACGTCGCGAAGATCATGGGTCAGTCGATGGAGTCGCTGATCCACCACTTCAAGCTCGTCACCGAGGGCTTCCGGGTCCCGCCGGGCCAGGTGTACGTCGCCGTCGAGTCGCCCCGTGGCGAACTCGGCGTGCACGCGGTGTCCGACGGCGGCACCCGGCCCTACCGGGTGCACTACCGGGAGCCGAGCTTCGTCAACCTCCAGGCCCTCCCGGCGATGGCCGAGGGCGGCCTGATCGCCGACGTGATCGCCGGCGGCGCCTCGCTGGACCCCGTGATGGGTGGTTGTGACCGATGAGCACGTTCACTGAAGAGACCCGGCTCCGGGCGCGGGAGATCATCGCCCGGTACCCGGCCGACCGGTCCCGCTCGGCGCTGCTGCCGCTGCTGCACCTGGTCCAGTCCGAGGAGGGGTACGTCTCCCCGGCCGGTGTCGAGTTCTGCGCCGAGGTGCTCGGGCTGAACAAGGCCCAGGTCGGCGCCGTCGCCACCTTCTACACCATGTACAAGCGCAAGCCCACCGGTGAATACCTGGTCAGCGTCTGCACCAACACCATGTGCGACGTGCTCGGCGGGCAGAAGGTCTACGACGCCCTGGCCGAGCACCTCGGCGTCGGGCACGAGGAGACCACCGCCGACGGGAAGATCACCCTGGAGCACGCCGAGTGCCTGGCGGCGTGCGACTACGGCCCGGTCATGACCGTGAACTACGACTTCTTCGACAACGTGGAGCCGCAGGGCGCGCTCGACGTGGTCGAAGAGCTGCGGGCCGGCGGCCGGCCGATGCCGACCCGGGGCGCGCGCCTGTGCACGCTCAAGGAGATGGCGGTCCAGCTCGCCGGTTTCGCCGACGAGCGCGACGGCGCGGTGGCCGACGGCGGGCCGGGCGAGCCCAGCCTGCGCGGCCTGCGCCTGGCCGAGCAGCACGGCGTCTCGGTGCCGGGCTTCGACCCGAAGACCCCGATCCGCAGCAAGGCCGAGGCCGACCGGGCCGCCGCCGAGGCGAAGGCGAAGGCCGAGGCCGCGAAGCCGGCCCCCGCGCCCGAGCCGGCCAAGGCCGCCGAGCAGGCCTTGCCGGAGGCGGCCACCGGCAGCACCGCGCCGGACGTGAAGGCGCCGGACGCCAAGTCGCCGCAGGTGCGTACCGCCGAGACCCGGCAGCCGGACGCGGCCACCGCCGTACCGGACGCGCCGGGCACCAAGATCCCGGTGGACGGCCCGCCGCCGGTGCCGCGCGACGCGCAGGCGGCGGAGGCGGCCGGCACGGCGGCGAACCCGCCGGCCGGCGACGGCAAGCCCGCCGGCGACGCGGCCGGCGCGCAGGAGCGCAACCTCAAGGAAGCGGAGGCCGGTACGGGCGCGGACGGCGCCGACCCGGCGGACGCCAACGGATCGGGGGTCCGCAAGTGACCACGCCTCGGCCGGAGACGCTGGCCAAGCTCACGCCGGTGCTCACCAAGCGCTGGCTGTCGCCGGACGCCTGGCGGATCGGCACCTACGAGAACCTGGACGGCTACGCCGCCCTGCGCAAGGCGCTCAAGGCGCACCCGGACGACCTGATCCAGCTGGTCAAGGACTCCGGGCTGCGCGGCCGTGGCGGCGCGGGCTTCCCGACCGGCCTGAAGTGGGGCTTCATCCCGCAGGGCGACGGCAAGCCGCACTACCTGGTGGTGAACGCCGACGAGGGCGAGCCGGGCACCTGCAAGGACCTGCCGCTGATGACCTACGACCCGCACTCGCTGGTCGAGGGCGTCATCATCGCCTCGTACGCGATCCGGGCCAACCGGGCGTACATCTACATCCGCGGTGAGGCCGTGCACGCCGCGCGGCGGCTGCGCAGCGCGGTCGCCGAGGCGTACGCCAAGGGCTACCTCGGCCGGAACATCCTCGGCTCCGGGTTCGACCTGGACCTGGTGGTGCACTCCGGCGCCGGGGCGTACATCTGCGGTGAGGAGACCGCGCTGCTGGACTCGCTGGAGGGCTTCCGCGGCCAGCCCCGGCTGCGCCCGCCGTTCCCGGCGACCCACGGCCTGTACGCCAGCCCGACCGTTGTCAACAACGTCGGCACCATCGCCAGCGTGCCGTACATCGTGCTCGGTGGCGCGGACTGGTGGAAGACGATGGGCACGGAGAAGTCGTCCGGCCCGATGATCTACTCGCTGTCCGGCCGGATCGCGAACCCGGGCCAGTACGAGTGCTCGATGGGCATCACGCTGCGCGAGCTGATCGAGCTGGCCGGCGGGATGAAGCCGGGGCACAACCTGAAGTTCTGGACCCCGGGTGGCTCGTCGACGCCGCTGCTGACCGCCGAGCACCTGGACGTGCCGCTGGACTTCGAGGGGGTGGCGGGGGCCGGCTCGATCCTGGGCACCACCGCCACGCAGATCTTCTCCGACCAGGACTGCCCGGTGTACGCGACCTACCGGTGGCTGGAGTTCTACCACCACGAGTCGTGCGGCAAGTGCACCCCGTGCCGGGAGGGCAACTACTGGATGGTCCGGGTCTACCGGCGCATCCTGTCCGGCCAGGGCACCCACGAGGACCTGGACACCCTGCTCGACACCTGCGACAACATCCTCGGCCGCTCGTTCTGCGGTCTGGGTGACGGCGCGACCAGCTCGGTCACCTCGTCGCTGAAGTACTTCAAGCAGGACTACCTCGACTACATCGAGGGACGTACCGCTCCGAAGCTGTCGGAGAAGACCCTGGTAGGGGCGCACTGATGACCGACGTAGCCAAGCAGACCGAGACCGTCACGCTGACCATCGACGGCGTCGAGGTCACCGCCCCCAAGGGGGCGCTGCTGATCCGGGTCGCCGAGCAGCTGGGCACCGAGATCCCCCGCTTCTGCGACCACCCGCTGCTGGCCCCGGCCGGCGCCTGCCGGCAGTGCCTGGTGGAGGTGGAGGGCCAGCGCAAGCCGGTCGCCTCCTGCACCCAGACCGTCGCCGACGGCATGGTGGTGCGGACCCAGCTCACCTCCCCGGTCGCCAAGAAGGCCCAGGAGGGGGTGATGGAGCTGCTGCTCCTCAACCACCCCCTGGACTGCCCGATGTGTGACAAGGGCGGCGAGTGCCCGCTGCAGAACCAGGCGATGTCCACCGGCCGGACGGACTCGCGGTTCCACGAGCACAAGCGGGAGTACCCGAAGCCGCTGCCGATCAGCACCCAGGTGCTGCTCGACCGCGAGCGCTGTGTGCTCTGCCAGCGGTGCACCCGGTTCTCCGAGGAGATCGCCGGGGACAAGTTCATCGACCTGATGGGCCGCTCCTCGCACGAGGAGATCAACATCTACCGGGACGAGGAGTACGGCGAGGAGGGCGACGAGGGGGACGTCCCGTTCAACTCGTACTTCTCCGGCAACACCGTGCAGATCTGCCCGGTGGGCGCGCTGACCGGCGCGCAGTACCGGTTCCGGGCCCGCCCGTTCGACCTGGTCTCCACGCCGAGCGTCTGCGAGCACTGCTCGGCCGGTTGCGCCCAGCGCACCGACTGGCGGCGCGGCAAGGTGCTGCGCCGGCTGGCCGGCGACGACCCGGCGGTGAACGAGGAGTGGAACTGCGACAAGGGCCGCTGGGGCTTCCAGTACACCCGCGCGTTCGACCGGATCAGCACCCCGATGGTGCGCGACGAGAAGACCGGTGAGCTGCGCGAGGCGTCCTGGAGCGAGGCGCTGACCCGGGCCGCCGAGGGGCTGCGCGAGGCCCGTGACGGCGCGACCGGCACGGCGGTGCTGACCGGCGGTCGGCTCACCGTCGAGGACGCCTACGCGTACGCGAAGTTCGCCCGGATCGCACTGCACACGAACGACATCGACTTCCGGGCCCGCCCGGTCTCCCGCGAGGAGGCCGACTTCCTGGCCAGCAGCGTCGCCGGGGTCACCGACGTGACCTACACGGACGTGGAGAACGCGCCCGCCGTGGTGCTGGTCGGCTTGGAGCCGGAGGAGGAGTGCCCGATCCTCTTCCTGCGGCTGCGCAAGGCGTACCTGAAGAAGAAGCTCACGGTGTACGCGATCGCGCCGTTCGCGACGCGCGGCCTGGAGAAGCTCGGGGCGAAGCTCGCCCGGGTGGTGCCGGGCGAGGAGGCCGGCGTGCTGGCCGAGCACGCCACCGTGGCGGAGGCGCTGGGTAAGCCCGGCGCGATCCTGATCGTCGGCGAGCGGCTGGCCGAGGTGCCGGGCGGGCTGTCGGCGGCGGCGGACGTCGCCCGGCGTACCGGTGCCCGGCTGGTCTGGGTGCCGCGGCGCGCGGGTGACCGCGGCGCTGTCGACGCGGGCTGCCTGCCCAACCTGCTCCCCGGCGGCCGTGTGGTCACCGAGCCGGCCGCCCGCGCGGAGCTCGGCGAGGCGTGGGACATCCCGGCCGGGGTGATCCCGAGCCAGGCCGGCCGCGACACCGACGGCATCCTCACCGCCGCCGCGAACGGTCAGCTCGGTGCCCTGGTGGTGGCCGGTGTCGACCCGGCCGACCTGGCCGACCCGCGCCTGGCCGAGAAGGCCCTGGACGCGGTGCCGTTCCTGGTCAGCCTGGAACTGCGGATGAGCGCTGTGTCGCGCCGGGCCGACGTGGTCCTGCCGGTCGCGCCGGTGGTCGAGAAGGCCGGCAGCTTCCTGGACTGGGAGGGCCGGCTGCGCACGTTCGAGAAGGTGCTGGACACCGGCGCGATGACCGACGCCCGGATCCTGGACGCGATCGCCGCGCAGCTCGACGTGCGGCTGGGCACCGGCGACGTGCCGAGCATCCGCCGCGAGCTGGGCACGCTGCCGCGTACCCGGGTCGAGCGGCCGTCGGCGCCCTCGGTCGAGCCGGCCGCCGTCCGGCAGCCGGGCGCGGGCGAGGCCGTGCTGTCCACCTGGCACCAGCTCATCGACCTGGGCAGCCTCACCGACGGCGACGAGCACCTCGCCGGCACCGCCCGCCCGCCGGTGGTCCGGCTGGGCAAGGGCACCGCCGAGTCCCTCGGCGTGGCCGACGGCGACGCGGTCACCGTCGGCACCGACCGTGGCGCGGTCACGCTGCCGGCGGCGATCACCGAGATGCCGGACGGCGTCGTCTGGCTGCCGACCAACTCGCCCGGCTCCACCGTGCGGCGCAGCCTCGGCGCGACGTCCGGTTCGCTGGTGAAGGTCTCCGTCGGCGCCGCCGGCGGTTCGGCCGTCCCGGCGGGGCGGGTCGCGGCGGACGCCGCGGACCGGCCGGGCCCGCTGCTGAACACCGGGAGTGCACAGTGAGCGCGCGCAGGCAACGAGCGGAGCGAGTACGCCTCGCGGTCGCGAACGAAAGGTCGGTGCAGTGAATCTCTACCTCGCGGCGCAGGACCCGACGCTTGCCGACTTCGGCAAGGACCCGTGGTGGCTGGTCCTCGGCAAGATCCTCTTCGCGTTCGTCGTCGCCGTGGCGGCCACGCTGCTGGGCGTCTGGTTCGAGCGCCGGGTCGTGGGCCGGATGGCGGTGCGGCCCGGCCCCAACCAGGCCGGACCGTTCGGTCTGCTCCAGACGCTCGCCGACGGCGTGAAGCTGGCCTTCAAGGAGGACATCCTCCCGCGCAAGGCCGACAAGGTGGTCTACTTCTTCGCCCCGGTGATCTCCGTGGTCTGCGCGGTCACCGCGCTGTCGGTGATCCCGTTCGGGCCGATGGTGAGCATCTTCGGGCACCGCACGCCGCTGCAGGTCACCGACGTGTCGGTGGCGGTGCTGGTGGTGCTGGCCTTCTCCTCGCTGGCCGTGTACGGCATCGTGCTCGGCGGCTGGGCCAGCGGCTCCACCTACCCGCTGCTCGGTGGTCTGCGCTCCGCCGCCCAGTTGGTGTCCTACGAGGTCACCATGGGCCTGAGCGTGGTCGCGGTCTTCATGACCGCCGGCACCATGTCGACCAGCGGGATCGTCGCCGCGCAGGGCGACGGCACCCGGCTGAGCATCGGCGGCTTCGACCTCGCCGCGCCCGGCTGGTACGCGATCCTGCTGCTGCCCAGCTTCATCATGTTCTTCATCGCCATCGTCGGTGAGACCAACCGGGCGCCGTTCGACCTGCCCGAGGCGGAGTCGGAGCTGGTGGCTGGCTTCCAGACCGAGTACAGCTCGCTGAAGTTCGCGCTGTTCATGCTCAGCGAGTACGTCGCGATGGTGACCATGTCGGCGTTCACCGTGACGCTGTTCCTCGGCGGCTGGCACGCGCCGTGGCCGATCACGATCTGGTCGGGCGCCAACGAGGGCTGGTGGCCGATGCTGTGGTTCTTCGGCAAGGTCATCCTGCTGGTGTTCGTCTTCGTCTGGCTGCGCGGCACGCTGCCCCGGCTCCGCTACGACCAGTTCATGCGCTTCGGCTGGAAGGTGCTGCTGCCGCTGAACCTGGTCTGGATCATGGTGCTCGCCGGGCTGCGCTCGATCGAGGACTGGCAGGCCCGGGACCGGCTGCTCGTCACCGCCGTCGGCGCGGGCGTGCTGCTGCTGGTCACGCTCTTCTGGCCGAGCCGGAAGAAGGAGCTGAAGCCGTCGCCCCAGGAGCAGGCGGACAGCCGGCCGTACGGCAGCTTCCCGCTGCCGCCGATGGATCTTCAGGTTCCGCCGAGCCCGCGTACCAAGCGCGTGCTCGCCGAGCGGGAGCCGGCCAACGTGGTCGCCGGCCCGGACTCCAGGGAGGTGTGACGTGGGCGCGATCACCGGAACGTTCAAGGGCTTCGGTGTCACCTTCTCGCACATGTTCAAGAAGGTCGTCACCACCGACTACCCGTTCAAGCCGCCGGTCTCGGCGCCGCGCTACCACGGGCGGCACATCCTCAACCGGCACCCGGACGGGCTGGAGAAGTGCATCGGCTGCGAGCTGTGCGCCTGGGCCTGCCCGGCCGACGCGATCTACGTGGAGGGTGGCGACAACACCGAGGAGCAGCGCTTCTCCCCGGGTGAGCGGTACGCCAGCATCTACCAGATCAACTACGCCCGGTGCATCTTCTGCGGGCTCTGCATCGAGGCCTGCCCGACCCGTTCGCTCACCATGAGCAACGAGTACGAGCTGGCCCGGGACAACCGGCAGGACCTGATCTTCACCAAGGAGCAGCTGCTCGCGCCGCTGCTCGAAGGCATGGAGCAGCCGCCGCACCCGATGCGGCTGGGCGACAGCGAGAAGGACTACTACGTCGGCGCGCTGACCAACCCGGGCACCTCGGCCGGTGCCGAGCGCTCGCCGATGGGCCCCGGCCGGTACCAGGTGGAGGAGCACCCCGGCGTGACCTTCCCCGGCGCCGAGCAGGCCGAGCAGCGGTCCGCCGCCGCGGCGGGCAAGGGAGGCAAGGCATGACCTCGGCAACGGTGCTCGCCGCTGCGGGCCAGGTGTCCGGGGGTGAGGAGGTCACCTTCTGGATCCTCGCCCCGCTGGCCCTGCTCGGGGCGGTCGGCATGGTGTGGGCCCGCAACGCGGTGCACTCCGCGCTCTGGCTCGTGCTGACCATGCTCTGCCTGGGCGTGTTCTACGTGCTCCAGGCGGGGCCGTTCATCGGCATGGTGCAGATCATCGTCTACACCGGCGCGATCATGATGCTGTTCCTGTTCGTGCTGATGCTCGTCGGCCGGGACGCCTCCGACTCGCTCATCGAGACGCTGCGCGGCCAGCGGGTCGCCGCCGTCGTCCTCGGGCTCGGCTTCGCCGGCCTGGTGGGCAGCGGCCTGTACCGCGCGCTCGACGGCGTGCCGGCGGCCGGGCTCGACGAGGCGAACGCCGAGGGCAACGTGCAGGGCATCGCCCGGCTGCTGTTCACCAAGTACGTCTTCGCCTTCGAGCTGACCTCGGCGCTGCTGATCACCGCCGCGGTGGGCGCGATGGTGCTGGCGCACGTCGAGCGGCGCAAGGCGGACCGGATGGACCAGATCGCCACCATGAAGGCGCGGTTCCGCCCCGGCAACTACCCCGGCCCGAAGCCCGGCCCGGGTGTCTACGCCACCTCCTCCTCGGTGGCCACCCCGGCCCGCCTGCCCGACGGCCGGCTGACCGACCGCAGCATCCCGGAGATCCTGCCGGTGCGCGAGCTGACGGCCGAGGAGACCGCACCGAAGGGGACGGACAAATGACCCCGGACTACTACCTGATCCTCGCGGCGGTGCTGTTCACCATCGGCGCCGTCGGCGTGCTGGTCCGGCGCAACGCGATCGTGCTGTTCATGTGCATCGAGCTGATGCTCAACGCGGCCAACCTGACCCTGGTCACGTTCAGCCGGATCAACGGCGACCTGAACGGCCAGATCATGGCGTTCTTCGTGATGGTGGTCGCGGCGGCCGAGGTCGTGGTCGGTCTCGCGATCATCATGGCGATCTTCCGTACCCGGCGCTCGGCGAGCGTCGACGACGCCAACCTGCTGAAGTACTGAGGGGCTCGTGGTGGAACAGATTCTGACGATCGCCCAGTCTGAGCCAGCCGAGGCCGTCACCTTCGCCACGGCGGACGGGATGCTGGGCTCGGTCTGGCTGCTGGTGGCGATCCCGCTGGTCAGCGCGGCGATCCTGCTGCTGCTCGGCAAGCGGGCCGACCGCTGGGGCCACTGGCTCGGCGTGGGCGCCATCGGCGCCGCCTTCCTGCTCGGTCTCACCTACTTCTTCCAGCTTCGCGGCCTGGAGAACAAGCAGGTCGAGCTGAGCCTCTGGGACTTCATGGCGGTCGGCAACCTGAGGGTGGACTTCGGTCTGCTCTTCGACCCGCTGGCCGCGGTCTTCGTCCTGCTGATCACCGGGGTGGGTTTCCTGATCCACCTCTACGCCGTGGAGTACATGGCGCACGACGCGGGCCGGCGACTGTTCTTCGCGTACTTCAACCTGTTCGTCGCCGCGATGTTGCTGCTGGTGCTCGGCAACAACTACGTGATGCTCTACTTCGGCTGGGAGGGCGTCGGTCTGGCGTCGTACCTGCTGATCTCCTTCTGGTACGGCCGGCCGAGCGCGGCCACCGCCGGCAAGAAGGCGTTCCTGATGAACCGGGTCGGGGACGCCGGCCTGGCCATCGGCATCTTCATCATGTTCGCCATGCTCGGCACCACCCAGTACGACGAGGTGTTCAACGGGGTCGGCTCGATGACCTCGACCACGGTGCTGGTGCTCGGCCTGCTCCTGCTGCTCGGCGCGGCCGGCAAGTCCGGCCAGTTCCCGCTGCAGGCGTGGTTGCCGGACGCGATGGAGGGCCCGACCCCGGTGTCCGCGCTCATCCACGCGGCCACCATGGTCACCGCGGGCGTCTACCTGATCGCCCGCTCCAACGCGATCTTCTCGGCCAACGAGACGCTCCAGCTCGTGGTGGTCAGCGTCGGCGCGCTCACGCTGCTGATGGGCTGCATCATCGGCGCGGCCAAGGACGACATCAAGCGGGTGCTGGCCTGGTCGACGGTCAGCCAGATCGGCTACATGTTCCTCGGCGTCGGGCTCGGCGGCGGCGCGTACGCGCTGGCCATCGTGCACCTGCTGGCGCACGGCTTCTTCAAGGCCAACATGTTCCTCGGCGCCGGCTCGGTCATGCACGGCATGAACGACCAGGTGGACATCCGCCGCTTCGGCGGGCTGTCGAAGTACATGAAGGTCACCTGGCTGACGTTCATGATGGGCTGGCTCGCCATCATCGGCATGTTCCCGTTCTCCGGCTACTTCTCCAAGGAGCCGATCATCGTGGCCGCGTTCGAGCGGGAGGGCTGGACGGCCTGGCTGTTCGGCATGGCCGCGCTGCTCGGCGCCGGGCTCACCGCGTTCTACATGACGCGGCTGTTCGTGCTCACGTTCCACGGCCCGAAGCGCTGGACCGAGGACATCGAGCACCCGCACGAGTCGCCGAAGCTGATGACGATCCCGCTGATCCTGCTGGCGATCGGCTCGGTCGGCGCGGGCTTCCTGCTCGCCACCTCCGTGCCGGACTGGCTCACCGCCACCAACGGGCTCGGCGGCGAGAGCGGGGAGCACGCGCCGGTGCTGGCGCACTGGCTGCTCACCGCGCTGTCGCTGCTGGTCACCGTGCTGGGCGCCGGGCTGGCCTGGTTCCTGTTCCGGGGCGGTACGGCCACCGAGCCGCAGCCGGCCGGCGTGGTGGTCACCGCCGCGCGCCGGAACCTCTACACGGACGCCTTCAACGAGGCGGTCTTCGAGAAGCCGGGCATCTTCCTCACCCGGGCGCTGGTGTTCCTCGACAACCGGGGCGTGGACGGGCTGGTCAACGGCCTGGCCGCCGCCGTGGGCGGGGGCTCGGGCCGGCTCCGGCGGCTGCAGACCGGCTTCGTGCGGTCGTACGCGACCTCGATCCTGACCGGCGCGCTCCTCGTGGTCGCGGCGTTCCTGGCGGTGCAGGCGGGGTGGCTGGCGTGATCGACCTCAACGCGGCCGCCCCCGCCGGCGGGCCACGCAGTCACGACGGAGGTAAGGCCGAATAATGTCCAACTTCCCGTTCCTCTCGGTGCTGACCGTGGCGCCGCTGGTCGGCGCCCTGGTGGTGGCGCTGCTGCCACGCAGCCGTCCGGACCTGGCCAAGCTGGTGGCGTTCGGCTGGTCGCTGCTGGTGCTGGTGCTCTCGGTGGTGATGTGGTTCGCCTTCTCCGCCGGCGGTGACCGGTTCCAGTTCCGCGAGTCGTACCCGTGGATCCCGAACTGGGGCGTGAGCTTCACCTTCGAGGTGGACGGCATCGCGCTGGTCATGCTGATGCTGATCGCGATCCTGGTGCCGCTGGTGATCCTGGCGTCCTGGCACGACGCCGAGGCGTCGAAGCGCTCGGTGCCCGCCTACTTCGCGCTGCTGCTCGTCCTCGAGTGCACGATGATCGGCGTCTTCGCCGCCGCCGACGTCTTCCTGTTCTACGTGTTCTTCGAGGTCATGCTGGTGCCGATGTACTTCCTGATCGGCAGCTACGGCGGCCACCAGCGGCAGTACGCGGCGGTGAAGTTCTTCCTCTACTCGCTGGTCGGCGGTCTGTTCATGCTGGCCGCGGTGATCGGCCTCTGGGTGGTCGGCGGGAAGACCTTCGACTGGCAGGCGCTGAGCCAGGCGGAGTTCGCCACCGACACGGCCCGCTGGCTGTTCCTCGGCTTCTTCGTCGCCTTCGCGATCAAGGCGCCGTTCTTCCCGTTCCACACCTGGCTGCCGGACGCCGGTGGCGCGGCCCCGGCCGGTGCCGCCGCGCTGCTGGTCGGCGTGCTGGACAAGGTCGGAACGTTCGGCATCCTGCGCTACTGCCTCCCGCTGTTCCCGGAGGCGTCGCGGTGGTTCGCGCCGTGGGCGCTGGCGCTGGGTGTCATCGGCATCATCTACGCCGCGCTGCTGGCGGTCGGCCAGAACGACCTGAAGCGGCTGGTGTCGTACACCTCGATCGCGCACTTCGGGTTCATCGGCATCGGCATCTTCGCCTTCACCACCCAGGCCGGCACCGGCGCGGTGCTCTACATGCTCAACCACGGCCTGGCCACCGGCCTGCTGTTCCTGGTGGTCGGCATGCTGATCGCCCGGCGCGGCTCGGCCCTGATCAGCGACTTCGGCGGCGCAGGCAAGCTCGTGCCGGTGCTGGCCGGCGTGCTGTTCTTCGCCGGTCTGGCCTCGCTGGCGCTGCCCGGCACGGCGCCGTTCGTCTCCGAGTTCCTGGTGCTGATCGGCACGTTCACCGTCAACAAGCCGGTCGCGGTGATCGCCACGCTCGGCATCATCCTGGCGGCGGCGTACGTGCTGTGGATGGTGCAGCGCACCACGCAGGGCACGCTGAACCCGGCGCTGACCGAGGTCGAGGGCATGCGCCGGGACCTCACGCTGCGCGAGAAGGTCGTCGTCGCGCCGCTGATCGCGCTGATCGTGCTGCTCGGCTTCTACCCGAAGCCGGTCACCGATGTCATCAACCCCGCCGTCCAGGCGACCATGCAGGACGTCGGCAAGTCCGATCCCGCCCCTGAGGTCGGCAGCGTCCAGGAGGCCGCGAAGTGAGTGAACTGAAGCTGCCGTCGATCGACTACGCGGCGCTCGCTCCGATCCTGATCATGCTGGGCGCGGCCCTGGTCGGGATCCTGGTCGAGGCGTTCGTGCCGCGTCGGCTGCGCAACGCGGTGCAGCTCGGGCTCGCCCTGGTGGCGATGCTCGCGGCGATCGTGATGGTGATCCTGAACGCGGACGCCCGGCTGATCACCATCGGCGGGGCCATCGCGGTCGACGGGCCCACGCTGTTCCTCCAGGGCGCGATCCTGGTCCTGGCCGTCATGGCGCTGCTGCTCGTCGGCGAGCGCACGGTGGAGCGGGGCGGCGCGTTCGTGGCGCACGCCGCGGTCACCGCCGAGTCGGCCGAGGACCGCCGGCAGGCCGAGGGCGTCGGTGGCGCCACCGAGGTCTACCCGCTGATGTCGTTCGCGATCGCCGGCATGCTGATCTTCGTGGCGGCGAACGACCTGCTGACCATGTTCATCGCGCTCGAGGTCTTCTCGCTGCCGCTCTACCTGCTCTGCGCGCTGGCCCGCCGCCGGCGTCTGCTGAGCCAGGAGGCGGCGCTGAAGTACTTCATGCTCGGCGCGTACGCCTCGGCGTTCTTCCTGTTCGGTGTCGCCCTGATCTACGGCTTCACCTCCGGCATCCCGGGCCGTGGGGCCGGCGTCGACTTTGCCACCGTGCACGCGGCGGTCACCGACTCCTCGTCCAGCCCGGTGCTGCTCTTCGCCGGCATGGCGCTGCTCGCCATCGGCCTGCTGTTCAAGGCCGCCGCCGCGCCGTTCCACGTCTGGACGCCGGACGTCTACCAGGGCGCGCCGACCCCGGTCACCGGCTTCATGGCCGCCTGCACCAAGGTCGCCGCGTTCGGCGCGCTGCTGCGCGTCTTCCACGTGGCGTTCGCCGGGGCGTCCTGGGACTTCACCCCGGTGCTCGGCGCGATCGCGGTGCTGACCATGCTGGTCGGCGCGGTGCTCGCGGTCACCCAGACCGACATCAAGCGCCTGCTGGCGTACTCGTCCATCGCGAACGCCGGCTACCTGCTGGTCGGTGTGCTGGCGCCGAGCCGCGAAGGGCTCTCCGGCACGATGTTCTACCTGGCCGCGTACGGCTTCTCGGTGCTCGCCGCGTTCGCCGTGGTGACGCTGGTGCGCGACGCCGACGGGGAGGCCACCCACCTGTCCCGCTGGGCCGGGCTGGGCCGCCGCTCGCCGTTCTTCGCGGCGATCTTCACGTTCATCCTGCTGGCCTTCGCCGGCATCCCGCTGACCAGCGGCTTCACCAGCAAGTTCGCGGTCTTCGGCCCGGCCCTGGAGGCGAACCAGGCGTGGCTGGTGATCGCCGGTGTGCTGACCAGCATGGTGCTGGCCTTCCCGTACCTGCGGGTCGTGGTGATGATGTGGCTGTCCGAGCCGGGCGAGTCCACCCCGACGGTGACCGTGCCGGGCGCGCTCACCTCGGCGGCGCTGGTCATCGGCGTGGTGGCCACGCTGGCGCTGGGTGTGGTCCCCGGTCCGCTGCTCGACCTGACCACCGGTGCTGCCGAATTCGTCAGATGACCGACGTGATCCCACCGGGGGCCGGTACGCCGTGGCGTGCCGGCCCTCGGCCCGTATCCCCCTCGACGAGCAGGTCGAACGGGTGTGGCATGGTTGAGGACGTGGCGAATCCGGCTGGCGAGCGTTCAGGTCAGTTCGGCGCGCTCGGCCTGCACCTCGCGGACCCGCGCGTCGAAGCCTCGGTGCTGGGCGTGCTCGACCGGGTCGAGACGAGCCTGCGGGCGAGCGTGGCGAGCGCTGACCCGCTGGTGACCGAGGCGTCCCGGCACCTGGTCGAGGCCGGCGGCAAGCGGTTCCGCCCGCTGCTGGTGGCGCTGAGCGCCCAGTTCGGCGACCCGGAGGCCGCGCAGGTCGTCCCGGCCGCCGTGGTGATGGAACTCACCCACCTGGCGACGCTCTACCACGACGACGTGATGGACGAGGCCGCCGTGCGGCGGGGCGCGCCGAGCGCCAACTCCCGCTGGACCAACTCGGTGGCCATCCTGGTCGGCGACTACCTCTTCGCCCGGGCCGCGGACATCGCCGCCGAACTGGGCACGGAGGCGGTACGCCTGCAGGCGCGCACGTTCGCTCGGCTGGTGCACGGCCAGATCGCCGAGACGGTCGGCCCACGCGACGACGACCCGGTCGCGCACTACCTGCACGTGATCGCCGAGAAGACCGGTTCGCTGATCGCCACGTCGGCCCGCTTCGGCGGCATGTTCGGCGGCGCATCGCCCGAGCACATCGAGGCGCTCGCCGGGTACGGCGAGATCATCGGCGTCGCGTTCCAGCTCTCCGACGACCTGCTGGACATCTCCAGCGAGTCGATCCAGTCCGGCAAGACGCCCGGCACCGACCTGCGCGAGGGCGTGCCCACCCTGCCGGTGCTCTACGCGCTGGCCTCGGACGACGCGGACGCGGCGAGCGTACGGCTGCGGGAGATCCTGGCCACCGGCCCGCTGGTGGACGACGCGCTGCACGCCGAGGCGCTCGGCCTGCTGCGGGAGTCCCCGGCGCTCAAGCGGGCGCGGGAGACGGTGCGCAGCTACGCCGAGGACGCGCGGGCCCGGCTGGCCCCGCTGCCCGAGAGCCCGGCGCGCCGCGCGCTGGAGTCCCTCTGCGACTACATCGCCGACCGCACCAGCTGACCCCCGCACCCAGGGCGAGGGCGGTCAGCCGAGCGCGGGGGCGCGGCGGAGCAGGCGGGCGCCGAGCAGCATCAGCACGGCGGCCACGAGCATGGCTGCCGCCGCCGTCAGCCACATCGCCGGGTAGCCGGCCGCGCCGGCCAGCGCGCCCAGGCCGAGCGGGCCCAGGCAGCCGCCCGCGTACACGCCGGTCTGGGTGATCGAGGTGGCGGCGGCCGGGGCCTGCGGGTGCAGCCGGACCACCGCGAAGTTCATCAGCCCGGGCCAGGCCCAGCCGAGCCCGAAGCCGAGCACCACGCCCGCGACCAGCGGCGCGGAGCCGGCCACCGCGAGCAGGATCAGGCCGACCGACCCGGTCAGCAGCATCCCGGCGATCAGCCCGACGTGCCCGTCGGCCCGCCGGTCGGCGAGCCAGCCGACGCCCACCCGGGCCAGCACGCACACCGCGCTGCCGAGCGTGAGCGTCAGGCCGGCCAGGCCGGGGGAGAGACCCCGCGTCGCCGCCGAGTCGACCAGGAACGTGCCCAGCGCGTTCGCCGCGGCCGCCGCCAGCGTCGCGGCCAGCCCGATCACCACGAGCGGGGCGGTGCCGCCGTAGCGGCCCCCGGAGGCGGCCCGGGCGTGCCGGTCCCGTCCGGTCCGGGGTACGGCCGGCAGCGCGGCCAGCGCCGCCCCGGCGGCGACCACGAAGGCCCAGCGCCAGCCGGCGGTGAGCGCGACGGTGGGGACCGCCACGCCGGCCAGCAGCGTCGCGACCGGGATGGCGGCCTGCTTCACGCCGAACGAGAGCCCCTGCCGGTGGGCGGGCACGTGCTCGGCGAGCGCGGCGTTGCTGGCGAGCTGTCCGAGGGCGTTGGCGGCGGCGCTGAGCGCCAGCAGCGTCACCAGCATCGGGTACGACCGGGCCAGCCCGGCCACGGCCAGCAGGGAGGCGGCGGAGAGCAGGATGCCGGCGCGGGCGACGGTGGCCGGGCCGTACCGCTCGACCAGGGCCCCGGAGGGCACCGAGGCGAGCGCGCTCACGCCGAAGTAGATCGAGACGGCCAGGCCCAGGCCGGCCGGGCTGAACCGGAGTTCGTCGCCGAGCTGCACGGCGAGCCCGCCGACGAGGAAGACGGGCAGGACGCACACGATCGTGGTGACGGTGGCGCCGGCGCCCGCCCGGACCGCCCGCCGGGCCGACGCGGGCGCGTCTTGCGAAACTGTTTCAGTCATTGCGAGCACACCCTACGCCCGCACGTTTTGGCTGCTCATCGTGTCCGTCGACCTACCGTCTGTGTCCGGTGATCTGGCATCCTCCATCCGAACAGGCATTTCGCACTCGGCCGGTTTTTCATATGGTGTAAGTCCCCGGCGGCGGAGGTGGTTGTGCGCGACCCCTTGGCGGAACCCTCGGACCTGATCCGCAGCGTGTCCCGCGCGCTTCGAGTGCTCGAGTCGGTCGGCCGTGCGCCGAGAGGGCTCACCGTGAAGCAGATCGCCCGGCGTTGCGAGTTGACAGTCGCCACGACCTACCACCTGGTGCGCACGCTCGCGTACGAGGGCTATGTGATCCGGCGCGAGGACGGGACGTACATCGTGGGGTTGGAGGTGGCCGACCGCTACCGCGAGCTGGTCACCGCGTTCCGCGGGCCGCCCGCGGTCGGCGAGGCGCTGCGCCGCGCGGCGTCGGACACCGGCTGGAGCCACTACCTCGGCCGTTTCATCGGCGGGCAGGTGGCGGTGACCGCCTCCGCCGAGGGGCCGCGCTCGCCCTTCCTGGAAGACCTGGTGCCGGGCTTCGACGAGGGCGCCCACGCCACCGCGCTCGGCAAGAGCCTGCTCGCCACGCTCACCACCGAACAGCGCTTCCGCTACCTGCGCGAGTACGGCATGCGCCCGTTCACCACCGCCACCCTCACCACCGTGGAGGCGTTCGAGGCCGACCTGGCCGCCGGTGACCGGCGCGGCATGCAACTGGAACTCGGGCAGTTCCGGCAGGGCGTGGCGTGCGCGGCGGTGCTCGTCGCCCCGGACAAGGACATCGAGCGCCGGGTGGTGCTGGCGTGCGCGCTGCCGGCCGGCGAGATGATGACGTCGGCCCGGGTGGTCCGCGCGAAGCTGCTCACCGCCGCCAGGTCGATCGCCGACGGCATCGCCTCCGAGAACTGACGAAGGGCCGCCGACCTGGTGGGTCGACGGCCCCTCGCGGAGCGGACCAGCGCCGGACCGCTCCCGGGGCGGGTCAGCTGCCGACCGGGCCGCCGTCGAGGCGCCAGGTGACCACCACGCCGGGCTTGGCGAAGTCGCCGTCCGGCCAGGTGGAGGCCGGGTTCTCCACCGACGCGCCGGTCACCTCGCCCGGGTGCTGCACCGCCACGAAGACCGAGCGGTTGTCACCGGTGATGAACGGGCCGCAGGTCTCCGCGCCGAGCGGCACGGTGAGGAACTGCTTCAGGTGACCTCGCTCCGGGCCCTCCACGGCGGTGGCGAACAGGCCGTCGTTGCTGCCCAGCGCGTTGCCGTCGGTCGAGATCCACAGGTTGCCGGTGGCGTCGAAGGCGACGTTGTCCGGGCAGGAGATCGGCGAGACCCTGGTCTTGTCGTACCCGGCGAAGTACGTCGAGGCGTCGGCCGGGTCGCCGCAGACGATCGGCAGCGACCAGGCGAAGGTCTCGGCCGTGTTGTCGCCGCGGTCCTCGACCAGCTCCAGGATCTGCCCGTGCCGGTTGCTGTTGCGCGGGTTCGCCTCGTCGGCCGGGGCCTTGCCCGCCTTGCCGCGGTCGCTGTTGTTCGTCAGCGCCACGTACACCTTGCCGGTGAGCAGGCTCGGCTCGACGTCCTCGGGGCGGTCCATCTTCGTCGCGCCGACCTTGTCCCCGGCCAGCCGGGTGAACGTGAGCACGTCGGCGGCGGTCATGCCGTCGACGTACGAGCGGTTGCCGCTGACCAGCTTGATCCAGCGCCCCCGGCCGCCGAAACCGCCGTCGGCCGGGAGCTTGCCGGAACCGTCGATCTCGGCGGCCGGGCTGTCCCCCTCGATCCTGGCGACGTAGAGCGTGCCCGACTCCAGCAGCGTCAGGTTGTGCCGCCGGGCCACCGAGGACTTGCCCGGCATGAACTTCTTGTCCGACACGAACTTGTAGAGGTAGTCGAAGCGCTCGTCGTCGCCCATGTACGCGACCACGCGGCCGTCGCGCGCCACGATGACGTTCGCGCCCTCGTGCTTGAACCGGCCCAGCGCGGTGTGCTTGCGCGGCTTGGACTGCGGGTCGAACGGGTCGATCTCGACGACCCAGCCGAACCGGTTCGCCTCGTTGGGGTGCCGGGCCAGGTCGAAGCGCTCGTCCGCCCGGTCCCACTTGCGGCTGCCGCTCGGGTAGCGCACGTCGGTCGGGATGCCGTAGCGGGTCAACTTCGCCTTCTGCTCCTCGGCCACCGCGTCGCCGCCGACGAAGTACTGGTTGAAGTTCTCCTCGCCGGAGAGCACAGTGCCCCACGGGGTGACGCCGCCGGCGCAGTTGTTGAGCGTGCCGACGACGGTCCGGCCCTTCGGGTCGGCGGCGGTACGCAGCCACGCCGACCCGGCCGCCGGGCCGGTCATCTCGAACTTCGTCGCCAGCGCCGTGACCCGGCGGTTGTACTCGCGCCGACCGCGCCGGACCGGCTGCCACTGCCCGGTGTTCTCCACCCGCTCCAGCTCGACCACTGACATGCCGTGCGCGGCCATCGCCACCCGCACCTGCTCCACGGTCAGCGCGTCCTGGCTGGTGAAGCCGGGGAACATGAGGTCCTCGTTTGTGTACTCGTGGTTCACCACGAGCAGCGCGCGCCGACGGTCGATCGGCAGCACGCCGACGAAGTCGTTGTTGTAGCCGAACTGCTTGGACTGGGCGGCGGCGGTCTGCCGGCCCAGGTTGAACGCGGGCGCGCCGGGCACGACCTCGTCACCCCAGCGGATCACCACCGAGTGGTCGTACCCGTTCGGCACGACGAGCGTGTCGAGCTTGTTCGGCGGGATCGGCTTGAACGTCAGCGCGCCGCTGCCGGGACGACCCGCGCCGGTGGCGGCCACCCCGCCCTCGCCGGGCACCGGCGGAGCGGCGGGGGCGGCGGCCGCCGGGGACCCGGCCAGCGCGCCCGCCGCGGCGCCGCCGAAGCCGAGCACCAGCGCGCCGACCGCGCCGGCCCGGACCACGCCGCGCCGGGAGATCTCGGTGTCGACCACGTCCCCGAAGTACGGGTTGTCGGTCGGGTTGGGCACCGGGTGGTCGCAGGCGTTGCCGCACCGGTACAGACAGGTCATCGCGTCGCGGCTGCCGTGGCGGGTGCCACCGAGCAGCGGAAGCAGGCGAGGCCGGTCGCTCATGAGGTGGAGCCTCCAGATCGGACGAGGGGGAAGGCGCACGGGCGAGGGAGCCCGCGCTCACCCGCCGGACGCTGCCAGGGCGCCGTGAGCGGCGGTCGGCCCGCAGCTGAACCGGACGTGAACAGCTCCGTCGTGACCTGCGGCTGAACCGTTCGGCGACACGGCACGTATGGAAGGGCGTACACATCGCCGGTCTCCCCGCCGCCGGAAGCGAGGTACCGCCATCAGCGACCACGACGCCCAACTGCTGCGCGCGCTGCACGACGAGCATGCCGACGCGCTGTACGCGCACGCCCTGCGGCTGGTCAACGGCGATCGGCCCCGCGCCGAGGACCTGGTGCAGGAGACGCTGCTGCGCGCCTGGCGGCACCCCGAGTCGCTGGACCCGCGACGCGGTTCGGTACGCGCCTGGCTGTTCACCACGGCGCGGAACCTGGCCATCGACGCCTGGCGGCGGCGCTCGGCCCGGGTCGGCGAGGTGTACACGGACGAACTGCCGGAGACCGCCGAGACGGTCGACGAGACGGAGCGCGCGGTGGAGGCGTGGACCGTGGCCGAGGCGCTCAACCGGCTCAGCCCGACCCATCGGGAAGTGCTCGTCGAGTGCTTCTACCAGGGGCGTTCGGTGGCGGAGGCGGCGGCGCGGCTGGGCGTACCGCCCGGCACGGTGAAGTCGCGTACCCACTACGCGCTGCGCTCACTACGGTTGGCGCTGGCCGAGATGGGGGTGACCGGATGACACGCTGCGAGTTCGCGCACGACGACGGGGCGTACGTGCTCGGTGCCCTCGCCCCGGCGGACCGGGTCGCCTACGAGCGGCACCTGGCCGGCTGCGCCCAGTGCCGGGAGGCGGTGGCCGAGATCGCAGTGCTGCCCGGCCTGCTGGGCCGGCTCGACCCGGCCGGCCTGGAGCAGTTCCTGGAGGTCGGACCGGAGACGTCGCGGGTGCCCGCGCTGCTCGACGCCGCGCGGGAGCGCAAGCGCCGCGAGCGGTCCCGCTCCCGCCGCCGGTACGCGCTGACCGCGCTCGCCGCCGCCGCGCTCGCGGTGCTGGCCGGCGTCGGGGTGGCGCTGGTCCAGCCGTCGGCCGAGCCGTCCACGCCGCAGGTGGCGTTGACCTCCATGCGGCCGGTGGCCGGGACGGTGCCGGTGCACGCCGAGGTGGGGCTGACCGAGACGCCGTGGGGCACCGAGGTCACCATGCACTGCGGCTACGACAGGCGGGCCGGGCACCGGGAGGCGTACACGTTCCGGCTGGTGGCGCACGGCCCGGACGGCGCGACGGAGCAGATCGGCTCCTGGCTCGCCGCCCCCGGCGACGACCTGCGGTTCTCCGGGGTAACCCGGTTCACCAAGGGTGAACTGGTCCGCCTGGAACTCCTCCGAGGCGCCAATTCCCCCGTCCTGGCCTACGACTTCCGCTGACCGCCGTCCCCTCCCCGTTGATCTTGCAGTTGCGGCCCTCGGCGCGGGTGATTGGTCCCTTTCGCCGGGGCGGTAAGTGCAAGATCAGCGGGACGGGGTGGGTGCGGCGGCCGGGGTGGGGGTGCGGGTGGCCTGGCGGGTGCGGTGGGAGTGGCGCAGGGCGTCGGCGGTGAAGACCATCAGGGCCAGCCACACCAGCGCGAAGCCGGCCAGCCGGACCGCGGGCATCGGCTCGTGGAAGATCAGCACGCCGCAGCCGAGCTGGAGGATCGGGGCCAGATATTGCAGCATGCCGACAGTGGACAGCGGCAGCCGGTTCGCCGCCCCGGCGAACAGCAGCAGCGGGATCGCGGTGGCAGCGCCGGCCAGCACCAGCAGCGCGGTGTGCCCGGCCGAGACGTGCCCGAACGTCGAGTCGCCGCGCGCCGACAGCCAGCCCAGGTACGCCAGCGCGGGCAGCGCCAGCACCGCCGACTCCACGAACAGCCCTTCCGTGGCGGGCAGCGCGAGGCGCTTCTTGACCAGGCCGTACCCGGCGAAGCTGAACGCCAGGGTGAGCGCCAGCCAGGGCAGCCGGCCGTAGTCGACGGCGAGCACCGCCACCGCGAGCCCGCCGACGCCGAGCGCCGCCCACTGCGCCGGGCGCAGCCGTTCGCGCAGCAGGAAGACGCCGAACAGCACCGACACCAGCGGGTTGATGAAGTACCCGAGCGCCGTCTCCACCACCCGGCCGGAGTTCACGCCGTAGATGTACGTGCCCCAGTTGACGGCGATCAGCGCGGCGGCGAGCCCGATGCCGGCGAGCGCCCGCGGCCGCCCGGCCAGCCTGCGCAGGAAACCGGCGTGCCGCGTGGCGGCCAGCAGCAACGCCACGAACGCCACCGACCAGAGGATCCGGTGCGCGAGGATCTCCATCGGCCCGGCCGGGCGCAGCAGCTTCAGGTAGATCGGGAAGAAACCCCAGATCAGGTACGCGCCGACGCCGTACAGGTAGCCGAGCCGGAGCTGGTTCACCGCTCCACCGTAAGTGGTGGATCTGTCTGCTGATCCTTATCGGTGACCGGCGTCACCCGCTGATCCAGCTCCATCCACCGATCCGGCGCGACCGGGCGGAAGCCGAGCTTCGCGTAGACCCCGTGCGCGTCGAGCGTCGCCAGCAGGATCCGGCGTACGCCCAGCTCGGCCAAGTGGTCGCGGACCGCGCCGGCCAGCCAGGTGCCCAGCCCGCGACCGCGCTCGGCCGGGTCGACGTAGACGTCGCAGAGCCAGGCGAACGTGGCCCGGTCGGTGACCACCCGGGCGACAGCGACCTGCCGGCCGTCACCGGGGCGGTAGACGCCGAAGCCGATCGAGCCGGCGAACGAGCGCGCGACCGTCTCCCGCTCCCGCCCCCGCGCCCAGTAGGCGTCGCCGGCGAGCCAGGCGTGCACCCGGTCCAGGTCGATCCGGTCCGGGTCGGTGCTGATCTGGTAGCCGTCCGCGCGGGTCACAGTGAACACCCGCCGACGCTAGCGCCGACACCCGGGCCGCTCGCCAGCCAATTCCCTCCTGGTGGACCCGGCCGGTCGCCGTCGCGCCCGGCCGGGACCGGGGGTGTCAGTCGCGGTCGAGGACGGCGCCCAGGATCCAGGTGACGATGCCGACGAACAGCGCGCCCAGCACCGCCTCCGGCCAGAACCCGTCCACGTGGAAGGGCAACCCGGCCTCACCGGCGATCCAACTGGTGAGCAGGAAGAGCAGGCCGTTCACCACGAGCGCGATCAAACCGAGGGTGAGCAGGTAGAAGCCGCAACCCACGGTCTTGATGATCGGCTGGAGCACCGCGTTGACCACTCCGAAGATCACCGCGACGAGAACCAGCGTGATCACCGTCTCGGTGGCCGACCCGGAGTCCAGCGATATGCCGGGGATGAGCAGCGTGGCGAGCCAGAACGCCACTGCCGTCGAGCCCACACGAATCAGAAGACCCTTCAGGAAATCCATGGCCGGGATCGTGCCACGGACGTACCACCAGGGAAAGCAGCGTGACGCCCCCCGCGCGCCTCAGCGTCGCACCGGGCGACCGACCAGTTGCGACTCCACAGGCGTCGGTGAGAGCAGCGCCCACCGCAGGGCCCGCCGGTTGACCACCGCCACCATGTCGTCGCGGATGCGGGTCAACCAGTCGGCGGATCCGCCGAGCCCGAGCGCCGCTCCGGCCAGCGCCGCCTCGTCCGGGTCGAGTGGCTGCAGGATCGCCAGGTCGGCGCGGGCCAGCGTCGCCGTGTCGGCCGCGGTCAGCTCGTCGCGGACCACGAGCACGGACTGCCAGGCCGCGTCCGTCCCGGCCTCCGGCGGCACCGGGCCGACGTCGACCACCACCAGCAGCGGGCACAGCGGTGAGGCGGGCGCGCCGCCGGGCGGACGCCCCGGCGGAAGCAGCGGTACGCCGCCACCGAGCGTCCCGACGCCGCGGACGAACGGCTCCCAGGCCCGGGGACGGCCGGTCTGCACCGCCACCCGGGCGCCCAGCGCCAGCGCCCGCAGCACGAGCAGTTGAGCGGCCGGCACACCGCCGATCAGCAGCACCCGTGTCGGGGCGGGCCGGAACAGGCGCACGGTGAGCGCGGCGCCGTGGCGGTTGGCGCCCACCATCAGACCGGCGGTGGCCGGGGGCAGTTCCAGTGCGGGCGGCGGCGACCCGGACCCACCGGTCACCCCGAGCGGCAGCGTGGCGGCGAGCCCGGCCAGGTGCTCCCCGTCGAGCCGGCGCAGCTCCCCGCCGACGTCACCGGCGACGCGCCGAAGCGTCCGATCCACCGCCGACAACTCGTCCGCGCTGCCGGCGGCGACCCGCACCGCCAGCTCGGCCGGGGCCGGATTCGTCCCGGCGCGGGGTCCGACCGTCAGCGCGACGGTGGTGGCGGTGGCGGGCACCGCGAGCAGCCGGGTGACCAGCCCCGGGGAGGGCTCGCCCCGCGGATCGGGCCACCGGCGCAGTCGCCAGGTGGCCTGCGCCAGCCCGCCCACGGTGAGCAGCGGCCACGTCTCCCGGACCGGGGCGCCGGGCTCGTGATGGGCCAGCTCTGCGATCACCCGCAGCGCCGCGTCCCCGCCGAGCGGCCGGGCGGTGAGCGGCCCGAGCCGGCGGACGATCCGCCGCAGCGTGCCGGAGAGCGCCCGCAGCAACTCCTCGTCCGGCCAGCCGTCCGCCCGCAACACCTGGACGGCCAGGACCGCGCGCGTCCGCCCCGGCACCCGGCCGTCGGTGAGCTGCCGGTAGGACGTCCCGGCGGGACCGCCCGCGACGGCCGGCACGGGCGCGGGGGAGGACGAGAAGACGAGCTGCAACCGGACCGCTGGGGCGTCCGGGCCGCTCGGCGGGAGCAGGTCGGACGGTACGGGCAGCCGGCGCGCGTGGTCACCGAGCAGGTCGTCCGGGTCGCCGAGTTCCAGCAGCGCGGTCAGGCCGGCGGCGTCGTGCAGCACCGCGGCCGGACCGCCGGCCAGCTCGGTGGAGCCGGCCACCGCCCCCGGCCGGACCAGTTCCAGCAGCGCCGCCGGATCGGCGGCCGACGGCAGGGCGCGGCGCCGGGTCAGGTACGCGACGGCGGTGACGAGCCATTCGTGCAGCCAGCGGCCGCGTACCCGGATCCACGCGGCCGGCAGCATGAGCGCGGCGGTGAGCAGCGCGGCGGCGGTCGCCACGAAACCCCGCCCGGCGGCGGCCACCAGCACGGCCGCCGCGACCTGTGTCGCCACGACCTGACCGGCCCGCTGCCGCGCGCCCGGCCGCCGTGTCCACAGTGGCGCGGACGCGGCCGGCCGGGTCGTTGTCGTCGCGGCCACCGCACCTCCTCGCCCGGGTCCCGCTGTGACGTCACCGTGGCACATCGTAATGGCCGAGTTGTCCACAGGGGAGCCCGAGGGGGTAGCAGAACCGGAGTGGGGCGGCTACCGTCAGCGACGAAATCGTCGAGTCGCGTGTCCGCCGCCGCCTGGTCTTCCCCTCCACCGGCCCGGGCGCCCCCGGCGAGTCCACGGTGGTCACCGGGGTGACCAGCCACGACCGAGGAGACGAGGTGACGTCCGGGATGTCCCAGACCCAGGCAGAAGCCGCGGTGATGCAGCAGACCGCCGCGAAGTTCGAGCAGGTCGACCAGTCGCTGCAGACCATGCTCAGCGGCCTGATGGCCGAGCTGGAGGTGCTGCAGCAGGCCTGGCGGGGCGCCGGAGGGCGCTCGTTCGCGCAGGTCAAGCAGCAGTGGGCGCAGGACCAGGCGGCCCTGCAGCGGGCGCTGCGGGAGACCGCCACCGCGATCCGCACCGCCGGCCGGCAGTACGACCTGTCCGACACCGAGGCCGCCGGCCGGGTGGCGGGCACCAACCGCGGCATCCAGCTGCCGCTCTGACAACCGGAAGGATCGAACTCATGGAGCACGGTGTGCTGGTCGTCAACTTCGCCGCCCTGCAACAGGCCGGCGCCGACATCCAACGGGCGCTGTCCACCCTGGAGAGCCAGCTCGGCCAGTTGGAACGCGACGCCGCCCCGCTGGTGGCGAGCTGGAACGGCGCCGCCCGCGAGGCGTACGAGGTGCGGCAGTCCCGGTGGCGGGCCGCCTCGCAGGACCTGCAGGCGATGCTGCGCGACATCAAGCTCGCGGTGGAGGATTCCGCGGCCGACTACCTCGACACCGAGAAGCGCAACACCAACCTGTTCCAGTGAAGCGTCCCGTGCGGCCCGGGTCTGCCGATCCGGGCCGCACGGCGGTTCAGGCCGGGTCGGCCGCCCGCCAGCGGCGCCGTGCTCCGCGCGGCAGCACCAGGGCGAGCGCCGCCACGAGTGCCACGGTCCCGCCCACGACGGCGGCGGTCAGCAGCGCCCGGTCCCGGGCCGTCCCGCGGCGAGCCTCGCGGGCCAGCGCGGCCGGATCCGGCCGGTCGGCGGGCAGCGCGGCGCCCGGCCGGGGCCGGGAGTCCACCACGCCCGCCGACTCGGTCACCGCCCGGTACGGGTTGAGCACCCCCGCTCCGTAGCCGGTCTCCCGTCCCGGGGCCGGGTCGGCGGCGGCCACGATCCGGGCGGCCACCTCGTCCGCGCTCAGCCGGGGCCGGTACTGACGCAGCAGCGCCGCGGTGCCGGCCACGAACGGAGTGGCGTAGCTGGTGCCCTCCGCCCGGTGGTGTCCCTGGCGGGGCGCCGCCATCAGCACCTCGCTGCCCGGGGCGACCACGTCGACGTACGGGCCGGTCTGGGAGAACGCCGAGCGGGTGCCGTCCGGGCCGATCGCGCCCACCCCCAGCACGCCGTCGTACGCGGCCGGGTAGGGCCGGGGATCGCCGTTGTCGTGCAGGTTCCCGGCGGCGGCCACCACCACCACGTCCTGTCGCAGCGCGTACGCGACGGCGGCGCGCACGTCGGGGTCGTCCGCGTACAGCACGACCGACAGGTTGAGCACGTCGGCGTCGTGGTCCACCGCCCACCGGATCGCCCGGGCGAAACCGGCCGCGTCGACGGTACGCCCCGACTCCCGCCCCTCGACCACCTGCTGCTCGCTCACCCGTACCGGCAGGATGCGCGCGTCCGGCGCGAGGCCGCGGAACGCGACGCCGGGCTGCGGGGCGGCGGCGACGATGCTCGCGACACCGGTGCCGTGCCCGGCGCAGTCCCGGGTGCCGTCCCCGCCCGGGTCGAGGAAGTCGGCGCCGGACAGGACGCGCCCGGCGAGCTGCGGATGGGACCGGTCCACGCCCGAGTCGATCACCGCGACCACGACTCCGGCGCCGGTGGCGAGCGGGGCGAGCCGGTCCGGGGCGTACCGCTGCTGCGGCCACGGCTGTTGCGCGACCGGCCGCGCCGGGGCGGGTGGCGAGGCGCAGCCGGCCGGCGCGCGAGCCGCCGCGGGGGCGACCGGAGACCCGACGGCGAGGAGCGTCGCCAGGGCGGCCACGGCCGGGTGCGCGACAGGCCGATACATCGACGACCTCCGTAACGTGTCGGCTCCGGGACGGGATGTTATCGCCTCGTGGACATCGGGGCGGACCGTCGATGGCCAGAAGTCCTGATCTTGCTGCCACCTTGTAGGTTGTAGGCGATGCCTGTGGCCTGTTCGCGGAAGGAGAGGTGGCCGTGACCGGATGGGAGCCGGCCACCGAGGCCGAGGTGGCGATGCGGGACGCGCTGCGCGCCCAGGACCAGCAGCAGTACTTTCGGGTGCTGACGCGCGTCGATCTGTTTCTGCCGGTCGCGGGCGGCCCGGCCGGCGGATGGGGCACCTGGACCTCCGGCGGCCGCACGCACGTGCTCGCCTTCACCTCCGCCGCCGCGCTGCGGGCCAGCCTGGGGGAGAACGCCGGCACGGCCCGCCGTGTCCCCTACCCGGAACTGGCGGACGGCTGGCCCAACCCGGAGTGGTGGCTGGCGGTCAACCCCGGGCTGCCGATCGAGGGCTACCTGCCCGCCTGGTACGTCGCTCAGCTCTCCCGGGGCGACGTCCGGCTGCCGGGGCGGACCATGGGCGCTCGGGCCCGGCTGGAGCGGGTGGAGGGCGCGGCCCGGAGCGCTCGCAACGGCGTACCCGATTCCGCGCCTCGCCCGTCCGCCGTACCCGTCCCGCCGGCCGCCGTCCCGCCCCCTGTCGTTCCGGCTCCCGCGGTTCCGCCCGCAGCCGTTCCGCCTCCCGCGGTGCCGCCTCCGGCGGTGCCGGGCGACCGGGGCGGACGGCGGACTGCGGACGACGAGCCGCCGACGGTGCCGGTACGCGGCGGTTCGGTGCTGGGGCGGCGGCTGCCGACCGTGCCGCCCCGCCGCCGGGAGCCGGACCGGGACAGCCCGGGCCGCGCCGACCCGGGCGACGAACCGGGTACGGACGCCCTGGACGGCTGGCTCACCGACCTGCGCCGCCGCCCCGACGAGCCGGACCCCTTCGCCGCCGAGCCCGCGTCGACCGACGAGCCGCCGCCGACCCCCACGCCACCGCCACCGTCGCGGTCCTTCTTCGAGCCCGCCTCCGGTCGCTCGGCCCGGCGCCCGTCACCGCTGGACGCGCCACGGCGGGCCGCCGACCGGGCCACCCCGCCGACCCGGTTCGCCGGTGGCCAGCCGTTTCCGCGTCGCCGTCCGCTGAACGAGCCGGTACGGGAGGACCCCACCCAGGCGTTCGCGGCGCAGGCGGACGAGCCGCCTCCGGCGCTCCGGACCGACGAGGCGACCCAGGCGTTCCGGCCGAGCCGCCCACCCGAGGACGCCATCGGGACGCTGCCCCGGCGTCACTCCGGCCCTGCCACCCCCGCGACGGACACGTGGGCCGACCCGGTCGGCCCCGACCGGGAGGCCCCGCCCTGGAACGCTGCCGAGGACCCGACGGAGGCGCTGTCGCCCTCGATGGCCGAGCCGGTGTCGAGCCCGCCCGCGCCGCGCCGGGACTTCACCCCCATCGTCATCGAGGGCACGGTCATCGAGGCCCGCGACCTGACCGAGCCCGATCAGCCCTGGTCCGCGCAGTACGCCGACCCGGTGCGTGCCGTGCCGGCCGATCACGCGGCGGCACCCTGGGCCGGTGACCCGACCGCGCCGCTCCCGGCCGACCCGCTGCTGACGACCGGCGACGAGACGATGAACCTCACCGAGGCCGCCCACACCGTTGCGCCGGCCGAGACGGCGCCGTTCGACCGGGCCGGGCGGCTCGACGATCCGACGGTGTCGTTCACCTCGACGGCCGAACCCACGGTTTCCCTGTTCGAGGCGCACACGCCGGCTGCCGAGCCGACCACCTCGCTGTTCGCGCCGACGCCGCCCGAGCAGACGGCGGCCCTGTTCGCGCCGGCCACCGCCGGGGAACAGGCCACCGTGTCGCTCTTCGAGCCGGCCGCCGACGCCGAGCCGGCCACGCAGCCGGCCACCGAGGCCGAACCGGCGGCCTTCGACGACTCCGTCACCACGTCGCTGTTCGCGCCGGGTGAGCCGACCGTCGCGCTGTCCACCCCGCACGAGACGCCGGACACCTCGGCGCCGCCCGCGCCCGTGGCGGAGCCGGCGCCGATCGACGGCGACCCGGTGAGCGCCGCCGCTCCGGCCGACTTCGTGCCGGCGAACAACGTGGAGGAGGAGTTGCTGGCCGCCGCGGGCAGCGGGAGCACCGACGGCTTCCTCACCACCCTGCTGCTGGCCCGGGTGCTGCTGCCGGCCGCGCCCGACTCGGCCGCGGGCAGCCGGCCGGGTGAGCCGGGGTTCGTCTGGCACACCGAGCCGGTGGACGGCGAGACGTCCGTCTCGGTCTACACCTCCCCGGAACGCCTCGCCGAGCACGCCGGAGACGCGGTCGAGACGGTACGGGTCAAGTTCGTCCAGCTCATTCGCAAGTGGCCGGACGTGTCCTGGTCGTTCCGGGTGAACCCGGACAGCCCGGTCGGCGCGACGTACCCGGGGGAGCAGGTTCTCGCGCTCGCCAACTGGGCGGCCGAGGTGGGCCTCGGCGACGACCCGGAGCCGGCCGCCGCGCAGCAGCCGGCGGAACGACAGCGCCCGGAGGCGCCGACGATCGCCGCGAACCAGCCGGTGACCATGCAGAAGGCGATCGCGGCGAGCCAGCTCGCGTACTACCTGGAGCGTGGCTACGACCGGGTCTCCGGCTTCGTGCACCGGGCCGGGGAACTGGCGCACCTGAACAGCCCGGCGGAGCTGTACCGGGCGCTCGGGCTCGGCCACCCGGGTTCGCCGTTCTCCCCGGACGACGAGGAGATCTACCTGCTGCGCTGGCCGGCCTACCGGCCGAGCCTCTACCGGATCCCCTACGGCGGGCCGAACGAGGCCGCGATGCGGGCGATGGAGGGCTGGGTGATCGAGCGGCCGCCGTTCCGCGGCAACGGCTTCGCTCCCGGGGAGAGCAGCGACGTGATCGCCGAGTTCAAGGTGGACAGCGCCCGCCTGCCGCACGGCGCCGAGCTGTGGCGGCTCGGCGCGGACGGCGCCACGCGGCTGGTCGCGGTCCTGGACACCGACGCGCTGGTCTGGCGGAAGGCGGACGAGGCGTGACCCGCGACGGCTACGTGGCCCGCTGGCGGGGGCGGGAGTACCAGGCCAGCCCCGACTGCGACGACATCCGCCTCTACCAGCCCGGCCCGGAGGAGGGGTTCACCGAGGTACGCCCCGGCCGGTACGTCCGGGTGGTGCCGGCGGCCGAGGTCGACGATCTCGCGTACGTGCGGACCACCTGCACCTGGCAGGGACAGCCGTTCATCGTGCTGGCCGAGCACGAGGGCTGGCTGCGGCTGGAGTACACGGGTGGGCGCTGGCCGGTGGCCGAGGCGATGGGGCTGGAGGCGTTCGACTTCGGCGTCTACCAGGGCTGGGCGCCCGCGACCGAGGTGGCCGACCTGGGCGAGCAGCGGGTCTGAGTCAGGACTTCGCCCAGCGCAGGACCTCGCCGAGCACCAGGTCACGGGCCTCCACGTGGGGGAAGTGCCCCACGTCGTCGAGCAGCCGCCACTCGTACGGCGCGCTGACGTAGCGGCCGGAGCCCTGGGCGGTACGGGGAAGCGACGCGCGGTCCAGCGCGCCGTGCAGTTGCAGGGTCGGCGTGACGAGCGGCTTCTGCATCAGCTTCACGAAGCGGTAGCCGTGCAGCCGCAGCACCGAGCGGAACGCCCAGCGGTAGCCCTCCATCGCGCAGAACGCGGCCTGCGGGATCTGCATCGCGACCCGGCAGCAGTGGGCGTAGGCGGCGAAGTCGGGGCTGTCCGCCCAGCGCGGGCCGCCCCACCGGCGCAGGATCTCCTCCACCTCGGCGGCGTCGTCCCGGGTCAGGACGTGCTCGTAGCGGGGAAGCTGGAACTTGAGCGTCGCGGTGGCCGAGGCGAACTGGCCGCGCGGGTCGGCGAAGATGGCGGCCCGCAGCCGCAGCGGGTGCGGCGCGCCGAGCACCACGAGCCGCCGGACCAGGGTCGGGTGGAAGGAGGCGGCGGTCCAGGCGATGAGCCCGCCCGCGCCGGTGCCGACCACCGTGGCCGATCGCTCGCCGAGTGCGCGGATCAGGCCGGCGACGTCGGCGGCGAGCGTGTAGCCGTCGTACCCCCGGGGTGGTTTGTCGCTCGCGCCGTAGCCGCGCAGGTCGACGGCGACCGCCCGGAAGCCCGCGTCCGCGACCGCCGGCAGCATCTCGTGCCAGGCGTACCAGTACTCGGGGAAGCCGTGGAGGAAGAGCACCATCGGACCGGCGCCCGCCTCGACGACGTGGAACCGGCTGCCGTTGGCACCGACGAACCGGTGCGTCCACGGCCCCTCGGGCAGGACGCAGGACTCGTCGACGGGTCCGCCGCGCTGGTCGGTCATGGGGCACAGCCTAGGGCCGCCGATCGCGCATCGGGCTCGCAGGTGACCAGGATCAGGGATTTCTCCGGGAGGTGACCCATGTGGCCCGGCGACCGCTTGCGGGGTCAGGATTCGGCGACGCGCATGGGGATGCCGGGCCCGCAGTCCACCGAGCGGTCCCGCGCGGTGAGCCGCAGTGAGACGAAGTCGCCCTTGCGCAACTCCCCGGCGTCCGGGCCGTACACGGCGTACTCCGTGCCGTTCTCGTCCATCAGGCCGTAGCAGGGTCCGGCGCCGCCCCGGGTGATCCATCCGGCGACGACGCCGGCCGGGCGGTTGTCGGTCGGCTTCCTCGGCGGGCCGGCGGGACGCCGCAGCGTCGGCAGTTCGGTGGCGGACAGTGGCGTGGGCCGGTCGGCGGGCGTGCCGGCGCCGCTCGCGGCCGGCTGGTGGTCGTCGGACACGGATCCTCCGTCTCGGCCGCGCCGTCGATCAGCGCCATCGTGGGGCGGCCGGCAGCGTGGGGCGGGTGTCGAACGGATGGGACGCGGGCGGGGTACGCCGGGTTCCCGGAAAGGGCGATGCCCGGGCGGTGAGCCCGCCCGGGCATCGCGTGGCGCGTCGATCAGTGGATCAGGAGAAGCGGACCTTCAGCGAGGTGCCGTTCTGCTCCAGGACCTTGATCTTGGTGCCGGTGGCCGGGAGCTTGACGCCGTGGTTCGGCAGCTCCGGGTACCAGTACTGCTTGGTGTCGTCGAACAGCGGCTGCGCGTCCTGACCGCGGATGTACTGCGGCTGGCTGTTGATGTGCAGCGTGAACGAGTCGGCCTTCTTCAGGCTGAACGGCGCGTCGTAGACCTGGACACGGGCCCGCCAGGGCTGGCCGGTCAGGTTGTAGATCGGCCGCGGGTGCGCGTCGATGATCATGTTCCGACCCTCACCCGGGTGCGCGAACGTGTCGTTGTCCGCGAACCGCAGGTTCCAGTAGGAGATCAGCAGACCCTCCTGGTACGCGTAGTGGTCCACGTAGTCCGGGCGGGTGTTCGCGTAGCCGAAGAAGTACGGGCCGGTCTTGAGGTACTTGTCGTACGAGACGTACGACCGGTGACCGGCGATGTAGTAGTTGTCGAACTTACGGGTGTAGGTCTCCTCGACGATGCTGAAGCCGCTGAGGGTCCAGCCGTTGGCACCGGCCTCGGCGCCGTCGGTGAGGAGGGTCTGACCGTCGGCGGTCACGGTGATCGCGTCACCGTAGAAGCCGCCCTCGGACACGCCGCCGTCCGTCTGGTAGCGGAGCCGGAACTGCACGACCTTGCCGGCGACCGCGTCCATCGGGATGTTGACGTCGACCCACTGGTCGTTGCTGGAGCCGTCCAGGGCGTAGCGCCCGGGGGAGATCTCCTTCAGCGGGGTGCCGTTGGCCGTACCGGGCAGCGAGGTCCAGGTCTGGCCACCGTCGGTGGACGCCTCGAAGAACAGGTAGTCGTAGTCCGCCTCGATGCTGTAGCGACCCTTCATCGACAGCGCGGCGCTGGTCTTCCCGGTGAGGTCGACAGTGCGCGTCATCGTGTTGTTCAGGTCGTCGTCGTTGCCCGAGAAGAACTGCTTCGTACCCTCGAACGGCTTGCCGTTCTGGAACGTGTACTCCCGCTGCGGCAGCACCACCACGGCGCCCTGGGCCTTGTTGGAGTTGTACTCCTGCGGCCCGAGTTCCAGGGTGCGCTTCTGGCCGGCCACGATCACCTCGTAGTCGAGCCAGCCGAGCTGGAGCTTGTTCCAGGCGCCGAGGTCGCCACCGCGCTCGCCGATGCCGCCGTCGTTCTTGGCGCCGAGCCGGCTCTGGGCCATCAGGGTCCAGTGCTCGTTGTTGTTGTCCCCACCGCTGACCACGTTGTAGTCGTCCGGCAGACCGAGGTCGTGGCCGTACTCGTGGTAGAAGACGCTCCGGCCACCGTTCTCCGGCTGGATCGTGTAGTCACCGATCCAGACGCCGGTGTTGCCGATCTGGGTGCCGCCGGCCGGGAAGTTCTCCGGGCCGGTGTTGCCCTGGTCGCTGGCGAAGGCGTACCACCGGTGGCTCCAGATGGCGTCCTCACCCTGGTACGGGTCACCGTCGGCCTCGTCGCCGCCGGCGTGGACGATCTGGAAGTGGTCGATGTAGCCGTCCGGCTCGTTGAAGTCGCCGTCGCCGTCGAAGTCGTACCGGTCCCACTGGTCCATCGCCTTGACGTCCGCGGCGATCTCCGCGTCGGAACGGCCCTGCGCCTTCTGGTCGGCGACCCACTGGTTGGCGGCGTCGCGGACCAGGGCCCAGGTGTTGGTGCAGACGTTCGAGGCACACGGGTAGCCGCCGGAGCGGCCGTAGCGAGCCTCGTTGTACCGCACCTTCACCCAGTTGGTGACCTCGCCGTCGACGCTGTACCGACCCGAGGACTGGGCCTCGTAGTACTGCTTCAGCGACTCGTCGCCCGGGTTGGTGCCGAAGTACAGCTGCCGGTAGTAGTCGGCGCTGTAGTCCGCCTGCCAGACCGTGGAGTTGTCCACCGCGCGGTTGGGCTGGGGGATCTGGTTGCGGAGCGGACCGTCGAACCGGGTCGGGCCCGGGGTGTCCGGGTCGGTGTCCTGGTCCGGGTAGTTCGGGTGCCGCTCGTCGCCGAACTCCGCGAGGATGACGAAGATCCTGTCGGTCCGCTCGCGGGAGAGTTCGACGTACTGGTCCTTGGTCGGACCCTTGCCGGCCTTGGTGCTCTTGGCTGCCTTGCCCGCCGCGGGACCGGCGGCGGCCCGCTCGCCGACCTTGACGACCGTGCTGCCGTTGATCTTCTGGGCCTTCGCCCTGCCGGACAGGACCTCGCTGAGGCCTTCCTGGCGCAGCGCGCGCCGCTTCTCCTCGAGCGGGTTGGGCAGGTCGTGCTCAGCCTGCGCAGGCTCGGCCACCGACGGAGCGGCGGCCGGCAGCTTCGGCGTCGGCGCGGCGCTGGCGGCCGTGCCTGCCACCAGCCCCGTCGCGGTCAGCGAAAGCCCGAGCAGACCCACTGCGACTTTGCGCACGTGGTACCTCCGGTGTGAGGGAACCGGCCCAACTGGGGGTACGGGCCGGTGGAACGGTCCACTGGTGGGACCAAGGGTGAACATAGACACTGCTGCGACTGGTGGGAAGACGCGTGCGTCGATTTGTTGCAACTTTTTGTTGAGAACGCTTTTCACCGTCACACACCTGCCCGTCACCGAGCCGTTGACCAGCGACGATGCGCGGAGCGGCGATTGCAGAGACATGCATGGATTAATGGGTTACGCGGAAGGGCCGGGAGCGTGAGCGCTCCCGGCCCTTCCCCCATCGAGCTAGATCAGATCATTTTTCGGTCATTCCGGTTCCGCTTTGACCGCGCCCGTTTCAGGGACGCGGCGGGACCACGTACACCTGGGCGTACGAGTTGTCCTTGGCGGCCCGCTTGATGATGATCGAGACGCCGTACTGGACGCCCGCGTCACCCGGGTTGCCGGTGCCGAGCACGATCGCCCCGCCACCCAGCGTCGAACCGTAGTAGTCGGTCGCCGGAGTGCCGTCCGGGTTCACCACCCGGGTCGTGTACTGCTGGTTGCCCCGCGACGGGACGACCACCGAGGCGTCGTTGTCCCGCGCGTACGCGGCGCCGTCACGGATCTCGATGCCCGGGTACCAGCCCTTGGCGTCGGTGAAGCCCTTCACCGGCGCCTGCGGGCCGAACTTCGTGCAGTACTCGCTGTACGGCTCGTCCGCCGCCTCCAGGCACTCCTTGAACGGGTACGTGGGCTTGAGGCCGAACGCGGCGTTGGAGGACTGCGGCCGGCTGGGCAGGTTCTTCAGCACCGACGGGTCCTTCTCGGCCGCGGTGCCCTTGCGGCGCAGCGGGTCGTTGTGCGAGTCGACGATCAGCAGACCGCCCTTGGCGCCGTAGCTGGGCAGCGCGGTCATCTGCGCGGTGACGTGGTTGACGTCGCCGAGCTGGGTGTCCCGGTACCAGACCAGCATGCCCGGCGCGTTGTACGCGATCCGGTCGACCTTCCACGCCTCGTGCGAGTAGACGGTGTCGTAGGTGTACTTCAGGCCGTTGTCGAAGCCGTCGAAGTTACGCCACTCGGCCAGGTAGTAGTGCGACTTGACCTGGGTGCCCGAGTCGATGTACCAACCCGCGCCGCTGGTGTCGGTGAAGGTGCCGCCGGTCTGGGTCCAGCCCGCCGCGCCGCTCTCGACGTCGTCGCTCCAGGTGGTGGCGCCGCCGCCGGTCACCGAGAAGTCGTCGGCGAACCAGCCGCGCTCGACGAACGCCTCGTCGGTGGCGTACCGCAGCCGCACCTGCACGGTCTGCCCGGCGAACGACGACAGGTCGACGTAGTCGTGCCGCCAGCCGCCGGTGCTGCCGCTCAGGCCGTACTTCTTGTTGCCGAAGTCGACCATCCGGCCGTTCGGGTCGGCGTAGCCGTCGTTTGTGGAGACCAGCGCGCCGCCCTCGGCGTACACCTTCTGCTCGTTCCAGGTGGCGCCGCCGTCGGTGGAGACCTCGACGAAGCCGAAGTCCCAGTCCGCCTCGATGACGTAGTTGTTCCACATCCAGAACTTCGCGTCGGCGGCGTTCGGGACGGTCACCGTGCGGCTGAGCTTGACGTCGGCCCAGTTCTGGTCCGCGCCGGAGTACCACATGTTGCCGCCGCTGTGCGGCGTCGCCAGTGAGATCACCTTGTCCGGCAGGTCGATCTTGATGCCGTCCTCGGTGCCGACCGGCGTACGCGACGTCTGCCCGAGCTTGACCAGTTTGGACCGGTCACCCGGCCCGAACGTCTTCGGCTCGGCCCAGCCCAGCACCCACTTGTCCCACAGGCCCATGTGGGTGGGCAGCGCCTGGAAGATCTCGCCGGAGTGCGAGCCGGACGCCATCAGGTCCCAGAAGTCCACGTCCGAGTCGGCGTTGCCGGAGGTGTCGTAGAGGTCCGGCAGGCCCAGGTCGTGGCCGAACTCGTGGGCGAAGACGCCGACGCCGGCGTCCTCCGGCTGCACGATGTAGTTCGACACCTTCAGGTTGGTGCCGGGGATCGTGTAGCCGCCGGCCACCGTCGAGGAGTGCGCCCAGACCGAGTAGATGCCGATGTCGCCGCCGCCACGGGACTTGCCCTGGTTGGCGTGCACCAGCACCAGGTGGTCGATCACGCCGTCCGGCTCGTGGTAGTTGCCGTCGCCGTCGCGGTCGCTCTGGTCCTCGATGTCGTAGTCGGCCCACGGGAAGTTCGGGTCGGCCGCGGCCAGCGCGTCGATCGCGTCGGTGGCGAGGCGGCCGGCGCCCTGCGGGTTGTCCGGGTGGCCGTTCATCGACTGCTCACGCCCGGCGACCCAGTTGCCGTTCTCGTCCTGGAAACAGCGCGACGCGGCGTACCAGCCCTCCGAGTGCGGCACCGTGATCCACGGGGTGGCCTGCCCGTCCACCGTGTACGCGCCCTTGGACATCTCCAGGTACATGTTGTGCATGGTCCGCCCGGCGAGGCTGATGCCCGGCTTGCCGTCCGGCCCCTTGAGGTCCTTGCGGACCCGCTCGGTGATGCCCTTCTTGCTGTAGAGCATCTTGTCGTAGTGGGCCGGCGAGAAGTCCGGCACCCACATCGAGTTGTTGTCCTTGTGCGGCAGCGTGGCCGGGTTCGGGATGGTGTTGTGCCGCGGCCCGTTCTGCACCGTGCCGGGAACGCAGGTGCGGTCCTCGAACACCGTCTTCGGGACCATCACGCCTGTGAAGTCGTCGTTGGCGTTGTCGTTGAACTCGACGAGCAGCGTCAGCAGCTTGGCGGTCTGCGTACTCTTGGCCTGCTTGATCTTGCGAGGGCTCTTGCCGGTCCGGATGGACTTGGCCTCCAGCTTGGCCAGCTCACGGGCCGCGATCGGGTTGCCCCCGGCGTACTTGCGGTCGTAGGCGCGGGCCTCGTCCGCGGGCGAGGTGAAGACGCCGTCACGGCCCTTGATCTCCTTGCCGCCGGTGTCCGGCTGCACCTCGGGCTCGGCGTAGTTGATGTAGTGCTCGTCCGCCCCGATCGTGACCGGTGCGGACCGGGACGGCTGGGCCGCCGCGCTGCCCGTCACGGTCAGCGACGTGGCCGCGAGCGCGATGACGGGCAGCGCGACGAGTAAGCGTCGCCGTGCCCTGTGCTGCGACATGGGGAGCATGCCACTCCGTTCGTAGGGAATGGTGGGGAACCGGCCGTCTCACTGACGCTCGTCGAAATCCGCCGGTGCGGCTGAACGTAACCGACAACAAGCGACATCGACAGTGGTGGAAAAGTGCTCTGGCCGATCAGGTCAGATCGGGTCCCCCGATCGACCGGCGCGGATCCCGGATACGACGAAGGGGGCGGACCGCGCCGCGGTCCGCCCCCTGGTCGGCTGTCGTCAGTCCTCGTCGGACTTGCCGCCACTCATCCCCGACGAGATCAACTCCATCACCGAGGAGTCCTGGAGCGTGGTCACGTCGCCGAGCGACCGGTTCTCCGCCACGTCCCGCAGCAACCGGCGCATGATCTTGCCGGAGCGGGTCTTCGGCAGCTCCGGCACCAGCATGATCTGCCGCGGCTTCGCGATCGGGCCGAGCGTCTTCGCCACGTGGTTGCGCAGCTCGGCGATGAGCTGCTCGCCCGCGTCGCCGGCGGTCTCCGCGGTGCCGCGCGGGATGGCGAACGCGACGATCGCCTGCCCGGTGGTCGGGTCGGTCGCGCCGACCACCGCCGCCTCCGCCACCGACGGGTGGCTGACCAGCGCCGACTCCACCTCCGTGGTGGAGATGTTGTGGCCGGACACCAGCATCACGTCGTCCACCCGGCCGAGCAGCCAGATGTGCCCGTCGTCGTCCTTCTTCGCGCCGTCACCGGCGAAGTAGACCCACTCGTCGCCGATGTTGGCGCCCGCGCCGAACCGCGACCAGTACGTCTCCAGGAAGCGGTTGTCGTCGCCCCACACCGTCCGCAGCATCGACGGCCACGGCTCCTTCAGCACCAGGTAACCGCCGCCGCCGTTCGGCACCGACTCACCCTGGTCGTCCACCACGTCGGCGACGATGCCGGGCAGCGGGCCCATCGCCGAGCCGGGCTTCGCCTCGGTCACACCGGGCAGCGGCGAGATCATGATGGCGCCGGTCTCGGTCTGCCACCAGGTGTCCACCACCGGCAGCTCACCGCGGCCGACGTGCTGCCGGTACCAGATCCACGCCTCCGGGTTGATCGGCTCACCGACGCTGCCGAGCAGACGCAGCGACGACAGGTCGTAGCCGGCCGGGATGTCCTCGCCCCACTTCATCATGGTGCGGATCAGCGTCGGCGCCGTGTACAGGATGGTCACCTTGTACTTGTCGACGATCTCCCAGAACCGGCCCTTGTGCGGCGTGTCCGGCGTGCCCTCGTACATGACCTGGGTGGCGCCGTTGGAGAGCGGGCCGTACACGATGTAGGAGTGCCCGGTCACCCAGCCGATGTCCGCGGTGCACCAGTAGACGTCCGACTCCGGCTTCAGGTCGAACACCGCGTGCGTGGTGTACGACGCCTGGGTCAGGTAGCCGCCGGTGGTGTGCAGGATGCCCTTCGGCCGGGCCGTCGTGCCGCTGGTGTAGAGGATGAACAGCGGGTGCTCGGCGTCGAACGGCTGCGCCTCGTGCTCCGTCGCCGCCGTCTCCACCGTCTCGTGCCACCAGTGGTCCCTGCCCGACCAGGCGACCTCCTCACCGGTACGCCGCACCACCAGCACGTGCTCCACCGACGGGCACTTCGCCACCGCCTCGTCCACGGTCGGCTTGAGCGCCGACGGCTTGCCCCGCCGGTACCCGCCGTCCGCGGTGATCACCACCTTGGCGCTGGCGTCCTGGATCCGGTTGGTGAGCGCGTCGGCGGAGAAGCCGCCGAACACCACGCTGTGCGTGGCGCCGATCCGGGCGCAGGCGAGCATCGCCACCGCGGCCTCCGGGATCATCGGCATGTAGATCGCCACCCGGTCACCGGCGGTCACGCCCAGCTCGGTCAGCGCGTTCGCCGCCTGGCAGGTGAGCCGGTGCAGGTCGGCGTAGGTGACGGTGCGGGTGTCGCCGGGCTCGCCCTCCCAGTGGATCGCCACCTTGTCGCCGAGGCCCGCCTCGACGTGCCGGTCCAGGCAGTTGTACGCCACGTTCAGCGTGCCCCCGGTGAACCACTTCGCGAACGGGGCGTTCGACCAGTCGAGCACCTGCTCCCACGGCTGGGCCCAGGCCAGCCGGCCGGCCTGACGCGCCCAGAAGGCCAGCCGGTCACCGGCCGCCTCCTCGTACGCCTCGGCGGTCACGTTGGCGTTCGCGGCGAGTTCAGCCGGCGGCGGGAACTGGCGCGTCTCGTTCAGCAAGTTGGCCAATGCCTCGCTCATGCGGTGACTCCTTCGTCGCGTGACCTGCGTCTCCTACTCCGGGGAAGGTTAGTCCCGCCGTACCCCGGTCGCGACCGCCCGGCCCCGCACCGCGCGCCCAGCGGCCCTCCCCTCGCGCCGAGGTGTAAGGAAGGGCCCCTTGTTAACGCCTCCGGTAGAGGAAGGGACCCTTATTAACAACCCCGGGCATGGGGGGAGCCCGGCGGTCGCTAGCGTGACGGGGTGACCACCGATCCGCTCGCCCCGCTGCTCGCGCTCGCCGACGTCGCCCCCGCCGTCGAGCAGGCCCGCGAGCGGGTCGACCTGGCCCACCGGCACCGCGCGCTGCGCCGCCAGGGCGGCCAGGTCGCCGCCGAGGTCAGCCTCCGCTCCGCCGTGGCCAGCGCCGCGCTGGAGGGCCGCGTCCACGACCGCGAGGAGGTACGCGCCGGCACCGTCACCGACCCGGTGATGCAGGGCGCGCTACGGGTGGCCGGAGCGCTGCCCGGGCTCAGCGATCTCTGGCCCAAGGCGCCCCGGCAGGTGCTGGCCCGGCTGCACGTGCTCGCCGCCCGCGACGTGGTGACCGAGGAGGAGTTGGGCCGGCCGGTCGCCGACCCGGTGGTCGCGGCCCGCCTCGACGGCCTGGCCGCCCTGGTCGCCGGCGGCACCAAGGTGCCACCGCTGGTGCTGGCCGCCGTCGTACACGGCGAGCTGCTGAACCTGCGCCCCTTCCCGGGCCCGTCCGGGGTGGTGGCCCGCGCCGCCGCCCGGCTGGTGCTGATCTCCACCGGGTTCGACCCCCGCGGGCTGGTCGCTGTCGACGTCGGTCACCGCGAGCGCGAACCGGAGTACGTGGGCGCGGCCGGCGCGTTCGCCACCGGCACGCCCGACGGCCTGCGCTCCTGGCTGCGGCACTACATGACGGCTGTCGAGGTCGGCGCCGACCAGATCACGCTCATCGGCGACGAGATCCTCGCCGCGTCCTGAGGTCGCGGGTGTCAGGCGGTCGGCGCGGCGGTGCGGGTGCGGCGGTGCCGGCCGTACCAGGCGATGCCGATGGCCACGCCGACTCCGACACCGAGCGCCGCGGCCGCGACCGGCACGGCCGGCCGCTCACGCAGGCGGCGGCCCAGCGGAATCGGGTGCCGGAACTCCAGCACCGGCCACGAGTTCTCCACCGCCAGCTTGCGCAGCGCCCGGTCCGGGTTGACCACCGTCGGGTGCCCCACGCACTCCAGCAGCGGCCGATCCGAGTACGAGTCGGAGTAAGCGTACGAGTCGCTGAGGTCGTAGTCGCGTTCCAGAGCCAGCTCGCTGACCGCCTCGACCTTGCTCGGACCGGCGGCGTAGAACTCGACCTCACCGCTGTAGCGGCCGTCCACCACACCCATCCGGGTGGCGATCACGTCGGTGATCCCGAGCAGCTCACCGATCGGCCGGACCATCTCGTCACCCGACGCGGAAACCAGCACCACGTCCCGGCCGGCGGCCTGGTGCTCCTCGATGAGGGCGGCCGCCTCGGCGTACACATAGGGGTTGATCAGTTCGTGCAGCGTCTCCGCGACGATCTGGCGGACCTGTTCCACCGGCCAGCCCTTGCAGAGGGTGGCCAGGTAGTCCCGGGTGCGGGCCATGGTCTGCTCGTCGGTGCCGCCCAGCCGGAACATCAACTGCGCGTACGCCGACTTGACCACGTCACGCCGAGTGATCAGCCCGTCCCGGTAGAACGGCCGACCGAATGCCAGTGCGCTTGACTTGGCGATGACGGTCTTGTCGAGATCGAAGAAAGCGGCGCTGCGGCCCACGGCGCGAAAGTCTAGCCCGACGGCGGCGCGGAGGCGTCCGCCCAGGGTCATGGAAGTGGATGAGCACCCGCAGGAGTGACGGCGGTCACATCTGATGTGCAAGAAATTAGCTTTGCGTGGACTGAACACCACTCGACGTATAAGGGTCGGCTGCGGCATGCTTGTCCTCGCGACGGGAGTTCACATTCCCGACGCCGCAGGCCTCGGCGGTTGCACCCCCCGTAACCGCTGAGTCGGTTCGGCTCGACCCCCCCGGAGCCGAACCACAAGACGACCCCCGTCTCCCCCCGACGGGGGTCGTCCCTTTGCGCTGCGAGCGCTCCGCCGCAGGTCACAGCCCCTCCTGGCGTCATCGAGCGCGCTTTCTCCGGGGTATGCCGTAGCCGAAGTCAGCAGATCGTCAGCAGGCACCACGAAGGCAGCCAGGACGCGGGCTGCGTAGTCGTCCTGAGGCGGGGTCGGCGACGGCCTCGGCGATGCGGGTGAGCCAATGCAGGTCGTTGGCCCGGGACTCCGGACTGGCCCCGGGCCTCAGGATGCTGCGAAGGAACTCGGCGGCATCGTCGAGGTGTCGCTCGCCGCGGTAGAAACTCAGCAACCTCTGATCCGGCTCGACCGGGCCGTAGCCCCGCCGGAAGAGCTCGGCCCGGCGCGCGTCGGCCGGGTGGTCGCCGAAGTCCCGGCTGTAGACGAACATCAGGTCCCGCTCGCGCGGCGCGAGCATCGGCGCGTCCCAGTCCACGACGTGTAGCGGACCGTCGCCGTCGGCGATCAGGTTGCCCGGGTGGATGTCGGCGTGGGCGATGACGTGCCGAGCGCGCGTGACACCGGACGCAAGCTCATCCACCGTGTCCGCCAATCGGTTCAGCGCGGTGCCGTACCGCTTCCAGAACGCGCCGAGGGCGTCGCTCGCCGCGGCCTGATCGCCGAGCGTTCGCAGCCGGTCGCCCGCGGTCGACCGGTAGGTCTCCACCGGCAGGACGGCGGCGAGTTCGGCGCTCGGCGTGACCTGGTGCAGCCGGCCCAGGAACTCGCCGTACCCGATCCACTGGCGGTCGGTTAGACCGCGAGCCCACAGACTGCCGCCCTCATGGAACGGGTAGAGCAGCAGCCGGTAGCCCTCGAAGCCGTGTACGGCGCCGCCGTCCGGCAGGTCGATCGGCGCGACGACCTGCCGGAGGCCTCGCGCGCGGAGGAATCCGGGCAGCGCGACGGCGGCCCCTGTGAACTCGCCGCGGCGCAGCTTCAGGAAGTACCGCGCACCGCCGGTCGTGTCCACCCGGTACGCCCAGGCGTTCCCGTCGAGCCCCACCGGCAGGAACACGAGGTCGGCGACGCTCAGGGCCCAGGCGGCGGCCACCTCGGCGGCCAGCAGCGGCTCGTCGACGCCAGGTCTGTCGATCACAGCCGGAGCGTCGCAGCCGGGGTCCCGGCCGGCAAGCGAGTTGTGGTCGGGTCAGCGAATCACCGCGCGCGAGGTGTGCCTGGCCGGCTCGAAACACACCAGCGCTCCGCCGCGCTCGTCGGTGACCACCCAGGGATGACCGACGTACGTCTGCTGCCGGTAGGACTGCCCAGGCTCGAGCAGCGCGTACCGCTGGCGCCGGCCCTCGTAGTTGAGCCAGTAGACGGCGACGCGCTCCCGCCGGGTGTTGACGAAGTCGATGAACGTCTCCGGTCCGCCGCCGTGTGAACGCAGCCTCCGTTCGTGTGTCGGCGACAGCGGTCTGAGCTCGTCGGGCCCGGCGACAGGCGGTTTCGAAGGTCTGGAACGGGAGGGCTTCGGCGACGCCGGCTGACTGGTCGGAGCGGCCGCCCGGCTCGGCTCGGCCGTCCGGGTGGGCAGGACGGAGCGGCTGGAGAGCGACACCGGCGGCGGCGACCAGTACGCCTCCGGTGGTTCCGCGGCCCCCTTGGACAGCGCCGGGGATGCCAGGATCGCCTGCCCCTCGATCGGCGGTGGAAGGTCGGGGCGGCGGGGCGTCGCGAAGGCGCTGACGATGCTGGCGAGCACCACTACCACGAGCCCGACCGCGATCGCGGCGAGCGCTGCCGGTGACGGATCGCGCAGCCAGGCCTCGCCGCTGGTCGGTCCGTCGGGCAGCGCGTGGCGCGGAGGTGGGGGAATCGCGAGGGGATGCGATGAATCGGTCATGGCCTCGAATCCGCAAAGCCGGTGCCGTCCATGGAGCGGCGAGGGGTCCCCGATTATCCGTTACTGATCATCCCCGTAGTCAATGGCTGACCGTGCGTTCGCTGCTCAACCCTCGCGCCACATAGCAGATCCACTCCTCCGCCGAGGTCTGTCCACATCGCATTCCGCCGTCCACAGGGGAGTCCGCATCTCCCGCACTCGGCTCATCGGCCGGGCAGGCTGCCGGGCACGTCCGAGTCCGACCGAGGGAGACAGCCATGCCGCCCCGCACTCCGCTCCCGCCGTACCGTCGCCTGCCTCTGCTCGTCACCTCCGACGGCGACCTTCTCGACGAGCTGTTGCGACTCGCGGCCGCCGGTGGCACCGAGGTCGAACTGGCCGCCGACCCGGCGGCCGCCCGGGCCCGCTGGGCGCCGGCGCCGCTGGTCCTCATCGGCGCCGACCAGGCGGCGGCCTGCCTGCGGGCACGCCTTCCCCGCCGCGCCCGCACGGTCCTGGTCGGTCGCTCCGGAGAACTCGATCCGGGTACGGAGTTGGCCGAGCTGATCGGCGCGGAGCACGTCGCGACACTGCCGGCGGCCGAGCCCTGGCTGATCGACCGGTTCGCCGAATGCGGGGCCGGCCCGGCGGGTCCGCCGTCGGGGCGGGTGGTGGCGGTGCTCGGCGGGCGGGGCGGCGCCGGGGCCAGCGTGCTCGCCGGCGGGCTCGCCGTCACCGCGGCCCGGTCACGCCTGCGCACGCTGCTTGTGGACGCCGACCCGCTCGGCGGAGGCCTCGATCTCGTACTCGGGTGGGAGCAGCTCGACGGGTTGCGCTGGCCTGAGCTGGCCGGCACGGACGGGCGCGTCGACCCGCCGTCGCTGGTCCGCGCGCTGCCCAGCCGAGGCGACCTGGTGGTGCTCTCCTGGGATCGCGGGGACCTGCGGCACCTGCCGGCCGAGGCGATGGCCGCCACTGTCGACGCCGGCCGTCGCGGGCGGGACCTGGTCGTGCTCGACCTGCCCCGGCACCTCGACGACGCGGCGGTGATCGCGCTCCAGGCCGCCGACCGTGCGCTGCTCGTCGTACCAGCCGAGCTGCGGGCGGCAGCCGCGGCGGCCCGGGTCGCCGCCCTCGCCGCGCCACACTGCGTCGACCTGTCGGTGATCGTGCGCGGCCCGGCGCCCGGCCGGCTCCGCGCGGCCGAGGTGTCCCGGGCGCTGGGCCTACCGCTCGCCGGCACGCTGCGGCCCGAGCCGGGGCTGTGCCGAGGACTGGAGCGGGGCGAGGCGCCGGGCGCGAGCGGCAAGGGCCCACTCGCCGTCCTGTGTCAGCGGCTCGTGGACGAGCTGGTCGGGTCGTCGGCGGCGGGTGCGGCATGACCGGGCCGGCCGACCCCGGGGAGCTGGCCGTCCGGGTCCGGCACCGGTTCGCCGCCGAGGCGACGCCGGTCACCCCGGCGGCGATCGTCTCGGCCGTACGCGCCGAACCGGCGACCGCGGTGCTCGGCGACACCACGTTGCTGCGGATCGCCGACCGGGTCCACGACGACCTGATCGGCGCCGGCCCGCTCGCGCCGCTGCTCGCCGACCCGCAGGTCACCGACGTGCTGGTGAACGGGGTACGGGTCTGGGTCGACAGGGGGCAGGGGCTGCGTCAGGTGGCGGTGCCGCTGGGCACGCTCGACGACGTACGCCGGTTGGCGCAGCGCCTCACCGCCGCTGCCGGACGCAGGCTGGACGACGCCGCGCCGTACGCCGACGCGCGGCTGCCCGACGGCACCCGGTTGCACGCCGTGCTGCCGCCGGTGGCGACCGACGGGCCGTACCTGTCGCTGCGTACCTTCCGGCAGCGGCCGTTCACCCTCGACGAGCTGGTGGATCGGGGCACGGTTGCCCGGCCGGTCGCCCCGCTGCTCGCCGCAGTGGTGGCCGGCCGCCTCGCGTACCTGGTCAGCGGCGGCACCGGCTCCGGCAAGACGACGCTGCTCAACACGCTGCTCGGGCTGGTGCCCGGCACCGAGCGGATCGTGCTGGTGGAGGACGCCGCCGAGCTGCGGCCGGTGCACCCGCACGTGATCGGGTTGCAGGCGCGCACCGCGAACGTCGAGGGCGCCGGGGCGGTAGGGCTCGGTGACCTGGTCCGGCAGGCACTGCGGATGCGGCCGGACCGGCTGGTCGTGGGCGAGTGCCGGGGCGCCGAGGTGGTGGACCTGCTCGCCGCGTTGAACACCGGCCACGACGGCGGGGCGGGGACGCTGCACGCGAACGCTCCGGCCGACGTCCCGGCCCGGCTGGAAGCGCTCGGGATGCTCGGCGGTCTGCCGCGCCTCGCACTGCACGCGCAGGTCGCCGCCGCGCTGCAGGTCGTCCTCCAGCTCCGCCGGACCGGCGAGGGACGGGTGCTGGACTCCATCGGCCTGCTGCTGCCCGACGGCCCCGACCGCGTGGTGACAGTGGTTCCGGCCTGGGTACGAGGACGGGGTCCCGGTCCGGCGGCCCGTGCGCTCGGCGCCCTGCTGCGGCAGCGGGGTGTGCCGGTGCCGCCGGTCCTCCGGGTGCCCGGGGCGGAACCGTCGTGACCGCGCAGCTCGGGCTGGTGGCGCTGCTTCTCGCGGTCGCGGCAGCGGCCGTCGCCTGGCCGGTACGCGCAGGTCGCGCCCGGCGACTGGCGGTTCTGGGCGGCGGCCCGGCCCAGCGGGCAGGCGGTTCGGGCCGTCCGCTCGACGCCGGGCCGCAGTCGTCCGGCCAGCCACCGGGCCGCGCTCGGGAACCACGTCGGCCCGGAGCCGGGCACCCGGCACATCAGTGGATCAAGCCCGGCCCTGCCGCAGACCGGGCAGGGCAGTGGACCGGCGTCGGGCCTGCTCGCGAGCCGGCGCAACGGGCAGGGGAGTGGGCCGGCCTCGGGCCTGCGTCCGCGCTGGCGCATCGGGCACGGCGGTGGGTCGGCCTCGGCCCGGGGACGCTCGCGGCGGACGGCGACCGGGCCGCCGGTCCGCCGGTCCTGTTCACGCCTCGACGCGCGCTACCCGTGGCGGCGCTGCTCGGCGCCGTGTCCGGGGCGCTGCTCGGCGGTCCGGTGGCGGCCCTGGCGCTGGCCACCTACGGCGTCCTCGCGGCCCGGGCGGTGCTGCGTCGGCGTACCCGAAGGGCGGCCGCGCTCGCGCACCGCCGCGACCTCGACCGGCTCGCCGCCGTCGCCGCCGACCTGCGGGCCGGGCTGCCGGCCGACCTGGACGACGGGCCGGGCCGGGTCGCGCGCCTGGCCCGGGCCGCCGGGAAGCTGGCTGACCGCACCGGAGCGCCCCTGGCCGACCTGCTGGAACGGATCGAGGCCGACGCCCGCGCCGCCGACCGGGGGCTCGCCGCTGCCGCCGCCCAGGCCGCCGGGGCCCGGGCGACCGCCTGGCTGCTCGCCGCGCTGCCCCTGGGCGGGATCGGCCTGGGCTACGGCATCGGGGTGGACCCGGTGGCGGTGCTCCTGCACACGCCGGTAGGTGGCGGCAGCGCGCTGGCGGCCGTCGCGTTGCAGGTCGGCGGGCTGCTCTGGGCGGAGCGGCTCGGCGTCACACCCGGGCGGGCCTCTTGATGTCCCGCCAGATGCTGGCCGCCGTGTGCCTCGGTGGCGCCGCGTCGCTCCTGCTCGTCGCCGTTCCGGCGGCCCGCCCGGCCCGGCGGTTGCGCCGGCTCGCCCCGGCGCCCCGGCGGCCCCGCCCGGCGTGGTGGCCGGATCGGGTACGGCTGGGCGCGGCGCTGGCCGGGCTGGCCGTGCCGGTGGTGGTCGGCGGCTGGACCGGTCTGTTCCTCGGGCTGCTGGCCGGTGTCGCCGCCGATCGCCTGCTCCGGCGGATCGAGCCGCGCGCCGTCCGGGAGCGACGGCTGCGGGAGACGGCCGATCTGCCGCTGGCCGCGGACCTGCTGGCCGCCGCGCTGCGGGCGGGCGCGCCGGTCGACCGTTCGGCGCTGGCGGTCGCCGAGGCGCTCGGCGGCCCACTCGCCGACCGGCTCGGCCGGGTGGGCCGCACGCTGGGCCTGGGCGGTACGGCAACCGAGGCATGGGCGCACCTGAGCTGCGTGGCCGGGGCCGAACCCGTGGTCGCGGCGGCGGTCCGGTCGTCGAACAGCGGTGCCGCGTTGGCTCGCGCGCTGACCCGGCTCGCCGACGACCTCCGCGCCGAACGGTCGACCGCCGCGGAGGCGGCCGCCCGGCGCGCGGGCGTGCTCATCGTGCTGCCGCTCGGGCTCTGCTTCCTGCCCGCCTTCATTCTCGCCGGTCTGGTGCCGGTGATCGTCGCTGTTCTCGGCGACGTGCTGTGAACCATCGAGAAGGGACGAACGACATGCGCAAACTCCTCACCCGCCTGCGGGGTGACGCCGGCATGAACACCGCCGAGTACGCCGTGGGCACGCTCGCCGCGGTCGCCTTCGCCGGCATCCTGTTGAAGGTGCTGACCTCCGGCAACGTGCAGTCCGCGCTGACCGCCGTCATCGACCGGGCCCTGAAGTGATCCGGCGCCGGTGGGCCGGCCGCTGGTTTCCCGCTCCGGCGCACCCGCTGGGCGTCCCGGCCGAAGCGGGCCCGATCCGCGGCGCTGCCGGCATCCGGGCCGGGGCGGTCGGGCGTGCCCTCGTCCGCCTGCTCCGCCGGGGACGTTCGTGGGCAGCGTGCGAGCGGGGCTCCTTCACCGCCGAACTGGCGGCCGGCCTGCCGGCGCTCATGCTGCTGCTCGTCGCGGGGCTGACGGCGGTGAACGCGGTCGGTACCCGGGTCGGCTGCGTCGACGCAGCCCGGGAGGCGGCGCTCGCTGCGGCCCGGGGCGAGTCCGGCGAGGTCGCCGGCCAGCGTTACGCCCCCGACGGCGCCGAGGTGTCGGTGACTGTGGCAGGCGACCGGGTCACGGCGACGGTTCGGGCGCCGGTCCGGACGTTCGGCGCGCTGCTGCCGCGACTGAGCGTGTCGGGGCAGGCGGCAGCGGCTGTGGAACCCGGCGCGCCGGGGCCGGTGCCGTGACGGCCGCCCGGTCGTCGCGCCAGACCGCCGCCGAGCGGGGCGGAGCCACTGTGTGCCTGCTCGCGATCGGGCTGGTGTTCGTGCTGGTCGGGATGTTCGGCGCGGCGCTCGGGGCCGCCCGCTGTGCTCGGCACCAGGCCCGCAACGCGGCGGACTTCGGGGCGCTCGCCGGTGCCGGGCGGGTGCTCGACGGCGTCGAGGGCGCGTGCGCTCGCGCGGCCGAGCTGGTGGCGGCCAACGGCGGCCGGATGACCGGCTGCCGGATCGACGGGCTCGATCTGATCGTCACGGCGCGGGTACGTGTCGAGCCGCTGCCCGGGCTGACCCGGGACGCCACCGCGACGTCCCGGGCCGGGCCGGCCCGGGACACCGACGGTTGAGGCGGCCGAGCCGGGGGCGTCGATCGCTGGCGCTCCGGGCTCGGCCGGCGGGTGGAAAAGGTGGCGCGGGGTCAGCGGGACTGGAGCGCGTCCAACCCGACGGCCATCGCGATGACCAGGCGACGGTCGATCTGCGGGTGGTGGATGTCGACGACGTACCGGTCGCGCAGGCCCCACTTCTTGTCGACCGAGAACACCGGCTGGCCACCGGCCACGAAGTCGAAGTGGTACGGCAGCCAGGAGAGCGAGTCGACGAACCGGCGCAGCAGCGCGACCGGCAGGCTGCGCTCCTGCCCGGTGGCCGGCGGCAGCCCGGGCTGCTCGACGTGCCACGTCGAGCGCAGCAGCGACTGCGCGAAGTCCTTGCGGAACAGCCCGATCGGGTTGCCGGCGTGGTCGGTCACGTCGTATGTGGCGCCGAGGTCGAGCCGCTGCCGGGCCTTGAACCCGAGAAGGGGGTACTGCTTGGAGTCGTCGGTGTAGATGGTCACCTGCTCCTTGAAGGCGAGCCGCTTCTGCTGCGCGAACGCGAGCAGCCCGGCCTCGGAGCCGTCGGGTGCCGCGGCGTGCACCTCGTACTGGTTGACCATCATCCGGATCCGCTGTCGGACGATGAACCGGTTATGGGCCTGCAGGTTGTCGAGCGACATCAGATCTCCTTCGAGGGGTCGCCGGAGTCTCGCACAGCAGGCCCGCCGCCGCTTGCCCCCGCTCGCGCCAGGATCACCGCTCGCGAGGGCCTCCGGCTTCCGGGCACCCACCCACCCCACAAGGCGAACGACGACGAAAGGTCAACGACCGCCGTCGACCGTGGCCTTCATCGCCCAACTGTTCAGCACCTGGTGAATGCCGCGCAGGCGCTCGTTGATCTGCTCCAGCCGCTCCGCCTGGGCGAGCGTGGCCAGCGCGGTGCCCAGCGCGATCTGCTGGTCGGGGGTTAGGTTTTCCTGGTCGATGGTGTAGAGCAACTCGACGGTCTCGGCGATCGTGTCGGCCACGGCGGCACCTCCGGCGGGACGGGTCTGGGGTCACCTGCGCTACCGGAAATGATGCATGGAAGCGCTCCCATACATCAATGCCCCGAGGGCCCTGCCCTCATGCACCCGTCCCACCAACCAGACCCCCGGGGCCACGGCCCACCTTGATCGACACCAGTTCGGCGAAGTGGCGGGGTCCAGCACCCGCCGATACAGCAACCTCCCCGAACTGGCGGGAGGCCCCACCCGACGGGCGCGGACCAGGTCAGGCGGGTGGGCCGCCGGCCGTCTGAGCTGGGCGGGCCACCCGGTCGCCCTGCCGGGGCAACACCTCGCCGCTCCCCGGGCCGTCCGCCTCCGGGCCGGCACCCGCCTCCGGGCCGTCCGCCTCCGGGCCGTCCGCCTCCGGGCCGTCCGCCTCCGGGCCGTCCGCCTCCGGGCCGTCCGCCTCCGGGCCAGAGGTGGGCGGGTCCGGGTCAGACACCGCGTCCGGGCCGCCGACCGTGGCGAGATTCGCCAGCACCACGTCGAGGACCTTCACCGCCTCTGCCTTCGCCAGCGGGTTGTTGCCGTTTCCGCACTTCGGGGACTGGACGCAGGACGGGCACCCGGTCTCGCACCCGCACTCGGCGATCGCGTCCCGGGTGGCGCGCAGCCAGGCGGCGGCGGTGCCGTACGCCCGCTCGGCGAAACCCGCCCCGCCGGGATGCCCGTCGTAGACGAAGACCGTGGGCGCCTCGGTGTCCGGGTGCAGGGCGGTGGACAGCCCACCGATGTCCCAGCGATCGCAGGTCGCCATCAGCGGCAGCAGGCCGATGGCGGCGTGCTCGGCGGCGTGCAGCGCGCCCGGCACGTCGGCCGCCTCGACACCGGCGGCGGTCAGCGACTCGGGGGAGAGCGTGAACCACACCGCGACGGTGCGCAGCTCCCGGGCCGGCAGGTCGAGCGGGCGGGTGTCGATCACCTCGCCGGTGGCGATGCGCCGCCGCTGGTACGACACCACCTGGCTGGTCACGTCCACCTCGCCGAGGAAGAGCCCGACCGGGCCGGCGTCCACGTACGAGCGGACCGACACCACCGACAGCGAGGTCACGTCGCGGGCGTGGGTGGACCAGTCCGGCTCCTCGGCGTGCACCAGCGCGCACCCGTCGGCCAGGTCGAGCGAGTCGACCACGTACGAGACGCCCTGGTGCAGGTAGACCGCGCCGGTGTGCAGCAGGAAGTGCGACGATCCGCCGTCGACGGTGCCGAGCAGCCGGCCGGTGGACTCCTCCACCACGCAGACCGGGGCGCCGCCCTCACCGCGCAGGTCGACCTCGGGGCGCTCCCGGTGCCGCCAGTACCAGCCGGTGGGCCGCTGCCGCAGCGCCCCCGCCTCGACCAGCGAGTCCACCGCCTCCTTCGCGCCCTCACCGAACAGGTCAAGGTCGGCGGGGGTGAGCGGGGACTCGTGGGCGGCGCAGGCGAGTTGCGGCGCGAGGACGTACGGGTTGGCCGGGTCGAGCACCGTCGCCTCGACCGGCCGCCCGAACAGCGCCTCCGGGTGGTGCACCAAATAGGTGTCGAGCGGGTCGTCCCGGGCCACCAGCACGGCGAGCGCCTCGTCGCCGGAGCGCCCGGCCCGCCCGGCCTGCTGCCACAGCGACGCGCGGGTGCCGGGCCAGCCGCAGATCAGCACCGCGTCCAGCCCGACCAGGTCGACGCCGAGTTCGAGCGCGTTCGTGGAGGCGAGCCCGAGCAGGTCGCCGTGCAGCAGCGCCCGTTCCAGCTCGCGGCGTTCCTCGCGCAGGTAGCCGGCCCGGTAGGCGGCCACCCGCTCGCCGAGGCCGGGCACCGCCTCGTCCAGCGACCGCCGGGCGTTCGCGGCGACCACCTCGGCGCCCCGGCGGGACCGCACGAACGCGAGCGTGCGTACCCCCTCGACCACGCTGTCGGCGAGCAGGTCGGCGGTCTCCCGCAGCGCGGAGCGCCGGACCTGGACGAGGTCGGCGTCGGGAGCCGAGTCGGAGGGCGGCAGCAGCGGCGGCTCCCAGAGCGCGAACGTCACGCCGCCGCGCGGCGACGTGTCCTCGGTGACGGCGGTGACTGCTAGACCGGTGAGCCGCCCGGCCGCCGTCGCCGGGTCACCCGACGTGGCCGAGGCCAGCAGAAACACGGGGGTACGCCCGAAGCGGGCGCACTGCCGCCGCAACCGCCGCAGTACGTGCGCGACGTGTGAGCCGAAGACGCCCCGGTAGGTGTGGCACTCGTCGACCACCACGTACGCGAGGCGGCGCAGGAACCCGGACCAGTGGGCGTGACCGGGCAGGATGCCGTGGTGCAGCATGTCCGGGTTGGTCAGCACGAACCGGGAGTGCCGCCGGATCCACTCCCGCTCGGCGCGCGGCGTGTCCCCGTCGTAGGTGGCGGGGCGTACCCCGTCGAGTTCGAGGCCGGCGACGGCGCGGAGCTGGTCGGCGGCGAGCGCCTTGGTCGGCGCCAGGTAGAGCACAGTGGCGCGCGGGTCGGCGAGCAGCGTGCTCAGCGCGGGCAGCTGGTACGCCAGGGACTTGCCGGACGCCGTGCCGGTGGCCACCACGACGTGATTGCCGGCGTACGCCAGCTCGGCGGCCTCGGCCTGGTGCCGCCACGGGGCGGTGACGCCGCGCCGCGCGAACGCCGCCCGCAGTTCCTCCGGCGCCCAGCCGGGCCACCCGACCGGCTCGCCGGCCCGCGCCGGGACGCGCTCGACGTGGGTGACCGGGTCGGTGGGGTGCCGCAGCCGCAGCCGGCGCAGCAGCTCACCCGGAGCACGCCGCGGGCCGGGGCTGTGGTCGGTCACGTCCTGCACTCTCGCACTGGTGTTCGGAATTGGGAACCGCAGGGTGGGGGTAAGGGAGGGGCGTGGCCGGTGATCCGAGAGGGCCGCACGGGGGATGGTTAGATGCCCTGGAGAGTTTACCGAGGAGGGGCCGATGGAGCTGTCGCTGGCGACCCGCGCCGTGGGGGAGCACACGGTGCTCGAGGTCGGTGGTGAGGTGGACGTCTACACCGCCCCCCGCCTGCGGGAACGGCTTCTTGAGCTGATCGACGGCGGGGCCCGCCACGTGGTGGTCGACCTGGGCCGGGTGGACTTCCTCGACTCGACCGGACTGGGCGTGCTGGTCGGCGCGCTCAAGCGGCTGCGCTCGGCCGGCGGCTCGTTCGCCCTGGTCTGCGACAAGGAGCCGCTGCTCAAGATTTTCCGGATCACCGCCCTGGACCAGGTCTTCCCGCTGCATCCGACGGTCGACGCGGCCATCGCCGCCGACTCCACCGGCGCGTGATGGCCACCGTCAAGCTTTCCTTCTCTCCGGCCCCGGTGCACGTGCGTACCGCACGCCTGGTCGGCGTCGCGGTGGCCCGGCGGGCCGGCGTACGCGAGGACCTGCTGGACGAGGTGCGCCTGGCCATCGGTGAGGCGTGCACGCGGGCGGTCGCGCTGCACCGGCAGTACGGCCTGGCGGATCCGGTGTACGTGGAGATGTCCGACACCGGCGGCTACACGGTCCGGGTGGTGGACCGGGCGCCGATCGAGGCGGGCCTCGGCCTGGCCGCGCTCGGGCCGGACGAGCTGGCCAAGGAGTCGCTGAGCGAGGACGCGCTCACCACCGGGGTGGGCTTCGCGCTGCTCGCCGGTTTCGTGGAGGACCTCCAGGTCCGCCCGGTCGACGAGGGCGTCGGCACCGAGGTCCGGATGACCTGGCCGGCCGGACGCGCCTGACCTTCCCGTTCACGTAGGCCGCGTTCCCCGCACGGGGAGCGCGGCCTCGTCGTGTTGACCGGGCCATATATCAGATTTCTTCGTATAACACAGTTACGAAGATCATCGAGACACGGTGCCCCCTGCCTGTGACCCTCGCCACGCCGGAGGGCTACAGTACCCGGGTTGTCAGCAAGTGATCCCGTCCCGTAGCCAGCGGGAACGGTCCGCCGGAGTGGGTTGGCGCGCGCTTGCGAGTCCGCATCCAGGCGTCGGCCCGTGCGTCTCCACCGGCCGGCGCGAGTTGTTCGGTACAGGAGGACATAGATGTCCGGGACCTTGGCCGCTGACGGCGGCGCACTGTCCCTTACCGGAGCCAACGTGACGTACGTCGTCATCGCCGCGGTCATCGCGCTGGTGGCGCTCGTCTTCGCGGCCGCCCTCACCAGGGCGGTCCTGGCGGCCGGTAAGGGAACCACAAACATGCAGGAGATCTCCGGCGCGGTGCAGGAGGGCGCGTCGGCGTACCTGCTGCGGCAGTTCCGCACGCTGGCGATCTTCGTCGTGATCGCCGTCGTGCTGCTGTTCCTGCTGCCGGTGCACGACACCGACGGCAACGAAACGCTGGTGAAGCTCGGCCGCTCGGCGTTCTTCGTGGTGGGTGCGCTGTTCAGCGCGTTCATCGGCGGCGCCGGCATGTGGCTGGCCACCCGCGCCAACCTGCGGGTGGCAGCGGCCGCGCGGGAGCGCGAAGGCGGACGCGAAGGCGCCATGAAGATCGCCTTCCGCACCGGCGGCGTGGTCGGCTTCCTCACCGTCGGCCTCGGTCTGTTCGGCGCGGCGCTCGTCGTGCTGATCTACCGGGGTGACGCCCCGACCGTGCTGGAGGGCTTCGGTTTCGGCGCCGCGCTGCTCGCCATGTTCATGCGGGTCGGCGGCGGCATCTTCACCAAGGCCGCCGACGTCGGCGCCGACCTGGTCGGCAAGGTCGAGCAGGGCATCCCGGAGGACGACCCGCGCAACGCCGCCACCATCGCCGACAACGTGGGCGACAACGTCGGCGACTGCGCCGGCATGGCCGCCGACCTGTTCGAGTCGTACGCGGTCACGCTCGTCGCGGCGCTGATCCTGGGCCGGGCCGCGTTCGGTGAGACCGGCCTGGTCTTCCCGCTGATCATCTCCACCATCGGCGTGCTCGTCGCGATCGTCGGCGTCTTCATCACCCGGCTGCGCGCCAGCGACCGCAACGGCCTGACCGCCATCAACCGGGCCTTCTACCTCTCCGCGCTCATCGCCGCGGTGCTCGTCGCGATCGCCGCGTTCGCGTACCTGCCGGCCACGTTCGCCGAGCTGGAGGGCGGGCTGACCGACGTCGACCGCAACCCGCGGCTGGTGGCCATCGGCGCGGTCGTGATCGGTATCGTGCTGGCCGCCGCGATCCAGGCGCTGACCGGCTACTTCACCGAGACCAACAGGCGCCCGGTGCAGGACATCGGCAAGAGCTCGCAGACCGGCCCGGCCACCGTCATCCTCGCCGGCATCAGCGTCGGTCTGGAGTCGGCCGTCTACTCGGCGCTGCTGATCGGCGCCGGCGTGTTCGGCGCGTTCCTGCTCGGCGGCAGCTCGATCACGCTGTCGCTGTTCGCCGTCGCGCTGGCCGGCACCGGCCTGCTCACCACCGTCGGCGTCATCGTCGCCATGGACACGTTCGGCCCGATCTCCGACAACGCGCAGGGCGTGGCCGAGATGTCCGGCGACATCGACGAGCACGGCGCGCGGACGCTCACCGAGCTGGACGCCGTCGGCAACACCACCAAGGCGATCACCAAGGGCATCGCTATCGCCACCGCCGTGCTGGCCGCCACCGCGCTGTTCGGCTCGTACACCGACACGCTGCGCTCCTCGTACGAGGACGCGGGCGTGAACGACGTCGGCAACGAGATCCTCAACTCGCTCAACGTCGCCAACCCCCGCAACCTGGTCGGCCTCATCATCGGCGCCGCGGTGGTCTTCCTCTTCTCCGGCCTGGCCATCAACGCGGTGTCCCGCTCGGCCGGCGCCGTGGTGATGGAGGTACGCCGCCAGTTCCGTGAGCTGCCCGGCATCATGGACCGCACCCAGCGGCCCGAGTACGGCAAGGTCGTGGACATCTGCACCCGGGACGCGCAGCGCGAGCTGCTTACCCCCGGCCTGCTGGCCATCCTGGCCCCGATCGCTGTCGGCTTCGGCCTCGGCCCGGGCGCGCTGGCCGCGTACCTGGCCGGCGCGATCGGCGCGGGCACGCTGATGGCGGTGTTCCTGGCCAACTCCGGTGGCGCCTGGGACAACGCCAAGAAGCTGGTGGAGGACGGCGCGTACGGCGGCAAGGGCTCCGACGCGCACGCCGCCACCGTCATCGGCGACACCGTCGGCGACCCGTTCAAGGACACCGCCGGCCCGGCGATCAACCCGCTGATCAAGGTGATGAACCTGGTCTCGCTGCTGATCGCGCCGGCCGTGGTGGCCTGGAGCGTGGGCAACGACCAGAACAACCCGCTGCGCATCACGATCGCAGTGGTCGCCGCGCTGATCATCGCGGGGGCCGTGGTGTTCAGCAAGCGCAAGGGCGTGGCGATGACCGACTCGGACAGCGACGCCGGCAAGCCGGACCAGCGCCCGGAGACGGTCAACGCCTGAGGTCCACGCGACGGCTCCCGGCCGGTCCCGGCCGGCCGGGAGCCCCGTGCCCGGCAAACCTGAGCGGTGGCGGTTCCGCCCGGAGGTCGTACGCTGCAACGCATGCGTACGCGCCGGGCGGCAACCGCCGGAAAGCTCACGGTGGTCCTGGCCACGCTGGTCCTCGTCGTCGCCGGGTGCGGCGGCGGCCCGAGCCCCCGGGTCTGGGCCGCGTCGGTGTGCCAGGCGCTCACCCCGTGGCGCGCGGAGATCTCCAAGCTGACCAGCAGCACCCAGCAGCAGATGACCGCGCAGACCACTCCGGCGCAGGCCAAGGAGAACCTGGTCCGGCTCTTCGCCGGCGCCGAGCAGGCCAGCGAGACGGCCCGGCGCAAGGTCGAGGAGGCGGGCGTTCCCGAGGCCGAGCGCGGCGCCGAGGTGTCCGCCGGGTTCCTGGGGTCGCTGAGCAAGATGCGCGACGCGTACGGCCGGGCCCGGTCCGCCATCGACGGGCTCGACACCGCCCAGGCCGGCCCGTTCTACGACGGCGTGCGCGCCGCCGTGGACACGCTCAACAAGGAGTACGACGCGAGCGCGCTGGACACCAGCAAGCTCAACTCGACCGAGCTGAAAGAGGCCTTCGACGAGGTCCCGGAGTGTCGCTGACCCCTCCCACCCCGAACCCGGCCCGCCAGCCCTCGCTGTTCTCCACCGAGGCGGCCGATCCCGTGCTGGCGGATCTCGCCGGCCTGCTCGCCGGGCCGGGTGAGGTGGGGCGGATGGGCGGCACGGCCCGGATCTCCATGGTGGTGGACGCCGCCTGGCGGGTGCACGTGCTGGTGGCGGAGCTGGGCGCCCGGGGCGTGCCGGCGAGCTGGGAGCCGACCGAGGACGGGCGGCACCGGGTGCGTACCGCGTACACGAGCATGCTGGCGCCGCTCGCGCGGGCCTGGCTGCGCGGGGCGGTGAAGCGGCCACCGGCCCGATTCCACCTGGACGGGCGGCGGCTGCGGCTCTGGGCGGCCGCGGCCGGGACGGCCGAGCCGGCCGGGTTCCGGCTGCGGCTCGGACCGGCCGACGAGCCGTGCTGGCCGGTGGTGCGCGCCGCGCTGGCGGCGGTCGGCCTGCCGGCCGCGTTCGTGGAGCCGGACGAGGGCGGGCCCGCGTTCCGCATCGGCGGGCGGCGCATGTCGCGGCTGGCCGAGTTGGTGGGGGAACGGCCGGTCACGGCGCCGGCGGCGGAGTGGCCGGGCGCGCCCGGCTGACCGTCCGGTGTCCGAACCCGGACACCCGGAGACGGCTCCGCCGGGTGTACGCGATCGTCACAGTGACACGCCTGCCGCCCTACCCACGGTGTACCGTGACGCCGTCCGGCAGGGTGCGGCCGGCGGTCGCCGGGAGAGCGGCCCGTTTGCCGCCCACGAAACCCGGAACGCGGACGGCGCGTTACGTTGGACATCCGGACCGCCCGTGGTCCGGGTGGCGCAACACGGCCCGAAGCGGGCATGGCGTAGGAGTGAGGTCGGGGAGAGACGTGCCGAGCAACGCTGGAACCACCCGTCTGGTCATCGTCGAGTCTCCGGCGAAGGCCAAGACGATCTCGGGCTACCTCGGCCCGGGGTACGTCGTGGAGGCCAGCTTCGGCCACGTCCGGGACCTGCCCCGCAACGCCGCCGACGTCCCGGCGAAGTACAAGGGTGAGCCCTGGGCGCGTCTCGGCGTCGACGTCGACAACGGCTTCCACGCGCTCTACGTGGTGTCGCCCGACCGTAAGCAGCAGATCAGCAAGCTGGTGAAGCTGGCCAAGGAGGTCGACGAGATCTTCCTGGCGACGGATGAGGACCGCGAGGGCGAGGCCATCGCCTGGCACCTGGTGGAGACGCTCAAGCCCAAGGTGCCGGTCAAGCGGATGGTCTTCCACGAGATCACCAAGCCGGCCATCCAGGCCGCGGTGGCCAACCCCCGGGAGATCGACCGCGACCTGGTCGACGCCCAGGAGGCACGGCGCATCCTCGACCGCCTCTACGGGTACGAGGTCTCGCCGGTGCTGTGGAAGAAGGTCATGCCGAAGCTGTCGGCGGGCCGGGTGCAGTCCGTGGCGACCCGGATCGTGGTCGAGCGGGAGCGCCAGCGGATGGCGTTCCGCACCGCCGAGTACTGGGACATCCTGGCCACGCTCGCGGTGGCGAAGCCGGGCGAGGGCCCGCGCACGTTCAACGCCACGCTGGTCGCGCTGAACGGTGACCGGATCGCCACCGGCAAGGACTTCGAGCCGACCACGGGTCGTGTTCGCGCCGGCGCGGGTGTCGTCCACCTCGACGAGGGCGGGGCCCGGGGGCTGGCCGCCCGCCTGGCCGACCGGCCGTTCACCGTCACCCGGGTCGAGGAGAAGCCCTACCGCCGCCGCCCGTACGCGCCGTTCATCACCTCCACGCTCCAGCAGGAGGCGGCCCGCAAGCTGCGGTTCTCGTCGCAGCAGACGATGCGCACCGCGCAGCGCCTGTACGAGAACGGCTACATCACCTACATGCGTACCGACTCGGTGAACCTGTCCGAGACCGCCATCGCGGCGGCCCGCCGGCAGATCGTCGAGTTGTACGGCGAGCGCAGCGTGCCGCCGGAGCCGCGCCGCTACACCGGCAAGGTGAAGAACGCGCAGGAGGCGCACGAGGCGATCCGCCCGGCGGGCGACAACTTCCGCACCCCGGGCGAGGTGGCCAAGGAGCTGTCCGCCGAGGAGTACAAGCTCTACGAGCTGATCTGGCGGCGCACCATCGCCTCGCAGATGACCGACGCGGTCGGCTCCAGCGTGTCGGTGCGCATCCGTGCCGTCTCCTCCGCCCAGGAGGAGGCCGACTTCGGGGCGACCGGCAAGACCATCACCGACCCGGGCTTCCTGCGCGCGTACGTCGAGTCCAGCGACGACGAGAACGCCGAGGCCGAGGACGCCGAGCGGCGGCTGCCCACGCTGGTCAAGGATCAGCCGCTGACCGCCGACGAGCTGGCCGCGCAGGGCCACCACACCCAGCCGCCGTCGCGCTACACCGAGGCGTCGCTGGTGAAGGCCCTGGAGGAGCTGGGCATCGGCCGCCCCTCCACGTACGCGTCGATCATGCAGACGATCCAGGACCGTGGGTACGTGACCAAGCGCGGCCAGGCCATGATCCCCACGTTCCTGGCGTTCGCGGTGATCGGGCTGATGGAGCGGCACTACCCGCGCCTGATCGACTACGACTTCACGGCCAGCATGGAGAACGAGCTGGACGAGATCGCCGGTGGCGACCACGCCGCCGTCGACTTCCTCACCTCCTTCTACTTCGGCAGCACCAACGGCGCCGGCGACCAGGCCATCGCGCACGCCGGTGGCCTGAAGAAGCTGGTCACCGAGAACCTCAGCGAGATCGACGCGCGCAGCGTCAACTCGATCCCGCTGTTCACCGACGACGAGGGCCGCGAGGTCGTCGTCCGGGTCGGCCGGTACGGGCCGTACCTGCAGCGGGCGCTCCCCGGCTCGGTTTCGGGCACGGCCTCGGTTTCGGGCTCGGCCTCGGGTGAGGGCGAGGGCGAGGAGGGCGGCTCGCAGGGTGACCGGGCGCCGATCCCGGAGGGCCTCGCGCCGGACGAGCTGACCCCGGAGAAGGTGCACGAGCTGTTCCTCGGCGGCGGCGGTGAGCGCAAGCTCGGCGACGACCCGTCGACCGGCGAGCCGATCCTGCTCAAGTCCGGCCGGTTCGGCCCGTACGTGGCCAGCGGTGAGCGCAAGTCGTCGCTGCTGCGCTCGCAGTCGCCGGACAGCCTCACCCTGGAGCAGGCGTTGCAGCTGCTGCGCCTGCCCCGGCTCATCGGCGTGGCCCCGGACGGCACCGAGGTGTTCGCCAACAACGGCCGCTACGGCCCGTACGTCAAGCGCGGTGACGAGTTCCGCTCGCTGGACTCGGAAGACAAGATGTTCACCGTCACGCTGGACGAGGCGCTGGCGTTGCTGGCCGCCCCGAAGACGCGCCAGCGCCGGGCCGCCGCGCCGCCGCTGCGGGAGATGGGCAACGACCCGCTCACCGAGAAGCCGCTGGTGATCAAGGACGGGCGCTTCGGGCCGTACGTCACGGACGGCGAGTTCAACGCGTCGCTGCGGCGCGGGCAGACGCCGGAGGAGCTGACGCTGGAGCAGGCGTCGGAGATGCTCGCCGAGAAGCGCGCGAAGGGCCCGGCACCGAAGAAGAAGGCCGCGAAGAAGGCCGCCCCGGCCAAGAAGGCAACAGCCGCCAAGAAGACGACGGCCGCCAAGAAGACGACCGCGGCGAAGAAGGCCCCCGCGAAGAAGGCGGCCCCCAAGAAGGCGACCTCAACCCCGAACGAGTGATCTTGGAAGGAAAGGGCCCCTAGGACGGCCCTTTCCTTCCAAGATCTCGTGGTTGTCCACAAGGGCGGCGAAGCAGCCGCGTTGGGGCCACCGTGGGTGGGTGGGGAAATCGTGGGCGGGGATGCGGCGGGCGCTGCCGTCGGATGATGCGGACGAGCTGACCTGGCTGCTCTTCCGGCAGGAGGACGTGCTCAGCCTCCAGCAGGCACGGGCGCATCTCACCCGTGGGGCGATCCGCCATCGGGTGGCGACCGGCCGGTGGCGACAGGCGCACCGGGCGGTTCTCGTCGCGCACAACGGACCGGTCGGTGCCGCTCAGCGACGGTGGATCGCGGTGCTGGCGGCCGGGCCCACCGCACTGCTGGGTGGCGTGACCGCTGCTCAGGCAGGCGGGCTGCGGGGGTTCCCGGACCGGGTGGTCCACCTGCTCCTGCCCGCCACGACCCGTCGGTCACCGCTGCCGGCCGGCGTGCTCGCGCACCGGACGACCCATCTGCCCGACTCCGACGTGGTGCCGGTCGCGGCGCCGCCCCGGACTACGGTGGCCCGGTCGATCGTCGACGCCGCGCAGTGGGCACCGACCGACATGCAGGCCCGGGCGATCGTCGCGGCTGCCTTCCAGCAGCGGCTCGTGGGCGGTGACGACCTGCACGAGGTGGCGGAGCGGATGCCCCGTATCCGCAGAAGGCGGCTGATCCTGTCCACTGCCACCGATGCGGCGGGCGGCGCGCACTCCCTGGGCGAACTCGACCTGCTCGGTCTCGCCCGCCGCGCCGGTCTGCCCGAACCGACCCGGCAGGTGGTCCGCCGGGACTCCGCCGGCCGGCGGCGATACCTCGACGCCTACTTCGAGCAGTGGCGGGTGCACGTCGAGGTGGACGGCGGACAGCATCACGACCCGGCGCACGCCTGGGCGGACATGCGCCGACAGAACGACCTGTGGGTCGAGGGCGACCGTGTTCTCCGGTTCCCCGCCTGGGTCCTGCGCGCCCATCCGGAAGAGGTGATCGCGCAGCTTCGCGCCGCCCTGCGAGCGGCGGGCTGGCGAGGCGGAGCGTGAGCCGAGATCTTGGAAGGAAACGGCACCTATGACGGCCCATTTCTTCCAAGATCTTCAGGAGCCCAGGACCTGGGTCAAGTACGGGTTCTGGAAAAGGTTGTGGGGGTCCAGGCGGGTGCGGACGGATTGGAAGTCCGTGAATCTCGGGTAGGCGGTGGCCAGCGACTCCGCATCGCGCCAGTGCAGCTTGCCCCAGTGCGGGCGGCCACCCAGCTCCGTCGCCACCTGCTCGAACGCGCGAAAATAAGGCTCGTACGGCATGCCCACGTACTGGTGCACGGCGATGTACGCGGAGTCCCGCCCGTACGAGTGGGACAGCCAGATGTCGTCGGCGGCGGTGAACCGCACCTCGACCGGGAACAGCACCTTGAACGGCAGCCGGTCCACGATCCGGCGCAGCTCGGCCAGCGCCGTGGGCAGCGCCTCGCGCGGCAGGCCGTACTCCATCTCCACGAAGCGGACCCGGCGCGGTGTGCAGAAGACCTGGTCGGAACGGCCGGTGTAGGTGCGTTCGGTGAGCGCGCGGGCGGAGACGGCACTGATCGTGGGGGCGAGGGCGGGTACGGCGCGGCCGAGGCGGCAGGCGCCGGCGAAGACGGTGTTGGAGAGGAACTCGTCGTCGAGCCAGCCGCGCCAGCCGGGCAGCGGCTGGTCGTCGGCGGGTACCCGGTCGTTGGTCTTGACCTGCACCCGGTCGGTGTACGGGAACCAGTAGAACTCGGCGTGGTCGTGCGCCTCGTACAGGCCGGGCAGGTCGCCGAGCACCTCGGCGAGCGGGGCGGGGCGTTCGTGCGCGCGCAGCACGAAGGCGTCGACGCAGCGCAGCGTGACCTCGACCAGTACGCCGACCGCGCCGAGCCCGACCCGGGCGGCGTCGAAGACGTCGCGGTTCTCCTCGGCCGAGCAGCGCAGCACCTCGCCGGTGCCGGTGACGAGCGTCAGCCCAGCCACGAAGGTGGACAGGCAGCCCAGTTTCGCCCCGGTGCCGTGGGTGCCGGTGGAGAGCGCGCCGGCGATGGTCTGGGCGTCGATGTCGCCGAGATTCGGCATCGCCAGGCGGTGCCCGGCGAGCAGTTCGTTGAGCGTGTGCAACGTCATTCCAGCCGGTACGGTGACCAGGCGGCGCGCCACATCGACGGTGACGTCTGTCTCCAGTTCGGCGAGGTCGATGCGGTGCCCGTCGGCCACAGCCGTGGCAGTGAAGGAGTGGCCGCTGCCGGTGGCCCGGACGGTCCGGCCGGCCGCGGCGGCCTGACGGACCGCCTCGACGACGTCGGAGACGCTACGCGGGCGCACGGTGAGGAGCGCGGAGCTGTGCTGGTTGCCGGCCCAGTTGGACCAGGTGGCGGTGGTACCGGTCATCGCGGCCACTCCTCGACATGAATATGAACTGAATTCATATCAGGAACGTTGTGCCTGGTAAATACCGCAATCGAGCCCGGCTCGTTGTACCGGTAGTCACAGACTCGTGACGTGCAGATATGTTCATCCGTCGAAGGGGGGTGGCGCCGAGTGTCCACACCAGCCGCCACGACCGGGCCGCTGCGTCGGGTACCGGTGCAGGGTCGAAGTGTCGCGCGGGTCCAGCGGATGCTGGACGCCTGCGCCGAGCTCGTCGACGAGGTGGGGTACGAAGGGCTGACCACGACCCTGCTCGCCGAGCGCGCCGAGGTGGCGATCGGGTCGGTGTACCAGTTCTTTCCGGACAAGCGGGCCATCGTGCAGGCGCTGACGCTGCGGACCATGGAGTCCTACCTCCAGCGGCTCGACGAGCGGTTCGCGTCGGACGATCTGACGCACTGGTGGGACGGCGTCGACGCGGCGATCGACGAGTACATCTCGATGCACCGCACCGTCCCCGGTTTCCGTACCCTGCACTTCGGCGACGTGGTCGACCTGCACCTGCTGGACGACCAGCGGGACAACAACGGGGTCATCGCGGAGCAGCTCGCCCGCGTGCTCACCGAGCGTTTCGGCCTGGCCGGGGTGCCCGACCTGCGGTTCCACCTGGAGGTCGCGGTCGAGGCGGCCGACGCCCTGATCAAGCTGGCCTTCCGCCGCCGCACCGACGGCGACGAGCGGGTGCTGGTCGAGGCGAAGGCCCTCATCCGGGAGTACCTGCACCGGCAGGTCAACGCTCCCACGGAGGCCGTGTCCCAGGGCTGAGCGGCACGCCGAGCGGCGGGTTCCCGGGTGCGCCGGGGCCCGCCGTCGTCACGCCGGCGGCGGGTCAGAGGAAGGCGTGGCCCTCGCCCCGGTAGGTGGGCACCGTCGCGACCACCGCGTCCCCGTCGACCAGGTGCACCTCGTTGACGTGCTCGCACATCTCGCCGGCCTTGGCGTGGCGGAACCACACCCGGTCACCGACCCGCAGGTCATCCGCGGCGTCCCCGGCGAGCGGCGTCTGCACCTCACCGGCGCCCTCCGCGCCGAGCAGCTTCAGGCCGTCCGGCAGCCAGGGCCGGGGCAGCCGGCTGCTCGCCGCCTGGCCGGAGGCGATCCAGCCGCCGCCGAGCACCGTCGCCAGCCCGGGCGCCGGGCGGCGGACCACCGCGCAGGCGAAGAACGCCGCCGGGGTCGGCCGCCAGGCACGGTACGCGTCGAACAGCGTCGGCCCGTACAGGCCGGAGCCCGCGGTGACCTCGGTGACCGCGGGGTCGGCGCTGGTGGCGGCCACGCTGCCGGTGCCGCCGCCGTTGACGAACTCCAGGTCGGCGTGTTCGCGTACCGCGGCGACCGCGTCCGAGCGGCGGGCCAGCAGTTCCCGGTACGACCCGCGCTGCGCGACCCGGATCGCCGAGCCGAGCACCGCCTGCCCGGGTGGCGCGTCGCCCAGACCGGCGATCTGCGCCTCGTACGACATCAGGCCGACCAGCCGGAAGCCCCGCCGGGCGGCGACGGCGGCGGCGAGCGCGCCGGCCGCCGTGGCGCTGTGCACCGGGGAGCGGCGCACGCCGACGTGCACCCGGCCCCGCAGCGGCCGCCAGGAGGCGTCCAGGTCGAGGCAGACCCGCAGCGCAGGGCGGCGCGCGGGCGGGCAGACCTGGTCGATCAGGTCGAGCTGGGCGGGGTCGTCGACCATCAGCGTCACCGCGTCGGCGAGCGCCGGGTCGGCGGCCAGTTCGGCGAGGCCGGCCCGGTGCGCCGTCGGGTACGCCACCAGCACGTCGTCGCTGACGCCGGAGCGGGCGAGCCAGACCGCCTCGGGCAGGGTGAAGGCCATCACGCCCTGCCAGCCGGGGCGTCCGAGCACGCGGGTGAGCAGCTCGCGGACCCGTACCGACTTGCTCGCCACGCGCAGCGGCTTGCCGTCGGCCCGGCCGGTCAGCGCGCCGGCGTTGGCGTCGAACGCGGAGAGGTCGACCACCGCGTACGGCGGGTCGAGGTGAGCGGTCGCCCGGTCGAGACGCTCGCGAAGTTTGTCACGGTCGATGGCCACGTCTGCACGCTAACTGTCTGGGCGAGAATGCGAAATACCCTCGCGTCTGTCCGGGCTGCGGGCGGTGGTCCCGGCGGCCTAGGCTCAGCGAGCAGGTGAATGTCGCGCAGGACCACTCCTCCCACGCGACTAGAGTGTTCCACCGGGGATGCCCAGACCTGGGCCGGCACGTGGAGGTACGGCCATCGAAAGCCAGAACAACGGCGAGTCGCCCGGCGTGTCGTCGCCCGGGACAGCCGCCGACCACTCCGGCGTCGCCGCCATCCGCTCGGTGCTGCGCATCCGGCCGTTCCGCAGGCTGTGGATCGTCCTCAGCGCCGCCTCCTTCGGCGACTGGCTCGGTCTGCTCGCCACCGCGCTGTTCGCCGCCTCCCAGGTCTCCGGCAGCACCGCCCAGGGCGCCGCGTTCGGCGGTGTGACAGCGATCCGGCTGCTCCCGGCGCTGGTGCTCGGCCCGGTGGCGGGCGTGTTCGCCGACCGGTTCGACCGCCGGTGGACGATGGTCATCTGCGACCTGCTGCGCTTCGTGCTGTTCGCCTCGATCCCGCTCTACGCGCTGACCGGTGCCGCCGGCGGGCTGGTGGTCGGCTGGGCGCTGATCGCCACGTTCCTGATCGAGTCGATCACGCTGATGTGGATCCCGGCCAAGGAAGCGGCGGTTCCCAACCTCATCCCGCGTACCCGGCTGGAAGCGGCGAACCAGCTCACGCTGATCACCACGTACGGCCTCACGCCGGTTGCGGCGGCCATCGCGCTGGCCGTGCTGGACCGGGGCGTCCGCGGCGCGGTCGGCGGCGACCTGCCGAACTGGGCCGAGCCGGCCCAGCTCGCGCTCTGGTTCAACGCGTTCTCCCGGCTGGCCACCGCGCTCGTGGTGGCGTTCGGGATCAAGGAGATCAGCCAGGCCCAGCGCGGCGAGGCCGAGCGCTCCGAGCAGAGCATGTTCCGGCAGTTCTCCGAGGGCTGGAAATACATCGGCCAGACCCCGCTCGTCCGCGGCCTGGTGCTGGGCATCTTCGGCGCGTTCGCCGGCGGCGGCATCGTGGTCGGCACGGCCAAGTTCTTCGCCAACTCGCTCGGCGCCGGTGACGCCGCGTTCTCGCTGCTCTTCGGCGCGATCTTCGTCGGCCTGGCGCTCGGCATCGGCCTCGGTCCGATGATCGTGCGGGACATGTCCCGCCGCCGCTGGTTCGGCATGAGCATCGTGCTCGCCAGCGCCTCGGTGCTGGTGCTCGCCTTCGCCATCCACCTGTCGATGGCCATCCTCGGCGCGATCCTGGTCGGCGCGGGCGCCGGCATGGCGTTCCTGGCCGGCACCACGCTGCTCGGCGGCGAGGTCGCCGACGAGGTACGCGGCCGGGTCTTCGCGGTGGTGCAGATCGGCACCCGGCTGGTGCTGATCCTCGCCATCGCGCTCAGCAGCCTCCTGGTCGGCGTCGGCGGCTCCCGCCAGCTCACCATCGCCGACCTGGGCATCTCCATCTCCTCGACGCGCCTGCTGCTGCTCGCCGCCGGCGCGGCCGGCATCATCGCCGGCATCAGCGCGTTCGGCCAGATGGACGACAAGAAGGGCGTGCCGGTCCTCGCCGACCTGTGGGGCTCGATCCGGGGCCGCCCGCTGATGCCGGCCGAGCCGTTCGTCTCCAGCGGTCTCTTCGTGGTCTTCGAGGGCGGCGAGGGCGCCGGCAAGTCCACCCAGCTCGCCGTGCTCGCCGAGCGCCTGCGCGCGCAGGGGCGGGACGTGGTGGTCACCCGCGAGCCGGGCGCCACACCGGTCGGTGAGCGGATCCGCTCGCTGGTGCTTGACACCGGCACGGACGAGGCGCCGTCGCCGCGCGCCGAGGCGCTGCTCTACGCCGCCGACCGGGCGCACCACGTCGCGACCGTCGTCCGCCCGGCGCTCGTGCGAGGCGCGGTGGTGATCAGTGACCGGTACGTCGACTCGTCGCTCGCCTACCAGGGCGCCGGCCGGACGCTGCCGGTGGACGAGGTCTCCTGGCTCTCGTCCTGGGCCACCGGAGGGCTCAAGCCCGACCTGGTGGTGCTGCTCGACGTCGAGCCGCGTACCGGCCTGAGCCGGGTGGAGACGCGCAACGAGGGGGCCGACCGGCTGGAGGCCGAGTCGCTGACGTTCCACGAGCGCGTCCGGTACGCCTTCCTCGACCTGGCCGCCGGTGACCCGAAGCGTTACCTCGTGCTCGACGCGTCCCGGCCGGTGGACGAGATCGCCGACGCGGTGGCCCGCCGGGTGGGTGAGCTCCTCGCCGACCCGGGCGGGATCGTGCACCCGCGTCCGGCGCAGGGCCCGGACACCTCGGTCCAGCCTGAGTTATCCGACGCGGAGCTGGTGACGATGGAGCAACCCCGAAGATGACCGACGTCTTCGGCGATCTGGTCGGGCAGGACGAGGCGGTGGACACGCTGCGGCGGGCCGCCGCCTCGGCCGCCGCGCTGCTGCGCGCCGCCGTGCCCGTCGCGGCCGGCGCGCCGGCGGGCGGGTACGACGACCTCGACGCGCTCGCCGAGGAGCTCGACGGCACCGACGCCGACCCGCCTCCGGCACCCGCCGCTGAAGCCGATCCCGGCGCCGGGATGACCCACGCCTGGATCTTCACCGGGCCGCCCGGATCCGGCCGGTCGGTGGCCGCCCGCGCGTTCGCCGCCGCCCTGCAGTGCGTGCACGGCACCGGATGCGGCAGCTGCCCCGGCTGCCACACCACGCTCACCGGCACGCACGCCGACGTGCGCCTCGTCGTTCCGGACGGGCTCTCCATCGGTGTCGGCGAGATGCGCGCGCTGGTGCTCAGGGCGGCGAGCACGCCGTCCGGTGGCCGGTGGCAGGTAGTGATCATCGAGGACGCCGACCGGCTCACCGAGGCCGCCGGCAACGCGCTGCTTAAGGCGATCGAGGAGCCGCCGCCGCGTACCGTCTTCCTGCTCTGCGCCCCGTCCACCCACCCGGACGACATCTCCGTGACCATCCGGTCGCGCTGCCGCGTCGTACCGTTGCGCCAGCCGCCGCCGGCCGCGGTGGCCGAGGTGCTGGTCCGCCGGGACGGCATCGCGCCGGACGTGGCCGAGTGGGCCGCGGCGGCCGCGCAGGGGCACGTGGGCCGGGCTCGGCGGCTGGCCCGCGACCCGGAGGCCCGGCAGCGGCGCGACGCGGTGCTGGCCGTGCCGCGCCGGCTGACCGGCGTGGGCGCGGCGTTCGACGCCGCCTCGGCGCTGATCGAGGCCGCCGAGGCGGAGGCCGCCGCCTCGGTCGTCGAGATCGACGAGGCGGAGCGTACGGCGTTGCAGACCGCGCTCGGTGCGGGCGGCACCGGCCGGGGCGCGGCCGGCGCCATGCGCGGCGCGGCCGGCCAGCTCAAGGATCTGGAGAAGCGGCAGAAGTCGCGGGCCACCCGTGCCCAGCGGGACGCGCTCGACCGGGCGCTGGTCGACCTGGCCGGGTTCTACCGCGATGCGCTCACCATGGCGTTGCGGGCGCCGGTCGCCCCGGTCCACACCGACACCGCGGCGCTGGCCGGCGCGGGCGCGCAGAAGTGGGACGCCGAGGGCTCGCTGCGCCGCTTGGAGGCGGTGCTGGAGTGCCGGGCGGCGATCGAGGCGAACGTCAAGCCGCGGATCGCGGTGGAGGCGATGATGCTCGCCCTCTGGCGCGGCTGACCCACGCCCGCTCCACGCTGTCCACAGGGCATCGACACGCGCGATTGGCGTGCGGTACGGTCCCCGGTGATGCCGCCGTGATCGAGGCGGCACGCTCAGTGATGTTGGGGCCGACCGGCCGGGAGGAGTCCGCCGATGCCGCGGGGCGAGATCGACGAGGCCTGGATCGAGGAGGCGGTGCGGCGCTACCGCCGCATCGAGAACCTGCAGGCCGAGTTCGACCAGGCGGTGGCCACTGTCGAGGTCACCGTCCGCTCGCCCGACGGCCTTGTCGAGGTGGTGGTGACAGCCGGTGGGCGCATCACCGACGTGCGTTTCCTCGGGCCGCTGCACCACCGCAGCCCACGTGACGTGGCCGGGTCGGTGCAGGCGGCGGTCACCGCCGCCGCCGACGCGGCGCAGTGGGCGCGGGAGAAGCTGCACAACGAGACGTTCGCGGCCTACCGGCCGCTGGCGGGAGCCTGACATGGAGACGCTGCGCGCCCTGGCCGCCCGCCTCGACGAGGCCGGCGCGACCCTCGCCACGCTGGCCCGCACGGTCACCGCCACCGACCCGCCGCACCCCGCGTTCGGCGCGCACGCCGCCGGCCGGCCCGGTGAGGTGGGCCGCGCGCTGCACCGGCAGTGGACCGCCGCCACCGCCGACCGAGCGCGCGAGGCACAGGCTGCCGCCGTCCGGCTGGCCGCCGCCGCGGCCGCGCTGCGCAGCGCCGCCGACCGCTATGCCGCCGCCGACGACGGCGTGGCCCGGCGGCTGGCCCGGGAGGCCTGATGGACGCGCTCGACCGCCTCGCGGAGCCGGGGCTCGACCTGCTCGCCCGCGTCGACACGCTGCTCGCCGCCGGCGCACCCGAGGGCCACCGCCTCTGGCCGCTGCTGCGCCGCATGCAGGTGCTCCCCGGCGCGGCCGTGCGCGAGTTCCTCGACCTGCACCCCGCGCCGCTGACCGACGCCGGCCACGCCGTGCGCCGGCTCGTCCGGGGGTACGACGACACCTGCGCCCTGCTCGGCGACCAGGTCGCCTGGTCCGGCGCCGCCGCGTCGGCGTACGACGAGGCGCGCGCAACACTGCTCCGGCACCTGGACGAGGGGCCGGAGAGCCTGGTCGGGCGGCTGGAGTCGACGGCGAGTTACGCGGACGCGCTGGCCGGCTGGGTGGAGGGCAGCCGGGTCGCGCTGGCCCGCGCGCTGGCCGAGGTGCTGGGTTCGTCCGAAGCGGTCGCCGTGCACGCGGCGACCCGGCCCGGCGTCCACGCCGGACCGGCCGGGGCGTCGGCCGCGGCCGAGATCGCCACCCGGATCCTGGGCGTGCTCGGAGTCGCCTACGACGGCGCCGAGACGCTGCTGCGTCAGTGGGGGCCGAGCCTCGCCGAGACGGTCTGGCGGGATCGGCCGGCGGTCGCGCCGCACTACGGCGGCACCACCCGAATCGGCTACTGACGGTCCACGGCGCCGCGCGCCGGACCGGCCGTGGCCGGGCAACGGCGGCGACGCCGTGGACTTCCCCTGCACCCCCCGCAGGTATGTCTTCACTCAACGCTGTCGGCAGACGCTTGTCCCGGCGGCGGGCGAGGTTTCAGCCGTCCGGGCGAGGCGAAGGGGCGATTCGGCCGGGTCGACGGAGCCGATCGCCGCTGTCGGTGACCGTACGGCGACCGGCCGCCGTACGGCGGGCCCCGATCCGCGTAGGGTGGGGCGCATGGGCATGCTCTGCGCGGTCAGTTTCAACCGGTACGGGCGCCTCTACTACCTCGACCCGGGCGAGCTGCGCCCGCAGGTGGGCGACCGGGTGCTGGTGCCCACCGACGAGGGGCCCGAGGTGGCCGAGTGCGTCTGGGCGGCCCAGTGGGTCAGCGAGGACACCGACGGATTCCCGAAACTCGCCGGGCTCGCCGAGGACGACGATCTGCGCCGCGACGAGATGCTGCGCCGGCGCAAGGCCGAGGCGAAGGTGGCCGCCAAGCGGCTGATCCGCGAACACGGCCTGCCGATGAAGGTGGTAGCCGTCGACCACGTCCTGGCCACGCCGGAGAACGGCAGCGACCGCACCACCATCTACTTCACCGCGCCGCACCGGGTCGACTTCCGTTCCCTGGTCCGGGACCTGGGCGCCACCCTGCACTGCCGGGTCGAGCTGCGGCAGCTGTCCGCCCGCGACTCGGCACGGGTGCAGGGCGGCATCGGCTCCTGCGGGCGTGACCTGTGCTGCGCCACGTTCCTGACCGACTTCGAGCCGGTGACCATCCGGATGGCGAAGGACCAGGACCTGCCGCTCAACCCGCTGCGCATCTCCGGCGCGTGCGGGCGGCTGATGTGCTGCCTGAAGTACGAGCACCCGCTGTACCAGAAGTTCCAGGAGACGGCCCCCGCGGTCGGCAGCCGGGTGTCCACGCCGCAGGGTGAGGGCAAGGTGGTCGGCCACAGCGTCCCGCGCGACGCGGTGACGGTCCGCCTGGACGCCGACGGCTCCCGCTCGATGTGCTCCCGCGCGTCGGTCTGCGGCCCCAGACAGGCCCACGAACAGCACTACCCCCAGCCCTGACCGCTGCCCGCCCCCCTCTCCACCTCCCGCTCCACCTTCCCCGTCGATCATGAAGTTAGCGGTCGAAATAGTGATCGACTTCGCCGTCAACTTCATGATCGACGGGGTCGGTCCGGGGGTCAGCGGATGACGATGGGGGGTTCGGCCAGGCGGGGGGTCAGCGGGGTCTTCGGGGTCAGCCAGGAGGCGGTGGGGGACTGGTCGGGGTTGAGCTGCCAGTCGTGGGACACCTTGTCCACGGCGATCGGGTAGATCGTCAACGTGCCGTCCGGGTCGATCCGGAACCGCAGGAACGCCTTCGAGTCCTCGATGCCCTGGGCGGCGAACAACTCGTTCAGGTTGACCCCGAACGCGCCGGCCACCAGCAGGTACAGCGCGACGAGCTGGCTGGCGACCAGACCGCTCACCGGCCCGTAGAGCACCGCTGCGGCGACCGCCGGCAGCGGCCACGGCCAGTCGTAGAACGGCAGCTGCAACCAGACCCACGTGCCGCCGGCGGCGAGAGCTATCTGGGCCAGTCCGTGCGCCACCCCGAGGATCCAGTGGCGGGCGTGCCGCTTCCCGCCCGCCGTCGGCGGCTTGGCGAAGAACACCGCGCCCATCATCGCCACCACCAGCATGATCGCCAGCGGCACGCTGAACAGGCGCTGCTCGGTGGTGCCCACCCGCTGCACCGCCACGCCGGCCATGGCCAGCATCAGCAGCGTGTGCAGGGTGCCGAGCAGCGTGGTGAAGCCCGGATTGCGGAACGGCAGCCGGGCGAAGATGCCCCAGCCATACCGGCGGGAGCGGGCCTTGTCCGGGTAGCGCGCGGCCAGGTCGTACTCCCGGGTGTTGCTGGCCCGCCGGGTCAGCGTGTCACGCGGCGGCACCTCCAGCTTCTCCGGCAGCCGGTGCGTGGGGTAGAGGTAGGCGCCGCCACCGCCGCACGTGACGAGCTGCCGGTCCGCCCCGGCGTAGCGGGCGTAGTGGTGCAGGTCGCCGGAGACCAGCACCCGCACCTGCGCGCCGGTCGGCGCGACGAGGGTACGGATGAAGTAGTCGATCGAGTCGTACGCGTTGGGGTGGTCCACGGCCTTGACCCACGTCGGCGCCGGCACCGCCAGGATCACCTTGGACTCCGGGGTGAGCTTGCGGGCCACCTCGTCGAAGTAGGTGAGCTGCGGGTCGTCCAGGTACGACCCGGACTGGTCGTCGAGGCCGAGCAGCCACCAGCCGGCCGGCAGCTCGACCGCGAAGTACGAGCGGGACTGGCCGGTGCCCCAGCCGCCGAAGTGCCGGTCCCGGGTGCGCACGAACAGGCGCAGGAACGCCGTCAGCCCGTCGTACCAGTCGTGGTTACCCGGCACCGCGAACAGCGTCGGCTGCTCCGGCGGCGCGACCGGCAGCGCGGACTGGTACGGGCCCTTGCAGCGGTCCTCGTACGCCTCGTAGCCCGCCGCCGGGTAGACCTGGTCACCACCCATCACCAGCGTCTGCGCCCGCGGAAGCCGGTGCCCGTCCACCGTCAGCTCCGGCTGGGCGAGCAGGTACGCCACCGAGTACGTGGCGTCGAAGCCGTCACCCAGGTCGGCCACGTAGTCGAGCCAGAGCCCGCCGTCCGGCCCGACCTGCCGGAACGTGCCGTCGCCGAACGCGTTCTGCAGCTCGCGCTTGTCCAGGTACGCCCCGAACAGCATCGCCAGCAGCGTACGCAGGCCGGTGCTGATCAACAGCAGCGGCGCGAGCCAGGGCACCGGCCGGCGCGGGGTGAAGCCCAACTCCTGCGGGTCGATCTTGCGGGGGCGGCGGGTGGCGCGCTCGCCGGGATGCGCCTCGGGGGCCGCTGGCCGCGGCGGTTCGTCGGTCACCCGCCGCAGGGTAGTCGGGACGCGGCGCGAAGTCTCTCCCGTGACGGGGCGGATGTGGCTCGGTGTCCGGGTTCTGAGGCGGGGGGATCCGGTTCGGCTTCGGCCGGGGAGTGCCGTACACTTTACGATCGTTGCCGCCTTAGCTCAGTCGGCTAGAGCGACGCACTCGTAATGCGTAGGTCGACGGTTCGATTCCGTCAGGCGGCTCGGTACAGAAGCCCAGGTCAACGACCTGGGCTTCGCCGTTTCCTAAGGTCTACAGCAGCGCCGCCGGCCGTGCCAGTCCGCAAATAGTCCGCATCGCGCGCAGCGACCGCCTCGTCCAGGCGGTTGGCGACCGCGTCCAGGTCGTCACCGAACAGGCCCGCGTACACGTCCAAGGTCATCGACGCCGAGGCGTGCCCGAGCATCCGCTGCACCGCCTTGACGTTGGCGCCCGCCGCCACGGCCAGACTCGCCGCCGCGTGCCGTAGATCGTGCGGAGTCAGGCCCGCCAAGCCGACCGATGCCGCAGCCGGCGCGAAGACCCGAGAACGGAAGTTGGTGTTGCGCAGCGGGCCGCCGTTGGGAGCGGTGAACACCAGTGCGTCCCGGCGCTTACCGGCGACGTGCGCTGCCAGCTCGTCGACGAGGAACCGCGGAATCGGCACCGACCGCCGCTGATGGTTCTTCGGCGTGCCCTCCACCAGCTCGCCGCCGACTTCCGCGAAGGCCACCGCCACGGTCACCCGACGCCGCAGCAGATCCAGCCGCGAGACCCGCAGCGCCGACGCCTCCCCCCACCGCAGCCCGGTGTAGGCCAGAAACCGCACCAGCAGTCCGTACCGACCGCACGCCTCCGCGAGCACCGCCACCTGGCCGTGGTCGAGGAACACCGGTTCCTCCTTGACCACCCGAGGCAGCCGCACGCCCTCTGCCGGATTCCGGGACATGCGGCCATCCCGCACGGCGTGGGCCACATCAAGGCGGCCCGCAAGCGGGCCGCGCCGGCCGCGCTCGGCCTGCTGGCGGCGCGAGCGCCGGCATCGGCCGGCGCGCGCCGGCGGATCGAAGGGCATGCCTCCGGCGGGGGCCAGACGACTCCGGGATGGGATTGCCGAACAGTTCGCTGGGTGGGTGGTTGGGAAGGTTGCCATCCCGTCTACCACCGACCCAGGCAAGCCGAGCAGACCAGGGCCAGGGTGACCAGGTCGTACGTCCGGTAGGGCGCTCCACCTGGTCACCCTGGCCCTGGCCCGCTCCACCGTGGTGTGGGTCGGCGGCAGACAGTGATGGCTGAGGCGAGGAATGCGGTGAATGGCGGGAGGCCGTGGCAGTGGCCCGGTTCAGTCTTTGTTGGACGCGTTCCATGTCAGGACGCATG
>NZ_BBVA01000011.1:0-144749 GCF_001652995.1 Micromonospora sp. NBRC 110037
ATTTCACCGCTACACCAGGAATTCCAGTCTCCCCTACCGAACTCTAGCCTGCCCGTATCGACCGCAGGCCTGGGGTTGAGCCCCAGGTTTTCACGGTCGACGCGACAAGCCGCCTACGAGCTCTTTACGCCCAATAAATCCGGACAACGCTCGCGCCCTACGTCTTACCGCGGCTGCTGGCACGTAGTTGGCCGGCGCTTCTTCTGCAGGTACCGTCACTTACGCTTCGTCCCTGCTGAAAGAGGTTTACAACCCGAAGGCCGTCATCCCTCACGCGGCGTCGCTGCATCAGGCTTCCGCCCATTGTGCAATATTCCCCACTGCTGCCTCCCGTAGGAGTCTGGGCCGTGTCTCAGTCCCAGTGTGGCCGGTCGCCCTCTCAGGCCGGCTACCCGTCGTCGCCTTGGTAGGCCATCACCCCACCAACAAGCTGATAGGCCGCGAGCCCATCCCAAGCCGAAAAACTTTCCACCAAACACCATGCGGTGCAAGGTCATATCCGGTATTAGCCCCGGTTTCCCGGGGTTATCCCAAAGCCTGGGGCAGGTTGCTCACGTGTTACTCACCCGTTCGCCGCTCGAGTACCCCGAAGGGCCTTTCCGCTCGACTTGCATGTGTTAAGCACGCCGCCAGCGTTCGTCCTGAGCCAGGATCAAACTCTCCAACAAAAATCTTTGTCGAACAGCATCCTGGCAACAAAAGTGTTGCCAAAGGAATCCCAACCAGCAACCATTCCAAAGAACAGCCACCAGTCCGGGGTATAAAACAATTGGCACTGGCTTTACAAGCACCCTGTTGAGTTCTCAAAGAACAACCACACACCAACCACCAGGCCCCGCATAAGCAGAACCCCCAGCCGGGGCATTTCGTTCAACCACCCGCCGCTCTCGCGCCGGGCACTTTTACTACGTTACCCGGTGGTTTCTGCCGTGTCAAACCGGTGTCAACCGGTTTGTCGTGCATCACCCTTTTACCGGGCACCCCGATTAAACCGACTTCCGTCGGTCGTTCCGAGGAATTCGGCAGGCCGGCCGCCCGCGGTTTCCCGCTGGCTCGTCCGTTTCCCTGCCGGCCGATAACCTTACCCGGTCGGTTCCGCCTCGCCAAATCCGCCTCCCGGCGAATCCGGGGCACCACCCGGTTCTCAGGTCCTGCGCTCCGGCCTTCCAGGTCTTTCGCCCTGTTTCGTCCGTTCCGCGCTGGCAGAGAGAAAGTTACGCGCCCAGCGGAGTGATCGTCAAATCCGCTGGGCGCGTCCCGCGTCACATTGTCGACAACGGACTATCCGCGCAGCTCGACACCGGCGAACGAGCGCTTGCCCCGGCGCAGCACGAGGTACCGGCCGTGCAGCAGGTCGTCCGCCGACACGGTGGCGTCGACCTCGGAGATCCGGGTGTTGTTGACGTACGCGCCACCCTCGGCGATCACCCGGCGAGCCTCCTTCATGCTCGGCACCAGGCCCGACTCCTTGAGCAGGCCGGCGACGTCCGGCAGCGCGTCGAGGCGCACCAGGCCGGCCTCGGTCAGCGCGGCGCGCAGCGTCTCTGGGGCCAGTTCGTCGAGCGAGCCCCGCCCGAACAGCGCCTGGCTCGCCGCGACCGCCTGGGCCGTCTCCCGCTCGCCGTGCACCAGCGTGGTCAGCTCCTCGGCGAGCGCCCGCTGGGCCAGGCGCGCCTGCGGGCGTTCCGCGGTCGCCTTCTCCAGCTCCTCCAGCTCCTCACGGGAGCGGAAGCTGAAGTACCGCAGGTAGCGGCTGACGTCCCGGTCGTCGGCGTTGACCCAGAACTGGTAGAACGCGTACGGGCTGGTCATCTGCGGGTCGAGCCAGATCGCGCCGGACTCGCTCTTGCCGAACTTGGTGCCGTCGGACTTCGTCACCAGCGGGGTGGTGAACGCCTGCACCGGCCCGGCGCCGCGCCGGCGAACGTAGTCCACCCCTGCGGTGATGTTGCCCCACTGGTCGGAGCCGCCGTACTGGAGCTGGCAGCCGTGCCGGCGGTGCAGCTCGAAGAAGTCGTTGGCCTGCAGCAGCTGGTAGCTGAACTCGGTGAAGCTGATGCCCGTCTCCAGGCGCGCCCTGACGACCTCGCGGGCGAGCATCTTGTTCACCGGGAAGTGCTTGCCGACGTCGCGGAGGAACTCCACCACAGACATCTCGCCGGTCCAGTCCAGGTTGTTGACCAGTTGCGCCGCGTTCTCCCCGGTGTACGTGACGAACGGCGAGAGTTGCTCGCGGATGCGTTCCACCCAGCCGGCCACCACCTCGGGCGAATTGAGCGTCCGCTCGGCGCTCTCCTTCGGGTCACCGATCTGGCCGGTGGCGCCGCCGACCAGCAGCAGCGGACGGTGCCCGGCGAGCTGGAGCCGGCGCGCGGTGAGGACCTGCATGAGGTGGCCGACGTGCAGGCTCGGGGCGGTCGGGTCGAAGCCCACATAGAACGTGGCCTGCCCGCCCCCGAGCAGGTCGCGCAGCTCGTCGAGGCCGGTCGAGTCCTGGATCAGGCCCCGCCACAGCAGGTCGTCGGTCAGGGAGTCCCGCCCCTGCGGGAGGTTGCTGTCGGTCACGGTCACCGATTCTCCCCCATTACCGGACCCGGGCCGTACCGGGTTTGCCGAGGTGCGGCCGACTAGGCTGGCGGCGCCGTCGAACGCGAGGAGGAACCGCGGTGGACATGCCGAACCTGACCGGTGGCTTCGTGGCCCTGCTGGGCCTGACGTTCGACGAGGTCAGCGGGGACCGGGTGGTGATCCGGTGGAAGGTGCGCCCGGAGCTGCACCAGCCGTACGGGATCCAGCACGGTGGCGTCTACTGCTCGGTGGTCGAGACGGCGGCCAGCATCGGCGGCGCGCTCTGGCTGGGCGACAAGGGCAACGTGGTCGGGGTGTCGAACCAGACCGACTTCCTGCGCGCGGTGCGCGACGGCGAGCTGACCGCCGTCGGCACGCCCGTGCACCGGGGCCGCAGCCAGCAGCTCTGGCTCGTGGAGATCACCGACGCGGACGGCCGGCTGGTGGCCCGCGGCCAGGTGCGCCTGCAAAACCTGACCGCCTCCTGACGCATTCGCCCGAAACCGGGCACTGACGCCGATATCGTCGCCTCGGTGAGATCGTCCGCTCCCGAACCGACGTGAGGAAGCTGTTCGCCGCCACGCTCGGCGTGCTGTCGGCCGTCGGCGGCTTCGTCGACATCGGTGACCTGGTGGCGGCCAGTCAGGCCGGCGCCCTGTTCGGCATGGCCCACACCTGGGTGCTGCTGGCCGGCGTGGTCGGCATCTGCGCGTACGCGGAGATGGCCGGCCGGATCGCGGCGGTGAGCGGGCGGGCGGTCTTCGACCTGGTCCGGGAGCGGCTCGGGCCGCGGGTGGCGCTGCTCAACCTGGTCGCGTCGTGGCTGGTCACGGTGGTCACGCTCGCCGCGGAGCTGGGCGGGGTGGCGCTGGCGCTGCAACTGGCCACCCGGGTGAGTCACCTGTTCTGGGTGCCGCTCGCCGCGCTGGCCGTCTGGCTGGTGCTGTGGCGGCTGCGCTTCGAGCTGATGGAGCGGATCTTCGGCCTCGCCGGGCTGGCGCTGCTGGTGTTCGCGGTCGCGCTGGTGGCGCTGCCGACCGACTGGCCGGAACTCGGGCAGGGCGCGTGGCAGATCAGCGCGGCCGGGCACGGCTGGCCGCTGTACTGGTTCGTGGCGGTGGCGCTGTTCGCCTCGACGGTGAGCCCGTACGAGGTGTTCTTCTTCTCCTCCGGCGGCGTCGAGGAGCGCTGGAGCGCGGCGGACCTGGCGCGGGCCCGGTCGAACGTGCTGATCGGCTTTCCGGTGGGTGGGTTCCTGGCGTTGTCGCTGGTGGCCGTGGCGACGGTGGCCTACCACCCGTCCGGGGTGTCGCTCAGTACGCTCGACGAGGTGGCGCGGCCGGTGGCCACGGCGCTCGGTGGCGCCGGCCTGGCCACCGCCGTGCTGGCGTTCTTCGCGGTGACGTTCGGCGCGGCGCTGGAGACGGGCCTGTCGGCGGCGTACGCGGCGGCGCAGTACTTCGGCTGGCAGTGGGGCAAGCGTGTCCGCCCCCGGGAGGCGGCCCGGTTCCACAGCGTCCTGCTGGTCGGTCTGCTGCTCGGCGTGGTGATGCTGATGACGACCGTGGACCCGGTGCGGCTGACCGAGTACATGCTGGTGCTGAGCGCTGTGGTGCTGCCGCTGACGTACCTGCCGATCCTGGTGGTCGCGAACGACAGGGGGTACCTCGGCGACCGGGTCAACGGGCGCTGGATGAACCTGCTCGGCGCGGTGTTCCTGCTGCTCATCGTCGCGGCGTCGGTGGCCGCGATCCCACTGGCGATCATGACGGGGATGGGTCCATGAGGGTTCAGCTGGCCAAGCGGCTGCTCGACCGGCAGATCGTCGACGTGGACGGGCGGCTGGTCGGGCGGGTCGACGACATCGCGTTCGCCGTCGACGACGAGGGTTTCCCGTACGTGGACAGCCTGCTCACCGGGCAGGGCGCGCTCGGGGAGCGGATCGGCGGGCGGGTCGGTCGGCTGCTGGTGGCGGTGGCGGACCGGTTCACCGACGACCCGCCGGTGCCGCCGTTGCGCGTACCGCTGTCGCAGGTCGCCCACGTGGACAGCGCGGTGCGGCTGCGCTGCCGGGCGGCGGACCTGCCGCCGTCGCCGGTGGAGGCGTGGCTGCGCCGGCACCTGATCGAGCACATTCCCGGGTCCGGCCGTGCGAGCGGGTGAGCTGCTCGGCCGTACCGCCTACGACCTGCACGGGCGGCGGCTGGGCCGGGTGGTGGACGTGGTGGTGCGCGGCGGGTGGCCGCCGGACCGGCTGCGGATCACCGACGTGATCGTCGCCGGGCACTGGTGGACCCGGGTGATCAGCCGCCTGATCGGCCCGGAGCTGCACCCGTCCGGGCCGTGGCTGCTGCGGATGGTGGCCCGGCTGGTCGGGCGGAGCACCCGTCAGCTGCCCGCCGACGCGGTGCAGCTGCTTCCGCCGGTGCCCGGCTTCCCGTTCGGCCCGCCGACCGGACGCCGCTGAGGCCCGAGTTGCCGGACGCCGTCCGTCAGCGGCGCGCTTCGTCGAGTTCCGGGGCGTCGGCCGGCTCGCCGGCGTCGTCCGCGGCGTCGTCGTCCGGGGAGTCGTCGCCGCGGCCGCGCCGGCGGACCCGCACCTCGGTGATGGCCCGCTGGTCGACGTCGGCCACCGCCAGCTCCCAGCCGTCGACGGTGACCTGCTCCCCCGCCACCGTCGGAATGTGCCCGAGGCAGATCAGCACCAGCCCGGCGACGGTGGTGTAGTCGCCCGCCGGCCGGTTCGGCAGCTCCACGCCCAGGTCGGTCAGGTCGTGCACCGGGAACGTGCCGGGCAGCACCAGCGTGCCGTCCGGCTCGGTGCGCACGGAACGCAGGTCGCGGTCGGTCTCGTCGTAGATCTCGCCGACGATCTCCTCGAGGATGTCCTCCAGCGTGACGATCCCGTCGACCGCGCCGCGCTCGTCGACCACGAGCGCGATGTGCTGGCGTTCGGCCTTGAACTGGCGCAGCGCGTCGACCACCGGCAGCGAGTCGGGCAGCAGCATGGGCGGGCGGGCGATCTCGTCGACCGGCCGGTCGTCGGAGACGCCGACCAGGTCACGCAGGTGGATGACGCCGACCGCGTCGTCCAGGCCGCCGTGGCGGACCACCGGCGCCCGGGAGTGGCCGGTCGCCGCCAGGACCAGCCGCGCGGCCTCGGCGGTGGTGCCGCTGTCGAGCGTGAAGACCTGCAACCGGGGTACGAGCACAGCCCGCAACTGCCGGTCCGCGATCTCCACCGCACCGGCGATGATCGTGCGCTGTTCCTTGGTGAAGCCGTGGTTGCCGGCCACGATGTCGCGCAGCTCGTCCGGGCCGATCTCGTCCGGCTCGGCCTTCGGGTCCAGGCCGAACAGGCGTACCACCAGGTCGGTGGTGGCGCCCAGCAGCCAGACGGCGGGCCGGGTGATGCTGGAGAGCAGGTCCAGCGGGCGGGCCACCAGCAGCGCCCACCGCTCGGCCGACTGCATCGCGATCCGCTTCGGGGCCAGCTCGCCGAAGACCAGCGTGACGAACGTGAGCACCAGCGTTACCGCGACGATGGCGACGGTCTCGGCGGCGTTGCCGAACACGCTGAGCAGCGGCACCAGCGGCCGGGCCAGCGAGACCGCGGCGGCGGCGGACGCGAGGAACCCGGCGAGCGTGATGCCGATCTGGATCGTGGCCAGGAACCGGTTCGGATCCTTTGCCAGGCGGGCCAGTGTCCGTCCGCCCCGGCCGCTGCGCTCCAGCCGCTGCACCTGGCTGTCCCGCAGGGACACCAGGGCCATCTCGCTGCCGGCGAACGCCGCGTTGAGGATCACCAGCACACCGACCAGGGCCAGCTGGCTCCAGTAGCTCTGCACGACCGGTTATCTCCCTCGACCCGATCCGGGCCGGCCGACGGCCGACCCGCCGGCCGGCAGATCCGGTCGGCGTGGCCCCTCTGTGCCCCGCGGGCCCGCCGCTGAATCATGACCGGCCCCGGTGTCACCCGCCGGGGGCGGGGTTCAGGCCGGTACGGGCAGGTCGAGCACGTACGCGCCGCCCTCGGGCCGGAATCCGAGCCGGTGGTAGTAGGGGGCGACCATGCCGGGCGGGCTGACCACGCGGCGGAAGCCCCGGTCGGTGAACAGCCGGCTGCGCCGGTAGACGAACTCGCCCGGGGTGAAGTCCCGGAACGGCGGGGTCACGTAGTCCAGGTCGATCTGGGCCACGCCGCCCGGTTCGGCGTGCGAGAGCATCACGCCGACCACCTCGTCGGCGCGTACCACCAGGAACGCCGAGCGGTCGTCGGCGTCGGCGTCCCAGCGGAAGCCGGGGTTGAAGCGGGCGATGTCGGCGGCGTGCACCCGCAGCGTGTGCGCCAGGAAGGCGTCGCCGGTGCCCACCTCGACCACCTGGTAGGTCTGCTCGTCGTGCCGGGTGGCCAGCAGCTTGCGCAGGTACCAGACGTTGATCACGGCGAGCACCACGTTCAGCCCCACCATCGGCCAGACCTGCACGGCGGTGTTGTAGCCGATCAGGATGAGGCAGCCGACCAGGTTGAGCGCGCGCAGCCGCAGGATCCGGGTCTGCAGCAGGGACCAGACCAGCAGCGCGGAGCCGGCCCAGCCGACGAGTTCCAGCCAGTTCACCCGGGGAGACTAGCGGTCTGCCTGGTCAGGCCCCTCGGCGGGCAGCTCCAGCACGTACTCCTCGACCTCGGCGCCGCGCGCCGGGGCGTACCCGGAGTCCTCACCGACCACGACGAAGCCGCACTTGCGCAGCACCGCCAGCGAGGCGGCGTTGTCCTTCGCGGCGCGGGCGTGCAGCGGCCGGTGCGGCACCTCGCGCAGCAGCGCGCGCAGCGCCGCGGTGGCGTGGCCGCGCCCCCAGTACGCCGCGTCGATCCAGTAGCTGACCTCGGTCTGCTCGCCGACCGGGAACGCCGCCACCCGCCCGACCAGCCGGCCGTCGACGGTGACCGCGCGGTTCACGATGCGCGCGTCGGCGCGGATGCGCGCCCAGTGCGCCTCGAACGCGGCCCGGTCGGACGGATCCTTCGGGCCGAACGCGGCCATCCAGTTCGCCTGCGGGTCCTGCTCGTGGGCGAAGAAGGCGGGCAGGTCGTCGTCGCGCACCGGGCGGAGCAGCACCTCGTTCGTCACGGCCGGAACGATACGGGCCCCCTCCGACACGGTCGGGACCTCCGGCCCGGTGTGTGTCCCGTCCGGCCCTGCCGCACGGCCGGCCGGCCCGGTTACCAAGGAGGTGCAACGACGCAGTCGAGGAGGCCGGACCATGTCGAAGTACGTCTACGACTTCATCGAGGGTGACCGCAGCCAGGCCGACCTGCTCGGCGGCAAGGGCGCCAACCTCGCCGAGATGACCCGGCTCGGGTTGCCGGTGCCGCCCGGGTTCACCGTCACCACCGACGCGTGCCGGGCGTACCTGGCCACCGGGGCGCCGCCGGCCGGGCTGTACGAGGAGATAAACGCGCACCTGCGGGAGGTGGAGGCGCGGCTGGACCGGTGGCTGGGTGACCCGCATGACCCGCTGCTGCTGGCGGTGCGCTCCGGCGGGCGGTACTCGATGCCGGGGATGATGGAGACGATCCTCGACATCGGGCTCAACGACACCACCGTGGCGGGGCTGGCCGCCCGCACCGGCGACGAGCGGTTCGCGTGGGACTCGTACCGGCGGCTGATCCAGATGTTCGGCCGCACCGTGCACGGCATTCCGGGCGACGAGTTCGAGCACGAGCTGGCCGCGCTGCGGGCCACCGCCGGTCCGGGTGGGCCGGGCGCCGGGCAGCTGCGCGACCTGGTCGACACGTACAAGAAGATCTTCGCCCGGCACGTCGGGCACGACTTCCCGCAGGCCCCGCACGAGCAGCTGTTCCTGGCCGTGCGCGCGGTGTTCGAGTCCTGGCACTCGGAGCGGGCCCGGATCTACCGGCGGCAGGAGCGCATCCCGGACGACCTGGGCACCGCCGTCAACGTGATGGCGATGGTGTTCGGCAACCTCGGCCCGGACTCCGGCACCGGGGTGGCGTTCACCCGCGACCCGGCCACCGGCGCACCCGGCGTGTACGGCGACTACCTGAGCGACGCGCAGGGCGAGGACGTGGTGGCGGGCATCCGCAACACGGTGCCGCTGACCGAGCTGGCGAACCTCGACCCGGTGAGCTTCCACCGGCTGCGGGAGATCATGGCGACGCTGGAGCGGCACTACCGCGACCTGTGCGACGTCGAGTTCACCATCGAACGCGGGAAGCTGTGGATGCTCCAGACCCGGGTCGGCAAGCGCACCGCGGCGGCGGCGTTCGTGATCGCCGCGCAGCTGGCCGAGGAAGGGCTGATCACGGCCGACGAGGCGCTCACCCGGGTCACCGGCGCGCAGCTCGCCCAGCTGATGTTCCCGGCCTTCGACGTCGCCGGCGCGCCCGAGCCGCTCGCCGTCGGCGTCGGCGCCTCCCCCGGCGCCGCGGTCGGGCGGGTGGTCTTCGACTCGGCCGCCGCGGCGGCGTCCACCGGGCCGGTGATCCTGGTCCGGCCGGAGACCAACCCGGACGACCTGCCCGGCATGATCGCCGCGGTCGGGGTGCTCACCTCGCGCGGTGGGAAGACGTCGCACGCCGCCGTGGTGGCCCGCGGCATGGGCCGGACCTGCGTCTGCGGGGCCGAGGCGCTGACCATCGACGTGGAGCGCGGCGAGTTCACGGTGGGCGAGCAGGTGGTGCGCGCCGGCGAGGTGATCTCGATCGACGGCACCAGCGGGCGGATCTGGCGCGGCGAGGTGCCGGTGCAGCCGTCCCCGGTGGCCCGGTACCTGACCGGTGAGCTGCGGCCGGAGGCCGACCCGCTGGTCGCCGCCGTGCACCGGCTGCTCGGGCACGCCGACGCGGTACGCACGCTCGGCGTCCACGCCAACGCCGACACCCCGGACGACGCGCGCCGGGCCCGTGAGCTGGGCGCCAAAGGGATCGGTCTGTGCCGCACCGAGCACATGTTCCTCGGCGAGCGCCGGGAACTGGTCGAGCGGCTGATCCTGGCCGACGGTCCGGCCGAGGTCGGCGCGGCGCTGGACGCGCTGCTGCCGTTGCAGCGGGCCGACTTCGTCGGGCTGCTCACCGCGATGGACGGGCTTCCGGTCACGGTGCGGCTGCTCGACCCGCCGCTGCACGAGTTCCTGCCTCCGCTCGCCGAGCTGACCGCCCGGGTGGCGGGCGCGCAGGCGCGCGGCGAGGAACCGGGCCACGACGGCGTGCTGCTGGCGGCGGTACGGCGGATGCACGAGACGAACCCGATGCTGGGGCTGCGCGGCGTGCGGCTCGGGCTGGTGGTGCCGGGTCTGTTCGCGATGCAGGTGCGGGCGCTGGCCGAGGCGGCCGCGCAGCGGGTCCGGGCCGGCGGTGACCCGCGCCCGGAGATCATGGTGCCGCTGGTCGGTGACGTGCGGGAACTCGCCGCGGTGGCGGACGAGGCACGGCGGGTCCTGGCCGGGGTGCCTGACGCGCCGGAGATCCCGATCGGCACCATGATCGAGACGCCCCGGGCGGCGCTGACCGCCGGGGACATCGCCGCCGAGGCGCGCTTCTTCTCCTTCGGCACCAACGACCTGACGCAGATGACCTGGGCGTTCTCCCGGGACGACGTGGAGGGGGCGTTCTTCTCCACGTACCTGGAACGGGGGATCTTCCCGGTGTCGCCGTTCGAGAGCATCGACGCCACCGGCGTGGGGCGGCTGGTCCGCCTCGCCGTCGCCGAGGGGCGGGCGGCCCGGCCGGACCTGACCGTCGGGGTGTGCGGCGAGCACGGCGGCGACCCGGACTCGATCGGGTTCTTCGCCGCGGCCGGGCTCGACTACGTCTCCTGCTCGCCGTACCGGGTGCCGGTGGCGCGGCTGGCCGCCGGCCGGGCCGCCGTCGAGGCCCGTACCGAGAAGTCCGACTCCCGCTAGGAGGGCAGCGTCATGACCGCCATCTTCAACCCGACCGGTCCGGCGGTCGCGCCGGTCCCCCGGCCGGCGCCACCGCAGGCCGCGCCTCCGCCCGCGACGCCCACCCCCACCCCGGCCGGGCCGGTCGGCCCGGTGCTGGAGCTGCCCGGGGACGCCGCGCTGGTGCCGGTGAACCGCGACGGCCGTCCGGTCGGCGTGTTCGTCGCGGCCGGTGGCCGGGTCCGCTACCGGCGCGTGGTCGAACCGGACCAGCTCGTCGCCGCGGCCACCGGCGCGTTCGCGGTGGCCGCGCTCACCGCCGCCGTGGCGGTGTGGTCGCGGCGCCGTCCGCCGTCGGTCGGCACCGTCACCATGGGGCCGGGCGGCTGGGTCAGCCTGCGCGGCCTGCCGGCGCCCCGGCTGCGCCCGGACGACCGGCCATGGTGGGCGCGCGTGCTGCGGGCCCGCCGCCTCGTCGTCGACAGCTGAGCACCCAGGGGTACGGCCGCCGGTACGTCACCGGCGGCCGTACCGCCGTTCTCCCGTCGGCTCTCGGCGGAGGGGCCGTTGGTCCCGGGTCACGGCGGTCCTGCGCCCCTGCCCGGCGGCGCCCGGACCGACGACGCTGAGGGTGAGAACGAGACCGAGGGAGGCCCCCGATGCGCGCCAGTGTCGTCACCGCGTTCGACCGTCCGATGGAGATCACCGAGCGTCCCGTGCCGGAGGTCGGCCCGGGCGAGATCCTGGTCCGCGTCGAAGCCAGCGGACTCTGCCACACCGACATCCACGCCGCCCGCGGCGAGTGGCCGGTGAAGCCCACCCCGCCGTTCGTACCCGGTCACGAGGGCGTCGGCCTGGTCGAGCAGGTCGGCCCCGGCGTCACCGAGCACGCCGTCGGCGACCGGGTCGCGCTGCCCTGGCTCGGCTGGGCCTGCGGCACCTGCGCGTACTGCGTGACCGGCTGGGAGACGCTGTGCGAGTCGCAGCGCAACACCGGTTACAGCATCGACGGCGCGCACGCCGAGTACGCGGTGGCCTCGGCCCGCTACGCGGTCCGCGTGCCCGACGGCGTGGACCCGTTCGAGGCCGCGCCGCTGACCTGCGCGGGCGTCACCACGTACAAGGCCGTCAAGGTCGCCGGGGTACGGCCGGGCGAGCGGGTCGCGATCTTCGGCATCGGCGGTCTGGGTCACCTCGCCCAGCAGTACGCGCAGATCTTCGGCGCCGAGACGGTCGCGGTGGACGTGACCGCCGAGAAGCTGGAGCTGGCCACCTCGCTGGGCGCCGCGCACACTGTCGACGCCGCCACCACCGACCCGGTCGAGCGGATCACCGCGCTGGGCGGCGTGGACGTGGCGATCGTGCTGGCCGCCAGCCCCCGGGTGATCGAGCAGGCGCACCGCTCGCTGCGCCGTGGCGGCCGTCTGGTGCTGGTGTCGCTGCCCGCCGACAACGCGATCACCCTGCCCGTCTTCGAGACGGTGCTCAAGGGCATCACGGTGCTCGGCTCGATCGTCGGCACCCGCGCCGACCTGGCCGAGGTCTTCGCGCTGCACGCCGCCGGCCGCACCCGGGTCGTCTACGAGACCCGCAAGCTGGACGACATCAACGACGCGGTGGACGACGTCCTCGCCGGCCGGGTCGCCGCCCGGCTCGTGCTCCAGCCCTGACCCCCGCCCCCGGTCCCCGCACCCGCGGGGACCGGGGACACCGACGCCCGGAGAGGGACCGACATGACCGCCACCGAACCCCTGGCCCCCTGGCGCGGATTCCACGCCGGCGCGTGGCAGGAGACAGTCGACGTGGCCGACTTCGTCCGCCACAACCACGAGCCGTACACCGGGGACGCCTCGTTCCTGACCGGGCCGACGCCGCGCACGCTCGCGGTGTGGGACCGGCTGCGGGACATGTTCCCGGAGGAGCGGCGCCGCGGCGTGTACGACGTCGACGCGGCCACCCCGTCGACGATCACCTCGCACGCGCCCGGGTACATCGACCGGGAGCGGGAGCTGATCGTCGGGTTGCAGACCGACGCGCCGCTGCGGCGGGCGATCATGCCGGCCGGCGGGCTGCGGATGGTGGAGACGGCGCTGCGCGCGTACGGGCGTGAGCCGGACCCGCGCGTGCACGAGATCTTCACCCGGTACCGCCGCACGCACAACGACGCGGTGTTCGACGCGTACCCGGAGACCGTGCTCGCGGCCCGGCGCTCGCACATCATCACCGGCCTGCCCGACGCGTACGGACGCGGACGGATCATCGGCGACTACCGCCGGGTGGCGCTGTACGGCGTGGACCGGCTGATCGAGGAACGCCGCGCGCTCAAGGCGGCGCTGGACGACCGGCGCAGCACCGACGACGTGATCCGCGACCGGGAGGAACTGGCCGAGCAGATCCGCGCGCTCGGCGAGCTGAAGGAGATGGCCGCCTCGTACGGCTTCGACATCTCCCGCCCGGCCGTCACCGGCGCGCAGGCGATCCAGTGGCTCTACTTCGCCTACCTGGCCGCCACGAAGGAGCAGAACGGCGCCGCCATGTCGCTCGGCCGCACCGCCGGGTTCCTCGACGCCTACCTGCGGCGGGACATCGCCGAGGGGCGGCTGGACGAGAGCGGCGCGCAGGAGCTGATCGACGACTTCGTGATCAAGCTGCGGATCATCCGCTTCCTGCGCACCCCCGAGTACGACCAGCTCTTCTCCGGCGACCCGACCTGGGTCACCGAGTCGCTCGGCGGGATGGGCGCGGACGGCCGGCCGCTGGTCACCCGCACCACGTTCCGCTACCTGCAGACGCTGTACAACCTCGGCCCGGCGCCGGAGCCGAACCTGACGGTGCTCTGGTCGCCGCGGCTGCCCGAGGGGTTCAAGCGGTTCTGCGCCCAGGTGTCGCTGGACACCAGCGCCATCCAGTACGAGAACGACGAGCTGATCCGCCCGGCGTACGACGACGACACCGCGATCGCCTGCTGCGTGTCGGCCATGCGGGTCGGCCGGGACATGCAGTTCTTCGGCGCCCGGGCGAACCTGGCGAAGGCGCTGCTGTACGCGATCAACGGCGGCCGCGACGAGCTGTCCGGCGCGCAGGTCGCCCCGCCGGCCGCGCCGGTCGGCGGCGAGACGCTCGACTACGACGAGGTGCTGGCCGCGTACGACCGCACGCTGGACTGGCTGGCGCAGACGTACGTGGACGCGCTGAACGTGATCCACCACCAGCACGACAGGTACGCCTACGAGCGGCTGGAGATGGCGCTGCACGACCACCCGGTGCGCCGCTTCATGGCCACCGGCATCGCCGGCCTGTCGGTCGCCGTGGACAGCCTGTCGGCCATCCGGTACGGCCGGGTCAAGGTGCTGCGCGACGAGTCCGGGCTGGCGGTCGACTACGCGGTCGAGGGCGAGTTCCCGACGTACGGCAACGACGACGACCGGGCCGACGAGATCGCGGTGTGGCTGGTCGAGACGTTCGCGGAGAAGCTGCGCCGGCAGCGCACGTACCGCGACGCGGAGCTGACCATGTCGGTGCTCACCATCACCTCGAACGTGGTGTACGGCAAGCACACCGGCAACACGCCGGACGGGCGGCGCGCCGGTGAGCCGTTCGCGCCGGGGGCGAACCCGATGAACGGGCGGGACACGCACGGCCTGGTCGCGTCCGCGCTGTCGGTGGCGAAGCTGCCGTACGACGCGGCCCGCGACGGCATCTCGCTGACCGGCACCGTCACGCCGGACGGCCTGGGCCACACCCGCGACGAGCGGATCGCGAACCTGGCCGGGGTGCTCGACGGCTACGCCGACGCCGGCGGGTTCCACCTCAACGTCAACGTGCTGGACCGGGCCACGCTGCTGGACGCGATGGCGCACCCGGAGCGGTACCCGCAGCTCACCGTCCGGGTCTCCGGGTACGCGGTGAACTTCGTGCGGCTCACGCCGGAGCAGCAGCGCGACGTGGTGTCGCGGACCTTCCACGGGTCGCTGTGAACGGCCGCCCGCCCGCGCCGCCGCAGGTGACTGCGGCGGCGCCGGGGTGCGTCACCGGCGCTGTGCACTCCTGGGACACCTCGGTCGGGGTGGACGGCCCGGGCACCCGGTTCGTGGTCTTCCTGGCCGGTTGCCCGCTGCGCTGCCGCTACTGCCACAGCCCGGACACCTGGTACGGCCGCAGCGGCCGCCGCCGCAGCGTGGACGAGATGGTCGCGCTCGCCGGCCGGTACCGCCGGTTCATCCAGGTGGCCGGGGGCGGCGTCACTGTGAGCGGCGGGGAGCCGCTGCTGCAACCGGCGTTCACCCGGGAGCTGCTGCGGCGCTGTCACGTCGACCTGGGCCTGCACACCGCGCTGGACACCTCCGGCTTCCTCGGCGTCCGCGCCGACGACACGCTTCTGGACGCCACCGACCTGGTGCTGCTCGACGTGAAGGCGGGCAACCCGCAGACGTACCGCCGGGTCACCGGCACCGGCCGGCTCGCGCCGACGTTGCGGTTCGCGCAACGGCTGGCCGACCGGGGTACGCCGATGTGGATCCGGTACGTGCTGGTGCCCGGCCTGACCGACGCGGTCGACGAGGTGGAGCGGGTGGCCGACATCGCGGCCGGGCTGGCCACGCTGCAGCGCGTGGAGGTGCTGCCGTTCCACCGGCTCGGTGCGCACAAGTACGCCGAGCTGGGGCTGACCTTCCCGCTGGCGGACACCGAGCCGCCTGATGCCGACCTGCTGACCCGGGTACGCGGTCAGTTCGCCGCCCGCGGTCTCACCGTCACCTGACCGCGCGCCGGTTCAGCTGGCTGCGGCCGTCGGGTAGCCGTAGAGGTCCAGCAGCCGGACCCGGGACGCCTGGAGGCGGTCCACCACCACGCTCATGAACCGGCTGGTGAGCTGGCGGCCGAGCGTGTCGTCGGACTCCATCAGCCGGCGTACCCCGTCGGCGTCGAGTTCGACGGCGGTGCTGCGCTGGGTGGCGACCGCGCCGAACTGCCAGCGGTACGGCGGGAACAGCCAGGACCAGCCGAGCACGCCGCCCGGCCCGATCGTCTCGATGCCCACGTCGCCGCGGCCCGGCACCGGGAAGTCGAGTGCCACCTGGCCGCCGCGGACGAGCCAGAACCGGTCGGCCGGCGCGCCGGCGCGGAACAGCCGGTGCCCGGGGTGCCAGACCACCGGGCGGGCGTACCCGGTGAGCCGGGGCAGCCACTCGTCGGGCAGCCCGGCCAGGAAGGGGTGGACGCGGAGCATCTCCAGCGGGGTCATCGCGCCTCCAGGATCGACAGGAGGGAGCACTGGTTCCCATTCCACCTCGCGAACGGCCCGGCCGGTAGGGGCCGATGGTCCCGGCCGTGCCGGGCGGATCGACTCTGCCCAGGTGGCAGCCGTCGGCGCAGGCTGAGGGGGAACCGAAGGAGGACGTCATGACCGACAGGACCGGTGCCCCCGTCGTGGTGGGCGTGGACGGCTCCCCGTCCGCGCTGGACGCGGTACGGCTGGCCGCACGCGAGGCGGTGCTGCGGCACCGGCCGCTGCGGGTGGTGAACGCCTTCCTGTGGCCGCTGGTCGGCACGCCGCTGGGCATGGTCGCCCCGGTGCTGCCCGACATCGAGCTGCGCCAGGAGGCCGAGAAGCTGGTCGAGGAGGCGGTGGACGAGGCCCGCAAGGTCGACGCGGAGCTGGCGGTGACCGGCGCGGTGGTCGACGGCGGGCCGGTCGCGGTGCTGCTGCGGGAGAGCCGCGACGCCGCGCTGCTCGTGCTGGGCCACCGTGGCCTGGGCGGCTTCGCCGAACTCCTGGTCGGCTCGGCGGCGGTGCAGCTCTCCGCCCGCGCGGACTGCCCGGTTCTCGTCGCCTGGGGCGAGGCCCGCGCCGACGGCCCGGTGGTGGTCGGCGTGGACGGGTCCGCGCTGTCCGACGAGGCGGTCGGGTTCGCGTTCGCCGAGGCCGCGGCGCGCGACGCCGAGCTGGTGGTGGTGCACACCTGGCTGTACCCGCAGCCGGTGAGCTACCGCGAGGCGTTCGGCGACGTCCTGCCGCTGGCGTACGAGCCGGAGCAGTTGCGCGCCGACGAGCAGCGGGTGCTGGCCGACGCGGTCGCCGGCTGGACCGAGCGCTACCCGGAGGTCACGGTGCGGCCGAAGCTGGTCGCCGCCGCCACGCCGGCCCGAGTGCTGGTCGAGGAGTCCGTCGGGGCGCAGCTGACGGTGGTCGGCGCGCACGGGCGGGGTAGCCTCGGCTCGCTGCTGCTCGGCTCGGTCAGCCACGCCGTGCTGCACCACTGCCACAGCCCGCTGGCCGTCGTCCGGCACCGCGGGGGCCGGGAACGCTGACCCCGGTTCGGCGGTCCCGGCGCCGCCGGGACCGCCACAATGGCCTGAGCCGACCGGAGGGAACAGACCTGATGAACCGACCCGTCGTGGTGGGAGTGGACGGATCGCCGTCCAGCCTGGCCGCCGCCGACCTGGCTGCCGCGACCGCCGTGGCACGTTCCCGGCCGCTGGTGCTGGTGCACGGCTACCTGCACCCGCTCGGCTACGGCGTGCCGCTCAACCCGTACGACCTGGGGGTGCCGGCGCCCACCGCGGAGGCGGAGAAGATGCTCGAGTCGGTCGCCGCCGACCTGACCGAGCGGCACCCGGGCCTGCGGGTGCAGGTGCGCCAGGTGGCCGGCGGTCCGGGCGCGACGATGGTCGAGGAGTCCCGCCGCGCCGAGCTGGTCGTGGTGGGCAGCCGGGGCGTGGGCGGTTTCGCCGGCCTGCTGCTCGGCTCGGTCAGCGGGCAGCTCGCGCAGCACGGGCACTGCCCGGTGCTGATCGTCCGCCCGGAGGAGCAGCCGATTCCGGTGGACGGGCCGGTGCTGGTCGGCGTGGACGGCTCCGACTCGGCCGCGTACGCGATCGAGCTGGCTGCCGACGAGGCCGAGCGGCGCGACGCGGAGCTGGTGCTGATGCACGTCCGGTCGCCGGAACGCGGCGCGGTGGCGCCCGAGGTCGCGGCGGAGGCCTCCACCGCCGAGCGGGCCGAGGCGGCGGGACTGCTGGCCGAGGCCGCGGACCGGGTCCGGTCGGCGCATCCGGGCCTGCGGGTGACGGAGCGGTCCGTCACCTCCCCCTCGCCGGAGACCGCGCTCGTCGAGGCCAGCGGCGAGGCGGCGCTCGTGGTGGTCGGCTCCCGGGGCCGGGGCGGCTTCGTCGGGCTGCTGCTCGGCTCGGTCAGCCAGGCAATGGTGCAGCACTCCCACTGCCCGGTGCTCGTCGCCCACCGGCCCGAGCCGGCCGACGACTGAGCCGCCTCGCGGGCGGCGGCCCCGCGCCGGCCCTGTCCGCCGGGCCGCCCGGCGCGAGAGATGTCTTCCGAGCGATATGACTGAGAGGCATAAATATGCCTCTCAGGCATATCGAGTTTCCGGCGTGGTTTCGCCGGGACGGTAACGCTCGGTAGCGGTCGCCCCCGCGCCGCACCGCCCCGGCGTCAGGCCGGGTCGCGGCCGGCGAGCAGGTCGGCGAAGTCGGTGGTGAGCGCGAACGGGTCGGCCGGGCCGGTCGCGGGCGGGCGGCGGTCCACCTGCTCGGCCAGCTCGGCGGCGGCCCGGCGGATCCGGGACCGCAGCGCGCTGTCCCCGTCGTCACCGGCCCAGTCCTCCGGCGCGGCGAACACCGCAGTGGGCAGTGTCGCCGCCCGCAGGTACGTGAACATCGGCCGGACCGCGTGCTCCAGCGCGAGGGAGTGCCGGGCGGTGCCGCCGGTCGCCCCGATGAGCACCGGCTTGCCCGCGAGCGTGTCCCGGTCGATCACGTCGAAGAACGACTTGAACAGCCCGTTGTAGGACGCGTTGAAGATCGGCGTCACCGCGATCAGCGCGTCGGCGGCCGCCACGGCGTCGAGTGTCTGTCGCAGCGCGGCCGGCGCGAAGCCGGTGAGCAGGTGGTTCACCACGTCGTGGGCGTGCTCGCGCAGCTCCACGGTGCGCAGTTCCACCGTCGCGCCGCGCCCGGCCAGCTCGTCGCGGGCGGCCGCGGCGAGCTGGTCGGCGAGCAGACGGGTGGACGACGGCTGGGCGAGCCCGGCCGAGACGACCGCCAGGGTACGACGGGTCATCGCTGCTCCCCGTCGGCCGGAGCGGCGTCGCGGGCGGCCAGCAGGCCGGCGTGGGTGGGCGCCTCGGGCACGTGCGCGGGACGCAGCGAGTCGAACTCCTTGCGCAGCACCGGTACCACCTCCTCGCCCAGCAGGTCGAGCTGCTCCAGCACCGTCTTCAGCGGCAGGCCGGCGTGGTCGATCAGGAAGAGCTGCCGCTGGTAGTCGCCGACGTACTCGCGGAAGCCCAGCGTCCGGTCGATGACCTGCTGCGGGCTGCCCACCGTCAGCGGCGTCTCGCGGGTGAACTCCTCCAGCGACGGGCCGTGCCCGTAGACCGGGGCGTTGTCGAAGTAGGGGCGGAACTCGCGTACCGCGTCCTGGGAGTTGCGGCGCATGAATACCTGCCCGCCGAGGCCGACGATGGCCTGGTCGGGTGAGCCGTGGCCGTAGTGCGCGAACCGCTCCCGGTAGAGGCCGACCATCCGCTGGGTGTGCTCCTTGGGCCAGAAGATGTGGTTGGCGAAGAAGCCGTCGCCGTAGTACGCGGCCTGTTCGGCGATCTCCGGGCTGCGGATCGAGCCGTGCCAGACGAACGGCGGCACGCCGTCGAGCGGGCGCGGGGTCGAGGTGAACGCCTGCAGCGGCGTACGGAACCGGCCCTTCCAGTCGACCACGTCCTCGCGCCAGAGCCGGCGCAGCAGGTCGTAGTTCTCGATGGCCAGGGGGATGCCGTTGCGGATGTCCTGGCCGAACCACGGGTAGACGGGCCCGGTGTTGCCGCGCCCCATCATCAGGTCCACCCGGCCGTCGGCGAGGTGCTGCAGCATCGCGTAGTCCTCGGCGATCTTCACCGGGTCGTTGGTGGTGATCAGCGTGGTCGCGGTGGACAGCAGCAGCCGTTCGGTGCGCGCGGCGATCCAGCCGAGCATGGTGGTCGGCGACGACGGCACGAACGGCGGGTTGTGGTGCTCGCCGGTGGCGAAGACGTCCAGGCCGACCTCCTCGGCCTTGAGCGCGATGGCGGTCATGGCCTTGATCCGCTCACGCTCGGACGGCAGTCGCCCGTTTGTCGGGTCGGGGGTGACGTCACCGACGGTGAAGACTCCGAACTGCATGACCAGCTCCTCGCGTGGGGTCCGGACCGGTCGGCCCGGGATCGCTCCTCACAACATATTTGACGAGTCAACTATTCCGGTGGCCGCCCGCCCCGGCGTGGCCCGGATCACGCGCCTCCCACCGACTACCCTTGCCGCGATGACGTACCCCTGGCTCTCCGCGCCCGCCGCGCAGATCGCGCAGACCGCGCGGACGCTGCTCGGCTGGACCGTGTCGGCCGGCGGCGTCACCGTACGCCTCACCGAGGTGGAGGCGTACGCGGGCACCGGCGAGGACCCGGCGTCGCACGCCCACCGCGGGCCGACGCCGCGCAACCAGGTCATGTTCGGGCCCGCCGGGCACGTCTACGTGTACTTCGTGTTCGGCATGCACTGGTGCGCGAACATCGTCTGCGGGCGCGACGGCGAGGCGGCGGCGGTGCTGCTGCGCGCGGGCGAGGTGGTCGGCGGCGTCGAGACCGCCCGCGAGCGCAGGCCGCGCGCCGCCGACCGGGATCTGGCCCGCGGGCCGGCCCGGCTGGTCACCGCGCTCGGGATCGGGCGGGACGCGAACGGCACCTCGGCTATCGACGGCAGCGGCCCGCTGCTGCTGACGCCACCGGCGATCCCGGTCGACCCGGCGCACATCGTCGCCGGGCCGCGTGTCGGGGTCGCCGCCGCGCACGACCTGCCGTGGCGGTTCTGGCTGGCGGACGAGCCGAGCGTGAGCGTCTACCGGCGGCACACCCCGCGTCGCCGGCCCGCTCCGGCCGCCCCGGTGCGGAACTCGCCGGCCTGAATCGGCCGTTCCGGGCAACCCGGGACACCCCGCGGCGCGTCTGTGGTGGCATGACGCGCCGACCCTTCACCATGCGTTGAGGTCACGGTGTTTTATACGAGGGGCTTTCAACGGGGTGTTGACAACGGGCCATTCTTGGGTGTGGGATGGACGACATGGTCACCGTGGACAACGACCCGTTCACCGCTCCGGATGCTGCCCAGGCACGGGCGCACCGCAACTACGCGGCGCTGCTGCGGATCGCCGAGCGGCACGCCGGCACCAACTCCCGCCGCCGTCGCTACGCCCACCCCGACGTGCCCGACGCCTACGAGGCGGCCACGCTGGTGATGGCGCTCGCCGGGGGCGCCGAGCTGGACGAGGGTGAGGAGCCGGTCGACCAGGCCGACCTGATGGCCGCGCTGACGCTCATCCCGCACGTGCGCTCCGAGGTGGACGCACTGGAGGCCGGGCTGCTCCAGGTGGCCCGCGGCCGGGGCATGACCTGGCAGGCGATCGCCTTCGGGCTGGGGCTGGGCAGCGCCCAGGCGGCCCGGCAGCGCTACGAGCGGCTCACCGTCCGCACCGGCACCGGCGACTGACCGACGGCGCGCACTGTCACAGCCGCGGGCGAGACTGCGCCGGACGACGGCACGGGAGGACGCGATGACGCGCGAGGAGATGCTCGCCTACTGCCTGGCCAAGCCGGGAGCCTGGCTCGACCGGCCGTGGGAGGGCGACGAGGTGGTGAAGGTGGGCAGCCGGATCTTCGCGTTCCTCGGCTCGCCCGAGGGTGAGGCGCGGGTCGGGGTGAAGTGCGGGGCGTCCCGGGAGGTGGCCGACGAGTGGCTGCACCGGTTCCCGGCCGACGCGCGCCCCTCCCCCTACATCGGCCGGTCGGGCTGGAACACGCTGCGGCTCTCCGGCGGCATCCCGGACGACGAGCTGGTCGAGGCGGTCGACGGGTCGTACGACGCGGTGGTGGCGAAGCTGCCGAAACGCGAGCGCCCCACCGGTTGACCGGTGTGATCCGGGGGCAGGCGGGTGCCTGCCCCCGGATCAGCCGCAGGTCAGCGGGGGACGACCCGCTCGGCGGCCCACTCCCGCCAGCCGGTCAGCTTGTCCGCCGCGGCGGCGAGCTGGTCGGCGACCGGGCCGGGCCCGGTGGAGCCGGGCGTGATGCGGGCGGCCAGCGCCGAACGCACCGACAGCACGTCGCGCACCGACGGGTCCAGGTGCTCGCTGACGGCGGCCAGGTCGGCGTCGGACACCTCGTCCAGCGCGCAGTCCCGGGCCGCGCAGAGCGCCACCAGCTTGCCGGTGATCTCGTGCGCGTCGCGGAACGGCACGTTGCGCCGGACCAGCCAGTCGGCGACCTCGGTGGCGAGCGAGAAACCCGACGGGGCGCTCGCCACCAGCCGGTCCACCCGGACCGTCATCGTGGAGATCATCCCGGCCAGCGCGGGCAGCAGCAGCTCCAGCGTGTCGACCGCGTCGAACGCCGGCTCCTTGTCCTCCTGCATGTCCCGGTCGTACGTCATGGGCAGGCCCTTGAGCATGGTGAGCACGCTCATCAGGCCGCCGACCAGGCGGCCGGACTTGCCCCGGGCCAGCTCGGCGATGTCCGCGTTCTTCTTCTGCGGCATGATCGACGAGCCGGTGGCAAACGCGTCGTCCAGCTCGACCCAGCCGAACTCCTGCGACGTCCAGAGCACCACCTCCTCGCCGAGGCGGGACAGGTGCACGCCGATCATCGCGGTGACGAACAGGAACTCGGCGACGAAGTCGCGGTCCGCGACCGCGTCCATCGAGTTGGCGAACGAGGTACGGAAGCCCAGCTCCTTGGCGACCGCCACCGGGTCCAGCGGCAGCCCCGACCCGGCCAGCGCGCCCGCGCCGAGCGGGCTGATCGCGGTCCGCTCGTCCCAGTCCCGCATCCGCTCCAGGTCGCGCAGCAGCGGCTGCACGTGGGCCAGCAGCCAGTGCCCGAACGTCACCGGCTGGGCGTGCTGCAGGTGCGTCATGCCCGGCGCGGCGGTGTCCACGTGCCGCTCCGCCTGCTCGACGAGGGCCTCGGCCAGCTCGACCAGCCGGGCCGCCACCCCGCGGGCGTGGTCACGCAGGTAGAGCCGCAGGTCGGTGGCGACCTGGTCGTTGCGGGACCGGCCGGCGCGCAGCTTGCCGCCGAGGCTGCCCAGCCGCTCCAGCAGGCCACGCTCCAGCGCGGTGTGCACGTCCTCGTCGTCAACGGTCGGGCGGAACGCGCCGGAGGCGCACGCCGCCTCCAGGTCGTCCAGCGCGGCAAGCATCCGGCCCAGTTCGTCCGGGTCGAGCAGGCCGGCGCCGGCCAGGACCCGGGCGTGCGCGCGGGAACCGGCGATGTCGTACGGGGCGAGGCGCCAGTCGAACTGGACACTCACCGACAGCCGCGCGAGCGCCTCGGCGGGGCCGCCGGCGAACCGGCCGCCCCAGAGGCTCGTCCGGTTGGCGGGGGCGCTGTTCTCGGTCAGGCTCTTGTCGTCCACCCCACCCATTGTGGTGCCCCCCATCAGACTCCTCCCATCCGGGCGTCCCGCGCCGCCGCCATCCGGCTGGGCAGGCCCCACAACTGCACGAAACCCTTCGCCAGCGACTGGTCGAACGTGTCACCGGTGTCGTACGTGGCGAGGCCGAAGTCGTACAGGCTCGCCTCGGAACGCCGGCCGGTCACCACGGCCCGGCCGCCGTGCAGCCGCAGCCGCACCTCGCCGCTGACGTGCCGCTGCGCGTCGTCGATGAACGCGTCCAGCGCGCGCTTCAGCGGCGAGAACCAGAGCCCGTCGTAGACCAGCTCACCCCAGCGCTGGTCGACGCCGCGCTTGAACCGGGCCAGGTCCCGCTCGACTGTCACCGCCTCCAGCTCCTGGTGGGCGGTGATCAGCGCGACCGCGCCGGGTGCCTCGTACACCTCGCGGCTCTTGATGCCGACCAGCCGGTCCTCGACCATGTCGAGCCGGCCCACGCCGTGCGCCCCGGCGCGCCGGTTCAGCTCCCGGATCGCCTCGTACGGGGTGACCGTCTCGCCGTCGATCGCGACCGGGACGCCGGCGTCGAACGTGAGCACCACGTCGTCCGGGTCGCGTTCCGACGCCGGGTCCTCGGTGTACGCGTAGAGGTCCTCGACCGGGGCGTTCCAGATGTCCTCCAGGAAGCCGGTCTCCACCGCGCGGCCCCACAGGTTCTGGTCGATCGAGTACGGCGACTTCGCCGACACGTCGATCGGCAGCCCCTTCTCCTCGGCGAACGCGATCGCCTTGTCCCGGGTCCAGGCGAAGTCCCGGGCCGGGGCGATCACCTTCAGGTCGGGCGCGAGCGCGCCCAGGCCGACCTCGAAGCGGACCTGGTCGTTGCCCTTGCCGGTGCAGCCGTGCGACACGATCGTGCCGCCGTGGGCGCGCGCCGCGGCGACCAGGTGCTTGACGATCAGCGGCCGGGACAGCGCGGACACCAGCGGGTACCGGTCCATGTAGAGGGCGTTGGCCCGGATGGCCGGCAGGCAGTAGTCGGCGGCGAACTCGTCGCGCGCGTCCACCACCTCGGCCTCGACCGCGCCACAGTCGAGCGCGCGCTGCCGGATCACGGCCATGTCCTCGCCGCCCTGGCCGACGTCGACCGCCACCGCGATGATCTCCGCGCCGGTCTGCTCGGCCAGGTACGGAATGGCGACCGAGGTGTCCAGGCCCCCGGAGTACGCCAGCACGACCCGCTCGGTCACGTCGTGCTCCCTTCGACTGTGTCGTCCCGGCGGGCCCAGGCGGCGAGCCGCTCGCCCAGCGCCGCCCCGCCGTCGGCCTCCCGGGCCACGACGAGGATGGTGTCGTCGCCGGCGATGGTGCCGACGATCTCGGTGAGGCCGGCCCGGTCCAGCGCGCTGGCGAGGTACTGGGCCGCGCCCGGCGGGGTGCGCAGCACCGCGATGTTGCCGCTGGAGTCGACGCCGTTGAGCAGCTCACGCAGCAGCCGGACCAGCCGGGCCGGCGCGCCCTCGGCGTCGCGCAGCGGCCGGTGCCCGTCCTCCGGGATCAGGTAGACGCCCCGCCCGTCACCGCCGCGCGCGGTCACCGCCCCCAGTTCCTTCAGGTCCCGCGACAGCGTGGCCTGGGTGACCTGGATGCCGTCGCCGGCGAGCAGGTCGGCCAGCTCGGTCTGCGAGTGGATCGGGGTGTCGCGGATCAGCTCGACGATGCGGGCGTGCCGCGCGGCGCGGGTCAGCGGAGCGGTCATGCGGATTCCTCCAGGAGAAACGTCAGCAGCGCCTTCTGGGCGTGCAGACGATTCTCCGCCTGGTCGAACACCGCGCTGTGCGGGCCGTCGAGCGCCTCGTCGGTGATCTCCTCGCCCCGGTGGGCGGGCAGGCAGTGCAGCACGATCACGTCGGCGTCGGCGTGGCCGAGCAGCGCGGCGTTGACCTGGTACGGCAGGAACGGCGTGATCCGGTCCAGCCCGTCGGCCTCCTGCCCCATCGACGTCCAGGTGTCGGTGGCGACGACGTGCGCGCCGCGTACCGCCTCGGCCGGGTCGGTGAGCACCTGGACCGAGCCGCCGGTGGTGGCGGCGATCTTCTCCGCGCGGGCCACGATCTCCGGGTCCGGCTGAAACCCGGCCGGGCCGGCGATCCGCACGTGCATCCCGGCGGTCGCGCCGGCCAGCAGGTACGAGTGGGCCATGTTGTTCGCCGCGTCGCCCACGTACGCGAGGATCCGCCCGGCGGTGCCGCCGAAGCGCTCGCGCACGGTGAGCAGGTCGGCCAGCATCTGGCAGGGGTGGTACGTGTCGGTGAGCGCGTTGACCACCGGCACCGTGGCGTGCTCGGCGACCTCGGCGATCCGGTCGTCGCCGTGGGTGCGCAGCACGATCGCGGCGACGTAGCGGGACAGCACCCGGCCGGCGTCGGCCAGCGTCTCGCCGCGGCCGAAGTGGGTGACCTGGGTGTCCACCACCAGCGGGTGCCCGCCCAGCTCGGCGATGCCCACGTCGAACGAGATCCGGGTCCGCAGGCTCTGCTTGTCGAACAGCACCGCCACCGACTTCGGCCCGGCCAGCGGCTGGTGGCCGTACCGGTCGGTCTTCATCCGGGCGGCGAGGTCGAGCACGGCGGCCTGCTCGGCGGGCGTGAGGTCGTCGTCGCGCAGGAAGTGGCGGATCATGCGGGAGCCTCCGTCGGGGTCGTGGCGTCGGACGCGGCGTCGTCGGCGGTCGCTGCGGCGTCGGTGGAAGGGTGCGGCGCGGCGGCGGGCAGCGCGGCGGGCAGCGCGGCGACGAAGGCGTCGGCCTGCGCCACGGTGAGGATCAGCGGCGGGGCGAGCCGGATCACGTCCGGCTGCACCGGGTTCACCAGGAAACCCGCGTCGCGCAGCGCTGCCGCCGCGGCGGCGGAGACCGGCTGGTCGAGCACGATGCCGAGCAGCAGGCCGGCGCCGCGCACCTCGCGTACCAGCGGGTGGCCGAGCGCCTCGACGCCGCGCCGCAGCCGCTCGCCGACGCGCTTGACGTGGTCGAGCAGGCCCTCGTGCGCGATCGTGGAGACGACCGCGAGCGCGGCGGCGCAGCTGATCGGATTGCCGCCGAACGTGGTGCCGTGCGAGCCGGGGGTGAGCAGGTCGGCGGCCCGGCCGAAGGCCAGGCAGGCGCCCAGCGGCAGTCCGCCGCCGAGGCCCTTGGCGAGCGTGATCACGTCCGGCTCGACGCCGTCGGCCTGGTGGGCGAACCAGTGGCCGGTCCGGCCGATGCCGGTCTGCACCTCGTCCAGCACCAGCAGCGCGCCGTGCGCGGCGGTGATCCGCCGGGCCGCGGCGAGGTAGCCGGGCGGCGGGACGACCACGCCGTTCTCGCCCTGGATCGGCTCGATGATCAGCATGGCGGTGTCGTCGGTGACCGCCTCGGCCAGCGCGTCGGCGTCGCCGAACGGCACGTGCGTCACGTCGCCTGGTAGCGGGCGGAACGGGTCGGCCTTGGCGGGCTGCCCGGTCAGCGCCAGCGCGCCCATGGTCCGGCCGTGGAAGCCGCCGTGGGTGGCGACCACGTGCCGGCGGCCGGTGAGCCGGGACAGTTTGAACGCCGCCTCGTTGGCCTCCGCGCCGGAGTTGGCGAAGAACACCCGGCCGGGGCGGCCGGCCAGCGCCAGCAGCAGCTCGGCCAGCGCCACCGGCGGCTCGGCGACGAACAGGTTCGACACGTGCCCGAGCGTCGCGACCTGCTTGCTGACGGCGGCCACCACCGCCGGGTGGGCGTGGCCGAGCGCGTTGACGGCGATGCCGCCGAGCAGGTCGACGTACTCCCGGCCCGTCTCGTCGGTCACGACGGCGCCGGAGCCGGAGACGAGCGCCAGCGGCGGCGTGCCGTAGTTGTCCATCATGGTGGCGTTCCACCGCTGCACCAGCGTGCTCATGAGTCGATCACCATGGTTCCGAAGCCCTCCGACGTGAACACTTCCAGCAGCGTGGAGTGGGCGACCCGGCCGTCGACGACGTGCGCGGCGGGCACTCCCCCGCGCACCGCCCGCAGGCAGGCCTCCATCTTCGGGACCATGCCCGACTCCAGGGACGGCAGCAGCTTCGCCAGGTCGTCCGCGGTGATCTCGCTGACCAGGCTGGACGTGTCCGGCCAGTCGGCGTACAGGCCGGGCACGTCGGTCAGCACGACCAGCTTGCGGGCGTCCAGCGCCACCGCGAGCGCGGCGGCGGCGGTGTCCGCGTTGAGGTTGTGCAGCACCCCGTCGGCGTCCGGCGCGACTGTCGAGATGACCGGGATCCGGCCGGCGGCGATCAGGTCGGTGACCGCCGAGACGTTCACCGACTCCACGTCACCAACCTGGCCCACGTCGACCGCTTCGCCGCCCACGTACGCGGGACGGCGCACGGCGGTGAACAGCCCGGCGTCCTCGCCGGAGAGGCCGACCGCGTACGGGCCGTGCGCGTTGATCAGCCCGACCAGTTCCCGGCCGACCTGGCCGACCAGGACCATCCGGACCACGTCCATCGCCTCCGGGGTGGTGACCCGCAGGCCGCCCCGGAACTCGCTGGCGATGCCCAGCCGGCCGAGCATGGCGGAGATCTGCGGGCCGCCGCCGTGCACCACCACCGGCTTCAGGCCGGCGTAGCGCAGGAACACCATGTCGGCGGCGAACGCCCGCTGCAGTTCCGGGTCGACCATGGCGTTGCCGCCGTACTTGACCACGACGGTGGCGCCGGAGAAGCGGGCCAGCCAGGGCAGCGCCTCGATCAGCGTGGCGGCCTTGGCCTGGGCCCGGGTGAGGTCAGCACTCAGATTCATGTGGAATAGGCCGAGTTCTCGTGTACGTACGCGTGGGACAGGTCGTTGGTCCAGATGGTGGCGGTGTCGACGCCGGCGTGCAGGTCGATCCGGACGGTGACGCCGCGGCCGGTGAGGTCCACCTTGGCGCGGTCCTCGGCGGCGGCGCCGCCCCGGCACACCCAGATGCCGTTGACCGCGACGTCGACGCCGTCCGGCTCGAACACGGCGGTGGTGGTGCCGACCGCAGCGAGGATGCGGCCCCAGTTCGGGTCGTTGCCGAACAGCGCGGTCTTGACCAGGTTGTTGCGGGCCACCGTACGGCCCACCTCGACCGCGTCGTCCTCGCTGGCCGCGCCGACCACCTCGATCGCGACCTCCTTCGTCGCGCCCTCCGCGTCGGCCAGGAGCTGCTGGGCCAGGTCGTGGCAGGCGGCGGTGACCGCGGCGGTCAGCTCCTCGGCGGTCGGCTCGATCCCGGACGCGCCGCTTGCCAGCAGCAGCACCGTGTCGTTCGTGGACATGCAGCCGTCGGAGTCGATCCGGTCGAACGTGATCCGGGTGGCGGCGCGCAGCGCGGCGTCCAGGGCGTCCGGCCCGGCCACCGCGTCGGTGGTGAGCACGCAGAGCATCGTGGCCATGGCCGGGGCGAGCATGCCCGCACCCTTGGCCATGCCGCCGACGGTCCAGCCCGTACCCTGCGCCACTGTCGTCTTGGGCTGGGTGTCGGTGGTCATGATGGCCTCGGCGGCCGCCGGGCCGCCGTCGCGGGACAGGCCGCGCACCGCGTCGCGTACGCCGGGAAGCAGCTTGTCCATCGGCAGCCGCTCGCCGATCAGGCCGGTCGAGCACACAGCGACCTCGCCCGCGCCGACGATGAGCCGCGCGTTCGCCGCGGTGATCGCGGCGGCGGTGTGCTCGGCGGTGGCGTGGGTGTCCTGGAAGCCGGCCGGGCCGGTGCAGGCGTTCGCGCCGCCGGAGTTGAGCACCACGGCGCGCACGACGCCGCCGTGCACGACCTGCTGGCTCCACAGCACCGGCGCGGCCTTGACCCGGTTGGCGGTGAAGACACCCGCCACACCGGCGTCCGGGCCGTCGTTGATCACAAGGGCGACGTCGGGCGCGCCGGAAGACTTCAGTCCGGCCGCGACACCTGCGGCGCGGAACCCACGGGGGACGGTGACGCTCACGGGGCCACTCCAAACACGGACAGACCGGTGGTCTCGGGGAGACCCACCATCAGGTTGGCGTTCTGCACGGCCTGGCCGGCCGCGCCCTTGCCCAGGTTGTCGATCGCGCTGACCACGATCACCCGCCCCGAGTCGACGTCCACGGTCGCCTGGAGGTGGCAGGAGTTCGACCCGGCGGTGGCGGCGGTGTGCGGCCACGCGCCCTCGGGCAGCACGTGCACGAACGGCGCGTCGGCGTACGCGGCGGCCAGCACCGCGCGCGGGTCGGCGTCGCCGGTGGGCACGGCGGTGACGGTGGCCAGGATGCCCCGGGGCATCGGCGCGAGCACCGGGGTGAAGGACAGGCCGGTCGCGCCGGTGGCCTGCTTGATCTCCGGCACGTGCTGGTGCGCGCCCACCTTGTAGGGCGACAGGTCGCCCATCACCTCGCTGCCGAGCAGGTGGGTCTTGGCGGCCCGGCCCGCGCCGGAGGTGCCGGAGGCGGCGACCACCACCACGTCGTCGGGGCGTACCGCGCCGGCCGCGATCAGCGGCGCCAGCGCCAGCGTGGTCGCCACCGCGTAGCAGCCGGTGCTGGCCACCCGCGACGCGGCGGCGATCTCGGCCCGCTGGCCGGGCAGCTCGGGCAGCCCGTAGGTCCAGGCGCCGGCGTGCTCCCCGCCGTAGTAGCGGGACCAGGCGCCGGCGTCACGCAGCCGGTGGTCCGCGCCCAGGTCGACCACCTTGACCGAATCGGGCAGCGCCGCGGCGAGCGCCGCGGACTGCCCGTGCGGCAGGGCCAGGAACACCAGGTCCGCGTCGGCCAGGGTCGCCGGTTCGGTCGCGGCGAAGACCAGGTCCAGGCCGGCGAGCTGCGGGTGTACGGCGGTGACCGGCTGACCGGCCTGGGTGTGCGCGGTGGCGGCGATCAGCTCGAACTCGGGGTGACCGGCGAGCAGGCGCAGCAGTTCGCCCCCGGCGTATCCACTCGCCCCGGCCACCACTGTTCGAATGCCCATACCCACCTCCGCATGACTATGCAGAGAAGGGTACCGGTCGGGGCGACCTCATCGCAAGGTCATACGGCGCGCTGCATAGCCATGAGACGACGTTCACGGGCGGCTCGCGTGCGCGCGGTGTTAAAAGGGGCCCCCTCCGCTGCCGGAGGCGTTAAGAGGGGGCCCCTCCTTTCAGGCGCCGCGCAGGGTGGCGCCGAAGCGCTCGGCGGCGACAGCGACCGCCGCGTCGCGCGCCGCCACCGCCTCCTCGCCCGCCAGGGTCCGGTCCGGGGCGCGGAACGTCAGCTTGTACGCCAGCGACTTGCGCCCCTCGCCGAGCTGCTCGGAGGTGTAGACGTCGAACAGGCGGACGTCCTCCAGCAGCGCGCCCGCGCCCTCGACCAGCGCCGCCCGCACCTCGGCGGCCGGCACCGCGTCGTCCACCACGAGCGCCACGTCGATCAGCGCCGGCGGGAACGTGGAGATGGTCGGGCCGGCGACCAGGGGGGCGGCGGGCAGCGCGTCCAGGTCCAGTTCCATGGCGCTGGTCCGCCGGGGCAGCTCCAGCGCGGCCAGCACGGCCGGGTGCAGCTCACCGGCGTGGCCGACGACCACGTCGTCCACCACCAGTTCGGCGCAGCGGCCCGGGTGCCAGGGCGCGCGCTCGCCGGCCCGTACCGTCACCCGGTCGGCGGGGATCCCGGCGGCGTCGAGCACGGCCCGGCCCGCCTCGATCGCGTCGGCCCAGCCGGCCGCGCGGCCCGCGCCCCACCAGCCAGCCGGCTCGATCTCGCCGGTCAGCGCGACCGCGACGTGCCGCGGCTGGGCAGGTACCACCGCGTCGGCGGCGGCGAACTCCTCGTCGGTGGGCCGCCGGTCCACGCCCATCGCGGGCGGGGCGCCGGCGCCGGGGCGCGGGTGGAAGACGGTGCCGATCTCGTAGATCGCCACGTCCCGCTGACCCCGGCCGACGTTGCGCCTGACGATGCCGAGCAGCGGGCCGAGCAGCGTGGTGCGCAGCAGCGGCTCCTCCTCCGACAGCGGGTTCGCCAGGCGTACCGCGGGGCGGCGCGGGTCGTCGGCGGGCAGGCCGAGCTGGTCGACCAGTTCCGGCGCGACGAACGGCTGCGCCAGCACCTCGACGTAGCCGCGCTCGGCGAGCGAGCGGGCGACGGCCCGGCGGCGCTGCTGCTGCCAGGTCAGGCCCCGGCCGGGCGGCGCGGTGGGCAGCACCGACGGCACCCGGTCGTAGCCGTCGAGGCGTACCACCTCCTCCACCAGGTCGGCCGGGTCGGTCAGGTCGGGACGCCAGCTCGGCGGCGTCACGGTCAGCACCTCACCCTCGCCGGAGCCGACCCCGGCCGTGCCCGGGTCCTCGGCGAGCCGGTCCGCGCCGCGCGTGACTGTGCAACCGACCTGCTCCAGCAGCTCCACCACGCGGTCCGGCGAGTAGGACACGCCGACCCGCCGCGACGGCAGGTCCACCGGCAGCGTCACCGGCGTACGCGGCGCGACGTGGTCGATGTCGAGCACCTCGTCGCCGGCCGTGCCGCCGGCGAGGTCGGTGAGCAGCCGGACCGCCTTGTCCAGCGCGACCAGCGGCAGCGCCGGGTCGACGCCCCGCTCCCACCGCTTCGCCGCCTCGCTGAACAGCTTGTGCCGCCGCGCGGTACGGCCGACGGTCGCCGGATCCCAGTGCGCCGCCTCGAACAGCACGTTCGTGGTGGAGGCGAGCACCTCGCTGGTCTCACCGCCCATCACCGCGGCCAGCGAGATCGGACCCGTGTCGTCGCAGATCACCAGGTCCTCGGCGGACAGCGTCCGGCTCACCCCGTCCAGCGTGGTCAGCTTCTCCCCCGCCTCGGCGCGGCGCACCACGAGCGGCCCGGCGATCCGGTCCGCGTCGAAGGCGTGCATCGGCTGGCCGAGTTCGAGCATCAGGTAGTTGGTGATGTCGACCGCGAGCGAGATGCTGCGCACGCCGGCCACGGTGAGCCGCTGCCGCATCCAGCCCGGCGTCTCCACGGTCGGGTCGACGCCGCGCACCATCCGCGCCGCGAACCGGTCGCAGCCGACCGGGTCACGGACCTCCACCGGGTACGCGGGCTCGGCGGTCGCGCCGGGCGCTGGCGCGTCGGCCGGGTCGCGGAACGGCACGCCGAGCGCGTGCGACAGCTCCCGGGCGATGCCGCGCACGCTCAGCGCGTACCCGCGGTCCGGGGTGATCTCCATCTCGACCACGACGTCGTCCAGGCCGACGACGGGCCGGGCGTCGTCGCCGGGCTGGGCCTTGACGTCCTCGGGCAGCACGACGATGCCCGAGTGGTCGTCGCCCAGTCCCAGCTCCTGGGCCGAGCAGATCATGCCGTGGGAGTTGCGCCCGTACGTCTTGCGCGCGCCGATCGCGAACCCGCCGGGCAGCACTCCGCCGGGGAGGATCACCACGACCTTGTCGCCCTGGGCGAAGTTGCGCGCCCCGCAGACGATCTCCTGCGGCTCGCCGGTGCCGTTCGCGGCGCCGACGTCGACCCGGCAGAAGCGGATCGGCTTCTTGAAGCCGGTCAGCTCCTCGATCTCCAGGACCTCGCCGACGACCAGCGGGCCGGTGACGGACTCGCGCAGGTCCACCACGGACTCGACCTCGATGCCGAGGTCGACCAGCGCCTGCTCCAGGTCGCCGGTGGGCAGGTCGGCCGGCAGGTCGACGTACTCGCGCAGCCAACTGACAGAAACTCGCATGACTGTTAAACCACCGTTCCCGTAGCTCAGGCGCCGAACGCGCGGGTGAACCGCACGTCGCCCTCGGCCATGTCCCGCATGTCGCTGACGCCGTGCCGGACCATCACGGTCCGGTCGATGCCCATGCCGAACGCGAATCCGGAGTAGACCTCCGGGTCAATGCCGCAGGCGCGCAGCACCCGCGGGTTGACCATGCCGCAGCCGCCCCACTCGACCCACTGCGGACCGTCCCGGTGCTCCGGGAACCAGACGTCGAACTCCGCCGACGGCTCGGTGAACGGGAAGTAGTGCGGCCGCCAGCGGGTCTTCGCGCCCTCGCCGAACATGGCCCGGGCGAAGTGGTCGAGCGTGCCGCGCAGGTGCGCCATGGTGATGCCCTTGTCCACCACGAGGCCCTCGACCTGGTGGAAGACCGGCGCGTGGGTGGCGTCCAGCTCGTCGGTGCGGTAGACCCGGCCGGGCACCACCACGTAGATGGGCGGCTTGCGGCTGAGCATGGTGCGCGCCTGCACCGGCGACGTGTGGGTGCGCAGCACCAGGCCCGAGCCCTCGGGTGCGATGTGGAACGTGTCCATCAGGCCGCGCGCCGGGTGGTCGGCCGGGATGTTCAGCGCGTCGAAGTTGGTCCACTCCAGCTCGACCTCGGGACCCTCGGCCACCTCGTAGCCCATGCCGATGAACAGGTCACTGATCTGCTCCATCAGCACGCTCAGCGGGTGGCGGGCGCCACGCGGCCGGCGGTCGTACGGCAGGGTCACGTCGACCCGCTCCTCGACCAGCACCCGCTCGGCCTGCTCGCGCTCCAGGATCTCCTGCCGGGCGGCGTACGCGGACTCGATCGCCCGGCGGGCCTCGTTGACCCGCTTGCCGGCGTCGGCCTTCGCGGCCGGCGGCAGCGCGCCGATCTCCCGGCGCGCCAGCGACACCGGCGACCGGTCGCCGAGGTGCGCGGGGCGCAGCGCGGTGAGCGCGTCCGGGTCGGTGGCGTCGGCGAACGCCTTCTCGGCGTCGGCCACTGCTCCGGCCAGGGCGTCCGGGTCGAGCAGGGCGACCTGCTTCGGGTCGTACGGATCGTTGCGGTAGCTCATGGTGAACGGGCACTCCCTCACGGCGGCGCCGACCCTCACGGGTGGCTAGGCGAGTCTACGGACGCGCGGCTTCGCCGCAGCCCGCCGGTGGGGAGTCGTGCAGGGGGAAGGGTCAGGCCCGCCGCCCGCCGACACCGGCGGGCTGGCTAAACGAACGCCGTGGCGCGTTCATGACGAGGCGGACTCCCCTGCTGTCTCTCGCGTGCCCCGGGGGACACGCAGTGCTCTGGCGGAAGAATACAGGCAGACGGCGGCAGCCGCAGCCAGGTTCAGGCTCTCCGCGCGCCCGTGCAGCGGCACCCGGACCCGGGCGTCGGCGGCGGCGGTCAGCTCCTCGGGCAGGCCGTGCGCCTCCGATCCGAACAGCCACGCTGTCGGCGCGGCCAGCATTCCGGCGTCGGCGAGGTCGTCCAGGTCGCTGTCGCCGTACCCGGTGGTGGCGAAGATCTTCAGGCCCGCGGCCCGCAGCGCCTCGACGGCGGCGAGCGGGTCGGCGGCGCGCACCACGTCGACGTGGAAGAGGCTGCCGGCGGAGGCCCGCACACATTTGCCGTTGTAGGGGTCGACCGCCTCGCCAGCGAAGATCACCGCGCCCGCCCCGGCCGCGTCGGCGGTGCGCAGCACGGTGCCGGCGTTGCCCGGGTCGCGGATCCCGGCGAGCACCGCGACCAGTCGCGGTGCGCGCGCCACGGCCTGCGCCAGGGGTACGTCGAGGTGCCGGCACACCGCCACCAGTCCCTGCGGCGCGACCGTCTCGGCCAGCGCGGCCAGCGCGTCGTCGGTCACCTCGGAGACGGGCACGTCGGCCCGGGCGGCCGTGGCGGCGAGGTCGGCGTACCTGTCGAGCGCCGCCGGGGTGCCGAACAGCTCGACCACGGTGCCGGCGCGGGCCAGCGCCTCCCGGACCGCCTGCGGCCCCTCGGCCAGGAACCGGCCGGCCTGGTCGCGGTCGCGCCGGCGGTGCAGCCGGCGGGCCGCCACGACCCTGGGGGTACGCGGGGTGAACGGTCCGGGAACGGCGTCGAGACGCCTCCCCTGCGGATGTGACTGCATGGGAGACGCCTCGATCTGCCGTACGGGGTGGGTCAGGCGGCCTGAGCCGCGGCGCCACCGGTGCCCTCGGCCGCCACGGCGGCGCGGGCCAGCTCGACGATCGCCGCGAACGAGGCGGCGTCGTTGACGGCCATGTCGGCCAGGATCTTCCGGTCGACCTCGATGCCGGCCAGGCGCAGGCCCTGGATCAGCCGGTTGTAGGTCAGGCCGTTGGCCCGGGCGCCGGCGTTGATCCGCTGGATCCAGAGCTGCCGGAAGTCGCCCTTGCGGTCGCGACGGTCCCGGTAGGAGTACTGCATCGAGTGCAGCACCTGCTCCTTGGCCTTGCGGTACAGCCGGGAGCGCTGACCGCGGTAACCGCTCGCGGTCTCCAGCAGGGTACGACGCTTCTTCTGGGCGTTCACAGCCCGCTTGACGCGTGCCATCTCAACTCCTTCTTCGGTTCAGGTGGCTCGCGTCAGCGGCCGAGCAGCTTCTTGATGCGCTTGACGTCGGCCTTGGCCAGCTCGACGGTGCCGGTCAGCCGACGGGTCTGGGTGCTGGGCTTCTTCTCCAGGTTGTGGCGAAGGCCGGCCTGCTGGGCAACGATCTTGCCCTTGCCGGTCACCTTGACCCGCTTGCCCATACCCGTGTGGCTCTTCATCTTCGGCATTGGAACGTCTTCTCCCCTGTTACTGGCCGCTGGTCTCAGCGGTCGTACCGGTCTCGCCGGCTGCTGCGGTGTCGCCGGCCGCCGGGGTCTCGCCGGCCGGAGCGGCCGGTTCCTCCGCGGCCCGGTCGCGCGGTCCACCGCGGGACGCCGTGGCGGCGACCGCGGAGGCCTTGACGGCCCGGTGCGGAGCGAGAACCATGATCATGTTGCGGCCGTCCTGCTTCGGAGCGGCCTCGACGTATCCCAGGTCCGTGATCTCGGACTCGAGCCGGCGCAGGAGCCGGTAACCCAGCTCCGGGCGGCTCTGCTCCCGACCGCGGAACATGATCGTCACCTTGACCTTGTCGCCGGCCTTGAGGAACCGCACCACGTGACCCTTCTTGGTCTCGTAGTCGTGCGGGTCGATCTTCGGCCGGAGCTTCATCTCCTTGATGACGGTCTGCTGCTGGTTACGCCGCGCTTCGCGCGCCTTGAGTGCGCTCTCGTACTTGAACTTGCCGAAGTCCATGAGCTTGCACACCGGCGGGCGCGCCATCGGCGCAACCTCGACCAGGTCCAGGTCGACGTCCGCGGCCAGCTGCAGGGCGCGCTCAAGCGGGACGATGCCCACCTGCTCACCCTCAGGGCCGACCAGTCGGACCTCACGTGCCCGGATCTGCTCGTTCACGCGTGGTTCGACGCTGATGGGGCCTCCTCGAGTCGAGTCTCCTACGGTGCCGACTCCGCGGGCTCCCGGGCGGGAGCCGACCCGGAAAGCAGAAGGCCCCGGCGTATGCCAGGGCCCACTCGACCGGTCGGCACGATCACAGGATCGCGCATCCGGCGCCGGGACGTGCCCGAAACCGGGGACCGGACCCGGCCACCGTGGCGGCGACTCGGGTGGGAGCGGGCGCTCCGCTTCACGACCGCCCGCGCGTCAGGGACGGGGGCAGTCTGGTCGACTCCGCAACACTACACCCTCGGCCCAGGCCCGCCCAAACCGGGCTCGCTGGTCAGCGGGGTGCCGACTGGCCGGCGGACAGCGCCGCCAGGTGCGCCTGGTGCAGCCGGCGCAACGCGCGGACCGCCTCGACCGCGCTCTCCTTGTCGGCGGCCTGCAACGCGACCATCGGGAGCAGGTCGTCGTCGTGCAGCTCCAGGCTGGCCCACGGGGCACCCCGGTCGAACCGGACCCCGCGGATCACCTCCCACGGCAGCTCGTACGAGCTGAACACGTTGCGCACCCGGACGCCCTTGGCGTCGGCGACCACGCGCGGGCGGGTGAACAGCAGGAAGCCGAGCGCACCGAACACGCCCAGGCCGATCATGGCGAACTGGTCGCCGCGCTGGAACGTGCCGTAGCCGTTGCCGGTGGCGCCGGTCAGCGACGTCGCGACGAGGCTGAACACGACGAACAGCGTGACGGCCGACACCCAGCACACGACCCGGACGCGGCGGGGTCGCACGGTCACCACGGAATCGCTCACCCGACCAGTCTGCCATCCGGTTCGCGCGCATCTTCGGCCGCCACACGGTCCGGGCCGCGCCGGCGCAGGCTGGTGACCACCACGGCGAGCAGCGTGAGCAGGGCGCCGGCCAGCACCGGCAGCCGCACGCCGGGCCCGCCGGGCAGGACCAGGTCCAGCAGCAGCGCGCCGCCGAGCTGCCCGGCCACCAGCGCCAGGCCGGTGCGCAGCACCCCGGCGGCGCGTACGCCGACCAGCAGGGAGAGCACGATGCCGACGCCGAGCAGGCCGCCGACGTAGAGCCACCACTGGCCGGGCCAGCGGGGCTGGCTCGTGAGCGCGCCGGTCAGCGCCGCCACCGCGCCGATCACCACGGTGCTGACCGCGAAGTTGACGGCGAGCCCGGCGGCCGGGCCCACGGTGGCGGCGACCCGGCCGTTGAGCGCGGACTGCGTCGCCACCGCCAGCCCGCCCAGGACGCAGAGCAGCACCAGCCCGACCGCCAGTTCGCCGACCGGGCGGCCGAGCTGGGCGAGCGCGACCGCGCCGACGCCGAGCACCGCCCCGCCGACGCGGGGCACGGTGAGCGGCATCCGCCCGGTCGCGGCCAGCCCGGCCCGGTCCACCGCCAGGCCGCCGAGGCTGCCGCCGGCCACCTGGGCGATGGTGAACACCGCCACCCCGAGCACGGGCACCACCACCGGCGCGACCAGCACGATCACTGCACCGCCCACCCCGCCCAGGTAGGTCCACCAGGGCAGGCCGGAGCGGCGCAACGCGGCCAGCCCGGCGCGCATCGACGGCAACGCCACGATCCCGGCCAGCACCAGCAGGCAGCCGCCGAGGTTGTTGACGACCGCGCCGAGGACCGGGGCGCCGGTCCGCTCCCCCATCTCGGCGTTGACCACGCCCTGGGCGGCGGAGGCCACGCCACCGGCCACGACCACCGCGAGCGCGGCCGGGAGCGGCAGCGGCCTCACAGGCGGCAGGCGTGGATGTTGGTGACCAGGATCGCGCGGGCGCCCAGCTCGTACAGCTCGTCCATGATCCGGTGCACGTCGTCGCGGAGCACCATCGCCTGCACCGCGACCCAGCCCTCCCGGTGCAGCGGCGAGACCGTCGGCGACTCGATGCCGGGGGTCAGCGAGCTGGCCCGGTCGAGCAGGCCGGCCGGTACGTCGTAGGCGAGCATCACGTAGCGCCGGGCGACCAGGACGCCGTGCAGCCGGCGCAGCAGCTGCTCGTGCTGGGTGCCGCCGGGCGTGCCGGCGCGGCGGACCAGCACCGCCGAGGAACGCAGCAGCGGCTCGCCGAACACCACCAGGCCGGCCTGGCGCAGCGTCGCGCCGGTCTCCACCACGTCGGCGACCACGTCGGCCACGCCGAGGCGGATGGCGTTCTCCACCGCGCCGTCCAGGCGGATCACGTCGGCCTTGACGCCCAGCTCGGCCAGGTGCCGCTCGACCAGACCCGGGTACGCGGTGGCGATCCGGTGCCCGCCCAGATCCCGGACGTCGTCCACGTCCTGCGGGCGGGCGGCGAACCGGAAGGTGGCCTGGGCGAAGGCGAGGTCCACCACCTCCTCGGCCGGAGCGCCGGAGTCGATCAGCAGGTCCCGCCCGGTGATGCCGACGTCGAGGTCACCGGAGCCGACGTAGGTGGCGATGTCCTTGGGGCGCAGGTAGAAGAACTCGATGTCGTTGGGCTCGTCCCGGCAGACCAGGTCCTTCGGGTCGGTGCGCTGGCGGTAGCCCGCCTCGCGCAGCATCTGGGCCGCCTTCTCGGCCAGGGCGCCCTTGTTGGGTACTGCGACACGCAGCATGGGAGTGCTCCTTCGTTCGATCGGATGATCAGCGGACGGGCACTCACAGATGTCGGTAGACGTCCTTCAGTTCCAGACCGGTCGCGAGCATCAGCACCTGCGCCTGGTAGAGCAGCTGGGAGATCTCCTCGGCGGCCCGCTCCGGGCCCTCGTGCTCGGCGGCCATCCACGACTCGGCCGCCTCCTCGACGACCTTCTTGCCGATGAAGTGCACGCCCTTCGCGAGCGCGTCGACCGTGCCCGAGCCCGGGGTGCCGGCGGCGGCCTTGGCCTGCAGCTCGGCGAACAACTCCTCGAACGTCTTCACGGAAGGCGATTCTTCCAGCCGCTGCTGGTGACGGGCCGGGTGGGTCAGGCGAAGCCGACGCGGTGGGCGGACTGGGCGTCCAGGCCGCGAATCGCGAGGGCGGCGTCCAGCGCGGCCACCGTCGCCGACCAGCCCTTGTCCTCGGCCGAGCCGGGCAGCCCGGCCCGGTCCCGGGCCTGCTCGACGGTGTCCACCGTCAGCACCCCGTGCGCCACCGGCTTGCCCTCGTCCAGCGCCACCCGGGTCAGGCCCTCGGTGACCGACTGGCAGACGTAGTCGAAGTGCGCCGTCGCGCCGCGTACCACGACGCCGAGCGCGACCACCACGTCGAAGCGGCGGGCCATCGCCTGGGCCACCACCGGCAGCTCCACCGAGCCTGCCACCCGGGCCACCACGGCCCGCGCCCCGCACGCCTGCGCGGCGGCCACCGCCCGCTCGGTCATGTGGTCGGTCAGCTCGCCGTGCCAGCGGGCGGCCACCACGCCGACAGTCATGCCGGCGGCGTCCACCGCGCTCACGCCCGGCTCCCCGAAACCCGCCATCGCCCTACGCTCCGATCTCGTCACCGGCGACCGGGCGGCCCATCGGCGCCTCGGTCACCTCGTCCAGTCCGTCCAGCAGGTGACCCATCCGGTCCCGCTTGGTGCGCAGGTAGCGCACGTTCTCCGGGTTGGACCGCACGGGCAGCCCCTCCCGGCCGGTCACGGTGAGCCCGTACCCCTCCAGCCCGGCCCGCTTGGCCGGGTTGTTCGTCAGCAGCCGCATCGAGCGGACGCCCAGGTCGTAGAGGATCTGCGCGCCGGTGCCGTAGTCGCGGGCATCGGCCGGCAGGCCCAGGTCGAGGTTCGCGTCCACGGTGTCGCGGCCCTGGTCCTGGAGCTGGTACGCCTGCAGCTTGTGCAGCAGGCCGATGCCCCGGCCCTCGTGCCCGCGCACGTAGAGGACCACGCCGCGGCCCTCGGCCGCGACCCGGGCCAGCGCGGCCTGCAACTGCGGCCCGCAGTCGCAGCGCAGCGAGCCGAACACGTCGCCGGTGAGGCACTCGGAGTGCACCCGCACCAGCACGTCCCGCCCCTCGCCGAGCTCGCCCATGACCAGCGCGACGTGCTCGGCCGGGTCGTGCTCGGCGCGGTAGCCGAGCGCCTTGAACACGCCGTACGGGGTGGGCATCCGGGCCTCGGCGGCCAGCTCGACCTGCTTCTCGGTACGCCGCCGGTAGGCGATCAGGTCCGCGATGGTGACCAGCGTCAGGCCGTGCTCGGCGCAGAACTTCTCCAGGTCCGGCAGGCGCATCATGGTGCCGTCGTCGTTCACCAGCTCGCACAGCACCCCGGCCGGGCGCAGCCCGGCCATCCGGGTCAGGTCCACCGCCGCCTCGGTGTGCCCGGGTCGGCGCAGCACCCCGCCGGCGCGGGCGCGCAGCGGCACCACGTGGCCGGGCCGGGCCAGGTCGGTCGGGTCGGTGGCGGCGTCGGCGAGCAGCCGGATGGTGTGCGACCGGTCGGCGGCCGAGATGCCGGTGCTGACGCCCTCCCGGGCGTCCACCGTCACGGTGTACGCGGTGCCGCGCCGGTCCTGGTTGGTGTGGTGCATCGGCGGCAGGTCCAGCCGGTCGCACTCGTCCTCGGTCAGCGGCACGCAGATGTAGCCGGAGGTGTAGCGGACCATGAACGCGACCAGCTCCGGGGTGGCCAGCTCGGCCGCGAAGATCAGGTCGCCCTCGTTCTCGCGGTCCTCGTCGTCGACCACGACCACGGGGCGCCCGGCGGCGATGTCCGCCACCGCCTGCTCGATCGAACCGAAAGTGGTCATGCCACTGCCTCCGAGTACGTCGCCGGGATCGGGGCGGGCGCGGTCGCGACGGCCCGGGAGGTGCGCCACCAGCTGTACAGGCCGGCCGCGCAGAACGCGCCGTAGACCAGGTACATGGCGGCCGACGGGTAGAAGCCGCCGCGCAGCAGCAGCGGTACGCCGACCGCGTCGACGGCGATCCAGATCAGCCAGAACTCGACCCAGCCGCGGGCCATGCCGTACGTGGCGAGCAGGCTGCCGACCAGGATCCAGGCATCAGGCAGCGGCCCCCACGAGCCGAGCGCGGCGAGCACCGGGTACGCGGCGGCGGTGCCGACGACGGCGGCCACGAGCAGGCCGAGCCGCTCCGGCCAGGTGGCCCAGCGCGGCACCACGGCCGGCTCGTCCCCGCCACCGGCACGCCGGTTGCGCGACCAGCGCCACCAGCCGTACACGCTGACGGCGAAGAAGAAGACCTGCCGGCCGGCCTGGCCGTAGAGGTCGTGCGCCTGCGGGGTGACGAAGACGCCGCCGAGGAACACGGTGAGCAGCAGCGCGTTGCCGATCATGCCGACCGGCCAGGCCCACACCACCCGGCGCAGCCCGAGCAGCGCCGAGGCGAGCCCGAAGCCGTTGCCGACGATCTCCCGGACCAGCACCGGCGAGCCGGCCACGTGCACCTGGGCGTCGAGCAGCCAGCCGAGCGGGCCCATCACCGCACGCTTCCCGCGCCGCGGTCGCCGAGCAGCCGTTCGACGTACTTGGCCAGCACGTCGACCTCCAGGTTGACCGGGTCGCCGACCTGCTTCGTGCCGAGCACGGTGAGCTTGAGCGTGGTGGGGATCAGGCCGACCGAGAACCAGTCGTCGCCCGCCTCGGCGACGGTCAGCGACACGCCGTCGACGGTGATCGAGCCCTTCTCCACCACGTACCGGGCCAGCCCGTCGGGCAGCCGGAACCGGACCGTCTCCCACTGCGCGGCCGGCTCCCGGGCGACGATCTCGCCGACGCCGTCGACGTGGCCCTGCACCAGGTGCCCGCCGAGGCGGCTGTTGAGCGCGGCGGCGCGTTCCAGGTTGACCGGGTCGCCGGGGCGCAGCGCCCCCAGCGCGGTGCGGCGCAGCGTCTCGCCCATCACGTCGGCGGTGAACACCCCGCCGTCGACGTCGACAACGGTCAGGCATACCCCGTTCACCGCGATGGAGTCGCCGTGCCGGGCGTCCGAGGTGACGAGCGGGCCACGGATGGCGACCAGGGCGGAGTCGTCGCCGGTCTCGGTGCTCCGGACGATCTCGCCCAGTTCCTCGACGATGCCGGTGAACATGTCAGGCCTCCCTCTTCCGGGGCAGCGCGGTGATCCGCAGGTCGGGACCGACCCGCGTAACGTCGGTGATCTCCAGATCGATGGCGTCGGCGATGGTGCTCACGCCGGCGTCGAGCAGCGCGGTCGGGCCGGCGCCGAGCAGCTTCGGCGCGACGTACCCGACGATCTTGTCGACCAGGCCGGCGGCGAGGAACGCGCCGGCCAGCGTCGGCCCGCCCTCCAGCAGCGCGGCCCGCACGCCGCGGTGGTGCAGCTCCGCGAGCAGCGCCGCCAGGTCGACCCGGCCGTCCGGCCCGGCGCCGACCTCCGCGGCGGTGGCCACCCAGGTGCGGGCGGCGCCGTCGCGGACCCGGGCCTCGGCCGGGGTACGCCCCGAGCTGTCCACCACGACCCGCAGCGGCTGCCGGATGGCCAGGGTGCCGTCGCGCAGGTTGCGGGCGGTGAGCCGGGGGTCGTCGGTGAGCACGGTGCCCACCCCGGCGAGCACCGCGTCGACGGTGCCGCGCAGCGCGTGCACGTCGATCCGGGCCGCCTCGGAGGTGATCCACATGCTGGTGCCGTCGGCGGCGGCCGAACGCCCGTCGAGCGTGGCCGCGTACTTCCAGATCAGGTACGGCCAGCCCCGGCGCATCGAGGTGAGCCAGGCGACGTTGCCGGCCTCGGCCTCCTGGGCGCGTACCCCGAGGGTCACCTGGACCCCGGCGGCGCGCAGCGTGGCCGCGCCGCCGGAGGCGACCGGGTTGGGGTCGGGCACGGCGACCACGACGCGGGCCACCCCGGCGGCGATGAGCGCGTGGCTGCAGGGGCCGGTGCGGCCGGTGTGGTCGCAGGGCTCCAGGGTGACCACAGCGGTGCCGCCGCGGGCGCGGGCGCCGGCCTGGGCCAGCGCGACGATCTCGGCGTGCGGGCCGCCGGCGTAGGCGTGGAAGCCCTCGCCGACGACCTCGCCGTCGGTGTCGAGCAGCACGCAGCCGACGACCGGGTTGGGGCTGGTGGCGCCGAGGCCGCGCGCGGCCAGTTCGATGGCACGACGCATCGCCTCGTCGACGGAGACGCTCGCCATGGCCGTCTGTCCTCCCGCTCGCCGGTCGCGCGCGGGCGGGTTCGGGAGCAGCGGCCACAAAGCCGCGGACACGCGGCGGCGGAGAACCCGGGGACGGCGTCGCCGACCCCAGGGAGCCCACGCGGCGGCTGAGGGTGCTCAGCGGCCGGCAGGGGCCTCCCCCGTTCCGCGCGCTGTCTCCCATCCGGACTGTCTGGGGGCGGACGAGCCGCACCCCAACCGTCGGCCCCGGATTCTCACCAGGTCCACCGTCCGGCCGAAGCCGTCCGGGTCGCGGGCTTACCACGGTCGGACCGTGGATCACCGCCGGTTCGGAATTTCACCGAGCCCCGCCAGCGCGTGGTGGGTATACGGGAAGTCTTACACGTTCCGGCCGGGTGCGCGCCACAGAGGCGAGCTACCTCACAGGAGCGCTCAGGTGACGCCGCGCCGGCGGTCCACCGCCACGTACGAGCCGGGCTGGCTCTTGGCCACCGTCTTCATCTCCGAGGCCACCGCGATGGCCTCCAGCGGGTCGGTGAACCGCTTGCCGGAATCGGACAGCGACACCCCGATGGAGAGCGTGACGAGCGCGGCGCGGCGGATGTTGCCGCGCCGGTCCTTCAGCTCGACGAAGCCGCGTTCCCGGTCGGTGGCGTCGTAGAGCGCGTCCGCGGCCTTCTCGAAGTCGACAACGGCCCGGCTGGTCAGCGGCCGGACCTGGCTGGGCGCGCAGACGATCACGAAGTCGTCGCCGCCGACGTGCCCGAGGAACGCCGGCGGCAGCCCGATCGACACCACCGCCCGGTGCAGGCTGCGGGCCAGCGCCGAGATGAACTCGTCGCCGCGCACGAAGCCGTACCGGTCGTTGACGCTCTTGAACCGGTCGATGTCGATGTAGCCCACGGCGTAGTCGACGCCGTTGCGGACCCGGTCGCTGATCTCCCGCCGGATCCGGCTGTTGCCGGGCAGGCCGGTCAGCGGCGAGACCTCGCGGAACTCCTTGTTGCGCCGCAGCGTGGAGTTGACCCGGGCCACCAGCTCCAGCGTGTCGAACGGCTTGACCAGGTAGTCGTCGGCGCCGACGCTGAGCCCGTTGACCTTGTCCTGGGTCATCCCCTTGGCGGTCAGCATGATCACCGGCAGCGCGGAGGTCATCGGGTCGGCGCGCAGCCGCCGGGTCAGCTCCAGGCCGTCGACGCGCGGCATCATCAGGTCCACCACCGCCAGGTCGGGCCGCTGCCGCTCGATGATCTCCAGCGCCTCCTGGCCGTCACTGGCGTGCAGCACCTCGAAACCGTGCAGGCGCAGGTTGAACTCGACGAAGCGGGCGATGTCCTCGTCGTCGTCGACGACCAGGATGACGTCGGGGCGCTCGCCGGCCGCGTCCATCTCAGGCCCCGGTCATCGCACGTTCCGCCAGGCCCCGCAGGCGGCGTACCGCCTCCGCGGGATCGTCGGCGCCGTAGACGGCGGTGCCCGCGACGAACGCGTCGGCCCCGGCCGCGGCGGCCTGCTCGATGGTGTCCGCGGCGATGCCGCCGTCGACCTCGATGCGCAGCTCCAGGTGGCCGCTGTCGACGTGCCGGCGGGCGGCGCGCACCTTGTCCAGCAGCTGCGGCAGGAACCGCTGGCCGCCGAAACCGGCCTTGATCGTCATGATCAGCAGCGTGTCGAAGCTCGGCAGCAGCTCCAGGTACGGCTCGATCGGGGTGTCCCGGTCGATCGCCAGGCCCGCCTTCGCCCCGGCCGAGCGCAGATCCTTGGCCAGCGCCACCGGGTCGTCGCACGCCTCGGCGTGGAACGTGACGTTGTACGCCCCGGCGTCGGCGTACCCGGGCGCCCAGCGGCGCGGATCGGTGATCATCAGATGCACGTCGAACGGGATCTCGGTCACGGCGCGCAGGCTCTGCACCACCGGCAGCCCGATGGTCAGGTTGGGCACGAAGTGGTTGTCCATGACGTCGACGTGCAGCCAGTCGGCGGCGGGCTCCACGGCACGGACCTCGTCGGCGAGGCGGGCGAAATCGGCGGCCAGGATGCTCGGCGCGACGATCGGCGGCGGTACGGTCACCGGGCCAGTGTACGAACGCGGTGATCCGGAGGTCGCGGCACGGCTCCCGGAGCGACAGGTGGTGAGCCTTCCGTCACCCGTGGTGCACCATCGGGCCGTCCGGAGCGGAAAACGGCACGAATAGTCGTCGGTGACTAGCCGATCGATTGAAAGATGACGAAACTCCTACAGGGACGGTCACGTATGCTGCACGCCCGGGCGCGGGGGACGCCGGTCGGGCCTATGGCGACCGGCTGCCATCTCTCCCGGAAGGGGCGGACGATGCGACGGTGGCTCCACGTGCTCGCGCTGGCCGGCGCCGCGACTGCGGTGCTCGCCGGCTGCGCTCAGACACACCGGGCCGATGGCGACCTGATCGACGACTGGGCGGCGCTGCCGGCGCCGCGGCTGTTCGTACCGGCGACAGACGCGTGCCTGCCCCGGCTCACCACGGTGGTGGCCGCCGCCACGTACGAGACCGTCGACTGCGCGGGCAGCCACCTGGCCGAGACGGTGCACGTCGGCACGTTCACCGGGCCGGAGACGCTCGGCGACCGCCCCGAGCCGGGCACCCCCGCGCTGCGGACCGCGCGCGCCGAGTGCGACCGGAGCGCCCGGGAGATGATCGGCGGGGACTGGCACGCCGCCCGGCTCACGCTGAACATCGCGCTGCCGACTGTGGCCGCCTGGGGCGCCGGCGCGCGCTGGTTCCGCTGCGACCTGGCCGAGACCGACAGCATCGACAACACCCGTCCGATCAACCGGGTCGGCAGCCTGCGCGGCGCGCTGGTCGGCGACAACCCGCTCGTGCACAGGTGCTTCGACCCGAAGCTGATCGGCAAGAACCTCAACTACATGGCCCCGGTGCTCTGCACCGAGCCGCACCGCGCAGAGTTCGTCGGCGTGTACGAGGAACGCGACATGAGCTGGGCGGAGTTCACCAAGGGCGCGCCCACCACGCACCGGCGCTGCATGACGCTGATCGCCCAGTTCGCCGAGGTGCCGGACAACGCCGAACTGCCGTACCGGGCCGGGTCCATCTACTACCCACCGTCGCAGCGGGAGTGGGAGGAGGGCGACCGGGGGGTGCGCTGTTTCCTGTGGAGCGACGACCGCAAGCTCAACCGATCGGTGCGCGGCGCCGGTCCCGAGGGGCTCCCGGTGACCTGATCGGCTGCCGTATGCTGCACCGCCGAGGCGTACCGGGGGGCCGGTCGGCTCCGGACGCACGGGGAGGTCGGTCGCGATGCGGCGTTTGTGGGTGGCGGTCACCGTGTCAACGGTGGCGGCGCTGGCGCTCGGCGGCTGCGCCGCGCCGGCCGGAGTGGACCGCGACCTGACCGACGACTGGCCCGCGTTCGCCGCGCCGGTCGGCTTCGTGCCGAGCACCGGGGCCTGTCACCCCACCGTCGCCGACGTCGGCTACCTCAGCGGCTACCAGCCGGTCGACTGCGCCGCCACCCACCGCGCCGAGACGCTGCACGTCGGCACGATGAGCGGCCCGGAGGCGGAGCGCTCCGCCCCGCCGCGCACCGGCTCGGCCGGTATGCGCGCCGCGCACGGCGACTGCGCCCGCCAGGTCACCCAGGCCCTCGGCGGGGACTGGCGCTCCGGGCGGCTGCGGCTGTCGGTGGTCTTCCCCTCGGCGCTCGCCTGGTCCGGCGGGGCCCGCTGGTACCGCTGCGACGTCGCCGAGGTGACCGACCTGGACCAGGGCGACGTGGCCGAGCGCACCGGCAGCCTGCGGGGCGCGCTGAAGCCCGGCTCGAAGCTGGCGCTGGGCTGCTTCAACCCGAAGATGAGCAAGGACGACGTGCAGGAGATGCGGCCGGTGGCCTGCACCGCGAAGCACCACGCCGAGTTCGTCGGCGTCTACCAGGCTCCGGACATCAGCTACGCCGAGTTCGAGCGCACCCCGCTGCGTACGCACAAGGCGTGCCGCGGGCTGATCGCCAAGTACGCGAAGCTGCCCGACGACGGCAACATGCAGTACCGGGCCGGCACCATCATCTACCACCCGTACGCGGAGCAGTGGCGCGACGGCGACCGGGGCGTGCAGTGCTTCCTCTGGGTCTCCGACCGGACGCTGACCCGCTCGGTGAAGGGCGCGGGCGCCAAGGCGCTGCCGATCACCTGAGCCACGGGCGGGGCGGGCCGGCGCCCACCCCGCCCGTGTCCGCTCAGCCGACCTGCAGCGTCACGTCGTCCACGACGAAGCTGGTCTGCAACGACGAGTCCTCGACCCCGGTCCACTTCAGCGTGACCGTCTGCCCGGCGTACGCGGCCAGGTTGAAGGTGCGCTGGGTGTAGCCGGTGGCCTTGTTCAGGTTCGAGTACGTGGCCAGCGTGGTCGAGCCGACCTGCACGGTGAGCTTGTCGTACGCGGTCGAGCTGGTCGTCTCGGCCGAGTCGATGTGCAACCAGAACGAGAACGTGTAGCTGCTGCACCCGGACGGCAGCGTGACCGACTGGGACAGCGTGTCGGTACGCGAGGAGCCGTACCCGTTCAGCCACGCCTTGTACGACCCGGTGCGGGCCGCCTGGCTGGAGCTGTTGGTGATCACGCCGGAGCTGGCCGTCCACGGCGTGGTGCCGGACTCGAAGCTGCTGTTGCCGATGAGCTGGCCGCCGGTGCAGCCGCCGCTCCCGCCGGTCACGGTGATCGTGTAGCTGGCGGTGCGGGTGGCCGAGCCGGTGCCGGTCACGGTGAGCGTGAACGTGCCGGTGGTGGCCGTCGACGAGGCGCTGACGGTCATGGTGGACGAGCCGCCCGAGGTGACCGAGGACGGGCTGAAGCTCACCGACACGCCGCTCGGGGCGCCACTGGCGGACAGCGCCACGGTCTGCGCGCTGCCGGAGGTGGTGGCGGTGCTGACGGTGGCGGTGGTGGAGCCGCCCCGGGCGACGCTGCCGGAGGTGGGGCTCACCGAGACGGAGAAGTCGTTGGCGGGTGTGCCGCCGCCGACCGCGAGCGCCCAGATCGTGTACGCGACGCCGTCCGCGGCCCGGTTCAGGATGGTCGTGTTGATGTTGCTGGTGTTGTCGCAGGAGCGGTGGTAGCAGCCGTCGTACGCCGCGCCGGCGGTGCCGCCCCACTTGCTGGCCTGCGCCGACGTCTTGGTGTAGCTGGCGCCCGCCGCGTAGCCGGAGGTCTGGATGCCGGCGTTGGCGAACGAGTAGTCGTCGGAGCGGCCCTGACCCTCGGTGTTCTCCTCCGGCGAGATGCCGAACGAGTCCCAGTACGCCTTCAGCGGCGCCGCGGTGGCCGAGGTGATCCGGTTGATGAAGTAGCCGCCGTTCGGCGAGCCGACCATGTCGAAGTTGTAGTAGCCCTTGATGTAGCCGCGCTGGGTGGAGCTGAGCTGGTTGACGTAGTGCTTGGAGCCCTGCAGGCCCTGCTCCTCGCCGTTCCACCAGGCGAACCGGACCCGCTTGGTCATGGTCGGGTTCTGCGCGGCCAGCACCAGCGCGTTCTCCAGCAGCACCGACGAGCCGGAGGCGTTGTCGTTGATGCCCGGCCCGGCGGCCACGCCGTCCAGATGCGCGCCGAACATGACGACCTGGTCCGACGGGCCCTGCGGCCACTCGGCGATCAGGTTGTTGCCCGGGTAGGTGCAGGTGGAGCAGTTCTGCTCGGTGACCGTGTAGCCGGCCGCCTGGAGCTTGCCCTTCACGTAGTTGACCGACGCGGTGTAGCCGGCCGAACCGGCGCGCCGGTTGCCGCCGTTGCTGGTGGCGATGGAGTTGAACTGGGTGAGGTGGGCCTGGATGTTGCTGAGGGAGACGTCCGGCGCGGCGAGCGCGGCGATCGCCGGGGCGGGGGCGGCGGCCGGCGCGGGGGCGGCGGAGGCGGTGCCGGCCAGGCTCGCCGTCGTCAGGGTGGCGACGAGGGCGAGCGCGAGGCTCGTGGTCGGCGTTCTGCGTCTCATGGAGACTCCTCGTGGGGGTTCGGCGGGCGGGGTGCCGGGACCGGTGGTCGAAACAGTTACATGCATCGATCGGACAGTCAACGGGCTGTCACATCCCACCGGCCCCCTCCCCCCACCGGGATGCCGCACACGCTCCATCGCTCCCCATTTCTCCGCATGACGAGCAAGGAGTTCGTGTCCGGGCACGGCGGACACGAACTCCTTGGTCGACTGCGAGAGGTGGGTCAGTTCCGGCGCAGGACCGCCAGGAACATGGCGTCGGTGCCGTGACGGTGCGGCCACAGCTGCACCGTGGGGCCGTCCCCCAGGCCCGGCATGCCGGCCGGCAGCAGCGGCCGCGCGTCGACGAAATCGACGCCGAGGCCGCAGCGCCGGGCCGCCTCGGTCACCGTCACGTGCGTCTCCACCACGTGCGGCGAACACGTCACGTACGCGACCAGGCCACCCGGCCGGGCCGCCCGCAACGCGGCGGTCAGCAGCTCACGCTGCAACCGGGTCAGCGGCGGCAGGTCCGACGGCTGGCGACGCCATCGCGCCTCCGGCCGGCGGCGCAGCGCGCCCAGCCCGGTGCACGGCGCGTCGACGAGCACCCGGTCGAAGTGCCCCTCCGGCAGCTTCGGGTCGCTGCCCACGCTGCGCCCGTCGGTGTTCAGCACGGTCACCGGCAGCCCACGGGTGGCCTGCTCCACCAGCCGCGCCCGGTGCTCGGCCACCTCGACCGCCGTCAGCCGCGCGCCCCGCGTCGCGGCCAGCGCGCCGAGCAGACCGGACTTGCCGCCCGGACCGGCGCACAGATCCAGCCACCGGCCGTCCGGGCCGTCCAGCGGCGCCGCCGCCAGCGCGTCCGCCACCAGCTGGGAGCCCTCGTCCTGCACGTGCGCGCGGCCGTCGGCCACCGCCGCCAGGTCGCCCGGCGCGCCGCCGGGCAGATAGACCGCGTACGGCGAGAACGCGCCGGGCGCGCCGCCCACCTCGTCGGCCAGCGCCACCGGGTCGGCCAGGCCCGGCCGGGCGCACAGGTGCACCGGCGGGCGCTCGTTGTCCTCGATGAGCAGCCGGGTCGTCTCGCCCATGTCGCCGCCGAGCGCCTCGGCGAACGACCGCACGATCCACTGCGGATGGCTGTACGCCAGCGCGAGGTGCCCGACCGGGTCGGTCTCCTGCGCCGGGGCGAGCTTGGCCACCCAGGCGTCGGCGTCCCGGCTGGTGATCTCCCGCAGCACCGCGTTGGCGAACCCGGTCGCGCCCGGCCCCACCGACCGGACCAGGTCCACGGTGGACGACACCGCGGCGTGCGCGGGCACCCGCATGTGCAGGATCTGGTACGCCCCGAGCCGCAGCGCGTCGCGCACCGGCGGGTCGATGCGCTGCACGTCCCGCCCGGCCGCGTCGGTCACGATCGCGTCGAGCGTGCCGGTGTGCCGCAGCGTGCCGTAGGTCAGCTCGGTGGCGAACGCGGCGTCCCGGCCGGTCAGCCCCGCCTCGCGCAGCATCGCCGGGAGCACCAGGTTGGCGTACGCGTCGTCGCGGTGCACCGCCGCGATCGCCTCGTAGGCGACCTGCCGGGGCAGGTCCACGGCCGGACGGGCCGGACGCCCGCCCCGCCGGTCGCCACCGAACCGGTCCCCGCCGCGCCGGTCGCCGCCGGGCCGGTCGGAGCGCTGCCGGTCGGAACGCTGCCGGTCGCCGAACCGCTCCTCGCCGCGCCGGTCACCGGCGCGCTGGCGGTCGCCGTACCCCCGCTGACGCTCGCCCTCGACGGGCCGGTCCGGACGCGACGGCCCCGTCACGCGAACACCTCGCCGGCGGTGACCCGGGCGCCGCGCGCCCAGTCGCCGGCGGGCATGGCCTTCTTGCCTGCGGCGCGCACCTCGCCGAGGCGCACCGGCGTGGTGGCGGTGCCGACGAGCACACCGGACTTCGTCACGTGCAGCTCCCCCGGCTTCAGCTCCGGGCCGTCGGCCACCGGCGTGACCGGACCGAGCTTGACCCGGTCGTCGCGGAACGTCGTCCACGGGCCGGGCGCGGGCGTGCAGGCGCGGACGCGCCGGTCCACCGCGAACGCGGGGTCGCCCCAGCGGACCCGGGCGTCCTCCACCGTCAGCTTCGGGGCGAGCGAGACGCCGTCGACCGGCTGCGGCACGGCGCGGGCGGTGCCGGCGCCGATCGCGTCGAGCACCGCGACCAGCAGCCCGGCGCCGGAGTGCGCGAGCCGCTCCAGCAGGTCGCCGGAGGTGTCGGCGGGGCGGATCTCGTCGGTGACCGTGCCGTAGACCGGGCCGGTGTCCAGCCCCTCCTCCAGCTCGAAGACGCTGGCCCCGGTCACCTCGTCGCCGTGCAGCACGGCGTGCTGGACCGGCGCGGCGCCGCGCCAGGCGGGCAGCAGCGAGAAGTGCAGGTTGATCCAGCCGTGCCGGGGGATCTCCAGCGCCACCGGCGGCACCAGCGCGCCGTAGGCGACCACCGGTACGCAGTCCGGCGCCAGCTCGCGCAGCCGGTCGAGGAACTCCGGCTCGCGCGGGCGGGCCGGGGTGAGCACCTCGACGCCGTGCGCGTCGGCCCACGCCCCGACGGGCGAGCGGACCAGCCCCCGGCCGCGCCCGGCCGGGGCGTCGGGGCGGGTGACCACGGCGAGCAGCTCGTGCCCGGAGGCGGCGATCGCGTCCAGGGCCGGTACGGCGACGGCCGGCGTGCCGGCGAAGACCAGGCGCATCCGGGTCACCGCCCCAGGCCGAACGGGTTGCCGGCGGCGTGCGGGCTGAGCTTGACCGTGGGCGGGGCGGCCTGGTCGTACCACTCGGCCTGCCGGATCGCCTTCATGGCCTCCTTGCGGCCGGCCGGGTCGAGCCGGTCGACGAAGAGCACGCCGTCGAGGTGGTCGGTCTCGTGCTGCACGCAGCGGGCCATCAGGCCGGTGCCGACGATCTGCAACGGGTCGCCGTAGCCGTTGAAGCCCTTGGCGATCACGTTCTGCCGGCGCTTGGTGTCGAAGTAGAGCCCGGGGATGGACAGGCAGCCCTCCGGGCCGTCCTGCTCCTCTTCGTCGGGGAACTCCAGCACCGGGTTGACCAGGTGGCCGAGGACGTCGTCGACGTCGAAGGTGAACACCCGCAGGCCCACCCCGAGCTGCGGCGCGGCGAGGCCGGCGCCGCTCTGCTCGCGCATCGTGTCGGTCAGGTCGGCGATCAGCTTGCGCAGCTCGGCGTCGAAGTCGACGACCGGGTCGGCCGGCGTGCGCAGCACCGGATCGCCGAACAGACGGATGGGCTGGACGGTCACTCGGCGTGGCTCCTTGTCTGGGTCGAACGATGCGCGTCCAGTCTACGGAGTCGGCCCGGCCGCCCCGGGTGGCGTACCGGGAACGGTGACCGGGGACGCCTCCCGGCCGACGCGCACCGGCAGCGTGGCGTGACCACGAAGCGTGAGCCGGACGCGCCGCTCGGGCCGGCCCGCCACGGCGAGGCCGGGCAGCCGGCGCAGCAGCAGCGGGAACGCCACCTGCGCCTCCAGCCGGGCCAGCGCCGCGCCGAGGCAGTAGTGCGGCCCGGCGCCGAAGGACAGCGGGTGGACCTGCGGACGCCACGGGTCGAAGCGCGCCGGCTCCGGATAGCGGCGCGGATCACGGTTGGCCGCGCCGAGCATCACGATCACCCAGCTCTCCGGCGGCAGATCGACGTCGCCGTACCGGGCCGGCGCGGTGCTCATCCGGGACGTGAGCTGCACCGGCGAGTCGTAGCGCAGCAGCTCGTCGACGTACCCGGGGGCGAACTCCGGGTGCTCGGCCAGCGTCGCCGCCGCGCGCGGGTGCTCCAGCAGCGCCACCAGGCCGTTGCCGAGCAGGTTGGTGGTGGTCTCGAAGCCGGCCACCAGCAGCACGATCAGGTTGGCCAGCAACTCGTCGCCGGAGAGCCGGTCACCGCCGTCGTGCGCCTGCACCAGCGCGCTGGTCAGGTCGTCGGCCGGCGCCCGGCGGCGCGCCGCCACCAGCTCGGTGAAGTAGGCGCGCAACTCGCTCGCGCCCCGGTCGGCCACCGCCAGCTCCTCTTCGGTGATCTCCGGTTCCAGCACGCCGGTCAGGTCGGTGGCCCAGCGCCGGAACAACGGCCGGTCCGCCGCCGGCACGCCGAGCAGCGCGCAGATCACCCCGACCGGCAGCGGGTACGCGAACCCGGCCATGAAGTCGACCGGCCCCTCGGCGGCGAGCATCGCGTCGACCAGCTCGTCGGCCTGCGCCCGCACCACGTCGTGCATGGCGGCGATCCGGCGCGGGGTGAACGCGCCCGCCGCCAGCCGCCGCATCCGGCTGTGGTCGGGCGGGTTGGTGCGCAGCATCGACCGGGAGATCGACAGAATCGCCGGGCTCTCCCGCCAGCCGGGCATGAACTGGTCGCGCAGCGCGTCGTCCAGCACCCCGAACCGGGCGTCGCGCAGGATCGCGTCGGCCTCGGCGTACCCGGTGACCACGAAGAAGACCGGGCCGGCCTGGACCACCGGGCCGTGCGCGCGCAGCAGCTCGTACGTCGGGTAGGGGTCGACACGACCCTCGGGGGACATCAGCAGCGCGAGCGCGTCGGCAGGATCCACGGTCCGCCTCCCCAGGCGTCGGAGACCCCCATCATGCTCCGCGCCGCCCGAGGGTGGTCAACCCGTCACGGCGAGACGGCGGTGTCCACCGCGGTCAGGCGCCCGCGCCCGGCTCCCCGGCCAGCACCGGGCCGCCGTCGAGCAGCGCGTGCTCGGGCAGCGGCAGCGTGATGCCGTGGGCGTCCTCCCAGTCGTGGATCAGCCCCGGCCGGGCCTGCGTGGTGAAGAAGTCGACGGCGCTCATCCCGCCGACCACCGGCTCGTCCACCTCGGCGACCAGCCGGGCGGGGACCATCGGCAGGCCGGCGCGCACCGCCGAGCTGAGCCGCCGGTGCCCGTCGACGACGAAGAAGTACTCGCCGGTGTAGCCGATGCTCAGCGGCTCCGGCTCCTCACCGCTCTCGGCCAGCTCGGCGGCGAGGTCGGCGTCCCACAGGCCCCGCAGCGCGGACACGTCCTCGGTGGGGTAGACCCGGGTCGGGTCGAGCAGCAGCAGCGGCTGACCGGCGCGCAGCACGTCCGCGCCGAGGCGGCCCTCGTAGACGTCGATGACGTGCTGGATGACCTGCTCCGGGTTGGCCCGGGTGGTGTCGCAGATCAGGTCGTAGTTGCGCAGGCGGGCCTTGTCGACCCCGTAGCGGACGATGAACCGGCCCCGCTCGCTCTCGCTGCGCTCGCGCAGCTTGGTCCGCGCCTCCTCCAGCGAGGTGTAGCTCTCGGCCGGGCCGGACGGGCGGGCCAGCACGCGCCGGGCCGCCTCGGTCGGCTCGGTGATCATGTGCACCTTGAGCGCGTCGGTGAAGAAGTGCCAGGCCAGGCGGGAGTCCATGACCAGCGACTCGCCGGAGGCGGCGATGTCGCGCTGGAGCTGGTCGACGTAGCCGTCGACCGCCTGGTCCAGCTCGGCGTGCAGGTTGAGCTGCAGAGCGGTCATCTCCCGCTCCTGGGCCATCTGGCGGTAGAGGTCGCCGACGCTGACCCGGCGCAGCCCCAGCCGCTTGGCGATCTCGACGGACACGGTGCTCTTGCCACTGCCGAGGTCACCGTTGAAGACGATCGACTGACGAACGGTCACGACTGGTCCACCCCTGCTCACCGGCTGACTGACGACATCGAGTGTCGGCCCGACGTGCTCTGGCACCCGCCGCGCCGCGTCCCGCGCGGGGAAACCGCGCGGCTGGGCATGACGGGCGATGCTATCACCGCCCGCTACCCAATTGCCGGACCAGGTGTGCGGCAAACCCCAGCTCACGACCGTGCGCGAGGGACCGCGTGCGCAGTGTCACGCGGCGGCGGCCGGTCAGAACAGCACGAGCGGATCGACCTGCAGGCGTACCGGATCGGCCGCCTTGCGGGCGCTGCGCTGGCCGGCGGCGGCGTGCAGCGCCTCGGCCAGCGCGGCGGCCCGGGACCGGGGCACCCGCACGAGCATCCGCTCCCGGCCCTCGTCGGCCGGCACCGGCCCCAGCACCTCGGCGCCGTCCGGCAGCCGGGCGCCGTCCAGCAGGTCGCTGACCGCCTCGGCGACGCCGGTGACGCTCGCCATCCGCACCGCCGGGGGGAAGCCCAGCTCGCGCCGCTCGGCCAGCTCGCGGGCGGCGAACCAGGCGGAGTCCCAGCGCAGCAACGCCTGCACCGGCGCGAGCGCGCCGTCCGCGACCACCACCACCCGCCCGCCGGCCGTACCGGGCCGGGCCAGCGCGGCGGCGGCCATCCACCGCCGCAGCGCCTCCTCACCGGCCCGCAGGTCGGCCCGGGTCAGCAGCGCCCACGAGTCGAGCAGCAACACCGCGCCGTAGCCGCCGTCGGCCACCGGCTCGGCGCCCGGCGTGGCGATCACCAGCCCGGCCCCGCCCGGCACCGTGGCGAGCACCTCCTCCCGCCCCGAGGTGCGCACCGGCACGCCCGGGAACGCCCGGCCCAGCTCCTCGGCCGTGCGCCGGGCGCCGGTGACCGAGGCGCGCAGCCGCCGCCCACCGCAGTCCGGGCAGGCGTACGCGGCGGCCACCCGGCCGCACCAGCGGCAGGCGGGCGTGCCCTGCGCCGAGGGCAGCGCGAGCGGCCCGGCGCAGTGCGGGCAGCGGGCCGGGGTCCGGCAGTCGGCGCAGGCCACCGACGGCACGTAACCCCGGCGCGGCACCTGCACCAGCACCGGCAGGTCCGCGCGCAGCGCGTCCCGGGCGCTGGTCCAGGCCAGGCTCGGCAGCCGCGCCGAGGCCGCGCCGGGATCGCGGGCCAGTTGCGGGTCGTCGCCGGTGGGCGCCATGGCCGGGGTACGCGCGCGCACCACCGCCCGGTCGGCCACCACCTCCCGGGCCCAGGACGTCTCCACCAGCAGCTGCGCCTCGGCGCTGCGGGCGTACCCGCCGACCAGGGCGGCGGCGTCGCCGAGCTGCGCCCGGGTGAGCAGCACGTCCCGGGCGTGCGGGTAGGGCGCGCGGGGCTCGGCGTGCAGGTCGTCGCCGTCGTCCCAGATCGCCACCAGGCCGAGCCGCTCCACCGGGGCGAACATGGCCGCCCGGGTGCCGATCACCACTGCCACGTCGCCGCGTCGGGCCGCCAGGAACGCCCGGTAGCGGCGGGCCGGGCCGTCGGCGGCGGTGAGGCGCACGTGCCGCCCCGCGCCGAGCACGGCGGTCAGGGCGGCGTCGAGCCGGTCCAGGTCACGGGCGTCGGCCACCACGACCACTGCGCCCCGGCCACCGGCCACGGTGGCGGCCACCGCGTCGGCGTACCGGTCGGCCCAGTCCTCCCCCGGCAGCGCCGACCAGACCGCGCGGGCGGGCCGGCCGTCGGTGAGCGCCCGCAGCAGCGCCGACCCGGCCGGGTAGTCCCGCCAGCCGCGCGGGTCCACCTCCGCCCGGCCACCCGGCCTGGCGTCCGCGTCCGCGGGCGCGTCGGGGTCGGCGGGCGCGTCCGCGTCGGCGGTGACGGCCTTCTCGGCGCGGGCGTGCCGGGGCGGCACCGCCAGCCTCAGCACGTCGGCGAGGCTGCCCGCGTACCGGTCGGCGACCGCGCGGGCCAGCCGGGCCACCTCCGGGGAGAGCACCGGCACCGGCGAGACGACCTTCTCCAGGTACGCCAGTTTCGGGTGCGCGGAGGACTCGGCGCGCTCCAGCAGCCAGCCGTCGACCAGCTGCCCGGCGAAGCGCACCTTCACCCGTACCCCCGGTTGCGCCTCGGCGTCGAGCGCCTCCGGCACCAGGTAGTCGAACGGGCGGTCCAGGTGCGGCAGGGGCACGTCCACGCAGACGCGCGCGACCGGCGACCCCTGCGCGGGTCGCCGGTCGCGGCGCGTGGCGGCGGTCAGGCTCCCGCGGCCGACTTGAGGTCGGCGGCCCGGTCGGTGCCCTCCCAGGTCAGGTCCGGCAGCTCCCGGCCGAAGTGGCCGTACGCGGCGGTCTGCTGGTAGATCGGGCGGAGCAGGTGCAGGTCCCGGATGATGGCGGCCGGGCGCAGGTCGAACACCTCGGCGACGGCCTTCTCGATCGAGGCGACCGGCACCGTCTCGGTGCCGAACGTCTCGATGAACAGGCTCACCGGGTGGGCCTTGCCGATCGCGTACGCGACCTGCGCCTCGCACCGCTCGGCCAGCCCGGCGGCGACCACGTTCTTGGCCACCCAGCGCATCGCGTACGCGGCCGAGCGGTCGACCTTCGAGGGGTCCTTGCCGGAGAACGCGCCGCCGCCGTGGCGCGCGTACCCGCCGTAGGTGTCCACGATGATCTTCCGGCCGGTCAGGCCGGCGTCACCCATCGGGCCGCCGATCTCGAAGCGCCCGGTCGGGTTGACCAGCAGCCGGTAGCCCTCGGTCTCCAGGCCGAGGCCCTCCAGCTCCGGGGTGATGACGTGGTCCCGGATGTCCGGGGTGAGCAGCGACTCCAGCGAGATGTCGGCCGCGTGCTGGCTGGACACGACGACGGTGTTGAGCCGGACCGGGCGCAGCCCGTCGTACTCGATGGTCACCTGGGTCTTGCCGTCCGGCCGCAGGTAGGGGATGGTGCCGTCCTTGCGGACCGTGGCGAGCCGGCGCGCCAGCCGGTGCGCCAGCGCGATCGGCAGCGGCATCAGCTCGGGCGTCTCGGAGCAGGCGAAGCCGAACATCATGCCCTGGTCACCGGCGCCCTGCGCGTCCAGCGCGCTCTCCGACCCGCCGGTACGCAGCTCGAAGGCGTTGTCGACGCCCTGGGCGATGTCCGGCGACTGGGCGCCGATGGACACGCTGACGCCGCAGGACGCGCCGTCGAAGCCCTTCTTCGACGAGTCGTAGCCGATGCCGAGGATGGTCTCCCGGACGATGGTGGGGATGTCGGCGTACGCCTTCGTGGTCACCTCACCGGCCACGTGCACCTGACCGGTGGTGATCAGCGTCTCCACCGCGACCCGGCTGTGCGGGTCCTGGGCGAGCAGCGCGTCGAGAATGCCGTCACTGATCTGGTCGGCGATCTTGTCCGGGTGGCCCTCCGTGACCGATTCGGACGTGAAGAGACGTGTCACGGCACTCCTAAGCATGTGAAGACTTTTAAAGGTCGCTCGGCGGCAGTTTAGCCATCCTCGTTCCGCCGCGACCCCCTGAACGCGGGCCGACCAACCGTCAGGAACGTGACGGCAACCGCGGACAGACGAGGTCCCAGACGGCGTCGGCCAGGGCCTCCTTGGGCTGCTCGGCCAGCCGGTGCACGGCGCCGTCGGCGCCGATCACGGTGGCCGCGTTGGTGTCGGCGCCGAAGACCTTGTCCACGCCGACCTCGTTGACGACGATCATGTCGGCTCCCTTGCGGGCCAGTTTGGCCCGGCCGTTGGCCTCCGCGTCGTCGGTCTCCGCGGCGAAGATCACCAGCACCTGGCCGGGGCGGCGGACGCGACCCAGCTCGGCGGCGATGTCCGGGTTGGTGACCAGCTCGATGGTCGGCGCGACACCGTCGTCCGACTTCTTGATCTTCCCGGTGGCGTAGCTGGCCGGGCGGAAGTCGGCGGGCGCGGCGGCCATCACCACGGCGTCCGCGTCGGCGGCCGCCGCCAGCGTCGCCGTGCGCAGCTCCTCGGTGGTGCCCACCCGGACCAGGTCCACCCCGGCCGGGTCGGGCAGCGCCACGTTCGCCGCGACCAGCGTCACCCGGGCGCCCCGGGCCACAGCGGCGCGGGCGAACGCGTACCCCTGCTTGCCGGAGGACCGGTTGCCCAGGAACCGGACCGGGTCCAGCGGCTCGCGGGTGCCCCCGGCGGTGACCACCACGTGCCGGCCGGCCAGGTCGGCCTCGGCCTCGACGCCGCGGGCCAGGGCCCGGCGGGCCACCGCGAAGATCTCCGCCGGGTCGGGCAGCCGGCCCTTGCCGGTGTCCCGCCCGGTGAGCCGCCCCACGGCCGGCTCGATCACCCGGACGCCGCGCGAGCGCAGCGTGGCCACGTTCGCCACGGTCGCCGGGTGCTCCCACATCTCGGTGTGCATGGCCGGCGCCAGCAGCACCGGGCAGCGCGCGGTCAGCAGCGTGTTGGTCAGCAGGTCGTCGGCGAGGCCGTGGGCGGCCTTGGCGAGCAGGTCAGCGGTGGCCGGGGCGACCACGACCAGGTCGGCGTGCTGCCCGAGCCGCACGTGCGGCACCTCGTGCACGTCGGACCAGACGTCGTCGGCCACCGGCTGGCCGGACAGGGCCGCCCAGGTCGGCGCCCCGACGAAACGGAGCGCCGAGGCGGTCGGCACCACCCGGACCCGGTGACCCGACTCGGTGAAGAGCCGGAGCAGCTCACACGCCTTGTAGGCGGCGATGCCGCCGCCGACCCCGAGGACGATCTCGGCGGGCATCGGCGCGGGCGCGGTTACGGCTGGTCGGTCGGCTCAGCGGTGAGCAGGCCCGCGTTGATCTCGCGCATGGCGATGGAGAGCGGCTTCTCCTGCGGGGTGGTCTCCACCAGCGGGCCGACGTACTCCAGCAGGCCCTCACCGAGCTGGCTGTAGTAGGCGTTGACCTGACGGGCGCGCTTGGCGGCGAAGATGACCAGCGCGTACTTCGAGGTGGTCTTCTCGAGCAGCTCGTCGATCGGCGGGTTGGTGATGCCCTCGGGGTTGGTGGCGATGGATCCCACGAATTAAACCTCTGCGTCTCGTGCGCCGCCCGCGGGCGGTCGGGCCGGAGCCAGGAAGGACGAACCGAGCAATCCTACCAGCTCCGCCGCGGCGCGCTCGGTGTGGTCGTGTGCCACGGCGTGGGCGAAGAGGGCCGCGACGTCCGGGTCGGCCCGGTACGCCGGCGGCGCGAGCAGCACCAGCCGGGCGCCGGGCGCCGCCGCCCGTACCGCGAGCGCGCCGCCCAGGTCCAGCGGCAGCAGCACCGGCCGGCCCGCGGCGAGCCGCGCCCGTACCTCGGCCCGGGGCACCCCCCGGCGGTACGGCCCGATCCGGCACCACTCCAGCAGTTCCCCGGCGGCGATCAGCTGGTCGAAGGCGGGCGCGTCGAGGAAGACGCGGTCCACGCCGTCCCGCTCGTCGGGGCGCGGCGGCCGGGTGGTGGCGACCACCGGCACCCAGACAGACGCAAGGCGCGCCCGGACCGCCTCGACCACACTGCTCCGGCCGGCCCCGGAGGGACCGGACAGGACAGTGAGCCGAGCCGCCGAGCGCGCCTCGTCATCCGTGCTCACCGCTTGTTTCTACACGGCGGGCCGTTCAGTTCGCGGCGAACTCCCCGAGCAGAGCCTTGCGCTGCTGCTCGCCGAGGCCGCGCAGGCGACGGCTGTCCGCGATCTTGAGCTTCTCCATGATCTGGGTGGCCCGGATCTTGCCGATGCCCGGCATCGCCTGGAGCACGGCCGAAACCTTCAGCTTGCCCACGACGTCGTCGGACTCGGCCCGCTCGAGGACGGTGGCGAGGGTGGTCTTGCCCTGCTTGAGCTGCTCCTTCAGCTCAGCGCGGGCCTTGCGGATCTCCGCGGCCTTCTCCAGCGCGGCAGCGCGCTGTTCGGGGGTCAGTGACGGGAGCGGCACCAGTTCTCCTCAGGTCCCTAGTACGGCGGGCGGAGCGCCCCACCGCATCTGTGAAACGTGGTGTCGCTGGCAACCAAAGGGGTCCGTGGTTCCCAGCGCGGGGAAAACTAGCGGTCAACGGAGATTTCGGCAACGTGGGCGCGCGATGATCAACGGAAAGTGACCGAGCCGTCAGTCAGCCTACGGCGTCCAGGGCGCTCCGGCACTCGGCCAGCGCCCGCTCGGCGGCGGCGCGCAGAGCGTCCGGGTCCGGTCCCGCGCCGAGCACCTCCCGGGAGTACGACGGGAGCACCGACGGCAGCGCGGCGCCGAAGACGGTGCGCAACCCGGCGGGCGTGCCGCCCTGCGCGCCCAGGCCCGGAGCGAGCAGCGGACCGTTCACCGAGCCGAGGTCGTGACCGGTCTCGCCGACCGTCGCGCCGACCACCAGACCGAAGCTTCCGAGCGGCTCCGCACCCCGGTTGAGCTGGGAAATCTCGTCGATCACGGTCTGCGCGACGGTGCGCCCGTCGGCCCCGACGGCACGCTGCACGGAGGCGCCCTCCGGGTTCGAGGTGAGGGCCAGGACGAAGACCCCGCCACCGTGCTCGGCTGCGGTGGAGAACATCGGCGCGAGTGAACCTACTCCCAGGTAGGGGCTCGCGGTCACCGCATCGACATACATCGGGCTGGATGGATCGAGGTACGCCGACGCGTACGCGGCCACCGTCGAGCCGATGTCGCCGCGCTTCACGTCAAGCAGAACGAGCGCTCCCAGATCTCGCAACTGTCGGATAGTTGACTCAAGCACCCCGACGCCGCGCGAGCCGAAGCGCTCGAAGAACGCCGACTGCGGCTTGACCACGGCCACCCGGTCCCCGATCGCCTCCACCACGGTGCGGCAGAACCGGTCGAGTCCGTCGACGTCGTCGGTCAGCCCCCAGCCGGCCAGCAACCCGGGGTGCGGATCGATCCCCACGCACAGCGGCCCTCGCTCCGCCACGGCCCGGTGCAATCGGGCGCCGAACGTCTCCATCGCGTCTCTCCTCTCCCCGCGGCCCCGGGCCGCCTGGGCGTGTCCGGCGACGGCCTTCCCGTCGCGCCCTGTCGAACTCGGCCGGGCTCAGCCGGCCTTCACCGCCGCGGCCACCCCGGCCGCGATCCGCGCCACGTCCGCGGCGTCGCAGACGTACGGCGGCATGGTGTAGACGAGATCCCGGAACGGGCGCAGCCACACCCCCTGCGCCACCGCGGCGGCGGTCGCCCGGGGCAGGTCCACCTCGTGGTCGAGCTGCACCACCCCGATCGCGCCGAGCACCCGTACGTCGGCCACGCCGGGCGCGCCGCGCAACGGCGCCAGGCCGGCCCGCAGGCCCTCGGCGATCCCCGCCACCCGGCCGGCCCAGTCCCCGGCCCGCAGAAGCTCCAGGGAGGCGTTGGCGACCGCGCAGGCGAGCGGGTTGCCCATGAACGTCGGTCCGTGCGCCAGCACCCCGTCGGCGGAGATCGCCCGTGCCACCTCGGGCGTGCAGAGCGCCGCGGCCAGCGTCAGGTACCCGCCGGTGAGCGCCTTGCCGACGCAGAGCACGTCCGGGGCCACCCCGGCGTGCTCGGCGGCGAACATCCTCCCGGTCCGGCCGAAGCCGGTGGCGATCTCGTCGAAGACCAGCAGGATGCCGTGCTTCCGGGTCACCTCGCGCAGCACACGCAGATAGTGCGGGTGGTGGAACCGCATCCCGCCGGCGCCCTGGACCACCGGCTCGACGATCACCGCGGCCAGCTCGTCGGCGTGCCGCTCCACGGCGTCCACCAGAGCCGCCTCGTACGCCGGGTCGGGCGGCGCGTCGAAGCCGGACGGCGGCGCCGGCGCGAACACCTGCCGGGGCAGCACGTCGCCCCAGAGGTGGTGCATGCCGCCCTCCGGGTCGCAGACGCTCATCGGGTGGAACGTGTCACCGTGGTAGCCGCCCCGCCAGGTGCCCAGCCGGCGGCGCTGCGGGCGTCCCCGCGCCCGCTGGTACTGCAGGCACATCTTCACCGCGACCTCGACGCTCACCGAGCCGGAGTCGGCCAGGAAGACGTGTTCCAGGCCGTCCGGGGTCAGCTCGACGAGCGTGCGCGCCAGGCGTACCGCCGGCTCGTGGGTGAGCCCGCCGAACATCACGTGGCTCATCCGCCCGAGCTGGCCGGTCACCGCGGCGTCGAGCGCCGGGTGCCGGTAGCCGTGGATCGCCGCCCACCACGACGACATGCCGTCGACCAGCTCCCGCCCGTCCGCCAGCCGCAGCCGCACCCCTTGCGCGCTGTCCACGACGTACGGCGCGCCGGCGGAGGGCATCGCGGCGTACGGATGCCACACGTGCCGCCGGTCCGCGTCCAGAATCTCCTCAGGCGTCACGTCTCCTCCTTCACCCCTCCCCGCCGCCCCCTCTCTTCCCCCGCGATCTTGCGGTTGCTGCCCCTGCCGCGCCCGGAATGAGGGGGTGTGCCGGGGCCGCGAGTGCAAGATCGCGAGGAAGAGAGGGGTGGGTCAGGGGTGGGTGGTCCGGGTTATGGCTCTCGTCAGGGCGGGGCCGCGGTAGATGAAGCCGGTGTAGAGCTGGACCAGGGACGCGCCGGCGTCGAACATGCGCGTCGCGTCGTCCGGGTCGAGGATGCCGCCGACGCCGATCACCGGCAGCCGCCCGCCGGTCTCCCGGTGCACGAAGGCGACCATCTCCCGGGCCCGCACGGTGAGCGGCCGGCCGGACAGGCCGCCCGTCTCCGCGCCGCGCGCCCGGTCGGCCGGGGCCAGCCCGTCCCGGGCGAGCGTGGTGTTGGTGGCGATGACCCCGGCGGCGCCCCGGTCGAGGCAGACCTCCAGCAGCTCGGCCACGGCCGGCTCGGTGAGGTCCGGGGCGATCTTCACCAGCACCGGCTTCTCCCCCACCAGCGCGGCCAGCAGCGCGTCCAGGTGGGACCGGTCCTGAAGCGAGCGCAGCCCCGGGGTGTTCGGTGAGGACACGTTCACGGCGAAGTAGTCACCGTGTCCCTTGAGCGCCCGGTAGGAGTCGAGATAGTCCTCGACCGCCTGATCCAACGGGGTCACCTTGGACTTGCCGAGCGAGATGCCCAGCGGTACGCCGAGCGGGCGCGGCAACGCCGCCAGCCGGTCGGCGAGGGCCGCCGCGCCCGCGTTGTTGAAGCCCATCCGGTTGATCACCGCTTCGCTGTCGCGCAGCCGGAACAGCCGGGGCCGGGGATTGCCCGGCTGGGCGTGCGCGGTCACGGTGCCGACCTCGACGAAGCCGAAGCCCAGCGCCGGCCAGGCGGGCAACGCGAGTCCGTTCTTGTCCATCCCGGCGGCCAGCCCGACCGGGTTGGGGAAGCGCACCCCGAACACGGTGCGCGGCGCGGACCGGAAGTACGCCCGTCGCAGCGCCGCGAGAACGGCCGGCTGCCGCGACACCGCCGCGAGCCGTTCCAGGGTCCACTCGTGCGCCCCCTCGGCGTCCCCGCCCGCGAGCGAGAACAGCCGGGGCCGCACCACCTTCTCGAAGATCACGCCCCGGCCCCCCGCCCGCTCTCCCCGTTGATCATGAGGTTGACGGCGGATTTGGAGATCCACATCGCCGCCAACCTCATGATCGGCGCGGTCAGGCGCGGGGTCACTCGCCCGCCCGGAGGGCGGCGTGCAGGTCCTGCAGGGGGCGGACCTTCAGGTCGCCCCGGATTCGGGCCTCGATGCCCATTACCGCGGCTGCGGCGCCGGGGACCGTGGTGACGCAGGGGATGTCGACGCTCACCGCGGCGCTGCGGATCTCGTACCCGTCGGAGCGGGCGCTCGCGCCGGAGCCCTGCGGCGTGTTCACCACCAGCGCCACGTCCCCGCCGAGGATCAGCGAGACCGCGTCCGCACCCTCACCCGACTCGTAGTGCTTGCGGATCTGCTCGCAGGCGATGCCGTGCCGGCGCAGCACCTCGGCCGTGCCGGTGGTGGCCACGATCTCGAAGCCCAGGTCGGCCAGGCGCTTGATCGGGAAGATCATGCCGCGCTTGTCCCGGTTGGCGACCGAGACGAAGATCTTCCCGGCGGTGGGCAGCGACCCGTACGCGGCAGCCTGCGACTTGGCGAACGCCTGCCCGAAGCCGGTGTCGATGCCCATCACCTCGCCGGTGGACTTCATCTCCGGGCCGAGCAGCACGTCGATGCCCTTGCCGGAGGGGGTGCGGAACCGCTTGAACGGCAGCACCGCCTCCTTGACCGCGATCGGCGCGTCGGCCGGCATGGTGCCGCCGTCGCCGGTGGGCGGCAGCATCCCCTCGGCGCGCAGCTGCGCGATGGTGGCGCCGAGGGCGATCCGGGCCGCCGCCTTGGCCAGCGGCACCGCCGTGGCCTTCGAGACGAACGGCACGGTACGGGAGGCACGCGGGTTGGCCTCCAGCACGTAGAGCATGTCGCCCTGCAGCGCGTACTGGACGTTGAGCAGGCCGCGCACCCCGACGCCGCGGGCGATCTCCTCGGTGTAACGGCGCACCTGGGCCAGGTGCGAGCCGGCCAGGGTGATCGGCGGCAGCGCGCAGGACGAGTCGCCGGAGTGGATGCCGGCCTCCTCGATGTGCTCCATCACGCCGCCCAGGTAGACGTCGCCGTCGGCGTCCACGAGCGCGTCCACGTCGATCTCGATGGCGTCGTCCAGGAACCGGTCCACCAGCACCGGGCGGTCCGGCGAGATGGCGGTGGCCCGGCCGATGTAGTCGCGCAGCGTGGCGTCGTCGTACACGATCTCCATGCCGCGCCCGCCGAGCACGTACGAGGGACGGACCAGCACCGGGTACCCGATCTCGTCGGCGATCGCCTTCGCCTCGTCGTACGAGGTGGCCATGCCGTGCGCGGGCGCGCGCAGCCCGGCCCGGGACAGCACCGCGCCGAACGCGCCGCGCTCCTCGGCCAGGTGGATCGACTCCGGGGACGTCCCGACGATCGGCACCCCGGCGTTCTTGAGCCGCTGGGCCAGGCCGAGCGGCGTCTGCCCGCCGAGCTGGACGATCACCCCGATCACGCCGGGGCCGCCGGCGGCCTTGCCGGAGGAGTCCTCGGCGTGCCAGACCTCCAGCACGTCCTCGAACGTCAGCGGCTCGAAGTAGAGCCGGTCGGCGGTGTCGTAGTCGGTGGAGACGGTCTCCGGGTTGCAGTTGACCATCACCGTCTCATAGTCCACGGCCCGGAGCGCCTGGACCGCGTGCACGCACGAGTAGTCGAACTCGATGCCCTGACCGATCCGGTTCGGCCCGGAGCCCAGGATCAGCACCTTCGGCCGCGCCGAGGGCGCCACCTCGGTCTCCGAGTCGTAGGTCGAGTAGTGGTACGGCGTGGTCGCCTCGAACTCGGCCGCGCAGGTGTCCACCGTCTTGTAGACCGGCCGTACGCCGAGCCGGTGGCGCAGCGTGCGGACGCCGTCCTCGGCGGCCAGCTCGGGACGCAGCGCGGCGAGCTGCCGGTCGGACAGGCCGGCGCGCTTGGCCCGGCGCAGCAGACCGGCGTCGAGCACCGGCGCGGCCACGATCTCGGCGCGCAGCTCGACCAGCGAGGCGATCTGGTCCAGGAACCACGGGTCCATGCCGCCGGACGCCTCGGACACCTCGGCGATCGACGCGCCCAGGCGCAGCGCCCGCTCGACGGTGTAGAGCCGGCCGTCGTGCGGCGTCCGCAGCGCCGCGAGGGTGTTCTCCAACGTGGCGCCGTCCGGGTCCGGAGTGGTCCAGAAACCCGACGCCTTGGTTTCCATCGAGCGCATCGCCTTGTTCAGCGCCTCGGTGAAGTTGCGGCCCAGGCTCATCGCCTCGCCCACCGACTTCATGGTGGTGGTCAGCTCCGGGTCGGCGCCGGGGAACTTCTCGAACGCGAACCGGGGGATCTTCACCACCACGTAGTCGAGCGTCGGCTCGAACGCCGCAGGCGTCTTGAGCGTGATGTCGTTCGGGATCTCGTCCAGCGTGTAGCCGATGGCCAGCTTCGCGGCGATCTTCGCGATCGGGAAGCCGGTGGCCTTTGACGCCAGCGCCGAGGAACGCGACACCCGGGGGTTCATCTCGATCACGACGATCCGGCCGTCGGCCGGGTTGACCGCGAACTGGATGTTGCAGCCGCCGGTGTCCACCCCGACCTCGCGCAGCACCGCGATGCCGAGGTCACGCAGCCGCTGGTACTCCCGGTCGGTGAGCGTCATCGACGGCGCGACGGTGACGCTGTCGCCGGTGTGCACGCCCATCGGGTCGACGTTCTCGATCGAGCAGACCACCACCACGTTGTCGTGGCGGTCGCGCATCAGTTCGAGCTCGTACTCCTTCCAGCCGAGCACGCTCTCCTCGATGAGCACCTCGTGCACCGGGCTGGCCGCGAGGCCCGAACCGGCGATGCGCTCCAGGTCCTCGTCGGTGTGCGCCATGCCGGAACCGAGGCCGCCCATCGTGAACGACGGCCGGATGACCACCGGCAGGCCCAGCTCGGCGACCGTCTCGCGGACCTCGTCCATCGAGTGGCAGACCCGCGAGCGCGGCACCAGCGCGGACGGATCCTCCAGGCCCAGCCGTACGCCGGCCTTCGCGACGATCTCCTTGAACAGCTGCCGGTCCTCGCCCCGGTTGATCGCCTCGATGTTCGCGCCGATCAGCTCGACGCCGTACTTCTCCAGCACGCCCGCCTCGTGCAGCGCGACGGCGGTGTTCAGCGCGGTCTGCCCGCCGAGCGTCGGCAGCAGCGCGTCGGGGCGCTCCTTGGCGATGACCAGCTCGACGAACTCCGGGGTGATCGGCTCGACGTACGTGGCGTCGGCGAACTCCGGGTCCGTCATGATCGTCGCCGGGTTGGAGTTGACCAGGCTGACCCGGATCCCCTCGCTGCGCAGCACCCGGCAGGCCTGGGTGCCGGAGTAGTCGAACTCGCAGGCCTGTCCGATCACGATCGGCCCGGAGCCGATCACCAGGACGTGCTTGAGGTCGGTCCGCTTAGGCATTCTTGCGCCCCTCGATCAGCTCTGCGAAACGGTCGAAGAGGTAGTCCGCGTCGTGCGGGCCGGCCGCCGCCTCCGGGTGGTACTGGACGGTGAAAGCGGGGATGTCGATGCCCCGCAGCCCCTCGACCACGTTGTCATTGAGGCAGACGTGTGACACCTGGACACCGCCGAACTCGGTCTGGATCACCTGATCCGGCACCACCGCGCCGTCCCCGGCGCCCGGCACCTGCACCGCGAAGCCGTGGTTGTGGCTGGTCACCTCGACCTTGCCGGTGGCCCGGTCGAGCACCGGCTGGTTGATGCCGCGGTGGCCGTACCCCAGCTTGTAGGTGCCGAAGCCGAGCGCCCGGCCGAGGATCTGGCTGCCGAAGCAGATGCCGAACAGCGGGATCCGCCGGGCCAGCACCTCCCGGGCCAGCGCCACCGGACCGTCGGCGGTCGCCGGGTCGCCCGGGCCGGGCGAGAAGAAGACCGCGTCCGCGCCGGTGGCGAGCAGGTCCTCGATCGTCGACCCGGCGGGCAGCACGTGGGTGGTGACGCCGCGGGCGGCGAGCCGGCGCGGCACGTTGCGCTTGATGCCCAGGTCCACCGCGGCCACCGTGAACCGGTGCTCGCCTTCCGCCTCGACCACGTACGGCTTGGCGGTGGTCACCTCGTCGGACAGGTTCGCGCCGACCATCTGCGGCGAACGGCGCACCCGCTCCAGCAGCGCGGCCGGGTCGTCCTCGACGCTGGAGATGCCGACCCGCATCGCGCCGCGCTCGCGCAGGTGCCGGGTCAGCGCCCGGGTGTCCACCCCGCTGATGCCGACGACGCCCTCGGCGGCGAGCCGGTCCTCCAGCCCGCCGTCGGCGCGCCAGTTGGAGCTGATCCGGGCCGGGTCACGCACCACGTACCCGGCCACCCAGATCCGGTCGGACTCGTCGTCCTCACCGTTGACGCCGGTGTTGCCGATGTGCGGCGCGGTCTGCACCACCACCTGCCGGTGGTACGAGGGGTCGGTGAGCGTCTCCTGGTAGCCGGTCATGCCGGTGTTGAAGACCGCCTCGCCGAAGGTCTCCCCGACGCTGCCGTACGCCTCGCCGTGGAACGTGCGCCCGTCCTCGAGGACGAGAATCGCAGGACGTCTCTTCACTTAACTGCCTTTCCGTCCAGGACCGTCGGCTCGCCGCGCAGGAAGGTCGCCACGATGCGACCCGGCAGCGTCATGCGGGCGTACGGGGTGTTACGACTACGGCTGGCCAGCTCCGCCGGTTCGATGACGCGGCGGGCGGCGGGGTCGACAAGGGTCAGGTTGGCCGGCACGCCGGGCGCCGGGTCGACGCCGTGCCCGGTCAGCCCGGCGATGCGGGCCGGCGTGCGGGACATCCGCTCGGCGATCAGGTCCCAGCGGGGGCCGAACACGTCGAGCGCGATGGACAGGGCGGTCTCCAGGCCGAGCATGCCCGGCCGGGCGTACGCCCACTCGCACTCCTTGTCCTCCACGGCGTGCGGGGCGTGGTCGGTGGCGATGATGTCGATCACGCCCTCGGCCAGCGCCTCCCGCAGCGCGGCGATGTCGGCGGCGGTGCGCAGCGGCGGGTTGACCTTGAAGACCGGGTCGTAGCTCTCCGCCTTGGCGTCGGTCAGCAGCAGGTGGTGCGGCGTGACCTCGGCGGTGACCCGTACCCCGCGCGCCTTGGCCTGGCGCAGCACCTCGACGCTGCCGGCGGTGGAGACGTGGCAGACGTGCAGGCGGCTGCCGACGTGCTCGGCCAGCAGCACGTCCCGGGCGATGATCGCCTCCTCGGCGACGGCCGGCCAGCCGGTCAGGCCGAGGCGGGTGGACACCTCGCCCTCGTGCATCTGCGCGCCCTCGGTGAGCCGGGGCTCCTCGGCGTGCTGGGCGATCACGCCGTCGAACGCCTTGACGTACTCCAGGGCCCGGCGCATCAGCCGCGGGTCGGCCACGCAGTGCCCGTCGTCGGAGAAGATCCGCACCCCGGCGGCGGAGTCGGCCATCGCGCCCAGCTCGGCCAGGCGCTCGCCGGCCAGCCCGACGGTGACCGCGCCGATCGGCTGCACGTCGACCAGGCCGGCCTCCCGGCCGAGCCGCCACACCTGCTCGACCACGCCGGCGGTGTCGGCGACCGGCGAGGTGTTTGCCATCGCGCACACCGCCGTGTACCCGCCGAGCGCCGCGGCCCGGGAGCCGGACTCGACGGTCTCGGCGTCCTCCCGGCCGGGCTCGCGCAGGTGGGTGTGCAGGTCGACCAGGCCGGGCAGCGCGACCAGGCCGGTCGCGTCGACGACCGTGGCGTCGTCGGCGGCGAGTCCCTCGCCGACGGCGGCCACCACGCCGTCGCGGATGAGCAGGTCGGTCGGCTCGCCGCCGACCACACTGACGTTAGTGATGAGGTACGCGGTCACCGGTTGTTCCCTCCGAGCAGCAGGTAGAGCACGGCCATCCGCACGGAGACCCCGTTGGCGACCTGTTCGACGATGGTGGAGCGGGGCGAGTCGGCCACCTCGGGCGTGATCTCCATCCCCCGGTTCATCGGCCCGGGGTGCATGACGATCGCGTGCTCGGGCAGCCGGCGCATGCGCGGCCCGTCGAGCCCGTAGCGGCGGGCGTACTCGCGGGCCGACGGGAAGTAGGAGTCACCCATCCGTTCGCGCTGCACCCGCAGCATCATCACCACGTCCACATCTGGGAGAACGGCGTCGAGGTCGTAACAGACGTCGGTGCCGGGGGCCAGGGCGGCGGCGATGTCGACCGGGATGAGCGTGGGCGGGCCGATCAGGGTGACCTTCGCGCCGAGCGTGGACAGCAGCAGCACGTTGGAGCGGGCCACCCGGGAGTGCAGCACGTCGCCGACGATCGCCACGTGCAGGCCGTCGAGCCGGCCCAGCCGGGACCGCATCGTGTACGCGTCGAGCAGCGCCTGGGTGGGGTGCTCGTGGGTGCCGTCACCGGCGTTGACCACCGACCCGTCGACCCACTCGGCCAGCCGGTGCGGCGCGCCCGAGGCGGGGTGCCGGACGACCACCGCGTCCGCGCCCATCGCCTGGAGCGTCAGCGCGGTGTCCTTCAGGCTCTCCCCCTTGGCCACGCTGGAACCCTTGGCAGAGAAGTTGATCACGTCGGCGCTGAGCCGCTTGGCGGCCGCCTCGAACGAGATCCGGGTCCGGGTGGAGTCCTCGTAGAAGAGGTTGACCACGGTGCGCCCGCGCAGCGCGGGCAGCTTCTTGACCTCGCGCCCGGCCACCGTCGCCATCTCCGCGGCGGTGTCCAGGACCAGGGTGGCGGTGGCGGCGTCCAGGTCGGCGCCGGAGAGCAGGTGCCGGATCATGCGGGAGAGCCTCCGTACAGCCGTACCTCGTCGGCGCCGTCGGTCTCGGCGAGGGTGACCTTCACGTTCTCGGCCAGCGCGGTGGGGATGTTCTTGCCGACGTAGTCGGCGCGGATCGGGAGCTGACGGTGACCGCGGTCGACCAGGACGGCGAGTTGCACCGAGGCCGGGCGGCCGACGTCGCTGAGCGCGTCGAGCGCGGCCCGTACGGTGCGGCCGGAGAACAGCACGTCGTCGACGAGGATCACCCGCTTGCCGTCGATCCCGCCGGACGGCAGGTCGGTCGGGCCGACCGCGCGGGTGGCGTGCCGACGAAGGTCGTCGCGGTAGAGCGTGATGTCGAGCACGCCGACCGGGACGGTGACGTCCTCGAACGTGCTGATCCGGTCCGCGAGGCGGCGGGACAGCGGCACACCGCGGGTGGGGATGCCGAGCAGCACGGTGTCGGCGGCGCCCTGGGTCTTCTCCAGGATCTGGTGGGCGATGCGGTCGACCACCCGCGACACGTCCGCAGCGGCGAGGATCACCTTCACCGAGGGTTGTCGCGGCGGTGACGAATGGGCAGCCGGTGGGTAGGCCACGGCGGACCTCCTTCCCCGCCTCACGGGACGGGTCGTTAAAGGACGTCTGGGTCGGCTCCGGGGGCCCGCGCGGGGCCCGGACCGGGGCTTCACGCCACGTTACCAGCGGTCACCGGGCCGCCCGCCGCCGGTACTGACCTGCTGGTCAGCCCGGAGAAATGGGGACAAGCCACACGAGCGTCCTAGACGTCGTGGACAGCAACACTTGACCGCGTGTCGCAATCCCCGTACCGTCACGCTCCGTAGCGATAGCTGGGAGAACCCCGAGCAGCACTGGGAGTGTCCGAATGCCCTCTGAATACGCCAAGTCGCTGGGCGCCCGCCTGCGCTCCATCCGCCAGCAGCAGGGCCTGTCCCTGCAGGGGGTGGAGGAGAAGTCGAACGGGCGGTGGAAGGCCGTGGTGGTCGGCTCGTACGAGCGCGGCGACCGCGCCGTCACCGTGTCCCGCCTGGCGGAACTGGCCGACTTCTACCGCGTTCCCGTCTCGGAGCTGCTGCCCGACGGCAGCGGGGTGCGTCACGAGCCCACCAGCAAGATCGTGCTGGACCTGGAGCGGCTCTACGACGAGGCCTCCGAGGACCTGGCCTACGTCGCCCGCTACGCGCGCGCCATCCAGCAGCAGCGCGGCGACTACAACGGCCGGGTGCTCTCCATCCGCGCCGACGACCTGCGCGCCCTCGCGATCGTCTACGACGCCTCACCGTCGGGGCTGATCGAGCGGCTGACCGAGCACGGCGTGCTGGTCGCCGACCCGCGGGCGTTCTTCGCGTCCTGACATCCGCGTACGAGAAGGGCCCGTGCCGTCCGGCACGGGCCCTTTCGTCGTCGGAGCGCGGGGCTCAGCGGCTGGCGTACTCGGCGATCCGGCCGAGGATGCCGTTGAGGAACCGGGGCGAGTCGTCCGTCGACATCTGCCGGGCCAGCTCCACCGCCTCGCTGATCGCCACCGCGTCGTCGATCTCATCGACGTAGAGCAGCTCGTACACGGCGATCCGGGCCAGGTTGCGGTCGACCACCGGCATCCGGTCCAGCGTCCACCCCTCGGCGTAGCTGGCGATCGTCTCGTCGATCCGGTCGAGGTGCGCCGCCACGCCCTCGACCAGCCCGACCGCGTAGCCGAGGTGGTCGGGGCGCGGCTGCTCGATCCGCTCCAGGTAGCCGGCGAGCACCTCGACCGGCGGGCGGTCCCGCAGGTCGGCCTCGAAGAGCACGTCCAGCGCCCGCTTGCGCGCCTTGCGACGCGCGGGCATCTGCTGCTTGGGACCCTCGGCCATCAGGCTCGGCCGAGGTAACGGCCGTCGCGGGTGTCGACCTTGATCTTCTCACCGGTGGTGATGAACAGCGGCACCTGCACTGTGGCGCCGGTCTCGACGGTGGCCGGCTTGTTGCCGCCGGTCGACCGGTCGCCCTGCAGGCCCGGCTCGGTGTAGGTGACCTCGAGCACGACCGAGGTCGGCAGCTCGATGTACAGCGGCACGCTCTCGTGGGTGGCGACGGTCGCCTCGGCCTCGGGGAGGAGGTAGTTGGCGGCCTCGCCGACGGTGCCGCCGGGGACGGTGATCTGGTCGAACGTCTCCAGATCCATGAAGACGTAGTCCTCGCCGTCGGCGTACAGGTACTGCATGGTGCGCTTGTCCACGGTCGCGGTCTCGACCTTGGTGCCCGCGTTGAAGGTCTTGTCGACCACCTTGCCGGACAGCACGTTCTTCAGCGTGGTGCGCACGAAGGCACCACCCTTACCGGGCTTGACGTGCTGGAACTCGACGACGGCCCACAGCTCGCCGTCCAGGTTGAGTACCAGGCCGTTCTTCAGGTCGTTGGTGGTGGCCATTTCCTGCCTTGATCATCAATTGGCGGACAGACCGTCCAAGTCTACTCGCCCTGTCGAATCGGACTCGCACGCTGAGCCAGATGCTGCAGCGCCAGCCGGTAGCCGTCCACGCCCAGCCCGCAGATCACCCCGGTCGCCACCGCCGAGACCACCGAGTGGCGCCGGAACTCCTCCCGCGCGTGGATGTTGGAGATGTGCACCTCGACCAGCGGGCCGCGCAGCATCGCGCAGGCGTCCCGCACCGCCACCGAGTAGTGCGTCCAGGCCGCCGGGTTGAGCACCACCGCCGCCTCCTCGTCGGCCGCCGCGTGCAGCCAGGCCAGCATCTCGTGCTCGGCGTCGGTCTGCCGGACCACCACGTCCAGCCCCAGCTCCCGGCCGTGCCGCTCGCAGTCGGCCACCAGCTGGGCGTAGCTGGTCACCCCGTACACGTCGACCTGGCGGGTGCCGAGCCGGCCCAGGTTCGGCCCGTTGAGCACGTACACCCTCATGAGCTGATCTCCGCGTACGCGGCGGCGAGCAGGTCGTCCGGCGGCGCCTCCAGGATCGCCGGGCGGGCGATCCCGTCGAGCACCACGAACCGCAGCCGGCTGCCCCGGGCCTTCTTGTCCACCCGCATCGCGGCCAGCAGTTCCGGCCAGGCGTCGGCCCGGTAGCCGGTCGGCAGGTCGAGCGCGGTCAGCACCCGGCGGTGCCGCTCGGCGTCGGCCGCGTCGAGACGGCCGGCGAGCCGCGCGAGAGTGGCCGCGTAGACCAGGCCGACCGACACCGCGTGACCGTGCCGCCAGCGGTACCCCTCCACCTTCTCGATCGCGTGGGCGAGGGTGTGCCCGTAGTTGAGCACCTCGCGTACCCCGGATTCGCGCAGGTCACCGGCGACCACGTCGGCCTTCACGCGGACCGCGCGCTCGACCAGTTCCCGCAGCACCGGCCCGGCCGGGTCGAGCGCGGCGGCCGGGTCCCGCTCGACCAGGTCGAGGATCACCGGATCGGCGATGAACCCGCACTTGACCACCTCGGCCATGCCGGCGGCCAGGTCGGCCGGGGGCAGGCTGTCCAGCGTCGCCAGGTCGGCCAGCACGCCGGCCGGCGGGTGGAACGCGCCGACCAGGTTCTTGCCGGCGGCCGTGTTGATGCCGGTCTTGCCGCCCACCGCCGCGTCGACCATGCCGAGCAGCGACGTGGCGACCGGCACCCAGCGCACGCCGCGCAGCCAGGTCGCGGCGACGAACCCGGCCAGGTCGGTGACCGCGCCGCCGCCCACCCCGACCACCGCGTCGGTACGGGTGAACCCGGCGTCGCCGAGCCGCTCCCAGCAGGCCGCCGCCACGTCGACGTGCTTGCCCGCCTCGGCGTCCGGCACCTCGATCAGCAGCGGCGTCACGCCGCCCTCGCGGACCGCGTCGGCGAGCCGGTCGGCGAGCGCCTTGAGCGGCGGCGCGTGCAGGAAGGCCACCCGCTCGGCGCCCGCCAGCAGCACCGGCGGCGGGTCCAGCAGGTCACGTCCCACCAGCACGTCGTACGGCCGCTCGCCGCCGACCGGGATCCGGGTCACCTCGTCCATCGCGGGCAGCCTAGTCCAGCGCGCCGCCCCCGCGCGGCCGTTGTCCACTGGCTGGGTGTTTGTCCGGCCACATCGCGGGTAGGGCGGCCGGAATGAGTGAGACGACGGCACACGCGACCCGACCGGAGTCCGCGACGAGCATCCGACTGCCCGCCACGATCCTCGGCGTCGGGCTCGGCGGCTTCGTCGACGGCATCGTCCTGCACCAGGTCCTGCAGTGGCACCACATGCTCAGCAGCACCGGCAGCGACCGGATCGGCGTGCGCGAGTACCCGCTGGACACCGTGCCCGGCTTGCAGATGAACACGCTCTGGGACGGCCTGTTCCACGTGGTCACCTGGGTGGCGGTGCTGACCGGCCTGGCCCTGCTCTACTCCCGGGTCACACACTCGCGGGGCCGGCTGTGGCGCTCGCCGATGCTGTGGGGCTGGGCGCTGATCGGCTGGGGCCTGTTCAACCTGGTCGAGGGCGTCGTCGACCACCACCTGCTCGGCATCCACCACGTCCGTGGCGGCCCGAACCAGCTCTGGTGGGACCTCGGGTTCCTCGCGCTCGGCGTGGTGCTGATCGCTGTCGGCTGGACGATCCAGCGCCGGGCCCGCGCGGTGGATCTCTGCGCGCCGGAGCGCCGGTGAGCCTGGCTCACGCCGGGCACGCCGACGGCGGCTTCCCGGCGATCGCGCTGATCCCGGCGGCGCTGTTCTGGGCGTACCTGGCCGCCGCGCTGCGGCTGCGGGACCCGGGCGGGCCCGGCTGGCCGCACGCCCGGACGGCGAGCTTCGGGCTGGGCGCGCTGCTGCTGGCGGGCGGGCTGGCGTGGCCGGCCGGCGACTTCGTCGGGCACATGTGGCAGCACCTGCTGATCGGCATGCTCGCGCCGCTGGCGCTGGTGCTCGGCGCCCCGGTCACGCTGCTGCTGCGCACGCTGGACCGGCGTACCGGCCGGGCACTGGTCCACCTGCTGCGGCATCCGACAGCACGGGTGCTCGGCCACCCGGTGACCGGCCTGCTGCTCACCGCGGGCGGGCTCTGGCTGCTCTACCTCACCCCGCTGTACCGGGCCACGCTGGACAGCCCGGCCCTGCACACGCTGGTGAACGTGCACTTCCTGCTCAGCGGCTGCCTGTTCGCCTGGTCGATCGCCGGTCCCGACCCGGGCCCGCACCGCCCGCGCGTACCGGTGCGGCTGGTGGTGATCGGGTTCGGGGTGGCCGCGCACGCCACCATCGCCCAGCTGCTCTACGCCGGGCTGTTCGTGGACGTGCCGGCGACCGCCGCCGAGCTGCGGGCCGGCGCCACGCTCATGTACTACCTCGGTGACCTGGCCGAGATCGCGCTGGCGCTGGCGCTGCTCGCCACCTGGCGACCGGAGCGGAGCCCTCGCCGCAGGGCGGCCGGGGCCGTTGCGGCAAATGCCTGACCGGCCCGTCCCGCACGTTTCCCACGCACCCATGGCGTTCCACCCACCGACGCCATCGACGCCGACTGGAACGCCACGGGTGCCATAACGCTCGGGAGACACCCAAGGCGTTCCACCCACCAACGTCATCCACGCCGGGTGGAACGTCATGGGTGCCACGACACCCCGGAGACACCCACCGCGTTCCACCGAGGGCGGGAGCCGGGCGCGGCAGTGCGGGTGTCAGGGCTTGAGCAGCGCGGCGATCTCCGCGGCCAACTCCTCCGGCGTACGCCCGTCCGTCACCACGGTCGCGGTCGCCACCTCGGCGTAGAGCGGGCGGCGCTGGTCCATCAGATGCTTGAGCGTGGCGCGCGGGTTCAGCGCGAGCAACGGACGCCCGGCGCCCAGACCGACCCGCTTGACCGCGTCCGGCAGCTCCACCGACAGGTGCACCACGGTGTGGCCGATCAGCGCGGCCCGGTTCTCCTCGGCCAGCACCGCGCCGCCGCCGATCGCGAGCACGCCCGCGTGCGACGCGAGCGCCGCCGCCACGGCGGCCCGTTCGAGGGTACGGAAGTGCTCCTCCCCCTCGTCCACGAAGATCTCCGGAATGGGCTTGCCGGCGCGGTTCTCGATGTCGGCGTCGGTGTCCCGGAAGTCGACGCCGAGCGCCTCGGCCAGCGCCGTGCCGACAGTGGTCTTGCCGGCACCGGGCGCACCGACCAGCACGCAGATCGGCCGGGTGCTCACTTGATCACCAAGCTGTCGAGGTAACCGGTCAGGTTGCGGCGCATCTCGGCGACCGAGTCGCCGCCGAACTTCTCCACCGCCGCCTCGGCCAGCACGAGCGCGACCATCGCCTCGGCCACCACCGCCGCCGCCGGCACCGCGCACACGTCGGAGCGCTGGTTGATCGCGGTGGCCGGCTCGCCGGTGGTCACGTCGACCGTGGCCAGGGCCCGGTTCAGCGACGAGATGGGCTTCATGGCCGCCTTCACCCGCAGCGGCTCACCGGTGGTGATGCCACCCTCCAGGCCACCGGCCCGGTCGGTGATCCGCCGCACGCCGGTGGCGGTGGGCACGATCTCGTCGTGCGCCTCCGAGCCGCGCGAGCGGGCCTGCTGCCAGCCGTCGCCGATCTCCACGCCCTTGATCGCCTGGATCGACATGAGCGCGGTGGCGAGGCGCGCGTCGAGCTTGCGGTCCCACTGCACGTGGCTGCCCAGGCCCGGCGGCACCCCGTACGCGAGCACCTCGACCACGCCACCGAGCGTGTCGGCGGCCTTCTTCGCGGCGTCGACCTCGGCGACCATCCGAGCGCTGGCCTCGGCGTCGAGGCAGCGCAGCGGGTCGGCGTCGATGCGGGCGGCGTCCTCCGGGGTGGGGCGAAGCCCCGGCTTGACCGCAACCGGGCCCAGCTCGACCACGTGGGAGACGATCTCGACGCCGAGCGCCTGACGCACGAGCGCCTTGGCGACGGTGCCCACCGCGACCCGGGCGGCGGTCTCCCGGGCGCTGGCGCGCTCCAGGATCGGCCGGGCGTCGGTGTGCCCGTACTTCTGCATGCCGGCCAGGTCGGCGTGACCCGGGCGGGGACGGGTCAGCGGCGCGTTGCGGGCCTGGCTCGCCAGCTCCTCCGGGTCGACCGGGTCGGCGGCCATCACGGTGCGCCACTTGGGCCACTCGGAGTTGCCGACCCGGATCGCGACCGGGCTGCCGAGCGTCACGCCGTGCCGGAGCCCGCCGATGATCTCGACCTCGTCCTGCTCGAACGACATCCGGGCACCCCGGCCGTAGCCGAGCCGGCGCCGGGCCAGCTCGCCGGAGATCTCCCCGGTGGTCACCTCGATGCCGGCGGGTACGCCCTCCAGCATCGCGACGAGGGCGGGTCCGTGCGATTCACCTGCAGTCAGCCAGCGCAACACGACGGTCAGTGTGTCACGCCCGGTGGTCACCGGCGTACGCCGCCCGCCGCATCCCGCCCACCGGACAGGCCGCCTCCGCGCCGATCTGCCGCCTCGTGGGGCGAGGCGTTAACAAGGGGCCCTTCCTCTACCGGAGGAGTTAATAAGGGGCCCTTCCTTACACCGGCAGGGCAGCGCGCATCGCGGCGCGTGGGGCGGTGACGCCGGTGAAGTGCTCGAACTGGCCGTACGCCTGGGCCAGCAGCAGGTCCAGCCCGGAGACCACCCGGCACCCGGCTGTCAGCGCCGCCGCCGCGAGCGGCGTGGGCCACGGATCGTAGACGACGTCGAAGAAGACCGACTCCGGTCGCCAGTCGAAGTTGTCGGCGAGCGGGTCGGCCACGCCCTTCGGCACCGTGGAGATCACCAGGTCGGCGCGGGCGTGCGCGGGCGCGCCGTCCCACTCGGCCCCGGCCAATGGCACGCCGGCCGCCGCCGCGACCGGGCGCAGCTCGTCGACCGCCTCCGGGCGGCGGGCCACCACAGTCACCTCGGCCGCCCCGATCCGGGCTGCCGCCGCGATGGCCGCCCGGGCGGTGCCACCGGCGCCGAGCACGGTGACGACCGCCCCGGCGACGCAGCCCGCGCCGGTGAGCACCTCGACCATGCCGGTGACGTCGGTGTTGTCCGCGTACCAGGTGCCGTCGGCGCGTCGTACCAGCGTGTTGGCGGCGCCGACGGCGGCGGCGGCCGGTGAGACCTCGTCGGCCAGCGCGAGCGCCGCCTCCTTGCCCGGCATGGTCACCGACAGCCCGGCCCATTCCGGGCCGAGGCCCGCGACCAGGCCGGGCAGGTCGTCGGCGCCGGCTTCGATCTGGGTGTACGACCAGCCGCTCAGCCCGGCCGCCGCGTACCCGGCGGTGTGGATCACCGGGGAGAGCGAGTGGGCGATCGGCTTGCCGACCACCGCGGCGCGGCGGGGATCGGCCATCAGATGATCCCGGCCTCGCGCGCCTTCTGCTCGTTGCGTTGGTGCTCGGCGTAGGTCTCGGCGAACGCGGAGCGCCCGTCCTTGCTGATCGCCACGAAGAAGAGCCACTTGCCCGGCGGCGGGCTGAGCGCGCCCTGCAGGGCGTCCTTGCCCGGGTTGTTGATCGGGGTGGGGATCAGGCCGCGCAGCTTGCGGTTGTACGGGTTCTTCGGGTCGTCCAGCTCGGCGGCGGTCATGTCCTTCGACGCCTTGGTCGGCCGCCCGGTCAACTCCAGGTAGTAGTTGACGGTGACGTCCATCTCCAGACAGCCGCAGTCGAAGTTGCCCTTGTAGACCCGGTTGTAGGCGACCTGAGCGACCTTGCCCAGGTCGACCTTGTTGCCGGCCTCGGCCTGCGCGAGCGAGGCGACGATCAGCGCCTCGTACGGGGTGATGCCACCGCGGTCCTGCTGCACCTTCTCGGCGTACTGCATGTTCGAGGTGACGGTGAGGAAGTTGTTCACCATCAGCTTGAGCACCGTCTCGGCGGTGGCCTTCGGCGGGATCTCGTAGGTGTCGGGGAACAGGAAGCCCTCGATCGACGGCTTGACCTTCTTGCCGTCGGAGCGCTTGAACCACCAGTCCGGTACGCCGAGCGCCTCCGGATCCTTCGCCGCCGCCTCGAAGTCCTTGACCGGGATGTCGGTCTTCTCGGAGAGCCGCTTGTAGACCGTCTTCGCGGTGAGCCCCTCGGGAATGGTGATCCCGTTCACGATCCGGTTCTTCAGGTCCAGCATGGCCGCGACCGCCGCGTCGCCGCTCATCTGCTTGCGCAGCTTGTACGTGCCGGGCTGGATGTTCTTGCTGCGCGAGTTCTCCTCGGCGGCCTCGATGAACGCCTTGGTGCTCTTCACCACGTCGGCAGCGACCAGCGCGTCGGCCATGTCGGCGAGCAGCGCGCCCTGCTTGATCTCGACGGTCACCTCGCCGGTGCCGGAGCCGTCGTAGTCGGGGGTGACGAAGTAGTTCTGGACCCGGTCGAAGCCGTAGAACGCGCCGCCGCCGATGCCGCCCAGCAGGATCAGCGCGAGCGCGAGGGCGAGCAGGGTCTTGCCCCGGCCGCCGCCGGACTTGCCCTGCCGTCGGCGTACCGCGCCGCGCCGGTGCCGGCCCTTCTCCCCCCTGTCCTGCTCGTCGAAGCCCAGATCAAGGTCGTCGATCATTGCGTCCGCCTCCGCTGTGCGTCCAGCCAGCTCTGCAGAATCTCCACCGCGGCGGCCTGGTCGACCACCGCCCGTTGGCGCTTTCCCCGGACGCCCCGTTCGGCCAGCCTACGACTCGCGACGACGGTAGACATCCTCTCGTCCGTCAGCGTCACCGGAATCGGCCTCATTACATCAGCCAATCGGCTGGCATAGGCTGATACGTTCACCGCCGCGGGGCCGTGCTTTCCGGCGAGGTTGACCGGCAGGCCGACCACGATCCCCACCGCCTCGTGCTCGGCGGCGAGCCGGACCAGCTCGGCCATGTCGGCGGGCACCGCGTCCGGTTCGGCGGTCAGGTCGCGGGCCAGCGTGACCAGGGGCGTGGCGAGGATGCCGTGCGGATCACATCGGGCCACACCCACCCGGACCTGGCCCACGTCGACGCCCAGCCGGACGCCACGGGACAGCTCGGCCACTATCGGACACCTCCCCGCCGGTACGGGCCAGGGCGGACCGGGTGGTCCGCCCTGGCGTCGATCGGTGCGCTCATGCCGTGCCAGCGACCGCCTGCTCGACGGTGACCAGCAGGTTCGGCGCCTCCGCCGCGGGCAGGCCGCCGCCCTGGGCCAGGTCGTCGCTGCCGCCGCCCCGGCCGGAGAACGCCGCCTTCACGAGGTCCTTCGCGCTCAGGCTCCGCCCCCGGGCGGCCTGGTTGACGGCCACCACCAGGGACGCCTTGCCGTTGGCCCGGGCCGCCACCGCGACCACCGCCGGGCGGGCCGGGTCGATCCGGCCCCGGATCTCCTGGGCGAGGGTCCGCACGTCGTTCGCAGCCGCGCCCTCCGGCGCCTCGGTGCCGACGTACGCGACGCCGCGCACGTCCTTGGCCTGCGCGGCCAGGGCGCCGGCCCCGCCGAGCACGAGCTGGGCGCGCAGCTTCTCCAGTTCCTTCTCCGCGTCGCGAAGCTGGGTGACGGTCTGCTCCACCCGGTCGGCGACCTGCTCCCCCGGCACCCGGAACAGCTCCGCCAGCCGGGACACCAGCAGGTGCTCGCGGGCCAGGAAGCCGAACGCGTCCATGCCGACGAGCGCCTCGATCCGGCGTACCCCGGAACCCACCGACGCCTCGGAGAGGATCTTCACCAGGCCGAGCTGGGCGGAGCGGGCCACGTGCGTACCGCCGCACAGCTCCCGGGCGTAGTCGCCGACCTCGACGACCCGGACCCGCTCGCCGTACTTCTCGCCGAACAGGGCCATCGCCCCGATCCGGCGGGCCTCCTCCTGGCTGGTGACGAACGCGTGTACCTCCAGGTCGGCCAGCAGCACCTCGTTGACCTGCTGCTCCACGTCGTGCAGCACGCTCGGCGCCACACCCGTCGGGGTGTTGAAGTCGAACCGCAGCCGGCCCGGCGCGTTCAGCGAACCCGCCTGGGTGGCCGACTCGCCGAGGAAGTTGCGCATCGTCTGGTGCACCAGGTGCGTCGCGGTGTGCGAGCGGGAGATCGCCCGGCGGCGGGACACGTCGATCTCGGCGTACCCGGTCTCCCCGGAGCGGACCTCGCCGCGCACCACCTTGGCCCGGTGCACGATCAGGCCGGGCACCGGCTGCTGCACGTCGAAGACCTCGACCTGGCCGCCGCCGACGGTGATGAGCCCCTGGTCGGGCTGCTGCCCGCCGCCCTCGGCGTAGAACGGGGTGGTGTCGAGCACCAGCTCGATCGTGTCGCCCTCGACCGCGGCGGAGATCGCGGCGCCACCGGACAGCAGCGCGCGGACCCGCGACTCACGGCTCAGCTCGGTGTAGCCGGTGAACTCCACCGGCCCGCCGCCGTCGAGCACCGACCGGTACGCCGACACGTCGGTGTGCCCGGTCTTGCGCGCCTGCGCGTCGGCCTTGGCCCGGCTGCGCTGGTCGGCCATCAGCCGGCGGAAGCCCTCCGCGTCGACCTGCAGCCCCTGCTCGGCCGCGATCTCCAGGGTCAGGTCGATCGGGAAGCCGTACGTGTCGTGCAGCTGGAACGCCTTGTCACCGGAGAGCGCCGCCTTGCCGGCCGACTTGGTCTCCGCGATCGCGGTGTCCAGGATCGTGGTGCCGGCGCGCAGCGTGGCCAGGAACGCGTCCTCCTCGGCGTACGCGTACTGGGAGATCCGGCCGAAGTCCTCGGCCAGCTCCGGGTACGACGGCGCCATGCAGTCGCGGGCCACCGGCAGCAGCTCCGGCAGCGCCCGGTCCTGGTAGCCCAGCAGCCGCACCGCCCGGATCGCCCGCCGCATGATCCGGCGCAGCACGTAGCCCCGGCCCTCGTTCGACGGGGTCACGCCGTCGCCGATGAGCATCAGCGAGGTGCGCACGTGGTCGGCGATGACCCGCAGCCGTACGTCGTCCGGGTGCGACTCGTTCGCCGCGTGACCGGAGTGCACGCCGTAGCGCTTGCCGGTCAGCTCGGCGGCCTTGTCGAGGATCGGGCGGACCTCGTCGATCTCGTAGAGGTTGTCCACGCCCTGCAGCAGCGAGGCCATCCGCTCCAGGCCCATGCCGGTGTCGATGTTCTTCGCCGGCAGGTCACCGAGGATCGGGAAGTCCTCCTTGCCGGTGCCCGGGCCGCGCTCGAACTGCATGAAGACGAGGTTCCAGAACTCCAGGTAACGGTCCTCGTCGACCTCCGGACCACCCTCGCGGCCGTAGGCCGGGCCGCGGTCGTAGTACAGCTCGGAGCACGGGCCGCACGGGCCGGGGATGCCCATCGACCAGAAGTTGTCGGCCTTGCCGCGGCGCACGATCCGCTCGGCCGGCACGCCGGTGGCGCGCCAGATGTCGTACGCCTCGTCGTCGTCCAGGTAGACGGTGGCCCAGATCCGCTCCGGGTCCAGCCCGAAGCCGCCCGCCTCGACCGACTTGGTGGCCAGGTCCCAGGCTAGCGGGATCGCCCCGGACTTGAAGTAGTCACCGAAGGAGAAGTTGCCGTTCATCTGGAAGAACGTGCCGTGCCGGCTGGTCTTGCCGACCTCGTCGATATCAGGCGTCCGGATGCACTTCTGCACGCTCGTCGCCCGCGCGTACGGCGGGGTCTGCTGGCCCAGGAAGTAGGGCACGAACTGCACCATGCCCGCGTTGATGAACAGCAGGTTCGGGTCGCTGATGGCGGGCAGCGGAGCGGACGGAACCACGGTGTGCCCGTTCGCCTCGAAGTGGGCGAGGAACCGCCGCTTGATCTCCGCCGTCTTCATCGCTGGTGGTCCTCCGGGAAAATCTCTCGGTCGCCGATGCGCGGGTCCTCCCGCAGCTCGGCGAACTGGTCGTCGTACACCTCGCCGCGGGCGAAGGCCTCGTGGATCTCCTGCTCACGCTCGGCCATGCCGACCCGGACGTCGTCCACGAACGCCCGGAGCGACTCGACCAGACCGCCGGCGGACTCGGACAGCCCGCTCGCGATGCCGGCCGGGGTGTACGCCTGCGCGGTCCGGGTGGCCTTGCGCACCACCAGGACGCCCACGGCCAGCCCGATGCCCAGCCAGAACAACCGCCTCATGCTCTCATCCTCCCGCGTACGCCGGTCGGGGTCAGCGGTTGCCGCGCTTGGCGGCGCGACGCTGCTGCTTGATGGTGTCGCGCACCTCGCGCTCGGTCTCGGCGTGCCGGCGCGCGGAGGCGGCGCGGCGCACGCCGTACCCGAACGCGGCCACCTTCACCAGCGGGTTCGCGGCGGCGGCCGAGACCACGGTGGCCAGGTTCGCCACGTTCGCGGTGACGTTCTGCGCGTGGCTGGTCATGGTGTCCACCTTGGCGAGCTGCAGGTTCACCCCGTCCAGCGAGGTCTGCACCTGCTCCAGCGCCACGTTGACGTTCTTCACCGTGGTGTTCACGTCCCCGAGCAGCGGTGCGGTGCGGTCGTTGAGCTCGTTGATCATGCGGGTCGTCGCGTCCACGGTGTGCCGCAGCCGCAGGATCGGCACCGCCAGCACGAGCACCAGCATCAGGAACGCGCCGGCCAGGACCAGCCAAGCGACCTCGCTACCGTTCACGCGCACGTCCTCCTCAAGCAGTGTCCCGGAACCCGACGCTCCGGAACGCGCGACCGTACCTACCCACTTCGCGCCACGCCGACCCGGTCACCGGGCGCGGACGGGCGTGCCAGCCCCAGACCCTACCGTCCGTGATGAAAGTCGGCTCACGACGGTGAGGGAGTCGCCTCGCCCAGCGGGTCGTCGGTCAGCGTCGGGAACGGATCCTCACCGGTGAGTGACGGATCGGTGGTCGGCGTCGGCCCGGTGCGCTCGTCGTCGATCGCGTTGCGCACCTTCACCGACACCAACGAGCCGGTGCACGTCGCCGCTGCGGGCGCGGTCGGCGCGGAGGGCGCGGGCGCGCCGTCGATCGGCGGCGGCGTGCAGGCCGGGTCGCGTACCCACAGGTCAAGCGTGAGTTCGTCGCGACGCCAGCAGGTGTAGCTGCCCTCGACCTTCTCCTCCGGGCAGCGTTCGACGCTCCACCGCCGCCAGCCGTCCTTGGCCAGCGCCTGCTCGTAGACGGCGACCGTCTGCTCCCATCCCTGCTCCGACTCGACCGCGCGTTCCCGCAGCCGACAGTCCTGCAGGCACCAGCGGCTGCCGCTGACGTTGTCGACTGTCTTCTTCTCGGCCCAGGCGGGCACGTCGAGCGCGTCGAGGGTGTCGAAGACCGGATCGCGGCTGAGCGTCCGCATGCCGAAGTAGAGCGGTACCGCGCCCAGCAGCAGGAGGCTGACCAGCGCGAGGACACCCATCCGCAGGCGGCGCCGCTCGCGCATCTGCCGCCGCAGCTCGGACCGGGCGCCGCGCAGGCCACCGGCCTCCGCGTCGGTCTCGTCCACGCCGGGACCGGCGGGTCGCGGCGCGGGCATGCCGTCCGCGCCGGGCCGTGGCCCGGCAGCCTCCCCCGGGGGTACGACAGCAGCCGCCCGCGCCACCGCCGGAGCGCCCGGAGGCGGTGCCATGCCGGCCGGGTTGCCCGGACCGCTGCGGTCCGGCTCCGGTCCGGGGCCGGCCGCCCGTCCGGTGGTCCGCTCGTCCGGTCCGACCGGTCGCGCCACACCGGCCGCCGCGCGGGCGGCAGGCGCCGGTCCGGCGGCCGCGCCCCGGGCGCCGGGCGCCACCGGTGGACGGGGTCCGCCACCGGGCGGAGGTGCCTCACCGGGCCGGACCGGGCCGGACCCGCCGGGCCCCTGCCGGGGCGGATGCGGGCCGGGACCGCCGGGTCCCTGCCGGGGTGGGTGCGGGCCGGGACCGATACGGCCACCGTCGCCGCCGGGCGGACCGGCCGGACGCGGCGGGCCACCACCGGGACGGCCACCACCGATCGGCAAACCACCCGTGCGCTCGACGTCGCTCTGCGGGCCGCCACCGGGTGGTACGCCGGGGCGGGCGGCGCCCCGGGCCGGGCCGGGGCGGGCGGGGTTCGCGGCCGGGGCGGGCATCGGGGGACCCGCCGGTGGCGCGATCGGGCCGGACTGGTCGGGCCGGACCGGTGCAGCCGGTTGGCCTGCCGCCGCGCCACGCGCCGGCCCACCCGGTCCAGCCGGCGCGGGCCGCCGCGACGGCGTACCCGGATCGGCCGGTTCGGGGCGGACCGGTGGGACGGCGGCGCCGGTACGGCCGGTCGGCTCGTCGGCCGGGCGGCGGGTCACCGGCATGGCGGGGTCGGTGTGTGGCGCGCGACCGGCCTGCCGCAACCATTCGCCCGGCCGCTGCGGGCGCGGGTCGCCGGTGTCGTCAGGCGCCGCGCGACGTCCGGGCCGCGCCGCCTCGGCCGCGGCGCCGGGTTCGGCCGGCCCGTCGGGAGCGGCCCTCCGGCCACCCGGCGCGGCGCGGCGCGGCGCGTTCGCCGGGCCGCCGGACACGGGCGCGCCGGGCAGGTCCGGCGCGTTTCCGCTGCGCGGCACCACCGGCGGGCGGTCCGGTTCCGGGGCGGCCCGGCGGCCACCCGCCGGGGGCACGACGCCCTCAGGCGCGGCGCGGCGGCCGGCGCCGGAGACGGGGCGGGTGCCGGGCGGAACGTCGTCCGGCCGGGCACGACGGCCCGCGCCCGACACGGGCCGGACGCCGGGCGCTACGTCGTCCGGTCGCGCGCGACGGGGCCCGCCGGAGACCGGCTGGACGCCGGCGGTGTCGTCGGGCCGGGCCCGGCGGCCGCCGGGCGGCGAGGTGACGGGCGGGTTGGCCGCGGCCTGGTGCGCGCCCTCCGGCACGCCGGCACCGTGCCGGCCGCGAGGTGTCGGCGGCCGGTGCTCGCCGTCGACGGGCGGGCGGCCCGGCTCGGCGGGTACCCGGCCGGGTGGCGGCCCGGCGGGCGCGCCGGGCGGCGGCGAGACGCCGGTGACCGGCGGCTGCTGGCCGGTGGGGCCGTCCGCGCCCCGGCGGGCGGGTGCTCCCGCCGGACGACGGGCCTCGGGCACGCCGGGCCAGGGACCGTCGACGGGCGGGCGCGGCGCGCCGGCCTCGGGACCGCCGGGGCGCACCGGCGGCGCGGCCGGGCCGAGCTGGTCGGGACCGCGCCGGGTCACCGGAGGACGCGGACCGGGCCGGCCGCCGGGCATCGGGGGCGGCGCGTCAGCCGGGCGGCCGGGTGGCATCTCCGGACCGGGCCGGGCGGCGCCCGCGTCCGCTGCGGAACGCCCGGCGACAGGTGGTACGTCCGCGCCGGGCCGGACGTGACCGGGCCCGGCCGGTCCTCCGCGGCCCACGCCCGGCGGGGACGCCGGGCCGCCACGACCGGAAACGGGCGGTTGCGTCGGGTCGGTGCGGCCGTCCGGCACCGGCCCGGCCGGTTGGGGACGGCCGGGGGGCGGGGCGGCGGGAGACGACGGATCGGGCCGGCCGGACGACGGAGGCGCCGCCGGGCCGGGCCGACCGGAGACGGGTGGCTGCGGACCCGGGTGACCGGCCAGGGGCGGCTGCGGGCCCGGGTGACCGGACGCGGGCGGCTGCGGACCCGGCCGGCCGGGTGGTTGCGGGCCCGGCGCCGGGGGCCGCGGAGCGGACCGGGCGGGCATCCCCGGCCCGGCGGCGGGCGGAGGCATGCCGGGCCCGGCGGCCGGGCCCGGTGCTGCTCCCGGCCGGCCCGGCGCGGGCGCGGAGGAATCCCCCTCCGGTCCGAGTTCGCCGCCCTGCTGCTTGGCGGTACGCAGATCGTCGATCCAGCCGAGTTCCTCGCCGACGACGGTCGGGTCGAGCTCGGGCTCGGCCCGGCCGCGTCCCCACCGGCGGCCCTTGGCCCGCGGATCGCGCCGCTCGTCGGGGCCGTCCGCCGGCCGCTCCGGACCACGCGCCATCACTACTGACCCCCCTCGGCGGCGTCGCTGCCGCCCTCACTCGCCCCGCTGGCCTGCTCGCCGCCGCCCACCCGGGCCCCGTTCACGGCGGCCGGGGCGCCGGCCTCCGCCCGGGTCGCCGGTGCCGGCAGCCCACGGACGATCCGGCGCAGCAGCGGCAGCCGGGTGGCCACCGCCCGCTCCGCGCCGTGCCCACTGGGCTGGTAGTAGTCGGTCCCGACGAGGTCGTCCGGAGCGTACTGCTGGGTGACCACCCCCCGGTGGTCGTCGTGCGGGTAGCGGTAGCCGGCCCCGTGCCCGAGTCCGCGCGCGCCGGAGTAGTGGGCGTCGCGCAGCCCGCGCGGCACCGGGCCGCCACGACCGGCGCGTACGTCGGCGACAGCGGCGCCGATCGCGGCGGTGGCCGAGTTCGACTTCGGCGCGGTGGCCAGGTGGATGACCGCCTGGGCCAGGTTGAGCTGCGCCTCCGGCAGGCCCACGTACTCGACCGCGTGGGCGGCGGCGGTGGCGACCGTCAGCGCGGTGGGATCGGCCATGCCGACGTCCTCGCTGGCGAAGATCACCAGCCGGCGGGCGATGAACCGGGCGTCCTCGCCGGCCACCAGCATCCGGGCCAGCCAGTGCAGCGCCGCGTCCACGTCGGAGCCGCGCATGCTTTTGATGAACGCGCTGGTCACGTCGTAGTGCGCGTCGCCGTCGCGGTCGTAGCGCACCGCCGCCACGTCGACCGCCTGCTCCGCCACGGCCAGGTCGATCCGGCCGGCGCCGAGCGCGGTCGCGGTGGCCGCGGCCGCCTCCAGCGCGGTGAGCGCCTTGCGTACGTCGCCCCCGGCGAGCCGGACCAGGTGGTCCTCCGCCTCCTCGGCCAGCACCAGCGCGCCGCCGAGGCCGCGCTCGTCGGCGACCGCGCGGCGCAGCAGCCCGCGTACGTCGTCGTCGTCGAGGGCCTGAAGGGTGAGCAGTACGCACCGCGACAACAAGGGCGAGATGACCGAGAAGTACGGGTTCTCCGTGGTCGCCGCCAGCAGCGTGACAGTACGGTCCTCGACGGCGGCGAGAAGCGAGTCCTGCTGGGTCTTGCTGAACCGGTGCACCTCGTCGATGAACAGCACCGTCGGCGGGCCGCCGGAACGCCGCTGCCGCCGCGCGGTCTCGATCACCGCGCGGACGTCCTTCACACCTGCGGTCAGCGCGGACATCGCCACGAACCGCCGGTCGGTGGCCCGGGCCACGAGATGCGCGATCGTGGTCTTGCCGCTGCCCGGCGGCCCCCAGAGGATGACCGACATCGGCGCCGCGCCCTCGACCAGCTGACGCAGCGGCGCGCCCGGTGCGAGCAGGTGCTCCTGCCCGACCAGCTCGTCGATGCCGGCCGGCCGCATCCGCACCGGCAGGGGCGAGTCCGCCCGGGCGTCGGTGAAGCCGTCGGCGCCGCTCGCGCCCGCGGGTGCTCCGGCGGGCTCGCCGAGGGTGAAGAGGGCGTCCGATTCCATCACGAGAACAGTACCGGGCCGGGCCGACGGCGCCGGAATCGCGCCGCCGACCCGACCCGGGTGGTCGTTTCCGGTCAGCCGCGACCCGGCCGCCGGCCCCGGTACCAGCGGCCGCCACCGCCGCCGCGCGGGCCGGAGCCGACGCCGGCCAGGTAGAGCGAGAGCAGCAGGAAGCCGATGAGCATGAGCGTCGAGGTGCTGAACAGATCGGGCGCGCCGAGGTCGGTGTTCATGAAGTCGAGCAGCAGCGCGAAACCGAACACGATGGCCGCGAGAATGGCGAGCATGTCGTTCCTCCGGTGGGGGTTCCCAGCAGGTCGGCGACGGATGTACCCAATCGGTCTGTTCGTCAATCTCCACCCTGGAACAGGAGATGGCCGTCCTCCGATACGGGCTGCGGGTGCTCGTAGGCTGGCGCAATGATCACTGTCGACGAGGCGCTGACCGGGCGCGGGGCGCTGCTCGCCGCGGCCGGCGACCACCCGTACGCCCGGCACGCGCTGCGGCGCGACCAGGCCGTACGCGGATGGCGGCACGGCGGCGCGGTCGGGTGGCTGCTCCCGCCGGGCGAGTGGTCGGCCGGCGGGGCGGTCGGCGCCCCCGGCCCGGCGATCGACGTCTTCGCCGCCCACCGGGTGGACGGGACGCTGCGAGCCGGTCAGTCGATCAACCTGCCCCACGCCGACCCGGACGAGGTGGCCGCGCGGCTGCCGGTGGCCCGGCTGATCGACTGGGACTTCCTCTGGACCACCGCGCCGCCGCCGCACCAGCCGGAGCAGGAGCGGGTGGAGCGGCTCACCGCTGCCGACCACCCCGCCCTGACCGCGCTGATCGAGGAGGCGTTCCCGAGCACCACCTCCCGGCCGGGCGAGCCGGGCATCGTCGACTGGTACGGGATCCGCGACGGGGACCGCCTGCTCGCCTGCGGCGCGGATCGCAGCCGCGCCGACATCGGCTTCCTGGCCGGGTTGACCGTCGCGCCCGGGCTTCGCGGCCGGGGGCTGGGCGCGGCGCTGACCGCCGGCATGACTGACGCCCTGTTCGCCCGGTACGACACGGTGGCGCTGGGCGTCTACCCGGACAACCTGGGCGCGATCCGGCTCTACCGGCGGCTCGGCTTCACCGCCACCGAACGCCGCACCTCGATCAAGCTGGCCTGACGCTGCCGGCACCCGGCCAGGGCTGCGATCGGAAGTGGGCGCGTCGAACCGGTGAGTGGAACGTCATGGGTGTCAAACGGGAGCCGAGACACCCATGACGTTCCACCCGCGGGGCGGTGACCCGCACGGCGATGCCGGGAACGTTGCTGCCGACAACGCCGGCACCACTCGGCCGCCGCCGGGCGACGCCCGCCGTCGGGACGCCGGGACGCCGGGACGGCCCAACCACTGCCGGGCGACGCCCGCAGGACTCAGTCGCGGCCGGGTGACGCCGGCACGACCACCGGCCCGGGCCCGCCAGTGACGGCAGCCGCGTCCGCGCCGACGGCGGCGCCACGGTCCGCCGCGTCGAGGGGCGGCTCGGACGCCAGGCCGGCGTGGCCGGGGCCGCCGCCCGTCACCTCCGGCGTCACGTCGACCGCCGAGGGGGTACGGCGGGCGGCGCGCCAGGCCGGCAGGTAGAGCGGCGCGGCCACGGCGAGCACCACCCCGCCGACGATCATGGCGGTGCTGACGCTCGTGGCGTCGGCCAGCGCGGTGAGCGTGACCGCGCCGAGCGCGCCGGCCGGCTGGCCGGCCATCGAGTTGAGCGACAGCACGCTGGTGCGGTACGGCCCGTCGACCTGCCGGTGCAGCAGTCCCATGTGCAGTGGGTTCGACGCGCCGTGCACGGTGTAGCAGGCCAGGTACGCGATGAGGATGCCGACCGGCCCGGCCAGCAGGCCCATGCCGACCACTGTGACGCCCTGGAGGATCCGCATCAGCGCGGCGGCCGGGGCGGCGCCGAGGCGGCGCAGCAGGAACGGGGTGAGCGCGGCGCCGGCGGCGTTCGCGAGCCAGGCCGCGGTGCCGGCGGGGCCGAGCAGCGCCGCGGCGCGGGCCGGGTCGTCGAGCACCTCGGCGAGGCGTACCGGCAGCAGCGACTCGAAGGTGACCATGCCGAAGCCCCAGAACAGCTCGACGGCGACCAGGGCCGCCAGCACCCGGTTTCGGCGCAGCAGCCCGACGGCCTGCCCGACCATCCGGGGCGCGTCGACCACGGAGGCGCGCAGCGCGGCCGGGCCGGACGCGGGCCGCCGCTCGGCCATCAGCGCGAGCAGCGCCACGATGGACACGGCCTGGAGCACGGCGGCGACGATCACCGGCAGCGCGAGGGCGCTGACCGGGCCGACCGGGCCGAGCGCGACGAGGCCGCCGCTGAGCAGGGCGCCGGCGCCGATGGCGACACCGATCACGGTGCCGGCCCAGCCGAGGCCGCGTTCGTACTCGGCTTTCGGGTCGGCGGCGAGCGTCGCGTCGACGTACCAGGATTCCATCGGGCCGCTGTCGAGCGCCCGGTAGACGCCCTGCAGCGCCCAGACCAGGAAGAACATCCAGAACGAGTCGGCCACCGCCATCAGCGCCAGCGAGCCGAGGCCGATGGCCCAGGCGGCGACCAGCACGGGTTTGCGGCCGAGCGCGTCGGCGAAGCCGCCGGTGGGCAGTTCCAGCGCCAGCACGACGAGGCCCTGCGCGGTGGCGACCAGGCCGATCTGGGACAGCGTGAGGCCGCGCTCCTGCATCAGCAGGACCATCACCGGCATGAGCAGGCCGCTCGGTAGCCAGCGCAGGCCGTACAGCGTGAGGTAGCGGATCCGGATCTGGCGTACGGACAGCGCGGTCACGGCTTCTCCTCGGCGGGTGGCGGGGTGGACCGGGGGAACGCCGCGTCCATCGGGAGGGCGGCGAGGTAGAGCTGCACCGTCTCGGCGTCTGGGTCGTCCGGGTCGGTCTCGTCGCGGTGCCGCTCGAAGACCGCGAAGACCTCCTCCTGGATCGCCTTGAGGCGGTCCACCGGGATGCGCATGAAGAAGTCGCCCATGCCGAACGCGTCACGCCAGGCCGGCGACCACCGGTGCCGCTGGGCGAACCAGCGTTCGGCGTGCCCGGCGAAGAAGCGGACGTAGTCCGCCTCGACCCACTCGATGGCCGCCCGCGAGTCGGGGTCGTCGTCGAAGTCGCTGGACTCCCAGCTGGTGACGTCGTGCGCGGCCCGCCAGTAGCGCTGCCGGCCCGTGCCGAGGCTCGGGTCCTCGACCACGAGGCCGACCTCGGCGAGTTGGCGCAGGTGGTAGCTGGTCGCGCCGCTGTTGGTGCCGAGCGCCTCGGCGAGGGCGGTGGCGGTGGCCGGGCCCACCACGCGCAGCGCCCCGATCAGCCGCATGCGCAGCGGCTGGGCCAGCGCGCGGACCTGACGGTGGTCGATGCGTACGGTGCGCTTCTTCTCCTCCATGAGATGCACAATATCTGTGCACACTTTCCATGCACAAGATGCTTGCAAAGAATCTGTGCAACTAGCCGTACAGCTCGGTGATCCCGCGCAGCCGGGTCCGCAGCAGGCCCGCGGCGCGGGTGGAGTCCAGCACCACCTCGCCCGGTCGGCGCAGCCCGGCGGCGGCGATCGTGGTCGTCCGCAGCCCGCCCGTATCCACCCCGTCGTGCCGGGCCACCAGCAGCCCCAGCTCGGCGCGGCTCACCGCGTCCGGCCCGGCCACGTTCAGCAGCCCGGCATAGTCGCCCGGCACCAGCTCCAGCACCGCGCCGGCGAGGTCGGCGACGTGCACCGGGCAGCGCAGCTCGTCGGTGAACAGCGTGGCCCGCCCCGCGAGGGCCTCCCGGCAGAGCTGGATCTGCTTGCTGCCCTCCCCCACGATCAGCGAGGTACGCACCAGCGCCGCGCCCGGATCGACCGCCCGCACCGCCGTCTCCGCCGCCGCCTTCGCCGCCCCGTACGCGTGCAGCGGCGTGGGCACGGCCTCGTCCGCGTACGGCGCAGGCCGCCCGGCGTGCAGCGCGTCGCTGGACAGGTGCACCAGCCGGGCGTCCACCTCGGCGGCTGCTACCGCGATGTGGGCCGCCCCGTCCGCCGTGACCGCCCAGTCGTCGTACCGGTAGGGGGTGGCGACGACCGCGTCGGGGCGTACCCGGGTCAGCAGCTCCCGCACGGCGGCGCGGTCGGTCACGTCGAGCCGGTGCGGCGCGACGCCGGGCACCGCGACGGCGGAGCGGTGGTACGTGCCGGCGACCCGGTGCCCGGCGGCGACCGCCTGCCGGCACACCTCGGCGCCGAGGAAGCCGCTGGCTCCCACCACGAGCAGGTTCATGTCGTCTCCCCCGAAGATCGAAAAAGGCCCGCGTCATCATGACGCGGGCCAGTTCCGGAAAGCGAGGATCAGACGGGGTCGGCCACCGGGGCGGCCGGGCCGGCGGTGCCGGCGTGCGGACCGGCCGGGGCCTTCGGCTTGGCGTCGATGCCGGCCTCGGCGCGCTGCTGCCCGGTGATCGGGGTGGGCGCGCCGGTCAGCGGGTCGAAGCCGCCGCGGGTCTTCGGGAACGCGATGACCTCGCGGATCGAGTCGGCGCCGGCCAGCAGCATGCAGACCCGGTCCCAGCCGAACGCGATGCCGCCGTGCGGCGGGGCGCCGTACTTGAACGCCTCCAGCAGGAAGCCGAACTTGTCCTGCGCCTCGTCGGCGGTGATGCCGAGCAGGTCGAACACCCGCTGCTGCACGTCGCCGCGATGGATACGGATCGAGCCGCCGCCGATCTCGTTGCCGTTGCAGACGATGTCGTACGCGTACGCCAGCGCCCGGTCCGGCGCGTCCTCGAACCGGTCCACCCACTCGGCGTTCGGCGAGGTGAACGGGTGGTGCACGGCGGTCCAGCCGCCCTCGTCGGTGCGTTCGAACATCGGCGCGTCGACGACCCAGCAGAACGCCCAGGCGCTCTCGTCGATCAGGTTCGACCGCTTGGCGATCTCGATCCGGGCCGCGCCGAGCAGCTCCTGCGCCTCGCGGGTGTTCGTGCTCGCGGCGAAGAAGATCGCATCGCCGGGCTTCGCGCCGACCGCGTCGGCCAGGCCGGACAGGTGCGCCTCGGACAGGTTCTTCGCCACCGGGCCGCGCGGCTCGCCGGTCTCGGCGTCCAGCACCACGTACGCCAGGCCGCGCGCGCCGCGCGCCTTGGCCCAGTCCTGCCAGCCGTCCAGCTCCTTGCGGGTCTGCGCCGCGCCGCCGGGCATGACCACCGCGCCGACGTAGCCGCCCGCGTCGATCGCGCCGGCGAACACCCGGAACTCGGTGCCGCGCAGGTAGTCGGTCAGCTCGGTCAGCTCCACGCCGTAGCGCAGGTCCGGCTTGTCCGAGCCGTACCGGGACATGGCGTCGTGCCAGGTGATGCGCGGGATCGGCCGGGCGATCTCGTAGCCGGCGAGGTCCTGCCACAGCGCCGAGACGATCGCCTCGCCGAGGTCGATCACGTCGTCCTCGGTGACGAACGACATCTCGATGTCGAGCTGGGTGAACTCCGGCTGCCGGTCGGCACGGAAGTCCTCGTCGCGGTAGCAGCGGGCGATCTGGTAGTACCGCTCCATGCCGCCGACCATGAGCAGCTGCTTGAACAGCTGCGGCGACTGCGGCAGCGCGTACCAGCTGCCCGGCTGCAGCCGCACCGGCACCAGGAAGTCGCGCGCGCCCTCCGGGGTGGAGCGGGTGAGCGTCGGCGTCTCGATCTCCAGGAAGTCCCGCTCGTGCAGCACACCACGGGCGATCTGGTTGGCCCGCGAGCGCAGCCGCATCGCCTTCGCCGGGCCGCCCCGGCGCAGGTCCAGGTAGCGGTACTTGAGCCGGATGTCGTCGCCGGCCTCGATCTGGTCGTCCACCGGCAGCGGCAGCGGCGCGGCCTCGGAGAGCACCTCCAGCGCGGAGGCGGTCACCTCGACCTCGCCGGTGGGCAGGTCCGGGTTCTCGTTGCCCTCGGGGCGGCGGGTCACCTCGCCGGTGACCTTGACGCAGAACTCGTTGCGCAGCGCGTGCGCGTCCTCCTCGCGGAAGACCACCTGCACGACACCGGAGGCGTCGCGCAGGTCGACGAAGATGACACCGCCGTGGTCGCGCCGGCGGGCCACCCACCCGGCGAGCGTCACCGTCGAGCCGGCGTCCGCGGCGCGCAGGCTTCCGGCATTGTGGGTACGGATCACGGCTGGCGTCTCCTCAATCTGGTCCACTCACTGCTCCCCCGCATTCTGTCAGGGCGGGCGGGCCCGCTCCCGGGCACCCGTCGAGCCGGTCCGCCCCGGCGGTGGCGAAAGCGCCGTGCGGGCCGGGTCCGGCGGTCTACCGTGGCCGGGTGCGTGCCGTACCGAGCTGGGCCGTGGTCACCGCGGCCGCCGCGCCCGCGCTGCTGGTGGCGGGCTGGACGGTCGCGGGCGCCCGCCAGGGGCCGGGGTACGACCCGGTGCGGGACACGATCAGCGAGCTGGCCGGCGAGGGCGCGACCGATCCGTGGCTGATGGGTGGCGCGCTGGTGCTGCTCGGCTGCTGCTACGCCGCCACCGCCGCCGCGCTGCACGCCGCCGGGCTGCCCAGCCGCTTCCTGCTCGCGGTCGGCGGGGTGGCCACCGTCGCGCTGGTCGCGTTCCCCCGTCCGCAGGTTGGTGGCTCCCCGGCGCACGGCGTGGTCGCGACGGTGGCGGTGCTCGCGTTGTCGCTGTGGCCGGCCGGGACGGCGCTGCGGCTGCCCCGGAGAGTCCCGCGCGAGGTGGCCGCCTCCCCGGCCGGCACGCCGCCGTGGGCGTTCCGCCGGCCGGTGGCGCTGGCCGTGACGGCGGCGCTGCTGGCGTTGTTCGGCTGGTCGGTGGCCGAGGTGACCGGCGGCTCCCGGACCGGGCTGGCCGAGCGGGTGGCAGCGCTCGCGGTGACGCTCTGGCCGCTGGCGGCGGTGCTGTCGGCGCGGCGGGCCCACCGGCACTGGACGGCCCGGCCGTCGGACCCGCCCCGCCCGGACGGGCCGCCGATCGGTCCGGGCCGTCTTGGAGCGGGCGCCTGAGCGGGTACGCGGAACGGGCCGCCGGTCGCCCGGCGGCCCGTTGGATGCGATGCGTGGATCAGAAGACGCTCACGCCGTAGACGCTGAGCGGCTCGGTGACCGGCTGGAAGTAGGTGGTGCCGCCGGAGGAGCAGTTGCCGCTGCCGCCGGAGGTGAGGCCCAGGGCGGTGGTGCCGGCGAACAGCGAGCCGCCGCTGTCGCCCGGCTCGGCGCAGACGGTGGTGCGGATCAGGCCGGAGACGCGGCCCTCGGCGTAGTTGACGGTCGCGTTGAGCGCGGTCACGCTGCCGCTCTTCACGCCGGTGGTGCTGCCGGAACGGCGGACGGACTGGCCGACGTAGGCGTTGCCGGCCGAGGTGATGTCCTGGGTGCTGCCGTTGTAGAGCGAGACGTTGCCGGCCGCGTTGGCCGAGTTGCTGTGCCGGACGATGCCGTAGTCGTTACCCGGGAAGCTGGTGCCGGTCCGGGTGCCGAGCACGGTGGTGCGGCTGGAGTTGGAGTACCAGGTCGAGCCGATGTTGGTGCAGTGCCCGGCGGTGAGGAAGTAGTACGTCGAGCCGCTGCGCACGTTGAAGCCGAGCGAGCAGCGTCCGCCGCTGGCGTAGATGGCCTGGCCGCCGGAGATCCGGGTGCTCAGCACGCCGGCCTCGGCCTCGATGCGGATCGCGCCGTTGTGCCGGGCGGCGGCGGCCCTGACCCGCTCCAGCTTGGCGCCGGTGACGGTGCTGTCGATGGAGACGACGACCTGGTTCGTGACCGGGTCGGTCCACCAGGCGGTGCCGGGGATGCTCGCGGAGCGCTCCAGCTCGCTGGTGGCGGCGTTGAGCTTGTCCGCGCCGCGCGCCACAATCTTCGGGATGGCGCCGGCGGCGCGGACCTGGCGGGCGGTGGCGGTGTCGGTCACCGTGACGATCATCTTCCCGCTGGCGTCGGCGTACGTGCCGGCCGCCCGGGCGCCGAGCTTCTCGACGAGGGTGGCGGCGGCGTCCGGCGAGAGGGCCGCGGGGGCGGCCTGCGCGGGGGCGCTGAGCAGCGAGCCGGTGACCAGGGTGCCGGCAACGGCGACTGCGGCGGCGCGGCGGAGCGTGGACCTCGTGGGTCGCATGTAACAACCTCCGAATGGGGGTGAACGGGCGCTGTCATGGGGGCGCGCCCGAGGACAACCCGGGCGACCTGGGGAAACCGCCCGGGTGCCCAAAGTATTCACACATTTAAGATCGTAAACAAGACATGGCTTTGCCCGGATTCGCACCAGCACCCGATGTAACGCCCCAGCAACAACATCGACTCAAGGTGTCAGAGCCGGGGATCGACCCGCGTCGACGTGCTGGGGGCAGGCGCGGCGAACGGTCAGGCGCGCGGGCGGTCAGGCGCGGCGGTGGGCGCCGGGGCCGGGACGGGGCAGCACGTCGCGCGCCTCGGTGATCTCGTGCCCCTCGGCGCAGCGCAGCTCGACCCGAACCTCGGCGCCACAGTCACGATGCGCCACGCTCAGCGGGGAGCCCTCCGGGTCGGCCAGGTAGCGGTCACCCCAGCCGAGCACGGCGACGAGCACCGGCCACAGGTCCAGCCCCATCTCGGTGAGCCGGTACTCGTGACGCGGCCGGCTGCCCGGCTCCCGGTACGGCTCGCGACGCAGCACGCCGCGCTCGACGAGCATGGCGAGCCGGTTGGTCAGCACCTGGCGCGGGATGCCGGTGCGCACCCGCATGTCGTCGAAGCGGCGTACGCCGTTGAAGACCTCGCGCAGCACGACCAGTGTCCACCGCTCGCCGAGGACCTCCATGGCGCGCGCGATGGTGCAGTTCTCCACCGACCAGTCCAGTGCCGCGGGTCTCATCCGACCAGGCTAGGTCTGATTGACAGACTCAGCAACGCGCTGCCAGGCTGAGTCCATGACGCAGACGCAGGAACGCTCGCGCACGTTCACCTGGTCCGACCCGGCCGCCGGGGCCGCCCACCTGGGCCGGCGCAGCGGCCTGGAACTGATGCGGGCGATGATCGCCGGCGAGCTGGCCGCCCCGCCGATCATGCACCTGATCGACATGTCCCGGATGGAGGCCGAGGAGGGGCGCGTGGCGGTCGAGCTGCTGCCGCAGGAGTTCCACTACAACCCGCTCGGCACGGTGCACGGCGGCGTCCTCTCCACGCTGCTGGACACCGCCGCGGCCTGCGCCGTGCACACCACGCTGCCGCCCGGGGTCGGCTACACGTCGCTCGACCTCAACGTGAAGTTCCTGCGCCCGGTCACCGTCGACACCGGCACACTGCGCTGCGAGGGCACTGTGCTCCAGCGGGGCCGCCGCACCGCCCTGGCCGAGGCCCGCCTGACCGACCCCGCCGACCGCCTGGTGGCCCACGCCACCTCAACCTGCCTGATCTTCCCCCTCCCCTGACCACCGCACCCCGCGCCCCCCGCCGCGCCCGGCGATCTTGCGGTTGCGGCCCCCGCAGCGCCGGTTTCGCGGCATTCGCGGGGGCCGTGAGTGCAAGATCGCGCGGGAGAGAGGGGGGCGGGGTCAGCGGGTTGCGGCCAGGCGGGCTGCTCGGGCTGCGCGCTTCTCCTCGAAGCGGGACGCCTGGGTCTCCAGCATGTCCAGGTGGGCGGCGATCTGGTCGCGGGCGGCCTCGCCGTCGGCGTTCAGGCCGGTCACGTCGAACAGGTTCCACTGACGCAGCACCGGCATCACCACCTCGTCACGGTGCTGGCGCAGGTCGTAGATGCCGGCCAACGCGATCGCCACCGACTTGCGGGCGAAGCCGTCGATGCCCACGCCCGGCATCTGGAAGTTGGCCAGCACGTCGGCGACCGCCCGCATGGCCTGCGACGGGGCCAGCTCGAACGCCGCGCCGAGCAGGTTGCGGTAGAAGACCATGTGCAGGTTCTCGTCCGCCGCCACCCGGGCCAGCAGCGCCTCGCACGTCGGGTCGCCGGTGGCCCGGCCCGTGTTGCGGTGCGAGATGCGGGTCGCCAGCTCCTGGAACGACACGTACGCCAGCGAGTGCAGCATCTCCTGGTCGTGGACGTTCTGGTAGCCCGCCGACATGTGCACCATGCGGGCCCGCTCCAGCGCCACCGGGTCCACCGCCCGGGTCACCGTCAGGTAGTCGCGGATCGCCGTGCCGTGCCGCCCCTCCTCGGCGGTCCACCGGTGCACCCAGGTGCCCCACGCGCCGTCGCGCCCGAACAGGGTGGCGATCTCGTGGTGGTACGAGGGCAGGTTGTCCTCGGTGAGCAGGTTGACGATCAGCGCCGTCCGGGCCACGTCGGGCAGCGTCGAGTCCTCCGGTGACCAGGCCTCGCCGCCCAGCGGGCCGTCGAAGGTGCGGCCCTCGCTCCACGGCACGTACTCGTGCGGGAACCACTCCTTGGCCAGCGACAGGTGGCGGTCGAGGTTCTTCTCGACCACCGGCTCGAGTTCGGTGAGCAGAGCGGTCTGGCTGAGCACGGTCACGACGTTCTCCCTACGGTGGCGTAACTTACGCCACCGTAGGTCCAAACGCCTTCAGACGCCAGTGCCGGCCGGGCCGACCAGCGGCTTCAGGTCCGCCCGGGGCGGCGTCCACTCGCCCGCCGAAGCGGCCACCTGCTCACCGGAACGGATGTCCTTGACCTCGTCGCCGTCCGCGCCGGGGAACCAGACGTACGGGATGCCGCGCCGCTCGGCGTACCGGATCTGCTTGCCGAACTTGGCCGCCGACGGGGACACCTCGGTCGGCACACCGCGCGCCCGCAGCGCCGCCGCGACCGCGTCACTGGCCGCCCGGTCCTCCTCGGCGGTGACCGCCACCAGCACACAGGTCGGCACCGAACGGGACACCGACAGCGCCTCGGCGCCGAAGAGCAGGCCGAGCAGCCGGGTCACCCCGATCGAGATGCCCACCCCGGGGAACCGGACGTTGCCGGAGCTGGCCAGGTTGTCGTACCGGCCGCCGGAGCAGATCGACCCGAACCGCTCGTAGCCGATCATCTGCGTCTCGTAGACCGTACCCGTGTAGTAGTCCAGGCCCCGCGCGATGCGCAGGTCGGCCACGCAGAGGCCGGGCGCGTGCGCGGCGGCGGTCTCCACCACGGCGGCCAACTCCGCGACGCCCTCGTCCAGCAGCGGATCGCTCACCCCGAGGCCGCGCACCGCGTCGGCGAAGGAGGCGTCCGGCGCGGAGATCTCGGCCAGCGACAGCACGGCCTTGGCCTGCGCCTCACTCGCCCCGGCGGTGCTCGCCAGCAGCTCCGTCACCCCGGCCGGGCCGATCTTGTCGAGCTTGTCGACGGCGCGCAGCGCCGCCTCCGTGTCGGTCAGCCCGATGCCCCGGTAGAAGCCCTCGCAGATCTTGCGGTTGTTGACCTGGATACGCACCGGCGGGATCGGCAGCGACCGCAGCGCGTCACCGATGACCAGCGGCATCTCCGCCTCGTAGTGCGCCGGCAGCGTGTCCCGGTCGACGATGTCGATGTCGGCCTGGAGGAACTCCCGGTAGCGGCCCTCCTGCGGGCGCTCACCCCGCCACACCTTCTGGATCTGGTAGCGGCGGAACGGGAACTGCAGCTTGCCGGCGTTCTCCAGCACGTAGCGGGCGAACGGCACGGTCAGGTCGAAGTGCAGGCCGAGCGCGTCGTCACCGGCCGGCCCGTCGGCGTCGGCCTGCAACCGGCGCAGCAGGTACACCTCCTTGGAGGTCTCCCCCTTGCGCAGGAGCTGGTCCAGCGGCTCGACCGAGCGGGTCTCCAGCGGCGCGAAGCCGTACAGCTCGAACGTGGCGCGGATCCGGTCGAGCACGAACTGCTCGATCATCCGCTGCGCCGGCGTCCACTCGGGGAAGCCGGAAATGGGCGTGGGCTTGCTCATCACGAACTCCTTGAGAACCCGCGCGGGCGCGGGTGAGGGTCTAGAGGCCTCGGGTGGGCGCGGCCGGGCGCGCGCCGCCGGTGCCCGCCACCTCGACGAGGTACGGGTTGGTCGCGCGCTCGCGGCCGATAGTGGTCGCGGGGCCGTGGCCGGGCAGGACGACTGTGTCGTCGGCCAGCGGGAGCACCTTGTCCCGCAGGCTGGACAGCATCCGGGGCATGCTGCCGCCCGGCAGGTCGGTACGGCCGATCGAGCCGGCGAACAGCACGTCACCGGAGAGGCAGATCTGCTCCGCCTCCCAGGGCGAGCCGGCGCCGGGCAACCGGAACAGCACCGACCCGCCGGTATGGCCGGGGGCGTGGTCGACGGTGATCTCCAACCCGGCCAGCGACAGCGTCGCGCCGTCGGTCAGCTCGGCCACGTCGTCCGGCTCGGCGTACGGCAGCCGGCCGCCGAACAGCTGGGTCAGGTCCATCGACAGCGCCTTGCTCGGGTCGGCCAGCAGCTCCCGGTCGTCCGGGTGGACGTAGGCGGGGATGCCCCGCGCGCCGCAGACCGGGGCGACGGAGAACGTGTGGTCCAGGTGGCCGTGGGTGAGCAGCACGGCGGCCGGGTGCAGGCGATGCTCGGCGAGCACGGCGTCGAGCCGGTCGAGCACCCCGATGCCGGGGTCGACCACCACGCACTGCTCCCCCGGAGCGGTCGCCACCACGTAGCAGTTGGTGCCGAAGGCGTCCGCGGGAAAGCCGGCCACGAGCACGTCGCTCCCCTTTCCGTCCGGTCGTCGTCTGCTTGCAGCCTAGTCGTAGCGGCGAGCGAGTTCCGCCCGCCACCGGGCCCGTCCGCCCCGGCCGGGCTGAGATGACGGGACCTCGTACACGACATTCACAGTCGCTACCCGTACACTCTGGCGGGCGTGTGGCGTGGCGCACCCCGACCGGAACGGCGGCCGGCGCCCGGCGCCGGCGGCGATTCAGGCAGAGGAAGGGGAGCGCACGTGGCTTCCAGCAGGGACCGGCAGCGCAAACTGGCGCGGGCCAAGCTCGACCGGCAGCTCGCCCGGCGGGCGGCGGCCGCGAAGCGCCGCCGGCAGATCCGGGCCGGTGTGGGCGCCGCGGTGGTGCTCGTGCTGATCGTGGCCGGTTCCGCCTGGGCGCTCGGCGCGTTCGACTCGGAGCCGGAGAAGCAGGCCGCCGAGGACGTCTGCCTCTGGACCGCGCAGGACGGCGCCGTCAACACCAACCTCAAGGACGTCGGCGAGCCGCCCACCACGGGCCTGCCCACCTCGGGCACCCGGCCGATGACGATCACCACCAACCAGGGTGGCCCGATCACCGTCGAGCTGGACCAGACCGACGCGCCGTGCGGCGCGGCGAGCCTGAGCTACCTGGCCGGCCGCTCGTTCTTCGACAACACCACGTGCCACGAGATCACCGCCGAGGGCGCGCTGCGCTGCGGCGACCCGACCGGCACCGGGCTCGGCGGACCGACCTACTCGTTCTTCGACGAGAACGTGCCGGCCGCGCCGGAGCCCAGCCCGTCGGCCTCCCCGGCCCCGGGGCAGCCGGCGACGTACCCGAAGGGCACGGTCGCCATGATCGGCAACCCGCCGGGTAGCAACGGCAGCCAGTTCCTGATCTTCTTCAAGGACGCCAGCCCGGAGAAGCCGGCCTACTCCGTGGTCGGCAAGGTCACCGGCGGGCTCGACGTGGTGGAGAAGATCGGCGCCATGCCGACGGAGGACAATGGCAACGGCGCCAAGGTCAAGCCCAAGACGCAGATCCTGGTGCAGAGCGTCACCGTCGGCGAGCCGGGCGCGGCTCCGGCCGACAGTCCCGCGCCCTCGCCGAGCGCCAGCGCGGGCTGACCGACCCAGAGCCGGCGGCAGCCCGCCGGCTCACCCACACGTGACCGGCGGCGCGCGCGCCGACCCCAAACGCAGCAGGTGAGGAGTGACCGTGACGTCCACCAGAGACCGCCAGCGCGCGGCGGCGCGGGCCAAGCTCGAGCGGGAGATGGCGGAGCGGGCCGGCAAGGCCCGCAAGCGCCGGCAGACCCAGGCGATCGTCGGCGCCGCGGCCGTGCTGGTGCTCGTCGTTGCCGGCACGGTGTGGCTGGCCACCTCGCTCGGCGGCGACGACGACGAGCAGACGGGCGGCACGACCACTGCCGACGCCGTGCAGTGCGCGTACACGGAGGTGCCCAAGGAGGGCCGGCCGCCGCAGATCAAGGACGTCGGGCTGCCGCCGACCCAGCAGGCCGGCAAGGGCTCCCAGACGATGACCATCGACACCAACCTGGGCCCGATCACCGCCAAGATCGACCGTGCCGCCGTGCCCTGCACCGCGGGCAGCTTCACGCACCTCGCCAGCAAGGGCTTCTTCGACAACACCAAGTGCCACCGCCTGGTGACCGAGGGCATCAAGGTGCTCCAGTGCGGCGACCCGAGCGCCACCGGCAAGGGCTGGCGGGACACCGACGGCACCGGCGGGCCCAGCTACAACCTGGCCGAGGAGAACCTCCCCACCAACAAGCGCCCGCCGTACCCGGAGGGTGTCATCGCGATGGCCAACTCCGGGCAGCCGGGCAGCACCGGCAGCCAGTTCTTCATCGTGTACGGCGACTCGCCGCTCGACCCGAACTACACGGTGCTGGGCACCATCACCGGTGGCATGGACGTGGTGAAGCAGGTCGCCGCGGCCGGTGACGACGGCGCGTTCGCCAAGCAGGCCGGCGGTGGTCACCCGAAGAAGGAGATCACCATGACCAAGGTGACGATGAGCCCGGTCGAGGGCGGCTGACCGCACCGGTACGACGACGAAGCGCCCGCCGGCTGATCGCAGCCGGCGGGCGCTTTCGCGTACGTGGTGGCTCAGGCCCCGGAGGTGACCCGGTACGCGTCGAACACGCCGTCGACCTTGCGTACCGCGGCCAGCAGGTGGCCCAGGTGCTTCGGGTCGGCCATCTCGAAGCTGAACCGGCTCACCGCCACCCGGTCCCGGGTGGTGGTGACGGTCGCGGAGAGGATGTTGACCCGCTCCTCGGACAGCACCCGGGTCACGTCGGCGAGCAGCTTGTGCCGGTCCAGCGCCTCGACCTGGATGGCGACCAGGAACGTGGACGCCGAGGTGAGCTTCCAGCTGACCTCGACCACCCGCTCGGGCTGGGCGCGCAGGTCCTCGGCGTTGGCGCAGTCGTCCCGGTGCACGCTGACCCCGCCGGAGCGGGTGACGAAACCGAACACCGAGTCCGGCGGCACCGGCGTACAGCAGCGGGCCAGCTTGATCCAGACGTCGCTGACGCCGCGGACCACCACGCCCGGGTCGGCGCTGCTCTGCCGGCTGCGCGGCGGCCGGGTGGCGACGGCGGTCTCGGCGATGTCCTCCGCCGCGCCCTCCTCGCCGCCGTAGGAGGCCATCAGCTTCTGCACGACCGACTGCGCGGAGACCTGGCTGTCGCCGACCGCCGCGTACAGCGACGCCACGTCGGCGAGGTGCAGGTCCCGCGCGATCGCCATCAGCGCGTCCGAGGTGAGCATCCGCTGCAACGGCATGCCCTGCTTGCGCATCGCCTTGACGATCGCGTCCTTGCCGGCCTCGATCGCCTCCTCGCGCCGCTCCTTGTTGAAGTACTGGCGGATCTTCGTACGCGCGCGCGGGCTCTTCACGAAGCCCAGCCAGTCCTGCGTCGGGCCGGCCGTGTCGGACTTCGACGTGAAGATCTCGATCACGTCGCCGTTGGAGAGCGTCGACTCCAGCGGCACCAGCTTGCCGTTCACCCGCGCGCCGATGCACTTGTGCCCGACCTCGGTGTGCACCGCGTACGCGAAGTCCACCGGCGTCGACCCGGTCGGCAGCGGGATGACGTCGCCCTTGGGGGTGAAGACGTACACCTCCTGGCTGGACAGGTCGAACCGCAGCGCGTCCAGGAACTCGCTCGGGTCCGCCGCCTCGCGCTGCCAGTCAAGCAGCTGCCGCAGCCAGGTCATCTCGTCGATGTGCGCCGGCGGGCCCACCACCGGCGTGCCCTTGTGCTCCTTGTACTTCCAGTGCGCGGCGATGCCGAACTCGGCGGTGCGGTGCATCGCGTACGTGCGGATCTGCATCTCCACCGGCTTGCCGGTGGGCCCGATGACAGTCGTGTGCAGCGACTGGTACATGTTGAACTTGGGCATGGCGATGTAGTCCTTGAACCGGCCCGGCACCGGCTGCCAGTTGGCGTGGATGACCCCCAACGCCGCATAGCAGTCGCGCACCGTGTCGACCAGGATCCGCACACCCACCAGGTCGTAGATGTCGTTGAAGTCGCGCCCCCGCACGATCATCTTCTGGTAGATCGAGTAGAGGTGCTTCGGCCGCCCGGTCGTCTCCGCCTTGATCTTGGCGGCCTTCAGGTCGGTGGACACCTTCTGGGTCACCTGGCGCAGCAGCGCCTCGCGCTGCGGCTGGTGCTCCCCGATCAGCCGGTTGATCTCCTCGAACCGCTTCGGGAACAGCGTGCCGAAGGCGAGATCCTCCAGCTCCCACTTGATCGTGTTCATACCGAGGCGGTGCGCCAGCGGCGCCAGGATCTCCAGCGTCTCCTTGGCCTTCTGCTCCTGCTTGGGGCGCGGCAGGAAGGTCAGGGTCCGCATGTTGTGCAGCCGGTCGGCCAGCTTGATCACCAGGACCCGGGGGTCCTTCGCCATCGCGACGACCATCTTGCGGATGGTCTCGGCCTTGGCCGCGTCGCCGAGCTTGACCTTGTCGAGCTTGGTGACGCCGTCGACGAGCAGCGCGACCTCGCCGCCGAAGTCGGCGCGCATCGCGTCGAGCGTGTACTCGGTGTCCTCGATGGTGTCGTGCAGCAGCGCCGCGACCAGCGTGGTGGTGTCCATGCCCAGGTTCGCCAGGATGGTCGCCACCGCGAGCGGGTGCGTGATGTAGGGGTCGCCGGACTTGCGGTACTGCCCCGAGTGCCACCGCGCGGCCGTGTCGAAGGCGCGCTGCAGCAGCCGCGCGTCGGCCTTGGGGTGGTTCTCCCGGTGCGTCGCGATCAGCGGCTCCAGCACCTCGCTGACCTGCGAGGTCTGCCAGGGCGCGTTGAACCGGGCCAGCCGGGCGCGTACCCGCCGGCCGGTGGGCGCGTTGGAGAGCGCGAACCCGCCGCTGGTCGCCGCGTCGGCGGCAGCCTCGGTCGGGAACGGCACCACGACCGCCCCGCCGTCGGCCGTCGCGTCGGGCGCGCCGCCGGTGGCGCCGGTCGCCCGGGCCTGCGGGTTGCCGCTGCGCTCGGTCACCGAGCCGTCCGCGTCGCCTGTCGGGTGCACCGTGCCCTCCACCGGAGGGACGACATCGTGGGACACCGGCCTCCTCACCGCTCGCCGGGATGCGCCGGCCGTTCGGCCGACGTCTGGTTCAACCGGCCCGGGGGCCGGTGTTGTTCCGCGCGGTCACCGGGGCCGGGCCCCGGCGCCTTCGCCGCCCCGGACACCTCGGCCGGGTCGGGCAAAGCGCAATGCTACCCGTACGCAGGGTACGCCACCGCTCCCCCGGACGGTCGGCGCCGACCGGCCCGACGGCCGGGGCCGGGTCAAACGGTCAACAGGGCGTGGACCGGACGCGGCGCGAGCCGCTTGCGGCCTTCCAGGAAGCCCAGCTCCAGCAGCACGGTGAACCCGGTCACCGTGCCACCGGCCCGCTCCACCAGGTCCAGCGTCGCCTCGGCGGTGCCGCCGGTGGCGAGCACGTCGTCGAGCACCAGCACGCGGTGGCCGGCGGTGAAGGCGTCCTGGTGCACCTCCAGCGTCGCCTCGCCGTACTCCAGCGCGTAGGAGGCGGAGTGCGTCGCCCGGGGCAGCTTGCCGGCCTTGCGCACCGGCACCACGCCGACCCCGGTGGCGTACGCGACGGCCGCGGCGAGCACGAACCCACGCGCCTCGATGCCGGCGACGGCGTCGAACGAGTCGCGCCCGTGGTACGCGATGATGCCGTCGATCACCTCACGGAACGCCGTACCGTCGGCGAACAGCGGCATCAGGTCCTTGAACACGACACCCGGCTTGGGGAAGTCCGGCACGTCCAGCAACCGGCTGGCGACGAGCTGGGCGACCTCCGGGCCGCTGTCTCCGCGTACGCCCGTGGTGTGGGTCTCCGTCACAGTGCGTCCCATGTCCTTTCGAAACGACGACGGCGTCCGTCATGCCGTGAGTCCAGCATGACGGACGCCGTCGTCGCGACTACGTCCGGGCCCGTGGTTCAGCGGCGCTTGCCGCCGGGCCGGTTGCCGCCACCCCCGGCGGGCCGGCCGCCGCGGGCGCCGCTGGGACGCTTGCCGGCCGGGCGGGCGCCGACCTTGGGGGCGGCGCCGGCGAGCGCGGCGGCCTCCGGGTCGATCGGCGCGTCGGCGTCGGCAGCCGGGGCGGCGCGCGAGGCGCCCTTCGGCGTGATCTCGCCCCGGGCCAGCGCGGCCCGGCGGGACAGCACCCGCTTGTTGTGCGCGCTGATCCGCGGGTCCATGTTCTTCAGCAGCACCAACAGCGGGGTGGCCAGCACGATCGAGGTCAGGAACGCCACCGCCATACCGACGAACAGCACCAGGCCGAGGTCCTTCAGCGTGCCCGCGCCGAGCAGGCCGGCGCCGATGAAGAGCAGGCCGCCGACCGGCAGCAGCGCCACCACCGAGGTGTTCAGCGACCGCATGAGGCTCTGGTTGAGCGCCAGGTTGGACGCCTCGCCGTAGGTGACGTTGTTGTTCGCGGTGATGCCGCGTGTGTTCTCCTGCACCTTGTCGAAGACCACCACCACGTCGTAGAGCGCGAAGCCCAGGATCGTGAGGAAGCCGATGATCGTCGACGGGGTGACCTCGAAGCCGACCAGCGAGTAGATGCCGGCGGTGAGGACCAGGTTGGTCAGCAGCGAGGTGATCGCCGCGACCGCCATCCGCCACTCGAAGCGCAGCACCAGGTAGATCGACACCACCGCGATGAAGATCAGCAGACCGAGGAAGGCGCGGGAGGTGACCTGGCTGCCCCACGCCTCGGAGACCTGGCTGCCGCTGATCTGGTCGGCCTGGATGCCGAACTCCTCCGCCATCGCGGCCTTGGCCGCGTTGGCCTGCTCGGCGCTGAGCTGCCCGGTGCGCATCTCGTAGAACTCGCCGCTGGTGCTGCCGACCTTCTGCGCGCTCACCACCTCGACGCCGGGCGCCTCGTCGGCCAGCACTTCGTCGACGGTCTGCTCGGCCCGGTCCAGCGTGCCGACGCTGGCCGGCACCTGGAACGTGTTGCCGCCGGCGAACTCGATGCCGAGCTTGAAGCCGCTGATCGCGAAGCTGAGCACCGCGATCAGGACGAGGACGCCCGCCACGCCGAACCACAGGTTGCGGCGGCCGACGATGTTGAGATCCGCCTCGCCCCGGTAGAGCCGGGCGGCCAGACCGTTCTTAGCCATCTCAGGCCTCCTTGACACGCGGGTTGCGGGCGGTGCCCGACTCGGCCGACCGGGCCGGCAGAGCCCGGCCCAGACCGCTGACCCGCGGCGACAGGAACGCCCGGGTGCGGGCGAACATCGTCATGATCGGGTGGCGGAAGAGGAACACGACGACCAGGTCGAGCACTGTCGCCAGGCCGAGCGCGAAGGCGAAGCCCTTCACCGCGCCGACCGACACGATGTAGAGCACCACCGCCGACATCAGCGTGATCGCGTTCGCCGAGATGATCGTCCGGCGGGCCCGGATCCAGGCGCGCGGCACCGCGCTGCGTGGGCTGCGGCCCTCCCGGATCTCGTCCTTCAATCGTTCGAAGTAGATGACGAACGAGTCCGCCGCGACGCCCAGTGAGACGATCATGCCCGCGATGCCGGCGAGCGTGAGCGTGAAGCCGATCGAACGGCCGAGCACCACGAGCGCGCCGAAGACCAGCAGCGCGGAGAGCACCAGGCTCAGGAAGATGACCGAGCCGAGCAGCCGGTAGTAGAAGAACGAGTAGATGATGACCAGCAGCATGCCGATGCCGGCGGCCAGCAGACCCGCCTTGAGGTGGCTGTCGCCGAGCGTGGCGGTGACGTTCTGCTGCTCCTGCGGCTCGAACGTGACCGGCAGCGCGCCGTAGCGGAGCTGGCTGGCGAGCGCGTTCGCGGTCTTGTTGTCGAAGCTGCCGGTGATCTGCGAGTCACCGGTCAGCACGCCCTGGATCTCCGGGGACGAGACGATCTCGTTGTCCAGGACCACGGCGACCCGGCACTTGCCGTCCTGGCCGAGCGCGGTCTGGTCGCAGGCCTGGCCCTCGTTGTTGAACGCCTCGCGGGTCAGCGCGGTCCACTTCTCCTGGCCCTTGCCAGTGAAGTTGAGGCTGACCACCCAGGAGCTGGTCTGGTCGAGCTGGGCGGAGGCGTTCTTGACGTCGGTGCCGAGCACCTTCGCCACGTCGAGGAGGTATTTCGCGCCGGACTCGCAGGCGACCGCCTTCTGCTTCTCGTCCTTGATCGAGGCGGCCGGGCGCTTGTCGAGCTGGGCGCAGGTGATGGTCGGGACGTTGAACTGCATCTCGACCGGCAGGACCGCGACCTCCTGCGGAGTGAGCGTGCCGAACGGCTTGAGCTTGTCGGCGAGCGTCGGGTCGGTGGTGAGGTCGGCCGGGGCCTGCAGGCCCGAGGCGGCGGCCCAGGCGGCCGCGCCGACCTTCTGCTCGACGGCCTTGCGCTGCTGCTCGATGCTCTGCGGCACCGGCTCGGCGCTGGCGCTGGCGCTGGGGGACGCGGCGCTCGGCGAGGCCGACGGGGTGGCCGAGGCGCTGGCGCTCGGGTTCGGGGCCATGCCGCCCTGTCCGCCGGCGCTCGGCGACCCGCTGACCTTGGGGCTCGTGGTCGCCTGCGGCGACGCGCTGCCCGACGGCGCCGGGCTGGCGGTACCGGACGGAGCGACGCTCGGGGTCGGCGCGGGCGCGGCGGCGGCGCCGCTGCCGTCGGTGGCCTTGAGGACCTTGCGGAAGCGCAGCTCGGCGGCGCTGCCCACGTCGGTCAGGTCCCGGTTCTGGCCGGGCAGGGAGATGACGATGTTGCGGTTGCCCTCGGTGACCACCTCGGCCTCGGCCACGCCGTAGGCGTTGACCCGGCTCTCGATGATCTGGCGCGCCTCCTCGAGGTTGCCGGCGGTCGGCGGCTTGCCGTCCACGGTGTTTGTGGCCTCGAGCGTCAGCCGGGTGCCGCCGACGAGGTCCAGGCCGAGCCGGGGCTCCAGCCGGTCCTTCCAGCCACCGCTGGCGCCGCCCGAGAAGAACACCAAAAGATAGAGGACGACGAAGATGAGCCCGAGCACGGCGAGCTGCCGTCCGGGCCGCATCTGTCCCTGAGGTGGTGCCACGGCTGTCCTGTCTCCCTGTACGGTCGCGCCGCTTCCGCGGCGGCGACAACTGTCGGGCCGGGGGTGTCCGCCCGACTGCTCCGGCGGATCGGCACCGGCCGACGGCACGCCGACCGGGGCACGGCGCGGGGGCGCCGCACGGCCTGGCCGGGTGCCGGCGCCGGGCGCCGACCCCAACTATCCACTTGTACCGATGATTCCGCTGCCCCGTCCGGGGCGGCAGTCACTCCTTGACCGGCTCGGCTTCCTCGCTGATCGTCTCGGCGGCCGGCGCCTCGGCGCGCTTGATCACGCGGGCCACGGCGGGGCGGGCGTACCGGGTCTGCACACCCGGGGCCACCTCCAGCAGGACGGTCTCGTCCTCGACCGCGGTGACAGTGCCGTGCAGGCCGCCGATGGTGACCACCTCGTCGCCCGGGGCCAGGGCGGACTGCATCTGCTCGGCCTCGCGGCGGCGCTTCTGCTGCGGTCGGATCATCATGAAGTACATGACGACGAAGAGCAGAGCGATCATCAGGATCGGCGTCAGACCGCCGGCTCCCCCGCCACTCGCTGCTGCGTAAAGCACGGTGTAGACCTTCCGGTTGGCCTCCGTCCCGGCGCCGGAGGGCGCCGCAGCGGAAGCGGATTCTCACGTCCTGTACAAACCGCGGCGAAGTCTAGTCCCTGCTCCTGAGAAGACCGAATGCGGCACAGATCACGAACGGATCACGGCTGGTCGGTCTGCACCGAGAAGAGATCGGGCCCCGAAGAGGTATCCGCACCAAATGTACCATTCGGCGGGTTGCGGCCCAGATGCCGCCAAGCGGCCTCCGTCGCCACCCGCCCCCGCGGCGTACGCGCCAGCAGGCCGGCCCGCACCAGGAACGGCTCGCAGACCTCCTCGACCGTGTCCGGCTGCTCCCCCACCGCGACCGCCAGCGTGGACAGGCCCACCGGGCCGCCCCGGAACGAGTCGACGAGCGCGGTCAGCACCGCCCGGTCGAGCCGGTCCAGGCCGAGCGCGTCCACGTCGTAGACGGTCAGCGCGGCCCGGGCGGTCTCCAGCGTGACCACGCCGTCGGCCCGCACCTCGGCGTAGTCGCGCACCCGGCGCAGCAGCCGGTTGGCGATACGCGGGGTGCCGCGGGACCGGCCGGCGATCTCCGCCGCGCCGTCAGCGGTGATCGGCACGCCGAGGATCCGGGCCGACCGGTGCAGCAGCGTCTCCAGGTCGGCCGGGGCGTAGAAGTCGAGGTGCGCGACGAAGCCGAAGCGGTCGCGCATCGGCCCGGTCAGCAGGCCGGACCGGGTGGTGGCGCCGACCAGCGTGAACGGCTCCACGTCGAGTGGGATGGCCGTCGCGCCCGGGCCCTTGCCGACCACCACGTCGACGCGGAAGTCCTCCATGGCGCTGTAGAGCAGTTCCTCGGCCGGCTTGGCGATCCGGTGGATCTCGTCGATGAACAGCACGTCGCCCTCGGCGAGGCTGGTCAGGATCGCGGCCAGGTCGCCGGAGCGCTCGATGGCCGGGCCGCTGGTCACCCGGATCCCCGCGCCCAGCTCGGCGGCGACGATGTTGGCCAGGCTGGTCTTGCCCAGGCCGGGCGGACCGGACAGCAGGATGTGGTCCGGCGGCGAGCCACGCCGCATCGCGCCCTGCAGCAGCAGGTCGAGCTGGTCCCGGACGCGGTCCTGGGCGATGAACTCGGCCAGCCGCTTCGGCCGGACGCTCGCCTCCGCGTCCCGCTCGGCGTCGTCGACGTACGCCGAGACCAGGTTCTCCCCGCTCATCGGGTCCGGCCCAGGAGGCGGATCGCCTGCTTGAGCAGGACCGGCACCGGCGGCGTCTCACCGTCCACGGTCTCCGCCACCGCGGCCACCGCCTGCTCGGCCTGGGCGGCCGTCCAGCCCAGCCCGACGAGGGCCTGGCGGACCTGCTCCGGCCAGGCGCCGGCGGTCACCCCGGCCGCGCCGTCGGCGCCCACCGGCACCGGGCCGATCCGGTCGCGCAACTCCAGCACCAGCCGCTCGGCGCCCTTCTTGCCGATGCCCGGCACCCGGGTCAGCGCCGCGGTGTCGGCGTTGGCGATGGCCTTGCGGACCGCATCCGGCGTGTGCACGGCGAGCACCGCCTGGGCCAGCCGGGGACCGACCCCGCTGGCGGTCTGGAGCAGCTCGAACAGCTGCTTGGCGTCGTCGTCGGCGAAGCCGTAGAGGGTGAGCGAGTCCTCCCGGACGACCAGGCTGGTCGCCAGCCGGGCCGGCTGGCCCACGCGCAGCTCGGCGATCGTGCCGGGGGCGCACTGCACGGCCAGGCCGATGCCGCCCACCTCCACCACCGCGTGATCCGGGCCGGTGGCGGTCACCGTGCCGCGTACGCTCGCGATCATCGCGTCCCTCCTCGTCGGGCCCGCTGCGCGGCCTCGGCCAGCTTGGACCGGGTGCCGCCGCGCCACACGTGACAGATGGCCAGCGCCAGCGCGTCGGCGGCGTCGGCCGGTTTCGGCGGCTCGGGCAGCCGCAGCAGCCGGGTGACCATCGCCGTCATCTGCGCCTTGTCGGCCTGGCCGGAGCCGGTCACCGCCGCCTTCACCTCGCTCGGCGTGTACGTCGTCACCGGCAGCCCGGCCCGGGCCCCGGCGAGCACCGCGACGCCGCTGGCCTGCGCGGTGCCCATCACGGTGCGGACGTTGTGCTGGCTGAACACGCGCTCCACGGCGACCGCGTCCGGGCGGTGCTCGGCGACCAGGTCGGTGAGCGAGCGGTCCAGGTGCAGCAGGCGCAGCGGCAGGTCGTCGGCCGGGTCGGTGTAGACCACGTAGTAGGCCACGAGCGTGCAGGGGCGGCCCGGCACGCCCTCGACCACGCCGACCCCGCACCGGGTCAGCCCCGGGTCGACGCCCAGCACGCGCACGCCGCCTCCTCCCCGAGCCGCCAGCAGTACGTGTGTTCGACACACCCTACTGGTGCCCGCCGACGGCGGGTCGGCCGGACACGCCGGGCGCGGCCGGTGACGCGGCGCACCACACACCCGGGCGGTGGAGTATGTGTCGCCGCCCCATGTGCCAGGGGGCACCCGGCTCGTACGTTCATGCGCCATGACGGCAAAACCCGTGGTGGTCCCCCACGTCGTACACGTCGACCTGACCGGCCGTACCGCGCTGGTCACCGGCGGCGGCAGCGGCATCGGACGCGCCTGCGCCCTGCGCCTGGCGGCGGCCGGCGCGACAGTGGTGGTGCTGGACCGCGACGAGGCGGCGGCCGGGGCGGTGGCCGCCGAGGCCGGTGGCCGGGCGGTCGGGATCGACCTCGCCGACCCGGCGGCGGTGGACCGCCTCGACGTCGACGCCGACATCGTGGTCAACAACGCCGGCCTGCAGCACGTCTCGCCGGTGCAGGACTTCCCGGTCGAGCGCTTCGAGTACATCCAGCGGGTGATGGTCGAGGCGCCGTTCCTGCTCGTGCGCCGGGCGCTGCCCCGGATGTACGCGAACGGCTGGGGCCGGATCGTCAACATCTCCTCGGTGCACGGGCTGCGCGCCTCGCCGTTCAAGGCCGCGTACGTCTCGGCCAAGCACGCGCTGGAGGGCCTGTCCAAGGTGGTCGCGCTGGAGGGCGCCGCGCACGGCGTCACCGCCAACTGCATCAACCCGGCGTACGTGCGGACCGCGCTGGTGGAGAGCCAGATCGCCGACCAGGCGGCCACGCACGGCATCGGCGAGGACGAGGTGGTCGAGAAGATCATGCTGGCCCGGGCGGCGATCAAGCGGCTGATCGAGCCGGAGGAGGTGGCCGAGCTGCTGGCGTACCTGTGCTCCCCGCCGGCCGCGTTCCTCACCGGCGCCTCGATCGCCCTCGACGGGGGCTGGACGGCGAACTAGTGGCGCCGCGCACAATGTCGGTCATGTCGTCGCCGGTGGAGTTCCTGGAGTTGCTGGCGCGCGAGGCGGCCGCGGTCGAGTTCGAGGGTCCGCTGGTGGCCGCGCGCGCCGCCGGGCTGCCCGCCGACCGGCTGGCCGAGCTGGAGCAGGCGAAGGTGGTGGCGCTGCGGGTACGGGCGCTGCTGGCCCGGCGGCGGCGCCGGGAGACCGAGCTGTCCGGCCTGTACGACACCGCGAGCGACCTGGCCGGGCTGCGCGACCTGGACGACGTGCTGCACGCGATCGTGCACCGGGCGCGGATCCTGCTCGGCACCGACGTGGCGTACATGACGCTCAACGACGAGGAGCGCGGCGACACGTACATGCGGGTGACCGACGGCTCGATCTCGGCCCGGTTCCAGCGGCTGCGGCTGGAGCTGGGCGACGGCCTGGGCGGCCTGGTGGCGCAGACCGGCACGCCGTACGTCACCTCGAACTACCAGGAGGACGAGCGGTTCCGGCACACCGGCGAGATCGACGGCGGGGTGGGCGAGGAGGGCCTGGTGGCCATCCTGGGCGTGCCGCTGCGGCTGGGCTCCAGCGTGATCGGCGTGCTGTACGCGGCGAACCGCTCGGCCCGGCCGTTCGCCCGCGAGGAGGTGTCGCTGCTGGTGTCGCTGGCGGCGCACGCGGCGGTGGCGATCGACACCGCGCGGCTGCTGGCCGAGACGCGGGCGGCGCTGGCCGAGCTGTCGGCGGCGAACAGCACGATCCGGGCGCACAGCAGCTCGGTGGAGCGTGCCGCCGCCGCGCACGACCGGATGACCGCGCTGGTGGTGCGCGGCGGCGGGATGGAGGACGTGGCCGCGGCGGTCACCGAGGTGCTCGGCGGCGCGCTGTTGGCGCTGGACTCCGAGGGCCGGCGGCTGGCCCGGGTCGGCGAGATCGAGGAGCCGGACCGGGCGGACATCGTGGAGGCGGTCGCCGCGTCGCGTACCGAGGGGCGCAGCGTGCGCCGGGGTCCGCTCTGGTACGCCGCGGTGGTGGCCGGCGCGGAGAACCTGGGCGCGCTTGTGCTGCGCCCGGACGACGAGCTGGTCGACGCCGACCAGCGGATCCTGGAGCGCGCCGCGCTGGTGACCGCGTTGCTGCTGCTGTTCCGCCGCACGGTGGCCGAGGCGGAGGGGCGCGTGCGCGGCGAGCTGCTGGACGACCTGATCGCCCGGCCGCTGCGCGACGCGGACGCGCTGCGCGCGCGGGCCCGCCGCATCGGGGTGGACCTGGACGCGCCGCACGTGCTGGTGGCGGTCGGTGACGACGCGTTCGCCGAGACCGGCTCGGCCCGGCAGCGGGTGCTGTCCTGGGCCACCACGTACGCCTCGACCCGGGGCGGCCTGGCGGCGGCGCGCGACGGGCGGGTGGTGCTGATGCTGCCGGGCCGGGACGCGGGCGGCGCGGCCCGGGCGGTGGCCCGGGACCTGTCGCGGGTGACCGGGCGGCCGGTGACGGCGGGGGCGAGCGGCCCCTCGACCGGGCCGGCGTCGCTCGCAGTCACGTTCGCCGAGGCGGAGCGCTGCCTGTCCGCGCTGGGCGCGCTGGGGCGGGCCGGGCAGGGGGCGAGCACCGCCGAGCTGGGCTTCGTCGGGCTGCTGCTGGGCGCGGTGGGCGACGCCGGGGACCGGGACGTGGCCGGATTCCTCACCGCGACAGTGGGTCCGGTGGTGGACTACGACGCCCGGCGGGGCACGGCGCTGGTGAAGACGCTGGAGGCGTACTTCGGGGTGGGCGGCAGCCTGGCCCGGGCCGCCGAGCAGCTGCACGTGCACGTGAACACGGTCACCCAGCGGCTGGAACGGGTCGGGCAGCTGCTCGGCGCGGACTGGCAGCGCCCGGATCGGGCGCTGGAGGTGCAGCTCGCGCTGCGCCTGCACCGGCTGCGCACGCCCACTCGCTGAGCGGCCGGGCACTGCGACCCGGTCTCAGCGGACGCGCAGGCCGTCCAGGACGGTGTCCACGATCCGCTCGGGCACCACCCGCTCGTCCCCGGCGTGCCAGTGCAGCATCCGCTGGGTGAGCATCGGCGCGGTGAGCAGCGCCATGGTCACCTCGATGTCGATGTCGGCGCGGAGTTCGCCGCGCTCGATCGCGCGGCGCAGCACCCCGCGCAACGCCTCGCGGCGCGGCTCGACGATCGCCTCGTACGCCTGCCGGTGGGCCGAGCTGCGGTTCACCTCGGGCACCAGGCACGGCATGATCTTGCGGGCCCGGGGGTCGGCGTGCTGGCCGACGGCGCCGACGAGCAGCACCAGGTCGTCGCGGACGGAACGGCCGGCGCAGTGCGGCGCGGGCCCCTTGAGCGTGCGCAGCGCGTCCAGCAGCAGCGCGTCCTTACCCGGCCAGCGGCGGTAGATGGTGGCCTTGCCGACTCCGGCGCGGGCCGCGATCGCCTCGATGCTCAGCGACTCGACGCTGTTGCCCTCGGCCAGCAGGTCGAGTGTGGCGTCCACGATCGCCTCGTCCGCGCGGGTGCTCCGCGGTCGTCCGGGCGACCGCGGAGCATCCGCCGTGGAAGTCATGTCAGACATTGTCCACGAACCTACGCGGCCCCGGCCAGCTCCCGGTCCGTGGCGGGGGTCGCACCACCGGCGGCGGCGACCGGCCGGCCGGGCATCCAGCGCAGCACGATGACGAGGCCGAGCGCGGCCACCACCGCCGAGACGCCGGCGGCCCAGTGCATGGCCGAGACGAAGGAGTCGTTCGCCGCGTCGATGAGTCGCGGCGCGGCCGGGCCGAGCCGGTCGGCGACCGCGTACGCCCCGGAGACCGACTCGCGGGCCGCGTCGCGTACCGGCGCGGGCAGGGCGGCCACCGCCGGGGCGACCTGGTCGCGGTAGACGGCGGAGAGCACCGAGCCGAGCACCGCCACGCCGAGCGCGCCGGCGACCTGCCGCACGGTGTTGCTGACCGCCGACCCGACACCGGCCTTCTCCCGGGGCAGCGACGACATGATCGACTCGGTGGCCGGGGGCATGATGTTGGCCATGCCGGCGCCCTGGAGGAAGCCGAGCGCCGAGAAGATCCAGATCGGGGTGTCCGCGTCGATGAAGACGAACGCGCCCAGCGCGGTGGCGGTGAGCAGCAGTCCGACCGCCGCCACCGACCGGCCGCCGTAGCGGCGGACCATCGCCGCGCTGCGCGGGGCGAAGATCAGCTGGGCCACCGCGAACGGCAGGAACAGCAGGCCGCTCTCCAGCGGGCTGTAGCCGCGGACGAGCTGCAGGTAGAACGCGCCGAAGAACATCACGCCCATGGCGGCGAAGAAGACCAGCCCGACCAGCGCCACCGGGGCGGCGAAGCGGGGCACCCGGAACAGCCGTACGTCCAGCGACGGGTGGTCGCTGCGCAGCTCGTGGGCGATGAACCAGCCGAGCACCGCGAGACCGCCCAGCACCGCTACCCACACCTGCGGCCGGTCGAAGCCGTGCTCGCCGCCGTCGATGATGCCGTACGTGAGCGCGACCAGGCCGACCACCGACAGCAGCACTCCGGGCACGTCGACCCGGCCGGGCTTCGGGTCGCGGGACTCCGGCACCAGGGCCGCGACCAGCACCACGCCGAGCGCCACCACCGGCACGTTGATCAGGAAGACCGAGCCCCACCAGAAGCGCTCCAGCAGCGCGCCGCCGAGCACCGGGCCGATCGCCACGCCGAGGCCGACCGCGCCGGCCCAGACGCCGATCGCCTTGGCCCGCTCACGCGGGTCGAAGACGTTGGAGATGATCGAGAGCGTCACCGGCATGATGGCCGCGCCGCCGACGCCCATGAGCGCGCGGGCCGCGATGAGCTGGGCCGGGTCCTGCGCGTACGCGGACAGCAGCGAGGCCAGCCCGAACAGCGCCAGGCCCAGGACCAGGAAGCGGCGGCGGCCGAGCCGGTCACCGAGCACGCCGAAGGTGAACAGCAGCCCGGCGAAGACGAGCGTGTAGGAGTTGATCGCCCATTCCAGCTCGCCCTGGGTGGCGCCGAGGCCGTGCACCGGGTCGGCGAGGGTGCGCAGCGCGACGTTGAGGATGGTGTTGTCGAGGACGACCACGAGGAGGCTGATCACCAGCACCCCGAGGATCGCCCACCTCCTCGGGTGTCCGGTGTTCCCGTGTGGTTCCACTGCAGGTTCTCCCCCCGGCTCCCCCGCGTCGAAATACGATACGGGCCAGACTCGTAACGGTGACGAGCGTAGGCGCGAGGATTTCGATACGGAACCGGTTCGTATCGAATGTGTGCCAGATCACTTCTCGGCGTCAGGCGGCGCTACGCAGGCAGGCCAGCGTGGCCTCGCCGAGCGTGGTGAGGCGCTGCGGCACGGCCGAGGTGGGCGGGAACGGCTCGATCCAACCCGGGCCGGCGGCGAGCACCCGTACCCCCGGCAGGTCCCGCCGCAGCCGGACCAGGCGGTACGCGCGGCCGGTCACCGGGGTCTGCGACCAGACCACCACCACCCGCGGACGGACCCGCGCCGCCGCGCTGGCCAGCGCCGACCAGGGCAGGGCCGGGCCGAGGTGCAGCGCGCCGCGCCCGCGCTCGCGCAGCGCCGCGGCGAGCGCGTGCAGCCCGAGGCAGTGTGTCTCGTGCTCGGCGCCGGCCAGCAGCACACCCTGGGCGGGCAGCGGCCGGGTCGGCTCGCGGCCGAACACGTCCAGCCCGACCCGCAGCCCCTCGGAGAGGGCGTGCTCCATCGCGATCTCGGCGGCGCTGTCGCCGCGCAGCGAGCCGAGCAGCGGCAGGCAGACCTGTTCCCAGGCGGGCACCACGCCGGCCTCGGCGGCCAGGTCGAGCAGCAGCCCGGCGACCTGGTTGTCGTCCAGGTCCTCGGCGGCGGCGGTCAGCCGTTTGCGGGCCGTCTCGGCGGCCCCGGCCGGCATGTTCTCGGTCAGCAACGGACGTACCCCCGGGTAGCTCTCCTACCCAGGGGTTCGCTCGCACCGGCCGATCCGGATGCGCCGACGGCGGATCCGGCCGCCGCCGGTCAGTCCGGGAAGGTCACCACCCAGCGGGCGCCCTCGCCACGGGACAGCCGCGAGAGTGCCTCGGGCGCCTCCGCCAGCGGCACCGTGCCGCTCACCAGCGGGCCGAGGTCGAGATCACCGGCGGCGAGCGCGGCGGCCAGCTCCGGCACCTCCCGGTCCGGGTCGGTCGAGCCGTACACCGAGGAGCGCAGCGTGCGGGCGGAGTGGAAGATGTCCAGCGCGGAGAGGCTGAGCATGTCGTCCTTGCCGCCCATGCCGACCACGGTGACCGCTCCCCCGCGCCGCGTCGCCCGCCAGGCGGCGCGGATGGTGGCGGACCGGCCGACGCACTCGAAGGCGTGGTCCACGCCGCGCCCGTCGGTGCGCGCCCGGATCTGCTTGCCCAGCGTGTCGTCGGAGCGCAGGAAGTCGGTGGCCCCGGCCGCGAGCGCCAGGTCCCGCTTCGCCTCCACCACGTCCACGGCGAGGATCGGCGACGCGCCGGCCCGCCGCGCGGCGGTCAGCACGGCCAGGCCCACCCCGCCGAGCCCGATCACCGCTACCGACTCGCCGGGCGCGACCCGCGCGGTGTTGCGGACCGCGCCGACGCCGGTGAGCACCGCGCAGCCCAGCACCGCGGCCTGCTCCGGCGGCAGCCCGGCCGGCACCGGTACGGCGGCGCGCTGCGGCACCACCACCTCCTCGGCGAGCGCGCCGAGCCCGAGCGTGACCGCGAGGGGCTCACCGGCGGCCGTCTCACCCCGGGGTGTCGACGGGTTAGGATTGGCCGCGCAGAGCCACGGCTCACCGTGCCGGCAGTGCCAGCAGTCCCGGCAGGCCGGCGCCCAGTTGAGCACCACTGGCGTGCCGACCGCGATCGTCGTGTCCGGCCCGGCCTCGGCCACCACGCCGGTCGCCTCATGGCCCAGCACCAGCGGGTACGCGGGCGCCAGCGTGCCGTCCACCATGGCCAGGTCGGAGTGGCAGATGCCGGCGGCGCGGATGCGTACCCGCAGCTCGCCCGGGCCGGGCGCGGGCAGGCGTACCTCCTCGACCGCCGGGGTCTCGCCCCGGCCGCGTACCACCAGCGCCCTCACCGCTGGATCGCCTTCAGCTCGGTGAACTCCTCCACGCCGTACGCGCCCAGTTCCCGGCCCAGGCCGGACTGCTTGTAGCCGCCGAACGGGGCGAGCGGGTTGAACGCGCCGCCGTTGACGTCCACCTGACCGGTACGCATCCGCCGGGCCACCGCCAGCGCCGCGTCGGGGTCGGCGGACCAGACCGCGCCGGCCAGCCCGTACCGGGAGTTGTTGGCGATGGCGACCGCCTCGTCGGTGTCGGCGAACGGGATCACCGCGAGCACCGGGCCGAACACCTCCTCCTGGGCGAGCGCGCTGTCCGGGTGCACGTCGGCGAAGACGGTGGGCGCGACGAAGTGCCCCTGCGGCGGCAGCGGCGCGTCCGGTCCGCCGGCGACGAGCCGGGCGCCGTCGGCGAGCGCCCGGTCCACGTGGTCGCGTACCCGCCGGGCCTGCGCGGCGGAGGCGAGCGGGCCCAGCCGGGTGGCCGGGTCGAAGGGGTCGCCGAGCCGGTAGCCGGCCACCGCCGCCGCGACCAGGTCCAGGGCCTCGTCGTAGCGGTCGCGGTGTACGAGCATCCGGGTCCAGGCGGTGCAGGTCTGCCCGGAGTTGAGCAGCGCGTTGCCGACGCCGACCTTGACCGCGGTGGGCAGGTCGGCGTCGGCCAGGACGATGTTCGCGGACTTGCCGCCGAGTTCCAGCGACACCCGGGCGATCCGCTCGGCGGCCAGGTGGGCGATGCGCCGGCCGGTGGCGGTGGAGCCGGTGAACGAGACCAGGTCGACGTCGGGGTGCGCGGCCAGCGCCTCGCCGACCACCGGGCCGGTGCCGGGCACGAGGTTCACCACGCCGGGCGGCAGGCCGGCGTCGGTGATCGCGTCGAACAGCAGGTACGCGGTGAGCGGCGTCAGCTCGCTGGGCTTGAGCACCACTGTGCACCCGGCGGCGAGCGCGGGCGCGACCTTCGCGACCACCTGGTGCAGCGGGTAGTTCCACGGGGTGATCGCGCCGACCACGCCGACCGGCTCGCGGACGACGAGCGAGTTGCCGACCGTGTGCTCGGCGGCCGGGCGGGCGGCCAGGTCGACCATGCTCCGCAGCACTTTGAGCGGCAGCCCGGCCTGGACGCGGGTGGCGAGCTTGAGCGGGGTGCCCAGCTCGGTGGCCACGGTGCGGGCGATCTCGTCGGCGCGCGCGGCGAGCGCGGTGTGCAGCCGGTCCAGGTGCGCGGCCCGCTGCTCGGGGGCGGTTGCGGCCCAGCCGGGGAACGCGGCGCGGGCGGCGGCGACCGCGCGGTCCACGTCGGCCGGCGTACCGGCCGGCACCTCGCCGATGATGCTCGCGGTGGCCGGGTTCTCCACCGGGACGGTGTCGTCCGACGACGGGTCGGCCCAGTCACCGGCGATGTGCAGGTGGCGGCGCGTCAGCAGGGCGGGCGGGGCGGCGGCGAGATCCATGGCGTCCTTCGGGGGCGGCGGTGGAAACTAGCGGTGGGAGTTTGGACGCTACTCCGGACCGCCGACCCGTTCCAGCGGGGCGACGGTGGCCGCGTACTCGGCGGCGAGGCCGTGCAGCAGCGCGTCCAGGCCGAGCGCGAACGCCCCCTCGTCCACGCTGCGCTGGTGGCCGGCGAGGCGGTGCGCCTGGTTGAGGTGCGGGTGCGCGGCGTAGAGCGAGGGGTCCTCGACGAAGCCGCGGGCGAACGAGCCGAGCGCGGACCCGGCCACGAAGTAGCGCATCGCGGCACCGATGTGGGTGGCCCGCGCGGGCGGCCAGCCGGCCCGGACCAGCGCGCCGTAGACCGCGTCGGCCATGGCGAGCGCGGCCGGACGGCGGCCCGGCCCCTGCGCCAGGTACGGCACGATGTTCGGGTGCGCGGCCAGCGCGGCCCGGTACGAGCGCGCCCAGCGGCCGAGCGCGTCGAGCCACTCGTACTCGTCGAAGACGCCGATGTCCACGGTCGCCGCGACGCCGTCGGCCACCGCGTCGAGGATCTCCTCCTTGGTGGCGAAGTGGTTGTAGAGCGAGGGGCCGCGTACGCCCAGCGCGGCGGCGAGCCGCCGGGTGGAGAGCGCGTCCAGCCCGTCGGCGTCGATCAGCGCCAGCGCGGTCTCGACGATCCGGTCGCGGGTGAGCAGGGCCTGTCGGGGTCGGGGCACCTGATCATCATCCTCCTTTCGACATCGGGTCTGGACGCGGGAAAACTTCCAGCGCTAGTTTATAGCCAGTCGACCTGAGGGGGAACCGTGGACTTCGCACTGTCCGACGAGGAACGCGCGATCCGGGACACCGTTCGCACGTTCGTCACCCGCGAGGTGATGCCGCTGGAGGCGGAGGTGCTGCGCCGCGAGCGCGCCCACCAGCCCGGCCTCGACCGCTCCGAGCTGCGCGAACTGCAGCTCAAGGCGAAGAAGTTCGGCTTCTGGGGGCTGGCCACCCCGGAGGAGTACGGCGGCATGGCGCTGCCGGCGGTCATGCAGTCGCTGATCTGGACCGAGCTGGGCCGCACCTTCGTGCCGTTCCGGTTCGGCGGCGAAGCCGACAACATCCTGTTCCACGCCACCGAGGAGCAGAAGCGCGAGTTCCTCATCCCCACCATCGAGGGGGAACGGATCTCCTGCTTCGCCATCACCGAGCCCGGCGCGGGCTCCGACGCGGCGAACATCAAGCTGCGCGCCCGCCGCGACGGCGACGACTGGATCCTCGACGGCGAGAAGACGTTCATCACCAACGGCAACGACGCCGACTTCGCCATCGTGGTCGCCGTGACCGACCCGGAGAAGGGCGCCCGCCGCGGCGGCGCCACCGCCTTCCTGGTGGACCGCGCGATGGGCTGGCGCTCGGAGTTCATCCAGACCATGGGCGAGGGCGGCCCGGCCTCGCTGATCTTCGACGGCGTACGGGTGCCGCACCGCAACATCCTCGGCGAGATCGGGCAGGGCTTCACGCTCGGCATGGAGTGGATCGGCAAGGGCCGCTACACCATCCCGTCGCACGCCGTCGGCATCGCCGAACGAGTCCTCCAGATGGCGATCGACCACGCCAACACGCGGGAGACGTTCGGCGCGCCGATCGCCACCAACCAGGCCATCCAGTGGATGATCGCCGACTCGGAGACCGAACTGGAGGCGGCCCGCTGGCTGATCCTGCGCTCGGCCTGGACGGTCGACCAGGGCCTCGACCCCCGGCACGCCTCCTCGATGGGCAAGCTCTACGGCGCCGGCATGGTCAACCGGGTGGTGGACCGCGCGCTGCAGATCCACGGCGGCATGGGCTACACCCGCGAGCTGCCGATCGAACGCTGGTACCGGCAGGTCCGGCTCTACCGGATCTTCGAGGGCACCGACGAGATGCAGCGGCTGATCATCTCCCGGGACCTGCTGCGCGGCTACACGAAGATCGGCGGCCACCTGGCCTGAGTGGCCTGGGCGGTCGCCGGGCGGAGCCGTCAGCCGGTCAGCGCCTCGACCGCCCGGTCCACGTCCTCCTCGGTCGTGTACAGGTGGAACGAGGCGCGGACCCGGCCCGCCCGGACCGCCGCGCGCACCCCGGCGCGGGCCAGCCGTTCCTGCGCGTCCGGCACGTCCACGGAGACGATCGCGCTGTCGCCGGGCGGGCGGCCCAGCCCGGTCAGGAACCGGTTGGCCAGCCCCACGTCGTACGCGCGCACCTCCTCCGGATCGAGGTCGGCGAGCAGCTCCAGCGCGGGCGCGGCCCCGACGTAGCACAGCCAGGACGGGGAGATGTCGAAGCGCCGGGCGTCGTCGGCCAGGCGCAGCGGCAGTCCGTAGTAGGAGGCGTGCGGGTCCTTGCCCGCGAACCACCCGGCCGCGTCCGGGCGAATCCGCTCGCGCAGCTCCGGCGCCAGGTAGGCGAAGGCCGCGCCGCGCGGCGCCATCAACCACTTGTACGCCCCGACCACCACCGCGTCCGCCCGGTCCGCGGCGAACGGCAGCCACCCGCACGCCTGCGTGGCGTCGACCACCACGACGGCGCCGTGCGCCCGGGCCGCCGCGACGATCTCGTCGTACGGGGCCACGACGCCGTCGGCGGACTGCACCACGCTGAACGCCACCAGGTCGGTGCCGGCGTCGATCGCGTCGACCAGGCCGGCCAGCGGCACGGCGCGGACCCGCACCCCGCGCTCCTGCTGGACGAGCCAGGGGAACAGGATCGAGGTGAACTCGCTCTCGGGCACCACCACAGTCGCACCCTCCGGCAGGCTCGCCGCGATCGGCGCGACCAGCTGAGACACGGCGGAACCGATGCTCACGTCGGCGGCGTCCACGCCGGTCAGCCGGGCGAACGCGGCCCGGGACCGGTCCACCGACTCGTCCCACACCTCGAACGACACCCGTCCGCCCCGCCAGTCGGCGAGCACCCGCTGCACGGCGTCCCACACCGGCTCGGGCGGCAGCCCGTAGGTGGCGGTGTTCAACCAGCCCGGTTCCGGCTGCCACAACTTCCGTGCCTGCTCCAGCTCCATGCCCCCGACGCTAACCACCCCCACCCCACCCCCGACACCACCAATCCCACCCCCGTGGCCCCCGCACCGCCCACCCCCACGCCCGCCCCCGCCCGGCCCGCCCGACCCCGGCGATCTTGCACTTTCGGCCCCGGCGAATCGGGGCAAACAGGCCCTCGGTGGGGCCGAAGCTGCAAGATCGCGGCAGAACGAGGGCGTTGGGGGCGGCGAGATGTACAAAATCGCGCGGCGGAACGAGGGCGAGGGGCGGAACGTGCAAGATCGCGGGGCCAGGCGGGGGCACCAACGCACCAACTCCCCGTCCCGTCGATCATGAAGTTGGCGGCGACAAATCGGACGTCAGGTGCCGTCAACTTCATGATCGACGCGGTGGGGTGGGGAGGGTCAGGGGGGTGGGGGGAGGTTGGGGAGTGCGGCAGTGAGCTCCTCGCGGACCCGGGGCAGGGGCCAGGTGACCAGGTCTCGCAGGGAGTGGTGGCGGCGCAGGTGTCGTACCACGGTCAGGCCGACCAGGTAGCCGCACCGCTTGGGCAGGCCGCCGGCCAGCGGCGAGTCCCGCATCAGGAAGTACGGGGCGTGGTGCTCGACGTCGGTGGCGTCGAAGTCGGCGCGGACCCGGCGCAGGATCTCCGGCCACCGGCGGCGGCACTCGTCGAGCCACTGCCGGTGGCCGGGCCGGCCGAACCAGAGGTACTCCTCGTCCGGCCGCCCGAGGTCCAGCTCCGCCGTCACCTGGGTGGCGAGCCCTTCGGTGAACAGGGCGTTCGCCACCCCGTACTCGGGCCAGTCGCGGATCGCGGCGCCGCGGTCGTGCACCACGTGCGCGGCCTCGTGCCGTACCAGCAGGTCGAGATCCTCGGGCGGGCCGAGCTGTTCCACGGCGAGGAAGAGCGCGTACCTGCCGTTCAGCTCACCGGCCCAGCCGTTGGCCTGGTTGCGCCCGACCAGCACCACGCACTCGACCGGCCCGCCGTCGCCGGACCAGCCCAGCGCGTCGGCCACCGCCGCGACGCCGCCGGGCAGCAGCGCGCGTACCGTCTCGGCTCGTGCCGCCAGCTCGGTGGCGCGGTCGCGGAGCCCGTCCAGGGCGGCGGCCACGCCGGCGGCGTCGGACCAGCCGCCGTCGCGGCGCAGCGCCCGGACCACGTCCGGGTGCCCGGCCAGGTAGCGGGAGGTCCACGGCGGGCCGGACCGTTCGGCGCGGGCCAGGAAGTCGGGCACCAGGTCACGGACGAGCAGCAGGTCGGTGGGCGGCATCCGCACGATGCTGCCCGGCCGCGGCGCGGCGGGCAAGACCGCGACGGTACGGGGACAGCTCCGCATCTGAAGGAAGTCTTCACGAAACCGCCCTTCGACGCAAGGTATCGACATAGACGAACGTCACGCTATAAGGTGCGGCGAACCGGCGACGGGAGCCAGTCGCCCCATGCAGTCGACGAGGAGTGACGTGACAGTTCGGAGACCCTCGCGCCGGGTGAGCCACCTGCTCGGCGGAGCCGTGATCCTCATGATCGGCCTGACCGGCCAGCCGGCCCACGCCGCGCCTGCGCACGGCGCTCAGCCGCTCGCCGCGCCACCGCTCGCCGCGGCCTTCGACCGGGCCGCCGCCGGCTCCGACGTGCCGCGCGACCTGCTCGCCGCGCTCGGGTACGCCGAGACCCGCCTGGACGGTCACGGCGGGCAGCCCAGCGCCTCCGGCGGATACGGCGTGATGCACCTGACCAGCAACCCGAAGGTACGGACGCTGGACGAGGCCGCACGCCGGACCCGGCTGGACCGGGCCGACCTGCGTACCCGGGACGCGGCGAACGTGGCCGGCGCGGCGGCTGTGCTGCGCTCCTACGCCGACGAGGCCGGGCTGACCGCGGCGCAGCGCGACGACGTCAACCAGTGGTACGGCCCGATCGCCCGCTACGGCGGCTCGACGGACGCGGCCACCGCCCGGCTGTACGCGGACGCCGTGTACGACCTGCTCGCCCGGGGCTTCATCGCTACCACCGCCGGCGGCGAGGTCAGCGTGGACGGCCGTCCGGTGGCGCCGCAGCGGGGCCGGTACGCCGCCGTGGCGCCGCTGGGCACCGGCGACTTCGGCACCCTGAGCACCGACTACGGCCCGGCCGCATGGGTGCCGGCCAACTCGTCCAACTACACGGTCTCCAGCCGCGAGTCGGCGTACCCGGTCAACTACATCGTCATCCACACCATGCAGGGCAGCTACGCCGGCTCGATCAGCTGGTTCCAGAACGCCGCCGCCGGCACCAGCGCGCACTACCTGCTCCGCTCCTCCGACGGCGCGGTGACCCAGATGGTGCGGGACAAGGACATCGCCTGGCACGCCGGCAACTGGACCTACAACACCCAGTCGATCGGCATCGAGCACGAGGGGTACGTCGACAACGCCTCCTGGTACACCGACGCGATGTACCGGTCGTCGGCGGCGCTGACCCGCTTCCTGTGCGACAAGTACGGCATCCCGAAGACCCGCACCAACATCATCGGGCACAACCAGGTGCCGGGCGCCACGCACACCGACCCGGGGTCGAACTGGAACTGGACCTACTACATGCAGCTCGTCACCGGCGGCACCACTCCCCCGCCGACCGCCTGGTCGACGATCGTGGACAACACCACCGCCGGCCGGTTCACCGCGAGCGCCAACTGGGGCACCTCGACGTACTCGGCGCAGCGCTACGGTGCCGACTACCGGTACGCCAACCCCGTCGCGGCCAGCGACACCGCCTGGTACAAGGTGAACATCCCGGCGACGGCCACCTACCGGGTGGAGGTCTGGTATCCGGCCGTCGCCGGCTACAACACCTCCACGCCGTACATCGTCGCGACGACGAGCGGCAACCAGACGGTAGCGGTGAACCAGGGCGCCAACGGCGGTGCGTGGCGGTCACTGGGCACCTTCACCCTGGCCGCCGGTGACGCCAACAAGGTCGGTGTCAGCCGGTGGTCCGGCAGCACCGGGTACGTGATCGCCGACGCCGTCCGCGTCACCCGCGTCTAGCCGGCACGTCCCCGCTCGGCCCGGTCAGCTCACGTTGGCCGGGCCGAGCACGCTCTTCAGGTCACCCATCAACGCAGTGGTCGGCGCGACCCGGAACGGGCCGAGGCGCAGCGTGGTGACCTTGCCGCCGTTGAGCAGCTTGACGTGCACCTCGGTGTCGCCGGGATGCAGCACGAGCGTCTCCTTGAGCCGTTCCACCAGCGGCGGCGTGCAGCGGTGCACCGGGATGGTGAGCGTGACCGGCTTGTTCGCCGGGTTGCTGGTGACGTCCGGCATGGACATGTCCATCGCCATGATGCGCGGGGTGTCGTCGCGCCGGTCCACCCGGCCCTTGACCACCACGATCGCGTCCTCGGCGATGTACTGGCCGATCACCTCGTACGTGTTCGGGAAGAACAGCGTCTCCACGCCGCCGGCCAGGTCCTCCAGGGTGGCCGACGCCCACGCCCGGCCCTGCTTGGTGACCCGGCGCTGCACGCCGGAGAGGATGCCGGCCAGGGTGACCACCGCGCCGTCGGGCACCGTGCCCTCCTCCGACAGCGCGGCGATGGTGGTGTCCGCCGCCGCGCCGAGCACGTGTTCCAGACCGAACAGCGGGTGGTCGGAGACGTACAGGCCGAGCATCTCGCGCTCGAACGCGAGCTTGTCGCGCTTGTCCCACTCCCCCTCGCCGATGACCGGCATGACGGTGGTGGTGCCGCCGGTCTCGGACTCGCCGAAGCCGGCGCCGAACAGGTCGTACTGGCCGACCGCCTCCTTGCGCTTGACGTCGGCGTACGCGTCGATGGCGTCGGCGTGCACTGCGAGCAGGCCCTTGCGCGGGTGGCCGAGCGCGTCGAACGCCCCGGCCTTGATCAGCGATTCGATTGTCTTCTTGTTGCAGACCACGGCGTCGACCTTGGACAGGAAGTCGTAGAAGTCGGCGTAGTCGCCCTTCTCCTCGCGGCACCGCATGATCGAGGCGACCACGTTCGCGCCGACGTTGCGTACCGCGCCGAGACCGAAGCGGATCTCCTCGCCGACCGGGGTGAACGGCCCGGCCGAGGTGTTGACGTCCGGCGGCAGCACCTGGATGCGCATCCGGCGGCACTCGGACAGGTACATCGCCATCTTGTCCTTGTCGTCACCGACGGAGGTGAGCAGGGCGGCCATGTACTCGGCCGGGTAGTGCGCCTTGAGGTACGCGGTCCAGTAGGAGACCAGGCCGTACGCGGCGGAGTGGGCCTTGTTGAAGGCGTAGCCGGCGAACGGCACCAGCACGTCCCACACGGCCTGGATGGCCTCGTCGGAGTAGCCGCGCTCGCGGCAGCCGTCCCGGAACGGGATGAACTCCTTGTCCAGGATCTCCTTCTTCTTCTTGCCCATCGCCCGGCGCAGCAGGTCGGCCTGGCCGAGCGTGTAGCCGGCGAGGATCTGCGCGGCGCGCTGCACCTGCTCCTGGTAGACGATCAGGCCGTAGGTGGGCGCGAGGATCTCGCGCAGCGGCTCCTCCAGCTCCGGGTGGATCGGGGTGATCTCCTGGAGGCCGTTCTTGCGCAGCGCGTAGTTGGTGTGCGAGTCCACGCCCATCGGGCCGGGCCGGTAGAGCGCCAGGACGGCGGAGATGTCCTCGAAGTTGTCCGGCTTCATCAGCCGCAGCAGCGAGCGCATCGGCCCGCCGTCGAGCTGGAACACGCCGAGCGTGTCGCCGCGGGCCAGCAGCTCGTACGCCGGCTTGTCGTCCAGCGGCAGGCCGAGCAGGTCCAGCTCCCGGCCGTGGTTGAGCTGGATGTTCTTCACCGCGTCGTCGATGATCGTCAGGTTGCGCAGGCCGAGGAAGTCCATCTTCAGCAGCCCGAGCGACTCGCAGGTCGGGTAGTCGAACTGCGTGATGATGACACCGTCGGAGTCACGCCGCATGAGCGGGATGTGCTCGATGATCGGCTCGGCGGACATGATGACGCCGGCGGCGTGCACACCTGTCTGCCGGATCAGGCCCTCGATGCCCTTGGCGGTCTCGATGACCTTCTTGACGTCCGGGTCGGACTCGTAGAGGCCACGGATCTCGCCCGCCTCGGCGTAGCGGGGGTGCTTCGGGTCGAAGATGCCGGACAGCGGGATGTCCTTGCCCATCACCGCCGGGGGCATGGCCTTGGTGATCCGGTCGCCGACCGCGTACGGGTAGCCGAGCACCCGGGCCGAGTCCTTGATCGCGGCCTTCGCCTTGATCGTGCCGAACGTGGCGATCTGCGCGACCTTGTCCTCGCCCCACTTGTCGGTCACGTACTTGATGACCTCACCGCGCCGGCGCTCGTCGAAGTCGATGTCGACATCGGGCATGGAGACGCGCTCGGGGTTGAGGAACCGCTCGAAGATCAGGCCGTGCGGGATCGGGTCGAGGTCGGTGATGCCGAGCGCGTACGCCACGAGCGAGCCGGCCGCCGAGCCACGCCCGGGGCCGACCGCGATGCCCTGGCTCTTGGCCCACTGGATGAAGTCGGCGACCACGAGGAAGTACGACGGGAAGCCCATCTGGATGATGACGCCCAGCTCGTACTCGGCCTGGACGACGTGGCCCTCGGGGATGCCGTTGGGGAAGCGGCGCTTCAGCCCGGCGAAGGTCTCCTTGCGGAACCAGGACTCCTCGGTCTCGCCCTCGGGGATCGGGAAGCGCGGCATCAGGTTGTGGAACGTGAACATGCCGGCCGGGTCGACCTTCTCGGCCACGAGCAGCGTGTTGCGGCAGCCCTGCTGCCACAGCTCGGAGGAGTCGACGGCGCGCATCTGGTCGGCGGACTTGACGAAGTAGCCGCCGCCCTCGAACCGGAACCGGTTGGGGTCGGCCACGTTGCTGCCGGTCTGTACGCAGAGCAGCACGTCGTGCGCCTCGGCCTGCGCCTCGTGGGTGTAGTGCGAGTCGTTCGTGACCACCGGCGGGATGTCGAGCTTGCGGGCGATCTCGGTGAGCCCGTCGCGGACGCGGCGCTCGATGTCGAGGCCGTGGTCCATGATCTCCAGGAAGTAGTTGTCCTTGCCGAAGATGTCCTGATAGGCGGCGGCGACCTTGAGCGCCTCGTCGAACTGGCCCAGCCGCAGCCGGGTCTGCACCGCGCCGGACGGGCAGCCGGTGGTGGCCATGATGCCCTGGGCGTGCTCGGCGATCAGTTCCATGTCCATCCGGGGCCACTTCACGTAGTGGCCCTCCATGGAGGCGCGGGAGTTGAGCTTGAACAGGTTGTGCAGGCCGTCGCGGTTGGCCGCCCACATGGTCATGTGGGTGATCGCGCCGTTGCCGGAGACGTCGTCGCTCTTCTGCTCGGGGCGCCCCCACTTGACCCGCGCCTTGTGGAAGCGCGACTCCGGCGCGACGTACGCCTCGACGCCGAGGATGGGCTTGACCCCGGCGTCCATGGCCTGCTTGTAGAAGTCGTTCGCGCCGTGCATGTTGCCGTGGTCGGTGATCGCCACCGCCGGCATGCCGAGCCGCGCCGCCTCGGCGAAGAGGTCCTTGAGCCGGGCCGCCCCGTCGAGCATCGAGTACTCGGTGTGTACGTGCAGATGCGCGAACGAATCGCCCATGCGTGGCGCCCCCCGGGTTGTGGATCAAGCTGCGTCGGAGTCGACCGACCCACCCTACCGAGGTGATCTCGCGGGCTCCACCGTCCGCGCCGGGCGTGGCCCGGGTCTCTCCGGCCGGCCGGTGTGCGGCACGCGATGTTCTTCTCTATTGCAATGGTGTGTGGCACACACTATCGTGTTGAGCATGGTCAGCGAAGAGGTCCTCCGGACCCACCTCCAGGAGCTACGGCGCGGCACTGTCGTGGTGGCCAGCCTGGTCGCCCTGCGCCGCCCCGACTACGGATACGCCCTGCTGCAACGGCTGGCCGCGCACGGCTTCGCGGTCGACGCCAACACGCTCTACCCGCTGCTGCGCCGGCTGGAGGACCAGGGCCTGCTGACCAGCGAGTGGAACACCGAGGAGAGCCGGCCGCGCAAGTTCTACCGGACCAGCGACGACGGCGAGTCCGTCCTGAACCGCCTGCTCGACGACATGACCGCGGTGCGGACGTCCGTCACCGACCTGATCGAAGGAGCGGAACGATGAGTTCCCTGACCGACCGTTACGTCGCCGCCACCATGCGGGCCGTGCCCGCGCAGCGCCGCCTGGAACTCGCCGAGGAACTGCGCGGCTCCATCGCCGACATGATCGACGACCGGACCGCGGGCGGGCAGGACCACGCCTCCGCCGAACGCGAGGTGCTCACCGAGCTGGGCCACCCGGAGAAGCTCGCGGCCCGCTACAGCGACCGCACGCTGCAACTCATCGGCCCGCGCTACTACCTGACCTGGTGGCGGCTGCTGCGACTGCTGCTCACCTGGATCCCGGCGATCGTCGGCGTGCTCTCCGGCGTCACGAAGGCGCTCGTCGACGGCGAGCCGGGCGCGGCGATCGGCGCGGCGATCGTGGCCACCATGCAGACCGCGGTGCAGATCGCGTTCTGGGTCACGCTCGTGTTCGCCGTGCTGGAACGCACCCGCACCCCGCTCGGCCTGCCCGAGTGGACCGTCGACCAGCTCCCCGAGGAGACCCGGGAACGGCAGATCAACCACTCCGACAGCATCGCCTCGGTGGTGTTCCTGCTCGCCACCATCGGCCTCCTGATCGGCCAGCACTTCCAGCGCTGGACCACCGACGACGGCACCCGGCTGCCGGCGCTCGACCCGGCGCTCTGGAGCTTCTGGCTGCCGGCCCTGATCGTGGTGCTGCTGGCCACCGTCGGCCTGGAGATCGCCAAGTACCGGTCCGGCCGGTGGACCTGGCCCCTGGTGGCGGTCAACGCGGTGCTCAACGTCGCCTTCGCCGCCCCGGTGCTCTGGCTGCTCGCCACCGACCGGCTGCTCAACCCGGAGCTGGTCGAGCGGTTCGCCTGGCTGCGCGACGGCGGCACCGTCGAGTTCGCCCGGGTGGCGGGCGCGGTGGTCGTGCTGGTCGCGATCTGGGACGTGATCGACAGCGCGGTCAAGGCCGGCCGCGCCGCCTGAGCCACGCCCGGCCCGGCACGCCCCGTCGAGGGCGTGCCGGGCCCTTCCGGGTACGCAGGCAGTCAGGCCGCCGCCCGCCACTCCCGGGCCAGCAGCGCGTAGACCACCTCGTCGGTCCACTCCCCCTTGACGAACTCGTTCTCCCGCAGGTGCGCCTCCCGGCGCATGCCGAGCCGCTCCAGCAACCGGGCCGAGGCGGTGTTGCGGGCGTCCAGCCGGCCGACGATCCGGTGCAGGCCCAGCCCGTCGAAGCCGATCCGCAGCAGTTCCCGGGCCGCCTCGGTGACGTACCCGCGGCCGGTGTGCGCGGGATGCGCCACGTACCCGATCTCGCCCTGCCGGTGCTCCCCGCTGGTCCAGCTCAGCAGCACGTCGCCGACGAACTCGCCGGTGTCCGCGACCGTCACGGCGAGGTTGAGCACGTCGCCGGGGGCGCGCAGCGCGGTCCGCCGGACCAGCCGCTCGATCGCGGCCCGGGCGGCGCCGTCGTCGTACGGCTCGTGGTAGAGGTAGCGGGTGACCTCCGGGCGGCCCCGGTAGCCCCGGAGCACGGCCACGTCCGCGGCGGTGAAGGCGCGCAGCAGCAGACGCTCGGTACGCAACGGCAGATCAGGCACGAACACCCCGGCAGGCTACGTCGGCACTGTCGTCCGGCCCACCCGATTACGCCCCGGCCACCGCGACGGCCCGGTCGGTGGCATGGTCGTACGGTGAGCACCGCACCCACCACCGCCTGGCGCCGGCCGGCTCCCACGGCGGCGCAGTTCCGCGCCGACCTCTGGGTCGGGCTCGCGGTCACCGTGCTGGCCCTGTTCGAGCTGACCCTGGCGTACAGCACCGGGGCGTTCCTGCTCGGGCCGCCGCCGAGCGTCGCCGAGCAGGTCTGGTGGACCGTCGCGGTGACCGCCCCGCTGGCCGTACGGCGGCGCTGGCCCGCCACCGTCGCGGTGATCGTGGCCGTCGCCTTCGTCGCCGGGCAGGCGCGGGCGGTCCCGCTGGCCCAGATCCCGTCGGGCGCGCTGTTCGCCGCCCTGTTCACGCTCGGCGCGTGGGGCACCGACCGGCGGCTGGCCGGGCGGCTGCGGGCCGGCATCATCGTCGCGATGTTCGCCTGGCTCTGGCTGTCCCTCGCGTTGCGGGCCGACCAGATCTCCGCTGCCTCCTTCGCCGACGCCGCCGGCCCGGTGCCGCCGGTGCTCGCCGCAGTGGTGAACGGTGTGCTCTACAACGTGCTGTTCTTCGGCTTCGCCTACTACTCCGGGCAGACCGCCTGGGTGGCCGCGCGCCGCCGGCACGAGCTACGCGAACAGGCCGAGCAGCTGCGCCGCTCCCAGGCGGAGGCGCGCGAGCGCGCGGTGATGGGCGAGCGGGTCCGCATCGCCCGCGAACTGCACGACGTGGTCGCCCACCACGTGTCGGTGATGGGCGTGCAGGCCGCCGCGTGCCGGCGCGTGTTCGACCGGGACCGGGACAAGGCGCGTACCGCGCTGGCCGCCATCGAGCAGACGGCCCGCACCTCCGTCGACGAGCTGCGCCGGATGCTCGGCGTGCTGCGCGACCCGGACGCCGCGGCCGGCGCGGTCACCGCGCCGGAGGACACCGCCGGCATCGACCAGGTCCGCGCGCTCGTCGACCGGGCCCGGGAGACCGGGCTACGGGCCGACCTCGGGGTGTACGGGGAGCCGGTGCCGCTGCCGCGCTCGGTGTCGCAGGCGGCGTACCGGATCGTCCAGGAGGCGGTGACGAACGTGGTCAAGCACGCCCACGCCACCACGCTGGACGTGCGCATCCGCTATCTGGCGAGGGAGTTGGAGATCGACGTGAGCGACGACGGGCAGGGCGGCGCGCCGGCGGCCGGGACCGGGCTCGGCCTGATCGGCATGCGGGAGCGGGTCGCCGCCCACGGCGGTGAGGTGGAGGCCGGGCCGCGCCCCGGCGGCGGGTTCCGGGTCCGGGCCCGCATGCCGCTGCCGGTCGAGGCCGCCGGGCGGGCGGCGTGAACGCGCCGGTACGGGTGCTGCTCGTCGACGACCAGCACCTGGTCCGGACCGGTTTCCGGGTCATCCTGGAGGTCGAGGACGACATCGAGGTGGTCGGCGAGGCCGCCGACGGGCAGCGCGCCGTGTCGATGGCGTCCGCGCTGCGGCCGGACGTGGTGCTGATGGACGTGGAGATGCCGGTGCTCGACGGGCTGGAGGCCACGCGCCGGATCACCGCCGACTCGACGCCGGGCGGCCCGGCGGTGCTGATCCTCACCACGTTCGACCGGGACGACTACCTGTTCGCGGCGCTGCGCGCCGGGGCGAGCGGCTTCCTGCTGAAGAACGGCACCCCGGAGGACCTGGTCGAGGCGGTGCGGGTGGTGGCGCGCGGCGAAGGGCTGATCGCGCCGGCGCTGACCCGGCGGGTGATCTCCACGTTCGCCCGGCCCGGCGGGGCGCCGCCGGACCCCCGGCACGACGCGGCGACGGCGGACCTGACCCCGCGCGAGCGGGAGGTGCTGGAGCTGATCGCGAGCGGCGCCAGCAACGCCGAGATCGCGGACGTGCTGCGCGTCGGCGAGGCGACGGTGAAGACCCACGTCAGCCGCGTCCTGGCCAAGCTGGGGCTGCGCGACCGGGTGCAGGCGGTGGTGTTCGCGTACGAGCACGGGGTGGTCCGGCCCGGCGGATGACGCCGGTCCGTCGCAGGGCGGACCACGTGATCGTTCCGCGGTGGGACGACGGGTGCGGGCGCCGGCCGTAGCGTCGGGATCATGACCAGCGTGCTCCGCCTCGACGGCGTCGACCGCAGCTTCGGCGGCCGTCAGGTGCTCAAAGACGTCTCCTTCGACGTGACCGCCGGGCGCATGACCGGGTTCGTCGGCGGCAACGGCGCCGGCAAGACCACCACCATGCGCATCATCCTCGGCGTGCTCGCCCCGGACGCCGGGCAGGTCACCTGGCGGGGACACCGGCTCACCCGGGAGGACCGGGCCCGGTTCGGCTACATGCCCGAGGAACGCGGCCTCTACCCGAAGATGACGCCCCGCGAGCAGGTGGTCCACCTCGGCCGCCTGTACGGGCTGGACGCCGCCGGGGCGCGCCGCCGCACCGACGCGCTGCTGGAGCGGGTCGGTCTCGGCGAGCGGGCCGACGACCTGCTGGAGACGCTGTCGCTGGGCAACCAGCAGCGCGCGCAGATCGCCGCCGCGCTGGTGCACGACCCGGAGGTGCTGATCCTGGACGAGCCGTTCTCCGGGCTCGACCCGCTCGCCGTCGACATGGTGGTCGCGGTGCTGCGGGAACGTGCCGCCGCCGGAGCGCCGGTGCTGTTCTCCAGCCACCAGCTCGACGTGGTGGAGCGGCTCTGCGACGACCTGGTGCTCATCGCCGGCGGGACGATCCGGGCCGCCGGCGCCCGCGAGGAGCTGCGCGCCGCGTACACGTTGCCCCGGTTCTCGCTCGTGGTGGACGGCGACGCCGGCTGGCTGCGGGACCAGCCCGGCGTGCGGCTGGTCGACCTCGACGGCGCGCGCGCCGTGTTCGAGGTGGACCCGCCCGCCGACGACCAGGCGGTGCTGCGCGCGGCGCTGGAACGCGGCCCGGTACGCGCGTTCGGCCCGGTCACCCCGTCCCTCGCCGAGATCTTCCGAGAGGTCAACCAGTGAACACGTTCCAGGCCACCCGGCTGGTCGCGGCCCGCGAGATCAAGGTCAAGGTCCGCGACAAGACGTTCCTCTACAGCACGCTGATCTTCCTGCTGCTCGCCGTCGTGGCCACCGTGGTGCCGGCGATGCTGAGCAGCGGCCCGTCCACGGTGGCGGCGACCGCGGCCGGCGCCGAACCGCTGCGCGCGGCCGGGCTGGACGTCCTGCTGGTCGCCGACGACGGCGCCGCCGAGCAGGCGGTACGCGACGGCGACGCGGACGCCGCGGTGGTGGCCGGTCCGGTGGTGGTCGCCGACGAGCGGGCCCCGGACGACGTGGTCGCCGCGCTCAGCGCGGCCCCGGAGGTGAAGCTGCTGGACCCGGACGCGGTGGATCCGCTCGTCGCGTACCTGGTGCCGTTCGCCTTCGCGTTCGTCTTCTTCTTCATGTCCCAGACGTTCGGGTTGCAGATCGCGCAGAGCGTCACCGAGGAGAAGCAGACCCGGATCGTGGAGATCCTGGTGGCCGCCGTGCCGGCCCGGGCGCTGCTGGCCGGCAAGATCCTCGCCGCGGGCGCGCTGGCGCTGGGGCAGATCACGCTGATCGCGGCGGTCGCGCTGATCGGGATGCGCCTGACCGACGGCGGTGACCTGCTGGGCCTGATCGCGCCCGCGATCGGCTGGTTCGTGCCGTTCTTCCTGTGCGGCTTCCTGCTGCTGGCTGCGATGTGGGCGGCGGCCGGCGCGCTGGTGAACCGGCAGGAGGACATCGCCGGGGCGTCCACCCCGGTGCAGCTCGCCGTGATGGCGCCGTTCTTCGCGGTGGTGTTCCTCAACGACAACGCCACCGCGATGCGGGTCCTGTCGTACCTGCCGATCTCCGCGCCCACAGCGATGCCGGTACGGCTGTTCACCGGTGACGCGGCGACGTGGGAGCCGTTCGTGTCGCTGGCGCTGCTGCTGCTCGCGGCGGCCGGGTTCCTGCTCGCCGGGGCCCGGGTCTACGAGGGCTCGCTGCTGCGCACCAACGGGCGGACCTCGGTGCGGGCGGCGTGGCGGCAGCGCGAGCCGATCGGCTGACGACGGCATACGCCGAGCGCCGGCCACCCCGCAGCGGGGAGCCGGCGCTCGGCACGTCGGACCGGGGTCAGCCGACCGCGGCCATCACCTCGTCGGACACGTCGGAAGACACGGTTTCACAACCGCCCTTCCGGGGTGCCACCCACACAAACGGCCCGGCCGGTGCTGGAACACCGCCGGGCCCTGGTCCGGGAGGTCCCCCCGAACATGCACAACCTTACGCCCGCCGCCGCTCTGGCGGTGCGAGCCCTTGAACCGTTCCGCCCCCGCAACCGCGCTGAGGCTGCCGCCCTGCTCTCCGGGTGGGCCCGCCGGGACACCCTCACCCCCGCCGACGTGCGGGCCGTGCTCGCCACCTACCGCACCCGGGGCGGTGCCCGATGAGCGCCGCTGTGAAGGAAGCTCTCAAGGCGTCTAAAGACCTCCGCCCCAACGAACGGCTTGTGTTGGTCGCGCTGGCGGCGCACACCAACCGTGACGGCGACGCCTGGCCGTCCGTGGCGACGATCGCTGAGTACGCGGGTGTCTCTACCCGAACCGTGCAGCGGGCCCTAGCGAAGTTGGTTCAGCTCGGCCGCCTGGCCGTCCGCCAGGTGGCGAACGTGGCTACCCGGGTTTACCGCCTGGTGACGGCTCAGCCGTCCGGGGGTGACAACCAGCGCCAGGGGGTGACGAACGGCAGCCCCGGGGGTGACAGCCCTATGGTGTCGCCCGAAGTTGGGAAGCCCAATGAGAAGAACAACCGCGCTGGCGCGCGTGACTGGCGTCGCTTCCTTCCGAAAAACAAAACCCCTCAGCAGCAGCGGCCCTACGGGTACCCGGAGCGTCGAGGGGCCGCACTGCCGCCTGAGCGGAACGCGGAACGTTGCTCCCGGCACGCCGGGGAGCTAGCCCACAACTGCCGTTGCTGCCGCTCTGAGGCTCTGGCTGGTGGCCGATGAACGCCCGCCGTCTGGCCTCCCTCGCCGGAACCATTGCCGTCACCGTGGTTGCCGCTGTCGGCAGCTATGACCACATGCGGACCCTGGCCCTTGAGGCGGGCCAAACCCCTTTGCTGGCAACGATTCTGCCGCTGTCGGTAGATGGCCTAATCCTGGTCGGCACCCTGGCGCTAGGGGACGGTAGGCGGTCCCGCTGGTCGGCGTGGCTGGCCTTCCTGGTCGGCGTAGCCGCTTCCCTGGCCGCCAACGTGATCGTTGCCGACCCTGACCCGGTTTCCCGTGTCGTTTCCGCGTGGCCCGCCGTGGCCCTGCTCCTGACTGTCGAGGTGCTGGCCCGGTCCGGGAAGGCTTCCCCCGTTGTTCCGCCGGAACCTGTTGCGCAGCAAGCCGTACCGGCCCCTGACGGCCCGGAGGAACCCGCCCCTACCGCCACCCCTGCTGACGCCCCGGAGGGGCCCACGGAAGCCCCTAGCGGCCCGGTGGAGCGGCCCCGGAGGGTCCGCCGTCCGGTAGCGGAAACCCGGAAGCTTGCAACCGCCATGCTGGCGGACGGGGCAACCCGGGAACGTGCGGCGGAAGCTCTCGGGATCACTCCCCGGAGGTTGCGCCAGGTGTTGAACGCTGCCGCGTAGCTCACTCTGCGCACGGGCCAGCACTAACCCTATGCAACTACCGGCAATGGCCCGATAGGCTGCGCCAAGATTGAACGCCGCTCAGGGAGGATCATCGTTGAGGGTTGTTCGGGATTCCCCCAGGGTTTGGGTCAGCACCATTGAGCCGCCCGTTACGGCTGCCGCCCTGGCAGAGCTGGTCGCCCAGGTACCGCCGGAGTCTGTGCTCACCGAGGTTTGCTACACCCTGACCCGGACCTCTTCGCCACCTTTGAGCTAAGCCCGATGGCCCAGGCTTACTGACCAGGCCAGACGCCCCGGGTCCGCTTGGGCCAGGAGCCCCCTGCCACGCCGGGGCGTCCCCTGGCCCAAGCTGGACTCGTCGACTAACCTCTTTCCATCGGCCGTGATGGGAGGCAGATTGCGGTTCCTTGACCTCATGGGCCACGTAGCCGACGTATCTGCGCTCCCCATCGCGGTGGCCGGATTCGGGATAACGTTCTGGCAAATCAAGCGGACACGCAAGGTCGCGGAGGCCGCACGCGACTCCGCCGTTGCCGCTCAATCGGCAATTCAGCGGAGCAACTTGCTGGTCCTCATCCCCCAACTGCTTGAGATCGAGGCGAAGCTAGAACGGGCAGCGAAGGACGGCATGGAGGAAGTCATCACGTCAAACTTGCGGGCTTGGCGGTGGCAAGCGGGCCAGGTCAAGGGGCTCCTTGAGAAGGCCGGCGGCGCTGCGCCGACATTGCTAACTGCGCTCCAGGATTCCATCGCCGCTGCCGCTCAACTTCAAACTGAGTTGGTGGGCGTGACTGCCGTAGACTGGCCCGCCGCAACGCTTGACGTTCGGGGAGCAATTGCAGGTGTTACGAATGAGCTGGGCGCGCTCTCGGCTGCGCGAAGCACTGAGACGGGAGGTGTCTTGAGTGATTGACGAAGGAAGGGCCAAGCGTCTTACTCGGCTCGTCAAGCTCCTATACGACCGGACCACGAGCGGAGAAATTGAATGGAAGGTCACCCGGAACATCTGGGGTAGGCGGATCTTCCGGTCTTCCACGCCGACGTACACCGTCACCCTGAAAAGCGGAGGGATGACTTATTCGATTAACGTCCGTGACGGCAGGGGCGACATGATCCTCGAATATGAAGCTGGGAGCCTTGCCGGTCCCACAATCCCTGGACTCGACCGGGACATCGAGCGGCTGTACAAGGCGGTGTTTGAGTCCGCCATTGATGTGGACGGCGCGCTTGATGAGATCATCCACGACTTGGAAGGCCGATAAGCCGGGCCGCTCGCTCCCTCGATCTGGAGGGAGCCAACTCCAAGTATGACGGATATCCGACACGCCGCCTGGTCCCGTTTGCCGATAGGATAGTCGGCTCGGTGGCTGACGCGACCCTTGGGGTGACATGGTGAAGAGGATTAGCCCTGGAGCTTTTCCGGCACTCAAGGAAGCCCTTACCTGTGTGTATTGGTACAAGGCCGATTTAATGAGTTTCCTCCAAAGTGCCCTGTCAGCCAGCCCTGAGGTGTTGGCGACGATCAACTGGCGTGACTACAAAAGAAACATTGTCAGTCACATCGTTGACGTAATGGCGAGGCGCGAGGATCAGTACCAAGGGCAACTCCTTAGTCTCATGAGCCGAGTCGCCGAAGTGTCAGACTTCAGCCACCTGGACAGGCTGGACGATGGCGCACAGAAGGCAGCGAAAGCCCGCGACGCGGTAGAGGCATTGCGGAAGTGGATCACACCGCACGAAGAGCAGCTTGCAGAACTGCGAAGGGCAGAGGAGCGCCGACGCGAGACGTATGAAGCATCGCTGCGGAACCAGGGCGTTCGGGAGAAGCTAGAAGAGCTGAAGGCCCTCTTCTATGAGGTGGTAATGCCCAGCGAGCCGCACGCGAGGGGCTACAAGCTTGAGAAGATCCTGAGGGATCTCTTCGACCTCTTCGACCTGGACCCTAAGGCTTCCTTCAGATCTAACGGCGAACAGGTGGACGGCGCGTTCACCTTCGATAACACGGACTATTTGCTTGAGGCCAAATGGGAAGCGGGCCAGATCGACACGCCCGATCTTGCCTTCTTCAAGGAGAGGATCGGCCGGAGGCTCGAGAATACCCTTGGCCTCTTCATTGCAATGAATGGCTTTACCGCCCGGGCTATCAGCCAATTTTCGACGAACCGCCCGGTCATGTTTCTGATGGATGGGAGCGACCTCATGGCGGTCGTTGATGGCAGGATCGATCTTGGCGAGCTGCTGTTGAGAAAGCGCCGCCATGCCGCACAGACAGGTGAGATCTATCTGCCCGTGTACAAGATTCTGACCGAATAAGGGCAGATTAGGATGCTCCTGAAAGCTCTGGACCAGGGCAATTGCAAGTATAAACAGTTTCATGGACCGGGTGAGGTGTTGATGAGCGGCCTGTCGGAAGAAGCTAGGGAGTACATCCGCCAGCAGGGCCGGGAGTGGGCCCGCAACAACCCGGACCCCGTGCGGGACGCTGAGGTTGCCCGCTTACTCCGGCAGCTCCGCCCCCGCACGACCAGCGGGCAGCAGACCGGCGAGAAGGATGACTGCCCGTAGGGCACCTCATACGCGAATAGCCCCGGGCTCCGTTGACAACGGAGCCCGGGGCATTTGGTCAGCTAGCCGCAGCGACAATCAGCCGCACGGCGCTACGGTCATTGCTCTTAACACCGGCGATCCGATATCCAACCTTCCAGTTGGTGATGTCCTCGTTGAACTCGACATCATCGGAACGCGAAAGGCGCACGTCCTGGCGCAGACCAACCATGATCTCCCGAGCATCTGCCAGAATGACCTGGCGAGCGCCAAGGTTCGGCGCGGGCAGAATCGGAACACCCCAAGCGGCACGGGCCGGATCAGTACCGGCCGCACCATTCAGGTAATGCCCGTCAGCAGCGGCACGCTCAGCCACCAGGCCGGGCCACTGGTCCATGGACGCCCAAATCACGGTAGGCTCACCACCGGCCGCGAGAATCGCGGCGTACTCGGCAATCAGGTGGTCGTGGGTAACCTGCTTCTTGCCAGCGGCAAGGTTAACGGCAGTGCTGTTAGCGGCGTTTGTGATACCCAGCATTTCACGCGGATCCGCCGTAGCGCCCGCACCCTGGAAAGCGTCAGAATCGACGGCCGCAGCGATCCGCTTAATCAGCGTGCTCGCAACCAGGTTCTCAACGTTAACCGAAGAGTCCTGGATGAACTCGAAAGTAGCGCGGACGCGCTCGGAGTACTTGACCGGCCGAAATTCGAGCGGAGAAAGCGTGATTTCCGTGACGGGGATGGTCGCGCCTTCCTTAACAACGCCGGCGGAACCAACCCCACCGTTCGACTGAGGCACAATGAAAGCCCCACCAGTGAACGGCTCGATAGAGAGCCCGGGGGCCCGGAGGAACGCCGAACGGGCAGTCAGAAGCTCCCGGTACCGCGCGGCAACCTTGGTCGGTACGGCAGCCTCGCCCGTGGTGGTGGTGTCGAGCAGGGCCCGCCACTCACCGGCAGTCGGAAGCAGCCCGTTACGCCACTCGGTACGCTTGCCGCCCTGGCCGCCACTGGCCGCCAGGGCGGCGGCCCGGCCGATCAGCTCCCGGCTTTCGACCTCAATTTCAGCCGCCCGGATGTGGCGGTCAGCCTCAGCGCCGAGCGAAGCAATCTCAGCGTTAATCCGCTGGGTACGCTCCGCCTTAACCTCAACGGTCAGCGCCGAATCCTCATGCACGGCCTTAAGCTGCTCGAACAGGGCAGCCCGCTTCTCAAGGGCAGCGTTAGCAGCCGCAAGGTTCGGATCGTCAGTCTTAAGCAATGTGATAGCTCCCGTTCTAGGCATGAAAAAAGCCGTCCCGATCGGGACGGCTAGGGTTTGTTATTCAGTTATGCGGCGTATCTCGGGTTCACTTGGCGTGCAGGGCATCAACAGCAGCGCACGCAATCAGCGCGTACACGCGCGACCAGTCACCGTTAGCCTCAGCCATCACCTCGGCCCGCCAAGCGAACTCGGAAACAATCGCCTCAATGTCGCTAGCGTCCAGCTCCCGGAAGGCCTCGGTAAGCTTCTCCATAGTTGCAACTCCTCCCCAACAGGAAAGGGCCCGGCCGTCGAAACGGCCGAGCCCTTCATTCATGGATTACACCTATGCTTTTAAATCCGTCACGTACGACCAGCCATCGGGGAAGGCTTCAAGGAACGCCAACACCTCCTCGGAAGCACGGACAACACCCCGCGTTCGTAGGCCGGTCCGGTTGTGCCGCCGCTGCACAGGGCTTCCCGCACGCCGAGCCCGCTGGTTGTCCGCCTCCCGGAGTTCCTGGCAGGCGGCGCTACACAACTCTTGCGGCCGTCCACGTCGGGGCGTCCCGCCATCGAACCGCTGAGAGCACACCAGGCACCTACGCCAACGGCCCGCCCGGTTGCGGGCCCGCTGCCACGCGGCCCGCCGCCGCCGGTGCAGAGCCTCACGGGCCGCCAAGGCGTCCAGCCAGGCAACGCACATGTCCCCGTCTAGCGGGTGCCCTTCCTGGCACCCGGAACACCAGCGATAAGCCTTCATCGGCTCACCTCGTCCAGCAGCCGCCGCCACTGCTCCCGCTCCGCCTGACCGTCGGCACAGAAGTCCCACGCATCAAGCCAAGCAACAAGGAAGTCCTCATAGACGCGGCCCCACGGGGCCCGGAACGGGCTAGCCTCGGTCTTTCGCTAATTGTTGATCAAGGCTTGTCGGCGTCCTGTTGATCTTCTCGGGATGGCCCGTGGTGGTGTGGGCATGGTGGTGGCCCGGCGCGTGGCCGGGTTCCTCCGAGGGTGCTCGGCGGGTCGGGGTGTCGGGTTCAGGTGATCGGTCGGGGTAGCGCGGCGAGGCGGTTGAACGCTGTGACGAGGTCGTCGGCCCAGGGCCAGTGCTGGGCGATGCGTAGCCGGGTCTGGCGGGCCGAGCGGGTGAGTCGGGCGGCGACGTGGAGTAGCCGGTAGCGCAGCTTCTTGGGTTCGGCTGCGGCAAGTTCGCCGTCCAGAAGTAGCAGTTGGGTCCAGGCGAGCAGGTCGATGCCGGTGAGGGCGACTTCCAGCCAGGCGGCGTTGATGGCGAACACGCGGGAGGGGAATCGGCCGAAGCCGGTGTCCTTGCCGCAGCGGATGCGGTCCTCGACGCGGGCGTGACCGCGGTGGCGGGCCTCCAGGTACTGGATGGCGCCGTGGCCGGGTGGGGTGTCGGTGGCCAGGACCTGGTGTCGCATGCCTTCGATGCTGTCGAACAGGCTCAGTTGCGCGCCGGGATGCGGCCGTTCGCGGCGCACGATGAACCGGGTTCCGGCCGGGAAGCCGTCGGCGGGGACCAGGCCGGTCAGTTCGGCCACGTGGGCGCCGTCGCGGGGTTCGCCGTCGGTGTCGAGGGCGGGCACCCACGTGCCGTGCTGTTTGGCGTGCAGGATCGCCTGCCGGATCGGTTCGGTGATGGCGACTCCGACGGAGAACGTGGTGTCCACTGCCTGCTTGCGCAGGTCGCGGATGTGCGCGAGGAGCCCTTGGGTGCAGCCGGCCGAGTCGGTGCGGATCAGGATCGGGGTGCCGTGCCGGTG
>NZ_BBVA01000012.1:0-130145 GCF_001652995.1 Micromonospora sp. NBRC 110037
ATCCTGCACGCCAAACAGCACGGCACGTGGGTGCCCGCCCTCGACACCGACGGCGAACCCCGCGACGGCGCCCACGTGGCCGAACTGACCGGCCTGGTCCCCGCCGACGGCTTCCCGGCCGGAACCCGGTTCATCGTGCGCCGCGAACGGCCGCATCCCGGCGCGCAACTGAGCCTGTTCGACAGCATCGAAGGCATGCGACACCAGGTCCTGGCCACCGACACCCCACCCGGCCACGGCGCCATCCAGTACCTGGAGGCCCGCCACCGCGGTCACGCCCGCGTCGAGGACCGCATCCGCTGCGGCAAGGACACCGGCTTCGGCCGATTCCCCTCCCGCGTGTTCGCCATCAACGCCGCCTGGCTGGAAGTCGCCCTCACCGGCATCGACCTGCTCGCCTGGACCCAACTGCTACTTCTGGACGGCGAACTTGCCGCAGCCGAACCCAAGAAGCTGCGCTACCGGCTACTCCACGTCGCCGCCCGACTCACCCGCTCGGCCCGCCAGACCCGGCTACGCATCGCCCAGCACTGGCCCTGGGCCGACGACCTCGTCACAGCGTTCAACCGCCTCGCCGCGCTACCCCGACCGATCACCTGAACCCGACACCCCGACCCGCCGAGCACCCTCGGAGGAACCCGGCCACGCGCCGGGCCACCACCATGCCCACACCACCACGGGCCATCCCGAGAAGATCAACAGGACGCCGACAAGCCTTGATCAACAATTAGCGAAAGACCGAGGCTAGCCCCCTCTGTGAGGAGTCTGCTGTGTCTTGAACTTGCAAGCGCCGCGCGACTGGGCGCATCGACCTCTGTTGGCGGTACCGCAGATGGTGGTACGGGTTCGACCGGGCGTGGCCACTGCTCGCCTGGCGGCACGGGGGCACGGCCGAAGATGGCTTCCGCGGCTGCTTGGGCGAGGACGGCCTGGGTTGTGGCGGGTATCCCGATCCGGTTCCAGTGGAAGATCACGTGCTCTGCGATCACGGCGCGTAGCCCACGGGTGAGTTTTCCTGTGTCGCGTAGGTGGCGGAGGGCTGTGCCGGCGTTCTCGAAGGCGGTCTGCCAGTCGCTGGTGGTGCGGGTGGTGCCGAGTTGCAGGTGACGGACCTTGCCGGTGAAGGCTTCCCAGGTGGCGGGGTCGGCGGCGGGGGGCCAGGTGCGGTGTTCCAGGCGGTGTCGGGCGACTCGCGCCCATACGTCGCCTTGTTCGTTGAGGTCGAGTCCGGTGGCGCGCATGAGTGCCGTGCACAGGATGAGGGAGCGTTCCCGTCGGTCTGCCGGCTGATGGTGAAGGTAGGTGAGGAGGTGGCGGCTGTCGTGGTGGAACAGGGTGTGTGCGGTGTCCATCGCGTCGGGGCCGCCGAAGGCGTGGATCTCGGGTTCGTAGATGTCGCTGGTCCAGGCGCGCGTTCCGGTGAGCAGGTCGTGTACCGGGCCGGGGTCGGTGTCGGGCGTGGTGGGCAGGTAGCGGATGCGCCACGGTCCTTTGCGGATGAACCACCAGGAGGTGATGAGGCCGGCGGTCTCGGCGGCGGGTAGGACGCGGTGGAGGTGGGGTATCGCGTGTTGTTCGCGTTCGTGGCGGCTCTGGCCAGGGTAGGTGATGTTCACCTGTTGCCAGGGGGTCTCCTTCATGGCGGGCCTTTCGTCAGCTGAGTAGGAGGCAGGCGTCCCACGAGGTTGAGGTTGTGGAGGCTGCGGCCAGGGCGTGACCGGCTGTGCCGTCAAGTAGTCCGGTGGGTTCGTCCGCGGCGGGGGTGGCGTGCAGGTGGAGGCGGGTCAGTGGGGCGAGGGGTGTCGGGGTGAGTGCGTCGGCGGCGATGCGCCGGCCGGTGGCGAGGAGGCCGGCGGTGCCGTGGCAGAGGCTGCGGTCGGTGAGACGGCGGATCTGTGCGGGGTCGTTCACGCAGGTGGTGAACGCCGTCTCGGCGAGGAGCTGCCGGGCGGTGTCGTGCAGGGCGAGGGCGGCCAGTTGTTGGGCGCGGGCGATTCCGGGGGTGCCGTAGCACCAGGAGGGGCGTAGTGGGTGTTGTTGTGCGGGTGCGCCGTGGTGCAGGTCGTCGAGGGTGAGGGTCTGCGGCCACCAGATGGTGTCGGCGGTGTGCTGCTGCCAGGTGTCCAGCCATCGGCATATCCGCAGGATCGCCTCGGTGTGTCCGTCGACGGTGATGCCGGCGCGGTGGGTGAGGGCGAGTAGCGCGAGTGGGCCGGTGATGCCGTGGGCGATCCCGTGGTTGGCGTGGCCTCCTGGTGGTGGTGGCTGGTGTCGGTCGGGTCCGTTCGCGCACCACCAGCCGGGGAGGTCGTTGACCGGTTCGGTGAGCCGGACCAGGTAGGTGAGTACCTGGCGGAGCAGGTCGTGGTCGCCGAGGCGGTGCAGGGCGACGCCGAGGCCGGTCAGGCCGCGGATGAGGTCGTACTCGGCGTAGTGGGGCCGCTGGTGGGAGTCGATGCGGCGGTGGGCGGCGTGCAGCCGTCGGCGGGTGACCGTGGCGGTCCCGGTGGGGGCGATCGATCGTGCTCGGGTGAGGCCGGGTTGGTTGGGGGTGGCGAGGACGAAGGCGAGTGCGGGTGCGCCGTAGAAGAGGCTGGCGCCTGCGGTGATGCTGACGCCGTTGGCGGTGGCGGCCCGCAGTGCCGCGTGGGCGGCGGGCCGGTTGCCGGTTTCCAGGTGTAGAAGGGCGACGCCGGCCGCCCCTTCGGCGAGGGACTGTGCTGCGGTCACGGCGTCGCCTGGCGGGTGCGGGCGACGGCGCGGGCCAGGCGGAGGCAGTGCCGTTCGGAGGCGGGGTCGACGCCGATCATGCGGGCGTGGTGCAGGTGCAGAATGTCGGTCAGTACCTGGTCGAGGTCGAGGTTGTCGGCGTGGGCCAGTGTCCGGTAGGTGGCCAGTGCCTTGTCCAGGTCGTCGTCGCGGTAGGGGGTGCGGGCGAGGTCGAGCTGGACGGGTTCGAGTCGGGGGCCGCGGTGGTGGGGGACGTGTTCGGCGAGCCAACGCGGCCCGTCGCCGGTGAAGGCGTCCGCGATGGCGATCATCGTGGCGGCGGTGCTGGCCTGGCGGTCGCCGGTCAGCCGCTGCAGGGTGGCGCGGGAGTCAGCGGCGAAGACCGCTTCGGCGGCGGTGAGGGTGGGGCCGGTGCCGTGGCGGGTCTCGGGCCGGTAGGTGCGCAGGCTGTAGTCGTGCAGGACGCGTTTGTGCTCCAGTTGTTGCGCCCATTCGGCGAGGCATGCGGCGGTGGCAGCGAAGGTGGTGTCCTGGAGTGGGATGCGTAGCCGCAGGTGGGGCTCGGGGTCCGGGTACCGGAGGAACCACCAGCCCGCCGCCGGGAGGTTGCCGGTCCGGTGGGCGAGGTCGGTGAGGATGTCGTCGGCCCGGCCGTACAGGCGGGCCTCCAACCACGGTGACTGGCCGGGCCGATGCTGTTGTGCGGTCACGGCCCGCGCTGGTCGGCTCGGGTGGGTGGCCGGACGGGTGTGCGCGAGGGTGAGGAGGAGTTCGGCGGGTCGGCCGCCGATCCAGCCGGCCGGGCCGGGAGCCTCGGTGAGGGTGGTGCGGGCGTGCCGGTCGACGTGCCGGCGCAGCACTGCCAGGTGGGTGTTGTCGTTCAGGTCCAGACGTACCTGCACGTCGTCGGCGCCGACCAGGACCTCGTCCGGGAGCCGGTGCTGTTCACGGTATCGCTGCCAGGCGTCGCGCCAGTGGGACCATGCCAGGGTGCGGGCGGGGAGCGCGGTCCGGTCGATGGTCCAGCGGGCGGGGTGCACGATGCTGCGTCCGCGTCGCAGGCGTGGCAGGAACGGCAGGCTACGCGCGTGCCCCCAGTCGAATCGGCTGCACGGAGCCGTCCACGCCGTCCAGATCTCGGTCAGGAACCGCATCAGGGGCTGCTGGAGGTCGGGTAGCAGCACGCTGTTGAGCAGCAGCGGCTCGACCGGTCGCCCGGAGGTCCGCGACACCAGCCACAGCCGCTGGCCGTCGCCGGTCACCGCGAGGTCCGCGAGCGTCCACGGCGGGTCCGGGTGGAAGTCGCCGACGGGCAGGACGGGCAGCACCGCAGGTGTCCGGGCGACCGCGGCCAAGCGGGCATCCAGCGGCGGGCCGGACAGTTGCACCGTGTCCGCGCCGGGCAGGGCGGTCGGCAGGTTCCGGTAGACGTGCTGGAACGACGCCAGCTCGGCGGGAGAAAGCAGGTGCAGGAACCGGCCGGCGGCGACCCCGGCGTGGCGGGCTCCGCTGACCACCGTCAACGTGAACGCGCCTCGGTCCAGGTCCTGTGGGGTCGCGGCGGCGAGGGTGAACCGTAGTTCGGTGTGTGGGATCGGCGGCCGGTCGTCATCTCCTCGTAGGCGGCCTGTCAGCTCGTCGTCGAGGATCACCTCCGTACAGTCGTTCAGCGCCGACTGCTGGGCGAGCTGCGCGAGGAGCCGGTCGCGGGCGGTGAACACCGCAGGTACACGCCGGGTGGAACCCCGGTATCCGGCGGGAAAGCCCAGAACGTTCAGGACGTCGCGTAACGGCACGGCCGCGCCCGGGCCCCACCGCTGAATGAACGCGCCGTGGTATTCCGCCCATCCCGGCAGGGGCGCTGCCACCGCCACCAGCGTCGACGCGGCACGGGCCGCCTCGTGGAGCACCGCCGGTGGCAGCGTCACCGAGGCGTCGACACGCAGGTCGACCGCGACCCGGTCGCCGGGATCGGGCATCGGGACGTGACGGGCCAGGTGGGAGGCCGGGTCGGTGACAGTCGTCGCCGGCCGCAGCGCCGACAGCAGGACACCCGCCTGGACGAGCGACGCCAACATCCGTTCGGCCGCCCCGGTAGCGGCGGGCAGCGGCCCGGCGACCCGGGCGGCGAGGTCACCGAACATGACCGGGGAACGCGCCGCGCGGATCGCCGCCCGCACCGGCCTGGTCAGACGGATCTCTATGTCCCACCTGCGGTCGCCGTCGCCGCGCAGGCAGGGCAGCACCCACACCTCGCCGCGCTGGTACCCCACCGAGTTCGTCACCACCGCGACGTCGCGCAGCGCCGCCAGGTCCTGCTCGGCGCGCCCGGTGTGCTCGGCGACGAACGTCCCGTCAGGGCGGGTCACCACCTGATGCGCCTCGCCCCACCGAACCGATGCGCGGGCGCCGAACTCGACCGGAGCCACCCCGGCGAAGGTGCCGAACGGTGTCGCCCGGGTGGTCCACCTCAGCAGGTACCGGACCGTCGAGTCGACCATGCGCCCGAACCGGCGGTCGGTGGTCGGCGCACTGGCCACGGTCCGGGTGATCTGTTCGGCCAACTGGGGTGTGGCAGCGGCGACGGCGGTGGCGAATCCCGGCAGCGCCCACACTGCGGCCAGCCACTGCCGCCACTGCTCGGGCTGATCCGTCGTCAGGTCGGGCCACGCGGGCAGGGTCAGACCGCTGGGGTAGGCGGCAACTCTGATCAGCGCCGCACCGGCCGTGGGGAACATGAACGCACCCTCGAAGACGGGGGCCCGGCGCTGGAGACGCCGGGCCCGGGGTGGATCGTCAGGGACGGTTACTTGCTGCCGCCGGAACAGGCGTTCGAGCCCGTGTTGCCCGAGCCGCAGCCGTCGTCGGTGCTGGTGGCGTACCCGCTGGCAGCGGGGCCGGCGTCCACCAGGGTGATGTCCAGGTCGAACTCCTCGAGTTCCATGGTCTCCACTCGCGTGTTCCTTCCTATGCGGAGGTGAAGGTGAGGACGAGGCGACTGTGTCGCTTGTCCAGCACCGTCCCGGCCGGCAGGGCGCCGTCGGGAGTACCTGCGGGTAGGACGTGCAGCACCGGAGAGGGCTCGCCAGCGTCCACCCACGCGCGCATGTGCCCGGCCATCCGTCCCGCCGCCGCGGCGGCGTCGGGCCCGTGAGCGCAGGCGCCGAGGTCGAACGTGTCGTCGGTCCAGCGCAGCGTCGACCGGTAGGAGAACGTCCCCTCGTGCAGGGCGGCGGGCGTACCGAACCGCCAGGCAGGGGCGACGATGCCGGCGTCGACGGCCTCCTGCTGCGCCGAGAGCACCACGAACTGGTCGACCTCATCGGCGAGGCGGGCCGCCAGCCACAGGTCCAGGTCGGCCAGGACGCTACGAGGCGGCAGGCCCACCCCTGCCCATGCCTGCTCCTGCGGCTGCGACAGCAGCCCACCGACCGATTCCGGGTCGACCTGCTGGCCCTCATCCAGCCGCAGGTGGACACCGGCGGCGATGTCGACATACCGCATCTCGTGGGCTCCGGTGCCCCGCATCGCCACGAACCCGCAGAGGCGCTGGCTGTGGCTGACCAGCCGGTCACCGACCCGGCGCAGCGCCCACGACCGGGTCATCCCGAACGTCCGTAGCGGCACCACCAGCACGCCGTCCTCGGCGAGCTGCGCGATCCACGCCGCGGGGATGTCCCACGCCCCGGCCGTCACGATGATCAGGTCGTAGCAGCGCCCCAGGTCGATCGGCTGCTCCGCGTCCGCGCACACCACGCTGACATCGCCGTAACCTGCCACCGCCAGACACGCCACCGCCCGCTCGGTCACCTCCGGGTCGATGTCCACGGTCGTGACCGAACCCGACGGCCCGACCAGCTCGCGCAGCAGCGACGCGTTGTAGCCGCCCGATCCGATCTCCAGCACGTGCCGGCCGTGCAGGCCACCGGTGAGGGCGTCAGCCGCCTGCCCGAGCATCTCCGCGATCAGCCACGGCGCGGACACCGAACTGACGGTCTCATCACCGAGCCGCTTGGTGACGACCGCGGTGTCGCTGCGGTACGCCTCCTCCATCGGGACACCCGGCGTGTACAGCTCGCGGGGAACCACCCGCAGTGCCGCCTCGACCTCGGGCCGCATCGTCAGCCCCTTGGCCGCATGGTCAGCGACCAGCTGGTCGACCATCGCGTCACGGAGGTCGTCGCTGCTCATCGTGTCGACGCTCATGTGCGCGTCACTCTCCTGTTCGTCAGGACCGCCGCCGTTGCGGACGGCCCGCACTTTCCGTTATCCGCCAAGGACGAACACGGCCTCAGACGCCCGAGGACTGTTCCCCTGCTGGGCAGGACGCAGGCCGAACTCACCGGGTGCCCAACCGGCAAGGCGACGCAAGGCGGCCCGGGTTCGATCAAGCCGCAGTCAACGTGAGGTCCGAGCCGTCCCGGCCACCAGCGGTCCCGGATTCCTCGGCAGCGGCGAGAAACTGCGGTACAGGGTCACACGGATCAACTCCCCTCGGGTTGGGCGGTGCCGGGGACCCCTGAGCGGCGGGCGCCGAGCGGTCATGTCCACCACTCAACGCCGGTCTGACCGTGTCGAACACCCTCGACACGGGATTTCGACACGGTCAGACCGGCCCCAGCGCCTCTCGGGGGCCGACTACGACAGGCGGGCGGACAGCCTGTGGAGTTCGTCGAGGATCACGTTCCAGCGGAAGGGCTGATCGTCGTGAGCTGGTCGCAGCGCCTCGGTGGCGGTGAGGCGTACGCCGTGGTCGGCGAGGAGCCGCAGGTGGGCGTCGAACGCGGGGTGGCGGGCGAGGGTGGGTTTGACGTACGGGGAGACGATGATCGGCATGCCTGCGCCGAGAGCTTCGTTGAGGATGCCGAGGGCCAGACTGTCGTTGATGCCGGTGGCCCACTTGTTGATGGTGTTGAACGTCGCCGGAACGACCGCGACGGCATCGGCGCGTGGCAGGACGCTCGGTTCGTCAGGATGCCGCTGCCGGTAGCTGACGGGCCTGCCCGTAACGGCGGCCAGCCGATCGTTGGGAAGCCAGGTGTGCGCGGTTTCGGTCGCGATGACGTACACATCCCAGCCGTCGCGCCGCACCGCCTCGACCAGCTCGACGATGCGGCGGGCCGGTGGCGCGGCACAGACCACCAGGTAGAGCAGACGGGCATTCGCGGATCCGGACGTCACGCGGCGATTCCGGCGCGTTCGGCGAGTGCCCGCAGGCCGGGGGTGACGGCGCGCCGCTCACGGGTGAGCAGGTCGCCGATCAGATGGCGCGTCCGGCCGTGCACGTGCACCGTCTGCGGCGCGATGCGTTCGGCTTCGAGCAGGTGCAGCACGGCTGCGGGATCGTTGCCGGGCGAGCAGGCGTAGGCGGCGGCGAGGTCGAGGTGGACCCGGGCGCGGCGGCTCACCAGGGCCGCCGGCAGCGACGAGGTGTCGAGCTGTTCTCCAAGGTGGATCGCCAGCTGAGGCTGGTCCGTTCGGGCGGCGATGCTGATGCGGTGGATCATCACGTTCGTCGGACCGAACCCGGTCCACAGGTCGTTACGATCGGCGCCGAGCCGCCGGGCCAGGGCGTTCGCGTCGTCGAGGTGCCGCTCGACAGCGGCGGGCTGGGCCTGCCGGGCGGCGATCAGCGCCGCGAGCAGAGTCAACGCCCCGTGGGCCGACAGGACACGCGGACCCGTCGACGCGGAGTCCCTCGTGTCCGTCACACCATCGAGAGCGGCCAGCACCACCTCCTCGGCATCGCCGACGCGGTCCGGCATCGCCAGCAGCGCAGTACCCACCGAGAACGCCGCCGCAGCGACGAGCGCAACATCCTCGGCCTGCTCGGCGGCGACACGAGCGGCACGGTCCGCCGCCACCCAGGCAAGGCTGGGATCGCCGAGTTTCACGGTGAGTTTGGCGGCGGCGAGATTCGCCGCCGCCAGCGACCCGACGGCCAGGGCGCGCTGCGTGCCGGTGCAGGTCCGGGTCAACAGGTTCGCCTGCTCGAACGTGTCGGGCAACGCCCGGACCGCCTCGGCATAGTTGCCACGCTGGTAAAGGCTATGGAGATGGGCCACCCGCTGACGGACCTCCGAAAGCGTGAGAGGCTCGACCGGCTGTTTCGGTGCGGCAGGTGCGAGCAGGTGCCGGCGCAGCTCGGCCAGCAGTCGCGACCTGGCATCGTGGTCGGCTTCCTCGCCACGGCCTGCTACCGCGTTGACGACTGAGACCTGCCCGGTTCGTGTGGTGCGGCCCGCCTCCGGGCGCTCGCCGTGGAACCGGTCCGGCGGGCGTCGATTGTCGCCGACTTCGCCGTACCTTTCGCCTGTGGCCTCGCCGGCTGCCATCACCGCCTCGGGTACCGCTCCCCACCGCGCCCGCTGTGCCGCCTCGGCCTGCTGTGCCTGGAACCGGGACTGGAGGTGTCGGTAGGCGTCGTAGGCGGCGAGTAGCTCGCCCTGGGCGTCCAGCAGGGTGTCGCACTGCAGCCAGAAGATCCGGTCCACGACCTGCCGGCCCCGCTCGACCATTCCCAGGGTGCTGCGCGTCGTGTGCACCTGGCGTGCGAGGGCTTCCTGAATGAGTCCCCTCGACCTACGCAGGGCGGCGAGCTTACGGCCGAGATCGTCCCTGGCCTGTTGAAGATCCTGGCGATCAATCATGGGCTCGCCTTTCCGTTCGCATCGACCTGCGTCGAGCCGACTGTTGCGGCGCCCCGACGCACGGCGATTCGACGTTAGCGGATCGCACGCGACCTGGGCGTGGAGCTGGTGCGAATGGCGTGCTGGCCTGGCAGAGAGGGCGCCTGTGTCGAAAACCGGGGGGAGCGGGGTTGGCACCTCGAACGTCAGCCACGATCACGGCGGAACACACTTCAGCCATCCCCACTCCCGGCCCAACGGGCACGGCAACCTCAGCCTGCCGCCGTCACCGACAGACACCCCGGACACGATGTGCGAGTTCGGTGGGCATCGGCCCTCTTCGACGAGCGCGGAAGAGCGTGCGGTGATGCCCATAAAGGGCGCGCGGCGCCAGCCCTGCCGCAAGGGCTTTCGGCGGTTCAGTAGCCCCACCGGTGCCGGACGCGGGTTTCGCGTACCGGGATTTCGGGGTGGGGACTTCGGGTTCGTCGCCTACGCCGACACCGACACCGCCCAGGACGTCCTGGTCCGCGTTGTCGGTGGCGACACCGACCCGGGAGCCCAGACCGCCCCCCTCGCACGCGCCCGCGAGTTGTGGTGGCTCTCCCGCGCCGTACGGGCCAAGTACACCGCCATCTCCCGCGCCGTGCCGCTGCTGCTCGCCGGGTACGCCGGCGCCGCCACCACCGCAGCCCTGGCGATCTGGGCCCGGTGACCACGATGACCGCGACCACCACCCTCGTCGTGCAGGACCCCGTCGACGCCTACGAACTGTTCGCCCACGCCCGCACCACGCTCGGGCTGCCCCTGGACGGCCGATGGCACCTGGTCGACCACGGCCATGTCCACATGCTGCAGACTCTGCCCGGACAGGGCGCACCGGCCCTGGCTAGCGTGCACTTCTCCGTCGACGGCAGCCGGCACCCCGGCGAGCCCGACGCCGGGATCCCCGGCGGCTACGCCCTGCTCGCCTTCACCACCGACAGCGCTGACACCAACAGGACCCAGCGCCGGCACCGCGACCTCGCCGGCCAGACCGGCGCGTGGCTGACCCACCGACGGCTTCGCTGGACCTGGTCACACGCCGACGGGCCCTTCACGACCAACCACGCCGGCCCCATCCGCAGGGGCTTTAGTAACGATCTTGCGACCAGGGGCCAAATAGTTGATCTTTTTGGGGGTCTGCGCGGTCCCTGATCGCTGCCACGATGGTTGACCGCTGTGAGTCGATCTCCTCTGAGCATCGGCGAGCTGGTCGAGCACTGGACCCTTGTCCCTGCTGAGCTGGACCTGGTTGCGTCCAAGCATGGCGAGATACGGCCGGGTTCGCGCTGTTGCGGAGGTTCTACGACCGGTACGGCCGCTTCCCGCGAGGTTGGGCAGATCTGCGCCCGGAGGCGATGGACTTCGCCTCTCGCCAGGTCAAGGCGGAGCCGGGTTACTTGGCGTTCTACGGAGACCAGGGCCAGCGGATCCATCACACCCCCAATCGGCTAGATCAACCCGACAACGCACCCAGAATCCAATCCACGGATTCAGGCTAAGGTCCGGTCCGGCAGCGGAACACGGGCGCAGGACCTGCGGCAGGGTGGGGCGAGCGCCCCACCCTGCCGTTGAACTCAGCCGATCTGCAGGGTCACGTCGTCCAGCACGAAGCTGGTCTGCAGGTAGGCGTCCTCGGTGCCGGTGAAGGTCAGCGTGACCGTCTGGCCGGCGTACGCGCCGAGGTTGACGGTGCGCTGCGTGTAGCCCGTGGCAGCGTTCATGTTGGACAGCGACGCCACGGTGGTGCCGTTGGCCTTGATCGTGAACACGTCGTAGGCGAGCGCCCAGTACTCGCTCGTGTCGATGTGCAGCCAGTAGGTCAGTACCGCACTGGTGCAGCCCGACGGGATGGTGACGGTCTGGCTGATGGCCTCGGTCGCGGTGTAGCCGTTTCCGCCGAGCCACGCGTACCGGGTGCCGCTGCGCGGCACCTGCCCGATAGAGGTGCCGATCACGCCGGTGGAGCCGGTCCACGGCGAGGTGCCGCTTTCGAAACCGCCGTTGAGGATCAGCTGGGCGGCGGTGCAGCCGCCCGGCCCGCCGGTCACGGTCAGCGTGTACGTGGTGCTGTGCGACACCGAACCCGCGCCGGTGATGGTGATGGTGTAGGTGCCGCCGGCCACCGACGAGCCGACCGCGATGGTGGCGGTCGACGAGCTGCCGGAGGTGACCGACGACGGGCTGAACGAGACCGTTACGCCCGTGGGGGCGCCGCTGGCGGTCAGGGTAACCGTCTGGGCGCTGCCCGAGGTGGTGGCGGTGCCGACGGTGGTCGTGGTGCTGGACCCCGCGTTCACGGTGCCCGACGCGGGGCTGGCCGAGATCGAGAAGTCGTTGGTCGGCGTCGAGGTGCCGACCGCCCGGTTCCACAGCGTGTAGGCGATGCCGTCGGCAGCCCGGTTCAGCGCGGTGGCGTCGATGTTGCTGAGGGTGTCGCACGAGGAGTGGTAGCAGGAGTCGTAGGACTGACCGGCCGTGCCGCCCCACTTCGACGCCTGGGCCGACGTCTTGGTGGCGCTGGCGCCCATCGCGTAACCGGAGGTCGGGATGCCCGCGTTCTGGAACGAGTAGTCGTCGGAACGGCCCTGGCCCTCGACGTTCTCCTCCGGCTGCAGGCTGAGGGAGTCCCAGTACGCCTTCATCGGCTGCGACGCGGTCGAGGTGATGTTGTTGATGAAGTAGCCGCCGTTCTTCGACGCGATCATGTCGAAGTTGTAGTAGGCCTTGATCGCCGTTCGCTGGGTACTGGTCAGCGAGTTGACGTAGAACTTGGAGCCGTTGAGGCCCTGTTCCTCGTCGGTCCACCAGCCGAAGCGGACCTTGTTCAGCATGGTCGGGTTCTGCGCGGCCAGCGCGAGGGCGACCTCGAGCAGCGCCGCCGAGCCGGAGCCGTTGTCGTTGATGCCCGGACCGACCGAGACGCCGTCCAGGTGGGCGCCGAACATGTAGACGTTGCTCGCGTTACCGCCCGGCCACTCGGCGATCAGGTTCGGGCCTGCACCGCTGGTGCAGCCGGAGGTGCAGGGCTGCTCGGTGACGGTGAAGCCGGCGGCCTGCAGCTTGCCCTTGACGTACGCCACCGACTGCAGGTAGCCCTGGCCGGTCGAGCGGCGGGTGCCGCCGTTGTTGGTGGCGATGGTGCTGAGCTGTGTCAGGTGCGCCTGCACGTTGGCGACGTCGATGTCCGGCGCGGTGCCACCGGGGGTGCCGCCGTTGACCGTGAGCGTGTACTGCGCGGTGTGGGTGATCGAACCGGTGCCGGTCACGGTGATGGTGTACGTGCCCGCAGCCGCACTGGAGGTGGTCGCCACCGTCATCGTGGAGCTGTTGCCCGACGTCACCGACGTCGGGCTGAACGACACGGTGACCCCCGACGGGGCACCCGAGGAGGTCAGCGACACGGTCTGCGCGCTGCCGGAGACGGTCGCGGTGTTGACCGTCGCGGTGACCGAGGAGCCCGCGTTGACGCTGCCCGAGGTGGGGCTGACCGAGACGGAGAAGTCGGTGCTGGAACCGGTGCAGGTCGGGTCGCCGGTCTGGGCCGGGACCGCGACCGCGTTCCACGCGTCCTTGGTCCGGTTGAACAGGACGCACGAGGAGTCCAGGTTCTTCGCGGCGGTCAGGGTCGCGGTGCGGTACTTCTTGTGGGTCATGCCGGAGGTCTTCAGCAGCATGCCGCCGTAGAAGATCTTTCCGGCGGACTGGATGCCCACGCCGGTGACCGACGACGGGCCGCCCGAGCAGATGGGGCTGTTCGGCTTGCCGCCGCCCGGCGCGCTGCCCTCGGCGAGCAGGTAGAACCAGTGGTTGAGCGGACCTGCGGCCGCGTGTACCTCCGTGTTCGGGATCGACGAGGAGTAGCAGTTCGGGTGGCCGCCGACCAGCGAGGGGTTGTACATGTTGCGGATCGGGCCGTCGCCGACGAGGTCGATCTCCTCACCGACCAGGTAGTCGGGTTCGTCGTAGGCGCTGGACTGGTTGGCGTATGCCTCGGTCAGGGCGCCGAAGATGTCGCCGGTGGCTTCGCCGAGGCCGGCTTCGGAGCTGGTGCCGCCGGGGGTGTTCTGGTCCATGCCGTGGCCGAACTCGTGACCCACCACATCCATCGAGGAGATCCAGTTGCCTGCCGAGTTCTTGCCGATCGTGATCGTCGAGCCGTCCCAGTAGGCGTTCTGCTCGTTCAGGCCGACCTTGATCGGCCAGCTGCCGCCGTTGCCGTTGTGCCCGTTGCGGCCCAGCCAGGCCGACAGCATGTCCCATTCCTTCTGCGCCGAGTACAGTGCGTCGACGCAGCCGGTCTCCTTGCTTGTGCCCACTCCGTTGCCCCAGCTGTCGTCGGCGCCGGAGAAGACGGTGCTGGTGCTGTAGTCCTGGCAGTTCAGGCCGGTGCGCGTGGTGTCGCGCAGGTAGTACGTGCTGCCCGACTGCGACGTGGTGATCGACAGTGGGCTGGGCCCGTTCCACTTGCCGGTGCCGGAACCGGCCGCGGCGTCCTCCTGCTTGGCCAGCACCTGGCCGTTGCGCGCGTCCACGAAGACATGCAGGTGGCTGGGCGCCGAGGCGGTGCGCCCGGCGACGACGACCTCCCACGCGAGTCGCGCGGTGCTGTCCTTGACGTGCACCACGAGGGTGCGCGACTCGACCTGGTCGACCTTGGTGAGCAGGCCCTTGGCGGTCTGCTCGGCGCGGTCGGCGGCGACCGTCGGCACGACGGAGACGTTGATCTTCGTCTTGGTGGCGGCCGAGATCGCCCGGATGGCGCCCCGGCCGTCGGCGAGTACGGCGGCGTCGCCGCCGACCACCGGCAGGCCCCGGTAGGTGCGCTCGTAGGCAATGGAGAACAGGCCGTCCACCCACGGGATCACCATGCGACGGTCGTACTGCTCGAAGGGGCCTTTCGCCAGCGCGTCGTGACCGCCGTCGGCAGCGCGGTCGGCTGCAGAGATCGCCAGCGACAGCGGGCTCTGCGCAACCGTGGGTGTAGGGGGCGGGGTGGCTGCGGTCGACTGGGTGGCCACCCCGGTCACGGTGCCCAGGGTAAGCGCAACCGCGACAGCGGCCGCCATGGCAGTTCTTCGATACATCGCAATCCTCCCGCCGAGATGGGTTGAGGGGTGTGGCAGCAGGGCCCGTGTTGATGGGATCTCCGGCAACCGGTGACAGCTCGGCTTTGGCGATGACACTAGGAACGGCGGAGGCTGGCCGAAATCAGGGCAACCCCTTGCTCTGGTGCGCGAAGGACCGTCGGGCGCACTATGATCCGGTGCCAGATTCTGCGACGGCAGTGAATGCGCATCAGGGGGCCACCGGCACCATGCTGCCGGTGGTACCGGGCGTCGTGCGCGGCGCCCGTCGGGTGGTGCTGTTCGGTCCGCCCGGGATCGGCAAGACCGCTGCGGCCGGTGTACTCGGGCAGCAGCTGGGCATGCCTGTCCTAAGGCTGGCTCCGAGCCCACAGGACGCCCAGGTCCCCTACACCGGACTGCTCGAACTCGCACTGGCCCTCCAACCGCTGCCGGCCGCGCGGGAACTCGCGACCGGAATCGACAAGGCCGTCGGAGTGCCGGGCTCTGCCGATCCCGCCGGGACCGCTCTACGGCTGCGCCGGTTGACCGCCACCCTGCTGCTGGACACCCCGCCTCTGACACTGGTGGTGGACAACGCCCAGTGGCTGGATACGGCCAGCGCGGCCGTCTTGCGTTGGGCACTGCGCCTGGCTCCCGACCTTCCCGTCATAGCCGCAGAGCGAATCTGGCGCCCGGGGAGCGAAGGCCACTGGTGCGGCGAGGACCCCTGTGCGGTACGCATCCCGGCGCTGACACCCGATCAGGTCGCAACCCTGCTGTCGCCGTACCGGCTAACCCCCTACGAGGTCACGCAGACCCACATCCGCAGCGGAGGGAACCCGGCCCTAGCCCTCGCATTCGCCGGGGCCCGCAGCCGCGCCACCGACCTGCCGGCCGCTCAGGGTCTCGTAGACGACCTGGTCCTGCCGCCGGCCGCCCGCCGACTGGTGAACGAATGGCTGGGCACTGTGTCGGCCGAAGTTCAGGAACTGTTGACGGTCGCCGCACTCGACGACCGGCCCGACCGCGAACTGCTGAGCCGCCTCGCCGGCCCGCCCGCCGAAAACCTTCTCGCAGAGGCCGAGGCAGCCGGACTGATCAACATCGGGCAGGTCGACGGGAAGATCCGGTTCGCCGCCGCCGCGATCGGTGCCGAACTCGCGGCCCGACCGCCGGTCGCCACACGCAGGCTCCTGCACGCCCGCCTGGCCGAAGCCAGCCGCGACAGCATCCGCCGCGACCGTCACATCACGCTGGCGGCCGACACCAACGACCCGCAGTCGGCCGACTGCGCCGACCGCGCCGCCGCCCGCGCCCGGCTGCGCGGAGAACCCGCACTAGCGGCCGAGCTCTCCCTGCTCGCCGCCGAACGTACCCCGGAGACCGACGCCGACCTGCTCACCGAACGGGCGCTGACCGCCGTACGCGACGCCGCCCACAACGGCGACCTGCCCCGCGGCCAGGCTGCCGTCCGCCTCGTCCTGAACCACGACAGCAGCCCCGCCAACCGCGTCAACGCCCTCATCGCCCTGATCGACTCAGGCGGACAGCACCTGTACAACGGCGACAAGCTGTTCGCCGACGCACTTCACGAAGCGGCCGGACATCCGGACCTGACCGCGCAGATCCTCGTCCGCCAGGCGATCTGGGCCAACGTCAACGGCGATCCCGACCGGGCGTGCGCCCAGGCTGCCCGGGCCGCCAGCCTCGCCCGGAGCGCTGGCGACACCGCCACCACCGCCATGGCCCTCACGATGCAGGCCCGCATCCAACGCATCCTCGGCCGCCCCCAAGCCGAGACCACGCTCGGCCACGCCCTGTCCCTGCCACGCAGCACTCACATCCCCGTCAACGCCAGGCCCGAACAGCTCTCCGCCCGGCACGCCATCTTCGACGACCGTCTGGACGAAGCCCGCAGCGCACTGCTGCCTCTGCTCGTCGAAGCCGAGCGGACCGGAGACGCCGAAGCCACCGTGGATGTCCTGCGCAGCCTCGCCGAAGTCGAGATCCGCGCCGGACGGTGCGGACTGGCCCTCGACTACGCCGGCCGCGCCCTGTCGCTTACCGACAGAGCCGCCTTGGACCCCGCACCAACGTGCTACACCTCCGCCCTGGTCGAGGGCACCGCCTCGTGCACCGACTCCGCCCTCGCTCACGCACGCCGCGGGGCGGACACCTCCCGCCGGGAGGACAACAAAGTCTTCCTCTCCCGAAACCTCTTCGTCCTCGGACATCTTCTCCTGGTCACCGGGCGTCCGAAAGAAGCCCTGGAGGCGCTGGAAGAGGTCCGTACGCTTGAGAAGCGCCAGCAGGTCCGCGACCCGTCCGTCCTGCGCTGGCACGCCGACCTCGCCCAAGCCCTCATCTCCCTCGGCTACCTCGACCAAGCCCGCAAACTGCTGACCGATACCCGTCGCACCGCGACTGATCTAGATAGAAGCTGCGTCCTCCCCGTGCTCGACCGCTCCCAGGCACTCCTGGAAGCCACCCTGGGCAACTACGATGCGGCCGCCGACCTCCTCACCGCAGCAGCCGACCACCTCCGCCACCTGCCCATCGAACACGGTCGAACCCTCCTGGCCCTCAGCCACACCGAACGACGCGGACGCCGACGCGCCAGCGCCCGCACCGCGGCGCAGAGCGCCGCCGACCTCTTCAGCACGCACCAGGCACACCCCTGGATCGAAGCCGCCACCCGCACCCTCCACCAACTGGAGCCCGTCCCCGCGCACAGCAGTACGCTCCCCTGCCTCACCTCCGCCGAACAGCGCTGCGTCGAGCTCGCCGCCAGCGGAGCGACCAACCGCGACATCGCCACCGCCCTCACCATCAGTGTCAAAACAGTCGAAGCAAACCTCACCCGCGTCTACCGGAAGCTCGGCATCCACTCACGCGTCCAACTCGCGCACCTTGCAGCCCTGACGGCAGCGCCGGCAGAAGCCCTGCAGCCCGGCCTGGCGCATCAGCCTGGCAACGCGTTTGCGCCCACTTCCGACTCCGGTGCCCAGGCGTAACTCGGCGTGCGGCGTAAAGGAGCGGGTTGGGCGAGGATCGCACGTGCTTCCCCGGACAGCATCCTCGCTACGTCAAGTCGCAAAATGCCGTGACGAGGATTTAGAATCGAGAAAGTTGACACAAAAAGCAACAGAGGCGGCCGGTTTGCTACTGTAACCGCCAGCAACGGAGCGCAGCAGCTATCCAATGCGACCAACAAACAGAGGTAATGAACGGCTGAATCGCAGGCAGTCGGCCTACCGACATGCATAGATGACGGTCTTAGGAAACCGATGCTCTATCCCCTGAGCTACGAGGGCGCGAGGGCACAGTCTAGCGACCTGGGGTTCACCTGGGGTGGCAGGGAGTGGCCCCCGTTCACCCACGTTCCCCGGACCGCCGTTCTCCCAGCCCAGGAGCACACCTGAGCACACGAACCCCGGTTTGCGGCCGGCGGTCGGCCATGGTGACCCTCGTTGGCACCGGTCCACCCCGGTCGGCATCCGCTGGAGGAGTCTCCAGGTGACTCTGGTTGATCTTGGCGGGCAGGATGAAGTGGCCGGCGTCGACTGTCTGGGGCGTCACGCTGACACGCCGCACCGGCCCTCCACGATCCTTGCCACACCTTGGCGACGGTCAGCGAAGAACCATGCGTCAGGTGTCGAGGCCTGCGAGGTTGAGGCGTTCGAGCAAACTGGGCTTGCGGGCATGCGCCGCCCGGAGCTCGGCCAGCCGGTGCTGGAACGACGAACTGTCCCAGTCGCGTTCGCTGAGTTCGCGCAGGTCGATGAGGAGTTGCACGGCGGTGTCGTACTCGCGGGGTTTCTTGGTGGCGATGAGCTCGTCGACTCGCTGCCAGGCGGCGGGTTGGTCGACTGCGAGGGTGTCGAGGTGCCGTTGCCGGGCTGCTGCGGCGGACCGTTCGCGGCGGATCCGGTCGCGTTCGCGTTGCTCAGCGTCCCGTCGTTCCCGTTCGGCGCGCAACCCCGCGGCGGTGGAGAGCAGTTCCCCGGCGGTACGGGCGGCTGCCGGGGTGGGCGTATCAGTGCGGTGTGCGTCGCGGTAGCGGCGCAGCAGTCGGTTGCGCAGGTGGCTGTCGCCGCCGGTGATCAGGTCGGTCAGGATGGCGTCCTTGTCCCGAGCGGGCAGCCCGACGACCCAGGTGCGTAGTTGCGCAGCGGTCGGTTCGCCGGAGGTGGCCGGCGGCGGTCCGGCCGCCGCGGCCGCGATCAGGTCGGGGTCGATGCGTAGGAACTCGGCGACGGCGGTGAGGGACGCGTCGAGGGTCCCCAGCCGGGCGGGGACGGGCGGTTCAGGCTCGTCGTCGGCGATCTCGGCGGACTGTACGCAGCGCAGCCAGGCCAGGTACAGCAGGCGCAGGTCGCCGGCGGCGAGGCGGGCCCGGACCGGGATGACGGAGGCGAGGAGGCCGTGGCCGTCGAGGTCCCACTCGTCGGTGCCGTCCTCGTCCTCGTCGTGCAGGTCGATGATGACGTGCTTGCCGGTGGTCCACGCGGATGCGCTGTCCCCTTGGCAGTACTGGGAGACGGTGGCGGGGTCGAGCACGTGTTTCGGTAGCCGCAGCATGAGCTGGCGGGTGCCCCAGTTCGTCAGGTACAGGTGCGCGTCGAAGTACCGCTCCATCAGCGTGCGCGGGTCGCCCTTGAAGTCGCCCCACTCGTAGGTGTTGACGAAGCTGGTGGCGGTGATGTCGGCCCGGGTCGACAGCGACCGAAGCTCGGCCCGCTCCCGGCCGGTGAGGGGCCGGTCGACGGCGGTGAACTCGTAGTACTGGTACTCGCTCACCGTGGCCTACCGTCCGGCCCAGTGCCGGTAGGCGTCGATCCACGCGGCGCCGTCCGGCGCGGGGGTGAGCAACGGCAGGTCGAGGAGATCGATCCTCTGCCGGTGGCGACCTCGGGCGCAGACCGCGACGATGTTGTCCGCCGCCAGCTCGGCCTTCCGTACGGTGGCCTCGACGCCGAGGACGGTGGTGGTGAACGGCACCGCCAGATGCTCCTCGATCATGGTGAACAGGCCGGCGCGCTCGTCCTCATGACCGTCCGTGTCGGCGGTGGCTTCCTCGATCATCGCCTCCAGCGCGGCGTTGTCCTTCGATGCCATCGGCGGAGGATAGCGGACCGGTGCCGGGATGTTCGACGCCCGATGCGCGAGGATGGTCGGCATGGGTTCGGTGGCCGAGTTCGTCGATCTTCGGCGGGAGGTGGAGCGGTTACGGGCAGAGAACGCCCGACTGGGACGTCTGCTGGAGCTGCGCGGCCAGGACACGACTGCGGCGCCGGAGCAGTTGTCCGCGCCGGTTGAGCCGCCAGGGCTGGTCACCATGGCTTCGCCGACTCGGGACAAGCTGGCGTTGTTCGCCGACCGGTTCCGGGCCCGGGCCGACGTGTACGCCGTGCGGTGGGACAACGCCCGTACCGGCGCTGCCGGGTGGATGCCCGCAGTCGCCGGTGGCTGGCGTAAGGGTATGGACCGGCGCGGTGCCACCTACCTGCCCCGCACGACGGAGGTCGTCGCGGCGCATCTGGTCGGCGACGTGTTCATGGGCCTATACCCGCTGATGCCCGGCAACACCTGCCACTTCGTCGTGGCCGACTTCGACGGGCCGACGGCGATGCTCGACGCCCTCGCGTACGTGAAGGCGGCGCGAGCCAGCGCGGTGCCGGCCGCGTTGGAGGTCTCCCAGTCAGGCCGTGGTGCCCACGTGTGGGTCTTCTTCACCGGTGCTGTTGCCGCGGCCACCGCGCGGGCCGTCGGCACGGTCCTGCTGCGGGAGGCGATGGTGCTGCGCGGGTCGATGGACCTCCGCTCGTACGACCGGCGCTTGTGCTCCAAGGCGCGATGAGCACCCGCGAACGGCGGACAGTCGTTGACCGGCTCGACGGCGCCAAGGCCGGCCTGCTCGTCATCGGCACCACGCCGTTCATCGGTGAGGGCTTCGACGCCCCCGCCCTCGACACCCTCTTCCTCGCCGGCCCGATCTCCTACGACGGCCTACTCGTCCAATGCGCCGGCCGCGTCATCCGCGCCGCGCCCGGCAAGGACCTCGCCGAGGTCCACGACTACCACGACCCGGCCACTCCCATCCTCGCCGCCTCACTCCCACGCCGCATGCCCGGATACCGGGCCCTCGGCTTCACCAGAACATGAGTACATCCCCTCGCGATCATCATGACTGGTCCGCCGGCTTCCGAAGAATGACGTACGCCAAGCGTGCTGGGCCTAGCCTGGTAGGCTAAAGGCCATGGGCCGGTTCTCCGAGGATGAGCTGCAGGCGGTTGTCTCCCGGTATGAGGCGACGCGGGCCGCCGCGCTGACCGAGCGGGACGAGCAGCTGCGGGCGTTTCACGCGGCCGGATGGCGGCCGGTGGATCTGCAGCGCGTCACCGGGTACAGCCGGGAGACGATCCGTCAGGCGCTACGACCGGAAGTCCGGCGGGCGACGAACCTCAGCCGGCGCAGGATGTCACCCCAGCCGCCAGCGGACTACCAGCCCTACGGCGACCGGAAGCCCTACGTGGTGGCCGAAACCCTCGCCGATCTGCACGGCCCGACCGACGGCTCCGTGACGCTTCCGCGTCACCTCGACTGGTCCGGGCATGCCGAGTACGACCTGAACCGGCCCGCACGCCTGGCCAGCATGTACAAGGTGGTGCTCACCGAAGCCAGCACCGTCGAGGACCTGCACACCTGGCTCGATGCCGACCTCCTCCGGCGGCTCTGGCCCACTCTCTGGCTGCCATCCCAGCTCCGCCAACGCTGGGAGGACGCCTTCCCCGAACTCGCCGCCACACGCAGCAACGCGGCATAGCGGTGGACCCCTTCCACGAACGCCTCGCCCGTACCGGGCTCGCGGCGGCCGACCGATACGGCTTCGCGCTGGCCGGCGGTTACGCGGTCCAGGCCGCTGGGCTCCTGGAGCGGCCCAGCGAGGACGTCGACCTGTTCACCGCCTGGGACCGCCGCGACGAATTCACCGCCGCAGTCGCCGCCGTCGTACACGCCTACCGAGACGACGGCCTCACCGTCGAGACCGAGCGGCAGTACGACACCTTCGCCCGGCTCACAGTCACCGATGGCGCGCGGGTTTCCAAGGTCGAACTCGGCGTGGACTGGCGCGCCAACGAACCGATCCTCATGGCGATCGGACCCGTCCTCCACCCCGACGACGCGGTCGCGAACAAGATGAGCGCCCTCTACGGACGAGCGTTCGCCCGCGACTTCATCGACATCGACGCCACGCTCCGATCCGGCCGCTACACCCGCGACGCCCTCCTCGCCCTCGCGCAGCGCGCCGACCGTGGGTTCGACCCGCGCATCTTCGCCGACGCCCTCGCACAAGCCACCCAGCTCGATCCCGACGACTTCGCCCAGTACGGCGTCACCGGCCCAGCGCTGGACGATCTCTTAAGCCGATTCGCGGAGTGGCGCCGCGAACTGCTCGACTACGAGGAAGGGTGACTCGGCTTCCGACTCACGGCAACGTTGAGCCTGCACCCGCAGTACCCACACGTTCACCTACGTTCCTCGGACCGTCGTTCGCCCAGCCCAGGACCACCCGCGGAGCACACGAACCCCGGGTTGCGACCGGCGGTCGGTCGCGGTGACCCGCGTCGGCACCGGTTGACCCGGGTTGGCATCCGCTTGAGCAGTCTCCATGTGACTTCAATTGATCTCGGCGGGCAGGGTGGGCCGGCTGGCGCGGATGGGGTTGCGTCGGCGGCGAGCAGCCTGGTTCAGGCTGCGGCGCGGATCACCGGTGCCGGTCGAGTGAATTCTTAAGGTCGCGGATGAGTGCCCGGACAACGTCAACGCGCGTCACCAGGCGAGAGCGAGGATGGCTTGCCGATGGTTTCTTTCCTTGCTCGCGCGGTCCGCCCATCAACACCGAGAGATCGGAGTGTGCAATCGCCGAAATGCCCGGCCCGTTGGGTTGTCCCGCGACCGGCCGGGCTGGCTGCGCGACCGGCAGCCTGGCCGATGGCGGTTACCGCATCGGACTCGAGGCCCGGGACACCGTCACCGGCCAGATCCTCGGCCGGGCCGACGTTACGCACGGGCGGGAACAGCGGGCCCACACCACCTCAAGGTGATCAACCAGCGCGCGTACTCCGGCGGTATCTACCGTGGCGCGGGCGCAAAGTGCGCTGGGCACGGCGACCTCCAGGTCGCCGTGCCCGCGGGTCTGCGCGCCGTGGAACAGATCCACCACCTGGCCAGCCGTGACGTACCACGGAACTGCGGAGGCGTTCGGCCAGAACGGCGCGGATGTCAAGCCCTCACGCGTCGACATCAGGAGGGCGCACGACCACCAGCCTGAAGCGGACGAGGGATCCGGCCAGACAAGAGAGTCGTCTGCTCGTCGAGGGACGGGCGGTCGCCCTCACCCACCCGCGCCGAACCATCCGTCGGAACCTCGGGGACCGGCGTTCCCTCGCACTCCGCTCCCCGTTTCGGCAGCTTTCCGTTCAGCAGGTAGTCGTCGATGGCGGCGTCGACGCAGGCGTTGGTGCCGTGGACGACGTGGTAGCCATCGCGCGGAACGCTGAGGAGCCGGTGCCCGAGCAGGTCCGCCATCGCCCGACCGCCCTCGTACGGCGTCTGCGGGTCGAACTCCTCCTGCACGACCAGCCCTGTCGGGTAGCCGCTGCGGCGCAGCTTCACCAGCGGCTCGACCCGCTCCACCGAGCCGAAGGTGCACTCACGCGGAGAAACCGCCGAAGCACCCCAGCCGTAGGGGAAGTGCTCGGAGAAGTAGCGCATGTCCGCGTAGTACACCTTGAGGTCGGCGGGCCATTCGGCCTCGCAGTTGACTGCCTCCCAGACGCCATTGCTGGTCGGCGGCGGGTCGGCCTGGATCTCTTGCTGAAGAGCCAACGCCCGGCCCAGGTCACCCGGCACGTCCGAGGGTGTCTCGACCTGCTGACGCAGCCGGCTCGCCGTCGCTGCGAAGAAGTCCCAGTACGCCACCTCGTTGGTGGCCCCGACGAGGCCGTCGAACTCGGTGCCGTCGTACACGAAATCACCCTGGTCGATCGGGCGTTGCTCCAGCTTCGCCCGGGTCCGTTCGATCGTGGTGCGCACCTGCGACCGGGTGGTTCCCAGCCCGTAGATTCCGTTGCGCTCGGCCACCCACGTCATCCAGGCGTCGGCGGTCCTACGTTGGGCGATTGCCTGTTGCTTCCACGCCTCCCGCCATATCCATTGCGGGTGGATCGCGGAGTCCAGGACGTTGCGGTTCAGTCGCTTCGGAAAAAGCGTGCCGTAGACGGCCGTCACGTACGTGCCGTAGGACTTCCCCATCAGGTTCAGCTGACGCTCACCCAGGACCGCGCGGACGATGTCGAGATCTCTGGCGTTGTTGGCGGTGGTGAAGTAGGGACGCCGGGCACCGTCCGCGCGTTCGCATTGCTGATCACGCCTGCGGAACTCCTCGGTGTACGCCCGCATCTGCGCGTCGGTGAAGCGCGTCCTACCGGACACCTGCACGCTCGTGCCCTCGCACAGCAGAGGCTGCGACTGCCCGACACCGCGCGGGTTGTACCCGATGATGTCGTACCGCGTTGACAGCGCCTCGTACGCCGGGTCCTCCGGCGCGTAGATTCCCTGCCCGCCCGGCCCGCCGGGGACCTCGACCAGTACGCCGAGCCGGTTCGGCTGATCGCTCGCCAGGCGCCGGGAGAGCTCGACGGTCTCCCGGGGACCGTCCGGTCGCCGGTAGTCCAACGGCACCCGCACAGTCGTGCATTCCACCGCCGGGGACGCGCTCCCGGCACGGGGAAGCGCGGACGCCGAAGCATCCGGTGACCGCCTCGGTGGCACCGGCGGGCGGGGGCAGGGTCCCCACGCAGGACGCTGCGCGTAGAACTCCGCCAGTCCGACCGGCACCGCGTCGGACTTCGGCGCGGTGTTCGCCTCGGCGAGAGGCACCACCTGTACGCACAGAGCCGCTGTTGCCGTGGCAATCAGACCGGCCTTTGCTCTGCGTCTCATCCCAAGCCTTCATTCTTCGCGACAGGAGCCGCTGAAGCGGCCCTGCGGAACAGCACCGTCGTGGTGCCGGCGCTGGCCGTCATGGCCGCAGGGCGGTCGCGGCCGGAGTCCAGGTCGACTCGTCCTCGACGTCGGCGACCGTGATCCCCTTGGCGATCTTCTCCAGCTCGACCCGCGGCAGCGTGTTACCGGCACCATCGGGGCTGACCTCGACTACGACTGCGCCGTCGGCGCTCCGGAACTGGCACCAGATGTCGACCTGCGGGCCGTCCCACCCGGGCCGGTCGGGTACGTCGTAGCACTTCGTCACACCGGGCTCCGGCGTCTGGTTCGCGCTGCTGCTCGGGATGACCGAGATGTGGAACCCGTCTTTGATGCCACCCTCGCTCGCCTCGTACGGTGCGGTCAGCCCAGTGGTGGGCGCGGCGGACCTGGTGTACGTCGCGCCGCCGTAGTCGCCGCCGCGGGCCGCGGCGATGCCGCCGAGGCCCGCCGTGGCGTGGGTGCCGATCTGCAACGGCACGTAACCGTCCGGCAGGTAGCCCACCGTGAAGGGCACCAGGGCCGGCGTCGGCCTGCTGGGCTTCAGGCCTTCGACCAGGCCGCCCAGCTCCTCGAAGCTCGGCGTGGCCTTGTCGCCGGAGTACGACGTGACAGCCGCCCAGGCGTTGTCGGCGTACTCCCAGGCGAAGAGCTTGTTGCCGCCATCCACCGGGCGTTGCGGGTCAAGGCCGACCGGCAGCGTCGCCTGCACGGCCCTGCGCCCGGCCACGGTGACGTTCGCGCCGTCCTTGATCCCGGCCGGGTCGAAGGCACCGGGCCGGTAGACGGTCAGGTACGCCAAGAGGGCCGGCTTCCCGTTTTCCTTGTTCCGCAAGAACGCGTCGCCCTGCTCCTCCACCTCCTGGCGGGTCATGGGCTTGTCGTTCGAGGTGTGACCGTCGGAGTAGACGGGAGCGATCTGGTACGCGGTGGACGCGACGATCGGGTCCTGCACATGCAGCGTGCCGGCGTCGTACCCGGTGAAGGTGAAGGTGAACGACGCGGCGTCGGGCCACTCGGCCCCGGCCGGCTCGGACGCCGCCGCACCGGCCACGAACGGCGCGGCCGGGGGGCTCTGCTGCGCACCCAGAGCCGGTACCACGAACGCACCGGCGACCACGGCCACGACGAGGCCCGCCGCGCCGGCTGACGCGAATCCGGCCCGACGGCGGCGCTGCGCCCGCCGCCCTGCCGTGATGATGTCGTCGACGGTGCGGGACATCGGCGGCTCATCGCCCGTTACCGCGTCCACGAGATCATGCAACCGCATGGGTCCACTCCTTTATCGATGGTCCGTTGAGATCGGTACGGTCGCCGCCGAGTGACTCGCGCAGCTTCGCCAGGCCACGGGACACCTGACTCTTGGCCGTGCCCACCGTGCAGTTCAGGACGCTGGCGGTGTCCTCCAGGCTCAGATCCAGGTAGTGCCGGAGCACGACCGCGGCTCGCTGCCGGGGTGGCACCGAGTCGAGCGCCGCCCGCAGGCGCATCCGCTCGTCGCTCGCACCGGCGGGGTCGCGCAGCGCGATGTCCGGCATGGCGTCACCGGCCGACCGCTCGCGCCGCCACGGCCGACGGGTCTCGTCGACCGCGGCCCGGTAGACCATGGTCTTGACGTAGAGATCGGGCCGGTCCAGCTTCCGCCAGCGGGGATAGAGCTTGACCAGAGCATTGGCCACGGCGTCCTCCGCCGCGTGCCAGTCGCCGCAGGTCACGTACGCCAGCTTGCGCAGTGACGCCATTTCTGACGTCACGAACTCGCGGAATGCTTGCTCGTCTTCGGCTATCAAGTGCGCTGCCTCCTCGTGACGGAGGTAGAACGGAACCGCCCACCCGGAAAGTTGCACCACTCGAAGAAGTTGGCGGATCAACAGGATGATCGAGCGGGTTCTACGGTCGCGCCGACGCGCTCTGAAGAGAGCGTCGTCGCGGTCGAGCAGGTAGTGGTCGCCCGCCGGTCCAGGCCGTCCACACCCGAGCAGGATTCGGCCGACACCGACCGTCCGGATCGTCGTACCGGCGGCCGCTCATCCGTCCCGGCCGCCCGGAGCGGATTCCACCATCGCGGCGAGGAGCGTGGCCACCGGCACGGTGGCGAACCCGACCCGGTTGTCGCCGGCCCCGTACGGCAGCCACAGCTCGCCGTCGTGTACGAGCGCGCCGCAGGAGTAGACGACGTTGGGGACGTAACCGTCCTGCTCGGCCTCGTCGGGTGACAGGAGCGCGCCGGGCAGCCGCGCGATCACCCGTTCCGGCCGGCGCAGGTCGAGCAGGAGCGCGCCGATGGCGTACCGGCGCATCGGGCCGACGCCGTGGGTGAGCACGAGCCAGCCGGCGTCGGTCTCGATGGGCGATCCGCAGTTGCCGACCTGGATCAGTTCCCAGCTGTCCCGGGGGGCGTGCAGCGGCACCGGCCTCCGCCACCGGTTCTCACGGTCCAGGCTGGTCAGGCCGATGGTCTCGCCGTCCGCGCGGCACAGGGCGAGGTGCCGTCCGGCCACGGTACGGGGGAACAGCGCGACGCCCTTGTTGCGGACGCCCGGCCCGCGCATCGGGGTGCTGTCGAATCGGCGCAGGTCCACGCTGGCAAGCGTGCGGGTGGCGATGCGCCGTCCGTCGTAGGCGGTGTAGGTCGCCCGGTACAAGGGTCCGGACTCGCCGGTGAACCTGACGAACCGGGCGTCCTCCATGCCGTTGCCCTCCGCCGGAACGGCCGGCCAGAGGACTCGTTGATGCAGGGCGGTGTCGGCGGGGAAGATCGTGGCGTAACTGGCGGCGTTGGTGCGGCGTACCTGTTCGAGGGTGTCCGGTCCGGTGCTGCGGGAGAGCAGGTCCGGTGGCAGATCGCCGATCACCCGGTCGAAGGTCGCCTCGTCGTAGCGTTCGGGCAGGGCGTGCAGCACGGTGGCGGTGATTTCGTTGTCGCAGTCCACCTCGGTCAGGCCGGCGGCGAGGAGGTCCCGGCGGTGTCGTACGGCCGTCCGCTGTCCGACGACCGGCGGCCCGGACCGGTCGGCGACGGTGAGCCGGAGTCCGGGTCCGAGGACCGCGGTGGCGAACCCGATGGACGACAGGTGCCCCTCGCCGATCTGGCGCAGGCTGATCGCGACGCGCAGTTGCCCGGCGATCAGGCCGGTCTGGTCCGGATGGGCAACCATCGACGGGTTGCACAGGGCCGCCGCCTCGACCGCGTACTCGTGGCTGAAGTAGGCGCCGATCAGGAGCCGGGTGGTGGGGGAAAGGTCCCGGCCCCGGGCGATGCGGTGCCGGACGAGGTCGTAGTGGTGGTGGAACGTGGCGTCCAGATCGCGGTGCCGGGTGCCGAACCGGTCGAAGGTCTCCCTCAGCAGCCGGCCGGTCTCCTCGTCGTCGAGGTGCGCGACGCGGTCGATGAGCGCCCGCGCTCGGCTGCGTACCAGGGCGGCGTCCTCACCCGGGACGAAGAGCTTGACGACGACCCGGCGTGGATCCGGGGCCAGGATGGCGCCGTGCCGGACGGCCAGGGTGTCGGTCACGACCACCGCCGGGCGTGCTGCACGGTGGAGATCAGCGCGAGGGTCGATTCGGCGCCCTGGTTGAGGTTGGGTCCGTGCGGGGTCAGCCCGTCGTAGCCGCCGCCGGTCGCCGGATCCCACATCCGCGTACCGACGTCGTTGTCGCCGAGGAACCACCCCACCGCCTGCCGGACGCCGGTCTCCCAGCCGGGGTCGCCGGTGACGGCGGCGGCGGTGGCGCAGGCGTCGGCGAACGCGGCTACCTCGATCGCCTGCTGGTCGTGGCGCAGCCGCGCCGCGCCGCGCTGCCACCCGCCGGCGGGTACGACCGACAGGTGTCCATCACGGAGCTGGACGTCGCGCAGCCAGGTCAGCATCCGCAGGCCGTCGTCGAGGGGCGGGCCGTCGTGGCGTAGCTGACTGGCCGCGATGACGACCTCCGCGAGGGCCGCGTTGGCATAGGTCAGGCACGGCTGCGGCCAGGGCCAGAGCGGGTCGGGGCCGGGGGCGCCGATCGTGGCGGCCGCGTCCATGAGCAGTGTGGCCGCATCGGCGTGGCCCGGGTGGCGGCGCAGCACCTCGATGGCACCGAGCCCGGCGAAGGCCATCGCGTGCGGGGCCGGGGAGCGCCGTCTGGCGCCCCGGCCGAAGGCGACGAGTGCCTCCTCCCGGATCCAGGGCGCGGGGCTGCGGGCGGCGGCGGTGCCGAGCCCCCACAGCGCCCGCCCCCACCAGTCGCCGAGCCCGGGGGCGTCGGTCCACCGCCGGTCGTGGCCGAGCCGATTGCGGAAGGCGCCCCGGGTGTCCTGCGCGTGGGTGAGGAACGCGAGGTAGCGCTCCGCCAGCCCGAGCACCTCCGGGGTCGGCTCCGGCTCCCGGCTGGTGACGACCAGCCCGCGCGCGGCGTCATCGGTGCAGTAGCCGTGTTCGCGGCGGACGATGGCGTGTCGGGCGTGCTCGAACAGGCCGGTGTCGTCACTCAAACGGCTCAGGTGCGCGAAGCTCGGCCGGGGCGTCGGATGCCGGCCACCGCTGCCTGACATGTTGGACAGATCGGTGGTCGCGGTCACGCCGACGCCGCGCTGACCGCGGAGAGGCGGGCGGCGACGAGCCGCTCGGCGAGCGTGCCGTAGCTGGCCGCCACCGCCGGCCAGCGCAGGTCCGCGGCCGGCGGCCGGACGCGGCCCGCCAGCCGGGCGGCCAGGCCGGGCTCGGTCAGGATCCGCCGGATCGCGGCGGCCAGCGCCGCCGAATCCTGGTGGGGTACGACCAGACCGGGCCCGCCGTTGAGCAGCTCGACGGCATGCGGGAAGGCCGTGGCCACGACGGGCACCCCGGCGGCCACCGCCTCGATGAGCACGCCGGAGGTGACCTGTTCGCGGGAGTCGTAGGGCAGCACGACCACGTCGGCGGAGCGGATCAACCGGGCGAGCGCGGGTTGGTCGTGGTAGACGTTCTGGTAGTCCACGGCGTGGGCGATGCCCAGCTGGGCGCCGAGCTGGTGCAGTCCCGCCCGGTACGCCTCCCCCTGGTGCTCGACCACCTTCGGATGGGTCCGGCCGGCAATCGTGTAGGTGGGGGTCGGTTCGAGGTCCTGCAACCGCGCGAGGGCCCGCAACGACCACTCGACGCCCTTGCCCGGGCCGAGCAGTCCCCAGGTCAGCAGGTGCGGGCGGGTACGGCGGTCGGCGGGCACGTGGACGTGTTCGGCGGCGCCGTGCGGGATGACCGTGACCTTGTCCGGACGTACGGCGTAGCCGACGAGCAGCCGGTCGTGAGCCGTGCGGGTCATGGTGACGACCGCTCCCGCGGCGGTGACGATCTGCTCCAGCAGGGACTTCTGCCTGGGCGAGGGCCGGCGGAGCACGGTGTGCAGGACCACGATGCTCGGCACGGTGAGCCGGCGCAGCAGCGGCAGGACGTCCTCGCCGTCGGCGCCGGGGTAGATGCCGTACTCGTGCTGCACGACGGCCACGTCGAAGGTGTTGAGGACGGCCGCGGCGTCCCGCCAGCCGGTCTGCGTACGGGCCGACCAGGTGTGCACGACCCCGGGTCCGGCCCGCAGGTCGTCGCCGTGGTCGGTGACCCGGACGATGCCGCCGCGCGTGCCGTCGGCGGTCAGGTGGGTGGCGAGGGCGGAGTTGAAGGTGGCCAGTCCGCATCGGGTCGGTGGGTGCGTGCTGAGGAAGCCGTAGCTGGGCATGGGTGTCGGGCCTTCCGGTTGTCGGCCGCCTCGGAGTGGGGGCGGCCTCACGCGGTGTCGGCGCACGCCGGCCAGCGTGTGTGGCCGGCGGAACGGATCGGGCGGTGGTGGCCGGGGGTTCAGCGGTGCGACCGACGGGTGAGGCGGTCGTAGACGGTCAGGTAGTCGGTCACCATGCGGTCCGCGCCGAAGCGTTGCCCGGCCCGGGTCCGACAGGTGGCCCGGTCCAGCGCGGCAGCCCGGCCGACGGCGTCGACGGCCTGCTCGGCGGTCCGCACGAGGAACCCCGTCACCCCTTCGTCGACGACCTCCGGCATCGACCCGCGCGCGTACGCGACGACCGGCGTGCCGCAGGCCATCGACTCCACCACCGAGAGCCCGAACGGCTCGTCGAAGGCGATCGGGTGCAGCAGCGCGGCGCTCGCGCCCAGCACCTCCGCACGCCGCCGAGGGCCGACCGAGCCGAGGAAGACGACCCGGTCGCCGTCGATGTGGGGGGCCACCTGCTCGGCGAAGTACCGCTCGTCCTGAACGATGCCGCAGATGGTCAGCGGCCGTCCGGCGCGGCGGGCGATCTCGATGGCGGTGTGGGTGCCCTTGTCGGGGTGGATCCGGCCGAAGGCGGCCAGTCCCGGGCCGGCGTCGCGGGTGAACGGCAGCCCGGTCAGGTCGACACCGTGGTGCACCGTGGCGACGTAGTCGAGGTCCGCGTTCCGGTCGGCGTCGGAGATCGAGACGTAGGACGAGCGGGCCCGGGCGTACGCGGGGAGGATGCCCGCACCGGAGAAACCGTGCACGGTGGTGAGCAGCGGCGCGCGGCAGTGTTCGGCGAAGGCGAGCGGCAGCCAGTCGAGGTGGCTGTGCACCAGGTCGAACTCCGACGAACGGGCCATCGCGTGGGAGACGTGCATCGCCTCCCACACCCGGCCGTCCATGGCCGGGTCGTCGGCGTACCCGCGGGGGCACACACCGTCGAGGGCGGCGGAGGTGACGGAGTCCAGCGTCGCGAACAGGGTCACCTCCACGCCACGGGTGACCAACCCCTCCGCGAGCAGCCCGGTCACCTGCTCCCAGGGGCCGTAGTGGTGCGGGGGTGTCCGCCAGGCGACCGGCCCGAGCAGGGCGACCCTCACGGGGACGGCGAGTCGGCGAGGTCGGCCGGATCGAGACGCAGGGTCGCGAGCAGCCCCACGTGCTTAGCGGGGTCCACCCGCTCCGGTAGGTCGCGCTCGACCCAGTCGGCCCTGGCGTGCTGACCGCGCTCGCGCAGCGCCGCGACGATCCGGTTTCTGGCGATCCCCATCATCTGCCTCTCGAGAAGCTGTTCGGAGTGGTTCCGCGTGCCGGCGCCGGGTCAGCGGAGGAGCCCTGTTCTCAGTTGAGCCAGCGAGCGCTTCAGCAGCCGGGAGACGTGCATCTGGGACAGCCCGACCCGGGCGGCGATCTGCGCCTGGGTCAGGTCACCGGTGAACCTCATGGTCAGGATCCGGAGTTCGCGTGGGGGAAGCGCCGCGAGGAGCGGCCCGAGGGTGAGGTGGTCGTCGACGGCCGCGTAGCCCGCATCGACGGTGCCGCTGCGCGCGTGGCGTTCGATGCGGTCGGCCGCGAGTCGTGGCTCGTTCAGCGATGCCAGGCGATAGACACCGAGGGCGACGACGGCGGCCAGGACCTGGGCGACGGTCACCTCCAGGTCGTCGGCGAGCTCTCGATCGGTCGGCTGGCGGCCGTGTTGCTGCGCCAGCCTGCCCCGGGCCTCGGGCACCCGTGCACCCAGTTCCTGGGTCGGACGCGGAACCCGGATCGCCCAGGCCGAGTCGCGGAAGTGCTTCCGGATGCCGCCGAGGATGGTCGGGACGGCGTAGGCGGCGAACGGCACGCCACGACCGCCGTCGTATCCGTCGACGGCCTTGATCAGGCCGAGCGCGCCGATCTGCGCCAGATCGTCGTAGGACTCCCCGCGACCGGTGTACCGGCGGGCCAACCGACACGCCATCGGCAGATTCGCCTCGATGACCCGATTTCGTAGCCGTACGCGCTCGGGATCGTCGACGGTCAGGGCGGCGCGTCGACGCAACATGTCTTCATTGATCCCCGAGGCCGGGTTCGGCGTCGGAGGGGAGAAGGTGGCTGTGGGTGTCACGGCGGAGGTGACCATTGTTCCAACGCCCCTAACGGGCTGGTGGCGGCAAGACTGGCGCCACCGGGGACCCGGGCGACACCGTCACCGTACGCCTTCATCTCCAGGACCGACACCCGAACGGGTTCCGGGTGCCGAACCGGTCGTCAGGCGGACCCGTGGTCGACCGGGCCCAGCGTGATCTGCTCGGAGCCGTCGACGATCGCCTGGGACAGGTCGGACAGCCGCCGGTTGCGGCTGCGGGCGCCGTCGCGCAGCAACGCGAAGGCCTGACCCACGTCCACCTGGAGGCGTTCGGCGAGGACTCCCTTGGCCTGTTCGATCAGAACGCGGCTGTTCAGGGCGGTCTGCAGCTGCTCGGCGAGCATGTCGCGCCGGTGGATGGCGCGCTGTTGCAGCAGCCCGATGGTGGCCACGTCGGCGAGCGCCTGACCGATGCGGAGCTTGTCCTCGTCGACAGCTCCCGGCCGGACATCGAAGAGGTTAAGCGCGCCGATGACCTCGGAGCGCAGGCGCATGGGCAGGGCGTGCACCGCGGCGAAGCCGACCTCGGCCGCCGCGGCGGCGAACCTCGGCCACTGTGCGGTGGTCAGTCCCAGGTCGGCGACCGACACCGGTCGGCCCGTACGGAAGCAGTCGAGGCAGGGCCCCTGGTCGGTCTGAAGCTGGAACAGCTCCAGCAGCCGGGTGCGTTCGGAGGAGGCGGCGACCACCTGCAGCCTGTCCCGCTGGTCGGTCAGGAGCAGCCCGGCCGCCGACACACCCAGCAGATCAACGCACCTCTCGGTCAGCACGTGCAGGAACTCGATCACGTCGAAGTCGTCGACGAGAGTGTCGGCCATCTCCACGAAAACGTCGGCCAGCTGGGTTTCGGCCATGTCGGTCACCTCGCCAATCAATGGTTCCACCGGTCACCCGACGGGACGGTCCGTGCGGCGCCCGTCCTGGCGCCGATCCCCCGTTCACCCCTTCCGGTCACCGTGTCCGGTCCGGGCCGAGACGCAGGCGCCGGGCGACGATGTCGGTCGCCACGTCCCGCAACCGCCGGTCCCGGGAGTACGCGTGGGCCAGCATCCGGGCGAGTGCCACCGCCGCGGGCACCTCCAGCTGGGCCATGATCATTCCGGTAGCCTGGTGCACCTCGGGGTGGTGCAGGCCGGTCCCCTCGGGCCACCGATCGTTCCGGTCCGCGCCGTGGCTCGTCGCGCCGTCCAGCAGCACCGCGCATGCCGTGTCCGCCAGGATCAGCACGTCGGCCAGCTCCTCCGCCGCGAGGTCCTCGGCGCGGGCCCGGTAAAGGTCCAGGACACCGAGGTTGATCCCGCCCACCCGTAGTGGCAACGCGAACACCGCACAGGCCCCGACGCGCACCGCGGCCGACGCGAACGCCGGCCAGCGCTTCCGGCATTCCGGCAGGGTCAGATCGGCGGCAAGGACAGGCCCGTGTGTGGTCGCGTCCACGCACGGCCCCTCGCCGAGGGTGAGGCTCAGGTCTTCCAGATCCGCAGCGCTTCGATCCGTCGCGTGCACCAGTTCGCGCGGCGTGGCATCGAGGACGACGGCGACGGCCGCGGAGTCGACGTCGGCGGCCGAGACCGCAGCCGCGCAGACATGACCGACCGTGACCGCGCCACCTCGGGCGGCAGCGCCGAGAGCGGCCCACAGCCGCAGCCGGCGATCGGAGGTCGTCGGATCGCCGTGCCCGGGGTTGTCCGTGTCCACCACTGACTCCGACCCGGATCGCTCGAAGCGGACGTTACGGACAGCGCCAGGGACCCGGGCGAAGGGCAAACGGTACTCCGCATGACGCCGCCGCGCTACCGGCGGCAACGGACGCGACGACGCCGAGCCGATCGAGGCAAGGGAGCGTACGCTGGCAGTGTCGCTCGGGACCCCGGTGGCTGACAGCCCGCCGCCGACGGACGCCCCGTTCGCGACGCCATCCCGACCGGTCAAGTCGCGGGGCCTACCCTCGCTCCCGGCAGGGCACCGTCCACCGCACGTCGGACCGCGACGGTCTGTCACAGGCCCGCAATCAACCAGACGCGCCGGCGCACCACCGCGCTCAGGCCGGCCGGATACTCCTCGGAAGGCGGCGGTTCTCATGACCGCACCCCGGAACAGTCATGTTCGATTCTTCCCGCGCGACGGTCACCGCGGCACCGATGCCTCTCGCCCGATTCCCCCGCGACCGGCGGTGAAGCGCTCGCGGGTCGGGGGTCTGTGGGTCGCTGCCGTGGTGTTCGCGGTCGTACTCCTGCTGCTGCTCGTCTTCGTGCTGCAGAACGGGCAACCCGCCGAGGTGTCGTTCCTCGGCGCGCACGGCACGCTGCCGATGGGGGTGGCCCTGCTGCTGGCCGCGGTCTCCGGGGTCCTGCTCGTCGCACTCCCCGGCACCGCCCGGATCGTGCAACTCAGATTGCTGGGTCGCCGTCGCATGCGGGAAGCCGGCGCGCCCGAGCATCGTCCGACTCCCCCGCCGGTGAACGGCATCACGGTAGTCCCGCTGCCGCCCCGCGCAGCGGATCAGGACGACTGAGCCGTGTCCGCGGGATCAGGCGTGGGGAGCGGAGCGGCTGCCGGCCTTGGCCAGGCCGCGGCTGACCAGGTAGCCGATGGTCAGCATGGTGACGTAGAGCCGGGCGCGGTCGGCGCGGAAGAAGGGGCGATCAGCGACGCGGCGCTGCTCGGCGTCCAGTCTTCGGCCACCGGCAGGTCAGGACGCAGCGTCACCAGCTCTTCCATGTTCGTGATCCGCAGCAACCGCAGGATGCTGCCCCCGGGCCGGCAGACGACGAGGGCGGAATCAGCCGCGAGCGCGATATGCGCCCGGGCGAGGAAACTGGGCAGCGCGGAGGAGGCGAAGGTGACATCGGCCAGATCCACGACGACCTCGGTCGGCGCGATGATCGACAGGCGCTCCACCACGCCCGACAGTGCCGGGTCGGCCTCCATGTCGATCTCACCCGCCAGGCGGATCAGGGCGCTGGGACGTCGAGGCGAGATCAGTAGGGTGATGACGAAATGCGCGCCGGACACCTGGGCCATAGCCTCACCTCGGCATGAACGACCTGATGCCGAGGGCTGGGGCAACGACCTGAACAGGCCGTGTCCTGATGCTACCGCCCGGCGACCCGATGCCGACAGCCGATGTGACCGGGCGGGACGCGGCGGTCCTCCGCCTCACCGGTTGTCGCGCAGCGGCGCACCGACCTCGTGCAGGTGCCGCAACGCCTGCCGGTACGACTGGACCAGGCTGGCCTGCTCGTAGGCGACTCCGATCTCCCTGCAGTAGGCCTCGACCATCGGTTGCGCCCGGCGAAGGTTCGGTGTCGGCATCGCCGGGAACAGGTGATGCTCGATCTGATAGTTCAGACCGCCCAGCGCGGCGTCGGTCAGCCGGCCACCGGTCACGTTTCGTGAGGTCAGCACCTGCTTGCGCAGGTAGTCCTCGGTGCCCTCCGGATGCGGCATGCCCTTGTGGTTCGGCGCGAACGTCATCCCCAGGTAGACACCGAACACCGCGTGGTGAACGGCGAAGAACGCCAGTGCCTGCCAAGGGGTGAGCACCAACAGCAGGGCGGCGACGTAGGCAGCGAGGTGAAGGCCCATCAAGCCGGCCTCCAGACCGCGGCGCTTCATCCCGGGGGCCAGCAACGCCCTGACGCTGGACACCCGCAGGCCGATGCTCAGCAGCGTCAGCAGCGGGAAGAACAGACCGGCCTGGTGACGGGTGACGTATCCCTTCAGCCCGCGTCGCCCCCGGGCCGACCCGCTGGCCCAGATCAGCACCTCCGACGCCACATCCGGGTCGAGATCGTCATGGTTGGGGTTGTTGTGGTGGCGGGTGTGCTTCTCCATCCACCAGCCGTAGCTCATCCCGACCGCGATGTTGGCCGCGATCCGGCCCGCCCGCTCGCTGAGCTTCCCGGTGCGGAACACCTGCCGGTGCGCCAGATCGTGGGCCACCAGAGCCGCATGCGAGAACGCGACACCCAGGAAGGCGGCGACGGCGAGGGTCCACCAGGACGCTCCGACCAACCACAACGCTGTCCATCCGGCCACCAGCATCGATGCCACCGTGACCATCCGTACGGCGTAGTAAGTGGGACGCCGTTCGAGCAGACCGGCCCGGACGACCCGTCGGTTGAGCACGGCGAAGTCACTGCCGCCCGCGGGCTTCCGGTGCGGAGGTGAAGTGTCGGCGAATTCGGTGACGGGAGGACAGGCAGTCGAGCTCGACATGGGACTCCTCGGATCTCCCACCGCACAGGAAGGTTCACGTCTCCGAGTGCGGCAAGCGTGTGCGGGAGGTGCGGACGACAGGCCGCGGGAGTCCGGGCGACCGCCGCGATCCGGCTAGGACGTCGGATGCAGCCTGAGGTCAGTACCCTCGTCGGCGACGTAGGAAACGGATCGTCTCACCCAGCAGGGTTACCACGTCGACTCCCGGCGTGTACCGGATCGGTGCCGCGCGCCGGCCGGACCGGCGCCGTCACAGTGGGCACGAACACCATCGACGCCCCCGTCTGCCTGCATCTGATGGTCACCTGCAAGGGCCCGGGCGGGATTCGGTCAGTGGTGGCTTCGGCAGAGTCGGAGCGTTCAGGTCCGGGCCGGCGCGGTGGGTGGGCGATCGCGCTGAACGTGGCCGCCTTCGGTCTCCCAGCCGGCGACGTCGTCGTCGGCTCGCGCCGACCGTCCCTGGCGGGGGTGGGACGGTATGGACGTCTCACCAGTGGCGCGCGTGCTGTCGGCGGGACGCGAAGCCGCGAGCATGGTCGCCGTCGCCACGGCATGGGTGGCCCCAGGTGCGACCACGGCCAGGTCGACTCGCAGATCCCGTGGGCCTGTAAGAATCACCAGCTCGGCCGCGAGACTGGTGAACCAACCCACCCTCACCACGGCACCACCGACGCCGATCCGGCCGGGGTGCCGGTCCCAGGCATCGGGCTGAAGCATGATCCGTTCGATCACGCCGCCACGCCGGGCGGTGAGCGCTGTGACGAGGCTGCACAACTCGACAACCGGTTCTCGTGACGTCGGCCACCAGCCGCCGTCGAGCATCGACCGGCTGGACGGCGAGTCGGCCAGCCGCAGGCGTGCCACCGGCGGCTCACCGGTGCAGACCCACGTCATGCGGTCCTTGGCAGAGCGGACCATCAGATCCGCCTCTCCGGTACGCCGGCGTCCGGGCGGGCGCCGGGAAGGTCCGAACGGGTGGTGGTGCAGGGGGTGACGCGGTGCACGAGGGTCACCGGGCTCCCGGCACGGCCGTCCGGCGTAGGCCGTGGCCGATCGTTGATCTCGGGGCCGGACTGCACACCGGTGGGGACGGGACCGAACCTGACCATGCGCGGACCTCTTTCGATGGTGGTGGGCTCCTGGGGAAGGGAGCAGGGGGCGTCGACGGGCCGGCCGGTTGGTCAGATCGCTCTCGGCGGTCAGGCGGACGGTCCGAGCGGAGTACGAGGCGGGTCGACGAGATCGGCCGGGTCGAGGCGCAGGATGGCGAGCAGCCCGGCGTGCTTCTCCGGGTCTATCTGCTCCGGCAGTTCCCGCTCGACCCAGTCGGCCCTGATCCGCTGGCCGCGTCGGCGGAGAAGACTGACGATCCGCTGTCTGGCGATGGTCATAGGACGCTCTCCCCTGCGGAGCCGTCCGAGAGGATCGCACTCACGGGCGGCCGTGCGAAAGCACTGTCTGGATCGCACCACAGGCTTGCCACGATGAGAGTGACGGTCGGGACCGACCGGGCAGAGTGGTGGCGACGGCTTGGCGGCCACCGGGGACTCGGGTGACATCTTCACCGTACGCCTCGCGGCGTGCTTCCACACCCCCGGTCACCGGGTGCGGCACCCGGGGTGCCGGCCTGGGCGCGGACGAGCCCGGGGGCGCGGGTCGGCGAGCAGGTTGAGCTCTCGTCAGGGCAGCCCTGGCCGGTGGGACGGTCGAGGCCAGCACGGCTGCGGGACATCGCGACTCACGATCGCCAGCCGGGTCGGGTCCGCCCCGCGTGCTTGTCGTAGCCGACGTGGTCGGTGATCTCGCCGCCCAGTGCCGATTCGAGGACCCGCTTCGTCATCTGCTGCAGCAGTCCACCCTCATCGGTCAGCTTCAAATCCGTCACCGCGAGCCCGATCGGCCAGCATCGCGATCAACTGCTCGTCCGTGACCGCATCCGCCGGCCTGGCGGCCGGCTCCTGCCCCGAGGTGATCTCGGCCGTCATCTGGCGCACGGGGGTCATTTTGAGGCGGAGCCGACAGAGCCAGGTGCGCGCACGCGTCGAGCCGCGATGTAGCGGCGGCCGTACGGCGTACCATCAGAATGGTGCGGGTCCGCGGCCTGCCAGCGACATCAATACCTGCGTGGCGAGTAGCTTGCGTATGCGGGTGACGGCGACTGTCCCTACCCGATCATAGGGCAGCTCCAATTGCAGCCCCTGGTCTGCGTTGCGAAGGTCTGTCGTGATCTCGTCCGGACGGAACGTGCCGCCCCAGCCGTTGAGTCCTCCGCGCTGGTTGGTACTGAGGGAAGCCATGCCGGAGATGCAGGCGCCGTCGACCAGGATCAGCCTCGCAGGGCCGGAGTAGGTCGTCGTCATTGTCATCAACCCTTCAGAATGTAGCGCCGTGCACAGAGGAAGGCGTCGAGTCCGACCATGGCGTGCTCCAACTGGACCGCGACCGTACGTGCCTCGACCGTCAGGGCGGCGGCAGTGCGGTATCCGGCTCGTGAGGGACAAGGGTCGATGCTTGGCCGTGGTGAGCGCATGAGACGCCGAACGGCGGCCCGCTGAATCAGTCGGGCCGCCGTTCGGCGGGTGTGGATCAGAGCGGGCGGATGTTTTCCGCCTGCGGGCCCTTCTGGCCCTGGGTGATGTCGAACTCCACCTTCTGATTCTCGTCGAGGCTGCGGAAGCCGCTCGCCGAGATCGCGGAGAAGTGGGCGAAGACATCGGCGCCGCCGCCGTCCGGGCTGATGAAGCCGAAGCCCTTGTCGGCGTTGAACCACTTCACGGTGCCTGTAGCCATGTCTGCTCCTTCGCAGGCTGTTAGAGACCGCACGGTGCGGACCCTTACGCCGCCGCGTTGATGACCCGCGTCGAACCGACACGAAAAACGAAAAGCGCCTGGATGGGTTTCAGATGCCCCATCAGGCGCCGGAAAACGTCTACGGAAATCAAAACTGCAACCCGGCCACCGTAGCACATGATCCGTCGTTGAGCCGATGGCGACGAGTAGATCCCCACGGAGCTTGCTTCCCTGCGGAGGCGCGCCCGGATCCACGCCGTGCTCGGCCACCGGCGGCCGACAGCCGCCTCGACCGCCGGTTACGAACAGCAACATCCCGGCCGATGGCCGGGATACGAAGAGGCGCGCAAGCAGGAGTACGTGCTACCAGGACCGAGCCGGGAGCGGGCCGGCCAGTCTGCCGCCGTGGCCCACGCTACTGCTTCTCGTTCTGCCGCAGGGCTTCCTCGAGCTGGTCTTCCAGGATGATGATCCGACAGGCGGCTTCCAGTGCGGTGCCCTGATCCACCATCTCGCGGGCCCGGGCGGCCAGGCGCAACTGGTAGCGGGAGTAGCGGCGGTGCCCGCCGGCAGAGCGGTGCGGGTTGATCAGTTTCGCCTCGTCCAGGCGGCGCAGGAAGTCCTGCGTGGTGCCGAGCATCTCTGCGGCCTGACCGATGGTGTAGGCCGGAGTGTTCTCGTCGCCGAACATGTCATCGGGGTTTCGCCCCATGTCACCTCCACATCGAGGGCCCCGGCGCATAAGCGCCGGGGCCCAGGGTTAACGGGTCAGAACACCATCTACCGACAGGAAAGTCGGCTTGTCGTATCCGCACCAGCCATCGAAGGCTTCGGGTGCGAGGATCGCATATGCGTGACCGGAGACCACCTCTCGTTCGATGGAAACTGCGGTGTCCGCCGAGCCTGGAATGACGGCTGCTGGCGGGCGATCCAACGGTGTACGGCCCTCCCTTTCCTCTGCTACTTCTCACCCTTGCGGTCGTACGGTCCGCCGGCGCCGGAGCCCACGCGACTTCATGGCCCCGACACGTGCGGCGAACATCAGCTGGAGCCCTGAGCAAGCCTTGGCCCCACCTGCGTGCCCCATCGTGCGTCACACGTTGAGGCTGACGTGCTCCTACTGCCGTTCCAGGCGGAACGAATTCCGCTTCTCACCGTCCGTCGTGACCTCACGGCCGGGCGGCCCCGTCTGCGTCTTGACGGATCTTCTCTCTCGACTCGAAGAAGATTATTCCACGCTGCAGAGGATGTCTAGTCGTTCCGACCCAGATTTTCTGGTCGACCGCCGTCAGGGTCAGCGGTGTGTCCCAGCAGGCACGTGCGGGCCGCGCCGGCGGCTGAGCCCACCGCGCACCTCATCGGAGATCACAACCCCCGGAAGTGTCGGCGTCGGTCGCTAGCCTGCCGGCGTGACGAAGATCGATGCAGAGAAGGCCGCGCTGTGCGAATTCCTCGAATACCAGCGCGCCAGCGTCCGAGCCATCCTGGCTGATCTGGACCCGACCGCGCTGCGGACGTCCGTCCTGCCCTCCGGCTGGTCGCCGCTCGGCCTGGTGGAGCACCTCGGTCACGCGGAGCGCCACTGGTTCCAGGAGGTCTTTCGCGGTTCGGTGGAGCCACTGCCCTGGCCGGACGAGAACACACCGCTGCGCACGTCTCGATCGCCGGACCAGGTCTTCGACTTCTATCGCGACCAGTGCCGGATCTCGGACGCGATCATCGCCGCGGCGCCGTTGACGGCGGAACCTGTCGGCCGGCACCCGGAGGAGCCGCTGGCTTCGCAGACCACTGACCTGCGCCGGATTGTTCTGCACGTCATCGAGGAGACCGCCCGACATGCCGGCCACCTGGATGTCGTGCGCGAACTCGTCGACGGGCGGACCGGGCTGGGCCCGCGCTGAGCCGGGCGAGCACCGGCTCAGGTCACGACGCGGACGCCGGGCCAGCGTTCGGCGGGGCGGTGACGGGCCAGTCGCTGCCGGGAGATCTCCGGGCTGACCCGGGCCCGGTTGCGTCGCCACACGCCGTCGAGCAGGTCGTCGAGGCCGTGCGGCGCACACACCGCGATCTCGTCGTACGTGTCGAGGCGTACGGCCACGGCGGTGGCGTACTCGGGCCAGGTGGCGACCGCGTCGGCGACGGTGCGCAGCGGTGTCACCGGGCCACCGCCGAACTTGGCGGGATACCAGGTGTGCACGGCGGCCTGGTTCTTCGCCTCCCACGGCGGATCCGACCATCCCGCCACCAGTCGCCGGGTGGCCCGGTCGTCGTTGTCACGGCTCAGGTCCGCCGGGTCGAGGAAGACCACGTCGACGTCGCGCACGGACGAGAGGTCGAACCCGTGGCCGTACCGCTCGCCCCAGACGAGGTCGCGGATGACGCCCGCGCCGATCCAGGCGTCCGGGAGGCCGCAGTCCCGAACGACGCCCAGCGCCCGGATCAGCCAGGGGCTGCGCCGCACCAGGTCCCGCAGTTCGTCCTCCCGCATCGGTTCTCCTGAGATCAGGTGGGAGTCGCCGGGCCGGGTGCCAGGTTGAGCACCCGCAGCGCGACGTCGACCGAGGCCTGGAGGTCTTCGCGGCTCGCGCCGGCTGCGGCGTGCACGGCGTGGCCCTCGCTGAGCGCCATCACGAACCGGGCGAGTGCCCGGCTGTCGACGCCTTCCGGGAGGTCGCCTTCCTTCGCCGCGCGGGACAGCCGTTCCTCCAGAGCTGTCTCGGTGGCGGCCCGGCCGGCGGCCAGCATCTCGGAGATGCGGGTGTTCTCCGGGGAGCAGGAGAGCCCTCCTTGGATGGAGAGGCAGCCGGCGGGGTGGTCGTCGGCGGTGAGCGCGTCGGCGCTGGCGCGCAGGAAGCTCTCCACGGCGGCGTACGCGGTGGGTTGCTCTAGTGCGGCGCGGGCGTTGGCCAGGTTGGTCTCGTGGTAGCGGGCGAAGGCACGCCGGAACAGCTCCTCCTTGCTGCCGAAGGTGGCGTACAGGCTCGGCCGGTTGATGCCCATGGCGCTGGTGAGGGAGCTGAGCGACGCGCCTTCGTAACCGTGCCGCCAGAAGACCTCGGCGGCCCGGTCGAGGACCGTCTGCTCGTCGAAGGCTCGCGGCCGTCCCGGTGTCGAAGTGCCCATGCACCTACTCTACCGCTCGGTACAGAAGTGACGCAGCGCACCAACCGATCGGTACGGAACCTTGCTACGGTGACGTCACAACCGATCAGTACAAAAGACCGAGGGAGACGCATGACCGTCACGTTGATCACCGGCGCGAACAAGGGCATCGGTTTCGCGACCGCCGGGCAGCTTCTGGACCTGGGGCACACCGTCTACGTCGGGGCGCGCGACAAGCGCAAGGGCGAGGAGGCGGCAGCGACGCTCGGCGCGCGGTTCCTGCACCTGGACGTGACCGACGACGCCTCGGTGACCGAGGCCCTGTCGACCATCGACGCGGCCCACGGCCGGCTCGACGTCCTGGTCAACAACGCGGGCGTCGCCGAGGAAGGCCCCGTCGACGGACCCACCGCGCTGCGCGTGTTCGACACCAACGTGGTCGGGATCATCCGGGTCACCGAGGCGGCACTGCCCCTGCTGCGCAGATCCGCCAATCCCACGGTGGTCACGGTGTCGAGCAGCGCGGGCTCCTTCTGGGCGACGAACAACCCGGACCGGCCGGAGTTCGATCTCGGGTTCCCGCTCTACTCGGCGTCCAAGGCGGCCGCCACCATGATCACCCTCAAGTACGCCCGGTCCCAGCCGGGCATCAAGTTCAACGCGGTCGAGCCGGGCTTCACCGCCACCGACATGACCGCCGCGCTCGGCGGTGGCAGGTCACCGGCCGAGAGCGCCCGGATCGTCGTACGTCTGGCGACGCTGCCCACGGACGGCCCGACCGGGACGCTCCAGGACGAGTTCGGGCACCTGAACTGGTAGCCGCAGCCGACAGCCGGGAGGGGAACCCATGACAACCATCGGCATCATCGGCGCGGGCGAGGTCGGCAGCCAGATCGCACGGGCGGCGATCGCGGCCGGGTCCTCGGTCGTCATCGCCAACTCGCGCGGGCCCGAGACGTTGGCGGGCCTCGTCGCCGAGCTGGGTCCGTCGGCGCGGGCAGCGTACGCCAGGGAGGCCGCGGCGGCGGGCGACTTCGCCGTCGTCGCCGTACCTCTGAAGGTCGTCAACGACATGCCGGCCGAGGAACTCGCGGGCAAGATCGTCCTGGACACGAACAACTACATGGTCTGGCGTGACGGGCACATCCCGGTCCTCGACTCGGGTGAGAAGACGGTCCACGAACTGCGTCAGGAGCAGCTCCCCACGTCGAAGGTCGCCAAGGCGTTCACCCACATCCAGGCGCCCCGCCTGCTCACCTCCGCCCGGCCTGCCGGCGCCCCTGACCGGCTGGCGCTCTCCGTCTCCAGCAACTTCCCGGAGGCGGTTGCTCTGGTGACGCGGCTGTACGACCAGTTCGGCTTCGACACCGTGGACAACAGCCCGCTGAGCGAGTCGTGGCGCACCGGCCCGGGTCAGCCCGCGTGGATCCGGCACGCGCACCAGAACCGTGAGGAGCTGGCCCTCAACCTGAGGAGAGCGCGGCGCCACGCGCCGGCGTGACTCTCGTCGTCAGCGCGCGGTGGACTCCAGGCCCCGCTCGCGGGCGGGCTCCTCCGCGGCGAACGGGCTGCGCAGGCGGGTCATGGAGGCGGCGCTGATGTCCGCGGCCGGACTGCGCTCCTCGTCGGTGGCCTTGCCCCCCTCGATGCTGAAGGGATTCAGGGCGAACGTCTTGTCGGGCACGTCGTGCTCCAAGGGAATCTGCACGGCAGCACTCGACTCAGTCGTCGCGGCTGGGAAACCGTGGGAAGGGCAGGGGGTCGGCGATCAGCCGTCGACATCCCGCATCGACAGCCTAACCCCCGTCGGCCGCCTGGGCGAGCCACGTCGACCAGGAGCACGGGGACGGGCCCGGCGCGGAGGAGTGTTCCTCCGTGCCGGGCCCGCAGGTGTCGTGCGGGTCAGGCGGCGCAGGTGGCCGTCGCGCCCTGACCGGTGCCGGTGCCCTGGAAGCCGAAGTTGGTCGTCTGCCCGGCGCCGACCTGGCCGTTGTAGCCGACGTTCGTGAACCGGACGGTGCCGCTGGTGCCGCTGGCCTGGGCGTTCCAGGTGCCGGTGATCGCCGCGCCGCCGGGCAGCGCGACGGTCACGGTCCAGCCGTTGATGCTCGCCGAGCCGGCGGTGACGTTCACGCTCGCGGTGAAGCCGCCGTTCCACTGGTTGATCGCGACCGACGCGGAGCAGCCGTTACCGCCCGGCGGCGGCGTGGTCGGGGGCGCCGTGGTCGGCGGCGCGGTCGTCGGCGGCGCGGTGGTGGGCGGAGCAGTGGTCGGCGGGTTGGTCGTCGGCGGCGCGGTGGTGGGCGGGTTGGGCGCGCCGTTGGCCAGGCTGAAGGCCAGGTCCGGCTGGAACGAACCGGCCGTGTAGCGGCAGCCGTCCGCCTCACCCGGCGGCTTCACCCAGAGGTACGCATCGATGTTGGCGTCGCCGGTGTTCGTCGTGGGGTACTGCCCGATGCGCCGGTCGGTGTTGTCGTCGGCGCACCAGTCCCCGGCCGCTCCGCCGTTGCGGCTGGTGTCGATGACCTGCCGCTTGCCGGAGATGCCCATGCCGTTGAGGGCGGAGATGACGGCCCGGCCGAAGTTCGCCTCGCTGGACGTGGGGTTGAAGTTCGACACGTTGGTGAAGAAGCCGTCGGCGTACTGCACGCCGGCCGCGCGGAGCCGGTTGGCCGTGTCGTTCGCGCTGTTCCAGGTGGAGTGGCCGCCGTCGAGGTACACCTTGGCGTTGGGGTTGGCCGACTTGATGGTCTGGGTCGCCGTGGTGAGCGCCTGGTTGCGGGCGTTCAGCTCGCTGGTGCTCAGGCAGGTCTGCAGGGCCAGCGAGTCGGTCTCCAGGATGATCAGGACCGTCTGGTTGCCGAGCCCGCGGGCGAAGTTGGACACCCAGGTCTGGTACTGGTTGAGGTCCGGCGCTCCACCGGCGCTGGCGCCGCCGCAGTCGCGGTTGGTGATCTCGTACACCGACAGCACCGGGATCTGCTGCGCCGAGTTGGCGGCGCCGATGAAGCTGGAGACCTCGGACTGGATGGTCGACGGGTTGAAGTTGGCGTACCAGCGGGCCTGCGGCTGGCTGGCGATCTTGTCGCGGATGACGGCGGCGCGGGAGTCGCCCGGGTTGGCGGCGACCCAGCGGACGACTGCCGAGGACGGGTCGCGGTAGAGCGATCCGGACACGGTGCCGGCGGACGCGCCGCCGACGGCGAGGCCGACGCCGGCGGCGGCGAGACCCGCTACGGCCGCCACGCTGATGGCCGCTGACCTGCGGCGGGCGGAGAGGATAGCCACGACGTGTTTCCTCCTGATCACATCGACGTATCTAAGTTCGTGGGAGCGTTCCCACGACGGTAACGGAGGCGGACGTCGATGCCAAGATGTGAACGTCGGTCACTGACCCGTAATCTTGCGACGGTCGACGAAGCGGCGGGAGGAAGACCAGGCATGACGGCGCTATCAGGCCAGGACCTGCCCAGGCCGGCGGACGAGGATCTGCGGACGCTGTTCGGCAAGTCCATCGCCGTCTTCGCGGCGCTCGCCGGGCCGACGCACGTGGTGGAGGCGGCGAACCCGGCATTCTTCGCCGCCATCGGTGAGGAACGCGCACGTACCGGAGTTCCGCTCGCCGAGTTGATGCCGGAACTGGACGGCCAGGGCTTCATCGCCCTGCTGGACGAGGTCTACCGGACGGGCGAGTCCTACACCGGTCACGACGCCCGGATCATGCTGGGCACCGGCTCGCACGCGCGGGAGGCGTTCTTCGACTTCACCTACGAGGCGCGCCGCGACCCCGCCGGCACGGTGACCGGGATCCGCGTGATCGGGGTGGAGACCACGCAGGTCAAGCACGCGCAAAGGCTGATGGCCGAGCACCGCGCCATGCTGGAGCAGATCGCCCGGCAGGCGCCCCTGACCGAGGTGCTCGACGGGATGGCCCGCTGCATCGAGAACCTCGCGCCGCAGGAGGTGCTCGTCTCCGTCCTGCTCGCCGACGCCGACGGCCGGCACCTGCGCCACGGCGCCGCGCCCAGCCTGCCCGACTTCTACAACGAGGCCATCGACGGGATCGCCACCGGTGAGGGCGTCGGATCGTGCGGCACCGCCGCGCACCGGCGGGAGCCGGTCGTCGTCACCGACATCGCCACCGACCCGTTCTGGGCCGACTTCCGCGATCTGGCCGAGCGGGCCGGACTCGCCGCCTGCTGGTCCACGCCGATCCTGGCCCGCGACGGCAGCCTGCTCGGCACGTTCGCCATGTACCACCGCACCCCGCGCGTCCCGCGGGACACCGATCTGGCCCTCGCCCGGGTCTTCACCGGCACCGCCGCCCTGGCCATCGAACGTCACCACATCGAACAGGCGAAGTCCGAAGCGGACGCCCGTGCGCGAGCCGCCCACGACGAGTTGGCCCGGGTGGTGCGGGCGGAGCGGGAGCTACGGGCCGAGGCGGAACAGCGCGCCGCCGCGGCGGCGGAACTCACCGCCCGGCTGCGCGCCGCCGCCGCCGCGCAGGCCGCCACTCCCCGCCCCGAGCGGTGTCAGCTCGGCGGCAGCGACGGCTGCGCCGCGCCCGCCGAGATCAAGGTCGCCGACTCGTGGGGCGACTCGGCGTGGGGCTGCCCGGTGCACGTCGAGGAAGCCGTCATCAACGTCCGTTCGGTCTTCATCGCCAACGAGGAGCTCGGCGGCCTGTCCGCCTACCTCGACCGCTGACGCTCTCAGAGCTGCACGACGTGGCCCACCCGGGGCGGCGTACGGCCGGCGAGGACGTCGAGCCAGGCGTCCCGCAGCGCCTCCCGACCGGCGCCGGCCCGCACGTCGAGCCATCCGCTCACCACCTGCGAGAACCGCTGCCAGGCGTCGGCGAACCGGGCGTCGAGGCCGTCGCGGCCCCAGTCCCGGCTGCGCTTGCGCATCTGCACCGGCGCGAAGAAGACCTCCTCGGCGGCGTCGGCGTTCGGCGTCTGCCGGGTCAGGCCGACGGCGATGTCCCGGACGAGCCGGTCGCCGAGGTGGGCCCGCAGGGCGGCCCGGTGCGCGGGCGCGCCGGACAGGTCGAGGTAGACCGTCGGCACGACGTCGAGCGCCGCGATGTCGTCGTACGCGAGGACATCGTCGTAGCAGCCGAGCGACCTGGTGAAGGCGAGGTTGCCGGGTGAGGTGAGCCCGATCAGGCGATGGCCGCGGCCGTGCAGCTCGAACGCGGCGGCGTACGCCGTCTTGCTCGACGCCGACGACAGCACCAGCGATTCCGCGCCGTACCAGTCGTTGTCGACGACCTGGTCGGCGAGCATGAACGAGGTGAAGAACAGCGGCCGGAACAGGATCAGCAGGTCCTCCTGCTCCGCCCGGTACGCGGGGTCGCCGGTGGTCGACCGGTAGGAGTTGTACGGCGAGGGCAGCCCGGCCCGGTGCGGGCTGGCGTCCCGGAAGCCGGTCCCGTCCACCCGCTCCGGGCGTACCACCAGGTGGCCGGCGGGCGGCAGGTAGCCGTAGATCCGCACGCCCGGCTCGACTCCTGACACTGTGGATGCAACCACCTCGGCGAAGCCCCACAGCGGCGGCAGTCCCCACCGCTGGTCGAGCCCGCGCGGCTCGGGCGGGAAGAACTCCCAGTAGCGCATCGCCTCGCCGAGCACCGCGTACGTCACGTTGTTGGCGGTCAGGCCGACCCGGTCCACGCGCAGCAGCGCCTCCCCGTCGGCGAGGGCGGGCGCCGCGCCGTCGGCGAGCGTGGTGCGGGCGAGGTCGTCACGGGCCACAGCGAACGTCCACGAGTCAGCCATGACCTGACGCTAGGCAGCAGCGAAACCGGAAACAAGTGCACTGGGAGTGCAAAATCCCACTCGGCGGGGTGCGCCGGCCCGACCGACGCTCGGGGGTCACCGCGTCGGCCGGGCCGGGGCCGGGAGCTGGTGCCGGCGGATCAACCGCTGCCCGATGAACGTGCGCCAGACCCGGTCGGCGACCGCCGGTTCGACGATCCAGAGCCGACGCTGCGCCTCGGCGAGCGTGAGCGGCGTGCTGAACAGGTCCAGGAACAGACGGCTGCTGCGGTTGAGCGCGAACACCTGGCCGTCGGTGCGGCGGAACAGGTGCCGGTTCGCCGGCAGGTCACCGGGGACGCCCTCCTGCTCGTCGGACCGGATCCGCCGGTACGCGTCCCAGACCTGCTCGTCGTCGCGGTCCACGAACGCGCCGTTGGCGAGGAACTCGGTCCGGTCGTCGGTGTCGTGCCGCACCCGGTCGTGGGCGAGCACACCACGTACCGCGGTGCCGTACCGGTCGTGGTAGAAGAACGTGTGCGGGGTGTCGGTGCTGCCCAGCCAGGGACGGTGGAAGTGTCCCGGGTTGAGGTCGGCCTTGGCCCGGGCGACCTCGGCCTGCGCCGCCTCGGTCACCGGCTCGTCGTACCGGAGCATCCGGACGATGTCCGAACCCTCCACCGGCCGCACGTTCGTGATGCCGAACCGCTCCGGCTCCTTGGCGACGATGGCGCCCGGGGTCAGCATGAAGTCGCCGAGCCCGCCGAGGGTCCACAGGTCGGGGTTGTCGCGCAGGAACGCGATGCTGTCCAGCGCCTCGTCGCGGGTCTCGGTGGGAAAGCCCGTGAAGCCCATCATCTGCACGCCGATGTTGGCCTTCGTCATCGCGGTCATGGTGCGCCGTACCTGCTCCGGTCTGGTGCCCTTGTCGATCAGGTCGAGGATGCGCTGGTTGCCGGACTCGAAACCGACCGACACGGCCACGCATCCGCTGCGCCGCAGCAGCTCGCAGCGCTCGTCCGACCAGTACTTCTCCAGCCGGATCTCGGCGCCCCAGCGGAAGTCGAGCCCGCGCTCCACGACCTGCTCGGCGAAGCGCAGGATGGTCGCGGGAGCGAGCACGTCCACGGAGAAGTAGATGAACTTGGCGAACTTCGACAGCTCGGTGACGTCCGTGATCATCTTGCCGACCGTGTCCTGCCGCCACGGGCTCGTCGGGCCGTCGGTGTTCAGGCCGTAGTCGCAGAACGTGCACTTGTTCCAGTAGCAGCCGCGGGTCGGCGAGTAGTAGACGAACCGTTCCGGGCTGAGGTAGAGGTCCCAGGGCAGACCGGAGAAGTCCGGGACCGGCACCTGCGCCAGACGCTCGTAGCGCAGGGGCAGCTGGCGCTGGCGGCCGTACTTGGGGTGCAGGCGGACGTTGGGGTGCCCGGCCGGCAGGGTGCCGGTCGCCACCGCGTCCAGGATCTCCGTGTACGCGCTCTCCCCCTCCCCCACCACGATCGCGTCGAAGTCGGCGAGCACCTGGAAGACGTACTCGGGTCTGCTGGCGCACTTCCAGACGTCGGAGATCTCCGTGCCGCCCGCGACGAGGAAGACGTCCGGGCAGGCCCGGCGGACGAGCCGGGCGATCCAGAGCGCGAACGGAAGCTGCCACTGATAGGTGGCGCTGATCCCGATCACCTGGTGGCCACCGGCGGCCAGCCGCGGGATCAGCACGTCCTCGTAGTACGGCTGGAAGGGCTTGTTGAGCCGGCCGAGCAGCGCCTCGTCGGTGAGCGCGGCCACCGAGCCGATCGAGATCATCGGCGGTGGCTGCAGCCGGAAGCCGGCGCGGAACTGGCCGGGGAACCCGACCGCGCCGAGCGCGTCCATCCAGGAGATCACGCCTTCGACCGCGTCCTGGTAGTGCCGGTAGTCGTAGAACAGGTTCGGATCCTGCAACACCCCGATCGACCGGCGCAGCCGCTCCGGATCGGGGTCGGGCAGGCCGAGGTGGTTCGCCCGGGCCATCAGCGCGTCCGGGCCGCTGAGGTCGTCGGTCGAGGACCGGGACAGCTCCCGTCGCAGCCACTCGTACGCCGACGGCGTGTACGAGTGGTGGAACGCCTCGATGTTGGCGTCGATGATCTCCGCCGGCCGGTGCCCCTGTGCCCGGGCGTACGAGTCGAGGTAGTTCAGGGAGTGGTACCCCGAGGTGGGGTCGGTCAGCGGGGGGTAGACCAGTGCCGCCTTCACCGTTCCGCTCATCGACGCCTCCTCAGCCGACCCGGGCCGTGCAACCGGCCGGAATGTCCTCCTGCGCGCCCTGCGCCACCGCCGGCAGTCGCGGGGCGCCGAACGCCTTGACGTACGCCACGAGCGGCTCGGCGGCGTACCGGAACGACGCCAGGCCGTCGAAGCCCCGGTCCCACGCCGCCGACTCCAGCCCGTCGGCGTCGCAGCCCCACAACCGCGCGAAGCACTCGTCGACCACCTCGGTGCGGAAGTGGAGCCGGCCGCCCGGGCGGCGGTGTCCCGTCGTACGCGGGACGAGCGTCTCGTTCAGCGACGCCGCGGTCGCCGCGACCTGCCGCGCCGCGGCGAGCAACGCGGGGGTACGCAGCGGCGCCGCGACCATCCACAGCGCCAGGCTGCGGTACGGCGTGGTGCCGAACGCCCGCACCAGCACCCGCAGCACCGCCTCGCGGTCGCCGATGCCCCGTTCCCGGTCGGTGAGCCAGTCCCACCCACCCGGCGCCGTGCCGGTCAGGCCGCGCTCGCACGCCGCCTGGTGGGCGCGTTCCTCGACCGCCGGGTCGGCGATGTCGACCTCGGCCAGCCCGGCCAGCACCCCACGCCGGTGCCAGGCCGGCGCCTCGGGGTGCAGCAGCATCAGCACCGCCGCGGCGTCCCGGTCGCTGACCCAGTGCCCACCGACCGGCTTCCCGGCGAACCGCGACCGCCAGCTGTCGAGGAAGCGGGTGTGGAGGTTGTCGATCGGCTGGTCGCCGGCGTGCGCCGGGCACAGCTCCGGCGCGTCTGCCGCCGCCATCGACAGCAGCAGCCGCGCATCGGTGCCCTTGGCGTCCCAGGGGTCGCGCCGGCGCCAGGTCAGGAACCGGTCCACCACGGCCGCGGCCCCGGGTGGCGCGGTGCGCTCCAGCGCGCGGTACGACCGCCGCCGGAACGGCAGGTCCCGGGCGACGTCCAGCAACAGCGTGGCCTCGGCCTGGCCGAGCACCCCGGCGGCGACGGCGCGGCGCAGCTCGACCCGGATGTTCACGAGCGGCTCGCTCAACGTGCGGTGGCCCTCCTCGGCGGGCCCGTGCACCACCGCCACCTCGTCGTCGCCGGTGACGACACCGTCGCGGTAGAGCTGGAACACCTCGCCCACGCCACGCATGCCGAACGGCCACAGCTCGGCGGCGCGCAGCGCACCCATGCTGGCCGCGCCGGCCACTGTCACCCCGCGGTCGAGCAGGTCGAGGATCTCCCGGTGGCGTACGGGCGGGTGTTGCAGGAAGAACCCGTCGACGACGAGGACCCGGTCGCCGGGGCCGACGTCCAGGCGGAGCAGGTCGCCGTGCGCGACGGGCGGCAGCACCACCGCGTCGGGCAGCAGCCGGCCGACCTCGTCGGCCGGCAGGCTCGGACCGATGAAGACGACGTCAGTCACGGGGCACTCCTGGTCGGGTACTCAGGGCCCGCTCGTCGAACATCCGCAGGCCGGGGGCGAACACCTTGCTCACCGGGATGCCGATGTCGTCGTGCGTCAGGTCGACGCTGAACGGCTCGACGCCGGTTATCCGCTGCACCCGCGACGCGAGCTCGCGCAGCACCTGGGTCACGTCCCCGGCGGGCGGGGGGTCGCGGCGGACCGGCCGGACCGGCCGGTCGACGGTGGGTGGCGGCACCGGCGGCGCGCCGACGTCGTGGTACGCGGTGGCGTCGATGTCGTCCCGGGCCCCGGAGACCATGACCAGCCGCGACTGTGCCGCCTCCGACATGGCCCGGCCGACAGCGATCTCCGGGTCCACGTGGCAGCCGAAGCCGCCGAAGGTGACCGGCAGGTCGGGGGACCAGATCGAGGCGGCGTAGCAGGGCACGCCGACCGCGTTCGTGATGTCGCAGACCTCCACCCAGCAGCCGGCCCGCACCAGCGCCTCGTGCACGGTGCGGGTCATCGCGTTCGTGGCGGTGCTCGGGTCGGTGTAGGTGCGCTCGGCCAGCGGCGAGGTGCAGTACGGGGCGATGCAGTCGCGCTCGACGACCTCCAGCAGGGCGTGCAGGCTGGCCTCGGCGAAGGTGTTGCCGGTGGCCAGCCCGTTGCTGCTGGGGGTGAACAGGGCGCGGTCCCAGCCCCGCCGGACGGTGAAGTCGAGTTCGATCGTGGCGCGCGGCACCAGGCAGGGCGCTCCGGTCACCAGCCCACGGCCGGCCACCCAGTCGAGTTCGACGGCGGGGGTCAGGGGCGACCGCTCCGCCAGGTGCAGCCACCGGACGTCGTACGGCAGGTCGAGCGCCTCGGCCGGGGACCGGACGGCGGTCCCCGGCCGGAGGTTCTCGGCATGCCAGGACTCGATGCTCTCCATCACCGCGCTGACCCGGGACTGCGTCGCCGTGGCGCCGGTGCCGACGCTCACCGCCATGGTGGCTCCGACCGGCCGGTAGGCGACGTGCACCGGTAGGCCGATCTCGTCGAGCCGGGTGATGTCGGCGACCCGGGTGATCCGGAACCGGTCGAGCATGCCGCCGACCCGTGCCCAGGTCTGCTCCACAGTGGCCGTCCGGTAGGTGCCGGATCGGAACGCGATGGTCTCGGTCGTGTCAGTCATCGAGGCTCCCGGCGGGGTGCGGAGGGGAACTCAGACGATGAGGACGGCGATGATGTTGACGTTGTTGTCGGCCGCCGGCGCCACGCCGCCGGCGACGGTCTCCAGCTCGGCCTCGGTCAGCTCGTTGAGGTCGACCAGCGGCACCTCGGGCACGTGCAGCACGTGCCGGCCGGGCGTACCGGACCAGTCGGCGACGATCTGCTCCTTGGTGTAGAGCGTGGCGGGCTGGGCGCGGTCGACCTCGACGGTGGCGCCGGGGGCGACCGGCAGGCCGGCCGCCGTCGCGTAGCCGGTCGGGTCGGCGAGGAGCCGCTGCAGTTCCTCGTCGCTGCGCCACACCGCGGTGACCAGTTCCGAGTACTTGGTCACGAATCTCGCGCCGTATTCCTGCTCGTCGTTGCTCATCGTTCGGTCCTTTCCTGGGGCTGCGGGCCGGGCGGTTAATTGCTGTGGCGAGAACGCTAGGAAGATCGAGGTTCGGCAATCAAGGATTTCCGCTGACTGCCATCAGAATCTGCCGTGCCGGCCGGCGGGCGGCAGACATCGGTGTCAGGTGCAGCAGCACGGGCAGCAGCACGCGCAGCTGGAGTCCAGGCCGGCAACGACGCTGTCCAGCTCGTCCTCGGCCAGCTCCGCCTCGGCCACCGGCAGCAGCGAGGGCACGAAGAGCACGAAGGCGCCGCTGGACTCCGCCAGCTCCCACGACTTGACCTGCACCTCGAGGTCCGGATCGGCGTCGGCGACGTCCCGGACCACCCGGACCTGCACCTCTTCGGGCAGGTGAAGGCCGTAGCCGGCGAGGAACCCCCGTGGGTCCCGGTCGAGCGCCTGCTCCTTGGCCGGGTCGGCCCAGACGTCGGCGACCAGCCGGCTGTACGCGGCCACGAAGACCGCTCGATCGACATTTGTCACACCCCTGCTCCCTTCGACGGTCGGCCGCCCACGACGACACCGGGGGCGGCGACAGGCAGCGCGGGAGGGTCCGGGCCGCCGGTTCCGATTCATCGTGGGCCACCGGCCGTTCCGGCCCGCCCGACGAGTGGGAATTTCATCGAATGCGGCCGCGACCGGTCCGCGCCGCGGCGAAAGCCGGGTAATGGAAATCAACGGCGTGACGCGGATTGGCGATTCTAATGATTGTCATCAGTGTGAACAAGTAGTAATTCCTCGCCTGTCACCCGCGCGGCGCCCGCACCTACGCTGCGATCGTCGGATCGCCCACCGTGACAGCGGTCCGGCGGCTGCCGTGTTCCGTCACCGAGTGCTGCCGGAGGCCACCGTGACCATCGACGAGGTGACGACGACACCCGGCGGCCCGGCCGGGTACAGCGTGGACGAACTCGCCCGCAAGGTCGGCATGTCGCCGCGCAACATCCGCGCCCACCAGGCCCGGCGGCTGCTGCCCCCACCGGTTCGGCACGGCCGGGCCGCGCTCTACGACGACTCCCACGTCCGCCGGCTGGACGCGATCCTCGCCCTGCAGCGGCAGGGCTTCAACCTGGTCTCGATCGAGGCCATGCTCGGGGTCCGGGCCGGTGACGAGGCGCCGGACGGGCTGACCGCGATGCTGCAGCGCCTGGCCGCCGACCGTCCCGCGCTGGCCCATGCGCTGACCCGGCACGGCGTGATCGGACGGGCCGACGACGGCACCGTCCGCACCTCCCGGCCACGTCCGCTGCGCGCCGCCCTGGACCTGCATCGGGTACGGGTGGGCACGGTGCCGGCGTTGCAGACCCTCAGCGAGGTGCTGGACAGCCTCCGGCCGGTCGCCGACGATCTGGTCGCCGCCGTCACCGCCCGGCTGCTGGCCCTCGCGCCGGAGCTGGTGCGCAGCGGCAACCGATCGTCCTGGGCCGACCTCGACCGGGAGACCCTGCTGTTGACCCAGGGCGTGGTCGGCGTGCTCACCGAGGCGTTCCGGCTGGCCGTGGAGAACCAGGCCGAGGCGCACGTCGCGGAACTGCTGGAGAACCACCTCGGCACGGACGTGTGCGTGGAGGACGGCGCGGTCATCGACAACGGCTGACCGGCCCTCAGCCCGTCGCGGGCTGCCCGTCCGGCTGCCGGCTCTCCACCACGGCGTCGGACCGTTCCGGCTGGTCCACGAGTTGCCGTCGCGCCAGCCGGTGGAACAGCCCGTCGGGCTGGTCCATCAACTCGTCGTAGGTGCCCCGCTGGACGATCCGCCCCGCTTCGAGCACCACGATGGTGTCCGCCGCGCGGACCGTGGACAGCCGGTGGGCGATCACCAGCCGGGTCGCGGCCAGGTCCGCGGTGCTCCTGGTGACCACCTCCTGGGTCCGGTTGTCGAGCGCGCTCGTCGCCTCGTCGAGGAAGATGATCCGGGGCCGGGGAGCCAGCGCGCGGGCGATCAGCACCCGCTGACGCTGCCCGACGGAGAGCGTCCCGCCGCCGAACGGCACCATGGTGCTCATCCCCATCGGCAGCGCCTCCAGGTCGTCCGCGAGGCCGGCCATCCGCGCCGCCTCCCAGACCTGGTCCAGCGGGAAGCTGCCGGCGCCGCAGATGTTGTCCCGCACCGAGCCGGCGAAGAGCTGGCCGTCCTGCAGGACCACCCCGCACTGCCGGCGGACCGCGTGCACGTCGAGTTCGGCGAGGTCCTGGCCGTCGTAGAGCACCGCGCCCTGCTGCTGGCGTTCGAAACCGAGCAGCAACCGGAGCAGTGTGGACTTCCCGCAGCCGCTCGGCCCGACGATGGCGACGAACTCACCCGGGCGCACGTGCAGGTCGATGTCGACGAGCACCGGCGGCTCGTCCGGCTGGTAGGCGAAGGTGACCCGGTGCAGTGCGACCTCACCGCGCAGCTCGCCCGGGTCCACCCGGTCCGGCCGGGCCTCGGGGTCGGCGCGCAGGATGTCCCGCAGGCCGCCCAGGCGGGGCACCGCCGCGATCACTTCGACCCCGGCCGACACCAGCACGAGCAGCGCGCCGAGCAGCATCGCGAAGCTGACGTTGAGGACGAAGAAGTCGGCCGGCGTGACCCGGCCGGCGAGCGGCCCCATCAGCACGGCGAACAGGACCAGTTGACCGGCGACCGGCAGCACCGTGGCGAACGCGACCAGGCCCGCCTGGCTCTGCCGGACCCGTTGCAGCGCCGCCCGGGCCACCGCGGCCACCTCCGACCAGCGGGCGTGCGCCCGGGCCTCGGCGGCCGCCACCTTGATCTTGACGATTCCCCCGAGCAACTGGTTGGTCATCGCCGCCGCCCGGTGCTCGGCCGGAAGCGCGATCCGTTGCCGGCGGACGATCAGGACGGCGAACGCGCCGAAGGCCAGCATGGTGACGGCGACGATCCCCGCCCCCCACAGCCCGAGCACGGGCTCGACCACCAGGAGCAGGCCGAGGGTCACCGCGACGGTCGCGGCCGCGGAGACGAGCTGCGGCAGCAGCGCGCTCAGCGCCTCGCCGACGAACGAGATCCCCAACATCGAGTTGGCGATCTCACCACTGCTGCGACCGGTGAAGAACCGGGCGGGCAGCCGCATGAGCCGGTCCCAGAGCGCCAGGTGCGCGCCGGACTGCAACCGGCCCTCCAACCGCAGCAACCGCAGGTTCTGCACCACGCCGACCAGTCCCGCGACCACAGCGGCGCTGAGCATCAGCGCGAGGAAACCGAACAGGCCGTCCACCTCGCCCTGCCGGGCCAACTGGCCCAGCACCTCGCCGGTGGCCAGCGGCACGCCCAGGCCCAGCAGCGCCACGCAGGCGGCGGCGACGAGCAGCCCGCGCACGTCGCGGGCCGCACCGACGAGCCCGGCCCGCAGCAGGTGGCGCATCCGGGCGGCCTGCGGCAGCGGCGCCTGCACCTGGGTCGCCTCGGCGGCGAACGTCGCGGCGATCGTCGCGTCGATCGGCCCGTACGCCCGGGTCTCCGGGTCGACGTGGTGGTAGCGGCCCCGGCGGAACACCAGCGGCACCGCGACGGCACGGGACGGGTCGTCGCCGGTCCGCCACCCCACGAGCGGCCCCAGGTCCCGCCGCCACCACCGGTCCGGAAGCCGCACCTCGCGCAGGAACAGGCTGGACGCCCGGGACACCGCACGCACCGCCACCCGGTCGTCAAGTGGCGCGCCGCTGCGGTCGGCCGGCTCGTTGACCGGGCTGCCCATCCCCTCGGTGACCACCCGGACCACCGAGGCTGCCCGCCCGTACCTGTCGAAGCCGGCCTCGGTGTCCGGAACCGGGAGCGAACCGCCCGCGCCGATCACCCCGAGCGACCGGCGGGCCGCCGCGGCGAGCACCTCGGCGTCGATCTGCCGGCGCCGCTCCACGCCGCTCAGCAGGGCCGCGTCGGCCTCCTCGACGCGGGTCTCCACCATCCGCAGCAGCCGCACCACGTGCTGGTCGACCGCCGACCGGAGCTGACCGCTGACCAGCAGGTCCCAGCTGCCGTGGCTCTCCACCGCGCACGGCGACTCGGCCACCACCCAGTCCCGCTCGGCGACCAGCAACAGCTCCCGCTCCCCCGACATCTCCGCCGGACCGCCGTCGTTGCGGCGCAACTGCCCGCCGGCGCTGCGCAGCCACCAGGCACCGCCGGTGGAGACGAGGGCGCTCCCCTGCGCCAGCGACACGATCTCGCGCCCGCTCAGGGTGGACGCCTCCCGGGGCGCCTGCCCGCGGCGCAGCGCGTCGGCGACGGCCACCAGCACCAGGTCCACCGCCGCGACCAGCTCCGCCGCGGCGCGCCGCGCCCGCGGCGACACCTCCTCGTCCGCCGGGAGGCCGGGCCGTACCTGCCGCTCCAGCAGCGACAGGTGGGGCCGGGACAGCCCGCGCAGGTCCGTGCCGGGCAGCGGCACCAGGATCAGCTGCCACACACCGATCGCGGTGGACGTCGGCACCAGGCCACCCGCCGGCAGCCGGGCCACGTGGTGCCGGCGCGACGGGTTCGTCCCGGCCCGGCGCACCGCGAACAGGTCGGCCTCGCCGCCGGTCACCAGCCAGCCCGCCACCGGGTCGTCGAGGCGGCAGACCTGGCGTACGCCGTCGGCGCAGAAGCCGATCAGATTGCCGGGCGAGGGATTCTCCACCGCGCCGCTCATCAGCGTCTCCTCGGGTCGTCGTGGTCAGTGGTCCCGGACCAGGCGTGCGTACGCGCCGTCGCGGGCGACCAGTTGCTCGTGGGTGCCGCGCTCCACCTCCCGGCCGCCGTCCAGCACGACGATCAGGTCGCAGTCGCGGACCGTGGACAGGCGGTGGGCCACGATCAGGCAGGTCGCCCCCCGCCGCCGCAGGTGCCTGTCGATCTGGCGTTCGGTCTCGGCGTCCAGCGCGCTGGTCGCCTCGTCGAGCACGAGAACCCGGGGATTGCGGACGAGCGCGCGGGCGATCTCGAGCCGCTGCCGCTGCCCGCCGGAGAAGTTGCGGGCGTTCTCCCGTACCGGGCTGGCCAGGCCGCCCGGCCGGGCCGCCACCTCGTCGTAGAGGCAGGCGTCGGTCAGCGCGGTGACGACGTCCTCGTCCGCGACGGTGAGGTCCCACATGGTGACGTTGTCGCGCACCGTGCCCTCGAACAGCCGCTGGTCCTGGTCCACCATGGCCACCGTGGCCGCCCAGAGGCCGTCGTCGGTCCCCGGCCGTTCGAGGCCGTCCACGGTGACCCGCCCGGTCCACGGGCGGTAGAGCCCGGCCACCAGCCGGCCCACTGTCGACTTGCCGCTGCCCGACCGCCCGACGAGCGCCACCCGGGCACCCGGCGGCAGGTCCAGGCTGAAGTTCTCCAGCAGCGGCCGGCCCAGCGGGTTGTAGCCGAAGGTCACGTCCTCGATGCGCAGGTGCCCCTCCATCGGCGCCAACGGCCCGGCGGGCCGGTCCCCGGCCGACGGCAGCGGGTACCGCTCCACGTCCCGCAGCCGGTTGAGGTCGGCGCTCATGTCCTGCAGCCGCGAGCCCAGCGCGGTCAGGTTGCCCAACGGCCGGTTCATCGCGGCGGCCAGGCTCTGCATGCCGACCAGCACGCCGACGCTCATCGCCTCCGCCACCACCTGCCGGCTGCCCAGCCCCAGCAGCACGGCGGTGGTCCCGGAGGCGAGGAACGCGGGCAGGACGGAGAGCACAGCGGTGGGCACCCCCAGCCGCTGCTGGCGGGTGGCGACTGTGGCGTGGCGCGCCGCGAACCGGGCCACCGCGCGTTCCTCCTCGCCGCCGGCCTTCACCGTCTCGATCATCTGGACCGTGGTGTAGACGGTGGTCACCAGCTTGCTGCGGTCCGCCTGGAGCCCGGCGACGGCTGTCGACCGGGTCGAGGCGACGTAACGCAGCACGCTCACGTTCAGCCCGGCGAGGACCGCCGCGCAGAGTCCGAGCAGCAGGTCGTACTGGCAGAGCAGCGCCCCGTACGCCAGCACCAGGCCGGTGTCCACCACCGTGGTGGCCGCGCGGCGGGTGAGCACCTCGGCGACCACCTCGTTGCCCCGGACCCGCTGGCTGAGGTCGGCGGCCTGCCGCTGGTCGAAGAAGGCCGGCGGCAGCCGCAGCAGATGTCGGAAGAACCGGGCCGCGCTGCTCAGGGCGAGCGCCGTCTCCGCGCGTACGGTCAGGCGTTGCTGGAGCAGGCTGGCCAGGAAGGTCAGCACGGTGGCCACCGCCACCGCCGCCACCAGGCCGGCGAACGCGGCCCGGTCCTCCTGGAGCAGCACCCGGTCGACGAAGACCTTCGCCATCACCGGGATGGTCAAGCCGACCACGGCGATCAGCAGGCCGAGCAGCAGCATCTGCGCGATCGCCGAGCCCGGGCCGCGCCACCGTTCGGCCAGCGCCCGCACCAGCCGGTAGCGGGTGCCGCCCGGCCGGAACTCCGGGCCGGGCTCCATGGTGAGCGCGATGCCGGTGAAGGCGCCGTCGAACTCCTCCCAGCTCACCGCGCGGGGGCCGGTGGCCGGATCGTTTATGAAGACCTTGCGGCCGAGCCCCTCCAGCACCACGAAGTGCTCGAACCGCCAGAACAGCACCGCCGGAAGCGCCACCGTGGCCAGGCCGGCCAGGTCCATCTGGAAGCCCTTCGCCACCATCCCGTACCGGCGGGCGCCCCGGAGCACAGTGGCCGCTGTGGAGCCGTCCCGGCTCACCCCGCACACCCGGCGCAGCTCCTCCAGGGGTACGTGCCGGCCGTGGTGGGCGAGCAGGATGCCGAGCGCGGCGGCGCCGCACTCCACCGCCTCCATCTGGATCAGGGTGGGCGTACGGACCCGTCGACGCCGGATGCGGGGAGGCTCCGGCGTTCCGGTGGCGGCGGTCGGGGGCGCGCTCATCGTCCCAGCAACCAGTCGATCGGGTGTTCCTGGTCCACTGTGAACCAGGCGGTGACCTCGCTGGCCGAGTTGAGCTGGAACGGCGGCGGGGACTTGGTCCAGCGCAGGCCACCCGGGGCCGCCGGGTCGGGCTCCAGGGTGACTGTCACCCGGACCACGCTGCCCCGGGCGAGCAGCCGCCGGACGTCCGGCCCCGTGCCCAGGAAGGCGCGCAGCGAGGCCTCGGTCTCCGGGAAGGCGCCGATGGTGGTCACCCGGCCGGCCAGGGTGCCGAACACGTTGCGGGGCGCCGCCGCGGCGGCCACCTCGACGGGTACGCCCGGTTGCAGCAGGGGCGCGGCGACGGCGGGAGCGTAGACGACGGCCTGCAACGCGTCCCCGGCGGTGTCGAGCCGTTCCAGGTCGGCCAGGTGCGTGCCGGGGGTGACGATCTCGCCCTCCGAGACCAGCCAGGCCACGACGTACGCGTCACCCGGCGCGTTCTCCACCCGCACCTTGCCGTCCATGGTGCGCAGGCTGTAGAGGGGCGTGCCCTTCGTGACCCGCTGGTGCGGCGACGCCCACACCTTGGTGACCTGGCCGCTGTCGAGCGCGTCGAGGGCGGAGATCCCGTTGGAGTGGATCAGCACCCCGGCGGCCTCGACGGTCCGGGGCACCACGGTGCGCACCGACCAGACCCCGGCGGCCACCACGACGATGACCAGCGCCACGGTGGCCAGCCAGTTCGGCACCGTGGTCAGCCGGACCGCGCGGTCGAGCTGCTCGGGCGCCTCCAGCTGACGCAGCGCCTGCCGCCGGAACTTCACGGCCGGGCCCCCGTGTCGGCGGGACGGCGGGAGCCGAGCAGGAAGTCGGCCACGCTCGGTTCGACGAGCGGATCGAGCCCGGACAACTCGGCGAAGGCCTGGGAGTCCCCGGCGCCGAGGGCGCACGGCGCCAGCCCCATGGCGGTGGCGACGAGGTACATCTGCTGGGTCAGCACACCCGCGTCCTTGAGAATCATGGCGTAGCTCATCCCTTCGTACTTCCACATCAGCCGCTGGACCCGGGCGGTGACCACCAGGACCGTCTGCGGCGGCCGGGGCATGGCGCCGGCCGCCCGGGCGTACGCCAGCAGCCGGTCGGCGGCCGCGCCCCAGCCGGCGACCGGCTCCAGCCGGTGCCCGACGCCGTCGTAGTGGTAGAGCCCGGGGTCGAGCCCGGCGCAGCGTGCGACAAGCGGATAGATCTCCAGCTCGTAGACACCGCCGCCGCCCGGGTAGGGCCGGTGGCCCACCTCCTGTCCACCGGCCTCGCCGACGACCGTGGTGTGCTGCGACCGGTACAGGAACTCGGCCAGCCGCTCCAGGGGCAGCGGCGCCGTGTCGTCGTGTTCGCGCACGCTGCGCCGGTCCGCGACGACCTGGCTGAACGCGGGATCCGCCTTGGCGATCGTCGCCAGGTCGGGCAGCGGCAGCTCGACCGCCCGGCCCCCGTCGTACGGGCGGCGCAGCGGCTGCGGCGCGAAGCGTTCCCGCATCCGGTAGGTGCCGCCCACCGGCAGCGCGTGCCGGCCGGCCCGGGAGCGGTGGTGCAGCCGCAGCTCCTCCGGCGACCAGTAGGCGAGCGGCGCGTCGTCGTGCTCCGCCTCGTACTCGGCGTCGGTGACCAGGATCCGGGCGGTGGCCAGCTCGTCGAGCACCCGCCCGGCGGCCTCCGGCGGCACGCCGAGCATGCGGGCCACCGTGTCGGGTCCGAGGCCCGGCACGGCGGCGGCCAGCACCGCGCCGACGGCGGCGTCGGCGCAACCGACGGTGAGGGTGCTCAGCGACGACGCGGCCATCAGCATCCCCCGATCGTGCTGGAGGGTGGCGAAGCGGGAGAGCCGGTAGCGGACCCCCGGGGTGTGCGGGCGGCTCTCCGGCAGGCTGCCCCGGCCCAGCCCGGTGGGCACGAGGTCGAGCAGCGCCCGGTCGTCGACCTGGACGCGGCGCTCCAGCCAGGAGTGGGCGAGCAGCCGGCGCAGCAGCAACTGCGCCGGCAGCACCCGGCTCTCCCCCTCCAGACCGCTGATCAGCCGGCCGACCTCGACGTCGCCGACCCAGTCGGCGGCGAGGCGCAGCAGCAGCGCCCGCCGGCCCATGCCGGGTCGCTCCAGGGTGAGCCGAAAACGGGTCTGCCGCAGCAGCAGCGAGCCGTCCTCACCGAGCCGCAGCTCCGCGTCACGGCGCAGCCGGTACGACTCCTGGACCGGAGGACCGCCGCCGGTGCCGTTCACGACGACCGCCGCCGACCGGTCGGGTCCGCCACTGTGGTCATCCCCCACCATCCCTTCCACGTTCACCGGCGGGCCGGGAGCGCCGGCTAGAAGAACACGTTCAGCGGGTTGGCCGACGTCTCGTCGGCGGCCAGCGGGTCCCGGCCGAGGCGGCCCGGCACGTCCCACAGCCGACCGGGGCCGAGCCGGCGCCAGAAGTGCCGCAGGCCCGGCACGACGACCTTCACCACGGCCAGGTCGACGTCCGGGCGGGACTGGTCGACGACGATCACCTCCAGGCCGGCCCGCTCCGCCCGGCGTACGCACCGGCGCACGTCGTCGCCCACGTCGCCGGTGGTCAGCGTCGGGTGGTCGGCGGCGGTGCGCGGCGGCCGGGTCGGATCCGGGGACAGCCACTGCTGTTCGGCGACCCGCACCGTGCCGAACCAGCGCGCGGTGTCCGGGTCGTCGCCGCCGTACCGGTTGCGCTCGGAGGTGGGTCCGGGCACGGCGGGCAGGAACTGGTTCACCTCGGTGAGCGCGCGGGTCAGCGCGACCCGCGCGTCCAGGTGCGCGCCGAAGCCGACCAGGACGTCCTCCGTCCCGCCGTCGGCCCGCCGGGACACCGCGGCGAACGTGGGTACGCCGAGGTCGGCGGTCAGATCGAGGGCCCACAGCTCGCGGCTCAGGGCGGTGGCGTGGTGGTCGACGCAGGCGGTGGTCCACGGGTCGGCGAACGAGGCGAGGTCCACGCCGGGCATCCGGGAGCGGTGGTACCACCACAGGGCGACGCTGTCCCGCTCCACGAGTTCGCAGAAGCCCTGCAGGATCGCCTCGGACAGGTTGCCGCCGGCCGCGCAGCCGTTCGAGTCGGCCGAGCACACCCCCAGACCGGTCAGCTCCGGGTGGCCGTACCAGCAGTACGCGGCGGGCAGCTCGCGCGGCGTCTGCCGGGTCAGCGACCAGCCCGTCGTCCAGTCCAGCTCCACGTCGTCCGGCAACGGGCGGGGAACGCGGTGCAGATGGCCGAGGTCGCGGTTGAGCCGGTCCCGGTCGGCGTACTGGCGGTCCGAGAACAGCAGCAGCTCGCGCAGGTGCACCGCGCGGTCCGGACCGAGCTGCCGGTAGGTCGCCCGGTGCACCGGTCGGTCGCCACGCCACACCCCGCAGTAGCGCTCCACCGCCTCCCCGATCGCGCTCATCCGGGCCTGGAGGTCGGTCCGGCCCTTGCCGCCGCTCTGCCCGCGCAGGTTGCGGCGCAGCCCGGCGAGCTCGCGGGGCTGGGCGAAGTTGTGCCCGGCGGAGTAGGTGTGGGTGACGCCGTTGTCGGTCGCCTCCAGCGGGGTCAGCCGGCTCACCACGCCCAGGTACCGGCTGACGTGGTGGGCGAGTGCCGCGTACGTCTCGGCGGGTTCCCGGGTACGGGAGTCTCCGGCCCGGCTGGGCTGGGCGCCGCTCGGTGGCAGGTCGATCCGGGGCTCGGCCTTGCGGACGAGGTCCGGGTCGCCGCACGCGGGGCACTGCGGTTGGCGTACGAGCTGGTGGCTCTCCGTGCTCAGGTCCCGGGTGTCCAGGGCCACCATCCGGCCGGTGAGGCGGGGCGACGTACCCCGCACGGCGAGCACGGCAAGTTCGGCGGCGAGCAGGCCGGCGGCGGTGGTGGCCAGTCCGGGCAGGACCGCCCGTCCGGGCTGCGGCAGCGGACCGGCCAGGTCCTGCCCGCCGAGGAACGCGTTCACCTGCTCGTTCTCCTGCCAGCGTTGCCGCAGGCAGGCCCAGCAGCCGGTACGGCCCGGCACCAGGTGCGGGCCGAGGAAGACGACGTTGCCGTGCGGCCGGGCCAGGGTCCAGGCGCGACCGGCGGCCAGGTGGCGGTCGTTCATCGACGCCAGCCGGGGGTCGAGCATCGACGACGGCAGCACCAGCACCTGGGCGTCGTCCGGGCCGGGGTCCGGTCCGTCCGGCCCGACCACTGTCACGGCGAGTCCGAGGGCGCGCAGCGCGTCGGCGGTCTCGGCCACCCGGGGCGCCCCGAGGTCCACGACGGTGACCGGGCCACCGGCCATCCACCGCCGCCCCGCCTCGGGCGGGACGCCCCGGGCGTCCCAGCCGGCGGCCTCGGCCGGCGAGGTGTGCGCCGGGCCGGACGTGAGCAGGCCGTGGTCACGCAGCCGGGCGAGGGCGGTGGCGACGGCGGCGACCGGGTGCCGGGTGGCCAGCCGGGCCACCACGTCGGCCAGCGGCGCGGCGCCGTCGAGCTGGTCGGCCAGGTCCGCGGCGACCGGATCGTCGACGAGCAGGCTGCGGGTCTCCCCCAGCACCACGAGCGGGCCGTCGGGCAGCCGCACCGGCACGTAGTCCGATCGGAAGCGCGGACGCCACATGGTTCCTCCCGAGCCTGGTGGCCGGGCCGCGGGTACCACCGGCCCCGCCGGCGATCACGGCTGCTGTCATCGTCGCGGTCCGCGGCCTCCGATCCCGAGTGATGCCACCGGTTTCTGCCGTCGGCGGGGTCGGTGCGCGGTCAGCCGGCGGTGACCGTCAACGCGGTGTCGTTGAGTCCCAGCACCGACGTGCCGGTGGTCTGCTCCGGAACGAGCAGCAGGAAGGTCTCCACCCGGTTGACCCGGATGGATTTTCCGCTCACCGCCGTGCGATGACCGGTGGCGATCAGGTCCGGGCTCTGCGGCACCATCCGGACGGTCGCCGGACCGCCGGGCGCCGGGCGCAGCGTGTCGGTGGCGTGGACGGTCAGGAAGGTCAGCGTGCCGGTCGGCGTCGTGACCGCGCAGTCCGACCACTCCGCCCGGTCCAGGGTTCGCCGGACCTCCGCGCCGACGCCGGCGAGTTGCTGCCCGTAGACCTCCCAGCCGCCGGCGAACTGGCCGTCGAGCAGCGGGCTGGACGCGATCAGGGACCGGTTGCCGGTGGTCGACCCGATGCTGCGGGCGAACACCTCGGCGGCGAGCGCCCGGCGGCTGGTCTCGTCCAGGGCGGTGCCGCCCTCGGTGGCCGGCCGGCCGTCGATGCTCCGGGCGGCCACCAGCGCAGGCTGGGTGACCTGGACGTTGTGGCTGAGCTTCCACTGGCCGTCCGTGCCGAGCACGAACTGGCTGACGTCGGTGGGGGCCAGCTCTGAGCCGGCCAGCTTGAGGGTGGCCGTGACGAGGAAGCACGCCGGGTCGCCGGGCGGCACCGCGAACGCCGGGTTGATGTGCTGGAACGACGGTTGCGCCTGCTGGTTGTAGGCGGCCCGGCGGACCGCGGCGACGCTGAGGTCCAGCGAGGGCGGAACCTCCTGGGTCCGCAGCGTCTCGATGTCGCCGGCCACCGAGGCGGCCGAGTCGGCCTGGTCGAAGGCGGTGAGCACCAGCGCGGCCCGGTCCCGGCCGAAGCCGGCCGAGCCCTCGGGCGCGGGGGTGGCCGCGTCCACCGGTTCGCCGCCACAGCCGGTCAGCATCAGCAGCGCCGCAGCGGCGGCGGCGATCGGCATCGCCGGCACCGGCGCGGCGAGGGTACGCGGGCTCCTGACGGATCTTCTGCCCAGCATCTCGTCCTCCATCCACAGCCGGTGCGCGGGAATCGCGCCCGATGCAGTCGAGTATGTGAGCGACCGTCGGCCCGGGCCGGTGGCGGCGCGGCCTCGTGCTACCCGGTCCGCGGGCGTTGCACGGAACGATGTCATCCGGCCCGGACAGCGGTCACCGATCGGTGTCGTCGAGCCGGGCGACCCAGGCGACCAGGCCCGACCGGGACGCGACGCCCGCTTTGCGGTAGATCCGGGTCAGGTGCGCTTCCACCGTGCGCGGGCTGATGTTGAGCTGCCGCCCGATCAGCCGGCTGGTGACTCCGGTCGTCGCCAGCCGCGCGATGTGCCATTCCCGGTCGGTCAGCGCGGCGGCCTCGCGCGGGCCGACCGGACGCGCCAGTCGCAGGGCGACCCGTTCCGTGCCGCACCACCCGGCCAGTTCCAGCGCCCGGCGGCGGGCCCGCGCCGCCGGGCCGGGCTGGTCCGCGGCTTCGGCCGCCCGGGCCAGGGAGGCCAGCGCGAGGCTGCGCCGCAGCGCCATGCCGCCGGAGCGGAACAGGTCGGCAGCGGTCTCCAGGTGGAGCTGCGCCGCCGGGACCTCGCCGCGGGCGAGCAGCACCTCGCCGTACGCCGACTCGGCGAAGCCCCGCTGCCCCGGCAGGCCCACCTGCTCCGCCTCGGCCATCGCCTGCCGGGCCTGCCGCTCGGCGTCGTCCACCTCGCCCGCGGCGAGCGCGGCGGCGCAGAGCAGCTCGTGCCACATCGGACGGAGGGTGGTCTGGAGGCGGCTGAGCCGGCTGTCGCCGCCGGCCGAGCGCACGAGTTCGGCACAGGTCGCCGGATCACCGGCCAGCAGCGCCGCCGTCGCCAGCGCGGTCGCGGCGGTACGACCGCACCAGGTGGCGGGGTCGGTGGCGATTCCGACGGCGCTGCGGGCCAGCGCCACCGCCCGGTCGTCGTCCCGAGGACCGCCACGCCAGGCGGTCGCCTCCGCCTCGAACGCCAGGGCGAAGCTCAGCAGGTGGCGGCTGCCGATGCGCCGGGCGACGATGCCGGCCTCGGTGGCCAGTCCGATGGCCGTGCTCAGCCGGCCGGCGTGGTACGCCACCTCGGTGCGCGCGAGCAGAAGCTGACACAACCCGTCGTCGCGGTGCGAGGCGCGGACGAGCGTCAGCCCGCGGTCGAGGTGCCGCACCGCGTCGGCCTGCCGTTCGAGGTACAGCTCGGTCAGGCCGAGCGCGGTGAGGCAGTCGGGGTGGTCCCGCAGGTCCCGGTCCGGCAGCGAGTCGACGATCCGGGCGCCGGCGTCGAGCAGCCCACGGGCGTCGTCGAGCGCGCCGTCGTGCACGGCGGCCAGGCCGCGTACGGCCAGGAGGCCGGCCCGGTCCACGCCCGGGCCGCCGGGATCCGCGGTGAACGCGTCGGGCAGCCCGGCCACGGGACGGCCGGCCAGGATGCCGGCGACGCCGATCTCGGTGGCGAGCCGGTAGCCGCCGGCGGGCCCGGTGCCGGCCGGCAGCGCGGCCAGCTCGCGCCGGCTGATCGCCACCGCCTCCGCGTAGTTGCCGAGCAGGCGTTCCACGCGCGCCCACAGGGCTACCGCCTGGGCCCGTCGTCCCTCCGGGTCGGCGGGGAACAGCGGCACGATCTCCTGGAGCAGTGCCCGGCTCTCGGCCAGGTCGCCCGCCTCGCCGGTGACCTGGGCCAGCGCGAGTGACACGTCGCGGCGACGTTGGGCTTCACCGGCCGTCGGCCGCAGCGCCCGCAACGCCAGCCGCAGCCAGCGGATGGCCAGGTCCGGTGTCTCGCGCCGGATCTCCTGGGCGGCCCGGGAGAGCACGTCGACGCAGCGTCCGGCCCAGCGGCCGTTCGGCAGGGCGAGCAGGCGCTCGGCGTAGCGGGCCCGGTCCGCGGCTGGCGCGCCCAGGTCGACGAGCGCGGTGAGCGCTCGCGCGCAGGCGTCCACCCGCCACGCCGGGTCGGTGTCCTGGGCGACCGCCATCCGCAGCACCGGGTGCCGGAAGGCGAAGCGTCCGGTGCCGGGGACGCGGCGGATCAGGTCGAGCCGGGCCAACCGCCAGCCGGCCGCGACCGCCAGTGCCGCCGGCACCTGCGCGACCTCGGCCAGCAGGTCCGGGGCGAAGGGCGCATCCACTATCGCTCCGGCTCGCAGGCAGGCCAGTTCGACGGACGGCAGGTCGGCCCACTCGCGGCGCAGCACGGCCACCGCCGCGTCGGGCAGCCGAACACCAGGCGCCTCCCGGAGCGGGTCGCTCCCGGCCGGAGCGGGGCCGGCCGGGAGCGCCGCCAGGTAACCGGGGTTGCCGCCGGTCAGGTCGTACCGGGCTCGCAGCTCCGCCTGGTCGACGTGGGGGTGCAGGAGCGCGACCTCGGCGAGGCCGAGCGGGCGGAGTTCGATCCGGTCACGGGACGTCGGTTCCGGATCGGCGTTCTCGTCGGATTCCGGTGGGCCGAACGGCATCGGGGTCGCCATCTGGCGCGGGCGGTAGACGAGCACGAGCAGCAGCGGCGCGGGCACCGGATACCTCAGGAGGTGGGCGATCAGGCCGGTGGAGGAGGCGTCCGCCCAGTGCAGGTCGTCGAGGACCAGCACCAGTCCGTCCCGGGCGGCCAGGCCGATCAGCCGGCGGGCCGCCTGGTAGGTCCGGAACCGCCGGGCGTCCGACGCCGGTGGCACCGCGCCCGCGGGCTCCGCCCAGGTCGGTGCGGGTCGCCCGGCACGCAGTCCGCGGCGGGGTGGCTGGCCCTTCGTGAGGGCGTGCCGGAACACATGGAAGGGAACTCCTCGCTCGTCCGGCGCGCACGTCCCGACGGCCCACGGGACCGTGGGGGCGCATCGTTCCAGGGCCTCGCGGACGAAGCGGGTCTTGCCGATGCCCGGCTCTCCGACCACTTCGCAGACCATCTGCCGGCCGTGGCCGAGCGCGGCGGCCTGGGCTTTTCCGATACGCGCCAACTGTGCTCCCCGCCCGACGAAGCACGGGCCCGTTGGCGCATTTTCCAGCCCAGGTGTCATCACGCAGATCAGACGCTTTCCGGCACTCCATAGGGGATGGTCGCACTATACCGTCGGGAGCATCGGGAGATGTCGAAGATCTCGAATACGGCAGGCCTTTGTTTCACCGGATGTCGGAACGCCGATTCTTTCCGACATCGCACCACAACCCACAGAAAGGGACTGGTCACCACAATGACGGAACGATACCGACATCACTACGATTACGTGCGGCCGCGCGAACCACCCGAAGCGGTCAAATCTCTACTCAACCGTCGGCCGGCATTGTCACTTCCGCCAATCTTTGAAGGCGGATCAGAAATGGCGACCGGAAACGGATGCCGCGCCGTCGAGCCGCGCGCGACAGCGCCGGCCTCGGAACCCCGCCACCCGGAAGATCCACTTCCGGGTACGCCCCGATGCATAGATCCTTCACCGTCGCATCGATAGTCGTAGACAACTTTCACCGCCGTCGATAGCCTCCATTCAGTGACACATGTCGATAAGGAGGCTCCATGCGACGGCTCATGCTCTCCTGCGCCCTGGCGGCCATCGGCGCCTGGGCAACAGCCCCGGCACCCGCGACCGCCGCTCCCCGCCCGGCACCCGGCCCCGTCGCCGACGCCGTGACCGCGAAGCTTCTCGGCTCGGCCGACGCCGCCGCCCGTACGGCGGACGCGCAGCAGGCCCGGATCAGCGTCACCCGCTCGAACGGGCGGTGGGCCTTCGGCACCGCGGTGCTGCCGGCGGACCGGTCCGCCGACGCGCACCCCACCGGCTCGGTCTTCCTCGCCCGGGCCGACGCCCGGGGCTGGACCGTCGCGTTCGACGGGGAGGCCGCGTTCGGCGACCTGGCCGCCGCGTCGCCGCTGGTGAGCGAGACCGAGAAGGCCGTCTTCACCACGCCTGTCACACCGACGTACGCGGGCAGCGACTTCCGCACCGGCATGGCGCTGCCGTTCGCGGTCGGGCAGACGTGGACGCTCACCTCCGGGCCGCACGGCTGGGGCGGCGCCGCCGCGCCGTGGAGTTCGGTCGACCTCGCCGGCGGCGACCAGGTCGTCCGCGCCGCCCGAGCCGGCACCGCGTACACGATGTGCACCGGCTGGATCCGGGTCATCCACGACCGGGGCTACTCGACGGACTACTACCACCTGTGGAACAGCATCTCCGTCAACGGCGCGGGCGTCGCCCAGGGCGCGTTCCTGGGCCACACCGGCACCGATGTCACCTGCGGCGGCTCCGCCACCGGCCGGCACGTGCACTTCGGACTGCGACAGAACTCGGCGTACGTCCCGATCGCCGGGCACGGCATCGGCAAGTGGGACTTCGTCAGCGGCGCGGCGGCGTACCAGGGCGGCGCCCGGCACGGGTCCGCCTACGTCGGCGCGGGCGGCGGCGTCTACAACTACGGCGCGCTCGGCTTCAACCAGGGCGTCGTCGACGCCAACGGCGGCGGCACGCTGACCCGGCGCTCCGGACCGGGCACCGGGTACGGCGTCCTCGGGTCGGTCGCCGACGGCGCCACCGTCACCGTCTCCTGCTCCGCCAACGGCACCTCGCACACCGGCCGCTACGGCACCACGGCGCTGTGGGACCGGCTCAGCGACGGCAGCTGGGTGTCCGACGCCTACCTCTCCACCGGTGTCAACGGGCCGGTAAACGGCTGGTGCTGACCCTGCGCGTGGATCATGGCACTGCTACCTTCCGGACGCATGGACGACTCCCCTCGCTGGTACCGCCCGGCCCCCGACGTGCTGCTCCTGGTCGGCAGCGCCACCGCGCTGCTCGGCTACCTGGTCCCGTGGTTCCGCGCCAGCCGCATGCACCAGTGGTCGTACTCGGGCTGGGCCTATCTGGAGACCGAGGGCGGCTGGACCTGGCTGGTCGTGGTGGCCCTGGCGATTGCCGTCCTGGCCGGCCTCTGGGCCGGGCGGAGCGTGGCGTGCGCCAAGCTCTCGGTCGGCGCGGCGGTGGCCGGGATGTTCCTCGCCGGCGCGGTGGTCGCGGTGAGCCTGGGCGCGCTGCCCGAGCGCGACAGCATCAACTGGGTCGGTGAGCTGCCGTTCGAGATGGGGATGCCGCTCATGGCGGTCGGATTCGGGACCGTCGTCGCCGGGGCGCTGGGCACCGTACGCCGCCCGGTGCGGGAGTGACGCGACGTCACGCCGCCGGCAGGTCCACCACCCGGGTGGCCCAGCGGGCCATGAGCGCCGGGTCGTGGGTGATGACCAGGACCCCGGCGCCCTGCCGGCGCTGGTAGTCGCCGATGACGGCGGCGACGTGCGCCTGGGTGGAGGCGTCGAGCATCGCGGTGGCCTCGTCGCAGAGCAGGTAGTCCGGCCGGTGCACCAGGGCGCGGGCGAGGCAGGCGCGTTGCAGCTGCCCGTCGCTGACCGCGTGCGGGCGGCGGGTCAGCAGGTCGGTTGTCAGCCCGACCAGGTCGGCCAGTTCCGCCGTACGGGCGGCGGCCTGCTCGCGCGGCGTGCCGGTGGCACGTAGCGGCTCGGCGACGATGTCGGCGAGGCTGAGCCGCGGGTCGGTGGCAGCGCGCGGGCTCTGGAACAGGATCGCGACACGCGTGCGGACGGAGGCGGGCAGCCGGTGCCGGGCGCCCCGGACGGGACTCCCGTCGAGCGTGAGGTGCCCGCTGTCCGGTGCGTGCAGCAGGGCGAGGACGCGGGCGAGTGTGGACTTGCCGCTACCAGACGGTCCACGTAGCCCGACCGTCTCGCCGGGGGCGATGCGCAGGTCGACCCGGTCGAGGACGCGCTGCCGGCCGTACGCGACGGAGACCTGGTGCGCGGCGAGCCCGGCGGCCGGCGCGGCGCCCGGGGCGACGGCGTCGGTGGCGTCCGGAACCGTGACCGTCATGCCGGTACCTCCTCGCGCAGCGGATGGTGGCAGGCGACCCGGCCCGCGCCCTCGGCGTCGAGGCGGGGCACTGTCGCGCAGGTGTCGGTGGCGCGGGCGCAGCGCGGGGCGAAGGCGCAGCCGCCGGGCAGGTCGGTGAGCGCCGGCGGGTGGCCGGGTACCGGCACGAACGCGCGGTCGGGCAGCGCGTCGAGCAGCCCGGCGGTGTACGGGTGGGCCGGGGCGTCGAACAGCGCCCCGGTGGGGCGGTGCTCGACGATCCGGCTGGCGTACATCACGGCCACGGTGTCCGCGACGCGGCGCGCGGCGGCCAGGTCGTGCGTGATGAGCAGGACGGCCGCGCCGGTGTCGCAGCGGCGGCGCAGCAGGTCCAGCGTGTGGTCGACGAGCGGCCGGTCCAGGCCGGTGGTGGGTTCGTCGGCGAGCAGCACCGGCGGGTCGGGTGCGAGCGCCAGCGCGGTGGCGAGCCGCTGGGCCATGCCGCCGGACAGTTCGTGCGGGTACCGGTCCAGATCGGCCGGGTCGAGGCCGACGTCGGCGGCGATCCGGTCGGCGGCGGCCGGCGCGTCGCGCCGGGTGTGCCCGTGCGCGCGCAGCGTCTCCTCCAGCAGCTTCCGCCCGGTACGCACCGGGGTGAGCGCGGTGGCGGGACTCTGCGGGACCAGCCCGACGCCCCGGCCGCGTACGTGCCGGGCGAGGTGCCGCTCCCCCGCGCCGATCAGGTCGACGTCGTCGCGTCCCGGCGCGCGCAGGCGGGCGTGCCCGGTGACTGTGGCGTTGCGCGGCAGCAGGCCGAGCAGGGCGTGCGCGAGGACGGACTTGCCGCACCCGGACTCGCCGACCACCGCCAGCAGCTCGCCGGGCCGCAGCGTGAGGCTCAGGTCGGTGACGGCGTGCACGAGCGCGTCACGCAGCCGGAAGCGGACGGTCAGCCCGTCGACGGTCAGCAGCGCCGGGGCGGTCACAGCTGCAGCTCCGCCCGTACGCGCGGGTCGAGGCGGTCGCGCCACCGGCCGGTGAGCACGGCGAGCGCCAGCGTGGCCGCCACGAGCAGGAGGCCGGGCACGATGCTGGCCCACCAGGCGCCGGTGAGCAGCGACCGCTGCCCGTCGTTGATCATGTTGCCGATCGAGGCGAGGTGCGGCGGCAGGCCGAGGCCGAGGAAGGACAGCGCGGTCTCGTGCCAGACGGCGTGCGGCACCATGAGCGTGGTCGCCAGCGCCAGGCGCGGCAGCACGTGCGGCAGCAGGTGCCGGGTGAGCACCCGGGCCCGGCTCGCGCCGCCGGAGATCGCGGCGTCCACGAACGGCCGGTTGCGCAGGCTGAGCAGCTCGGAGCGGACGATCCGGGCGGTGGACAGCCAGTGCGTCAGCGCGATGGACGCGATCACCGCGCCCAGGCTGGGGCGCAGCATCGCCACGATGAAGATGCCCAGCAGCAGGTGCGGCAGCGCGGCGACGGTGTCCACGACGCGCATGAGCGCCCGGTCGACCCAGCCGCCGACGCTGCCGGCGAGCGCGCCGACCAGCCCGCCGATGACTGCGGCGACGAGCGCCGCGACCGCGCCGACAAGCAGCGAGACGCGCAGGCCGTAGAGGCTGCGCAACGCCACGTCGCGGCCGAGGTCGTCGGTGCCGGCCAGGTTGTCGGCCGACGGCGCGAGCCGGGTACGGGAGAGGTCGACCGCGCTCTGGTCCAGCGGCCACAGGACCGGGGCGAGCAGCGCGGCGGCCACCACACCGGCGAGCACCACGACGGCGACAGTCGTGCCCGCGCTGCCGGGGCGGCGCAGGCGCCGGACGCGCGCGGGGAGGGCGAGTTCAGTCATCGAGGCGTACCCGGGGGTCGGCGGCGGCGTAGGCGAGGTCGGTGAGCAGGTTCGCGGTCAGCACCACGACGGCGGTGGCCAGGGTCGTGGCCGCGAGCAGCGGGAAGTCGGCGCCCAGCGCCGCCTCGACGGTGACCGCGCCGAGGCCGGGCAGCGAGAACACGGTCTCCACCAGGACCGCGCCGCCGACGAGTTCGGGCAGGTGCGTGCCGACCAGGGTGAGGAACGGCAGCAACGCGGTACGCAGCGCGTGTCCGAACAGGACGACCCGGCCGGGCAGTCCCCGGGCGCGGGCGGCCAGGACGTGGTCGTCGCGCAGGCTCTCGGCGACCGCGTCACGGACGAACAGGACGAACCACGGGGCCTGGGAGATCGCCAGCACCGTCACCGGCAGCACCAGGTGCCGGGCCACGTCGGCCGGGTCGGTGCTCGTGGCGGTGATGTCGGTGAGCCCGCCGGCGGGCAGCCAGCCGAGGCTGAGCGCGAACACGGCGATCGCCGCGAGGCCGATCCAGAACACCGGCATGGACTGCACGGCGTACGCGACGGCGCGCAGCGCCCGGTCGAACCAGCCGCCACGGCGGTACGCGGCCAGCGTGCCCAGCAGCACGCTCGCCACCAGCACCAGGGCCAGCGCGGTGCCGACGAGCAGCAGCGTCCATCCGGCCCGGGAGGCCAGCACCGAGGTGACCGGCTCGTGCCGGCTCGTCGACCAGCCCAGGTCGCCGCGTAGCAGGTTGCCGACCCAGCGGGCGTACTGCACCGGCAGCGGGTCGTCGACACCCCAGTTGGCGCGGATCTGCGCCAGGTTCTCCTCGCTGGTGGTGAACGCCGCCGCGCCCGCGTACTGCTGGGCCGGGTCGATCGGGGAGGCGGCGCCGAGGGCGAACATGCCCATGCTGGTGGCGGCCAGCACCGGCACGGCGACCAGCAGCCGCCGCCGGACCACTGTGCCCGCCCCGGCCAGCCGCCGCCGTCCGGTCACGATTCCTTCGTCCAGGTGTGCACGTTCCACCAGATGCTGTTGGCGACGTCGTGCTCGTGCGGCTCGACCCGCGGCGTCACTCCGGTCACGGCGTCCTTCAGCACGTAGGTGTGCTGGAGGTAGGTGAGGAACACCCACGGCACGTCGGCGGCGAGCTGCTTCTGGAACGTGGCGTACGCGGCCTTGCGGGCGGCCGGGTCGGCGTTGTCCCGGCCGGCCTGCAACGCGGCGTCGGTGACCGCCGAGCGGTACGAGCCGGGGTTGAAGAAGCCCTGCCCGGCGAAGGCCGAGCTGAACAGCTTGTAGGAGACGAAGTCCGGATCGTACGGCGTGCCGTAGCCCATGATCAGCGCGTCGCGCTTCATCCGCGGCGTGATCGCGTCCCAGGTCAGGCCCTCCGGGGTGACAGTGATGCCGACCTTCTTCGCGTCGGCGGTGACGGCCAGTGCGAGTTCCTTGCGCAGGCTGTCGGTGGCCGGGTACAGGATCGTGAACGCGGCCTGCCGCCCGTCCTTGACCCGGATGCCGTCCGGGCCGGGCTTCCACCCGGCGGCGTCCAGCTCCGCCGTGGCGGCGGCGACGTCGGCGCCGGGCTTGCCGGCGATCGTCGGCTCGGCGTACTCCGACGTGGGCGGCACCGGCCCGAACGCGGGCTCCCCCGCGCCGCCGAGCACGCCGGTCACCATGGCCTGCCGGTCCACCGCGACGTTCAGCGCCTTCCGGATCGCGGGGTCGCCGGTGACCGGGTTGCCCATCGGCAGCATGACGCCCCGGTAGTCGGCGGTCGGCACCTTGTGCACCCGGTAGCCGTCGCGGCTCTCGAAGCCGGAGGCGAGCTTCGGCGCAAGCTCCGCCGCGTCGAACTCGCCGGCCCGCATCCGCTGGGCGCGGACGTTGTCGTCGGCGACGAACGCCACCACCACGCCCGAGTTCGCCGGTTTGCCGTCCCAGTACGTCTCGTTCGCCGCGAGCACGAGCCGGTCACCCGGGGTCCAGGAGGTGAACCGGTACGGGCCGGTGCCGACCGGCTTGCGGTTGAAGGTCGCCTTGTTGATGTCCTGCCCGGCGAACGCCTTCGCCGGGACGATCCCCAGCGCCAGCCGCTGCAGGAACGGCGCGTACGCGTACTTCAGCGTGAACACGACCGTCGCCGGGTCGGGCGCGGTGACGGAGGCGAGCATGTCCAGATCGGACCGCAGCGTGGAGTCGACGGCCGGGTCGAGCACCGCCTGGTAGGTGAACACCACGTCCTGCGCGGTCAGCGGGCTGCCGTCGTGGAACAGCACGCCTTCGCGCAGCTTCGCGGTGACTGTCTTCCCGTCCGCCGAGACGGTGGGCAGCTCGCGGGCCAGGGCGGGCACCAGGTCGTTGCGGGCGTCCCGGGCGACCAGCCCGTCGAAGATCAGCGACGCGCCGTCGACGCCGTAGTTGAGCACCGGGTTGAGCGTGTCCGGCTCGCCCGCGGTGGCGACCACGAGCGTGCCGGAGTTGCCCGGGCCGCCGGTCGACGCCGTGGGTGACGAGCAGCCGGCGGCGACGAGCAGGGCGGCGGCGAGCACCGCTGCCACGCGTACGGGCTTGGGCTTGATCGCCACCGGCAACTCCTCGAACAATCGCTACCGCCATAACTCCGTAGTTGCCAACTCTATGCAATAACTGCCGATCGATGAGGGACGACCCGCCGCGCCCCGGCATCGCTCGCGAGGCGGACGTGCGGCGCGCTGAATATGCTCGGAGCGTGGAGGACAGCGAACAGGCCGTGCTGGCCGGGATGTTGCAGTCGGCCGAGGACGCCGCCCCGGTGGAGGCGGTCGAGGCCGTCACCGGCGTCATCGCCACGGCGCTGAACGCGCGCGGCGTCTCGCTGCTGATCGCCGACCTCAGCGGTCGCGCGCTGGTGCGGCTGACCCACCAGCCGGACGGCGGCGGCGCCGGGCGACGCCACGGCGAGGAGGAGGCCGAGGTCCTCCCGTTCGACGGCGGGCCCTACGAACGCGCCCTCCGTCAGCAGGCCCCCGAGGTCGTCCCCGGCGACGGCACGTGGACCGTGCTGGCGCCGGTCACCGACCGCGGTGAGGCGATCGGCCTGCTGGAGATCGACCTGCCCGACGAGCCGGACGGCGACGTGGTGAACTGGGTCGCCCGTACCGCGCACGCGCTGGCGTTCGTGGTCATCGCCAACCGCAGGCACACCGACCTGTTCGAGTGGGGACAGCGCACCACCCCGTTCACCCTCTCCGCCGAGATCCAGCGCCGCCTGCTGCCCGCCTCGTTCACCTGCGAGGCCGGCGCCTTCGCTCTCTCCGGCTGGCTGGAACCCGCCGCGAGCGTCGGCGGCGACACCTTCGACTACAGCCTGGCCCGGGACCTGCTGCACCTCAGCGTCACCGACGCGATGGGCCACGGCGTGGCGAGCGCGCTCACCGCCACCCTCGGCGTGGGCAGCCTGCGCAACACCCGCCGGCGCGGCCTCGGTCTCGTCGCGCAGGCCGAGGAGGCCAACCGGGCGGTCGCGGAGCACGCCAACGTACGCGGCGCGTACGTCACCGCCGTGCTGGGCCGTATCGACCTGACCACCGGGCGCTGCGAGCTGCTGAACGCGGGGCACGTCCCGCCGCTGCTGGTCCGGGACGGCCGGGTCGTACCCGTGGAACTGCCGGGCAACTTCCCGTTCGGGATGTTCCCCGGCGAGAGCTACCGCAGCGCGGAGCTACCGCTGCTGCCCGGCGACCGGCTGGTGGTGGTCACCGACGGCATGCGCGAACGCAACGCCGCGGACCTCGACCTGGCCGCCGCCCTGCTCCGCCTCGCCCACCTGCATCCCCGCGAGGCGGTCCGGGCACTGTCCGACGCGATGCTGGAGATCGCCGGGCCGGCTCTGGCCGACGACGCCACACTGCTCGTCGTCGACTGGTACGGCGGCCACGGGCCACGCCGCAGCACCGCCGGCGCGGACAGCGCCCGCGTCAGCCCGGACGAGGAGCGCTCAGCGCACCGCCGTCGGTGAGCCGTCCTCGGCCTCGCGGACCGTGCCGAAGAGCGGGATGACGCGGTCCACCGAGGTGATCGAGAAGACGTTGCGGATCGACTGGCGTACGACGGCCAGACCGAGCCAGCCGTCGCGCTCCCGCAGGTTCTTGTAGACGAGCACCAGCGCGCCCAAGCCGCTGGAATCCACGAATCCGACCTGGGTCAGGTCGACGACCACCGTCCGCGCACCGGTCTCCACCACCTCGAGCAGCCGGTCACGCAACTGAGGCGCGCTGGCCATGTCCAGATCGCCGACGACCTCGATCACCGGGCCGACGCGCCCCTGCCGGGTCGTCACCGAGAACTCCACCACGCCCCCTCTACCGCGCCGCCGACGGCACCACACTTCTACCCACCGTGCCAGATATCCGCCCTGATCGCCTCCCGTAGGTGCGCGACGGCTCAGCGGCCTCGCCGCAACGTGGTGGAGGACCCCTCAGTGCCGGTCGAGCCCGGTACCGGAGCGGGGATCCACACCTCGGCGGCGGCCCGGCGGCGCTCGGCGAGGCGTACCGCCGGCCGCATCGCCAGGCCGGCGAGCACGAACAGCCCGCCGAGCACCAGCCAGCCCGGGGTGCCCCAGCCGAGCAGCAGCGAGGTCAGCAGCACCGGGCCGAGCATCCGGGCGAGCTGCGGCGCCATGCCGAAGAAGCCCTGGTACTGCCCCTGCCGGTCGGGTCGGGCCAGGGTGAAGCCGACCTCCCAGCCGCTGGCCGCCTGCACCATCTCGCCGAACACCTGCACCAGTGCCGCGCCCAGCAGCACCGCCGAGGCCACCCACGCGCCGCCGACCATCCCGGAGACCGCGTACGCGCCGCAAGCGACAAGCAGCACCCAACCGGCGTGCCCGCTGGCCCGCGCCGCCGTGCCCGGATCGGTCACCCGGCGGGCCACCCGGACCTGCCACAGCACCACGCACAGCATGTTCACGGTGAGCACGATCGCGCCCATCGGCGCCGGGGCGTCGGTCCGTTCCGCGATCCACAGTGGCAACGCCAGGCTGAGCAGCGGCATGTTCAGGCACATCACCGCGTTCAGCAGGGTGATCAGCGCGTACGGGCGGTCGCGCAGCACGGCCAGCCGGCCCGGCTCGGGTCCGGCCGGGACCGGCGCCGCCGCCTCGGGCAGCCGGCGCACCAGCAGGGCGGCGGCCAGGAAGCTCGCCGCGTCGAGCGCGAAGGCGGACAGGTACGCCGGGCGGCTGTCCGCCCAGAGCACGAGCGCGCCCAGCCCGGCCCCGGCGGCCAGGCCGGCGTTCGAGACCGACTGCAACCGGGCCCGTACCGCGGTGCGCCGCGCGGGCTCGATCAGCCCGACCAGCAGCGCCTGCCGGCTGGCGGTGAGCCCGGCTTGGCAGGCGGCGTAGCAACATGCGAGCAGCACGAACAGCGGGAAGGAACGGATCACGAGGAAGCCGCTGAGTGCGGCGGCGGTGGCGACGGCGAAGACGACTGTCATCCGCCGCGCGCCGTAGCGGTCTGCCAGCTGGCCGGCGGGCACCCCGGCGAGGATGCCCGTCGACCAGCCCACGGTGAGGGCGATCCCGACCTGCGCCGGGGACAACCCGACCACCCGGATGAAGAACAGCGCCGAGCAGGCGTAGAACGCGCCGTCACCCACCGAGTTGGCGAGCTGGGCCAGGGCCAGCACCCGGACCCGGCGGCCGGTGTCGACATCGGTCATTGCTCGTCCCCCGTTCGCCGTGCTCCTTCCTCCATCCAAGACCTGCGGATTGGCTCACAGAAGCGCCGATTCCAGGCGATTCGATTGGGCCAATGTAGGGTCGTCGCGGTGGACGTACACGTGAGCCTGGCCGGCCCCGGCGACCGCGCCACCCGGATCCACAGGCAGTTGCTGGAGGCGATCCTGGACGGCCGGCTGCGGCCCGGCGAACGGTTGCCACCCAGCCGCGAGCTGGCCCGGCGGCTCGACGTCTCCCGCAACACGGTCGCCGTCGCCTACGAGCGGCTGACCGCCGAGGGCCTGCTCACCGCCCGGGTCGGCGCGGGCACGTTCGTCGCAGGCGAGCCGGTCGCCCGCGCCCGGCCCCGTCCGGCACCGGCCGGTGGCGTACGCCCGCGGGGGTTCTGGGCGTCCGCCGCGCCGGCCCCCACCGCCGCGCCCCGACCGGGCCACGACTTCCGGGCCGGCACCCCTGACACCGGGCTGTTCCCGCTGGCCACCTGGCGGCGGCTGGTCGCCGGGGAACTGCGCACCGCGACGATCCGGGGCGGATACGCCGACCCGGCCGGGCACCAGGGCCTGCGTACCGCCGTCGCCCGTTACGTGGGACTCGCCCGCGCGGTACGGGCCGCGCCCGAGGACGTCGTCGTCACCCACGGCGCCCAGCAGGCGTTGGACCTGATCGCCCGGGTGGTGCTCGAACCGGGCGACCGGGTGGCGGTGGAGGAGCCCGGCTATCCGCCCGCCCGGCGGCTGTTCGCCGGCCACGGCGCGCGGGTCGTGCCGGTGCCCGTCGACGACCAGGGCCTCGACGTTCGCGCGCTACCAGGCGACGCGCGGCTGGTCTACGTCACCCCGTCCCACCAGTTCCCGCTGGGCGTCCGGATGTCCCCGGCCCGCCGGGCGGCGCTGCTGGACTGGGCGGCGGCCCGGGACGCGGTGGTCGTGGAGGACGACTACGACACCGAGTTCCGCTTCTCGGCCCGCCCGCTGGACCCGTTGCAGACGCTGGACCGGGCCGGGAAGGTCGTCTACGTCGGCACGTTCTCCAAGACCCTGCTGCCCATGCTGCGCCTCGGTTTCCTGGTCGCCCCGGCGTCGCTTCGCCCGGCGCTGCTGGCCGCCCGGCAGCTCACCGACTGGCACGGCGACCACACCACTCAGGCCGCGCTGGCCCGGTTCATCGACTCCGGCGAACTGGCCCGGCACATCCGCAAGGCGACCCGGGTGTACGCCGAGCGGCGCGACCTGATCGACGCCGCGTTGCGATCCGACCTCGCCGACTGGCTCGACCCGGTGCCGTCGACGGCGGGCCTGCACCTGTGCGCGCGGCTGCGCCCGGAGACCGGCGTCGACCTGCCGGAAGTCGTCGCCCGGGCGGCGGAGGCCGGCGTCACGGTACGCGAGATCGCCGGTTACCGGGCGGGCCCGCCCGGCCCGACCGGTCTGGTGCTCGGCTACGGCGCCGTCGGCACCGCCGACGTGCCCGACGGGCTCCGGTTGCTCGCGCGCAGCTTCCGCGGCTGACCGTCGGCGACGCGGATTCCTCCGGGCTTCGAGCAACCCCGGGAGCCCCACCTGGCGTGACTATCCCGAATCTGATCGGAGGTCCGGATGAGTGATCGCGACACGGCGTTCGCGGAGTACTTCTCGGCGAGGCACCGCGCCATGCGCGCCACCGCGTATCTGCTCTGCGGTGACTGGCACCGCGCGGAGGACCTGGTCCAGACCGGGTTCACCAAGCTGTACCTGGTCTGGAACCGGGTCGACCGGCACGACGCGCTCGACTCCTACGTGCGCCAGATCATCGTCCGGTCCTTCCTCGACGAACGGCGGCGGGGCTGGTGGCGGCGGGAACGGGTGGGCACGCCCGACGCCGATCCACCGGCGCCCGCGAGTCCGTCCGAGGACCGGCTCGTGGTGCTCCAGGCGCTCGCCGCCGTACCGCCCCGGCAGCGCGCCGTCCTGGTCCTCCGCTACTGGGAGGACCTGCCGGTCGACGAGGTGGCGGCGCTGCTGAACTGCTCGCCGGGAACGGTGAAGAGCCAGTCCGCCCGGGGCCTGGACACGTTGCGCGGCCTCCTGTCACCCATGCACTCATCGAGCGAGAAGGGGCAACGATGAACGGAGACCAGCTGCGCGAGGCGCTTCGCGACGAGATGCTCGGCGTCGCCGCGCCGCCGCGACCGAGCACGGACGGCATGCTGCGCTCCGCCCGCCGGGCACGCAACCGGCGCCGGGTCATCCGGGCGTGTGCCGGATCGGCGACGGCGGTACTCGCCGTCGCGGGTGTCGTGGCCCTCGCCACCCCGGACGGCGGCGACCGGCGCCCGCCCGCCGCGCTGCCGCAGACCGCCCCGTCGCCGGACGACAGCGCCGAGCCGATGCCGACCGGGCCCGACGGCCTGCCCCAGGAGGACCGCACCGCGCGGGCGGGCACCCGGTACCACAAGGCCGTCCTGCTGCTCGACCAGCTCGTCACAGTGGTGCCCGCCGGCTACACCGCTGAGAAGACCGTCTCCAGCAAGACCGGGAAGGAGACGCTGGGCACGCACGAGGCCAACTTCATCGGACGGGCCGACGGCGCCGAGCTGTGGAGCTACACGGCCTCGGTCGACGTGGCGAAGGGGACGTGGAGGGGACGCCTGCTCACCGAGGTGCACACACCGGGGAACCCGCTGCCGACCGAACCGTGTGGCCTGGCGCGCGCGTTCTGGGGCATGGGGGGCATGGGGGGCGAGTGCCAGCCGATGACCGTCGGCGACGCGACTGTGGGTGTGGTGGTTCGTCCCGGCGCGGACGACCGGTTCGACCAGTGGGCGGCCTACCGGCACCCCGACGGCATGGTGGTCTTCGTGGCGCAGGGCGCGTACGACAGGCAGACATCCGCGTCCCCGCTGCCGTTCACCGCGCGCGAACTGGCGACGCTCGCCGTCGACCAGCGGCTGCACCTTGGGTAGCCCCGAGGTGGGCGCGGCTGAACTACCCTCGCGCCCGTGAACACTGTGGAGATCGATGCGCCAGTCGTCGGTGTGACCGTCTACCCGGACCGCGCGCGGGTCACTCGCCGGGGTGGTCTCCGGCTCGCCGCGGGGGAACATCGGGTACGCGTCGCGCCGCTCCCGCTGGGCCTGCGGCGGGACTCGATCCGGGTGGGCGGTCACGGCCCGGCCACCGTGCTCGGCGTCGACGTGACCGCCCACCGGCAGGCCCGCAGCACCGACGCGCAGGTCGTCGAGCTGGAACGGCGGCGGCGGGAACTCGCCGACGAGGTGGCCGAGGTCGAGGACACGGACGCGATCGAGGCCCAGCGCGGCGAGTTCCTCACCCGGCTGGCCGAGCGCGCCGGTGGCACGTACGCCCGGGCCCTGGCCGCCGGCGACGCGGCCCCCGCCGACGTCGCGGCCTTCACCGAGTCGGTGTCCGGTCAGCTCGCCGAGTCCCGGGCCCGGCGGCGCGGGCTGGCCCGGCGGCGCACCGACCTGGCGGAGGAGCTGGCCGCCGTCGACCGCGAGCTGGCGGCGGCGCGCGGCAAGCGGACGCCGGACCGGCTGGCCGCCGAGGTGTCGGTCTCGGTGGACGCCGACGACGCCGAGGTGGAGCTGGAGCTGACCTACCTGGTGGACGGCGCCCGCTGGACCCCCTCCTACGACCTGCGGCTGGTCGGCGACACCATGACCGTCACCTGGTTCGGGCTGGTCAGCCAGGGCACCGGGGAGGACTGGCCGGAGTGCGAACTCCTGCTCTCCACCGCCCGCCCGGCGGCGGCGAGCGGCGTACCCGAATTGTCGCCCTGGTATCTCGACCGGCTCCGCCCGCAGCCGCCGATGGCCGTGTCGGCCGCGTCGTTCGACGGCATGGTGCCGCCCCCGGCGCCCGGCGCGGCGCCGCCGCCGGGCCGGGCCGGCGTGGCCCGATCGGCGGCGGTCCGGCCGGCCGTGCGGGAGAGCGTGGCCGAGGTCGAGCAGGGCGTCACGGCGGCGACCTACCGGCCCGCCCGGCCGGTGGCGGTGCCGGCCGACGGCAGCGCGCACCGGGTGACGGTCGCGGCGCTGGAGCTGCCGGCCCGGCTGGACCACGTCAGCGTGCCGGTACGCGCCGCCGAGGCGCACCTGCGGGCGACGGTCCGCAACACGTCCGACCACACGCTGCTGCCCGGCCCGGCGTCGGTGTTCCACGGCGCGGACTTCGTCGCGGCGACGCGGTTGACCATGTGGGCGCCGGGCGAGGAGACCGAGCTGGCGCTGGGGGTCGACGACCGGGTACGGGTGGAGCGGAAGCTGCACCGGCGCACCGAGAGCAGGGCGACGCTCGGGTCGACGCGGCGGCGGGAGGTGGAGTACCGGATCACTGTCGCGAACCACACGCCCCGCCCGGCCACTGTCGAGGTGCGCGACCAGTTGCCGGTGTCCCGGGACGAGTCGGTGGTGGTACGCGAGACGATGCTGACGCCGCCGCCCGCCGAGCGTACGGAGCTGGGCGAGCTGACCTGGCGGCTGTCGCTCGCGCCGGGCGAGAGCGGCGAGATCGCGCTGGGCTTCCGGGTGGAGCTGGCCAAGGGCGTCGAGCTGACCGGCTGGCGGGAGTAGCCGCACGCAGGCGTTAGGAAGGGCCCCTTCTTATGCAGAATGCGTTAAGAAGGGGCCCTTCCTTCGGTCCGGTCAGACGCGGCGACGACCGTACAGGCCGGCGAAGATCGCGACGCCGATGGCCGCGAAGCCGACCTGGAGCGCCAGCTCGATCCAGTCGATGCCGGGAGTGTCGGCGACGCCGAACGCGCCGGCCACCAGGGTGCCGACGAGCGCGGCGACCACACCGATGAGCAGGGTCAGCCAGATCGGGATGTTCTGCTTGCCCGGCACCACCAGGCGCCCGAGCGCACCGATGACCAGGCCGATGATGAGCGCGGTGAAGAAGCCCGTGATCTCCACGAGAGGCGTCCCTTCCCTCGGATGTGTTGGCGCCTCGCTGGTTGCCCCGATCAACCGTCCGGCCAAACGTACGGTCCGATTTCGTCACAGAACTGTCATGACCGGGCCGGTCAGTGCTCCGAGTGCTGGCGGCGGCGCGGCGCGCCGGGCGGCTCGTCCCGGTCGATGCGCAGTTCCCGCTCCAACTCGGCGATGACCATGCGCAGGTCGTCCAGGCGCTGACTGATCGCGATCCGGTCCACCTCGTCCGGTATCCCGTCGCCGTCTTCGTCGTAGTCCGGCGCCAGCCCCTCGGTCATCTCCAGCCGGCGCGCCTCCTCCATCGAGTTGACGATGACCGCGATGAGGATGTTCAGCAGCAGATTGACCGCGATCATCACGAAGCTGACGTAGTAGAGAAGCGTCCACGGTGACACCTCAAGGCCCTGTTCCAGCAGGTCCGGCAGCGTCTCCAGGGACAGCAGCACGAACAGCGTGACGAGGGAACGGCCGATGTCGCCGTACTGCTCGGGGTAACGGTCGCCGAAGATCAGCCAGCCGGCCATGCCGTACACGTAGAGCGTGACGGCGGCGAGCGCGAGGAACCCGGCGACGCCGGGCAGGCTGCGCCACAGCGCCGTGACGATGGTCCGCAGGCCGGGCGAGAAGCGGACCAGCCGCAGCACCCGGGCGACCCGGATGAACCGCAGCACGCCCGAGTCGCCGTGCAGTCCCGGGATGAAGATGGCCGCGGTGACCAGCAGGTCGAAGACGTTCCAGCCGTGCCGGAAGAAGTCCTGCGGACGGCGGCCGTACGCGAGGATCCGGATGGTGATCTCCACGACGAAGGCGGCCCGGAACATCAGCTCCGTCCACCGCAGCACCGGCCCGGCGGCGCCCAGGTTCGGGTACGTCTCGATACCCAGCACCACTCCGTTGGCCATGATGAGCACCACGATGGCCACCTCGAACGGCCGGGACGCGACGAGCCGGGCACAGTGGCCCGCCAGCCCTCGCCTCCCCGTGCTCGTCCGGCGACCGCCGCGCGGGGTCGGCACCGTGTCCCCGATCAGCGCCTACCTCCACGACACGAGGTCCGGGCAACGTACGGACGACGGGGGGTAGTCACCCGGACACTTTAGTGGATCACCGACGGCGCGCGGTCACGGCCGAGGCCCGGCCGGCCCGGCTCACAGCCAGCCGCGGCGCTTGAACAGCAGATAGAGCGCGCCGCAGACGGCGAGCATCAGGGCGAGCGCGAACAGATAGCCGTACCGCCAGCCCAGCTCCGGCATGTGCCCGAAGTTCATCCCGTACACGGTGCCGATCAGGGTCGGCGCGAACAGGATGGCGGCCCAGGCGGAGACCCGCTTGACCTCCTCGTTCTGCTCGAAGCTGGCGGCGGTCAGGCTGCGCATCTCCTCGTTCTGCGCCTGCGATAACAGCGTGGCGTTGACGGTGAGGATGTTCTGGAGCAGGTGCCGGAACCCGTCCACCCGCTCCACCACCTGGGTGAGGTGGTCGGCCACGTCGCGCAGCCGACGGCGCAGCTCCTCGTCCGTGCCGTACTTGTCGAACCCGTGTGCCAGCTCGTCCACCACCTTCAGCAGCGGGCGGGCGGCCCGCTGGAACTGGATCACCTCGCGGCTCAGCTCGTAGATGCGGCGGCTGGCGTTCGGGTCGCCGCCGAACACCTCGGTCTCGACCTCGTCGATGTCGTTCTCCAGCCCGGCCACCACCGGCGCGTAGCCGTCCACCACCCGGTCGAGCACGGCGTAGAGCACCGCTTCCGGGCCGAGCGCGAGCACGTTCGGCTCGGCCTCCAGCCGCCGTCGTACGCCGGCCAGGTCGGGCGTGCCGCCGTGCCGCACGGTGATCACGAATCCGGGCCCGAGGAACAGGTGCAGCTCGGCGAACTCGACCGCGTCCCGCTCGTCCAGGTAGCGGGCGGCGCGCAGCACCACGAACAGGGTGTCGCCGTAGCGTTCCAGCTTGGGGCGCTGATGGGCGTTGATCGCGTCCTCGACGGCCAGGTCGGGGAGCTGGAACTCGGCGGCGAGCGAGGCGATCTGCTCGCGGCCCGGCCGGAGCAGCCCGATCCAGGCCATCGCGTCGTCGAGCTGCTGCAGGCAGCGGTACGTGTCGGCGAGGCTGACCGGCGACGCCCGCCGTACCCCGCCGACGTAGACGCCGCTGTCGACCAGCCCGTCGGGGCGCTCCGGCTCCGCCGCGCCGGCGTCGATGGCGTGTTCGTCCAGTTGCCGGCCGAACCCCTCCGAGGACCGGTTGCCCGCCATGCCCCTCCCCCGCAGCCCGACCGGCTCGCCGAGTCCCCCGCCGAGGCGGTCGCAAACGTCAGGGGCGGTAGCGGTAGCCCATCCCCGGCTCGGTGATCAGGTGCCGGGGCCGGGCCGGATCGTCCTCCAGCTTGCGCCGCAACTGGGCCATGTACTGCCGCAGGTAGTTCGTCTCCTGGTGGTACTCCGGCCCCCACACGTCGTGCAGCAGCTGACGCTGGCTGACCAGCTTGCCCGGGTTGCGCAGCAGCTTCTCCAGCATCGCCCACTGGGTGGGGGTCAGCTTGACCTCGACGCCGTCGTCCCGGGTGACGGTCCGGTCGGCCAGGTCGACCGTGTTGCGGCCGATCCGCAGCGCTGGCACGGCGGGCGTGGCCGGGGCGAGCCGCCGGGTCACCGCCCGGATGCGGGCCAGCAGCTCGTCGACCCCGAACGGCTTGGTGACGTAGTCGTCGGCGCCCGCGTCGAGCGCGGCCACCTTGTCCTCGCTGCCGGCCCGGCCGGAGAGCACGATGATCGGCACGGTGGTCCAGCCGCGCAGGCCCCGGATCACCTCGGTGCCGTCCAGATCCGGCAGGCCCAGGTCGAGCACCACCAGGTCCGGCGGGTGCCCGGCGGCGGCCTTGAGCGCGGCGGCGCCGCTGCCTGCGACCTCCACGTCGTAGCCCCGGGCGCGCAGGTTGATCCGCAGGGCGCGCAGGATCTGCGGCTCGTCGTCGACGACCAGGATCCGGGTCATTCCTGCGGCCCTTCCGCGTGCGGGGCGGCCGGCAGCCGCAACACCATGGTGAGCCCGCCGCCGGGCGTGGTCTCCGGGGTGATGCTGCCACCCATCGCCTCGGCGAGGCCCCGGGACAGCGCCAGCCCGAGGCCGACGCCGGTCTGGTTGTCCCGGTCGCCGAGGCGCTGGAACGGCAGGAAGACGTGCTCCCACTGGTCCTCCGGGATGCCCGGCCCGGTGTCGATCACCCGCAGCTCGACCTGCCCGGCGTGCGCGCTGCCGGTGATCGTCGGCGGGCGGCCGGGCGGGCTGTGCCGCAGCGCGTTCGACACCACGTTTACGAGCACGCGCTCCAGCAGGCCCGGGTCGGCCAGCGCCGCCGGCAGGTCGGCCGGGATGTCCGTGGTCACCTCGGCCGCCGCCGGGCCCAGTTCGTCGAGGGCCCGGGGTACGGCGTCCTCCAGCCCGATCGCGGTGGTGGTGACGCCCAGCGCGCCGGCCTGCAGGCGGCTCATGTCGAGCAGGTTCGCCACCAGCCGGCCCAGCCGGTCCAGCGACTCGTCGGCGGTGGCCAGCAGTTCCTCCCGGTCGTCCGGGTCGAACTCGACGTCGTGGCTGCGCAGGCTGCTCACCGCGGCCTTGGCCGACGCCAGCGGCGTACGCAGGTCGTGGCTGACCGCCGCGAGCAGCGCGGTGCGCATCCGGTCGGCGGCGGCCAGCGGGCGGGCGGTGGCGGCCTCCTCGGCCAGCCGTTCCTGGCGCAGCGCGACGGCGGCCTGCGCGGCGAACGCCTCCACCACCCGGCGGTCGGCCGCCTCCAGCCGCCGGCCGGCGAGCACCACGCTGAGCCGGTCGTCGACCGGCACCACCGTCTCGCCCGCGCCCGGGCTACCGGGCGGCCGCTCGCCGACGCTCGCCACCACCCGCCAGGCGTCCGCGTCCCGGGCGCGCGCCGGGCGTCCGCCGGCCTCGTCGGTCAGCTCCAGCACGCTCACCGCCCGCAGCCCGAACGTCTCCCGCAGCCGGTCCAGCAGGGCGGGCAGCGGCCGCTCGCCGCGCAGCACGCTGCCCGCGACGGTGGCCAGGGTCTGCGCGTCGGCGGAGGCCCGGGCCGCCTCCCGGGTACGCCGGGCCGCCACGTCGACCACCCAGCTCACCGCGATGGCGACACCGACGAACACGCCGAGAGCGAGCAGGTTGTCCGCCTCGGCGATGGTCAGCGTCCGGTACGGCGGGGTGAAGAACCAGTTGAGCAGCAGCGAGCCGCCGAGCGCGGCGACCAGCGCCGGCCAGAGCCCGCCGACCAGCGCCACGCCCACCACACCGGCGAGGAACAGCAGGATGTCGTTTGTGAGCGTGAGGTCGGGCAGCGTCCGCAGCAGCAGCGTGAGCAGGGGCATGCCGAGCAATGCGAGCGCGTACCCGATCAGTCGCCGGCGTCGCGACAGCGCGGCGGGCACCGACGTGCCCCGGCGCCCGCGGCCCGCCTCGGGGTGGGTGACCAGATGCACGTCGATCGGGCCGGACAGCGCGGTGGTGGTCACCCCGACGCCCCGGGCGAACACCTGCGCGAACCGGCCCCGGCGGCTCGCGCCGAGCACGAGCTGGGTGGCGTTGACGCCCCGGGCGAAGTCCAGCAGTGACGCCGGGATGTCGGTGCCGAGCACCTGGTGGTACGTGCCGCCGAGGCTCTCCACCAGCACCCGCTGCCGGGCCAGCTGGGCCGGGTCGGCGCCGGCCAGCCCGTCGCTGCGGGCGACGTGCACGGCGAGCAGGTCGGCGCCCTTGCTGCGGGCGGCGATCCGGGCCGCCCGGCGGATCAGCGTCTCGCCCTCCGGGCCGCCGGTCAGCGCGACGACCACCCGTTCCCGCGCCTCCCAGGTGTCGGAGATGCCCTGCTGGGCCCGGTACGCGTCGAGCTGCTCGTCGACCTTGCCGGCCAGCCAGAGCAGCGCCAGTTCGCGCAGCGCGGTGAGGTTGCCGACCCGGAAGTAGTTGCCGAGCGCGGCGTCGATCTTGTCGGGCCGGTAGATGTTGCCGTGCGCCATCCGGCGGCGTAGCGCCTCCGGCGTCATGTCCACCAGCTCGACCTGCTCGGCGGCGCGGACCACCTGGTCCGGCACGGTCTCCCGCTGGGTGGTGCCGGTGATCTGCGCGACCACGTCGTTGAGCGACTCCAGGTGCTGCACGTTGACCGTGGACAGCACGCTGATGCCGGCGTCGAGCAGCTCCTGCACGTCCTGCCAGCGCTTCTCGTGCCGGGAGCCGGGCACGTTGGTGTGGGCCAGCTCGTCCACCACGACGACCTCGGGCCGCCGGGCCAGCACGGCGTCCAGGTCCATCTCGGTGAACTCGACGCCCCGGTACGTCATCGCCCGGCGCGGCACCACCTCCAGGTCGCCGATCATCTCGGCGGTGTGCCGGCGCCCGTGCGTCTCGACCAGGCCGATCACCACATCGGTGCCGCGCTCGGCCCGGCGCTGGGCCTCCTCCAGCATCGCGTACGTCTTGCCGACGCCCGGGGCGGCCCCGAGATAGATCCGCAGTTCACCCCTGCCCACAGCGTCCATCCTCCCTGAGTGCAAGGAAGGGCCCCCTGTTAACGCCTCGCGAGGTGAAGGGGGCCCTTCTTAACACTTCCGTCAGCGCGCCGGGAACGCCTCGTCCAGCGCGAGGTTGAGTTCCAGCACGTTCACCCCCGGCTCGCCCATGAAGCCCAGCGCCCGGCCGGTGGTGTGCTCGGCGACCAGCCGCCGTACCGCCGCCGGGTCCGCACCGCGCTCCCGCGCCACCCGGGCCACCTGGAGCCGGGCGTACGCCGGGGAGATGTGCGGGTCGAGGCCGCTGCCGCTGGCGGTGACCGCGTCGGCCGGTACGGCGGGCCGGGCCGGGGCGTCCCCGCGGACCGGGGTGACGATGCCGCCCTCGGCCACGTAGTCGTGACCGGGCCGCGCCGCCTCCACCGGTACGCCCTGCCAGGTGGCGACGAACGGCGTTGCGGGCGCGGCCTGGTTGACGCTCACCACGCGGGTGATCCGGCCGGTGAGCCCGTCGGCGCGGAACACGGCGAGCACCGCGCCCACCCCGTCCGGCGTGCAGTACGGGCGCCGCCCGTCCACGCCGTCCAGTTCGCCGACCGCCTTGCTGCGGGCGCAGACCTGGGTGAGCAGGCTCGACGTGGAGTCGGCGGGGTCGGCGGAGAGCGTGTCCACCACGCTCTCCGGGCCGAGGTTGCCGGCCGCGGTGGCGGTCGGGTCGTAGCCGTCCCCGGCGGCCGACGGGCGGGACTGGAAGTAGCGCGGGATCGGGTTGCCGTCCGCGTCGGTGAACGACTGGCCGATCAGCGAGCTGCCGACGGTACGGCCGTCGCCGGTGAGCAGTGACCCGTCGGCCCTGCCGTCGAGGCCTGGGAGCCGGCCGGCGGCGACCAGGGCGAGCGGGTAGAGCAGGCCGAGCAGCACGGTGAAGACGAGCACCGCGCGCAGGGCGGCCAGGTGCTGGGAGAGCCAACTGGGAAGGCGCATCACGAGATCCCCGGGACGAACTGGACGAGCAGGTCGATGAGCTTGATGCCGACGAACGGCACCACGATGCCGCCGAGGCCGTAGAGCCACAGGTTGCGGCGCAGCAGCGCGGACGCGCTGGCCGGGCGGTACCGCACACCGCGCAGGGCCAGCGGGATCAGCGCCACGATGACTATCGCGTTGAAGACGACGGCGGAGAGGATCGCCGACTCGGGGCCGGCCAGCCGCATGATGTTCAGCCGGTCCAGCGACGGGTAGATGCCGGCGAACATGGCCGGGATGATCGCGAAGTACTTCGCGATGTCGTTGGCGATGCTGAACGTCGTCAGCGCGCCCCGGGTGATCAGCAACTGCTTGCCGATCTCTACGATCTCGATCAGCTTGGTCGGGTCGGAGTCGAGGTCGACCATGTTGCCGGCCTCCTTCGCCGCCGACGTGCCGGTGTTCATGGCCACGCCGACGTCCGCCTGGGCCAGCGCGGGCGCGTCGTTCGTGCCGTCGCCGGTCATCGCGACCAGCCGGCCGCCCTCCTGCTCCTTCTTGATCAGGGCGAGCTTGTCCTCCGGCGTGGCCTCGGCGAGGAAGTCGTCCACGCCCGCCTCGTCGGCGATCGCCTTCGCGGTACGCGGGTTGTCGCCGGTGATCATCACGGTGCGGATGCCCATCCGGCGCATCTTGTCGAAGCGCTCCCGCATGCCGGCCTTCACCACGTCCTTGAGGTGGATGACGCCGAGCGCCCGGGCCGGTTCGCCCGCCACGTGCTCGGCCACCACCAGCGGCGTACCGCCGGTGCCGCTGATCGCGTCGACCAGTTCACCGACCTGTTCGGTCGGGTGACCGCCGTTGTCGCGTACCCACTTCATCACCGCGGCGGCGGCGCCCTTGCGGACGTGCCGGACGCCGCCGCCGGCGTCGAGGTCGACGCCGCTCATCCGGGTCTGCGCGGTGAACGGCACGAACGTGGCGTGCGGGATGAGGCCGGGCTCGCGCTCGCGCAGCCCGTACTCGTTCTTCGCGAGCACCACCACCGAGCGGCCCTCGGGGGTCTCGTCGGCCAGGCTGGACAGCTGCGCCGCGTCGGCGAGCGTGGCCGCGTCGACCCCGGTCACCGGCAGGAACTCGGCGGCCTGCCGGTTGCCGAGCGTGATCGTGCCGGTCTTGTCCAGCAGCAGCGTGTTGACGTCGCCCGCCGCCTCGACCGCCCGGCCGCTCATCGCCAGCACGTTGCGCTGCACGAGCCGGTCCATGCCGGCGATGCCGATAGCGGACAGCAGCGCGCCGATGGTGGTCGGGATGAGACAGACCAGCAGCGATACGAGGACGACGCCGGTGACGCCGGAGTCGGTGATCGCCGCGGTGTCCGGCGCGGCGGCCTGGTAACCCTTCGCGAAGATCGCCATGGGCTGGAGCGTGACGACGGCGAGCAGGAAGACGATCGTCAGCGCGGCCAGCAGGATGTTCAGCGCGATCTCGTTCGGCGTCTTCTGCCGGTTGGCGCCCTCGACCAGCGCGATCATCCGGTCGATGAAGCTCTCGCCGGGCTTCTGGGTGATCCGCACGACGATCCGGTCGGAGAGCACCCGGGTGCCGCCGGTGACCGCGCTGCGGTCGCCGCCGGACTCCCGGATCACCGGGGCGGACTCGCCGGTGATCGCCGACTCGTCGACGCTGGCGATGCCCTCGACCACGTCGCCGTCACCGGGAATGACCTGCCCGGCCTCGACCAGGACGACGTCACCCTGGCGCAGTTGCGGCGCGGGCACCGCCTCGTCCCGGAACGCGTTCGCGGCGGCGCCGGGAGTCCAGCCGACCAGGCGGGTGGCGACGGTGTCCTGCTTGGCCCGGCGCAGCGTGTCGGCCTGCGCCTTGCCACGCCCCTCGGCGACCGCCTCGGCCAGGTTCGCGAAGATCACCGTGAGCCAGAGCCAGACCGTGATCGCCACGGCGAACACCGACGGGTCGGTCACCGCGAGCACAGTGGTGAACAGCGCGCCGATCTCCACGATCAGCATCACCGGGTTGCGCCACAGCGTGCGCGGGTCGAGCTTGCGCAGCGCGTCCGGCAGCGACGCGATCAGCTGGCGAGGGTCGAGCAGCCCGCCGCCGACCCGGTCGTCGCGGCGCCCCGGCGTACCTGCCACCGGCGCGTCGGCGGTCTGAACAGGTGCTGTCATGTCCTTGTCTCTCATGGTGGTCACAGCCCTTCGGCCAGCGGGCCGAGCGCGAGCGCGGGAAGGAAGGTGAGCGCGACGAGGACCACCGTGACGCCGACGACCATGCCGACGAACAGCGGCCGGTGGGTCGGCAGGGTGCCCTCGGAGGCGGGTGTGGGTTGCTGGCGGGCCAGCGAGCCGGCCAGCGCGAGCACGAAGATGATCGGCAGGAACCGGCCGAGCAGCATGCAGAGCCCGAGCGCGGTGTTCCACCACGGCGTGTTAACGGTGATGCCGGCGAACGCGGAGCCGTTGTTGTTGCTGGCCGAGGTGAACGCGTAGAGCACTTCGGACAGCCCGTGCGGCCCGACGTTCAGCGCTGTCGAGGCGTTGCCGGTGGCGAACGCTGCGGCGGTGCCGGTGAGCACCAGCGCCGGGGTGATCAGGAAGTACATCGAGGCGAACTTGATCTCGCGCGAGCCGATCTTCTTGCCCAGGTACTCCGGGGTGCGCCCGACCATCAGCCCGGCCACGAACACCGTGATCACCGCGAGGATCAGCAGCCCGTACAGGCCCGCGCCGACGCCGCCGGGCGCGACCTCGCCGAGCATCATGTTGCCCAGCGTCATCATGCCGCCCAGCGCGGTGTACGAGTCGTGGAACGAGTTGACGGCGCCGGTCGAGGTGAGCGTGGTGGCCGCCGCGAAGGTGGCCGAATTCGACACGTCGAAGCGCACCTCCTTGCCCTCCATCGCCGCGCCGACCGCCTGCGGCACCGTGCCGTCGCCGGTCAGCTCGAAGACGTTGGTGAGGGTGATGCTGGCGAGCGCCAGGATCGCCATCACGGCGACGATCGCGTAGCCCTGCCGCTTCTGCCCCACCATCCGGCCGAAGACCCGGGGCAGGCTGAACGGGATCACCAGGATCAGGAAGATCTCCAGCCAGTTCGTCCACGCGGTCGGGTTCTCGAACGGGTGGGAGCTGTTGACGTTGTAGAAGCCGCCGCCGTTGGTGCCCAGCTCCTTGATGACCTCCTGGCTCGCCACCGGTCCGCCGGTGACGGTCTGGGCGCCGCCGGTCAGCGTGGTCACGTCGGTGCCGCCGGAGAGGTTCTGCACCACGCCGCCGAGCATCAGCGCGAGCGCGCCGAGCACCGCGATCGGCAGCAGGATCCGCAGCGTGACCCGGGTCAGGTCGACCCAGAAGTTGCCCAGCTCGCCAGTGCGGCTACGGGCGAAGCCCCGGACCAGCGCCACCGCCACGGCGATGCCGACGGCGGCCGAGACGAAGTTCTGCACCGCCAGCCCGGCCATCTGGACCAGGTGGCCCATCGTCGACTCACCCGAGTACCACTGCCAGTTCGTGTTGGTCACGAACGACACAGCGGTGTTCCAGGCGCCGTGCGGCACCACCGGGTCGAAGCCCAGCGAGAGCCACAGGTGGTTCTGCAGCCGCTGGAACGCGTACAGGAACAGCAGGGAGACGGCCGAGAAGGCCAGCACCGAGCGGGCGTACACGCCCCAGGTCTGCTCGGCGGCCGGGTCGACCCCGACCAGGCGGTAGATCCCCCGCTCGACCCGGGACGACCGGGTTCCGGCGACCACCCGGTACATGTGGTCGCCGAACGGCCGGTGCACGGCGACCAGCGCCACCACCAGCGACAGGACGAAGAGCACGCCGGCTGTGGTCATGCTCATCAGAAGCGCTCCGGGAACAGCAGGGCGACGACCAGGAACACGCCCAACCCGATCGCCAGCACCAGGCCGACGGCGTTGACGGCGCTCACAGCTTCTCCACGCCCCTCACCACGAGGGCGAGAGCCGCGAACAGCCCCACCGTCAGCAACACGAACAGCACGTCAGACACGGCTGATCTCTCCTAGCGGAAGATGTCCTCGCGACCGCCTCCCGGCCGCGCCGGGCAATCACAACGCCGTATCCGCCGGACCGACAGGGGTCTTGACGCGACCATCACGCGCGACGGCGGTTTCTTGACGCGCTTTTCACGCCGCCTCCGTGGGCGGTGATCCGGGTCACCGGACGGGCCTCGGCCCCGATCGACCGGAGGTGCCGGTAGCCGGTGCCGAGCACCGCGGCGAACCCGATCGGCACGGCCTGGGACCAGGCGTCACCCGGGCCGGTCAGCTCGCCGTAGCGGTGGGCGAGGAACCCGACGAAGACCGCCGCACCCAGCGCGGCCACCGCCGCGACCGCGCGCAGATCGGCCACCACAGCGGCGTACGCCCCGACGACGCCCGCCATCACCAGGACCCGCCCGGGTCGCTCGTCGGGTGTGAACACCCCGGCCGCCACCAGCGCCGCGCCGACCACCACGACGGCGCCGGCGGCCACCCGGAATCCGGTGCACCCGTCCGCCCGTTCTCGTCCCATGTCCGCCTCCCGCGTCGGTACGTCCCTCGCGGGCCATACCAGCCGGGCCGGGTGGGCACGGTCGACGGCTTTGACGGATCCGGTACGGGCGGGCCGGGACTTTTCACGCCGCCTTCACGGACCGCCCGGCGCGGGGACCGTGACGGGCCGGTCCGCCGCCTACGCTGGCCCGGTGACCACCGAACTGACCATGCTGTCGGACGAGCTGGGCGCCGACCTGATCGTCCGGACCGCCACCGGTTACCGGCTGCCGCTCACCGACGCGCAGGTGGACGTGAAGGCGGTGCTGCGGGTGCTCGACGGCTGCGAGCAGGGTGGTGCGAGGCGTCGCGGAGCCCGTGACGGCCGGCGGGATCAGCGCGGTTTACGACGGTTTCACGCCGCCGGGTCACCCGTCGATCGCGCGGTGCACGGGCCTCGTGACTGAGCGCGCGGTCAGCGGGGCATCGCCCGCCAGCCGGAGCCGCTCGCCCGCCACGCCCCGGCGAGGATGCTCGCCGAGCCGCGGCTCGGGCACTGCTGGATGCGGGACCGGCCGCTGGCCCCACCGATCTGCGCCTGGACCTGCCACTGGCTTCCGTCGGTGCGGATGTAGACGTCGCGCCGTCCGCGAGGGTTGCTGACGCCGTTCCACCAGTGTTCCTCGACCACCATGCCGTGACCGTACCGCAGGAGACCCGGAGCAGCACAGACGCAAATTGGTTGCCACCGCCGGCCGTACGGCGGGACGCTCCCCGGATGACAGCACCGGACCTGCCGCGCCAGTTCACCATCCGCGAGGGCGACCTGCGGATCCTCAACCCGTTCGACGACGTCAAGCTGGCCACGCTGGGCCGCGCGATCCGGCTGCGCCCCGGTGACGAGCTGCTCGATCTGTGCAGCGGCAAGGGCGAGCTGCTCTGCACCTGGGCCCGCGACCACGGGATCACCGGCACCGGCGTCGACATCAGCAGCGCCTTCACCGCCGCCGCCCGGGAACGCGCCGCCGAACTCGGCGTCACCGACCGGGTACGTTTCGTGCACGGCGACGCGGCTGCGTACTCGCCGGAGCGGCCGGTCGACGTGGCCGCCTGCGTCGGCGCCACCTGGATCGGCGACGGGGTGCCGGGCACGCTGGAGCTGCTCGGCCGGGCGCTGCGGCCGGGCGGCATGGCGCTCGTCGGGGAGCCCTACTGGCGGCGTGACCCGCCGGACGAGGAGGCCGTCACCGGGTCGCACGCCCGGTCCCGGGACGAGTTTCAGGATCTGCCCGGTCTGGTCCGGCTCTTCGGCGAGTGCGGCTGGGACCTGGTCGAGATGGTCCTCGCCGACCAGGACAGCTGGGACCGGTACGCCGCCGCGCACTGGCTGAACCTGCGTCGCTGGCTGGACGCCAATCCGGACGACGAACTGGCTCCGGAGCTGCGCCGGGAGCTGACCGAGGATCCGCTGCGATACGTCCGTTTCCAGCGCGAGTACCTGGGGTGGGGAGTGTTCGCGCTGCTGCGCCGGTGAGCTGCTTAACGAACGGCTACGCAGGGTAAAGACAGATCATGGGACAGTTGCGCACCTCGCCTCCGCCGCCGGAGGCCACTGAGCTGGAGCAATGGGTGCTGGACAGTCCCGAGGATCTACGCGGTCTGCGCGCCTCGCTGCGGGACGCGCTGAACCGGCACGGGCTGGTGCAGGGCGAGGACCTGGACGAGGTGCCGCACCTGGTCGTGCTGGTCGCCACCGAGCTGGCCAGCAACGCGCTGCGGCACGGACGGCCGCCGACCATCGTCACGCTGCTCGCCACCGACGACCGGTTCCTGCTGGACGTCGCCGACCACGACGTCAGCTCGGTGCCGGAGCTGACCGACATCAGCCCGACCGACTCGGGCGGGCGAGGGCTGTTCCTGGCCCAGTCGGTCTCGCTCGACGTCGGCTGGTACGCCACCGACGCCACCAAGAACATCTGGGCCGCGTTCTCCCGCTGACGGCCCGCCGCCGGTTCAGCGGTCGCCGGCCGGGACGGGGTCGTCGTACTGGCCGGGCGGTCCGGTGAGCGGTTCGGCGCCCACGATCGGCCACGGGTTCGGCGTGCACCCGTGCAGCCCGAGCGTCTGCTGCACCATCACCGGCGCCGGACCGCCGGCCCGGGGGCACAGCTCGTGTCCCCGGCCCAGCCGGTGGCCGACCTCGTGGTTGAGCAGGTACTCCCGGTAGCGGGAGAGGTCGGCCACGTGCGGCACCCCGTACACCCAGCGGGCCACGTTGATCACCACCCGGTCGCCGTTGCGGCAGGACGTGTAGGTGTCGCTCGGGTCGCCGCAGAGCCGTCCCCGGGTCACCGGCGTGGTGAGCAGCACCGTGAAGTCGGCGCGGTCGTCGCGGCCCACCCGTTGCAGCCGCCACCGGCCGTCGCCGGTCCAGCCCCGCCGGTCGGCGAGCGTCGCCGCGACCTCACTGGCGAAGCGTTCCACGTCCACGTTGCGGATGCCGTCCTCGACGGCGACCCGGTAGCGCAGCAGTTCGCCGGAGCGCCCGGCCACCGCGCCGACGGTGTCGGCGGTGCGGAAGGTGCCGCCGCCCCGGGTCGGGTAGACGATGCCGGGTACCACCCGCCCGGCCGCCGGGACCGGCGTCGGCACCGTCGTCGGCGCGGGACGCGCGTCCGGCGGGGTCGGTGCCGCCGCCTGCACGGTCCGCCGCACGTCGAGGCGGTCCAGCAGGTCCGGGTGCCGGGCGGCGTATCCGCCGGCGGCGAGCGCGGCCCCGACCAGGACCACCGCCAGGATGCGCAGTGATCGCGGCCTCTGCCGTCGCCGGTGCAGCCCTCGGTCGTACCCGCCCACGTCGATCTCCGTCCGTCGCCCCCACGCGCTCGGGCAGGAGTACGGACGGCAGGCCCGGACGGTTGAACGGGCCGGCCGGGTACCGTCGGTGCCGGGGTGAGCGAGAGGCCGCCTGCCGGAGTTCAGGGAGAGCCACCCGTGTCACCAGCCGACCGACTGCTCGACGACGCCGTCGCGACGGCGCGCGGCACCGACGTACGCGCCGCCGAGCGGGCCCTCGACGGGCTGGTGGTGGCCGACGGCGCGGCGGTGGACGCGGCGCTGCTCGCCCGGCTCACGCGGGACGTGGGCCGGCTCTGGCCGCGTGGCTGGCAGCCCGCCGACCTGGATCGGCTCGCCGTCCGGCGGCTGACCCCGCGCGGTGCCCGCCTGCTGCGCGACGCCATGGCCGCACAGCGGCGCACGCTGCCGGCGCCGGTCCCGGACTGGTTCGACGCACAGCTCACCGACCTGGGCGCGACCTGGGACGGCGACGCGGGCTGGCTGGACCGGCGCGCCGACGGCGACCGGATCACCACGTTGCGGGACGCGGTCGACGCGCTCGTCCTGGTGGCGGGGCTGCCGCCGATCGCGGCGCTCCGGCCGCCGCCCGGCTCGGCGGGCACCGCACCCGCCACCGCGACGCCGAGCGGCTCCCGGATGCTCGACCGGGTACGCGCGCTGCTCGCCAAGGCCGAGTCGACCGCCTACCCGGCCGAGGCGGAGGCGTTCACCGCCAAGGCGCAGGAGTTGATGGCCCGGCACAGCATCGACGCGGCGCTGCTCGACGCCGCCGCCGAGCGCTCCGGCGGTCCGGGCGGCGTCCGGATCGGGGTCGACGCCCCGTACGCGGCGGCGAAGGCGCTGCTGGTCCAGGAGGTGGCGGCGGCGAACCGGTGCGAGTCGGTCTGGTCCGACGACCTGGGCTTCGCCACCGTGCTCGGCTTCCCGGCCGACCTGGCGGCGGTGGAGTTGCTGCACACCTCGCTGCTGGTGCAGGCCACCGCCGCGATGCTGCGCGGCCGGCGCGAGCGCGGAAAGGCAGGCGGGCGGCGCACCAAGGGCTACGACGAGTCGTTCCTCAACGCGTTCGCGCTGCGGATCGGCGACCGGCTGCGGGAGGCCAGCGCGGCGGCGGCCGGACAGAGCGACGACGACCGCCTGCTGCCGGTGCTCGCGGCCCGCTCGGACGCCGTCCGGGAGCGGGTCGACCAGCTCTTTCCCGGCACCACGCGGCACCGGCTCCAGGTGCGCGACGAACAGGGCTGGGTCTCCGGCACCAGCGCCGCCGACCGCGCCTCGCTCGATCCGGGCCGCCCGGCACGCCGCCCGGTGCGCGGTTCTCGCTGACTTCCTGGCCGATGATGTCGGTTCGGGCGGACCGGCTCCGACCCGTCTGCGAGGCGCCACCGACGGTGGCCCGAACCCGAGGAGTGCACGGTGAAGTACATGCTGCTGATCTGGAACCGGCCCGGCTTCGTGGAGGAGCTGTCCGAGGCGGAACGCAACGCGATCTTCGGCGAGGTCGACGAGATCATGAAGGAGCTGTCCGAGTCCGGTGAGCTGGTCGGCGGTGAGGCGCTGGCGCACCCGTCGCAGGCCCGTACGGCCCGTCCGGCCGCCGGTGGCGGCACCGAGATCACCGACGGGCCGTTCGTGGAGAGCAAGGAGCAGTTCGCGGGCTACCTGACCGTCGACTGCGAGACCCCGGAGCGGGCTGCCGAGATCGCCGCGCGCTGGCCGGACGTGCGGCACGGTTTCGGCGTGCTGGAGGTGCGAGCGGTGATGGAGCAGGCCGGGACGGAGATGTGACCTCACCTGCGGTCGAGGACCTGCTGCGCACGCTCGCGCCGCAGGTCCTCGGCGTGCTCGTGCGCCGGCACGGCCAGTTCTACGCCTGCGAGGACGCGGTCCAGGAGGCGCTGCTGGCCGCCGCCGTGCAGTGGCCGGAGCAGGGCCTGCCGGACCATCCCCGAGCGTGGCTGGTCACCGTCGCCACCCGCCGGCTCACCGACGAGTGGCGCGGTGAGCACGCCCGCCGGGCACGCGAGGTCGCGGTGGCGGTCCGGCAGCCCGCGTACGCGACTGTCGCGCCGCCCGCCGACGAGGAGCCGCCCGGCGGGGACGACACGCTGAGGCTGCTGTTCCTCTGCTGTCATCCGGCGCTGCCGGTCAGCGCGCAGGTGGCGCTCACGCTGCGTGCGGTGGGCGGGTTGAGCACCGCCGAGATCGCCCGCGCGTACCTGGTGCCGGAGGCGACCATGAGCCAGCGGATCCGGCGCGCGAAGCAGCGGATCGAGGCGGCCGGCGCGCGTTTCACGCTGCCCTCGCCGGCCGACCGGGACGAGCGGCTGGGCGCGGTGCTGCGCGTGCTCTACCTGGTCTTCAACGAGGGGTACGCGGCGTCGAGCGGCGAGGCGCTGCACCGGGCGGAGCTGACCGCCGAGGCGATCCGGCTGGCCCGGGAGCTGCGCCGGCTGCTCCCGGACGACGGGGAGGTGGCCGGGCTGCTGGCGCTGATGCTGCTCACCGACGCGCACCGGGCGGCGCGTACCGGGCCGGACGGCGAGCTGGTGCCGCTGGCCGAGCAGGACCGCGGCCGGTGGGACCGGGCTGCGATCGAGGAGGGGGTGGCGCTGGTGACCGAGGCGCTGACCTGGTCGTCGCCGGGCCCGTACCAGGTGCAGGCGGCCATCGCGGCGGTGCACGCGGAGGCGCCCACCGCCGGGACCACCGACTGGCCGCAGATCGTCTCGCTCTACCGGGTGCTGGCCCACCTCGCGCCGAACCCGATGGTCACGCTGAACCAGGCGGTCGCGGTGGCCATGGTGGACGGCCCGCGCGCCGGGCTCGCGCTGCTGGAGCCGCTCGACGCCGACGGCCGGACCGCCGGCCACCACCGGCTCACCGCTGTCCGCGCGCATCTGCTCGACCTGGCCGGGGACCGGGCGGACGCGCGGGCCGCGTACCTGGCCGCCGCCCGGGCCACCACGAGCCTGCCGGAACGGCGGTACCTGCAGGCCCGCGCCGCCCGCCTGGCCGGTGACGGGCCGCGCTGATCCGCGCCCGGACAGCACGCCGGGCCGGCCCGTGGGCCGACCCGGTGGGTGTGCGTCGCGTACGTCAGCTCTTGAAGGCGTCCTTGATCTTCTCGGCGGCCTGCTTGAGCTTGGCGCCGGCCTGGTCGTTGCGGCCCTCGGCCTCCAGGCGCTCGTTGTCCGTGGCGCGGCCGACGCCCTCCTTGACCTTGCCGGAGACGTCCTGCGACGTGTTGTCGATCTTGTCGTCGAGACCCATGATGACCTCCACTGATGCGATTGCCTGACGACAACTGGTTACCCCGTCGACCGCCCGCCCAATCCCCTCACCCGATCGGGCGGAAGCGCCGCAGCCGCAGGCTGTTGCCCACCACGAAGACCGACGAGAAGGCCATCGCCGCCCCGGCGAGCATCGGGTTGAGCAGCCCGGCGGCCGCCAGCGGCAGCGCCGCGACGTTGTAGGCGAACGCCCAGAACAGGTTTCCCTTGATGATCGCCAGCGTGCGCCGGGAGAGCCGGATGGCGTCCGCGGCGGCGGTCAGGTCACCCCGGACCAGCGTCAGGTCGGCGGCCTCGATGGCCGCGTCGGTGCCGGTGCCCATGGCCAGCCCGAGGTCGGCCCGGGCCAGCGCGGCGGCGTCGTTGACCCCGTCGCCGACCATCGCGACCACCCGGCCCTCGCCCTGCAGCCGCTCGACCACCGCGACCTTCTCGGCGGGCAGCACCTCCGCGATCACCTCGTCGATGCCGACCTCGGCGGCCACCGCCTTCGCCACCGTGGCGTTGTCGCCGGTGAGCAGCACCGGGGTGAGCCCCAGTTCGCGCAGCCGCGCGACGGCCGTCCGGCTGGTCGGCTTCACCGCGTCGGCCACCGCGAGCACGCCCCGGGCCCGCCCGTCCCAGCCGGCCAGGATCGCCGTCCGGCCGGCGGCCTCCGCGCCGGTCGCGGCCCGCGCGATCTCCTCGGGTACGTCGAGACCCCGCTCGCGCAGCAGCCGTGCCCGGCCGACCACCACGGTCCGGCCGTCCACGGTGCCGGTCACGCCCAGCCCTTCGGCGTTGGCGAACCCGCCGACCGGCGGCAGCGGTCCGGCTTCGGCCGCGGCCTCGGCGACGGCCCGCGCGATCGGGTGCTCGGAGGCGGCCTCCAGCGCGCCGGCCACCCGGAGCAGTTCGTCGGCGTCCTCGCCGTCGGCTGGCAGCACCTCGGCCAGCGCCATCCGGCCGGTCGTGACGGTGCCGGTCTTGTCCAGCACCACGGTGTCGACCCGGCGGGTGGACTCCAGCATCTCCGGCCCCTTGATCAGCACCCCGAGCTGCGCGCCGCGTCCGGTGCCGACGAGCAGCGCGGTCGGCGTGGCCAGGCCGAGCGCGCACGGGCAGGCGATGATCAGCACGGCCACCGCGGCGGTGAACGCGGCGGTCGTACCGGAGCCGGTGCCGAGCCACCAGCCGAGCGTGCCGGCGGCCAGCGCGATCACGATCGGCACGAAGACGCCGGAGATCCGGTCGGCGAGCCGCTGCACGGCCGCCTTGCCGGTCTGCGCCTGCTTCACGAGCCGTGCCATCTGGGCGAGCTGGGTGTCGCCGCCGACCCGGGTGGCCCGGACGACCAGCCGGCCACCGGCGTTCACGGTCGCGCCGGTCACGGTGTCGCCCGTCCCCACCTCGACCGGCACCGACTCGCCGGTGAGCATGCTGGCGTCGACGGCCGAGGTGCCCTCCTCGACCACGCCGTCGGTGGCGATCTTCTCGCCGGGCCGGACCACGAACCGGTCGCCGACCGCGAGCCGGTCGACCGGGACCCGGACCTCCTGGCCGCCGCGCAGCACCGCGACGTCCTTGGCCCCGAGTTCGAGCAGGGCGCGCAGCGCCGCCCCGGCGGTGCGCTTGGAGCGGGCCTCGAAGTACCGCCCGGCCAGGATGAACACCGTCACCCCGGCGGCGGCCTCCAGGTAGATGTTGCCGGCGCCGTCGCCCCGGGTGATGTCGAGGCTGAACGGGTGCTTCATCCCGGGCATGCCGGCGTCGCCGAGGAACAGCGCCCAGAGCGACCAGCCGAACGCGGCGAGCGTGCCCAGCGAGACGAGCGTGTCCATGGTCGCCGCGCCGTGCCGCAGGTTGACCAGCGCGGCGCGGTGGAACGGCAGCCCGCCCCAGACCACCACGGGGGCGGCCAGCGTGAGCGAGGCCCACTGCCAGTAGTCGAACTGCCAGGCCGGGACCATGGCGAGCACGATCACCGGCAGCGTGAGCACGGCGGAGACCCAGAGCCGGGTACGCGCGACACGCAGCTCGTCCGCCGGCTCCCCGGCCGCTGCGGCCGCCTGCTCGGGCGGGGGCGGCACCACGGCGGTGTAACCGGTCTTCTCGACGGTGGCGATCAGGTCGGCCGGCGCGATGTCGTCGGCGTACCGGACGGTGGCCTTCTCGGTGGCGTAGTTCACTGTCGCCTCGACGCCGTCCATCCGGTTGAGCTTCTTCTCGATCCGGGCGGCACAGGACGCGCAGGTCATCCCGCCGATCGCCAGTTCAATCAGGTTCGGCGCGGTGGACAGCGTCTTTCCCGTGGCAGTCATCGCGGCACCTCCGGCGCTCAACTGTGCCCGTGCCCCGGCGTGCCGTGTCCGGCGTCCGGGGTCGGTGCGGTGGTGGATACCGGCGCGGTCCGGTCGCCGGCCAGGACGGTGAATTCGGCGGTGTGCACCGCGTCGCCGTGCCGGAAGTCCAGGTAGAGACGGTACGCCCCGGCCGAGGGCACCTCGGCGGCGAACGTGATCGCCGGACCGGCGGGGGTGCGCCCGTCGCCGGGTGTGCCCTCCGGGTGCACGTGCAGGTACGCCAGATCGCCCTGCCGCAGCGCCACCAGGTGCCCGTACGCGCCGAGGTAGGGCTGAAGGTCGGTGACCGGTCTCCCGTCGCGGCTGACGGAGAGCGTGAGCCGGCTGGTCCGGCCCGGCTCCGGCGTGCCGGTCAGGGTGACTGTGTAACCGTCGACGGTGGTGCTGGTCACCGGCGCCGGCAGCGGCCGGGCGGCCAGCTCGCCGGGGACCGTGACGTCCAGGCCGAGGGTCAGCGGCTCGCCGCCTTCGGGCGTGAAGTCGGCGAACGCCCGCCACACCCCGGGGCCGTCGAGCGGGGAGGCGACCCGCCAGGTGCCGTCGCCGGCCATCTCCGGGTGGACGTGCCGGAAGCCGGACAGGTCCCGGCGCGCGACGATCAGGTGCATGCGCTTGTCGTGGGCCACCTCGAAGCGGGTGACCGGCGTGCCGTCCGGGCCGGTGATCCGGAAGGCGAACTGCCCGGCCGGCGCGGTGGCGGGCTGGAGCGTGTAGCCGCCTTCGGAGACGAGCAGCCCGCCGGGCAGGTGCGCGTCGGCGCCGTTCTCGTCACCGTGACCGGTGTCGCCGGTCCCGTGGTCGCTGCCGCTGTCGTCGTGGCGGGTCTCGGCGGCCGGGGCGACGGGATCGGCCAGGTTGCCGATCCCGTACGCCGCGCCGAAGACCGCCACGAGGCCGAGCGCGAAGCCGCTGAGCTTCGTCGCCGTGTTCATGGTTTCTCCTCGGTTCTGCGGGTCCCGTGGACCCGTCACGCACCGACGAGGTCGTAGCCGGCCTCGTCGACCGCCGCGCGGACGGCGTCCGTGTCCAGCGGGTTCTGACTGGTGACGGTGACCCGGCCGGTGGCCAGGTCGACCTGGACGCCGGTGACGCCCGGAAGCGCGCTCAGCTCGGTGCTCACCGAGTTGACGCAGTGGCCGCAGGTCATGCCGCTCACCTGGTAGGTGCTCTCCATGTCGCCCTCCGATCTCATACCCCCTGGGGGTACAGCCGGAACGTTAGCATACCCCCGAGGGGTACGCTATCCTCGTTCTCATGACCGCTCCGTCCAGCCCGACCCGGGGCTACACCGCCAGCAAGGACCAGCTCCTCGCCCGGCTCCGCCGGATCGAGGGTCAGGTCCGTGGCATCGAGAAGATGGTCGAGGACGACCGTTACTGCATCGACGTGCTGACCCAGATCTCGGCCATCCAGGCGGCGCTGGACAAGGTCGGCCTCGGCCTGCTCGACGGGCACGCGCGGCACTGCATGCACGAGGGCGCCGCCGAGGGCCGGGCCGACGAGATGGCGACCGAGATGATGGCCGCCGTCGGCCGCCTGATGAAGCGCGGCTGAACGGGACCTCCGCCCCTCCGAGCAGGGCACATCGACCCGCGCCGACGCGCCCGTGCGGCCGTACCGTCGAAGTGGCGGGCAGGCCGGCCCCGGCGGACCCGCGGTGACGGACGGAGGGCGGCCCGATGATGTGGCAGAGCCCGATGATGGGCTGGATGTGGATCTGGTCCCTGGCGGTGCTGGCGGTGCTGGCAGGGCTCCTCTGGCTGGCCGTGCGGTGGACCGGCCCGCAGCGGTCCGGGCCGACGGCGGCCCGGCGCATCCTCGACGAGCGGTACGCCCGCGGCGAGATCGACGAGGACGAGTACCGGCGACGCCGGGCCGGACTGGCCTGACCCGCGCGGGGCGCGCGTCACCGGTCACGGTGTCCGGGAGCACCCAGCCGGGCTGCCTACCATGTCGGGGCGACGACCCGGACGTGGTCGACACGTCCGCGCCGGCCCGGTGACCAGACCGGTCCGGCGGACCAGGCGTCGCCGCGACCGTTGGGAGAGACGCCTTGGGTGCCGACCACACCCGCCCCGCACCGCCCACGCCACCGGGCGTACGGCGGCTGCTCGTCGCCGTGGTGGTGCCGCTGTTCGCGCTCACCGTGATCGCCGCGCTGGTGCTCTGGCCCCGGCAGGACCGGGAGCCGGTCGGCGGCGCGGACGTCCCCCGCTACCACGGCACCGTGACCCGGGTGGTCACCGAACCCTGCCCGCCGACGCCGGAGGCCCCGGAGGGCGCGGGCGGCCCCTGCGGCACCGCGACCGTCGCCGCCGAGCAGGGCCCGGACGCGGGACGGCAGGTCGAGACGCCGCTCCCGGCCGGACCGGGCGCGCCCCGGGTCGAGGTCGGCGACAAGATCGTCCTGGTCGAGCTGATCGACCCGGCCGACCCTTCGATGAAGTCCTACAACATCGCCGAGCACCAGCGCGGCACACCGCTGATCTGGCTGCTGGTGCTCTTCGCCGCCGCGATCGTGGCGTTCGGCCGCTGGCGCGGGCTCGCCGCGCTCGGCGGCTTGGCGGCCAGCTTCGCCATCCTGCTCGGCTTCGTGCTGCCCGGCATCGGTGGCGGCCAGCCGCCGCTGCTGGTGGCGATCGTGGGCGCCGCGTTGATCATGTTCGTGGTGCTCTACCTGACGCACGGGATCACCGCGCAGACGTCGGTGGCGGTGCTCGGCACGCTCGGCAGCCTGGTGATCACCGGCGTGCTCGGCCTGCTCGCCACGTCCGCCACCCACCTGACCGGCTTCGGCAGCGAGGACGCCACCACCCTGTCCATGTTCCAGGGCGACGTGGACCTGCACGGACTGCTGCTGGCGGGCATCATCATCGGCTCGCTGGGCGTGCTGGACGACGTCACCGTCACCCAGGCGGCCACCGTCACCGAACTCGCGCACGCCAACCCGGGGCTGTCCCGGCGGCAGCTCTACCGGGCGGCGACCCGCGTCGGCCGGGCCCACATCGCGTCCACCGTCAACACCATCGTGCTGGCGTACGCGGGCGCGTCGCTGCCACTGCTGCTCCTGCTGGTCGCCGACTCCCGCCCGGTGAGCCAGATCCTCACCAGCGAGTTCCTCGCCCAGGAGATCGTCCGCAGCGCGGTGGCCACGCTCGGCCTGATCGCCGCCGTACCGCTGACGACCGCACTGGCCGCGATCGTGACCACCGCCGGACGGCGCGCGCCCGGTCCGGAGCCGGCGTCGCCCGTACCCCCGCCGCCCCGTCCGCCGGCCGGACGCGACGACGCGCTGGAGGCGCTCGGCGGCGGAAAGAGTACGGAGGCGACATGGTGACACTCCGCACGGTGACCATCGATTTCAAACGCGACGCTGGTCACGGTGCGCCACGGCGAAATCTCGCTATTGGTCGGCTTCCGGACGTAGATCCGCAGGAGTGCTGTCGGGTAACCTCGCTGCCGGTCACCGCCGAAGGCGCGCACCGGCGCCAGCGGTGCCGCCGCCCAATCGCCTGCGGGCGAGCCGGGGAACCAGGTACATGGGGTGAATCCGCGCGAGCGGTAGGGGCCACTTCCGTCCCGAACCCGTCAGCTAACCCGGTCGGCGGCCGACGGAAGGGAACACTGTGACGCCACCCCTGCGCCGCTGGCTGACACCCCTGGTGGCCGTGCTGGCCTCGCTGGCAGTGCTGGCCGGGCCGAACTCGGCGACGGCGGCCCCCGCCGCGGCGGCCCCGAAGCCGTCCGGGCACGAGGAGGACGGCGAACCACCGCTCATCACCGAGGCGATCGACAGCGCCAACCGGAACTTCCTCCAGGCGAAGGCGAAGCTGGCCAAGTCGCAGGACCGCCAGCGGCGGCTGGCCGCCGAGGTACAGGCGGCACAGGCCGAACTCGAGGCGCTCAGCCCGCAGGTCAACCAGCTCGCCGCCCAGTCCTACCGGACCGGCCGGATGGGCGCGATGGCGATGCTGCTGGAGAGCAACTCGCCCGACTCGTTCGTCCGCCGCGTCAACGCCCTGGACGAGCTGAACCTCCTCAACGCGCAGCGCCTGGCCGCCATCAACGCGGTCAAGAACCGCGCCGAGACGGCCAAGATCGCGCTCGACGCCGAGGTGCGCGAGCAGGAGAAGCAGAAGAACGCGATGGAGCGCGAGAAGGTGCAGGCCGAACGCGCCCTCAAGCTCGTCGGCGGCCTCGGCTTCACCGGCGGCCTGGTCGACGCCACCTCACCGGTCGCCAAGATCGGCCCCGGCCGCACCGCCGACGGCGGCTGGAAGGCCGAGTCGTGCAGCGAGAACGACCCGACCACCTCGGGCTGCATCACGCCGCGGACGCTGCACGCCTACAAGGAGGTCCGGCGCGCCGGCTACACGCGCTTCGTGGGCTGTTACCGGCCGGGCGGGCCGTGGGAGCACCCCAAGGGCAAGGCGTGCGACTGGTCGCTGCAGAACAGCGGCTTCTCACCCTGGCACAACAACGACACCCGCAAGTACGGCAACGACGTGGCCGCCTTCCTCATCCGCAACGCCGACCGGCTGGGCATCTACTACGTGATCTGGAACCGGCAGATCTGGTTCCCGGCCACCGGCTGGAGGTCGTACAGCGGGCCGTCGAACCACACCGACCACGTCCACATGTCGATGCTCTGACCTGGACGCAGCAAGAAGGGGCCGCCCCCGTGGGCGGCCCCTTCGTCGTCCGGCGCTCCGGTCAGCCGGCCAGCGCCGCGTCCGCGTCCGCCGGCGACGAGGGAGCGGGCAGTGACGCCGGGACCTGCGCCACTGTCCGCACCTCGCCGCCGGAGAGCCGGTACGACATCCCCGCCACCGTGCACCGGCCCGCCGCGACCCGCTCGGCCAGCACGGAGGACCGGGCCAGCAGCGTCTCCACGGTCTGCGCGATGTGGACGTCGATGATGCCGTCGAGGTCGTCGATGCCCTGCCGGGCGGCGCGCAGCAGGCTGGGCGAGACCGCGTCCACCACCGCTCCCAGGTGCCCGGCCGGAGCGGCGCCGGTCCGGACCCCCTCCCGGGCGGCCTGGACCGCGCCGCAGGAGTCGTGCCCGAGCACCACCACGAGCGGCGTGCCCAGCACGGTGACCGCGTACTCGACGCTGCCGAGCACCTCGGGCCCGGCGGTGTGCCCGGCGGTACGCACCACGAAGAGGTCACCGAGACCCCGATCGAAGATGATCTCCGCGGCGAGCCGCGAGTCGGAGCAGCCGACGATCACCGCGAAGGGGTGCTGGCCGTCGGCCACCGCCGCCCGGTGCCCGGCGTCCTGATTCGGATGCTGCGGCACACCGGTGACGAACCGGTGGTTGCCGGCACGCAGCTCGGCGAGCGCCTGCTCCGGGCTTCTCGGCGTCATCTGCCTCACCTCGTCTACCTGCGGAACGACCAGGCCGGACGGCCTCGCGACTTCACGGTCACACGGCGTCAGGGGCACGTCAAGATTCGTGATACGCATTTCATACTTTCCCGTGCCGGCCCGCGTCCGATTCGGGTCGGCAGCGTCGATGGCCATAGCATGGCCACCATGGCGACGACACCAGGTGAGGACGGGAGCCGCCGCAACTGGACCTTCCTCACCAATCACGGACATGTGCTGCTGGCGATCGCGCGCAACCCCACGGCGCGGCTGCGGGACGTGGCCGACGAGGTGGGCGTCACCGAGCGGGCGGCCCAGGCCATCGTCGCAGACCTGGAAGCCGGGGGATACCTGCGGCGCACCCGCGTGGGGCGGCGCAACGAGTACACGATCAACCCGAAGGGACGCTTCCGGCACCCGGCGGAGGCCGACCAGCAGGTCGGCGCCCTGCTGGCCCTCTTCGCCGCCGAGCCGGCCGGGGACGTCACCGCCGACCGGTGACCGGTTCCCGCTACCGCGTGCGCCCGCGCGGGCCGGCGCGACGGTAATCTCACCGCGTGCGCGACAGCTTGCGGCCGGGCGCGACAAAAGGGCGCGCCCGGGCCGGACACCCGATCCGGACCGTCCTCTCGGCAGCGGCGGCAGCCGCCCTGCTCGGCGGCGCGCTGGCGGTGCCCGCGCCCGCCGTGGCCGCCCCGAAGTGCGGGCCGACCGGCGGCCCCGCGCCCACCGAGACGCCGTGGGCGCTGAGCCGCCTCGACCCGGCCTCCGCGTGGCGGGTCGGCAAGGGCGCGGGGATCACCGTCGCCGTGATCGACTCCGGGGTCTCACCGTCGCATCCCCTGCTGCGCGGGCGGGTGCTCCCCGGCGAGGACTTCAACCAGCTCGTCCGGCTTCAGGGCCAGTGTGACCTGGTCGGGCACGGCACCATGGTGGCCGGCATCATCGCCGGGCGGGAGGGCACCGGCTCGCCGTACACCGGCATCGCGCCGGAGGCCCGCATCCTGCCGCTGCGCGTGCTGGCCGAGAACAAGGAGAACTTCGACCCGGACGTGCCGGGCGAGATCGGCAAGGCGATCCGCTGGGCGGTCGACAACGACGCCGACGTGATCAACCTGTCCCTGGTCACGCTCGACGACCCGCAGCTGAAATCGGCGGTGCAGTACGCGCTCGGCAAGGACGTGGTGGTCGTCGCCTCCGCCGGCAACCGGCAGGAGAACCGGGAGGACCGGCCGGCCTATCCGGCCGCGTACCCGGGGGTCATCGCCGTCGCCGGTGTGGACGAGCAGGGCGGCCACGTCGGCAGCTCGGTCCGCGGGGACTATGTGGACATCGCCGGCCCCGGGCTGAACATCCTCGGGCCCGCGCCGCAGGGGTCCGGCTACCGGGCCGAGCCGCAGGGCGGCACGAGCTTCGCCACCGCGTACGTCTCCGGTGTCGCCGCGCTGGTGCGGGCCGCGCACCCCGACATCAGCGCCGACGAGGTCGCCTACCGGCTGACCCGCACCGCCGACAACCCGCCCGACGGGCACAACGCCGACGTCGGCCACGGGATGGTCAACCCCTACCGAGCGGTGACCAGCCTGCTCGGCACCCGCACGGACCCGCCGCTGGGCGCCATGCCGCCGCCGGCGCCGCCCACCGATCCGCTGGCCTGGCAGCGCACCGTCGCGATCTGGGTCGCCGTCGTCGGCGGGCTGCTCGCCGGGGTCCTGCTGACGCTGCGGCCGATCCTGACCCGCGGCCGGCGACGCGGATGGCGCCCCGGCCGGCGGGACGTCCCGCAGGACGCCTGACCGGTCGCCTCGCGCCGCACGGCCGGGCCGGAAATACACGAGACAGGGCCCGAATACACGACGGCTCCGCCCGGCACGAGCCGGAGCGGAGCCGTCGTGGACCGATCGGGGGTCAGCTGCCCCAGACCTTGGAGTTGCTCATCTCCGTGGTCATGTAGTTCTCGCGCGCGATGCCCACCGCGCCGCCGATCTCGTTCAGGACCTTGTTGATGTCCCGCACGGCGGCGTCCCACTGGGCCTGGTGCTGCTGGTAGGCGGCCCGGTCCTGGCCCTCCCACTCGAGCTTGGTCAGCATCGCCCGCAGCGTGTCCAGCTTCTCGTCGATGATCCGCGAGATGGCCTGCATCTGCTGGTTGCTGCTCTCCAGAACAGCGTAGTCAACCTTGATGCTCATCGATTCCTCCTCTGCCTGTCTTCGCGGATCACGGGTTGAGAGCAGCGTGGAACTTGTCCAGCATCTGCTGCTGCTCTTCGTCGTTGACCTGGTGCGTGGTGCCCGACTTGTCGAGCAGGTCCGCGATGTTGTCCATCGCGGTCAGCAGCTTGTTCGTGTCCTCGGTCCAGCGAGTCATCAGGCTCTGGAAGCCCGTGGACGCCTGGCCCTTCCAGGCCATCGCGAGGTCGTCGACCACGTTCCACAGCTTCTTGAGCTCACCGTCAACCTCGCTGCGCGTGGACCGCACGTCACTCGCGGCGGTGTGCAGAGTCGCTGCACTGACCTCGAACGCCATGCTTCACACCCTTCCGTCTTTTGTGGCGGCGGTTCCGCCGCGCCCTCCCCCGCGGCAAGGCGAACACACCCCACCGACGGACACTTCATCCGAACCGTAGCGGACGATGTCCAACCCGCGCAGCCCTGCCGGCCCATCGACGTACTCCGACAGCCCGGAATCGGCAAGGCGATCCGGCGCTGTCCGTACGAGTTGGACGGTCCGTCCCGAGGTCAGGGCCGCTCACGTGCGGCTTTGACGATCGTCGACACACCGAAGGCCAGCACCGCGACCAGCAGTACCACCACGATCCACAGCAGCGGCTTCTCGAACGCGCGCTCGAACGTCAGCACCAGCAGCGCCGCGCAGGCGCTCAGCGAGACCACCTCGGCGGCCCGCCGCAGCCGCGCCGAGCGGGTCAGCACGGCGAACAGCATCAGGAGCACGAAGACCGGAATGGTCAGCAGGACGTACAGGAACAGTACGAAGATCAGAGTGTCCATGCCCCGCTCCCGTCACCTGTAGAACGCGGAGTCCCGAACCCAGTCGATCTTGATGTCCTTGATGTCCGGGTCGGAGCCGGCGGGCGCCCAGCCGGGCCGGGAGTCCGCGGTGAACGTGAACCGGCTGTCCGTGTGGAACGCGGCCATCAGCGCGTGCAGCAACGCGCTGATCTCGCCGAAGACCAGGACCAGGATCGCGGCGGTGGCGGCCAGGCCGGCGATGCCGATGGCCTGGGCCAGCGCGGTGGTCGCGGGGAAGAACTGGAGCGCGATCGAGGCGATCACCGCGACCAGGATCGGCATGAGCGCCTGCGCCAGGCCGGACACCGCGTCGTTGTACGCGTCCCGGGCCGCGGTGAGCGTGTCCCGGTTGGCGGCGAACGCCTCGGCCAGCGAGTTGATCTCCGCGCCGAGCTTGCGCATGAACTGGTCGAACGCGTCCCGGTCGTCGAAGTCCCACTCCGACGCCTCCGGCGGGACCGCCGCCATCGCCGCGCCGAACTGGTCCGCGCCGAGCAGGCGGGCCGCCTCGTCCCACTTCTTGATGGACTCGTTCACCTGCTGGTTGTCGAAGGACTCCAGGTAGAGGATGGTGCCGATCAGCGCCGCCGAGGCGGCGATCCAGACCAGGTTGCCCCGGGCGATGGCCGCGGCCGACCGCACCGGCGCCGTGGTCTGGGCGACCGACACCGAGCCGGTCACCGTCCCCGAGGCGTTGGCGATGAGGATCTCCGGTGGCATCAGGCGTCCTTCCCCTGGCGGGCCCGGCCGGTCACTTGACCACCCAGGGCTGATCCGACTTCTCCCAGTTCTGCGCGCTCTGTTCGAGCTGCGCGGCGGCCTTGCGCAGATGCTCCGCGCCGGTGCGGACGTTGTCGAGGTGCCCGTCCACGGCCGCGTTGTGCCGCTCCACCGCCCCGGTGCCGAACCAGCTCAGTGCGCCGCCGGGCAGCTTGACCTCGGCCAGCAGCGCCTCGACGTTGCGCAGGTACTGGATCGGCCCGTCCGGAGCGTCGAGCATTCGGCTCGCCTTCCGGATCGCGTCGACGTCGACGGTGTTCGGCATCGTCGTCCCCTCTCGCTCAGCGCCGCAGATTGCGGGTCGGGTCGGACAGATCCACCCCGAACTGACGGAACCAGTCCTCCGGGGTCAGCGTGCCGTCCTGCGCCCGGCGGACCGTCTCGGAGTCGCCGAGCATCTCGCCCAGCATCTCCCGCTGCCGCTCCTCGAAGGCCACGTACGCGGCGTCGATCGCGGCCTGCATCGACTCGGCCAGGGAGAAGCTGTCCAGCCGCATGGCCCGCGCGTTCAGCTCGATGCCGCCGACCTTCATGTCGCCGTCGACGGTCACCCGCACCAGCCCGTCCGGGCTCTCCCCGGTTACCCGCAGCTCCGCACGCTGCCGCTGGAGCTCGGCCAGCCGCCGCTGCTGCTCCTGCGCCTGCCGCAACAGGCCCTCCAGGGCTCCACCGATACCCGACGGGCTGCTCAACTCCGGCTCTCCCCGTAATCGCGACGATCGATCGGGCCGACGCTACCGGAAGTGACGCCCGCCGTCCGTCCCGTCAGACCGGTTCCGTCCAGGCGGTCTGGATCAGCTGCTGGCCGTCGCGGCGGCGCACCAGCGTGCCCCGGCCCGGCGGCTGCGGGGTCGGCCGCAGGTTGCCGAAGACCGCGCCCTCCTCCCGGCTGCCGGACATGAGCAGTCCCGGCGAGTCCAGCTCACGCAGACGCTGCAGCACCGGCTCGTACAGCGCCCGGGCCACACCACCGACCCGCCGCGTGACGATCAGGTGCAGGCCGATGTCCCGCGCCTGCGGCAGCAGCTCGTGCAGCGCGCTGAGCGGATTGCTGCCGCCGGAGGCGACCAGGTCGTAGTCGTCCACCAGGATGTAGAGGTCCGGCCCCTTCCACCAGCTCCGGTCGCGCAGCTGCGCGGTGGTCACGTCCGGGCCGGGCAGCCGGTTCTGCAACGCGCTGCGGATCGAGCCGAGACCCTGGCTGAACACCTGGTTCGACGGCGCGTAGTCGAGCAGGTGGTCCCCCTCGACCGCGCCGAGCAGGCCGCGCCGGTAGTCGGCGATGACCAGCCGCGCCTGGGCCGGGGTGTACCGCTCGGCGATCCCCCGGGCGATCAGCCGCAGCAGGTTCGTCTTGCCGCACTCGGCGTCGCCGAACACGGTCAGGTGCGGCTCGCTCGCCAGGTCCAGGTAGACCGGGGCGAGCGCCGACTCGTTGACGCCGATCGGGATGCCCCGGACGGACCGGTCGACCACCTTCGCCAGCTCGGTGACCGCCAGCTTGCGCGGCAGCAGCCGGACCTTCGGCGCCGGACGGCCCGGCCAGTTCGCCGCGACGTGCCCGGCCAGCGCCACCGACGCCTCGGTCAGGTCCTCGATGTCGCGCTTGCCGTCGATCCGCGAGATCGCGGTCAGGAAGTGCAGCTTGTCCCGGGTCAGGCCGCGACCCGGCGCGCCGACCGGCACGTTCTGCGCGGCCCGCCGGTCGATCTCCGACTCCGACGGGTCACCGAGCCGCAGCTCCAGCTTGGTGCCGAGCAGGTCCCGCATGTTGATCCGGATCTCCGCCCAGCGCACCGCCGTGATCACCACGTGGACGCCGAAGCCGAGGCCCCGGTTGGCCAGGTTGGTGATGGTCTGCTCCAGCTCCTCGTACTCCTGGCGCAGCGTGTTCCAGCCGTCCACCACGAGGAAGACGTCACCGAACGGGTCGTCGGCGAACTCACCGGCCGCGCGGCGGCGCCGGTAGCTGGCCACCGAGTCGATGCCGTGCTGGGTGAACCGGTTCTCCCGCTCGTCGATCACCGCGACCACCTCGGCGACCGTCCGCCGGACCGCCTCGGTGTCCCGCCGCCCCGCCACGCCCGAGGTGTGCGGCAGCCCGTCCAGGCTGCGCAGCGCGCCACCACCGAAGTCGAGGCAGAAGAACTGCACCTCGCGCGGCGTGTGGGTGAGCGCCAGCGAGGCCAGCATCGAGCGCAACATCGTGCTCTTGCCGCTCAGCGACGCGCCGACGATCACCACGTTGCCGCCGGCCCCGGCCAGGTCGACCATCATCGGGTCGCGGCGCTGCTCGTACGGGCGGTCCACGATGCCGACCGGCACGGCGAGCCGGCCGCGGCCCGGCCAGTCGGCGGTGGTCAGGCCGTACGTCGGGTGCACGCTCAGCTTCGGCAGCAGCTCGGCCAGCCCGGACGGCTCGGCCAGCGGCGGCAGCCAGACCTGGTGTGCCGGCTTGCCGCGGCCCTTGAGCTGGTCGATCAGCACGTCCAGCATGGCCACCGCCTTGCCGTCGCCCGACTGCTCCGGCTCCGGCGTGGCCTCCGCCGGACTCGGCAGCGCCGGCGCCGGCACGTAGTCGATGCCGTACGGGACGATCCGCCGCTGCACCTGCGCCCGGGTGGAGCGCTGCGCCTGCCCCGGCGCCTGGTACGGGCCGGACACGTACGCCGCACGGAACCGCAGCATCGTGGCGGTGTCGGTCTTCAGGTAACCGTGACCCGGCGCGCTGGGCAGCTCGTACGCGTCAGGCACGCCGAGCACGATCCGGCTCTCCACCGCCGAGAACGTGCGCAGGCCGATCCGGTACGACAGGTGCGTGTCCAGGCCGCGCAGCTTGCCCTCCTCCAGCCGCTGCGAGGCGAGCAGCAGGTGCACGCCGAGCGACCGGCCGAGGCGGCCGATCATCACGAACAGGTCGATGAAGTCCGGCTTGGCGGCCAGCAGCTCGGAGAACTCGTCACAGATGATCAGCAGGCTCGGCATCGGCTCCAGCGGCTCCCCGGCCGCCCGCGCCTTCTCGTAGTCGTAACGGGAGACGTAGTTGCCGGCCGCCCGCAGCACCTCCTGCCGGCGGTTCATCTCACCGGCCAGCGCGTCCCGCATGCGGTCCACCAGCGGCAGCTCGTCCGAGAGGTTGGTGATCACCGCGCTGGTGTGCGGCAGCGCGTCCAGCGAGGCGAACGTGGCGCCGCCCTTGAAGTCGACCAGGACGAAGTTCAGCTCCTCCGAGGAGTGCGTCACGGCCAGCGCGGCGACCACCGTACGCAGCAGTTCGCTCTTGCCGGAGCCGGTCGCGCCGATCACCAGACCGTGCGGGCCCATGCCCTCGTGCGCGGACTCCTTGAAGTCCAGCTCGACCACGTTGCCGTCCGGGCCCAGGCCGAGCGGGATGCGCAGCCGGTCGCGGTGGCTGCGCGGCCGCCAGGTCTGCCGGACGTCCACGGTGGCCGCGTCGCCGACACCGAGCAGGTCAGGCAGCTCCATGCTGCGGGCCAGCGGCTCCTCGGTGCTCGCGCCCTGCTGCTGGGAGAGCCGGAACGGGGCGATCTGCCGGGCCAGCCCCTCGGCGGCGGACAGGGACAGCCGGTCCGGGCTGCCGAGCCGGGACGTGGCGGTGCCGCGGACCAGGTCCAGGCCGGTGCCGTCGCCGGCGTCCAGGCAGAGCAGCCAGCGCCCGGCGTCGCGGGGCACCGTGCCGGACAGGTCGACCACTGTGGTGCCGAGCAGGCCCGGCCCGGTCAGCGCGCAGGTCGCCGAGACCTCGCCGCCGTCCAGCACCACCACCACGTGCGGCGCGGTGGTCAGCGGCTTCGCCTCCGGCGCGAACCGGGGCCGCCCGCCCAGTTCCTGGGCCAGCGCGGTCTCCGCCTCGTCCAGCGCGGCGAACACCATCCGGCGCGCGCCCGCCGCGTCGGTACGCCCCGGGTGCTGGGCGTGCGGCAGCCACTTCACCCAGTCCCAGACCGGTTGCCGGTCCGGCGCGGCCACGACGACGACCAGCAGGTCCTCCGGGGCGTGGAACGTGACGAGCTGGCCCAGCGCGGCCCGGGCCAGGTCGAGCACCGGCTCCCGGTCGCCGCGCAACGCGATCCGGCTGAACGCGCGCAGCGACAACGCGGTCGGCAGGTCCGGCACGCTGGAGTGGGCCCGGACGAACCGGCGCAGCGCGATCGCGCTCATCGGCTCCAGGTCCTCCACCGGCTTGGTCTCCGGCGGCACGATCTCCACCGCCAGCCGCTGCGGGCCGAGCGCGATCCGCACCTCGCCGAAGTCGTCCTCGGTGATCCGCCGCTCCCACAGCCGGCGGGAGGCGGCGATCGACCAGAGCGCGTCCGGCTCCGGGTGCCGCCAGGTCATCGCGGCGCGCTGCTGCTCGGCGGCCCGGCGGGTGCGCTTGCGCATCTGCGCCAGGTAGCGCATGTAGTCGCGCCGCTGCGCGTTCAGCTCGGCCTTGTCGTTGCCGCCGTTGCCGAGCGTGCCGATCGCCATGCCCAACATGGACACACCGAACAGGCCACCCGCGACGTACGTCATCATGCCGCCGCCGCGGCCGGCGTAGAGGAAGGCCATCGCGCCGACGCCGCAGAGCATCGGCAGGATCATCAGCACCTGCCCCATGCCCTTGGCCTTCGGCTCCGGCAGCTCGGGCGGGGACTCCAGCAGCACCTCGCCGCGCGGCAGCGCGGGCCCCGGTTGACGCGGAAGCCGGCGGAACACCACCGTACTCACGGCTCTCCCCTCCCCAGAAGCGGCCCTGATCGTGGTCTGCCACCGCCGGTGAGCGTCGGGTGGGCAACCTGTGCGACCGCCATCGTAGGTAATCTCCCGGAGGCGTCGTGGACCCGTGGGGGCGACGCCGTGGGCCGAGCGGATCGTTTGCGAGCAACGAGGAGGCCACTGTGGCGACGAAGACGGCGACCGGTGGGCTGAGCCGGATCACCATCGTGGCGCCACGTACCAGGATGGATCTGGCGCTGCCGTCCGACGTGCCGCTCGCCGACCTGCTGCCCACGCTGCTGCGCTACGCGGGCGAGGACCTGGCCGACGAGGGTGTGCGGCACGGCGGCTGGGCCCTGTCCCGGCTCGGCGGCCAGCCGCTCGACGGTGGCCGTACCGCCGCGCAGCTCGGGGTCCGCGACGGCGAGGTGCTCTACTTCAACCCCCGTGCCGCGACCGCCCCGGAGATCGTCTTCGACGACGTGGTGGACGCGGTCGCCACCTCCACCACCCAGCGGGCGGGCGCCTGGCAGGTGGGCACCACGCGGGCGTTCGCGGTCCTCCTGGCCGCCTCCGCGCTTGCCGGCGGCGCGGTGGCGGCGCTGTTCACCGGCCCGCCGCACCTGCCCGGCGCGGCGGCCGCCTTCGTGGTCGCGGTGGCGCTGCTGGTCGGCGCCGCGGTGCTGTCCCGGGCGGCCGGAGACAGTCGCACCGGCGCGGTGCTGGCCCTGGTCGGGATCGGCTACGCGGGCGTCGGCGGCCTGCTGGTGCTCGCCGGTGAGCGGACGCTCGGCGAGCTGGCCGCCCCGCACGTCCTGCTCGCCGGCACCGCCGTGGTGGTGTTCGGCGCGATCGCCGCGCTCGCCGTCGGCGACCGCCTGCCGCTGTTCCTCGGCGCGGTCGGCGTGGGGGCGGCGGTCGGGCTCGGCGCGGTGCTCAGCCTGGCCTTCGGCATCGGCGCGGCGGCGTCGGCGGCAGTGGTGGCGACAGTCGCCTTCGGCGCGCTGCCGGCGCTGCCGATGCTCGCCTACCGCCTCGCCCGGCTGCCGGTGCCGTCCATCCCCACCGGGCCGGACGACCTGAAGACCGACACCGAGTCGGTGGACGGGCCGTCGGTGCTGCGCAACAGCGAGCGCGCCGACGGTTTCCTCACCGGCCTGCTCTGGACCGTCTCGCTGCTGGTGCTCGGCGGCGAGGTGGTGCTGGCCGAGGACGGCCGCCTGCCGGCGGTCCTGCTCTGCCTGGTCCTGGCGCTGCTGTCGCTGCTGCGGGCGCGCCCGTTCCTCGGCCGCGGGCAGCGTACGCCGGTGCTGCTGTCCGGCACCGTCGGCCTGGGACTGGTCGCCGCCGCCACGTTCGCCGCCGGTTCGCTGGCGGTCCGGCTCGGGCTGGTCCTCGGCGGCCTGGCCGTGGTGGCCGTGATCAGCCTGGTCTACGGCCTGACCGTGGCCGGCAAGCGGATCTCGCCGGTCTGGGGCCGGACCCTGGACATCGTCGAGATCCTGCTGATCATCGCGCTGGTGCCGCTCGCCGTGTGGGTGTGCGGCATGTACGGCTGGATCGTCAACCTTCGACCGTGACGGTCCCCATCGCGGTGCCGACCGGCGCGGTGGCGTAGACGCCGGGACCGTGCTGGCCGTCCAGCGGGCGGGCCGGCACACCCGCGCGCCCGGCCATGTCCCGGACCGCCTTCACCAGCGCCTCGGCGTGCCCGTCCATGGCCGCCACCCGCAGCAGCGGCGGAACCCGCCGGCCGCCCGGGAGCACCACGGCGGCGACCGTGTGCGACGGCGCCGAGGTGGCGGTGACCGCGTCCACGAGCGCGCCGAGCGAGCCGTTGGGGCGTACCCGCAGGGCCAGGCAGCGCTGCGTCCAGCCGCCCCCGCGCACGCTGGTCCACGTCTCCACCGGCGCCTCCGGCGCCAGGTCGAGCCCGGCGCCGGACACCACCGCCGCGTGCAGCTCGTCCCGCCCGAGCACGCGGTGGCCGAGACCGGCGGCGTTGAGCGCCTTGCCGAGCCGGCCCACCCCGGCCGCCACCGTCCGGTGCACGCCGCGCAGGCCGCCGCCCCGGCTCACCGTTTCGGCCCGCGCGTCGGCCACCGACAGTCGCAGCGCCACCCACACGGTCCGGTACGCCGACGGCGGCGCGCCGGGGGCCGGGTACCAGACCAGCGTGTGCGAGACGACCTGGGTCTGGGTGACCGGGCCGGAGAAGTCGGCGAGCACGGCGAGCGCGCGGTCCACCACGGCGGCCTCGATCGAGCCCGCGGGCGCGCCGGGCCGGCCGGTGAGCGCCAGCGCGGCGAACCAGCCCCGGTCGTCCTGCCCGATGCCGAGGCGGGTGCCGCGCTCGGTCAGCTCCACCACTGTCAGTTCCGGGGCGAGCGCGGCCAGCCGGGGGTCGCCGCCCGGCGTCGCGCCCCGGGCCCGGTCGCGGCGGCGGCGCAGCCGGCGGCGGAGCATCAGGTCCTCGTACCACCATCGGCCGCCTCGGCGCGCGAACGCGGCGACCACTGCCAGCAGCGCCAGCCCGCCCACCACCCCGAGCAGCCAGGGCGGGCCGGCGGTGGCGAACCAGACCGCCAGCGCGGCGCACTCCACCACGACGAGCTGCCCGACCACGACCGGGCCGAGCCGGCCCCGGCGGCGCTTGTCGGCCGGGGTGACCGGCCGGTCCACCGGTACGGCGGGGGCGGTGGCCGTACGACCGGGTGGCGCCTGCAGCTGCGTCATCGGTGAGCGTCCCTTCTGGACATCCTGGACATCCGCCGGCGGGGTGCGGCGTTCGGGCGGCGGACGGGGTCCGGCGCACCCCCGGTGGCCCCTTATCGTAGGGAAGCCCGCGACGCCGCTCGGCCCTGTCGTCGTTGGACCCACCCCGCCGGAGGTTAGTCATGCGGACCCGCCGCGATCAGGTCCAGGCGTACCGCTTCGTCACCCGCCGCATCGTCTCGGCGCTGCTGTCGGGCGACCCGGAGACCAACGACCTGCCGATGCGCCGCCTCGGCATGGCGGTGTTCGGCAGCGTGATCGCGGCCGCCGTGGTGCTCGGCGGGGTGGGCGCGTACGGGCAGCTCACCAGCAACTCGGCGCCGCTGGAGCCGAACACGCTGGTGATCGAGCGGGAGACCGGCGCGACGTACTACTTCGGCGAGGACCGGGTGCTGCGCCCGACGCTCAACTACGCCTCGGCGCGGCTGATCGTCGACGACGCGGCGGCGAAGCCCCGCACCATGTCCCAGGCGTCCATCAAGGACCGGCCGCGCGGCCGGCTGGTCGGCATCGTGGGCGCCCCCGACGACCTGCCGGACCGCAAGTCCCTGGTCGGGCTCCCCTGGTCGGTGTGCGACGTGCCCGACCCGAACGACACGCAGCGCTCCACCACGCACCTGGTGATCGACCGGACGCTGCCCGGCGGCACCGCGCTCACCGACCGGGCCGTCGTGGTGCGCACCGGCGACGCCCGCTACCTGCTCACCGGCGGCTCGCGGCTGCGTGTCGCCGGCGACGACCAGGCGCTGGTGGCGTTGAAGATGGCCGGCGTCACGAACCTCACCGTCGGGCAGCAGCTGCTGAACGCGGTGCCGGTGGGGCCGGTGCTGCGCAAGCCCACGATCGACGGGGACGGCGGCGCGAGCGGGCTCACGGTGGGCGGCCGGCCGGCCCGGATCGGCCAGGTCTACCAGGCGGCCGGCCAGTACTACGTGCTCACCCGGCAGGGCCTGGCCACGGTCCGGGAGGTGACCGCGCTGCTGCTGCTCGGCCGGGGTGGCGAGGTGGCGCAGATCACGCCGGACGAGGCGGGCCGGCTCCTCACCGACCAGCGGCTGGAGCCGGACGGCCTGCCCGCCCGGCTGCCGACGCCGCACGAGGTCCGCCCGGGGCGCACGGTGCTCTGCGCCACCTACCGGCCCGGCCCGGCCGGCCAGCCGCCGACCACCACGCTTGAGGTCTTCGACTCCCCGCCGGCCGAGCTGACCGAGGCGACCGCGATGCCGTCGCGGCAGGGCGGCCGGGACGCGGTACGCACCGCCGAGAACGTGCTGCTGCCCGGCGGCAAGGGCGTGCTGGCGCAGGCCACGGCCGGAGAGAGCGGCAAGCCGGCGGCCGGGTCGACGGTCTACCTGATCACCGCCCAGGGCATCCGCTATCCGCTCGGCACCGCCGGGGGCGACGCGAAGAGCGCCCTCGGGTACGGCGACGTGACCCCGCTGGCCGTACCCGCCTCGCTGCTGGCGCTGGTGCCGACCGGCCCGACGCTGTCGCGCCAGGACGCGATGGCGTACTTCGATGCCTCGACCCCGGCGGCGCCCACCGCGACCCCCTCCACCGGCGGAGCCGCAGCCCAGGTCCAGGGCGGTTGACCGGCCCCGCCCGGGTCCGATGTGGATGGGGCCTGTCACGGGTCGCCCGGGTTGGCGCGTTTCGACTAACCTGAGTGCGGCGAAGGTTATCGACGATGACTACGGGGATGCAGCCATGACGGGGCGCACGACAGTAGACGTACTGTCCCTGGAGGACTTCCACCAGCGACTTGAGCGGCGCCTGGACGAGGCGGAGTCGGTGTTGCGCAAGCTGAACACCCAGATGCAGTGCCGCCCGCCCGCGCTCGGCACGTTCACCGACGCGACCGACAACGCACGTCGCTACTCCGAGACGCACCAGAGCTACGTCAACCACGTCGACCGGCTGCGCCGGGCGATCCTGGCCGCCCGCGAGGCGACCCACAAGATCATGACGAACTACAAGACCGCCGAGGCCCGCAACGCCGCCGCCGCGGCCGACATCGCCGCCGCCCTCTCGGGGCTGAACGAGGCGATGAAGCAGCCGAAGGAGGACCCGCGTGTCTGAGTACACCCGGCGCTACGAGCACGTCAGCCACGAGGAGCTCTACCAGGGCGTCAACGCCGGCGACCCGAAGCAGATCGAGGCGCTCAGCGCCCAGTGGACCTCCCTCAAGAGCACGCTCGACGACCTCGGCCGCGACCTCACCGCCGACCTGGAGGCGCTGTCCAAGAGCTGGACCGGCGACGCCGCGCGCGAGTTCACCAGGCGGCTGGACATGGTCGTGCGCTACTCCGGCAACCTCGCCGAGGGCATGACGGGCATCCGGCAGGGCCTCGACATGATGTCCAGCGAGCTGCGGGCCGCGCAGTCCAAGGCGGAGAGCCCGGAGAAGACCGACGACAACGACAAGCTGCTCTCCGGCGCCGGCAAGGGCTTCCTGCTCGGCGGCGCCCCCGGCGCGGTGATCGGCGGGATCGTCGGCCACCAGCAGGACAAGGCCGAGCAGGAGAAGGCGCACCAGCGGATGGTGCAGGTCGTGGCGAAGCTCGCCGAGGGCTACGACTTCTCGGCGTACGGCCGGATCGTCGTGCCGGACCCGCCCGAGGTCGAACTGCCCGGCAACACCAGCAACGGCGACCCGACGCTGCAGAACGGCCCCTCGGTCAAGACGCCGTCGTCCGGCCCGAACCTGGGCAGTTTCGGCCCGGGAGCGAGCGCCACCGCCACCACGTCGGGCGTGCACCACACGGCGCCGACCAGCGGCACCCCCGGTGCGGGCGCCCCGGGCGCGGGCACACCGGGCGGCAACCCCGGCGCGGGCGCTCCGGGCTCGGTCACCACCGGCGGCACCGTCGACCCGGGCGGCACCTCGCTGGCCGGCGCCGGCCCGTTGACCGGCACCACCGGCGGCCCGACGATCGGCGGCAGCGCGGGCTTCGGCTCCGGCGGCGGCCCCGCCACGATGACGGCCGGCGGGGGCAGCGGCGGGCTCTACGGCGCCCCCGGCGTGCTCAGCACCGGGTCGCTCGCGGGCACCGGTCCCAACTCTGCGTCCTCGGCCCGGTTCGGCGGCGCGCCCGGCGCGGAGAACCGCGCGGCGGCCGGCACCGGCCGGCTCACCTCCGGTCGCGGCCTGGTGGTCGAGGCCGGGGGCAGGTCCGGCGAGCGGGCCGGCGGCACCGGGCGGCCCGCGATGGCCGGCCGTGGCGGCGTGCTCGGTGGTCGCGGCAGCCACGGCGACGACGAGTCCGACGGCCGGCTGACCTGGCTCACCGAGGACGAGATGGTCTGGGGCGACGGCGACGGCGCTCCGCCGCCGGTGCTCGGCGGCAACTGACAGCGGCATCGAGGCAGCGGTCCGTCCACAGCGACCCGTGGGACGGCTCACGTAACCAGCAAGATCTTTGAGCTGCGAAATCGTCCGCTGACCGATAGGTTGAATTGGTGCTGCCCGTAGCGTTCGCCCCGTCCACCTGGACGGCGACGCTGCGCCGGATCGCCCGCACGGCCGTGGCCGGCCTGGTGCTGATCGTCGGCCTCCAGGGCATCGCCGCCGCACCCGCCCATGCCGCCGTGACCGAGCAGTCCGTCGCGGTCACTGTCGCCTCCGCCGCCGCGCCGAGCGTGATCGCGTCTCCGGTTCCGGCCGAGGTCGGCCTGACGACGGTCGCGGCGGGCGGCACGACGGCCGACGGCGCGCCGCGGTCCACCTCCGGTCCCGCCGCCGACGCGGCCGGCACCGAATCCACAGCCGCCGGGCGGGTGCCCGGCGTCGAGGCCGTCGCCGTCGCCGACCCGGCTCGGGCAGCCATCGCCCGCCGCGGTCCGCCACGCGCCTGACCGGGCCACCTTTCCGGTACGCCCCGGCGCGGCCACACCTGCCGCACCCGCGCGCCCTGCCGCGTCTCCGTAGCGAGACGCACCCCACCCGGATGACCGGGCCACAAACCGTTGTTCGTCAGTCGTTCCACCTTGAGGTGCTGGTGATGCAGACCGTCTTCTCCACCGTCCTGCCCGACGTCCCCGCTGCCGCCGTGATCTGGCTGGCTCTGCTCGCCGTGGCCGCCACAGTGGTCGCCGCCCTGATCGTCCGCCCGTCCCGGTTCCGCTCGGAGCTTGTCGACCGGATCAGTGACGCCGCCCGGCCGAGCAGCATCGATCAGGCCGAGCGGGCCCGCGTACAGGATCGGGAGCGGGACCGGTACGCCGACGAGGTGGCGGTGGCCGCCGCCCGCGCGGCGGCGACCGCCGAGCGGAGCCGGACGGAGTGGCTGACCGCCCAGGAGGAGGCCGAGGCGGCCTGGCAGGCGTACCAGGCGGCGGAGGACGACGTGCGGCGCCTGGCCGCCGCCGCGGCGCTGCCGCTGCCCCGGACCGCCCGGACCCCGGCCGAGTACGCGGACCGGGAGCGCTGGCTGCACCGGGCGGCGATGGACGCCCAGTGGCGCAACGAGATCACGGTGCGGCAGCTCAGCGACATCCTCGGCGGGAACGGCTGGGACCCGAGCCGGCACCCGGTGGAGCAGGAGCTGCTGCTGCGCCGGCTGGTTCGGGACAACCTCGCCGCCCGGCACCGGGCCGCCACGCAGCGGGAACAGGCCGCCTGGCAGGCCGCCGAGCGGGCCGCGGCGGCGGCGCAGAGCCTGCGCGACGAGGCGTTCGCGGCGCTGCACCCGGCCCCTGAGCCGCAGGCGGAGCTGTCCATCGTCGGGTTCGCCGGGCCGGAGACCACCCGGGAACTGCCGACCGGTTCGGCCGCCGTCGACATCACCCGCGAGCTGACCCCGGTTGCCCGGGGACGGGCGGCCGTGGCGGCCTGAGCGCCCCGGGCCACGACCCGGGGCGTCACGGCCACGACCCGCGGGCGGCATCGACCCGGCTCGGCTAGCGTGAGGGCGTGTCCCGTGAAGCCTGGGTGCTCGTCGTACTCGCCGCCGTCGTCGCGGCGGCCATGCTGGCCGGGGCGGTCGTGCTCGCCGTCCGGCTGGTCCGCACCCGCCGCATGCTCGGCGCGCTCGGCGCCGGCGGCAAGGTCGCGTTCTACGGCGCGCTGATCTACACGATCCTGCCGGTGGACCTGCTGCCCGACCCGATCTACCTGGACGACATGGGCGTGCTGGCCGGCGCGCTGTTCTACCTGGGCCGGCTGGCCGTCAAGCATCGTGCCGCCCAGGTGGAACAGCGGGCCACCGGGAAGTCCCCGGCGCTGCCGCCCGGCGCGGCGCCCCGCCGATGAGACACGCGAACGAGGAGACGGCATGGCGGGACGGCACCGGTTGGATCCGCACGACGGGCGGGTGGCCCGCTTCTTCGCGGACCGGCATCTCGCCACGCTGACCACGCTGCGCGCCGACGGCACCCCGCACGTCGTACCGGTGGGGGTGACCTTCGACCTGGAGGCCGGCCTGGCCCGGGTGATCACCTCGGCGGGGTCGGCCAAGGCGCGGCACGTCGCGGCGGCCGGACCGGACGGCACTCCGGTGGCGGTGTGCCAGGTCGACGGCCGCTGGTGGCTGACCGTGGAGGGCCGGGCGGCGCTGCGCGGCGACCCGGCTTCGGTGGCCGAGGCCGAACGGCGGTACGCCGAGCGTTATCGCACCCCGCGTCCGAATCCGGAGCGGGTGGTCATCGAGATCGCGGTGACCCGGCTCCTGGGCAGCCTGCCCGACTGAGGCGCTCTGTCCGGTTTCGCGGTGGCCCCGGTCACGCCCGGAAATGAGGCCCGGAAGCAGGGCGGTTGAACTCTCCGTACGCCGAGCGCCACTCCTGGTGCCGCGTCTCCCGCACGGAGCCGTCGACCCCCGAATGGAGCCTCGACATGAATCCGATCATCCGCAAGTGCCTGCTCTCCGTCGCCGGTCTCGCCGCTGCCGGCGGTGCCGTCGCCGGCCCGGCCGCCGCCCACGCGGCTCCGGTCAAGGGCAAGGGTGACCGCACCGCCGACTACGAGTACCAGGCTCAGCCGAACTTCTTCTACTGTGGTCCCGCCTCGGCCCGCATCGCGCTCTCGGCCGAGGGCAAGGACGTGAGCCAGGACGAGCTGGCCGCGAAGCTGGGCACCACCCAGAACGGCACCGACTCCGCCATCGACATCACCCGGGTGCTCAACGAGTACACCGGCGGCAAGTACCGGACCACCGAGATCCGCGACGACGTGGCCACCCCGGAGCAGGTGGCCCGCCTGCGCGCGGACATCCGGACCGCCGTGGACGACGACCGGCCGGTGGTGGCGAACATCCTGGGCGGCGCCCGGGACATCGACGGGGTGGAGCACAGCTACCCCGGCCACTACCTGACCGTGGTGCGGTACGAGGGCGACGCCGACACCGTCCTCATCGCCGACCCCGCCCGGCCGGACACGCCGACGTACTGGATGGACGTGACCGAGCTGGCCAACTGGATCGCCGGACGCGGCTACAGCTCCTGACCCCGACGCCACGGCGGCCACGCTCCCTGAGGGGGCGTGGCCGCCGTCGTGTCCGGAGCCGGTGCGGGTGTACGGGGTCAGCGCCCGGTGTCACCCTCGCCGGTCCGCTGCTGCGCCATGTCGACGCCCTTGTCGATCTGGGCGTCGTACTTGCCGCCGGTGCGCTTGTCGGCCGCGTCACCCGCCTTCTCGATGCCCTGGTCGACCTGCTTGTCATGCTTGTCGGCGAAGTCCTTGGCCTTGTCCATGAAGTCGCTCATGTCGGATCTCCCTTCGATACGTTGGAAGCCTTCCCTGGGGCTGGGGGCACAAACACCGGGTGGGCGATTCCCGCCGGGGTGTCGGATCGACGTGCGTCGGGTACCAACGGCCACGATCGAGGAGGCGACGTGGACGCTGATGGATCCGAGCCGACGCGGCCGGCACCGACGACCGGCCCCCGGCAGACCTGGGCGGGGCTGCCCTGGCCGGTACGGACCGCTGTCACCTGGAGCGCCTGTCTCCTCGTGGTGACGGCCGGGTTGTGGCTGCTGGGGCAGATCGCGGTGCTGCTCGCGCCGCTGGCGGTGGCGCTGGCCGGCACGCTCTTCCTCACCGCGCTGCTCGATCCGGTCCTGGTACGCCTGCGCCGGCTGCGGGTGCCGGCCGGGCTCGCCGCGCTGCTCACCGTCCTGCTGTTGCTCGGCATCCTGGGTGGCGCCGGCGTACTGGTCTGGAACCTCACCGCGAGCCAGTTCGGCGAGCTGAGCCAGCAACTCGACGAGGGGCTGCAACGCACCCGCGACTTCGTCACCTCCAGCCTGCCGGTCACCGATCAGCAGCTCGACCGGCTGGTGGAGCAGATCCGGCAGGGCCTGAGCAGCGGGACGCCCGACCCGGTGGCCGGGGCGCGCAAGGCAGCCGAGGTGGCCGGCGCGATCCTGCTCGCGCTGGTGCTGCTGTTCTTCCTGCTCAAGGACGGCCGTTCGATGTGGCACTGGGTGTTGCGCCGGCTGACCGGTCCGCGCCGGGAGCTGACCGCCGAGGCGGGCCGGGCCGGCTGGCGCACGCTCGGCGCGTACAGCCGGGGCACGATGATCATCGCGGCCATCGACGCCATCGGCATCGGACTGGCGCTTGTCGTGTTGCGGGTCCCGCTGGCCCTGCCGCTCGCCCTGATCACGTTCCTCGGCGGCTTCGTGCCGATCATCGGTGCCACGGTGGCCGGCGCGGTGGCGGTGCTTGTCGCGCTCGCCGCGAACGGTCCCACCACGGCTCTGCTCACGCTCGCCGCGGTGATCGCCGTCCAGCAGATCGAGGGCAACCTGCTGGAGCCACTGGTGATGCGGCGGCAGGTGCAACTGCATCCGGCGGTCATCCTGGTGGTGGTCACCGCCGGCACGCTGGTCGCCGGGGTGGCCGGCGCGTTCGTGTCGGTGCCGATCGCGGCGGTGCTCTGGCGGGTGCTGGACACCGTGCAGCGGCACCGCGCCGAAACCGGCCGCGCCGCCGGGCCGGACCCGGCCGTCGAAGCCGCGGGCTGACGGGCTGCCGCTCAGGCGGGGTGCGGCTGGCGCAGGTGGGTGGTGAACCAGGTACCTGCCTGGTCGGCCACCTGCTCCAGCGTGCCGGGCTCCTCGAACAGGTGGGTGGCGCCGGGCACGATCCGCAGCTCCGCCACCTCGCCGAGCGCGTCCCGGGCCTGCTCGTTGAGCACGATCACCTGCTCGTCCAGGCCGCCGACGAGCAGCAGCGTCGGTGCGCGTACCGCGGTCAGTGAGCTGCCGGCCAGGTCGGGCCGGCCGCCCCGGGAGACCACCGCGGCCACCCGGTCCGGCCGGGCCGCCGCGGCGACCAGGGCGGCGCCGGCGCCGGTGCTGGCCCCGAACAGCCCGATCGGGAGCCGCCCCAGCTCCGGGTCGGCGCCCATCCAGTCGACGATTCCGGCCAGGCGCTCGGCCAGCATCCCGATGTCGAAGCGCAGTTCGGCGGTGACCTCGTCCCGCGCCTCCTCGTCGGCGGTCAGCAGGTCGACCAGCACGGTGGCCAGCCCACGGTCGTTGAGCGCGCGTCCGACGGCCGTGTTGCGCGGGCTGTGCCGCGAGCTGCCGCTCCCGTGCGCGAACAGCACCACCCCACCGGCCCCGCCGGGCACACTGACATCCCCGACGAGCCCCCCGTCGACAACAGGCACCGAAACCTCACGCATATCCCTCCACCCCCCGCCCACCCGATACCCCCCAACCGCACGATCATGAAGTTGACGGCCCAGAAAGCGCTTCCCCACGCCGTCAACTTCATGATCACGCCCATCCGGGCAAGACCACGGGAGATCTTGGCACGAAACGGCCCCTGGAGGGGCTGTCATGTCCCGGGACATGTGTCAACGGGAAGTCCCGATAGATGTGTCAGGGGTTGTGGATCGTGGGGGTGGGGGTGAGGGGGATGTAGTTCTTGTCGGGGTTGAGGTGGAGGTAGCCGATGGGTTGGCCGTCGGGGTGGTAGATGGTGACGTGGTTGTTGTCGCGGATGGCGGTGACGGTGGTGCCGGCGTGGGTGGTGCCGACGCTGGTGCGGTGTCCGGCGACGGCGATGGCGCCGTTGCTGGCGACGGGGCAGTGGTGCAGGGTGGCGTCGGTTTGCAGGGGTGGGCTGGTGGGTCCGCCGAGGGTGGGTGCGTGGGTCCAGGCGTGGGCGGGTGTGGTGCGGTGGGGTAGGGCGCTGTGGCGGCGTTGGGTGTTGTAGTAGCGGCGGTAGGTGTCCAGGAGTGTTTGCAGGGCGGTGAGGGTCTGTGGTGGGGGTTGGGTGCTCAGCCATTTTTTGAGGGTTTGGTGGTGGCGTTCGACCTTGCCGCAGGTTTGTGGGTGGTAGGGGCTGGAGTTGATCGGGCGGGTGCCGTGGTCGATCAGGGTCTGCACGAAGGTGGAGATTGATCCGGGTCGGGTGCGGCGGCTGGTGAACGCGATGCCGTTGTCGCTGAGCACGATGGCCGGCACGCCGTAGGCGGTGAACGCCTGTCTGATCGCGGTGATCGCGGCTCGGGCGGTCTCCGCGGCGGCGGCGTGGCAGGCGA
>NZ_BBVA01000013.1:0-97958 GCF_001652995.1 Micromonospora sp. NBRC 110037
CCCACTGCTGCCTCCCGTAGGAGTCTGGGCCGTGTCTCAGTCCCAGTGTGGCCGGTCGCCCTCTCAGGCCGGCTACCCGTCGTCGCCTTGGTAGGCCATCACCCCACCAACAAGCTGATAGGCCGCGAGCCCATCCCAAGCCGAAAAACTTTCCACCAAACACCATGCGGTGCAAGGTCATATCCGGTATTAGCCCCGGTTTCCCGGGGTTATCCCAAAGCCTGGGGCAGGTTGCTCACGTGTTACTCACCCGTTCGCCGCTCGAGTACCCCGAAGGGCCTTTCCGCTCGACTTGCATGTGTTAAGCACGCCGCCAGCGTTCGTCCTGAGCCAGGATCAAACTCTCCAACAAAAATCTTTGTCGAACAGCATCCTGGCAACAAAAGTGTTGCCAAAGGAATCCCAACCAGCAACCATTCCAAAGAACAGCCACCAGTCCGGGGTATAAAACAATTGGCACTGGCTTTACAAGCACCCTGTTGAGTTCTCAAAGAACAACCACACACCAACCAGAAACCCCGCACCGCGGAGCCCCCGTTTGGGGCAACCTCTCCAACCTACTCGGTCTCACGTTCGTCGTCAACCTCGTGTCCGAGGTGATCAACTTGGTTCGACCAGACCCACGCTGACGCTCGCCGTTTCCGGCGTTCGTGGCTCTCGTGGGTTTCGGCGGACCGGCCGGCGTCGCTTTCGCGACCACCCGCCCGGCTCCCTGCCGACTTTCGAACTCTACCCGGTCGGCTTCGCCTTCGCAACTCCATGTCCCGGAGTGTCGAGCACCGCCCGAATCTCAGTCTGGCTCGGCGTCGCCGCCACCAGCCTGGCGCCCGTTCTCGGCCGGTTTGCCCCGGCCTCCCGCGTGCAGAGAGAAAGTTACGCGGACCGGCCGTGGAAGGCAAATCAATGATCGTCATTGCCCGAGCGGAGCGCGCGCAGCCGATGCCGGCCGGAAAGCACCCGCGGAAGGGATCCCCCGGCGGCGGCCCCGTGCCAGAGTGGTCGGCATGGATGACCCGTCCCCGGTCCCGGCCGTCGCCGAGGACGCTCTGCTCGGCCTCCTGCTGCCGTTCTGGCAGTTGGTGATCGGGGCCGTCGTGCTCGCCGTACTGGTGCTGTCGATCAGACGCCTGGCCCGGCGCGGCCCCTCCCGGATGACCACCGCCCTGCTGGTCACTGCGGCGGCGATCGCCGGAATCGCCGCCCTGGGCCTGCTGTTCGGAGGCTGACCGCGGTCAGAGCCGGCGGTTGGCCAGGCTGGGCAGCTCGGCGCGGATCGTCCGCAGCCGCTCCAGGTCGATCTCGGTGACCGCCAGTCCCGGACCGTCGGCGACCTGGCTCAGCACCGTCCCCCACGGGTCCACCACCATGCTCCGGCCGAAGCACGTCCGGCCCGGGTCGTGGTCACCGGTCTGGCCCGCCGCCGCCACGAAGCACTGGTTCTCGATCGCCCGGGCCCGCAGCAGCACCTCCCAGTGGTCCCGCCCGGTGTGCATCATGAACGCGGCCGGCACGACGAGCAGTTCGGCGCCGCCGTCGGTCGCGAGCTGCCGGTACAACTCGGGGAACCGCAGGTCGTAACAGATGGACAGGCCCACCCGCAGGCCCTCGACGTCGACCACCACCGGCTTCTCCCCGGGCGCGACGGTTGCCGACTCCCGGTAGGAGACGCGGCCGGGGATCTCCACGTCGTACAGATGGATCTTGCGGTAGGCGGCGGCGAGCGCGCCCTCGCGGTCGAAGACCAGCGAGGTGTTCCAGGTGTGCGCGGGGTCCGGCCCGGCCTCGTGGAACGAGCCGGCGATCACCCACATGCCGAGCCGCCGGGCGACCGCCGCGAAGAACCGCCCCACCTCGCCGTCGACCGGCTCCGCCGGGGGCATCCGGTCGTCGGGGCCGAGGTAGTCGACGTACTCCGGAAGGAGGGCGAGGTCGGCGCCGGCCGCCGCGGCCCTGACCAGCAGGGCCTCGGCGGCGGCGAGGTTCGCCGCCCGGTCGTCGCGGGCGTTGAGCTGGCAGACGGCGACGCGCATGACCCGAGGGTACGGGCGCAGGCGGGCGCGCGACAGGGCTCAGACGCTGGACAGCACGAGCGCGGCGGCGGCGAAGCCGAGTCCGGCCAGTTGCACCGGCCGGAGCCGTTCCCGGTCGACGGCGAGCGCGAGCAGGACGGTGCTCGCCGGGTAGAGCGAGGCGACGGCGGCCACCACGCTCAGGTGGCCGCGTCCGGCGGCGGCGAGGAAGAGCGCGTTCGCTGCCGAGTCGAGCAGGCCGGCGGCCGCGGCCCAGCCGAGCACCCGCCGCCCGAGGCGCAGGCGAGTGCCGGTACGCGCGGCGAGCGCGACGCCGAACGCGACGGAGCTGACGCGTACCGCCAGAACCGGCCACATGCCAGCGCTCTCGTCGGCCTGGCCGAGCAGCGCGAAGAAGACGCCGAAGAGCAGTCCCGCGGCGAGTGCCATGGCCAGGACGCGGCCGGAAACGCGGCGTGCGGCGCCGCGCTCCCCCAGGCTGACCAGCCCGATGGCGACCACGGCGAGCCCGGCGCCGCCCAGCGCCACGGCGCCCGGGGAATGGGCGAGGACCAGGCCGGCGACGATCGGCACGATCGCCGCCGTGATCGCGGTGACCGGCGCGACGACGGCCATGACGCCGGTGGCCAGCGCGCGGTAGAGCAGCATGACGCCGCCCGCGCCCGCCACCCCGGCCAGCAGCCCCCAGCCCAGGTCGAGGGCGCTCGGGGTGCCGGGCACGACGAGTACGAGCACGACCAGCAGCGGAAGGCTGAGCATCTGCGACACGACGGTGACAGCGATGGGGTCGGCCCATCGGGACGCCTTGCCGCCGGAGAAGTCGGCCGTGCCGAAGGCGAGCGCCGAGACGGCGGCGAGGACAATGGGGAGCACATCGCAGTCGTACCATAATAGTGACCGTGAAGGACAGTGTGATGACCGACGCAAGCGGACGGGTCGGCGCGGTGACCTCAGCGGTCGCCCGGCAGGTACATGAGTTGCGAGCCGCCCGCGGCTGGTCCTTCGAGGAACTGGCCGGCCGGTCCGGCGTCAGCAAGGGCATGCTCGTGCAGATCGAGGGTGCCCGCACCAACCCGAGCATCGGCACGCTCTGCCGGGTCGCCGACGCGTTCGGCGTCAGCATCGCCCGGCTGCTGGAGCCGGCCGAGGAGAGCACGGTACGGGTCAGCGCTGCCGATGACGCGCCGGTGCTGTGGCGCGGCCCGCACGGCGGCCTGGCGCGTCTGCTCAGTGGGCTCGGCGAACCCGACCTGGTCGAGCTGTGGGACTGGCGGATGGAACCCGGAGAGACGTTGCGCTCCCCCGACCACGCCCACGGCACCCGGGAGATCCTGCACGTGCTCGACGGAACCGCGACGGTCACCGTCGACGGCGTCGACCACGAGGTACGCGCCGGCGAGACGGTCGAGTTCCACGCCGACCGGGAGCACGGCTACCGGACGGCCGGCGACGAGCCGGTGCGCCTGATGATGGTGGTGGTCACCCCGTCGGGCGAGTGGGACCGGCGGACCCGTTCACGCGGACCGCGCCCGAGCTGACCCGGGCGCGGTCGCGACGGCGGTCAGGCCGACTTCTCCTCGCGGTCCCGCCGGCGCCGGCCGGTGAACTCGCGGGGCACGATCGTCGGGTTGACGTTCTCCAGCACGACCTCGCGGGTGATCAGCACCCGGGCCGCGTCGGGGTTGCTCGGCACCTCGTACATCACGGAGAGGAGCACCTCTTCCATGATCGCCCGCAGGCCGCGGGCGCCGGTGCCGCGGAGCATGGCCTGATCGGCGATGGCCTCCAGCGCGGGCTGCTCGAACTCCAGCTCGACGCCGTCCAGCTCGAACAGGCGCTGGTACTGCCGGACCAGCGCGTTGCGCGGCTCGGTCAGGATCCGCACCAGCGCGGTGCGGTCGAGGCTGCGCACGTTGGTGATCACCGGAAGCCGGCCGATGAACTCGGGGATCAGCCCGAACTTCAGCATGTCCTCCGGCATGACCTGGCTGAAGATGTCGTCGGTCGACCGCTCGGACACCGACCGGAGCCGGGCGCCGAAGCCGGTGCCGCCGGAGCCGGTGCGGGCCTCGATGATCTGGTCGAGCCCGGCGAACGCGCCACCGCAGATGAACAGCACGTTGGTGGTGTCGATCTGGATGAACTCCTGGTGCGGGTGCTTGCGCCCGCCCTGCGGCGGCACGTTGGCGACAGTGCCTTCGAGCATCTTCAGCAGCGCCTGCTGCACGCCCTCGCCGGAGACGTCACGGGTGATCGAGGGGTTCTCCGACTTGCGGGCGATCTTGTCGACCTCGTCGATGTAGATGATGCCCGTCTCGGCGCGCTTGATGTCGTAGTCGGCGGCCTGGATCAGCTTCAGCAGGATGTTCTCGACGTCCTCGCCGACGTAGCCCGCCTCGGTGAGCGCTGTGGCGTCCGCGATGGCGAACGGGACGTTGAGCATCCGGGCGAGCGTCTGCGCCAGGTGGGTCTTGCCGCAGCCGGTCGGGCCGAGCAGCAGGATGTTGGACTTGGCCAGCTCCACGCCGTCGGTGCCGGAGCCCGGGGCGCCGGCGGCCTCGGCCTGGATCCGCTTGTAGTGGTTGTAGACCGCGACGGCGAGCGCCTTCTTGGCCTGCTCCTGACCCACCACGTAGTTGTCGAGGAACTGGCAGATCTCCATCGGCTTGGGAAGCTCTTCCCACTTCACCTCGCCGGACTCGGCCAGCTCCTCTTCGATGATCTCGTTGCAGAGATCGATGCACTCGTCGCAGATGTAGACGCCAGGGCCCGCGATGAGCTTCTTGACCTGCTTCTGCGACTTGCCGCAGAACGAGCATTTCAGTAGGTCGCCGCCGTCACCGATCCGTGCCACCTACGTTCTCCCTGCACTCATCGGCCGGAACGCCGGCCCTGACCTGCGAGCGCCGGAGCGCCCGTCCGTCCTGTCGTTCCACCATGCTGTCGGCTCCACCGATCCGACCGGCGGAGCGGTACAGACCCGACGTTACCCGGTGGCCGGGTTTTCTCCGACCCCCAAAACCGGTGTGTCAGAGGTCGACCGGGAACGATACCCCGGCCGACCTCCGACCACACGTGGCTCAGCCCGCGGCGTGCGACGCCAGCAGACCCTTCTTGCGGCTGGTCAGGATCGTGTCGACCAGCCCGTACTCCTTGGACTCCTCGGCCGTCATGATCTTGTCACGGTCGATGTCCTTGCGAACCTGCTCGATCGGGCGGTTGCAGTGCCGGGACAGCATGTCCTCCAGCTGCGTCCGCATCCGCAGGATCTCCCGCGCCTGGATCTCGATGTCCGAGCCCTGGCCGTAGCCGCCCTCGGTGGCCGGCTGGTGGATGATGATCCGGGAGTTGGGCAGCGCCATCCGCTTACCCGGGGTGCCCGCGGAGAGCAGCACCGCCGCCGCGCTCGCCGCCTGCCCGAGGCAGACGGTCTGGATGTCCGGGCGGACGTACTGCATGGTGTCGTAGATCGCCGTCATGGCGGTGAAGGAGCCACCGGGCGAGTTGATGTACATGATGATGTCGCGGTCCGGGTCGGTGCCCTCCAGCGTCAGCAGCTGGGCCATCACGTCGTTGGCCGACGCGTCGTCCACCTGCACGCCGAGGAAGATGATCCGGTCCTCGAAGAGCTTGTTGTACGGGTTGGACTCCTTCATCCCGTACGACGTGCGCTCGACGAACGACGGCAGGACGTAGCGGTTGTGCACGGCCGCGAACTGGGGCGGCAGGCTCAGGTCGGTCATCGTCAGCTCCTCGGTCAGCTCAGGGTCCCGGCGCCATCCGGAACCTGCGCGGCCCCGATGATCACCTTGTCGATGAAGCCGTAGTCCATGGCCTCCTGGGCGGTGAACCAACGGTCACGGTCCGAGTCCGCCTCGATCTGCGCCTGGGACTGGCCGGTGTGGAACGCGACCCGCTCCTGGAACATCCGCTTGGTGTAGAGCATCTGCTCGGCCTGGATCGCGATGTCCGACGCGGTGCCGCCGAGGCCACCCGACGGCTGGTGCATCATGATCCGCGCGTGCGGCAGGGCGTAACGCTTGCCCTTGGTGCCGGCGCAGAGCAGCAGCTGGCCCATCGAGGCCGCCATGCCCATCGCCACTGTCGAGACGTCGTTGTCGATGTACTGCATGGTGTCGTAGATCGCCATGCCGGAGTAGACCGAGCCACCCGGCGAGTTGATCCAGAGGAAGATGTCGCGGTCCGGGTCCTCCGCGGCGAGCAGCAGGAGCTGCGCGCAGATGCGGTTGGCCACCTGGTCGTTCACCTCGCTGCCCAGGAAGATGATCCGTTCCTTGAGCAACCGGTTGTAGACCGAGTCGTCGAGGTTGCCAATGGAGTCGCCACCGCGGGCCTCGTTCACCCGGAGCGACTTCTTGGGGATGTGCATGTCGGTCATGGCAGCCCTTCGCTCTCCGTACCGTCCTACCCGACACTAACCGCTCAGCCGGGAGGCGTACTCCCGGTCGGGGCACTGTTCGCTCTCAGCGCAGTCACCCGCACGGCGTACCCCGGAAAGGGTTTCGGCCGCCTCCCGGCGCACAGCGCGGGACGGCGGCCGACACCCCCGACGGTCAGTGCTGGTGGTCGTGCTCGGCCTCGTTCTGGGCCCGCAGCGCGTCGAGGGAGACCTCGTTGCCCGCCGAGTCCTTGATCTTGATCTTCTCCATCACCGCGGCGAGCGCCTTGCCCCGGCGGACGTCGCCGAAGACGGCCGCGGCGGCGCCGGAGCGGACCAGCTGGTCGTAGTACTGCTGCGGGGCCATGCCGGCGCGCTGCGCCCGGTGCACGATCTCGTGGCCGAACTCGTCGTCGGAGACCTGCACGTCCTCGGCGTCGGCCAGCGTGTCCAGCAGGAGCTGGATCTTGACGCCGTCGGTCGCCGCCTCGGTCAGCTCGGCGTCGATCTGCTCCTCGGTCTTCTCCTCCGCCGCGAGGTACTCCTCCAGGGAGGCGCCGATGCGCTCGAGCTGGTCGACCATCGCGGCCTTGCGGCTCTCGACCTCCTCCTTGACGACGCCCTCGGGCGCCGGCACCTCGGCGGCGGCCACCATCTGCTCCAGGGCCTTGTCGCGCGCGGCGTAGATCTGCTCGACCTGCTTGCCCCGGGTGATCCGCTCCCGCAGGTCGCCGCGCAGCTCGTCGATGGTGTCGAACTCGCTGGCCATCTGCGCGAAGTCGTCGTTGAGCTCGGGGAGCTCCTTCTCCTTGACCGTGCGGACGGTCACCGCCACGTCGGCGTCGCGGCCGGCGTAGTCGCCACCGACGAGCTGCGTGGTGAAGGTGGTGCTGTCGCCGGCGGCCAGGCCGACCAGCGCCTCGTCCAGACCCGGCAGGAGCTGCTTGCTGCCCACCTCGTGCGAGATGTTGCTCGCCGAACCGCCCGGGACCTCCTCGCCGTCGACCGTGGCGTTCAGGTCGATCTGCACGAAGTCGCCCTCCTGGGCGGCCCGCTCGACGGTCTTCAGCGTGGCGAAGCGCTCGCGCAGGCTGTTGATCTGCTCGTCGATCTCGCTGTCGGCGATCTCGATCTCGTCGACGGTCACCTCGATGGTGGCCGGGTCCGGCAGGGTGATCTCCGGCCGGACGTCCACCTCGGCGGTGAAGTTGAGCGAGTCGCCGTCGTTGAACTCCGTGATGTCGACCTCGGGACGGCCCAGCGTCTTCAGGTCGTGCTCCCGGACCGCGGCGAGGATGTTCTGCGGGATGGCCTCCTGGATCGCCTCGTTGAGGACGGTCCCCCGGCCCACCCGCTGGTCGATCACCGCGCTGGGAACCTTGCCCCGGCGGAAGCCGGGAACCTGGACCTGCTGGCCGATCTCCCGGTACGCCTTCTTGAGGCTCGGCTCGAGCTCGACGAACGGCACCTCGATGGCGAGCCGCACGCGCGTCGGGCTCAGAGTCTCGACGGTGCTCTTCACAGGCGTACTCCTTGACGGATCTGGGTGTTGATTCTGGGGCGTGATTGCGCGCATCGAGTGTAGGCGAGCCGGCCGACGGCATCGGCAGGGCCCGGGCACCGCGCGGAAAAAACCGGCGGTTCCCGGGACGATCCGGTCGCGAACGACAGTCGGGGTGGCGGGATTTGAACCCACGGCCCCTCGCTCCCAAAGCGAGTGCGCTACCAAGCTGCGCCACACCCCGTGGCGACGAAGAGTGTATGCCGTCCGGTCCCCCGCGCGGGTGACCGGGGCGCGGCGCGGCGGTCGGCGGGCCGCCGCCGGGCCGCCGCCGCGCCGCCGCCGGGCCGCCAGTTCGGGGAAGTGGCTGGGTCCGAGGGCCCGGGAAGGCGCCACCTCGCCGAGGTGGTGTGGATCTTGACGGTCCGCGGCGAGCGCGGGGTATGCGCTTCGCGGCGCCAACCCGGATTGGGTACGCTGTCGGCGCGCCCTGCTGTGGTGGGGCGCTCGCGGGCGTAGCTCAATGGCAGAGCTTCAGTCTTCCAAACTGACGGTGCGGGTTCGATTCCCGTCGCCCGCTCCACCCACGAAGGCCCAGGCAGACCGCATGATTGCGGCACCTGGGCCTTTCGCTTGCGTGGGGCGGATCTTGCGACCATCCGCAGCCCCCGGTCGACAGCGACGGGTTTCGTTACCGATCCGGTCAGCATTCCTGCGCACCGATCTCCGGACACCGGGCAGAGCGTCATGACCGCTACGCGCAGGAGGCCGCTGGGCGTACTCGAACTGTCAGCACTACCGAACATCGGCGAGGAGCACTGGGTCCACCGGATGCGGCAGTCCGGGCTGGCGGACCTCATGCCGTCGCTGCGGGACACCGTCTGGGTCGGGCTGAGCGCCGTCGAGGTCGTCTCCGAGGGGCAGTGGAGGTGGTTCCCCGCGTGAGCACCCGCCCATGCCGCGATCAGCGCGCCGCGTACCCCAGGTCGGTCGCCGGCAGGCGGCGCCGCAGCCAGGTGACGACGAGTTCGTCGAAGCCCGGCGCCCGCTCGGCAGGGGTGTAGCGACCCTCCTTCACCTGCGCGGGTCCGTCGCCCGTGTAGACGCGGATGCTGTGGTCGGCGCCGGGGAAGACCACAGTCGTGTGATCGGCGTGGCCCGCGTCGTCGAGGGCGCTGCTGATCGCGCGGACACTCGCCTCCACCGGCACGAGCAGGTCGTCCGCGCCGAAGATCGCCAGCAGCGGGCAGCGCAGGGCCGCCAGTGCCGGGGCGGGGTCGTAGTCCGCGATGCCCGCGATGAACGCGATGGACTCGGGTGTCGTCCCGGCGAGCATCGGATACCAGGGGGCGCCGTGCCAGTGCGCCTGCGCGGCGTGCACGCGTGCCGGGTCGTCGCCCGACCGGACCCGCCGGATCTGGTCGCGTAGCAGGAGAAGCGCCTGCTGGATGTCCGTGTCACTGAAGCCCTCCGCCGCGAGTTGGTGGCGGAGCCGGTACTCCTCCTGGATCCGTACGCTCACGCCCGGACCCGACACCGTCACCACCGCCGCGATCCCGTCGTCAGCGGCCGCCGCGAGGTGAGCCACCCAGCCGCCCTGGCTGCCGCCGATCAGCGCGACCGCGCCGGACAGCACGTCCGCGCGGCTCCGCACGGCCCGGACCGCTGCCACGGTCTCGTCGGCGCGGTCGGTCATGGTCTGACGGGTCCAGTCACCCGTTGACGCTCCGGAACCGGGCTTGTCGTAGGCCAGGCTCGCGAAGCCGGCTGCGGCCAGCCTCGTCTGCCACGACCCCTGGTCGCGGCCACCAGGACCGGAACCCTCGACGAAGACCACCGCCGGGTACGGCCCCGGCCAGGGCGGCCGGACGAAGTCGCCGACCAGCTCGTTCCCGTCGTCGAGGAACGAGAACTCCGCGGTCACCGGCTCGAACAACACCCCGCCGACCGTACGGGGTGCCTGCCACCCGCCCGCGTCCTCAGGCGACGGTGACGGGCCAGCCGTACGGCCGGCGGGTCTCCCGCCATCTCGTGCCCGTTCCGAACGCCTGGCTGTGAAGCAGCTCAGTCGCGTCGACCTTGGTCAGCAGCGCCGGAGCGAGCCCCCGGTCAGATGGGCCACACCGGCTCGGCGAGCCGCCATCTCCACCCGATCGGCGCCGATGGCCTAGTAGTGGTCCTCGATCGGCCGGCGCGCCTCGTCGAACAGCGCCGGTCCGTCGTACCGCACCGGGCGCGGTGCCGGGGTGGCCGGTTTGACCTGCTCGAACTGCTCGGTGGACAGCGCGTACACGACCCGGCCGAGGCCTGATGCGTTGATCGCCACAGTGCACATCGGGCAGGGCTGGCAGCTGGTGTACATGGTGGTGGCGACCGCCGCCTCGGGGGCGAGCTGCCGGGCGGCCCAGCGGGCCAGCTTCAGCTCCGGGTGCGCGGTGACGTCCCGTTCGGAGACCACCGTGTTGTGGTCCTCGATCAGGACGGCACCGTCCGCGCCGACCAGCAGCGACGCGAACGGCCGCTCGCCGGACGCGCCGGCCCGGTCGGCGAGTTCCACGGCGCGGCGCAGGAACGCTTCGTCGTCGGGGGTCATCGGCTCTCCTGGTGGTCAGTCGGCGGCGATCTGCTCGACGGATCGGGCGGCGACGGCGCGCAGGACCGGGTCACCGCTGCGGGCGTACGCATCGCTCAGGGTGTCGATGAATTTGATCGCGTGCGCGTCCCCGGTGTCCAGCGCACGCGCCATGGCCTCGCCGAGTTCCGGCCCGGCGGCCGGTGGGAGGGCACGAGCCTCGACCGGGGCGTAGGCGGCGGTGACGGCGGCGGTCGCCGCCCAGGCGGCCGCCAGACTCGGCCGCCAGAGCGCCGGCGGCAGGGCCGGCAGCGTCCGCAGCACGGCGTTCGGCGCGGTCGCCGCGTGTACGAGCATGACCGGGGCGGCGTACCCGTGGGTGCCGTGCCGCTGCACGGCGGCGTCGACGACCGCCGCGAGCCGGGTGGGCGCGTCGTCGGCCGCCTCGCCGGGCACCGCCGCCGCCACCGCCGGCCACCGGGTCAGGTCGGCCAGTTGCGCCAGGCGGGACCGGATGCCGAACCGCTGGTCGGGTACGCGCGGCACCGCGTCGAGCGCGGACCGCGCGTCTGTCACCGGGTACGGTCCGGTGCCTGGCGGCGCGAGTGGCTGCCAGCGGGCGGCCCAGTAGGCGAGCCCGTGGCCGAGTTCGGTGACCCGCGGTCCGGTCTCGGCGTCGAGCAGGGCGCGTACGGCGTGGCCGACCCGGATGGCGCCATGCGTGGCGCCGGCGGCGATGCCCGGCAACAGGCGCGGCCACCACCGGGCCAGCACGTCGCGCCACGGCTCGCCGGCCAGCTCTCGGTCGAAGAAGTCGAGCCAGTCGCCGCTACGCACCGGGTCGCCGAGCGGGTCGCGCCACTCCGCGGGTGCGATACGCCGGATGCCGCGCGGGCGTTCCTCCAGCCGGTCGGCGTACGCGTCGATCCAGCGGTGCACCGCCCGCCCGTGGCCGTGGCGCACCAGCGCCTCCGCGGCCATCGGCACGTGGTTGGACAGCCACCCGTCGCGCTCGGGACCGGTGTGGCGTACGCGCTCGTACGCCTCGTCGAGTACGGAGTTCAGCACGTCGGCAAGCGTCCGACCTGAAGTCCGGTTGACGTCAAGCGGCGCGGAACCGGCGGGGATCGGACGACGTCGAAGCGGCCATGAGACTTCGTGCCCTGCTTGTCGTCGCCCTGGCAGCTCTCGGCCTCGTCGTCGTCATGTCACCCCCGAAACCCGCGTGGGCGTGCTCGTGCGTCGGGTCCACCACCGAACAGGACGCCAACGCCGACAGCACCGTCGTCGGCACCGTCTCGCAGGTGACCGACAGGGCGATCCGGCTCACCGTCGAGTCCGTCGAGAAGGGCGGCGCCCAGGTCGGGAACAGCCTCACGCTGCGCGTCTCGCCCGGCGAGGCCGCCTGCGGCTACGCCTTCCGCCTCGGCACCCGGTACCGGGTGAACTCGTATGGTGGCGCCACCGGCGTGTGCGCCGGAATCCGCGAGCTGTCGAGCCCGGCGGCGGCCACCACGCCGTCCGTCGCCACGGCTGAGCGGACGCGGGCCGCGGGACCGCCTGCCTGGTGGATCGTCGGCGGCGTGACGGTGGCGGCGCTCGCCGCCGCCGGGCTGGTGGTGGCGGCCAGGCGGCGGACCGGACGCGGACAGCCCTGACGGCCGGTCAGGACAGGCGGCGGCGGATCCGCGCCATGTCCTCCTCGGGCAGCGCGTCGGCCACCAGCAGCCGGGGCAACAGCTCCGTCTCCAGCGTCGTGGCCCGGAACACCAGCGCCACCGTCACGTCGTGGCCGGGCCGGTGCACGACCTCGACCGGGTCTCCGGCCCCGACGCTGCCCGGCGTGACCACCCGCAGGTACGCCCCGGGCCGTACCTCCTCGGTGAACCGCTTGATCCAGCCGCGTTCGCCCAGCCACCCCTGGAACGTCCCGCAGGGGATGCGCGGGCAGGTGACCTCCAGCACCAGGTCCGGGCCGATCCGCCACCGCTCGCCGATCAGCGCGCCGTTGACGTCCAGCCCGCTGGTGGTCAGGTTCTCGCCGAAGCTGCCGTCGGCGAGCGGGCGGCCCAGCTCGGCCTCCCAGTGGTCGAGGTCCTCCCGCGCGTACGCGTAGACCGCCTGGTCGGTGCCGCCGTGGTGGGCCACGTCGTAGACCCGGTCGCCGGCCAGCCCGACATCGCCGGTGCCCTTCGGTCCGGGCGCGGTGACGGCGACCCGGCCGTCCACGGGCCGCTTGTCGATGCCGGTGGCCCCGATGCCCTTCCACGGGTTCGGTTGCGGTCGGCCCACGTTTACGGAGATCACCCTCATGACGGCGACGGTATGCGGCGCAGGGCCGGACGGGCCAGTCCATTCCCCCGGGCCGGGTGAACGGCGAGGCGGCGTGGCCTGCGTACGATGCGGGCCGGACATCCTCGTCGGGTGGTGGAGGTAGCCGCGGATGGCAGGCCAGCAGGACGGTTTCGCCCTCGGCGTGGACCTCGGGACCTCGAACACCGTGGCGGTGCTGCGCTGGCCGGACGGGCGGACCCGGCCGGTGCTCGTCGACGGCCATCCGATCCTGCCGTCCGGCGTGTACGCCGACGCGGACGGTCACCTGCACGTCGGGCGGGACGCGCAGCGCCTGGCGCAGGCCGACCCGGCCGGCTACGAGCCGAACCCGAAGCGCCGGGTCGACGAGGAGACCGTCGAGCTGGGTGGGCGGGCGTACCGGCCGGCGGAGCTGCTGGCCGCGACGCTGCGCGCGGTCGCGGACGCGGCGGTGGCGGCGGTCGGGATGCTGCCCCCGGCGGTGGTCACCCACCCGGCGGCCTGGACGCCGGCCCGCCGTCAGGTGCTGCACGACGCGCTGGAACTCGCCGGCTGGCCGGCCGCGGCCGAGCACACGCTGGCCGGGCCGATCGCGCCCGGCACCCGCCTGCTGCGCGAGCCGGTGGCCGCGGCGCGCTACTTCACGCAGGTGCTGCGCCGGCCGGTGCCGGTGGGCGGTTCGGTGGCGGTGTTCGACTTCGGCGGCGGCACGCTCGACGTGGCGGTGCTGCGCAACGAGGGCGCCGACCCGTGGGGCGACTCCGGCTTCCAGCTGGTCGCCACCGGCGGGATTCCCGACCTCGGCGGCCTGGACCTGGACGCGGCCCTGCTCGGGCGGCTCGGCGAGCTGGTCGGCCCGGCCCACCCGCGTGAGTGGGCCCGGCTGACCGAGGCGACGACGACCGCCGAGCGGCGGGACCGCCAGCAGCTCTGGGACAACGTGCGCGGCGCGAAGGAGATGCTGTCCCGGGCCATGGTGGCGCCGGTGGCCGTACCGGGGGTGGAGGCGGCGGTGCCGCTGCCCCGGGAGGACTTCGAACGCCTCGCCGCGCCGCTGCTGGCCCGGGCGGTGACGGAGACCCGGGAGGTGACCGCCGCCGCCGGGCTGCGACCGGAGCAGCTCAGCGGCCTGTTCCTGGTCGGCGGGTCGACCCGGGTGCCGCTGGTGGCCCGGCTGCTGCACGCCGAGCTGGGCATCGCGCCGACGGTGCTGGAGCAGCCGGAGATGCCGGTCGCCGAGGGCGCGCTCACCGACCTGCCGCTGCCCCGCCGGTCCGGCCGCCCGGCCGCGCCGGTCCAGCTGGCGTCCGCCCAGCCCGCGCCCACGCAGCCCGAACCGACAGGGCCCGCGCCGGGCGGGACCGACGCCGGCACGGCGAGCGCCGCCACGGTCCCCGCCGGTGCGACCAGGACGAACCCGACCGCGCCGCTCGGCGGTACGGACGCGGCCTCCGCCGGACCGCACGGCACGCTGGTCGCCGACGGGCCCGTCCCGCAGACCCCCGCCACCAGGTACGACGGCACGCCGCTCGCCGGAGGTCCGGTCCCGCACCCGAGGTACGACGGCACTCCGGGCGTCCCCGGTTTCGTGCCGCCGGGGGCAGCGCCCGCCGCGCACCACGCCGGACCCGGCGTACCCGGGATGCCACCGCCCGGCGGTGGATGGCCGCCGGCGGGGCCCGGTCCCGGCGTACCCGGGGCGCCTTTCTCCCCCGCTCCGGGCGGTGTCCGGCCCGGCGGCGGCCGGCCCCGGCGCGGCCGGTGGATCGCGCTCGGCGCGGGTCTCGTGGTCGTCGCCGTGGCGGCGTCGGTGCTGCTCTGGGTGTTCCGGGACCGGCACCCGGCGCTGGACTTCCACACCGCCGAGCTGGTGAGGACGGTGGCCGCCGGTGACACGCGGCCGGGCCAGATGTTCACCGCGACGCTCGGGGAGCGCGCCTACCTGGCCCGTTCGCTGCCCGACGACCACCTCCACGTGACGGCCGTCGAGGCGGCCACCGGCAGGACGGTCTGGGAGAAGCGGACCGACGCGGCCACGCAGCGGTGGGCGGGGATCCGGGCGCTGCCCGACGGGCTGCTCGTCCTCGGCGACGCCACCGGCAGCGGCACTCCGCGCGTGCTCGCGGTGCTCGACGGCGATTCCGGCGAGCAGCGCTGGCGGACCGACGTGGGCCGCGACGACGCGCTGTTCTTCGGGGCCGACACGCTGGTCCGGGTGGACCGCGCCGGCGAGCGCCTGGTCGGGCTGCGGATGGACGACGGCCGGCAGCGGTGGGAGCGGCGCAACCCGCGCACCGAGTACGGCGACGCCCGTACGAAGGTGCTGCCGGTCGGCACCGGCGCGGCGCTGGACGGGCCCGGTGACGCCGAGGGCTCGCCGCTCGCCCCGTGGGCGGGGAAGGCGGACCGGCTGGTGCAGGTCGGCGCGGACCGCTCGGTCCGGGTCCTGGACCTGCGCAGCGGAAAGGTCCTCAAGGACCGGGGCAACGTGGCCGGCCTCGACGACCCGATGGCCGCCCGCGACGACCGGCTGTACGTGGCGGAGGACGACCGTGGCCTGCGGCTGCTCTCCTACGACCTGGGCAGCCTCGGCACGCCCGGCGTGCTGTACGAGGCGCCGGAGCAGGGCGGCCGGGTGAAGGATCTGGTCACCTGCGGGGAACGTCGCGTGTGCCTGCTGGAGACGCCCGCCGGCGGCGCCGACGGCACCCGGGTGGTGGCGGCGACCGAGGGTGAGGGCAACCGGCAGTGGCCGGCGCCGGGCGCCGAGTCGCTGGTGCCGGTCGGTGAGCACGTGCTGGCCGTGCAGGGCTCGCCGGACGCGGTGACGCTGTTCGCGCCGGACGGCACGGCGAAGGTGCTGCGGGACCGGGACGGGTTCGCGGTCCGGCTGGACGCCGGCAACCTGCTGATCTTCTCCGAGGCGCCGAGCGCGTACGAGGACGACCGGGTCCTCGCCGGCACGGCGGTGGACGGCAAGCCGGTCGAGATGGGGCAGCTCAAGCAGATCCGCAGCGAGTCCTGCTCGTGGAACACCGAGATGCTGGTGTGCGGCGCGGAGAAGGAGTTCCGGTTGTACCGGTTCGCCGGCTGACCGGAAGTGAGCTTGACAGCGATCGATGCCTCGGCTGGTGTGAACGGCAGAGAGATCGACGTTCGTCAGGAGGCCCCGTGTTCGTCCGACGACGGTGGACCGCGCTCGCCACCACCAGCATCCTGATCGCCGCTGTCCTGTCCCATCCCGGCCCCGGCGCCGCCGCGCCGGCCGCCCCCGCGCTCACCCTCGCCCCCACCGAGACCGCGCTGGTCCGCGTGCAGCTCGCCGACCGGGCGCAGCTCGACCGCCTGGTCGCCGGCGGCGCGGACCTGGCCAACCGTCCCCGCTCGCGGGACGGCAAGCTGATCGCCGACCTGGTCCTCACCGGCCGGCAGCTCGCCGACCTCACCCGGCAGGGCGCGACCGCCCTGCAGGTCGTACAGCGGGCCGACGACGGCACCCGGCGGATCGCCGAGAGCCGCCGCGCCGCCCAGGAGCGCACCCGCGCCGGGCTGCGCGCGAGCGGCGCCGCCGCTGTCGACACGCTCCAGTTCCTCCAGGCGTACTGGTGGACCACCGGCGGGCGGACGTTCGTCCAGGCGCAGGTCGCCACCACCGCCAGCGACGACCCCGACGTGGAGATCACCGTCACCTGGCGTACCGCCGACGGCGCCACCGGCTCGTTCCCGCTGTACCGCTTCGAGGACTCGGGCGAATACCAGTACCACTACGCGCTGCCGCAGCCGGCGCCCGGCCGGCCCGTGCAGTTCACCGCCACGTCCAGCCTGGGCGGGACGAGCCGGCCGGTCACGCCGTCGCTCTGGCCGAACGCCTCCCCGCCGCCGCAGCCGGCCGGCTACCAGAAGGACTTCATCGACGCGTACCTGACGCCGGTGGACATCAAGGCGCGCATCGCCCGGCTCGGCCGCCAGTACCGCGACCTGGTCGACGTGATCGACCTGCCGAACAAGACGCAGGGCTACCGCCGCAACGCCGCCGCCTACCTGGGTGACCCGGCGGCCGCCGCCGTGGTGGTGGAGTCGGTCCGCTTCGGCGACCAGGGCATGAACGGCGTGCAGGTACGCACCGTCGACCCGGGCCGGCCGAACCGGCCGCTGAGCATGCGCTACCGGGACCGGGTGCTCACGATTTCGCTGGCCACCGACCGGGCGGGCAAGGTGACGAGCACCACCGACGACGTGGCCGCCCTGATCAACGCGCCGCGCGGCGCCCGCTTCCGGGCCACTGTGGAGGAGGGCTCGGCCGGGCTGCCGATGCCGGTCACCGGGCCGGTACGCCTCGACGACGGGTTGCAGGGCACCGAGGTGCCGGCCCGGCCGTGGACGGTGCAGGCACTGCGCATCGGCAAACACCGTGACGGCTCCCGGATCGGCGTGCTGGCGTACTCGCAGGAGCACGCCCGCGAGTGGGCCACCCCGCTCGTCACGCTGGAGTTCGCCGAGCGGCTGCTCGCCAACGCCCGCACCGACGCGGCGACCCGCAAGCTGCTGGAGCAGGTGGACGTGTTCGTCATCCCGACGGTGAACCCGGACGGCGCGAACTACTCGTTCCACGACTACAACTTCCAGCGCAAGAACCTGGTCAACCACTGCGCCGGTGAAGCGCGGGACCCGAAGTACCGGAACATGTGGGGCGTCGACGTCAACCGCAACTACACGGTCGGATCCCTGTTCGACGGGTACGTGGGCGCGAGCACGAACTGCCTGGCCGGCAACTACGCGGGCACGGCGGAGCTGTCCGAGCCGGAGAGCCGCAACGTGATCGACCTGGCCAAGGCGCACCCGAACATCAAGTTCGCGATGAACGTGCACTCGTACGGCGGCTACTTCATGTGGCCGCCCGGGGCGTACAAGGCCGACGGGCGGGTGACGCTGCCGCGCCCGTCGATCGACGAGTCTACGCTGTTCCTGGCCAGCGCCCGGCGCATCGTCGGGGCCATCGCGGCCGAGCGCGGCACCGTCACCTGGCCGTCGCAGACCGGCCCGGTCGCCGACGTGCTCTACTCGGCGGCCGGCAACTCGGCCGACCAGCTCTACTACGAGCTGGGCATCTTCGCCTGGGACTTCGAGGTCGGCAACGACAGGTGGAACGAGGCCACCGGCCAGTGGGAGGGCGTCGGTTTCCAGCCGCCGTTCGACGAGGCGCACGGCGAGGCGCAGGAGTACGCCGGCGGCCTGGTGGAGCTGGTCCGCGTCGCCCGCGACTACGCGGCGAGCAACCCGGTCCGGCGCTGAGGGCAGGCGGTCCCCGGCCGGTGGAAGTCCGGCCGGGGACCGCGTCAGCCCTGCCCGTCCCGGTCCGCGGCGCCGAGGTCGCGGAAGACGGTGAGCGCGCCCGCGTCGTCGATGGTCGCCGGGACCGGCTCGTCGCGCCCCTCGACCAGGCCCCGCATGGTGCGCCGCAGGATCTTCCCGGAACGGGTCTTGGGCAGCGCCGGCACCACAGTCACCCGGCGGAACGCGGCCACCGGGCCGATCCGCTGCCGGACCAGCGCGACCAGTTCGGCGGCGAGCGCGTCCGGGTCCACGTCGGCGCCGGCCTTGAGCACCACGTACCCGCTGGGCACCTGCCCCTTCAGCGCGTCGGCCACGCCGATCACCGCGCACTCGGCCACCGCCGGGTGCGTCGCCAGGACCTCCTCCATCGCGCCGGTGGACAGGCGGTGCCCGGCCACGTTTATGACGTCGTCGGTGCGGCCCATCACGTACAGGTAGCCGTCCTCGTCGAACCGGCCGCCGTCACCGGTCAGGTAGTGACCGGGGAACGTCGACAGGTAGGAGCGGACGAACCGCTCGTCGTCACCCCAGAGCGTGGGCAGGCAGCCGGGCGGCAGCGGCAGCCGGATCACGATCGAGCCGTCCGTGCCGGGCGGCACGTCCCGGCCCGCGCCGTCGACCACGCGCACGTCGTAGCCGGGCACCGGCACCGTCGGCGACCCCGGCTTGATCGGCAGCGGCTCCAGGCCGCGCGGGTTGGCCGCCACCGGCCAGCCGGTCTCCGTCTGCCACCAGTTGTCGACCACGGGTACGCCGAGCCGCTGCCCCGCCCAGGCCCAGGTGTCCGGGTCCAGCCGCTCACCGGCGAGGAAGAGGGTACGCAGCGCGCTCAGGTCGTACCGGTCGATGTGCGCGCCGTCCGGGTCCTGGCGGCGGATCGCCCGGATCGCGGTGGGCGCGGTGAACAGGGCCGCCACCCGGTGCTCGGCGGCGACCCGCCAGAACGCCCCGGCGTCGGGGGTGCCGACCGGCTTGCCCTCGTAGAGCACGGTGGTCGCGCCGGTGAGCAGCGGCGCGTACACGATGTAGGAGTGGCCGACCACCCAGCCCACGTCGGAGGCGGCCCAGAAGACCTCGCCCGGCTCGATGCCGTAGACGTTGCGCATCGACCAGCGCAACGCCACCGCGTGCCCGCCGTTGTCCCGCACCACGCCCTTGGGCCGGCCGGTGGTGCCGGAGGTGTAGAGGACGTAGAGCGGGTCCGTGGCGGCCACCGGCTCGCACGACGCCGGTTCCGCGTCCGCCATCACCTCGGCCCAGGTCAGGTCGCGGCCCGGCACCAGCGGCGCCGGTTCCTGCGGGCGCTGCACCACCACGCACCGCTCCGGCGCGTGCCCGGCCTCGTCCAGCGCGGCGGCCAGGATCGGGTGGTACGGCACCACCCGGTCGGCCTCGATGCCGCAGGAGGTCGCCACCACCACCTTCGGCCGCGCGTCGTCGATCCGGACGGCCAGCTCGTGCGCGGCGAAGCCGCCGAATACCACCGAGTGCACCGCGCCGATCCGGGCGCAGGCCAGCATGGCGATCACCGCCTCCGGGACCATCGCCAGGTAGAGCAGCACCCGGTCGCCCCGGCCGACGCCGAGCCGGCGCAGCGCACCGGCGAACCGGGCGGTCTCGGCGAGCAGTTCGGCGTAGGTGAGCGTGCGGACCGTGCCGGTCACCGGGCTGTCGTGGATCAACGCGGGCTGGTCGCCACGCCCTGCGGCGACGTGCCGGTCCAGCGCGTTGTGACAGGTGTTCAGCACCCCGTCGGGGAACCAGCGGTACAGCGGCGCCGCCTCCTCGTCGAGGATGTGCTCCGGCGGGATGACCCAGTCGATGTCGGCCGACGCGTCCCGCCAGAAACCGGCCGGGTCGGCGATGCTCCGCTCGTACGCTGATCGATACGCGCCCATACCGTCATGCTGCGCCGCGGCGCACCGCCGACACGACGGCCGGACGGGTCCGGTGCGCCGGAAGCACGGCCCGGCTCGCTGAACGGCCGCTCACGGCGGTGGGCGGTGGCCGCTCAGCCCAACGGGCGACGGATGAAGCCCGTGGGGCGGGGTAACCCAGCACGGTCCTGGTGGAGAGACGACCGGTGTCGCGGCGTACCGCGGCCGGGCACGCGGGCGGGCGGCGCGAATGCCGCCCGCCCGCGCATCCCGGGGCAAACCGAGTTTGATCGACGACGGCTGTCGACTAGCGTGCGCAGGCGTGAAAACCAATCGGATCTTGCCGATCCTCCTGACCTGTGCCGTGCTGGGGCTCGCCGCGTGCGGCGACGAGAAGCCCTCGACCACGGCCGGGCCGGCGGCCACCTCGGCCTCCGCCGCCCCCTCGTCGGCTGCCCCCTCGCCGTCGGCGGCCGCCGTGAGCGACAAGGAACTCTGCACCGCCGCAGAGAAGATCAACAAGGACATGCGGGCGAAGCTCATGACCGCCGTGCAGTCGGGCGGCGACCTGACGAAGCAGACCGGCGCGATCCTGACCGAGCTCGGTGACCGGGTGACCCAGCTCGCCGGGACCGCCGGCGACGGCAAGACGGCCACCGCCCTGAAGGAGTTCGCCGCGGAGGCCGCCAAGGCGGGCTCAGCCGCCGACCCGGGCACCGCCGCCGACAACCCCGCCATGGAGAAGGCCAGCAAGGACATCAACGCCGCCTGCAAGACGGCCGGCGCACCGACCACCTTCTGACGCCGACGCCCCTGTCGTCCGTCCGGCGCGCGCCGGACGGACGACAGTCACCTAGACGCCGGTCACCCAGTTCCAGGCGGAGACCACCCACTCGGTCTGCTGCAGGTACGCCACCCCCACGCCGACCAGGAACAACGCGGTGACCAGGTGAGCACCCTTGGCGCTGCGGCGCACCCGGCCGAGCTGCCGTTCCAGGATCAGCCGGCCCAGCAGCCGGGCCAGCGCGAACAGGCCGACCGCGGTGAGCAGGCTGAGCACGAACGTGAGCAGCGGCGCGATCAGGTTGCCCCGCCCGGAGATCGCCCAGATGCCCCAGCAGACGAACGCGAACAGGGCCCCGGCGGCGCTCAGCTCCCCGCCCTTGCGGGCCTGGGCGAGATGCCAGCTCATCGGCCGGCGCGGCGCCGGCTCACCGGCCCAGTCGCCGTGCTGCTCGACGGTGGGGAACTGCTCGGTGCGGGGCGTACGCCGCGTGCGCGGCTGACCGACCGCCGCCACCCCGCGCTGGAACGCGTCCCGCTGCGGGGGCACCACCCCCGGCTGGGGCGGCACCTCCACGGTGCGCTCGGCCCACGGCTGTGTCTCGTCCGCCATCCTCGTCCTCCCCCTCGGCCGATCCCGGCCTCGCTTCCGAGGGTAGCCAGCCCGCAAATAGGGTGCCGACCCCCATCGCGGTGCGATACACACGTGCCGTGACTGACGTGCTGGTATCCCGAGCTGAGGACTTCGACGACATCGCGGCGCTGCTGGCGCTGGCCTTCCACGGCGATCTGGACCCCGACGTGCAGGCGCTCGAACGCCCGATCTTCGAGCCGGACCGGTCGTTACTGGTCCGCGACGGCGGAACGATCGTGGCAAACGCCGCCGCGTTCAGCCGCGAACTGGCCGTACCCGGCGCGAACGTGCCGGCCGCGCACGTGACGATGGTCGCTGTCGCGCCGACGCACCGGCGGCGCGGCCTGCTCACCGCGCTGATGCACCGCCAGCTGCGGGACGTCCGCGACGCCGGCCGGGAACCGATCGCGGTGCTCTGGGCCAGCGAGGGCCGCATCTATCCCCGCTTCGGCTACGGGTCGGCGGCACCGCGGTACATGCTGTCCGTGGACACCACGGGGCTGCGCCTGCCCGCCCCGGCGCCCGCCGAGGGCAGGCTGCGTCTGGACCGTCCGGAGGCGCGCCGGGACGAGCTGGCCCGGCTGTACGAGCAGGCGCGCGCCGACCGCCCCGGCTGGTCCCGCCGCGACGAGCGCTGGTGGTCGTACCTGCTGGCGGACCTCAAGGCGCACCGGGGCGGCGCCACCGAACGCCGGGTGCTGCTGCACGAGGGCCCCGGCGGGCTCGACGGGTACGCGCTCTACCGGACGAAGGACAGCTCGACGGCCACCGGCCCGCAGGCCGAGACGCAGGTCGGCGAGGTGGTGGCGCTGACGCCGGAGGCGTACACGGCGCTGTGGCGCCTGCTGCTCTCGGTCGACCTGACCCGGCGGCTGTCGTTCCCGATCGCGGCCCTGGACGAGCCGCTGCTGCGGCTGGTGGACGAACCCCGCCAGCTCTCCCCGCATCTCGCCGACGCGCTCTGGGTGCGGGTGGTGGACGTGCCGGCCGCGCTCGCCGCCCGGCGCTACGCCGCTGACGTGGACGTGGTGATCGAGGTCACCGACGAGCTGCTGAAGGAGAACACCGGCCGCTGGCGGCTGATCGGCGGCCCGGACGGGGCGGAGTGCACGCCCACCACCGCACCGGCCGGGCTGGCGTGTGACGTACGCGCGCTCGGTGAGCTGTACCTCGGCGGCGCGAACCCGTACGCGCTGGCCGCCGCCGGCCGCGTCCGGGAGTTGCTCCCGGACACGCTGACCGCGCTGACGCCCGCCTTCACCTGGTACCGCGCCCCCTCCCCCATGGAGGTCTTCTGACCGCCCGCCCCGCCCGTTTTCCCCGTCGATCATGAAGTTGGCGGCGTGAACCGTCCGTTTCGTCCCGGCCAACTTCATGATCGCGCGGGCGCGGACGCGGGCGCGACCCCGGGCGCGGGTGGGTCGGGGGCGGTACGGTCGGGGGATGGGTGAGGCGGAGCGACGGCGACGGCGGCTACGGCATCACGGCGAGGCCGGCGCCCCGGCCGACAGCGCCGACGGCACCACGGCCAGCACCGCCCCCGTACACGACGACGTGACGCCCCGGGCCCCGCGCGGCGGCCGGCCGGGCGAGCCGGAGCCGCGCGGACGCCGCGCCGCCCCGACCGCCGAGGAGGGCGAGCGCGGGCTGCGCGGGCTGGTCGGCTCCGGCTCGTCGCAGGTGAGCGTCACCGCCGCGCTGCGGGCACGGGACGCCGCCCGCCCCACCGACGACGATCTCGCCGCGGCGGAGGAGCGGGTGGTGCTGATCCGGCGCAACTGGGTGCCCCGCGAGGAGCTGCCCCGCAACGGGCGGTGAGCCCGGCGGCGTCCGGTCAGGCGGGCAGCTCGGGCAGCTTGCGGCTCTGCTCGTAGGCGGCCACCTGCTCGATGCGCCGGCTGTGCCGGGGGTTGCCGGAGAACGGCGTGGTCAGGAACGCCTCGACCAGCGCGGTCGCCTCGTCCAGCGTGTGCTGCCGGGCGCCGATCGCGACGACGTTGGCGTCGTTGTGCTCGCGGGCCAGCTGGGCGGTCTCCACGTTCCAGGCCAGCGCCGCCCGGACGCCGGCGACCTTGTTCGCGGCGATCTGCTCGCCGTTGCCGGAGCCGCCGATGACCACGCCGAGGCTGCCCGGGTCACCGACCACCCGGTCGCCGGTGTGCAGGCAGAACGCCGGGTAGTCGTCGTCCGGGTCGAAGGCGTGCGGACCCACGTCCACCACCTCGTAGCCCTGCTTGGCCAGGTGGTTGGCGAGGTGCACCTTCAACTCGAAACCGGCGTGGTCGGATCCCAGGTAGACGCGCATACCGCGCAGTCTGACAGGCCCGCCCCCGGGCCGGCGAACCGGCGGCGACCCGGAGGCGGTACGTCACACGGTCAGTGCGGCAGCTCGGCCACGACCAAACCGGCCCGCGCCTTCGGGGTGAACCAGGTGCTCTTGCGGGGCATCTTCTCCCGGGCCAGGTTCACCGCGACGAAGTCGTCGACGGTCACCGGCGCGACGAGCACCGCCAGCTCGGCCCGGCCGGCGTCGACCTCACCGACGAGCCAGCTCGCCGGATAGTCGCCGCCCACGTACGTGATGCGCTTGTCGCCCGGGTCGAGGCCCAGCGCGTCGCGCAGCAGCAGACGCTCGACGAGCGCGTGGTCGAGGTTCTCCAGCCGGCCCGCGCCGACGTGCGGCAGCGTCACCGCGTACCCCCGGCCGCCGAGGTAGAGGCGCACGACGCCGCCGGTGGCCGGCACGTCGACCGGCCCGTCCACCGGGGTGATCTCCGCGCCCGCCGCGCGCAGCCGGTCGAGCAGCTCCTCCGGCGTGGTGGTCAGCTCGCTGACCAGCCGGTTGTAGGGCTGGATCGCGACCGACGCGGGCGTGGTGACCACCGCGAGGAAACGCGGGAACCCGCCGGTCTGCGCGGCCAGGCTGCGGTGGTTGCCGTCCGCGACCACCAGCTCCCCGCCGCCTGCGAGCGTGGTCAGCTCGTCCTGCGCCGGGCCCGGGCCGAGCAGCCAGATGGCGTGCGTGCGACCGGACTGGTCGACGTCGGTCGCCGCGGGCGCGCCGGCCGCGTCGGTCGCCGCCGCGAGCGCGGCGTGCAGCTCGTCGCCCTTGCCGGTCTGGAGCAGCAGTACGGGCGACAGCAGGTGACCGAGCGCCTCGGCCAGCGCGACGCGCTCGCGCACCTTGGCGATGAACACGTCCTCGTTGCGGATCACCAGGCCCGGCTCGTCGGCGCGGGTGGAGATCTGGTCGGTGTCGACCATGGCCCACAGCCCGTACGCGCTCTCCTCGCCCGGCGCGCTGATCCGGTAGAGCACCACCACCTGCTCGGCCGGCGTGTAGCTGCCGTCCGCCTTCGCCTCGGCCAGGCGCGCCACCGCGTCCGGCAGCGCGTCGAGGAAGGACTTCCCGAGACTGCCGGGCGCCCGGTGGGGCATCTCGATGCCCAGGGCGCTGTGCGGATTCGCCTCGACGATGGAGGTGATCTCCGCGTCGTCGGCGAACTCGTCGTAGTTCTGCGCGCCGGTGCCGCCAGTGGTGATCCAGGCCCGGTTGATCGGATGCACGACCGTCATGTCCGCTGACGCTACCCGGGCCCCGATCGCCCGCGCCGCCGGACTCACCCCCTTACCACCAGGTGAAAGGAAGGGCCCCCTGTTAACGCCTCCGGTAGAGGAAGGGCCCCTTCTTAACACCGGGAGGGCGGCTCAGGCGGTGGGGTTACGGTGCCGGCCCGGAACCGGACGGCGAGCCGGGGCGGCGGGGCGGGAGCCGGCGTTGAGGCGTACCGTCGTCGCGCCCGCGGCGGCGCCGGTACGCGACGGCGCCCGCCCGGGCCGGACGGTCTCGGCCGGCGGCGTCATCCGCGACGTGGCCACCACCCGGGCCACGCCGACCACGATCGGCGGGGCCAGCAGGTCGGCCACCTCGGCCGGGCCGGCCGGCCAGGCGCTCTCGGTCACCGACCAGTACGTCGCACCGGAGTCCTCGGTCGCCGGCTGCGGCGCGTCGTCGGACATGCGGCGGTGCTTAGCCATGGGAACGCCTCCAGGAGCTGCCGTGGTGCGGCCCCGCGTGGGCCGTCGGCTGGGACATCCGGTGAAACGAGCCCCGCACCGGCCCGGTGACGGGCGGGTGCGGGGCTCGGGGCGCGCTGCGGGTGTTAACAAGGGGCCCTTCCGCTGCCGGAGGCGTTAAGAAGGGGCCCTTCCTTACCCCTCAGTCGAAGATGGGGCCCTGCTCGCGGGTGCGCTTGAGCTCGTAGAACCCGGGGGTGGCGGAGACCAGCAGCACGCCGTCCCAGAGCCGGCCGGCCGCCTCGCCCTTGGGCGCCGGGGTGATCACCGGGCCGAAGAAGGCGACCTGCCCGCCGTCCGGGCCCGGCGCGTGGATCACGGGCGTACCCACCTCGGTGCCGACCGGCCGCATGCCCGCCTCGTGGCTGGCCCGCAGCGCGTCGTCGTACTGGGTGGACTCGGCGGCGTCGGCGAGCGCCGGGTCCAGACCGACGTCGGTGAGCGCGCCGACCAGCATGTCGCGGCCCAGTTCCTCCTTGCCGAGGTGGATCCGGGTGCCCATCGCGGTGTAGAGCTTCGCCAGCGTCTCGGCGCCGTGCGCCTGCTCGACGGCGATGCACACCCGCACCGGACCCCAGCCCTTGACCATCAGGTCCTGGTACTCCTCCGGCAGGTCCCGGCCCTCGTTGAGCACGGACAGGCTCATCACATGGAACCGGATGTCCACGTCCCGGACCTGCTCGACCTCGAGCAGCCAGCGGGAGGTGATCCAGGCCCACGGGCACAGCGGGTCGAACCACATGTCCGCGGTGACACGTTCGGTCACGGTGTCATCCCTTCACGACAACGTCGCGCCGGGGATCCGGCGCGGTCACTCCCGATCCTCCACCCACGGCCGTATCGACCGGTACCGGAATGAGAGCGTGACCTCGACCACCGGGAGCGGTCCGTGCATGGAAGACTCGGTTCTCAGCGGGCCGTCACGAGCGGGCCGGGAAAGACCGGTGCCGCGGGGCGCGGCGAGACGAGTGGGATGGAGACGAACAGTGCCGGGAGTGCGCAACCTGACCCAGGTCGAGGCGACCGAGCGGGCCCGCCTGCTCGAGGTGACCGGGTACGACATCAGCCTTGACCTGTCGACCGCGGTGCAGCCCACCGGTCGCACGTTCCGCTCGGTGACCGAGGTCCGGTTCCGCTGCGCCGAGCCGGGGGCCACCACCTTCATCGAGGCGGCCGCCGAGTCGGTGCGTTCCGCCACGCTCAACGGCGAGCCGGTCGACCTGTCCGGCTGGTCCGCCGAGAAGGGCCTCACGCTGACCGGCCTGGCCGCCGAGAACGTGCTCGTGGTCGACGCCGACTTCGGCTACTCGAACAGCGGGCAGGGCCTGCACCGCACCGTCGACCCGGTGGACGGCGAGACCTACCTGTACAGCCAGTTCGAGACCGCCGACGCGCAGAAGGTCTACGCCTGCTTCGACCAGCCCGACCTGAAGAGCGTCTACACCTGGCACGCCACGGTGCCGGACCACTGGCGGGTCGTGTCGAACATGCCGGTGGCCCGCGAGGAGGCGGCCGGTGAGGGGCTGAAGACCGTGCACTTCGCGCTCTCGGAGCGGATGAGCACCTACATCACCGCGCTCTGCGCCGGGCCGTACCACGAGGTGCGCCGCAGCCACGACGGCATCGACATGGGCTACTTCTGCCGGGCCAGCATGGCCCCGCACATGGACGCCGACGACCTGCACCTGATCACCACGCAGGGCTTCGACTTCTTCCAGGAGAAGTTCGGCGTGCGTTACCCGCTGCCCAAGTACGACCAGCTCTGGGTGCCGGACTTCAACGCCGGCGCGATGGAGAACTTCGGCTGCGTCACGCACGCCGAGTCGCACTACATCTTCCGCTCGCAGGTCACCGACTTCGAGTACGAGCAGCGCGCCAACACGATCCTGCACGAGCTGGCGCACATGTGGTTCGGCGACCTGGTCACCATGCGCTGGTGGAACGACCTGTGGCTGAACGAGTCGTTCGCCGAGTGGGCCAGCCACTGGTGCAACACGCACGCCACCCGCTTCACCGACGCCTGGACCACGTTCCTGTCGATCCGCAAGAACTGGGGTTACCGGCAGGACCAACTCTCCTCCACCCACCCGGTCTACTGCGAGATGCCGGACCTGGAGGCGGTCGAGGTCAACTTCGACGGCATCACGTACGCCAAGGGCGCGAGCGTGCTCAAGCAGCTCGTCGCGTACGTGGGCGAGGAGCCGTTCCTGGCCGGCCTGCGCGCCTACTTCGGCAAGTACGCGTGGGGCAACGCCACCTTCGACGACCTGCTGTCCGAGCTGGAGACGGCCTCGGGCCGGGAGCTGCGCAAGTTCGCCGCCCAGTGGCTGGAGACCGCGCAGGTCAACACGTTGCGCCCGGAGGTGACCATCGGCGCCGACGGCACGTACGAGCGGGTGGTGGTCCGGCAGGAGGCGCCGTCGGGCTACCCGACGCTGCGTACGCACCGCATCGGCGTGGGCCTGTACGACCTGACCGACGGCCGGCTGGTGCGCCGGGAGCTGATCGAGACGGACGTGACCGGCGAGCTGACCGAGCTGTCCGAGCTGCACGGCAAGCCCGCCGCGGACGTGCTGCTGCTCAACGACGAGGACCTCACGTACGCCAAGCTGCGGCTGGACGAGCGGTCGATGGCCACCGTGGTGCAGCACATCGCCGGCTTCGACTCGTCGCTGGCCCGGGCGCTGTGCTGGACGGCCGCCTGGGACATGACCCGTGATGCCGAGCTGTCGGCCCGCGACTACGTGGCGCTGGTGCTGGCCGGGCTGACCGCCGAGACGGACATCAACCTGGTCACGGCCACGCTGCGGCAGGCGAACACCGCGCTCACCTTCTACGCCGACCCGGAATGGGCGCCGACCGGCTGGGCGGACCTGGCCCGTACCGCCCGGACCGCGCTGGCCGCCGCCGAGCCGGGCAGCGGTTTCCAGCTCGCCTGGGCCCGCGCGTACGCCTCGTCGGCCCGTTCCGGCGAGGACTTGGCGACGCTGCGCGGCTGGCTGGACGGCAACGGGGTGCCGGAGGGGCTGACCGTCGACACCGAGCTGCGCTGGACCGTGCTGCAGTCGCTCGTGGCCAACGGCGCGGCCGGTGCCGCCGACGTGGACGCGGAACTGGCCGCCGACCGTACCGCCAGCGGCGAGCGGGAGGCCGCGTACGCGTACGCGCTGGTGCCGACCGAGGAGAACAAGGCGGCGGTGTGGGCGCTGCTCACCGGCCCGGACGCGCTGCCCAACTGGCGCAACCGGGCGCTGCTGCAGGGCTTCACCCACGCGGCGCAGGTCGAGCTGACCGCGCCGTACCGGGAGCGGTACTTCGCCACGGTGGACCAGGTGTGGGCGCAGCGTGACAGCGAGCCGGCGCAGGAGTTCGTCCAGCTCGCCTACCCGGCGCACCTGGTCGAGGAGGACACGGTCGCGGCCACCGACGCGTGGCTGGCCCAGGACGGGCGGCCGGCGTCGCTGCGGCGGCTGGTGGCGGAGGGTCGCGACGGCGTGGTCCGCGCGCTGAGGGCCCGCGAGCGGGACGCCCGCAGCGCCTGAAAGCAGGGGCGCGGCGGCCGGGGGCCGGCGTGGGTGGGAGCCCGCGCCGACCCCCGGCCGTTATCGTGTGCGGAGGAGGTGGACGTGATGGCACAACCGACCCACGAGTGGCGCCCGCCGGAGCGGCCGTGGCAGGAGCAGGACCTGTCCGACCTCCCCGAGGACGGAAGCCGCTACGAGATCATCGACGGGAGCCTGCACGTGACCCCACCCCCCGGGTACGGGCACCAACTTCTGGCCGACGAGATCCGATCGGCGCTCCAGGCCACTGCGCCGACCGGTTGGTGGGTCATTCGGGAGGCCGGACTCCGGGCACCTGTCGCCAATCTCATTCCGGACATCTCCGTGCTGAAGCCGAGCGCTCCCCCGGACGGCTTGTGGACGCACCCCTCGGATGTCGCGCTCGTCGTCGAGATCGAGTCACCCAGCAGCCGCCGGTATGACCGGCTGATCAAGCCTCCGCTCTATGCCGAGGCCGGCATCCCGCACTACTGGCGGGTGGAGCGAGGCGACTTCGGCCCGGTGATCTACCGCTACCAACTGGTCAAGGGTGTCCACTACAACCTGATGGGTACGGTCGGGCCGGATGACGCCGCCCAGCTCGACGAGCCGTGGCCCATGCGCCTGGATCCTTCTGCCTGGCCCCGCTGAGACGACGAGAAAGCCCGGCCCGCGCGGTGCGCGGGCCGGGCTTCGTCGTGTGCGGGGCGGGTCAGCCCTTGCCGGCGTGGCTGGCGAGCTGGTCGAGGCCCTGGATGATGCCGCCGGCCAGGTCGCCGCCACCGAAGGCGGCCACCATGGAGAGCGCGGCCAGCTTCGCGTACGTGTCCGGGATGCGCTTGCGCGCGTACCGGCCGGTGACGACCTCCAGCTGCCGCTGGTTGGGCGACACCGCGATCAGCACCGAGCGGTCGGGCTCGGCGAGCTGGCGGTGCAGCCGCTCGGCGTGCTCCCGGATCGGCTCGTCCAGCCCGCCGACGTAGACCGAGAAGACCAGGCCGGTGCCCTGGTCGGCGAGGCGCAGCGCCTCGTCGATGCGGAGCAGCTGACGGGTCGAGAACGGTCCGTCCAGCACGTCGGGCGGAGTGTCCGTCCCCGTCGTGGGCCGCGCTTCACCAACGGTCACTTGCGCCTCCGGTTCCACCGGCCGGCGCCTCCCGGCCGGCCTGCTCCTGCTTGCGGCTGGTCAACGCCGGCGCCTGCGCTCCGGCGGACAGCGCCGTGCCGGCCGAGTCGGCCAGCTGCTCCGGACGGCTCAGGAACCAGACCGGAGTGAAGTCGAAGGGCCGGCCCGGCCGGTAGCGCTTGGCGCCGCCACCGTTGCCACGGCTGCCCCCGACGGCCGCCAGGCCGGCGATCAGCAGCACCGCGGCGGCCGGGATGCCGACGAAGACCACCAACGTCTCGGTAACAGACAATCCCAACGCCCCCAGGCGGAAAGAGAGACCAGGAATGATTCGGGTCGGGTGACCGGTCAGGACCGGCCGCGCCGCACCTCACTTGTGATGTTCACGTTAGCGGAGTCGGTGGCCAGCCAGATTGCGGGGTGCTGATCCCATCCGCCACTCGAGTGCTCAAGCTGCGCGGCAGTGGCGACCAATGTCGCGTCGTCGCCGTACCGGCCGGTGAGCAGCACCCCGACCGGCAGGCCGTCGGGGGTGCGTCCGACCGGCAGGGAAACGGACGGATCGCCGGTGACGTTGAAGACCGCGCAGTACGGCGAGAAGCGCCGCTGCCTGTCGAAATCCTCTGCCGGTTCGAGGGCGGCGAGCGCGCCGACCGGCATCCGCGGGGCCGCGAGCGTCGGGCAGAGCAGCAGGTCACAACCGGCGGTACGGCGTACGCCGAGGCGTACCTGCGCCTGCAGCTCGCCGAGCGCGGCCATCAGCGTGGGGACGCCGAGGGCCGCGCCGCGCTCCCGCAGGTACCGGGTCAGCGGCAGCAGCTCGCCTTCCCGGTCGGGCGGGACCGGTGTGACCGCCAGCGCGTACCAGAGGGTCTCGAACAGCGGCCACGCCTCGGGGCCGAGCGGCGCGGGGACGTCGACCACCTCGTGCCCGGCGTCAGTGAGCAGCGCGGCGGCCCGGTCGACGGCGTCGACGCAGTCGGGGTGGACCGGCTCGTCGGCGAGCATCGGCGTGGTGAAGCGGCCGACGCGCAGCCGGCCGGGGCCGGTGGCGCGGGCGGAGCGGGCGACGCCGAGGTAGCCGCCGGCGGGCGCGGCCGGCGGCAGGTACGGCTCGCCGGGCACGGGTCGCGCCAGCACGTCGAGCAGCGCGGCCACGTCGGCGACGGTGCGGCCGATCGGCCCGTTCACCGGCAGCCCGAAGCCACCGAAGCCGAGTGGCCCGCCGGAGACCATGCCCCGGCTGGGTTTGTAGCCGATCAGACCGCAGAGCGCGGCCGGGATGCGCAGCGAGCCGCCGCCGTCGGAGCCCTGGGCCACCGGCACCAGTCCGGCGGCTACCGCTGCGGCCGCCCCGCCGCTGGACCCGCCCGCTGTGCCCGCGAGGTCCCACGGGTTGCGGGCCGGCGGCGCCACCAGCCCCTCGGAGTACAGCGAGCAGCCCAGCTCGGAGGTGGTGGTCTTGCCGACGCTGACCAGGCCGGCGTCGGTCATGAGGCGGACCACGTCGGCGTCGACCGGCGGGACGAAGTCGGCGAAGGCGGCCGAGCCGAAGGTGGTGCGTACCCCGGCGGTGAGTGTCAGGTCCTTGATCGCGGTCGGCACGCCGTGCAGGGGATGCCGGTCCGCCGCCGGGACCGCGTCGGCCGCCCGGGCCGCCGCCCGCGCGTGTTCGGCGGTGACGGTGACGAACGCGCCGACGGTGTCGCCGAGCGCCTCGACCCGGCGCAGGTGGTGCTCGACAAGTTCCAGGCTGGACAGCTCGCCCCGGCGGATCGCGGCGGCCTGTTCCAGCGCGGTCAGGTCGTGCGGCTCGGCCATGCCGTCCATCCTGCCGGTCCGGCGGCCGGGAGGCCGGGCGACACGTCCGGCGGGTCCTGCGCAGCGCCGGGTGCGTCCGTCGACTCTAGGGCGACGACGGACGCACCCGGGCCGGTCTCAGCGGCCGAGGAACCGCAGCGCGTTGCCGCCGAGCAGCGCGGCCCGCTGATCGTCGGTGAGGAAGTCCGCCCGGTGCACCACCTGGCCCACCGGCCGCTCCCCCAGCGGGTACGGGTAGTCGCTGCCGAGCAGCACCCGCTCGGCGCCCATGGTGTCCACGAGCAGCCGCAGCGCGGCCGGCTCGAAGACCACCGAGTCGACGTGGAACCGGTCCACGTACGAGCTGGGCGGCGCGCTCGACGCGCCGCGTACCAGGTCGCCGCGGCGGTGCCAGGCGTTGTCGGCGCGGCCCAGCCAGAACGGGAAGCTGCCGCCACCGTGCGCGAAGCAGATCCGCAGCGTCTCCGGAACCCGGTCGAACACGCCGCCGAGGATCAGCGCCAGCACCGACAGGTGCGTCTCGGCCGGCATCCCGGTCAGCCACCGGGCCATCCACCGGTCCAGGCGGGGGCCGCCGGGCATGTCCCACGGGTGCACGAAGACCGGCGCGCCGACCTCGGCGCAGTGGGTGAGGAACTGCACGATGCCCGCGTCGTCCAGGTCCCGGTCGCCGACGTGGTTGCCGATCTCCACCCCGGCGTGCCCGGCCGCCAGGCAGCGGTCCAGCTCGGCGCAGGCCGCGTCCGCGTCCTGCAACGGCACCTGGCAGAACGGCACCAGCCGGTCGCCGCCGGCCGCGGTGACCTCCAGCGTGAGGTCGTTGAAGATCCGGGCCACCTTGACCGCCTGGTCGGCCGGGCGGTCGTAGCTGAAGAAGACCGGGGTGGGCGAGACGACCTGCACGTCCACGCCGTCGGCGGCCATGTCGGCGAGCCGGGTCGGCGCGTCCCAGCACTGCGCGCCGATCGGGCGGAACTCCGTCTCCCCCACCATGATCATGGCGGCGCGCTCGGAGTCCACCCGCAGCCAGGGCCAGCCGGCCCCGCCGCACGCCGCGGCGAGGTCCGGCCACCCCTTCGGTACGACGTGCGTGTGCACGTCCACGACCGGCATCGACACCGGCGTCAGCCCTTGCCCGGGTGCAGCGCGCCGCAGTTGTCGCAGGTGCGGGCCTTCTCGTCGGCGTAGAACGCGGCGAAGACCGGGGGCAGGTCGGCGGCGATGTCGCGGACCTGCAACTCCACCTCGTGCACCTTGTGGTGGCACTCGGCGCAGTACCACTGGAACTTCTCCAGCGTGCCCTCCTCGCGGACCCGCTCGATCACCATGCCGATCGAGCCGGCCTCGGGACGCTGCGGCGAGTGCGGGGTGTTGCGCGGCAGCATCCACATCTGGCCCTCGCGCACGTGCACCGTACGCGGCCCCTCGGGCAGCATCAGGTTGACGTGCATGTTGCCCTTGACCTGGTAGAAGAACTCCTCGTACGGGTCGACGTGGAAGTCCGTGCGCTGGTTCGGGCCGCCCACCACCATGACGATGAAGTCGTCGCTGCCGGGCAGCATCTCCTTGTTGCCCACCGGGGGCTTGAGCAGGTGCTGGTTGTCGCCGATCCAGCCGGAGAAGCTGAACGGCTCGGCGATCTCACTCATGGGAACCTCCCGACGGAAGAAGGGCGACGGCCTGCATCTCGATCAGCAGATGCGGGTGCGGAAGCTGGTGCACGGCCACAGTGGTCCGGGTCGGGCCGGTGGCGTCGAAGAACTCGGCCCACACCTGGTTGTAGCCACCGAAGTCGTTCATGTTGACCAGGTAGCTGGTGACCTGCACCAGGTCGCCGAGGTCGGCGTCGACCGAGCGCAGCAGGTCCCGGATGTTCTCGATCACGGCCCGGGTCTGCTCCCGGATGTCCAGGTCGGTGGTGCCGAGATCGTCCACCGACACCCCGGCGAACGTGTTGTCCGGCCGGCGCGACGACGTACCGGACACGTAGACGAATCCGCCGGCCACCTTGACGTGCGGGAACGCGCCCCGCGGCACGGCCTTCCCGGCGACCACGCGGGCGGTCATGGGAGAGCCTTCAGGGAGGCGGAACCGAGCTTCTCCACTGTGGCGCGGACGTGCGCCCCGGGGCGCAGCGGCACCGCGGCGGTGGCCGCGCCGGCCAGGAACACCCAGCCCTTGCGCAGCCGGACGCCGTGCCGGCCGGCCAGCCGCAGGCCCTCGTCCAGCGCGCGGCGCGGGTCGCCGAGGATGGCCGCGGTCGAGCCGACCTGCGCCACCCGCCCGTCGATCTCCAGCAGCACGCCGAGGTTGTCCAGCCCGTCCGGCACCGGCGCCCACGGGCCGACCACGAACGCGGCGGCCGAGGTGTTGTCGGCGACCACGTCCGGCAGGGAGAAGGTGAAGTTCGCGTACCGGGAGTCGATCAGCTCGATCGCCGGGGCGACAGCGCGTACCGCCCGGGTGAACGAGCCGACCGGTTCGCCCGGGTCGGGCAGCCGGTCCAGCAGGAACGCCACCTCCGGCTCGACGCGCGGGTGGATGAAGTCACCGACGTCGACGGCGCCGCCGTCGGGCACCCGCATCACGTCGGTCAGCCGGCCCCAGATCACCTCGTCCACGCCGACCTGCGCCATCTTCGCCTTGCTGGTCAGGCCCATCTTCAGGCCGACCAGCCGCTCGCCCCGGTCGAGGCGGCGCTTCACCAGCGCGGTCTGCACCGAGTACGCGGCGTCGACGTCGAGGCCGGTCTCGGCGGCGAGCTGCGGGATCGCGGTGGCGGTGTCGGCCGCCGCGCCCAGCTTCTCCGCGATGCCGGCGATGTCCGGCCCGATCATGCTGTGCCACCTTTCGTTCGCGACTGCGGGGCTCGCAAACCCGGCTCACTCCTCGCGCTCACGGCCTCCTTACCGGCCAGGTCCAGTGCCACGTCCACGATCATGTCCTCCTGGCCGCCGACCATCCGGCGGCGGCCCAGCTCGACCAGGATCGAGCGGACGTCCACGCCGTACTTGGCCGAGGCACGCTCGGCGTGCCGCAGGAAGCTGGAGTAGACGCCCGCGTACCCCAGGGAGAGCGTCTCCCGGTCCACCTGGACCGGCCGGTCCTGCAACGGGCGGACGAGGTCGTCGGCGGCGTCCATCAGCGCGAACACGTCGCAGCCGTGCTTCCAGCCGTGCAGCTCGGCGACCGCGACGAAGACCTCCAGCGGCGCGTTGCCCGCGCCCGCGCCCATGCCGGCCAGCGACGCGTCCACCCGGACGGTCCGCCCGGACGGCGAACCCAGCGGGCCGTCGCCGAGGATCCGGCCGTGCTCGACCGCCAGCACGCTGTTCGCCACACCCAGGGACAGGTTGTGGTGCGCGTGGATGCCGATCTGCGTCTCCGGCTCCAGCACCTGCCGGTACGCGTCGACGCGCTGCGCCACGTCCGACATCAGCAGCCGCCCGCCGGAGTCGGTGACGTAGACGCAGTGCGCGCCGTACGACTCCATCAGCTTGGCCTGCGCGGCCAGCCCGGCCGGGTCGTTGAGGTGCGACATCATCAGGAACCCGGAGACGTCCATGTCGTTCTCGCGGGCCCAGGCGATGTGCTGGGCGGAGATGTCCGCCTCGGTGCAGTGCGTGGCGATCCGGACGCTTGTCACGCCGAGCGCCTTCGCCGCCTTCAGGTCGGCGATGGTGCCGATGCCCGGCAGCAGCAGCGTGGTCAGCCGCGCGGTGGTCAGCACCTCGGCGGCGGCGGCGATCCAGTCCGCGTCGGCGGCGGCGCCGTGCCCGTAGTTGACGCTGGAACCGGCCAGGCCGTCGCCGTGCGCCACCTCGACAGCGGCCACACCGGCCGCGTCGAGTGCGGCGGCGATGGTACGCACCTGGCCGACCGTGTAGCGGTGCCCGATGGCGTGCATGCCGTCGCGCAGCGTCACGTCCTGGATGTACAGGTCGGTCATCGGGGTGCCCCCTCCGGGGAACGCAGCGCCACCAGCCGCTCCGCGGTGCGCAGCGCGGCCGACGTCATGATGTCGAGGTTCCCGGCGTACGCGGGCAGGTAGTGCCCGGCGCCGGAGACCTCCAGGAACACCGACACCTGCAGGCCGGTGAAGTGCCGGCCGAGCACCGGCGCGTACGTGTCGACGGCGTCGAACTGCACGTCCTGCTTGAGCCGGTAGCCGGGCACGTACTCCTGCACGGCGGCCACCATGTCGGCCACCGAGGCGGCGATCTTCACCCGGTCGGCGTCGGCGTCCGGGCACAGGCAGTAGACCGTGTCGCGCATCAGCAGCGGCGGGTCGGCCGGGTTCAGCACGATGATGGCCTTGCCGCGCTCGGCGCCGCCGACCACCTCGATCGCCCGGGCGGTGGTCTCGGTGAACTCGTCGATGTTGGCCCGGGTGCCCGGACCGGCCGACTTCGAGGCGATCGAGGCGACGATCTCGCCGTACGCGACGGGGGTGACCCGGCCGACCGCGTGCACGATCGGCACCGTCGCCTGCCCGCCGCAGGTCACCATGTTGACGTTGGGCTCGGCCAGGTGCTCGTCGAGGTTCACCGGCGGCACCACGTACGGGCCGATCGCGGCCGGGGTCAGGTCGACGACCGTGCGCCCGTGTGCCCGCAGCACCTCGTCGTGCCGCTTGTGCGCGCCGGCCGAGGTGGCGTCGAAGACGAGCTGGACGTCGGCGAACTCGGGCAGCGCGACCAGGCCGTCGACGCCCTCGGCGGTGGTGGTCACGCCGAGCCGGCGGGCCCGGGCCAGACCGTCCGAGGCGGGGTCGATGCCGGCCATCGCCACCATGCGCAGGCTCTCACTGAGCCGCAGCACCTTGATCATCAGGTCGGTGCCGATGTTGCCCGACCCGAGCACCGCCACTCCGACAGTCATGACGTTCCCTCCGTCGAGAAACAGGTACGCACCGAACCGAGCCCGGAGATGCGCGCCTCGTACGCGGCGCCGGGCGTGACCGGCACCATCGGGCCGAGCGCGCCGGAGAGCACCACGTCACCGGCCTTGAGCGGGTCGCCCGCCCGGGCCATGGTCGCGGCCAGCCACTGCAGCGCGTGCAGCGGATTGCCGAGGCAGGCCGCGCCCGCGCCGACCGAGACCGGCTCACCGGCGTGCTCCAGCACCATGCCGCACAGCCGCAGGTCCACGTCGGCGAGCCGCCGGGGCGCGGTGCCGAGCACGAACAGCCCGCTGGAGGCGTTGTCCGCCACCGTGTCCACGATGGAGATGTCCCAGTCGGCGACCCGCGAGTCGACGATCTCGATGGCCGGCAGCACGTGGTCCACCGCCCGGATCAGGTCGACAGTGGTGACCCGCTCGTCCGGCAGGTCCGCGCCGAGCACGAAGGCGATCTCCGCCTCCACCCGCGGCTGGAGCAGCCGGTCGATCGGCACCTCGACGCCGTCGCCGACGGCCATGTCGTCGAAGAGCACCCCGAAGTCGGGCTGGAAGACGCCGAAGCTCTCCTGCACGGTCCGCGACGTCAGGCCGATCTTCGCGCCGACGCGGCGGTGCCCCTTGCCCAGCCGTTGCCGGGTGTAGACCTGCTGCACCTGGTACGCGGCCTCGACGTCGCCCTCGGGCAGCAGCCGGCCGCGCAGCGGCGGGCAGGGTTGGCCCTCCTGCCGGGCCACCGCGAGTTCCCGGTTGGCGGCCTCGATGTCCACGGTCATGGCGGTTCCTCGCTTACGTCGCTGGGGATTCCGGCCATTCTGCCCACCACGCGCGCTCATGACAGGTCCACACAGACGTTTGTCAGTTCGGAATAGAAGTCGAGCGAGTGCACGCCGCCCTCGCGGCCGACACCCGACGCCTTCACCCCGCCGAACGGGGTGCGCAGGTCGCGCAGGAACCAGGTGTTCACCCAGACGATGCCGGCGTCGAGCCGGGCGCCGGCCCGGTGCGCCCGGCCCACGTCCCGCGTCCACACCGTCGCGGCCAGGCCGTAGTCGGTGCCGTTGGCCAGCGCGAACGCCTCTTCCTCGTCGTCGAACGGCGCGACGTGCACCACCGGGCCGAAGATTTCCTCCTGGTTGGTGCGGGCGTCCGCGCCGAGGCCGGTGAGCACCGTCGGCTGCACGTACGCCCCGCCGTCGCGGCCGTCGCCGAAGCGCGGCGTACCGCCGCCCGCGCGGACCTCGGCACCCTCGGTGCGGGCCAGCGCGTAGTGGCCGAGCACCTTGTCCCGGTGCCCGTGCGAGATCAGCGGCATGTTCGCCGTCGCCTCGTCGTCCGGCCAGCCGTACGCCAGCTCGTCGGCACGCTTGGCCAGCCGCGCGGTGAACTCCTCGAACACCGGCCGCTGCACGTAGATGCGCTCGGTGCACAGGCACACCTGGCCGCCGTTTGTGAAACTGGACCGCACCGAGCCGGCCACCGCCGCGTCCAGGTCGGCGTCGGCGAACACCAGGCCGGCGTTCTTGCCGCCGAGCTCGAAGCTGACCGCCTTCACCCCGTCGGCGGCGGCGCGCATGATCGCGCTGCCGGTGGCCGACTCGCCGGTGAACGTGATCGCGTCCACGCCCGGGTGGCGGGTCAGGTGCTCGCCGGCCGAGCCCGGGCCGAAGCCGTGCACCAGGTTGAACACGCCGTCCGGCACGCCCGCCGCGGCCATCACCTCGGCCAGCAGCGTGGCCGAGGCCGGGGTCTCCTCGCTGGGCTTGACCACCACGGCGTTGCCGCAGGCCAGGGCCGGCGCGACCTTCCAGGTGAGCAGCAGCAGCGGCAGGTTCCACGGCACGATCACCGCGACCACGCCGACCGGCTTGCGGACCGCGTAGTTCAGCGCCCGGCCACCGGTCGGGGTGACAGTGGTGAACGACTCGGTGGGCGCGGTCGCGACGATCTCGGCGAACGCGCGGAAGTTGGCCGCGCCGCGCGGGATGTCGAGCGTCCGGGCCTGCGAGATGGCCTTGCCGGTGTCCGCCACCTCGGCGGCAACCAGGTCGTCGAAGCGCCGCTCCAGCTCGTCGGCGACCCGGCGCAGCACCTCGGCGCGTTCCCGCTCCCCCATCCGGCCCCACGGGCCGCGCAGCGCCGCCCGGGCGGCGGCCACCGCGTCGTCCACCGTGGACTGCGACGCCTCGACCACCTCGAACACCGGCTCGCCGGTGACCGGGCTGCGCTTGGTGAACCGGGCGCCGGCGTCGACGAACTCGCCGCCGACGAAGTTACGCAGCAGGCCGGGGCCGTCCGGCGCGTGCCCGGCCATCAGCCGGGGATCCCAGAGCGTCATCGCCGCCGCCCCAGCGCCGCGCGGACCCCACCGGCGAGCAGCGCCACCGCGCCGGCCGCCACCGCGCCGACCACCGCGTACTGCGCGCGCACCCGGCGGCGCACCTGCGCGTACGGGGTGGTCGAGAACGAGACCAGCTCGTACTGGGAGACGTAGCGGCCGGGCAGCGCGCGCTCCAGCGCGTGCTCGACCTGCTTGCGGGTCCGGAACACCGGCGAGGCGACCTTGTCCCGCATCTCCACGAAGTTCGCCAGCGCCATCCGGGCGATCGCCTCCGCGTTGTCCTGGCGGCGGTGCTGGAACAGCGGCAGCGCGGCGGCCCACTCGTCGTCGCACTCGTCGAGGCAGCGGTCCAGCTCGACCACGTCCTCGAACGCGCAGTTCGCGCCCTGGCCGTAGAACGGCACGATGGCGTGCGCGGCGTCGCCGATCAGGCCGACCTTCCCGGCCACCTGCCACGGCGTGCAGCGCACCGTGCCGAGCAGGCCGATCGGGTTGTGCTGGTAGTCGTCGACCAGGTTCGGGGCCAGCGGGACCAGGTCCGGGTAGTGGGTGGCGAAGAACCGCTCGATCGCGGCTGGGCTGCTCAGCGACGCGAAGCTGCGCGTGCCGTGGGTCGGCCAGAACAGCGTGCAGGTGAAGGAGCGGTCCGGGTTCGGCAGCGCGATCATCATCGAGGTGCCGCGCGGCCAGATGTGCAGCGCGCCCGGGTCGAGCGCGAACTCCCCGCCCAGCGGCGGGATGGTCAGCTCCTTGTAGCCGTAGTCGAGGAAGTCGAGGCTCTCGGTCAGGCCCCCGTACGCGAGCAGTTGCCCGCGCACCGCGGAGCCGGCGCCGTCGGCGCCGAGGATGACCGAGGCGGTGGCGGTGACCTTGCCCTGCGGGGTCTCGAACGTCATCTCGCCGCCGAGCGGGTCGAGGCCGACCAGCCGGTGGTCGAACGCGACGCGCACGTTCGGCAGCGCGGCGGCGGCGTCCAGCAGCGCGTTGTTCAGCGCGCCCCGGCTGATCGAGTTGATCGCCAGGTCGCCGGTGCCGCTGTAGGACTGGAACTCCGGCTCACCCTCGACCGGGTGGATCATGCGGCCGCGCATCGGCAGCGCGTCCGCCATCACCTCGTCCTCCAGGCCGATGCGGCGCAGCGCGTCCAGGCCGCGCTCGGACAGCGCCAGGTTGATCGAGCGGCCCCGCTCGACGGTGCCGGTACGCGGGTCGGGCCGCCGCTCGTAGAGGGCCACCGGGTAGCCGCGCCGGGCCAGGTAGCAGGCCAGCAGGCAGCCGGCCAGCCCGGCGCCGACGACAGCGATCTCGTCGCGCTCGGTCATGAGCCCTCCTTCTCAACAGTTGCCGCCAGCGCCTCGGCGACCCGCCAGCAGTCGTGGTACGTCGAGTAGAGCGGCACCGGGGCGAACCGGACGATGTCCGGCTCCCGGGCGTCGGCGACGACGCCGTGCTCGTGCCGCAGCCGCTTGGTCAGCTCGTTCGCGCTGCCCACCCCGATCCGCACCGAGAGCTGGCAGCCGCGCCGGGCCGGGTCGCGCGGGGTGACCACGCTCAGCGGGCGGCCCGGCGTGACCTCGTCGAGCAGCTGCTCCAGGAAGGCGGTGAGCCGCAGGCTGCGCTCGCGCAGCGCCGGCATGCCGACGGAGTCGAACAGCTCCAGCGAGGTACGCACCGGGCCCATCGCGAAGATCGGCGGGTTGGAGATCTGCCACGCCTCGACGGTGGCCGGCGGCCGGGACACCGGGGTCATCTCGAACCGGGTGGCCGCCTCGGTGCTCCACCAGCCCTCGAAGCGCTGGATCGACGGGTCGCCGAGGTGCCGTTCGTGGACGAAGACGCCGCCCAGCGCGCCCGGGCCGGAGTTGAGGTACTTGTAGGAGCACCAGGCCGCGAAGTCGACGTCCCAGTCGTGCAGCGCCAGCGGCACGTTGCCGGCGGCGTGCGCCAGGTCCCAGCCGACGACCGCGCCCGCGGCCCGCCCGGCGGCCGTGATGGCGGGGATGTCCATCAGCTCGCCGGTCAGGTAGTTCACGCCGCCGAGCATCAGCAGCGCCACCGTGTGGCCCTCGCGGGCCAGGAAGTCCAGCACGTCCTGCGTGCCGAGCGTGTCGGAGCCGGGGCGCGGCTTGAGGCGGACGACAGTGGTGTCCGGGTCCAGGCCGTGGAAGCGGGCCTGGCTGCGCACCGCGTAGCTGTCCGACGGGAACGCGCTGTCCTCGATCACGATGCGGGTGCGCTCGCCGGCCGGCCGGTAGAAGCTCACCATCAGCAGGTGCAGGTTGACGGTGAGGGAGTTCATCACCACCGTCTCCGCGGGCAGCGCGCCGACCAGGCGGGCGGCCGGCGCGGTCAGCAGCTCGTGGTACGGCAGCCAGGGCCGCTCCGACTCCAGGTGCCCCTCCACGCCCAGGCGCTGCCAGGCGTCCAGGTCGGCGAGGAGCTCGTCCCGGGTGGCGCGGGGCTGCAGGCCGAGCGAGTTACCGGCCAGGTACGCGGTGTCCGGGTAGCGACCGCCGTCAGCCGGCGGGATGTGGAACAGGTGCCGGTGACCGGGGTCGTCGGCGTCGCGGCGGAGGGCTTCGTTCTCGGGGGTGTGCATGCTGTTCTCTCTCGTCACATCGCGGTGCGGGCCGACCACAGCTCCGGGAAGACCACCCGGGCCATGCTGCGCTGCAACCATGCCAGTCCGGCGGAACCGCCGCTGCCGACCTTGGCGCCCATGGTGCGCTGCACGGCCTTGACGTGGTTCCAGCGCCAGTCGCCGAACTCCTCGGCGATCTCGGTCAGCGCGTCGCCGAGCAGGCGCAGGTGGTTGTCCGGGCCGCTGTCGCCGTAGATCCGGACCCAGGCCGCCTCGATCGCCGGGTGCGCCTCGTGCTCGGTGTTGACGTCCCGGGACAGCAGCTCGGCCGGCACGTCGAAGCCCTTGCGGGCCAGCAGCGCCACCACCTCGTCCCAGAGGCTCGGCGTGGCCAGCGCGGCGGTCAGCTCGTCGTACACGTCGGTCTGCCGGCGGAACGGGCGGATCAGCGCCCGGTCGCGCAGGCCGAGCAGGAACTCCAGCTGCCGGTACATCGCGGACTGGAAGCCGGAGCCCTCGCCGAGCCGGTCGCGGAAGCGGTTGAAGTCGGCCGGGCTCATCCAGCGCAGGCCGTGCCAGGCCGCGTTGAGGCCCTCCAGGTGCAGGGCGGCCCGGCGCAGCGGGGCCAGCGCCTCCCAGATCCGGTCCTCGCGCAGCTCACGCTTGGCGTGCCGCAGCTCGTGGCAGGTCAGCCCGAAGTACAGCTCCATGATCTGGCTGACCATCAGGAAGGACATCTCGCCCGGGTCGTCGCTGAGCGGCTCCTGGAGCCGGTGCAGGGTGCTGGCCCGTACGTAGGCGTCGTACGGCACGCGCTCGGCGAATTCCAGCGTCGGCTCGCCGCCGTTGCGTGCCGCCCGAGCCGCCCGTTCCTGGGGGGTTACCGGGCGCACCGCCGTCGTCTGTTCCACAGTCGTTCTCCGTCCGTGCGCGGGGTAGACGTCATGATCCCGCTGGTGGGCGACCGAATGGAATGCCTGTTCAACGGCGGTATGGTGGTCTCACCTCGCGAACCGAAACCATCTCGCGTCGCTCCCTTTACGGAAGGAAGGTCCCCGCGTGGACGACATGGACTGGGCGCTGCTGCGTGAGCTCCAGGCCGACGCCCGGCTCTCGTACAGCGAGTTGTCCCGCCGGGTCCACCTGTCCCCGCCCGCGGTGGCCGAACGGGTGCGGCGGCTGGAGGAGTCCGGCGTGATCACCGGCTACCACGCCCACGTCGACCTCACCCGGGCCGGACGCACGGTGCTCGCCCTGATCCGGATGTCCTGCTACGGCGCGCGCTGCATCCTCAACGACCCCGAGGTGGCCGGCTGGCCGGAGATCATGGAGATCCACCGGATCACCGGGGACGCCTGCAGCATGCTCAAGGTCGCCGCCACCAACATGGGCGAGTTCGAGGAGGTCATCGACCGGCTCGCCCCGTACGGCCAGCCGTCCAGCACGATGGTGCTCTCCACGCCGCTGGCCTGGCATCCCGTGGTGAAGGCGCCTCGTTAGCTTCCCCCGCCCCCCGGGAAAGCAGCCGCCGCTGCCCGTCAGTGGGTCCGGCGCACCGTCGCGCCGGGAGGGGGGAACCATGCGAGGGCTCCTGTCACACCGCGTGCTGTCGTCCGTACTCGGCCTGTTCGGCCTGGTCGCGACGTTCGTCCTGGCCACCGCGCCACCGGCGCGGGCCGGCGAGAGCGTGTTCATCGAGGTGACGCCGAACAGCGTCCAGGCCGGTTCCCGGGTGAGCCTGCGGGCCGGCTGCGACAACAGCAACAACCGTCAGGCCCAGGTCACCTCGGACGCCTTCGGGCGGGTGACGCTGCGACCCGACAACGGCTTCCTCACCGGCTCGGTCACCGTGCCCGGCAACAAGGCGCCCGGCGACTACCCGGTGAACCTGGACTGCTCCAACGGCAACACCGCCTCGACCATGCTCACCGTGCTGAACATGGCGCAGCCGAGCAAGGGACCGGCGACCGGCGGTGGGGGCGCCGCGGGCGGCCGGGGCACCGGCTCGCTGCTGCTGGTCGGCGGGCTGGTGGCGGTGGCAGTGGTGGCCGGTGTGAGCGCCCGCCGCAAGACCGGTAACCGCGTCTGACGAGGCGCCGACATGGCCCGCAAATCGCGCCGCCGGGACCGCGCCGGCCCGGCGGCGGACCGCACCCGCCGTCGCGCCGCCGGCCGCCGGCCGCCGGAGCGCGCGAAACGGCTCCGGGCCGCGCTGCGGCTGACGTCCCGGGCCGCGCGCCGGTTCGCCCATGTCGCCGGGCACGCCTTCACGGCCAGCGTCACCACCGCCGACCCGCGGCCGGTCCCGGCCCGCGCCGCACCGGCCACCACCCGCCGGTACGCCCCGAGCCGCAACCCGGGTGTCCCGGTGCTCGTGGTGGCGAGCGTGATGGCGCTGATCGTGGCCATGCTCGGGCTGGAACGGGTGACCGGGGTCAGCGTGCTGCCGGACCGGATCGTCGCCGGCCTGCGCCCGCCGCCGAAGAAGTTCCCGGTGCTGCCGGCCAGCCCGCCGACCGACCTGAGCATCGGCAAGCTCGACCTGCGCGCGCCGGTGCACCGCGTCGGAATCGCGCCGGACGGCAGCATCGACGTGCCGGACGTGGACCGGGCCGGCGAGGTCGGCTGGTACGACCAGGGCCCCACCCCCGGCCAGTACGGCCCGGCGGTGCTCGTCGGGCACGTCGACACCACCACCGGGCCGGCCGTCTTCCACGGGCTGAAGAACCTCGACGACGGCGACCGGATCGAGGTGACCCGCGAGGACCGCTCGGTGGCGGTGTTCGAGGTGACCTCGATCGAGCGGTACGGCAAGGAGAAGCTGCCGGTGGAGGACGTCTACGGCGACTTCAGCCGGCCCAACCTGCGGCTGATCACCTGCGGTGGGCGCTGGGTGGGCGGCGAGACCGGGTACGCGGACAACCTGGTCGTCTACGCCTCGCTGGTCAAGGCGCGCTGAGCGCTCCGGTCAGGCCGCCTCGGACTCGGGCTCGCGCAGGTCGAGCCAGTCCGCCCAGCGCGGGTCGGGCGCGCGGTGCCCGAGAACCCGCCAGGCCGCCCCTTTCGGGGCGGCCGGCAGGTGGTGCAGCCGCCAGCCCAGCTCGGCCGGCGTCTTGTCGCCTTTGGTGTGGTTGCACCGCGCGCACGCGGCGACCACGTTCTCCCAGGCGTGCCGGCCACCCCGGCTGCGCGGGAACACGTGGTCGATGGTCTCCGCCGGCCCCCGGCAGTACGCGCACCGCCACCCGTCGCGGGCGAACACGGCCCGCCGGGACAGCCCGACGTGGGTGCGGTAGGGCACCCGGACGTAGCGGGTCAGGCGTACCACTGAGGGCACCGGTAACGCGTTGCGCGCGCTGTGCAGGATGCCCTCACCGTCGGCGACGCAGATCGCCTTGGCGGAGAGCACGAGGATCGCGGCACGACGCACCGACACGACGCACAGGGGTTCGTAGGTGGCGTTGAGAACGAGCGCACCGGAGCCCGCCGTGGGTCGTATGTCAGGCATCGCGCTCACCCTCCCGGTCCAGCCGCTCCCGCCGTCTGCGCGCCGGAACCGCCCGCGAACAGCGCGGAACGAATTCCGACGCCGGCCGGATCACCGACGTCCGTTGCGCCAATAGTCCCTGATCGCGCCCTCGATTGCACGCACGAATCTGCAAGCGGCCCACCGGATCACCCGCACCGGGGCGGTCCGGCGCGCTCGCGCTACGCCGTGCCGACGCTACGCAGGGTGCCCAGCCGGACCCACTGGCCCTCGTGCGGGCCGGCGGCCAGGCGGTAGTGCTGGACGCCGTCGATGGCGGCGCGCAGATCCACTGTCACGGTGTCACCGACGGCGAGGCCGGCGGTCACCGCCGTCACCTTCCCGGCGTCGTCCAGGGAGTACGCCCTGCCGGGCGCGGCGACGACCACCGCCGAGCGCGGGATGCGGTAGCCGATCGGCGCCGCTCTCCCGATCTGGTACGACCGGCCGGGGATCTCCTGGACCAGGTAGCCGCTCAGGCTCCCCTCGCTGATGTCGTACCAGATGCCGGTCTGCCGCATCACCTTGTGCCGTTCCGTGGAGGCCGCCTCGGTCGGCCTGGTCAGGGAGATCCGCTTGCGGTCCAGGACCGTGCCGGCCGCGTCGAACTTGTAGCCGACGTGGTCCCCGGGGGCGAGCCGGATCGTTCCGGACACCCCGTAGGTGGGGTGGTCGGAGTAGAACAGGTCCATGATCCCGGCGAAGGTCGGGTCGCCGGTGATCGCGTGCAGCACGGCGTGCTGGATGATGTGCGTCGAGTGGTACATGCCCGCGTCCTTGCGGTGGGTGAGGCAGTACCGGCTCCGCCACTGGCGGGTGCGGACGAGGTGGTGGGCGTCCCGGGCGGTGGTGATCGCGCCCTGGAGCATCTGGCGGGCCCGGGCGTCGCGGCTCAGGCTCCAGTAGTCCCAGAGCCCGAAGGCCGAGAAGACGTGCCCGTTGTAGGTCTGGTCGCCGCGCACCCGCGTCGGGTGGGCGTACTCCTCAAGCCAGAGCAGCCCGTCCTTGACGTACACCCCCCACGGCAGGCCGCCCACCGGCGGGAGCAGGTAGGACGCGAACGTCGAGTCGGCCGCCTGCCGCCAGTGGGTGCGCTCGCCGACGATCTGCGCCAGCCGGACGAAGAGGCTCATCGCCTGCCCCTGGGCCATCATCGAGTACCACGGCGTCTCGTAGACGTCGGTGCCGCGGTGCATGGCGTGCCGGAACCGGTACGGGTAGAACCAGGCGTCCCGCCGCACGACCCGCCTGTCGATCAGGCGCTGCGCCTGCGCCATCGCCCGCTTGAGGTACACCTGATCGCCGGTGACCCGGTAACTCTCCAGCAGGTTGATGCCGTACTGGGCCTGGGCCACCGGATGGTCGTAGAGCTTCCCGGTGAGCAGCGCCATGCGTACGCCGTGCTCGTCGTGCGTGCCCGTGTCGACGAGCGGGAGCCGCACGCCGCTGTAGTAGGGCCGCTGCCCCTGCGGCAGATCGCGGATCTCGAACGGGTCGCTGCGGAACTTGACCGGCGATTCGGCGGACAGTCTCGCCGCCCCGGTCGCCACCAGCGGCGCGGCGCCGGCCGCCGCCGCCGCCACCGTCAGCACCTGACGACGGGACCAGGATCGGCGCGCGCCTAAGAGTTCCTCCGTCATGTCGCTTTTCCCCTTGCTCCGCCCAGCTGCGCGCTGGACGGCCAGTCGCGGGGCCCCCGTGCGGGCCGGGGCATTTTTGCCGCCCCCCGGTACAACGGAGCAGGAAGCAGGGCGGGTTGCCCGGCCGGCGGTGGGTCCGCGCCGGACGGGCGACGCGGGTGCGGTACGAAAGCACTGTGAATCTCTCCGACCTGATCTCCGCCCTGCTGTCCGCCGTCTCCGACCGGCGGCCGGACTGCCAGGGCAGCAGCTCCTGCGAGTGGGTGTACCGGGTCACCGACTCCGCCTGGTTCGCCGAGAGCAGCTACTGGATCCTGTTCAAGCCGCTGCGGGTGGCGCTGATCCTGCTGCTCGCGGTGGCCGCCCGCTGGGCGCTGCACCGGACCATCAACCGGCTGGTGCGGACCACCACCGACGGCGCGGTGCCGACCATGCTCCGCCCGCTGCGGGAACGGATTCCCAGCGCCACGCTCGACCCGGACCAGTTCGTGCCGGAGCGGCGGCGGCAGCGGGCCGAGGCGATCGGGTCGGTGCTGCGCAGCATGGTCACCGCGTTCGTGTTCGGCATCGCGTTGCTGATGGTGCTCAAGGAGTTCAGCTTCGACCTGGCCCCGCTGCTGGCCAGCGCGGGCATCGCCGGCGTGGCGCTCGGTTTCGGCGCGCAGAGCCTGGTCAAGGACCTGATCGCCGGCCTGTTCATGTTGATCGAGGACCAGTACGGCGTCGGTGACACGGTCGACCTCGGCGAGGCGACGGGCGTGGTGGAGGCGGTGGGCCTGCGGGTGACCACGGTCCGTGACGGCCGCGGGGTGCTCTGGTACATCCGCAACGGGGAGATCGTCCGCGTCGGCAACAAGAGTCAGGGCTGGGCCCTGGTCGTGGTCGACCTGCCGATCGGCTTCGCCGGCACCGAGGAGGCCACGGCGGTGCTGCGTACCGCGGCGGCGTCGGTGGCGCTGGACCCGGAGCTGGCGCCGAAGATCGTCGAGGCGCCGGAGGTCCTCGGCGTCGAGCAGATCACCGTGGACGGCACGGTGATCCGTACCGTCGTCAAGACCACCGCGGACGGGCAGTTCGCGGTGGGCCGGGAGCTGCGCCGCCGCCTCGCCGAGGCGCTGGAGAACTCCGGGATCACCGCGCAGATCGCGGCGGCCCGGCTCTTCCCCGGGCTGCCGCCCCAGACGCCGGCGACGCCCACGGCCGAGGGCACGGGGACCAGCGGACCCACCTGAGTCGCCGGACAAGCCGGACTATTTTCCGGGGGTCGCGCTCCGCGCGGCCCCTCGGGTATCGTCCGTTCGGTTCAGTCGGAGATGCGACGATCAATCCGTTCACCCTAGCCAGTTGTCAGACGATCGGGCAGAATCCGGTGAACACGCTCCACCGGGGAGCGTGCTCGTGTCCTCGCTGATCGGTTGATCTGACGACGGTTCCCGGTCGGGCCATCACAAGTGGTCGACCAGGAACGATGGAGGCGACGGTGTCCGACGAGCGACCCGCCCAGGAGGGCCCGGCCACCTTCCGCGACGTGTTCGGTCAGCCGGAGTTCCGGGCGCTCTTCGCCGCCAACATCCTCTCCTGGGTCGGCGACTATCTCGCCAAGGCCGCGGTCACCGTGCTCGTGCTGCGCGAGACCGAATCGGTCGCGCTCTCCGCCGCCGCGTTCGCGGTCAGCTATCTGCCCTGGCTGCTCGGTGGCCCGTTGCTCTCCGCGCTCGCCGAGCGGCACCGCTACCGCCGGGTCATGGTGATCTGCGACCTGATCCGGATGGCGCTGATGGTGCTCGTCGCCATGCCGTTCATGCCGGCCTGGTCGGTCCTCGCGCTGATCTTCCTGGCCACGCTCGCGAATCCGCCGAGCCAGGCGGCGCGCTCGGCGGTGATGCCGCAGATCCTCACCGGCGACCGGCTGGTGGTGGGCCTGTCCGCGTTCACCAGCGCGTCCCAGGCCGCCCAGGTCGTCGGCTACCTGATCGGCGCGACCATCGCCGCGCTGAACCCGAACGCCGCGCTGCTCGTCAACGCGGCGACCTTCGCCCTGTCGGCCCTGCTGGTCCGCGTCGGCGTACGCGACCGGCCGTCGACGATGACCGCGAAGCACCGCAGCCACCTGCTGCGGGAGACCGGCCAGGGCTTCCGCATCGTCTTCGAACGGCCGGTGCTGCGGGCCATCGCGATGCTGGTGTTCAGCGCGATGCTGTTCTCGATCGTCCCCGAAGGGCTGGCCGCCGGCTGGGCCGCCGAGCGCACCGACGGCACGATGGACGCCGGCACCGCCCAGGCGGTCATCATGGCCGCCGGTCCGGTCGGATACGTCCTCGGCGGGGTGATCATCGGGCGGCTGATCGCCCCGGCGCGCCGGTTGGCGCTGATGCGGCCGCTGATGGTGATCGCGCCGGCGGTGCTCGTGCCCGCGCTCCTCGACCCGGCCCCGTCCGTGGTGGCGTTGCTCGCCGCGGCGTGCGGCTTCGCCGTCGCCGGGCTGGTGCCGGTCGCCAACGGGCTGTTCGTGCAGGCCCTGCCGGACGGCTACCGGGCCCGGGCGTTCGGGGTGATGGCCACCGGCACCCAGGTCATCCAGGGCGCCGCGGTGCTCGCCACCGGCGCCCTCGCCGAGCGGTTCTCCGTCCCGTCGGTGGTCGGCGCGTGGAGCGCGGCGGGCGTGCTGCTGATGCTCGTCGCGGCGTTCGCCTGGCCTCGGCCGCGCACCATCGACGCGGCGATCGCGGCCGCCCGCGCCGAGTCGGCCCCGGACGCCGCCGCGCCCACGCACGCCGCGCGTGGCCCGGCGGCGGGCGACCGGGGCCGGGAGCACGGCCGGCGCCGGCACGCGGTGACGTGATCCGCGCCGCCCCGCGGGCGGGCGCGACCGCGGGGGCGCACCTGGCAGGATGGAAGCGTGACTTCCCCAGGCGAGTCGATGACCCTCTTCGAGGCGATCGGCGGTGAACCGGCCTTCCGCAAGCTGGTGGACGAGTTCTACGCCGGCGTCGCCGAGGACCCGCTGCTGCGGCCGATGTACCCGGAGGAGGATCTGGGCCCGGCGGCGGACCGGCTGACCCTCTTCCTCATCCAGTACTGGGGTGGGCCGCACACCTACTCCGAGCAGCGCGGGCACCCCCGGCTGCGGATGCGGCACGCCCCGTTCCGGATCGGCGCCGCGGAGCGCGACGCCTGGTTGCTGCACATGCGCCGGGCGGTGGACGCGCTGGACCTGCCGCCGCAGCTCGCCGGCGCGCTCTGGGACTACCTGGAGCGGGCCGCCTACTTCATGGTGAACGTGATGGAGGACCCGGCGGCCGGCTGAGCCGCCCGGCTCTCAGAGCAGCGCGCCCTCGTCGTGCAGCCAGTCGACGAACGTGGTGGCGACCGCGGCGCCGCAGTCGAGCATCTCGACGAGCAGCGCGTCGTGGGCCCCGGCGCCGAGCGGGACCTGGAGTTCGGCGTAGATCGGGAGCTGGCCGCGCTCGGTCGGGTCGCCGATGTACGCCTTGCAGAAGCGGCGGGTGTGGTTCCACTCGTTGACCACCCGGTACGCCCGGTCGGCCCAGTCCGGCGGGACGGTGGCGTGCGGGCGGGCCCGCATCACCAGGATCTCGTCCTCCGGGCCCTCCAGCGCGACGAGCACGGCGTGCCGCTCCCACATGGCCAGCAGGTTGCCGCCGCCGTCGGCCAGGTAGCGCACGTCCAGCAGGTCGAGCGCGTCGCAGACCCGGCTCAGGGTGACCGGGGCGACAGTGGCCGGCGTGTCCGCCAGGGCCGGGCGCTCGGGTGCCGGCGCGTCGTCTCCCGGCTGGCGCGGGGTAGGTGGCCCCACCCGGATGGTGTCATCCACTGTGACTCCGCTTCGAGTCTCCGGTTCGCCGCCAGCGGCGGGACCAGGGCGCCATGACCACCACGGCATCGCTCGCGCACCTCACTCCCCAGCGGATCCAATCGCCTACGGTGCGTTGGATCCGAGGAAGGACGGTACCCGGACAGGCGGCATGAGGCATCCCCCCAACGGCCGCCCCAAACCGGAAGGCCGATGATGGGTCATACTTTCGGCTGACCCGGCATCGGCCTGAGTGCAAGATCGGCGACGGTACGCGACCACACCGCCCCGAACGGACCGACGAGCCCGACCCACCGGCCGGCGACCCGCACCTGAACGTCGTCCTCGCCGCTACCGGCGAAGCCCATCCGGACCAGACCCTGCACCAGCCGCTGCGACACCTCCACCGGCGTACGCGGGTCCTCGTCCGGCGTCACCACCACGGCGACGTGGTCCAGCAGCGCGTCCCGCAGCACCCGCTGACCCACCGCGCGGCCGGCCACCCCGTGCGTGGCCGCCTCGCGCAGCGTCCCGGCCGCCGCCTCCGCGATCCGGCGCAACTCCGCGCCGGGCAGCGTCTCCACCAGGCGGCTGGCAGCCGGTGGGAGCTGCCAGCGCCAGCCGTCGTCCCGCCGTACCGGCAGCGCCGCGCCCCCGGCGGAGAGTTCGGCCAGCAGCTCCCCCGCGGCCACCGTGACGTCACCGGGGGCGGCGCCGGGCACGGTACGGACCACGAGCACCCCCCAGGGCAGCCGCGCCCAGAGCGCCGTACGCCCGGCGCCGGGCACCGGCCGCAGGCGGACCACCGTGGCCGGGTCGAACCGGACCAGCCGGGCCAGGAAGGCCCCCGCGTCGGCCACCCCGGTCAGCCCGTGCCCGGTCGTCATCCGCTCAGCCCCGGCGCGTAGCGGAGCAGGAACGCGCGCTCGTCCGGCGAGATCCGGCGTGGCCGCTGGGCGGCGAGGTCGAACGGCACCAGCACCGACCGGGCGGTGCTGGCCAGCGTGTCGCCGTCGTACAGCTCGTAGGCGACCGAGAACGAGGCGTTGCGGATCTGGTCCACCCACAGCTCGATCCGCACGGTCGGGGCCGCCTCCGCGCTGGCCCGGCCGAGCGCGTAGTCGACCGGGCGCAGGTAGTCGACCTCGTGCCGGCGGATGACCACCCCGTCGGCGAACGAGCCCACTCCCCACGCCCGGCCACCGGCGAACATCATCGCCACCCGGGCCTCCTCGTAGAGCGTGAGGAAGCGGGCGTTGTTGACGTGGCCGTACGCGTCCAGGTCGGACCAGCGCAACGCGCAGTGGTAGACGAAGCGGTCAGTCACGGGTGAGCTTGCGGTAGGTCACCCGGTGCGGCCGGGCCGCCTCGGCGCCGAGCCGGTCGATCTTGTTCTTCTCGTACGCCTCGAAGTTGCCCTCGAACCAGAACCACTTCGCCGGGTTCTGGTCGTCGCCCTCCCAGGCCAGGATGTGCGTGGCGACCCGGTCCAGGAACATCCGGTCGTGGGAGATGACCACGGCGCAGCCGGGGAACTCCAGCAGCGCGTTCTCCAGGCTGGACAGCGTCTCCACGTCCAGGTCGTTCGTCGGCTCGTCGAGCAGGATCACGTTGCCGCCGATCTTCAGCGTCAGCGCCAGGTTGAGCCGGTTGCGCTCGCCGCCGGAGAGCACCTTCGTCGGCTTCTGCTGGTCCGGCCCCTTGAAGCCGAACGCCGCGATGTACGCCCGGGACGGCATCTCGACCTTGCCCACCATGAGGTGGTCCAGCCCGTCGGAGACGACCTCCCAGACCGTCTTGTCGCCGTCCAGGCCCTGCCGGTTCTGGTCGACGTACGACAGCGAGACGGTCTCGCCGACCCGGACCGAGCCGCTGGTCGGCTGCTCCAGCCCGACGATGGTCTTGAACAGCGTGGTCTTGCCGACGCCGTTCGGGCCGATGATGCCGACGATGCCGTTGCGGGGCAGCGAGAACGACAGGTCGTCGATCAGCACCCGGTCGCCGAACGCCTTCGTCAGGTTCTGCGCCTCGATGACCGTGTTGCCCAGTCGCGGGCCCGGCGGGATCTGGATCTCCTCGAAGTCCAGCTTCCGGGTCTTCTCCGCCTCGGCGGCCATCTCGTCGTAGCGGTCCAGACGGGCCTTGGACTTGGTCTGCCGAGCCTTGGCGTTCGAGCGGACCCACTCCAGTTCCTCGGACAGCCGCTTCTTCATCTTGGCGTCGCGGCGTCCCTCGACGGAGAGCCGGGCGGCCTTCTTCTCCAGGTAGGTGGAGTAGTTGCCCTCGTACGGGTAGGCCCGGCCGCGGTCCAGCTCCAGGATCCAGTTGGCCACGTTGTCCAGGAAGTACCGGTCGTGGGTGATCGCCAGGACGGTGCCGGCGTACTTGGCCAGGTGCTGCTCCAGCCACTGCACGCTCTCCGCGTCCAGGTGGTTGGTGGGCTCGTCGAGCAGCAGCAGGTCCGGCGCCTCCAGCAGCAGCTTGCACAGCGCGACCCGGCGGCGCTCTCCACCGGAGAGCTTGGTGACGTCGGCGTCCGGCGGCGGGCAGCGCAGCGCGTCCATCGCGAGTTCGAGCTTGGAGTCGATGTCCCACGCGTCGGCGGCGTCCAGCTCCTCCTGGAGCTTGCCCATCTCCTCCATCAGCTCGTCGGAGTAGTCGGTGGCCATCTGCTCGGCGATGGCGTTGAACCGCTCCAACTTGGCCTTGGTCTCGGCGACCGCCTCCTCGACGTTGCCGAGGACCGTCTTCTCCTCGTTGAGCGGCGGCTCCTGCGCGAGCATGCCGACGGAGTAGCCGGGCATGAGCCGGGCCTCGCCGTTGCTCGGCCGGTCCAGCCCTGCCATGATTTTGAGGAGGCTGGACTTACCGGCGCCGTTCGGACCGACCACCCCGATCTTGACACCCGGCAGGAAGTTCAGCGTCACGTTGTCGAGCACGACCTTGTCGCCGTGCGCCTTGCGCGCCTTGTCCAGGACGTAGATGAACTGGGCCACGGTGCGGGCTACCTCCGTCGGTTGCGTTCGCGGGCTTGTCGGGTGCGGGGCGCGGGCGTCGATCTCCGCCCGCCGCCGCCGGCCGGGAGCCGGCCGCACGCACGCCGCCGTCAATCCTGACAGGTACGGACCGCCACGCCCACATCACCCCACCCCAGGGGTACGGTGGCGCGCCTCCTTGCCGGCGCGGGTATGACTGAATAGCCTTGGCGTATGACCAAGAAGATCGCCGTGAGCCTGCCGGACGACGTCGCGGAGCGGCTGGCCAAGGAGCCGAACGTGTCCGCCTTCGTAGCGCGCGCCGTGCGTCGGCAGATGGCCGGCGAGCAGACGCGGGTGCTGCTCGCTCGCGCCGGTGTCACGATCACCGACGAGGACGTGGCCCGGGCCCACGCGGAGATGCAGCAGCTCACCGCGAGTATCACGCCCGAGCTTCGTGAGCGGGCCAGCCGGCTCCAGTCGGAGGTCCTTGCGGCCAGGGCGAAGGCGCGGCGGTGACGCAGTTCGGCCTGGCGCTCGACACGGCCGCGCTGCTGGCCTATGCCTCGGGCGCCAAGGACGTCGGTGCGAGGATCGCCGAGGCCGCCGACTACGCGCGTGACGTGCTGGTGCCCGCCCTCTGCCTGGCGCATGCCCATCAGCAGGCCACGGCTCCGCAGTGGGAGCTTCTGGAACTGCTGGCCGCCCTGCCGCAGGTGCAGATCACCCCCGTGGAACCTGACATGTGCGCCTACCTCGGAGGCTGGTCGCGGCGGATGACCGGGCGGATGGATCTCGCGCAGCTGGCCATGGAGGCCGCCGCCAATCCGCTCGTGCCGATCGTGACGGACCGGCGGGAGCTGCTCGGGGAGGTGCTGCCGAAGGAGTGGCCGATCATCGACCTCTGAGCCACCGGTGTCGACAAGATCACGCGGTGGGTTCGGCGGTTCTGGGACGGGTAGGTAACTCCGGCACGGGGGAACAGAGGCCGCAGCTACGCTCAGTACGCTCATCGCGGTGGACCCGTCAGTACCCGGAGGTGGCCGATCGTGACCGTCCGTAGCTCCTTTGTCGTAGTGGCCAACCGCCTGCCGGTCGACGAGGTGAGCACACCCGAGGGGCGGCAGTGGCGGCGCAGCCCGGGCGGGCTGGTGACCGCGCTGCACCCGGTGCTCGCCGAGCACCAGGGCACCTGGGTGGGGTGGGCCGGCGGCACCGGCGCCGCGCCCGAGCCGTTCGACCTGGAGGGCATCCGCCTGCACCCGGTGCCGTTGAGCGCCGAGGAGCTGGAGCGCTACTACGAGGGCCAGTCGAACGCGACGATCTGGCCGCTCTACCACGACGCCGTGGAGACACCCGCATACAAGCGGCGCTGGCGCGAGGCGTACCGGTTGGTGAACGCCCGGTTCGCGGAGGCCGCGGCCGACGTGGCGGCCGAGGGCGCCACGGTCTGGGTCCAGGACTACCAGCTCCAGCTGGTGCCGGCGATGCTCCGCGAGCTGCGGCCGGACCTGCGGATCGGCTTCTTCCTGCACATCCCGTTCCCGCCGATCGAGCTGTTCATGCAGATGCCGTTCCGCACCGAGATCCTGCGCGGCCTGCTCGGCGCGGACCTTGTCGGTTTCCAGCAGCGGCTGGCGGCGCAGAACTTCGTCCGGCTGGCCCGGCACCTGCTCGGCCTGCGCTACGAGGGCCAGATGATCCAGGTCGACGGCCGGCAGGTGAAGGCGGGCGCGTTCCCCATCTCGATCGACACCAAGGAGATGGAGCGGCTGGCCGAGGACCCGGCGATCCAGGCCCGCGCCAAGCAGATCCGCGAGGAGCTGGGCAACCCGAAGACGATCATCCTGGGCGTCGACCGGCTCGACTACACCAAGGGCATCGAACTCCGCCTGAAGGCCTTCCGCGAACTCCTCGCTGACGGAAAGTTGACAGTTCCGGACGCGGTTATGGTGCAGGTCGCCACGCCCAGCCGCGAGCGTGTGGAGCACTACCAGGCACTTCGGGTGAAGGTGGAACGCGAGGTTGGCCGGATCAATGGTGAATTCGGCCGGGTCGGCGTGCCTGCAGTGCATTATCTGCATCAGTCGTACAGTCGCTCCGAACTGGCCGCGATGTACGTCGCGGCCGACGTCATGATGGTGACCCCGCTGCGAGACGGAATGAATCTGGTGGCCAAGGAGTACGTCGCATCGCGCGCCGACCAGGGCGGCGCGCTCGTGCTCAGTGAGTTCGCCGGCGCTGCCACCGAGCTGCGCCAGGCGTTCCTGTGTAATCCGCACGACCCGGACGCGGTGAAGGACGCGTTGCTGCGGGCCGTGCATGTCGAAAAGCCCGAAGCCCGCCGCCGGATGCGCGTCATGCAACGCCATCTGCGCAGCCACGACGTGGGCCACTGGGCCAAGTCGTTCCTCAGCGAGCTCGGCGTCGGAGATACGGAGGCTGCGTGACCTCGCCCGCCCTCGCCGCCGCACACGGCGGCGTGCTGGATCCCGAACTGCGTGCCGCGATCGGCCGCATCGCCCGGGTTCCGCAGCTTCTGGTCGCCTGCGACTACGACGGCACGCTCGCGCCGATCGTCGAGGACCCGAGCAAGGCCGTTCCGCTGCCGGAGTCGGTGGCCGCGGTACGCGCTCTGGCCTCGCTGCCGCAGACCAGCGTCGCGGTGGTCTCCGGCCGCGCGCTGCGCGACCTGGCCACGCTCTCCCGGCTGCCCAGCGAGGTGCACCTCGTCGGCAGCCACGGCTCGGAGTTCGACATCGGCTTCGTCGAGCGCCTCACCCCCGAGCTGATCGCGGTCCGGCACCGGCTCCGCGAGGCGCTGCGGGAGATCGCCGCCGAGCATCCGGGCATCCGCCTGGAACGCAAGCCCGCCAGCGTCGCCGTGCACACCCGCGGCGTCGACCCGCACACCGCCGCCCGGGCCGTCGAGGCGGTCCGCAACGGGCCGGCGACCTGGGACGGCGTGACGGTCACCCAGGGCAAGGAAGTCATCGAGCTGTCGGTGGTGGTCACCAACAAGGGCACCGCGATCGACCAGCTCCGGACCCAGCTCGCCGCCAGCGCGGTGCTGTTCATCGGCGACGATGTCACCGACGAGAACGCGTTCGGCAACCTGACCGGGCCGGACGTCGGCATCAAGATCGGCCCCGGCGAAACCCGCGCCGACTACCGGGTGTCCGAGCCGATCGAGGCGGCCCGCGCGCTGGGGCTGCTGCTGGAGACGCGGCGGCACTGGCTGTTCGGCGAGCGGGCGGTGCCGATCGAGCGGCACTCGATGCTCGCCAACGGCCGTACCGTCGCGCTCGTCACGCCGGAAGCGAAGATCACCTGGCTGTGTCACCCGAAGCCGGACTCGGCGGCGATCTTCGCCGACCTGGTCGGCGGCAGCCCGGCCGGGCACTTCACGGTCGGCCCGGAGCGCGGCGGCATCCCGCTCGGCCAGCGCTACCGCAGCAACACGATGACCGTCGAGACCCGCTGGTCCGGCCTGACCGTGACCGACTGGCTCGACCTACCGGTACGGCAGACCACGCCGGACGACCCGGCCGTGGTCAGCGGCGACTCCACACTGGTCCGGGTGCTCAGCGGCACCGGGCGGGCCCGCGTCGAGTTCGCGCCACGGCCCGAGTTCGGCCAGGTCGCGGTGCAGCTCCAGCCGCTCGACGACGGCCTGCTGGTGCTCGGCTCCAACGAGCCGGTCGCGCTGCACTCCCCCGGCGTCGAGTGGGAGGTCACCAACGACGCCGGGTACGAGACCGCGAAGGCGGTGGTCGACCTGTCGGCGGCCGGCGGCCAGGTGGTGCTGGAGCTGCGCTTCGGCACCCAGAGCCTGGAGCCGCACCGGCTGCCGGTGCACGAACGGCAGGCCGCCGCCGAGCAGCCCTGGAAGGACTGGGTGGCCTCGCTGCGGCTGCCCGCCACCGCCCGGGACCTGGTCGCCCGCAGCGCGCTGACGCTGCGCGGGCTCTGCCACGAGCCCACCGGCTCGATCCTCGCCGCGGCCACCACGTCGCTGCCCGAGGAGCTGGGCGGTGTCCGCAACTGGGACTACCGCTACTGCTGGCTCCGGGACGCCGCGATGACCGCCCGCGCGCTGGTCGACCTCGGCTCCACCGAGGAGGCCGAAGGTCTGCTGCGCTGGATCGACGGCGTGGTCGAGCGCACCGGCGGGCACCCGGAGCGGCTGCACCCGCTCTACACGGTGGACGGCTTCGAGCTGGGCGCCGAGGCGGTCATCGACACGCTGCCCGGCTACGCCGGCTCCCGGCCGGTACGGGTCGGCAACCTCGCCAACCACCAGCTCCAGCTCGACGTGTTCGGGCCGGTCGCGGACCTGATCGCGGCAGTCGCCGACGCCCGGGGCTCGATCCGGGACGACGAGTGGCGGGTGCTGGAGAACATGGTCGAGGCGGTACGCCGCCGCTGGCACGAGCCCGACCACGGCATCTGGGAGGCCCGCCTCCCCCCGCGGCACCACGTCTTCTCCAAGGTCATGCTCTGGATGACCGTGGACCGGGCGCTGCACGTCGTACGGCGGCACGGCGGCGAGGACCGGCCCGAGTGGGTCGAGCTGCGCGACCGGATCGCCTCGAACGTGCTGGAGCACGGCTGGCACCCGGAGGCCGAGGCGTACAGCGTCGCCTACGGCTACGAGGAGATGGACGCCTCGTCGCTGTGGATCGGCATCTCCGGGCTGCTCGCCGGTGACGACCCGCGCTTCCTCTCCACCGTGCTCAAGATCGAGGCGGAGCTGCGCAGCGGGCCGGTCGTCTACCGGTACCACTGGGACGACGGCCTGCCCGGCCGGGAGGGCGGCTTCCACATCTGCACGTCGTGGCTGATCGAGGCGTACCTGCGCACCGGCCGCCGGAGCGACGCGGAGGAGCTGTTCACCCAGATGGTCGACACGGCCGGGCCAACCGGGCTGCTGCCGGAGCAGTACGACCCGCTGGCCGAGCGCGGGCTGGGCAACCACCCGCAGGCGTACAGCCACCTGGGCCTGATCCGCTGCGCCCTCCTGCTGGACAACATGCTCAAGCAGTAACGCCGTACGAGGGCGGCGGCGGGGACCCAACGGTCCCCGCCGCCGCCCTCGTTCCATCCCCGCCCCGCCCGCCCCGCCCCGCCCCCGCGATCTTGCAGTTGCGGCCCGGGCAAAGGTGATCGAAACGGGCATCCTGCGGGCACGAAGTGCAAGATCGATGCGCTCGGGGCGGGGCGGGCGGGGCGGCGAGGGCGAGGGCGGAGGGTCAGGCGGGGGTCAGGGCGTGCACCACGTCGCCTACCACCACGATCGCGGGTGGGCGCAGGGCGGCGGCCTCGACGTCGGCGGCGACCGCGCCGAGCGTGGAGCGCAGCGTGCGCTGGGCCGACGTGGTGCCCTCCTGGATCACCGCGGCCGGGGTGTCCGCCGGCTTGCCGTGCGCGATCAGGGTGGCGCTGATCGCGGCGAGGTTCTTCAGCCCCATCAGGATCACCAGCGTGCCGCGCAGCCCGGCCAGGGCGTCCCAACGCACCAGCGACGCGGGCGCGTCGGGCGCGAGGTGCCCGGAGACCACTGTGAACTCGTGCGCCACGCCCCGGTGCGTCACCGGCACGCCGGCCACCTCGGGCACCGCGATCGCGCTGGTCACGCCGGGTACCACAGTCACCGGTACGCCCGCCTCGGCGCAGGCCAGCAGTTCCTCGCCGCCCCGGCCGAAGACGTACGGGTCGCCGCCCTTGAGCCGTACCACCACCTTGCCGGCCCGGGCCCGGTCCACCAGGATCCGGTTGATCTCCTCCTGGGCGCGCGACGGCCCGTACGGGATCTTGGAGGCGTCGACCAGCTCGACGTCGGGGCGCATCTCGTCCAGGAGCAGTCCGGGCACGAGCCGGTCGGCGACGACCACCTCGGCCTCGGTGAGCAGCCGCCATCCCTTCACGGTGATCAGCTCCGGGTCGCCCGGACCGGATCCGACGAGCGCGACGCGGCCGCCGGTGTTAACAGGGGTCCCTTCCTCTACCGCAGGCGTTAACGGGGGGCCCTTCCTTCCGAGCAACTCCCGGACGGCGTCGCGGACTGCCATCGCGCGGCGGGGGTCGCCGCCACCGAGGACCGCCACCGTCACCGGGCCGTGCCGGGTCACCGCCGGCGTCCACGCGCTCGCCGCCGTCCGGTCGTCGGCGCGTACGCAGAAGATCCGCCGCTCGGCCGCGGCGGCGCTGACCGCGGCGGCGGCGGTCCGGTCGTCCACCGCCACCTGGACCAGCCACGCGCCGTCCAGGTCACCGGGGGCGAACCGGCGCGGCTCCCAGTGCAGCCGCCCGGCGTCGACGTGGGCACGCAGCGCCGGCGTCAGTTCGGGCGAGACCAGCAGGACGTCCGCGCCGGCGTCGAGCAGCGCCGGCACCCGCCGGGTGGCGACCGCTCCCCCGCCCACGACGACCACGCGCCGCCCGTCCAGCCGCAACCCCAGGGGGTACGGGCTGGGCGACGTCGGTCCGGTCACTTCTCCGCCACCCCGGCGGAGTCGAACGTCGCCACCTCGTGCAGTACCCGGACCGCGCCGGTGACCACCGGCAGGGCGAGCAGCGCCCCGGTGCCCTCGCCGAGCCGCAGCCCCAGGTCGATCAGCGGCTCCAGCCCGAGGTGCCGCAGCGCCGCCGTGGCGCCCGGCTCGGCGCTGCGGTGCCCGGCCACCATGGCGCCCACCGCGTCCGGCGCGAACGCGGCGGCGGCGACCGCGGCGCTCACCGCGATCACGCCGTCGAGCAGCACCGGCACCCGGCGCGCGGCGGCGCCGAGGATCAGGCCGGTCAGCGCGGCGTGCTCCAGCCCGCCGACGGTCGCCAGCACACCCAGCGGGTCGGCCGGGTCGGGCTCGTGCCGGGCCAGCGCGGCCCGCACCACCGCCACCTTGCGGGCGTACGTCTCGTCGTCGACCCCGGTGCCCCGGCCGGTGGCCGCCTCGGCGTCGACGCCGGAGAACGCGGCGATGAGCGTGGCGGACGGGGTGGTGTTGCCGATGCCCATGTCGCCGGTGAGCAGGATGCCCGCCCCGGCGTCGATCAGCTCGCCCGCGACCCGGATACCGGTCTCGACGGCCGTGCGGGCCTCGTCCCGGGTGAGCGCGGCGGTGACAGTCATGTCGCGGGTGCCGGCGCGGACGTTCGCGGACACCAGACGCGGCCCGGCCGGGTCGGCGGACTCGGCGCCGGGGATCGGGGTGGCCACGCCGACGTCCACCACCGTGACCGAGGCGCCGGCCTGGCGGGCGAACGCGTTCACCACGGCGCCGCCGGCCAGGAAGTTGGCGATCATCTGGGCGGTGACCTCCTGCGGCCACGGGGTCACGCCCTGGGCGTGCACGCCGTGGTCACCGGCGAAGATCGCCACCGCGGCCGGCTCGGGCAGCGGCGGCGGGCAGGCGCCGGCCAGCCCGGCGAGGCGTACCGAGAGCGGCTCCAGGGCGCCGAGCGAGCCCGCGGGCTTGGTCAGCCGCCCCTGCAACTCGCGGGCCGCCGCCATGGCGGCCTCGTCCAGCGGCCGGATCGCCGCGACTGTGGACTCCAGCATCATACCTCCAGGATCCGTGCCAGCGTCTCGATGAACGCGTCTGTGGTGCCCCTGTCGCGTACGGCGATCCGGAGCCAGTCCGGGCCGAGCCCGGGGAACGTGTCGCCCCGGCGTACCGCCCAGCCGTGCGCGCGCAGCCGCTCCCGTACGTCGGCGGCGCCGGCCACGTGGATCAGGACGAAGGCGGCGGCGGGGCGGCCCGCCACGCGTACCCCGGGCAGGCCGGACAGGCGGGCCACCAGGTGGTCGCGGTCGGCGGCGAGTTCGGCGGCGATGGCGCGTTCGGCGGCGACGGCGGCCGGCGCGGCGCAGGCGGTGGCGGCGGCGAGCGCGGGGGTGGAGACCGCCCAGAGCGGCTGCGCGGCGGCGAACCGGGCCAGCAGCGCGGGGTCGCCGAGCAGGTAGCCGATCCGCAGCCCGGCCAGGCCCCAGGTCTTGGTGAGGCTGCGCACGACCACGAGGCCGGGCAGGTCGCGACGCGCGGCCAGGGACTCGGGCTCGCCGTCGACGCCCGGCGCGGTGGTGGTGTCGGCGAAGGCCTCGTCGACCACGAGCACCCGTCCGGGGCGGGCCAGCGTGGCGATCGCCTCCACCGGGTGCAGCACGGAGGTCGGGTTCGTGGGGTTGCCGATCATGACCAGGTCGGCGTCTTCCGGGACGCTCGCCGGGTCCAGGCGGAAGCCGTCGGCCGGGTCGAGCAGCACCCGGTCCACCCGGTGCCCGGCGGCCCGTAGCGCGGCTTCCGGCTCGGTGAACTGGGGGTGCACCACGACGGGGTGGCGGACGCCGGACAACGCGCGGGCGATCAGGACGAAACCCTCGGCGGCGCCGGCGGTGAGGAGTACCTCTTCCGGGGGTCGCCCGTGCCGGTGAGCGACGGCGGCGCGGGCCGGCGCCGGGTCCGGGTACGCGGCCAGGTCGCCCAGCGCGGCGGTGACCGGGTCGGCCAGCCAGTCCGGCATCGGGGCGCGGCGCACGTTGACCGCCAGGTCGACCAGGCCGGGCGTGGCCTCGGCGTCCCCGTGGTGGCCCAGGTCGGGCTCGTCGAGCGCGGCGGCGCTCCCGGTCGATGGTGCGGGCATGTCCGCGATCCTGCCGGGTAGCCGCCGCCCGGGACAGCGCATCCCGGCGTGGGTCGCGTCACGGTCCGCCGGTTTATGAGTTCTTCTCATTTCCGAATCGGAAATGTCATAGCTTGACCCCGTGAGCAGTCGTCCCCTTGCTTCCGCTGGCCGTCTCGTTCCTCTTCTCCGCGCCGGGCTGATCGCCGGCATCGTGGTCGCCGCCGCCCTGTATCCGCTGGTCGCCGTCACCGGCATCGGGGCCAAGGCCACCGCGCACGCGATCGAACAGAAGACGAGCATCCTCAAGACCGCGCTGCCGGCCGAGACCTCGTACGTCTACGCGCCGGACGGCAAGACGGTGCTGACGATGTTCTACGAGGAGTACCGGCAGTACACCAAGATCGAGAACATGTCGCCGAACATCCAGCAGGCGATCGTCGCCGCCGAGGACAACCGCTTCTACCAGCACCACGGCGTCGACCCGAAGGGTGTGGCGCGAGCTTTCGTCTCCAACGCCCGATCCGGCGGCGTCTCCCAGGGCGCCTCGACGATCACCATGCAGTACGTGCGGATGGCGCTGCGGGACAGCGCGACCACGCCCAAGGAGGTCCAGGAGGCGACCCAGCAGACCAGCCTGCGCAAGGTCAAGGAGATGCGCATGGCGCTGGACATCGAGAAGCACCTGACCAAGGAACAGATCCTGGAGCGCTACCTCAACTCGGCCTACTTCGGCCACCGCGCGTACGGGATCTACGCCGCCTCGCAGATCTTCTTCTCCAAGACCCCGGCCACACTCACCCCGGTCGAGGCGGCCACGCTGGCCGGGCTGGTGAAGTCGCCGTCGGAGTACGACCCGATCACCTCCGACCAGAAGGAGGCCACCGGCCGGCGCAACTACGTGCTGGACAACATGGCCCGCCTCGGTTACCTGTCGCCCGACGCCGCCGCGGCGGCCAAGGGCCAGCCGATCAAGCTGAAGCTGACCGACCCGCCGAACGACTGCGCCGCGATCGACGGCGGGCACCGTAGCTGGGGCTTCTACTGCGACTACCTGAAGAACTGGTGGAGCGCCCAGCCCGCGTTCGGCGAGAACCGGCTGGAACGGATGGACAAGCTGCGCCGCGGCGGCTACCGGATCGTGCTCGCGCTCGATCCGAAGACGCAGGCGGCGGCGGAGAAGAACGTGGGCGCCAAGGACAACACCGGCAGCCCGTTCGCCAACGGCATCGTGGTCGCCGAGCCCGGCACCGGGCGGATCAAGGCGATGGCGGTGAACCGGAACTACTCGCTGGATCTGGCCGAGAACCCGAACAGCTCGAACCCGGAGGCCGGACCGAAGGTCAAGGCGAACTACCCGAACACGGTGGCGCCGCTGCTCGGCGGCGGGACGCTCCCGGGCTACCAGGCCGGTTCGACGTTCAAGATGTTCCCGATGCTCGCCGCGCTCAACGCCGGGATGCCGCTGTCCACCGCGTACGACTCGCCGTACACGTACAAGTCGGCCGTCTACGACGGGTGGGCCCCGTCGAACGCCAGCGGCGCGATGACCGGGCGGCAGACCATGTGGTCCGGGTTCGGCAAGTCGGTGAACACCTACTTCGTCCAGCTGGAGGAGAAGATCGGCGCGGACGCCGGGGTGCGGCTGGCCGAGCAACTGGGGCTGCGCTGGCGTACCGACGTGGACAAGGAACAGGCGTCGCCGGGCAAGGCGAAGAAGTGGGGCGCGTTCACGCTCGGCGTCTCCGACGCCACCCCGCTGGAGATGGCGAACGCGTACGCCGCCATCGCCGCCGACGGGCGCTACTGCGAGGCCATCCCGGTCAACGCGATCATGAACCGGGACGGCACACCGGCCACGTACAGCACGCCGGGCGGGGTGCAGCGGGAGGTCGCCAAGCCGCGGTGCCGCCAGGTGGTGAACGCGGACGCGGCCCGGGCCGCCACGGACGCGGCGCGCTGCCCGACCGGCGACACCCCGGCGAAGGGGAGCTGCGGCGGCTGGTCGACGGCCGACAGCGTCCGCGGCACCGTGGGCCGGCCGGTAGCCGGCAAGACGGGTACGACGGACAGCACCCGGTCGGCGTGGTTCGTCGGCTACACGCCGGAGCTGGCGGCGGCGAGTTTCATCGCCGACCCGGACAATCCGTTCAACGCGGTGGGTGACGGGCAGTCGCAGATCCCGGTGAACGCGGTGGCGCAGACCCTGCGGGATTCCCTGAAGGGTCAGCCGACCCGCCAATTCACCCCACCCTCGGACCAGATTGTCGGCTGACCCGCCCCGATCCGCCCGGGGGTGCGCCCGGGTAGTCGATCAAGGAGTTTGCGTCCGGATCGCCTGATCCGCCGACGCGAGCTCCTTGATCGACGTTTCCGTCACCTTGCGGTCAGGCGGGCGCCGGCACGGGCGCCAGCGCGGCGGCCACCAGCCGGGCCGCGACGTCCGGGTGCGCGGCCCAGTGCGGCACGAGCTGCGAGGCGTGCACGGCCTGCCGGACGAACCCCTCCGGGTTGCCGCCCTCCCAGCGCCAGGCCGGCCGCTCACCGGCGCGCGGCGTGAGCACTGCCGCGTGCTGCTTGTGCCCGGTCACCGTCGTACCGGCCGGGGCCACCACGCTGTCCGTGACCGCCGTGGCCGTGCGGTAGCCGACCACCAGGCCGTCCCGGACCGTGCCGACCGCGTCGAGCACGCCGCACATCGGCAGGCCGTCCAGCTCCCGGGCCAGCCAGAGCAGGCCGGCCCCCTCGGCGATCACCGGACGGCCCGAGCGGGCCAGCTCGGCCACCGCGATGCAGAGGCGGCGGTTGGCGGAGAGCTGCTCCGCGTACGTCTCGGGCAACCCGCCGCCGACGACGAGCGCCCGCGCCCCGGCGGGCAGCGCCTCGTCGCGCAGCGGATCGAGCGTGACCACCTCGGCGCCGGCGGCGCGCAGCAGCTCGGCGACCTCCGGGTGGCTGTAGGCGCCGGCCGGACCGCCGGCCAGCGCGACCACCGGGCGCTCCGCCGACGCCGCCGGGGCGTCGGCCGGCTCCGGCGACCACGCCTGAACGGTGAGCGCCGGGGCGGACCGGGCCAGCACCAGCAGCCGGTCGAGGTCGACGGTGGCGGCCACCGCCTCCCCGAGCCGGCGTACGCCACGTTCGGCATCGGCGTCGCCGCGCACCACGGGACCGGTGCCGTACCGCCGGGCGGGCAGCACCGGCGGCAGCTCGTGCCGGCGCAGCGCCCCGTAGACCGGCACGCCGACGTCGTCGAGCGCCTCGCGCAGCAGCGCCTCGTGCCGGGGCGAGGCCACCCGGTTGAGGATCACGCCGCCCAGCCAGAGCTCGTCGTCGTACGCCCGGAAGCCGTGCACCAGCGCGGCCACCGACTGGCCCATCGCGGCCACGTCCACCACGAGCACCACCGGGCTGCGCAGCGCGGTGGCCACCGCCGCCGTGGACTCGCTCTCCGGCCGCCCGGCGACCGAGTCGTAGAGGCCCATCGTCCCCTGCACCAGGGCGAACCCGGTCCCGGCCGCGCCGTGCGCGAAGAGCGGGACGATCCGCTCCGGACCGACCAGCCTCGGATCGAGCGTGCGCCCGGGACGGCCGGCGGCGAGCCCGAGGTACGCCGCGTCCACCTGGTCCGGCCCGACCTTGAAGCCGGCCACCGGGAGATCCCGGTCGGCGAGGGCCGCCAGCAGGCCGAGAGAGACGGCGCCGGTGCCGTGACCCGAGGAGGGCGCACTCAGCACGACGCGCGGCACGTCGGTCATCATCGACTCCTGATGTGGGTGGTTTCCGCCCGCGTGACCATACCCGTCCGGCCCGGCCCGCGACGTCCGCGCGTACCGCCGTTTCTGCCCGGCGACGGCGAGTGGCATCGCTCATACGGGTAGCCTTGGCCAACGTGTACCGGTTCCTGCTGACCCCGCGCTGGCTCGGCTACCTCGCGCTGACGCTCGTCGCCGCGACGGTGATGGTGTTCCTGGGCAACTGGCAGCTGGACCGCTACCGGGGCCGGACGGCGATCAACGACCGGATCGACGCCGGGGCCACCATGACGCCCGCGCCGCTGCGCGACGCGCTGCCCGCGCCCACCGGAGGCGCGGGTGCCGTCGGTCCCGCTCCGGCCGAGGAGCTGACCTGGAGCCGGGTCACCGCCACCGGCCGGTACGACAGCGCGAACACCGTCCTGATCCGCGGCCGGACCGTCGACCGGACGGTCGGCTTCGAGGTGCTCACCCCGCTGGTGCTCGCCGACGGCAGCGCGGTGCTCGTCGACCGGGGCTGGATCCCGCCCGCCCCCGGGGCAGGCGCGACGGTCCAGCCGCAGGTGCCGGCGGCGCCGGGCGGCGAGGTGACAGTGACCGGCCGGGTGGTCGCCAGCGAGAGCGGCGGGGGCGGGGTCAGCCGGCGCGACGGGAAGCTGGAGGCCCGGCGCATCGACATCCCCCGCCTGGCGGAGCAGCTGCCCTATCCGGTGACCGGCGGCTACGTGCTGCTCGACGGGCAGACGCCGGCCGCCGACCCGGCCTTCCGGGCGGTGCAGATCGGGCACACGAACAACTGGCAGAACTTCGGCTACGTGTGGCAGTGGTGGATCTTCGCGGTGATGAGCCTGTTCGGCTACGGCTGGGTGGCGCGCCGCGAGGCCCGGCGCCTCGCCGGACTGGACAAGCCGGGCGAGCCGGTGGACCGGGCCGCCGAGCCGGCCGCCCCCACCTCCGCCTGAGCCGGACCGGTCAGCCGGTGATCCGGCCGGCGTGGATGGCGCGGACCGCGTCGATCGTGTCCGCCTCGGCGGCCGTCTTGTCGTGGCGGTAACGCAGCACACGGGCGAAGCGCAGGGCCATGCCACCCGGGTAACGGCTGCTGGTCTGCACCCCGTCGAAGGCGATCTCGACCACCTGCACCGGCCGGACCCGCACCTCCCAGTCGCCCTTCTCCACTGCGAGCGACAGGAACCGCTCGGTCTGCCAGCGCAGCATCTCGTCGGTGAGCCCCTTGAAGGTCTTGCCGAGCATGACGAACTCGCCGGTTCGCGGGTCACGGGCGCCGAGGTGCAGGTTCGACAGCCACCCCTCGCGCCGGCCGCTGCCCCACTCGACCGCGAGCACCACCAGGTCGAGCGTGTGCCGCGGCTTGACCTTGACCCAGGCCGAGCCGCGCCGGCCGGCGTCGTAGGGCGCGGCCGGGTCCTTCACGACCACGCCTTCCTGCCCGGCGTCAACCGCCGCGGCGAACGCCGTGGCCGCCTGCTCCGCGTCGTCCACCTCGATCCGGTCGACGAGCAGCGAGGCGTCGACCGCGCGGGCCAGGGCCGCCCACCGCTCCCGCCCGGGCGCGTCGATCAGGTCGGCGCCGTCGAGGTGCAGCAGGTCGAAGAAGTACGGCGTGAGCACCGGCTCGCCGGTGCGCTCGGCGGCGGCCAGCACAGCGGGCGCGACCTGCGTCGGCCCGGTGGTGCTGGGCGTGGTGCGCCGGGCCGCCCGGCTGGACGTCTCCTGGAACGGCAGCGGCCGGCCGGCCGCGTCCAGCCCGATCGCCTCACCGTCGAGCACCAGCTCGCGGGCGGGCAGCGCGCGTACGGCCGCCACCACCTGGGGCAGCCGGCCGGTGATCTCGTCCAGGCTGCGGGTGAACACGGCGATGTCCGAGCCGGAACGGTGCACCTGGATGCGGATGCCGTCGAGCTTCACGTCGACCATCGCCGGCACGCCGGTGGCGGTGAGCGCCTCGTCGACGGAGGGCGCGCTCTGCGCCAGCATCGGCGCGAGCGGGCGGCCCACCTGGAGGCCGAACCCGGCCAGCGCCGGGGCGCCGCCGGTGAGCGCCGCGACCGCCACCGCGCGCAGGTCACCGGCGAGCAGCAGGGCACGCCGGACGGCCGCGACCGGTACGTCGGCGGCGCGGGCGACCGCGTCGGTCAGCAGCCCGGCCTGCGCGCCCTGCCGCAGCTCGCCCCGGAACAGGCCGGTCAGCAGGCGCTGCTCGTCGGCGGTCGCGGCGGCGAAGAGACGGCCGACGAGATCCCGCCGCCGGGCCTGCGAACCGGAGCCGGCGACGCGGGAGATCTCCTCGATCGCCGCGTCGACGGCGGCGACGGTGAGCGTCGGCTCGGCGGCCGGCGGCGGCAGGTCACGCAGGCCCGCCCAGCCGACACCGGTCTGACGCTGGCGCAGCTCACCGGCGAGATAGCCGGCGCCGGCCGGGATCTCGCCCGGCTCCAGCCCGCGCAGCGCAGCGGCCAGCAGCTCCACCTTGGCTCGTCTGCCGCTGGTGGCGCCGACCGCGGCCGAGGTGGCCGCCAGCTCCACGAAACGCACGCCCATATCCTGCCAGTCACCTGCGACACCGGGGCCGATCCGGCGACCCGGCACACCACACGGGTGGCCGGGTCACCGGCAACCGGTCAGGCCGAGACCGGTTCCTCGATCCGCAGGCCGCGCCCGCGCACGCCCTCGGCGACCCGGGTGAGCAGCGCGTCGAGCGTGACCAGCGCGGCGGAGAGCTCGCCGATCTGTTCGTTGAGCGTGTCCTCGGACCACGCGGAGACGTCGACGTCCCCCAGAGCACGGACGGCGGCCTGAAGCCGCTCCATCTCGTCGTTCGTACGCATGTTCGAAAGGCTATAACACCCCGCCCGCCGACACACCACAAACTCCGACATCGGCCCCGAAGTTACGGTTTCGACACCTCAGCCGCGGTTTCCGGCCTCCGCCACCCGGGCCAGCAGCAGCGCCTCGGCCAGGCACACCCGCGCGAACTCGCCCAGGTGCAGGCTCTCGTTCGGCCCGTGGGCCCGCGCGTGCGGGTCCTCCACCCCGGTCACCAGGATCGCGGCCTGCGGGAACATCTCCTGGAACGTGGCGATGAACGGGATCGACCCGCCCACCCCGATGTCCACCGGGTCGGTGCCGTCCCAGGCCGCCCGGAACGCCGACCGGGCCGCGTCGAACATCGGCCCGGAGGCGTCGATGACGCAGGGCGCGCCGTCGTGCTCGAACGTCACCGACACCTGCGCGCCCCACGGCGCGTGCCGCTCCAGGTGCGCGGTCAGCGCCGCGTACGCCTTCTTCGGGTCGTCGCCCGGCGCGAGCCGTACGCTCAGCTTCGCCTTCGCGGACGGCACCAGCGCGTTCGGCGCCTCGCCGGTGGCCGGCGCGTCCACGCCGAGGATCGCCAGCGCCGGCTTGGTCCAGAGCCGGTCGGTGATCCGGCCGGTGCCGAACAGCTCCGCGCCGTCGACCAGGCCGGCCTCGGCGCGGAACCGGTCCTCCGGGTAGTCGACGCTGGCGCCCTCGCGGCCGACCAGTCCGTCCACCGCGACGTCACCGGCCTCGTCGTGCAGCGTGCCGAGCAGCTTCACCAGCGCGGTGAGCGCGTCCGGCACCGCGCCGCCGAACATGCCGCTGTGCACCGCGTGGTCGAGCGTGCGCACCTCCACGAAGCAGTTGACGATGCCGCGCAGCGAGGTGGTCAGCGCGGGCACGCCGACGTCCCAGTTGGTGGAGTCGGCGATCACGATGACGTCGGAGGCCAGATCGTCACGGTGCTCGGCGAGCAGCCGCTCCAGCGAGTCCGAGCCGTACTCCTCCTCGCCCTCGATGAACAGCACCACGCCGACCGGGAGCCGGTCGCCGAACGCGCGCAGCGCGGCGACGTGAGCCATGATGCCGGCCTTGTCGTCGGCGGCGCCCCGGCCGTAGAGGCGGCCGTCACGCTCCACCGGCTCGAACGGGTCCGACTCCCACAGCGACAGGTCGCCGACCGGCTGCACGTCGTGGTGCGCGTACATGAGCACGGTGGGCGCGCCGGGCGGGGCCGCCTTCGTGCCGATCACCGCGGGCTGGCCGCCGGACCGGACGATCCGCGTGTCGAGGCCGCAGCCGCGCAGCAGCTCCGCCACCGCCTCGGCGGAACGCTCCACGTGCGAGTGGTCGAAGCCCTCGAAGGCGATGCCCGGGATGCGGACGAGTCGCTCGAGGTCGGCACGGACGCCGGGCAGTTCCCGCTCGACGGCGGCCCGCACCTCGGACTCGGAGAGGATCGGAGTGGTCATGACCGGAATCGTATGCTGGCCTTACCCCGCCACGTCGGCCGAGCCTGATCGCCGGCCGCCCACCCGGACGTAGTAGCGGTCCGCGTCGTGCGGCAGGTCCGGGGCGCCGTCGACGACCAGGTCCACCGCCGCCGCGGTGCCGTCGGCGGTGAAGTGCGCCCGCTCCCCCGCGTGCCAGCGGCGCAACTCCGGCAGGATCTGCTCACCGTCGCGGGCGAGCGCCCGGCGCAACCGCAGCTCGGCCGGCGCGGTGACGAGCACCGACAGCGTCAGCTCGGGGCGTACCGCGGCGCGGGCGGCGCTCACCCCCTCGACGATCAGCACCGGACCGGCCGGCACCGGCACCACCCGGTCCAGGAAGCGCCGGCGCACCCAGCTGTAGCGGCGGTAGCCGCCCGCCCGGCCGGCCCGCAGCGGGCCGAGCACCTGCTCCTCCAGCCGGGTCCAGAACGTGAGCTGGTCGTCCCAGCCGTCGAGCAGGTCGTCGGTGTGCACCAACGGCGGGCGCACGCCGCCCGCCCGCTCCGCGAGCGCGTCCGCGAGGCGCGTCGCGAACACGCTCTTGCCCGCGCCGCTGGGCCCGTCGACGGCCACCAGCCGGGTACGCCCCAACCGCGCCGGACCGGCCAGCACGCGGCGGGCCAACCCGGCGTACGCCTCGATCACGGCGACGTTCACCCGACCGACGCTAACGTTCCCCCGTCCGCTGGAACCTGCGACCCGGGCGGACCGTTTCGGCGAGCGGTGACGTGGGCGGCTGGGCATCATCGGGGGGTGCTCCATGACGTGATGTGTCCGGGCGTCGACGCCCTCCTGGAACAGGCCCGCGCCGGTCTCCGCCGGCTCACTCCGCACGAGACCGTCGAGGCGGTCCGAGGCGGCGCGCTGCTGATCGACACGCGTACCGAGGCGCAGCGCCGCGAGGAGGGTGAGCTGCCCGGCGCGATCGTCATCGACCGCACCGTGCTGGAGTGGCGGCTCGACCCGGCCAGCGCCTGGCGCATCCCCGAGGCCACCGGGTACGACCGCGAGATCGTCGTGGTGTGCCGGGAGGGGTACAGCTCCAGCCTGGCCGCCGCCAGCCTCCAGACGCTGGGGCTGCGGCAGGCCACCGACATGATCGGCGGGGTGCAGGGCTGGCGGGAGGCCGGGCTGCCGATGTCCGACCGCCCGGCCGACGTGCGCTACTGAACCGCGCGCTCCACGGCGGCCGGTCGGACGACGCGCTGTGCCGGCGGCGCGCCGGGTGGCACGAACGGCAGTCCCGGCGGCGGGCCGGACTCGATCAGCCGCCACAGCGCGTCCGTGTCGAGGTGTTCCTCCACCAGGTCGCCGAGCAGGTCCAGCGTCCGCTCCCGGGCCGCCGCGAAGGACGTGTCCGGGGCGACCTTGAAGCCGGTGCGCCCGGCCGCCGCCGCGACCTCGGTCAGGAAGCGGCGGCGGAACTCGTCGGAGGAGAACGTGCCGTGCCAGTGGGTGCCGTACACGTTGCCGAGGCGTGCGCCCTCGCCGGTGCCGTCGGTGTGACGGAGCAGCGGTGCGAGTCCCGGGTCGGCCGTCGACACCCGGCCGTGGTGGATCTCGTAGCCGCTCACCGGCACGTCTCCCGCGGCGCTGCCCTCGGCCCGGCGCACCGTCTTGACCGGCTCGAACGTGATCTCGACGGGCAGCAGCCCGAGGCCGGGAACGGTGCCCGCGCGGCTCTCCACCGGGTCGTGGATCGCCCGGCCGAGCATCTGGAAGCCGCCGCAGATGCCGAGCAGCGGCCGGCCGGCGGCGGCGTGCGCCAGTACCGCGTCGGCCAGGCCGGTCTCCCGCAGCCAGGCCAGGTCGGCGACAGTCGACTTGGTGCCGGGAAGCACCACGAGGTCGGCGGCGGCCAGTTCGGCCGGTTCGACGGTGAGGCGTACCCGCACACCCGGCTCGGTGGCGAGGGCCTCGACGTCGGTGGCGTTGCTGATCCGGGGTAGCCGCACCACTGCCACGTCGAGCCAGTCGGTGCCCCGGGGCGCGGGCGGCCGGCCGAGCACCCGCCCGTACGCGAGCGAGTCCTCCGCGTCCAGCCACAGGTCCAGCGCCCACGGCACCACCCCGTACGTGGGGCGGCCGGTGACCCGGCGCAGCATGTCCAGCCCCGGCTGGAGCAGCCCCCGGTCGCCCCGGAACTTGTTCACGACGAACCCGGCGACCAGCGCCTGATCGGCCGCGTCGAGCAGGGCGACGGTGCCGAACATCGAGGCGAACACGCCGCCCCGGTCGATGTCGCCGACCACGATCGTCGGCAGCCCGGCCGCACGCGCCAGCCCCATGTTGACGTAGTCGCCGTCGCGCAGGTTGATCTCGGCGGGGCTGCCCGCGCCCTCGCAGATCACCACCTCGTACTCCTCGCGCAGCTCGGTCAGCGCCGCGTACGCGGTGGTGGCGAGCCGGGACCGCACCTCGTGGTAGTTGCCGGCGGTGACCGTGTCGACCGCCTCGCCGAGCAGCACCACCTGGCTGGCGTGGTCGCTGCCCGGCTTGAGCAGCACCGGGTTGAACCGCAGGTCGGCGTCGAGCCCGCAGGCGGCGGCCTGCATCGCCTGGGCTCGGCCCAGCTCCCCGCCGCGCCCGTCCGGCCCGACCACGACGGCGGAGTTGTTCGACATGTTCTGCGCCTTGAACGGCGCGACCCGGACGCCCCGGCGGCGCAGCCAGCGGCAGATGCCGGCGGTGAGCACGCTCTTGCCCGCGTCGGAGGTGGTGCCGGCGACCAGCAGCCCGCCGCTCACCGCCCGCTCCCCCGGCGGGCTGCCCGCATGAGGACGCCGAGCGCGGCCCGTCCGGCGGCCCCGGCCACGCGCCCGACGGTCACCGGGTAGAGCGCGGCCAGGCCGAGCGCGGCCACGCCGACCGCGCCGGAGATCCGGGCGGCCCGCTTCAGGTGCCGCGCCTCGGGGCGGGGCCCGTCACCGAGGAACGGCCGGGTCTCCGCGCGGCCGAAGTAGACGTTGCGCCCGCCGAGCCGGACACCGAGCGCGCCCGCCATCGCCGCCTCGCACTGACCGGCGTTGGGGCTCGGGTGGTCGGCCCGGTCCCGCCGCCACACCCGCCAGGCGACGGCACGGTCCCCGTGCGCCGCCGGCGCGACCGCCACCGTGAGCAGCCCGGTCAGCCGGGACGGCACCAGGTTCAGCACGTCGTCCAGCCGGGCCGCCGGGGTGCCGAAGCGGGCGTACCGGGGCGAGCGGTGACCGACCATCGCGTCGAGCGTGTTTGCCGCCCGGTAGCCGAGCAGACCGGGCAGGCCCGCGACCGCGCCCCAGACCAGCGGGGCGACCACCGCGTCCGAGGTGTTCTCGGCGACCGACTCGACCGTGGCGCGGGCGAGTTCGGACTCGTCGAGGGCGGACGGGTCCCGCCCGCAGAGGTTGCCGAGGCGGGCCCGGGCGGCGGGCAGGTCGGCCCGGCCCAGCGCCCGGGCCATCACCCGGGACTCGTGCCGCAGCGTGCGCCCACCCAGCACCGTCCAGGTGCCGGCGGCGACCAGCGCGGCCCGGGCCACCGGATGACGGCGGGTGGCCAGCGCGGCGGCGGCGCCGAGCAGGACCGGCGCGCCGACGGCGAGCGCCGTGAACGCGGCGCCGGCCGACCGGTCGGGACGGTAGAGCCGCTGTTCCAGGGCACCGGCCGCCCGGCCGAAGCCGGCCACCGGATGCCACCGGCGGGGGTCACCGAGCAGCGCGTCGAGCGCGTAGCCCGCCACCAGTCCGGTCGCGTTCGCCATGGCGGTCGCCTGCCGCACCCGTCACCACCTCCGGCCGGCCAGCCTAGTCGTACGCGGGGTGGAGACGCCGATGTCACCACCCCGCGCCCCCGTCGGACGACTGTCAGGCGGGCACCGGGGTCCGTCGCCTGCTCCGGCGCCCCGACGCGGTCCCGCCCGGGCTCGCGCCGCCCGGCTCGCCCTCACCCGGCCCGGAACCACCCGGTCCGCCGACCTCCGGCGGTGCGACCTCGCCCAGTTCGTCGTCCTCGGCCGAGGCCGGCCCGTCGTCGGCCACGTCGCCCAGCTCGTCCTCCTCCCCCGCCGGGCCACCCGAACCGGGTTCGAAGCCGGTGGCCTGCCGCGCACCGGACCGGGCATCGACGGACCGGGCGTCGACGGACCGGGCGTCGAACGGGTCGGGCTCACCCACCCGCTCCACGGTGCCGACGAGCCCGACCCGGCCGCCGCCGTACTCCGGGGGCGGGAAGTCGTCGTCGAAGGGCCGGTCGTCGAAGGTGGCCGGGGCCTGCCCGTCGGGCACCGGCTCGGTCGTCTCGCCGTGCACCCGCTGCTCGGCCTCCGCGTCCTCGACCGTGCTGGTGGCCGCGCGGGGCTGGTTACGCAGGAACCGGGCCCGGCCGCGGGACAGGTCGTGCCCGACCGCGACCGCCTCCAGTTCGTAGAGCGTGCGGTGGGTGCCGGACTCGTCGGTCCAGTCCCGGGTGTAGAGACGGCCGGCGACGATGACCGGGTCACCGACCGCTACCGAGGCGGCCACCCCCTCGGCGAGGCGGCGCCAGCAGTTGACGCGTACCCGAAGGCTGTTGCCGTCGACCCAGCGGCCGCTGTCGCGGTCGAGCCGGCGGGCGGTCGAGGCGACCTTGAAGTTGGCCACCAGCGTTCCGCTCTGGGTGGTCCGGCGCCACTCCGGCGCGGTCAGCACATTGCCGACGATCGTGACGTACGTATCGAACATCGCCCCTCCCAGGGATCGACTTGTCCCGGAAAGCGTCGGCCCGCCGCCTAGCCCGGGCCACCCGCCCGGCCCGTACCTGTGGATGACGGACCGCCTTGTGGACAACCCCCTGATCAAGGTCCCGATCTGCTAGGTCAACCGGCCCTACGCGCCTGACCTGCGGCGACGCACGATCGAGTGGAGCCGGCAAGCAGGCGTTCCGGAATCACGCCGGTTGGGTAAGTACTTGATCAACCGAGAGAAAGGGAGCTCCGATGCTTCTCCGAGACGTCCGCGAGGCAGCGCGATGAGCGCCGTGGCGAACCCCGCGACCGTGGCCGAGTGCCTGCGGGTCGGCGCCGGGTTCTCCCAGGGCGACCGCAATTGGATCGCCGAGCAGTTCGCGACCCTGGACACCCGGCTCGCCGGCTTCCACGCCGACGCCACCGAGCTGGAGGTGTCCGTCAAGGATCGTGAGGCCCGGGGCCAGAAGGTGACCCTGGAGTGCTGGATCGCCGGCCGGCAGAAGATCGTCACCACCTCGACCGAGGAGGATCTGCACGCCGCGCTCAACGACGTCCGGGACGACCTGCGCCGCAAGCTCAACGACGCGAAGACCCGGCAGGAGCCGCGCAACAACAAGCACCTGCGCGCCGTCGACCAGCCCGAGGGCGTCCCGTTGCAGGACGCCGCACGCGAGGACGCCGAAACCGTCTGAATCCTGGCACGGCCCGCCCGCTCGGTGCCGGCGGGCGGGCCGTCCCCGCGCCGAGGCGTTGTTAAGAAGGGGCCCTTCCTCTACCGGATGCGTTAACAAGGGCCCCCTCCTTACAGCCCAGCACCCCTACCGCCGGGTAGCGCGGCGGCGTACCGTCGCGGTCGTGGAACCGGACGTGCTGGGCGCCCCCTACGAGCGGCGGACGATCGACCTGGGCACCGACGACGAGGGGCCGGTCGTCGCGACCCTGGTGCGGCGGCGGGCCGACCGCCCGACCGGTCGCGCCGTGCTCTACGTGCACGGCTTCGTCGACTACTTCTTCCAGACCCACGTAGCCGACTTCTTCGCCGAGCGCGGCTGGGACTTCTACGCGCTCGACCTGCGCAAGTACGGCCGCAGCCTGCTGGCGCACCAGACTCCGAACTTCTGCCGCGACCTGAGCGACTACTTCCCCGAGCTGGACGCCGCCGCGGAGATCATCCGTGCCGAGGAGGGCCACGACACCCTGCTCGCCATGGGCCACTCGACCGGCGGCCTGATCATCTCGCTCTGGGCGCACGACCGTCGCGACGCCGGACTGGTCGACGGCATCGTGCTCAACAGCCCCTTCTTCGACATCAACGCGCCCTGGATGGTCCGTCGACCCCTCGCGGCCGCCGTCTCCCGCCTGGGCCGCAGGGCGCCGCAGCGTGTCCTGCCGTTCGGCCTGGGCACGGTGTACGGCGAGAGCCTGCACGCCGACCACCGGGGCGAGTGGCGGTACGACCTGGCCTGGAAGCCGCTCGCCGGGTTCCCGGTGCGGGCCGGCTGGATCAACGCGATCCGTACCGGTCAACGTCGCCTGCGGGCCGGGCTGGACATCCCGGTGCCGGTGCTGCTCGCCTGTTCGACGCGCAGTTTCCGGGGCACCAAGTGGCACGACAGCGCCACCGGCGCCGACGCCGTGCTCGACGTCGAGCACATGGTGCGCTGGGCGCCCCGCCTCGGCCGGCACGTCACGCTGGCCCGCTTCGACGGCGGGCTGCACGACCTCACGCTGTCCAGTCCCGGCGTACGCGAGAAGGTCTTCGCGGAGGTCGGACGGTGGGCGGAGGGGTTCCTCCGCGCCGGACCGACCGAACCGGAGCCCACGACGCCGCCGTCACCTCGGCGGCCGGCCGACGCGACCGCCGAGGGCTGAGCCCGGCCCCGCCAAGCCGCTTCAGTCGGTGACGACCGCCGCGAGCGCGGCGCGGATCCGGTCGAACGTCGCGACCGGGTGCCCGCCCGCGCGCCACGGCAGCACCACGCCCAGGCAGCGCAGCGCCGGTCCGCCGTCCGGTCCGGCCTCCACCGCGAACACCGGCGCGCCCACGTAGCCGGCGGGCAGTTCCGTGGTGACCCGCACCTCGCCGCCGTCCCGGGCGACCCGCTCGACCACCGCCTCCAACGGCCGCGACCCGTCCTCACCCGCGCCCAGGGCCAGCACGAACGCCGAGACGGGCGCCGCGCCGATCCGGGCGACCGAGTCGGCCGGCGCGGCCACCGCCTCGGTGACCTGCTGGGTACGCCAGCGCCAGCCCCGGTCGTCGGCCCAGCCGTGCAGGCCGCCGGTCGGCATCGCGGCGAGCCCCAGTTCCGGCAGGTGCAGCCAGTGGTCGGCGAAACCGGGCAGGTCGATCGGCTCGTCCGCGCCCTCGGCCGGGTCCGTGACGCTCGGCCGCAACCCGATCTCGCCGTACGCCCGGTCGGTCAGCGCGTCGGCGGTGAGCAGCCACTCGTGCGCGACCTCCCCGTCGTCGGTGGCGCCGACCAGCTCGCTGTAGAAGAAGGCGGTGCCGAGGACGCCGGGCGGCGTGCCCGGGCCGTCCGAGCCGGTGAGGGGCAGGATCGCCCGTCCGAGGAGCTGACACAGCTCGAAGACGATCTCGTTCTCGGTTTCCTGGTCGAGCAGCATCCGACGAGGGTACGGATCGCGTCCCGCCCGGCCCACGCGGGACCCGCCGGAACTGTGGTGCCGTTCCGGGCCCCGGCATGGGACGCTGAGGGGCGGAACGGACGCGCCGACCCGTACCCCCGGGCGGACGGGGAGCGGCGGTACCCTCTTGGCGCGACGACCGTCGGCGCGCGCCCGTAGCTCAGCGGATAGAGCAGGGGACTTCTAATCCCAAGGCCGCAGGTTCGAATCCTGCCGGGCGCACAGGCACTTCGTCTTCCTGAACCGCTCGCATGGGGCCATTCGTGGTGCGGGCGCGCTACGGGTGGCACTGTGGCAGCCTCGAACGGACGCACCAAGCGCCAACGCGGCGAGGTCGAAACGCTCCCCAGCGGCTCACTGCGTGTAAAGGTCTATGCCGGCGTCGACCCGATCAGCGGGAAGCGGCACTACCTGACCGACGTCATCCCCGCCGGCCGCGCCGCTGCCAAAGAAGCCGAGAAGGCGCGTACGCGGCTGCTGGCGCAGGTCGATGAGTGGCGCAACCCGCGCACCCGCGCCACGCTCGACCAACTTCTAGACCGGTGGCTTGAGGTAGCCGACATCAAGGCCACCACCCGCATGGGCTACGTCAACAAGCTCAACAAGCACGTACGGCCGGCGCTCGGCAAGCTGCCGGTTGGCCGGCTCGATGCCGAGACGTTGGAGTCGTTCTACGCGAGCCTGCGCCGCTGCCGCGACTGGTGCGGTGGGAAGGCGTACGTGAAGCACCGCGTGGAGGGTGCGCACACCTGCACCGCGAAGTGCAGCCCGCACGTCTGCAAGCCGCTCAGCGCTTCGTCGGCGCGGCAAATCCACTGGATCCTCAGTGGTGCTCTCAGCAGGGCGGTCCGGTGGCGCTGGATCGCCGTCAACCCCGCCAGCCAGGCCGAGCCACCCGCGCCGCCGCACCCCGACCCGCAGCCACCAAGCCCCGCCGACGCGGCCCGCATCATCAGCGAGGCATGGCACGATCCAGACTGGGGCGCGCTGGTCTGGCTCGCGATGACGACCGGCGCCCGCCGTGGCGAGCTGGCCGCGCTGCGCTGGCACCATCTCGACCTGGCCGCCGGTGTGCTGACGCTGCGGCGCAGCGCCTACCTGGACGAACACGGCGAACTCCGGGAGAAGGACACCAAGACGCACCAGCAGCGGCGGGTGGCGCTCGACCCGGAAACGATCGAAGTGCTGCGCGAGCTGCACGGCCGGTACGCCGACCGCCTGGCGCAGCTCGACGCGGACACCGACCCTGCCGACTACGTCTTCTCCCCCGAACCGGACAACAGCCGTGGCTACCGCCCCGACACCATCACCCAGCGGTACGGCCGGCTCGCCAGTCGGCTCGGCATCGACAGCCACATCCACGCGCTGCGCCCTTGCTCGGCAACCGAGCTGATCAACGCGGGTGTTGATGTGCGGACGGTCGCCGGATGGTTTGGACATGGAGGCGGCGGCACGACAACGCTTCGGGTCTATGCCGCATGGCTGTCGGAGTCGGATCAACGGGCGGCCGGGACGCTGGCCGCGCGAATGCCACCTCGCCGCTTCCACCAGCGAGACGGATCGGACCAAGCAGCCATATCGAGAGGTCGCTGCTAACCTGCGCCAGCAGATGATCGATGGTCTACTTCGGCCCGGCGACAGGATTCCCACCGTTGCCGACTTGGCGGCGGCGCATGGCGTCTCGGCGGGTACGGCTCACCGTGCTGTGGCACTTTGGCCTCAGAAGGGCTGATAAACGTTGCCAGAGGTCGCCGAGCGACGGTCGCGAGCGCTGAGGGTCGCACCTCGCTCCACAACTCACTCCGCGAGACCTAGACTCCGAGGTCTGCGCGACGCCAAGGCCGAGGAGTGGAAGTGACTGGACCGGCTGCCAGCGAACTCTCAGTTCGTAGCGAAAGCATTCAACGAGTCTACGGCTTGTACCGAAAGGACCGGTTCGAGGTCAATCGCCGTTACCAACGCAAGCTGGTCTGGGGCGTCGAAGAAAAGCAGCGCCTGATCGACTCCATCATCAAAGATATGCCGATTCCACTATTCCTGGTAGCTGAGATCGGAAAACCTGGCGACATCTCCTACGAACTCATCGATGGCATGCAGCGCTTCAACGCCATCTTCTCCTTCCTTGAGAACGAATTCCCCGTGAACGGGTTCTACTTCGACTTGGACGCGCTCGCCGACACCAAGGCACTGAAAGACGAAGGCATGCTCATTCAGCGCCAACCCGTCATGGACCGGCACCTGTCGGTAGAGCTATCCAACTACACCGTTGCCTTGTCGGTCTTTCGGCCAGCTTCGTCAGCCAGCGTAGACGAAGTATTCCGTAGAATTAATTCAGGTGGCAAACGGCTCTCTAGGCAAGAGCTTCGCCAAGCCGGCACGGTATCACCCCTCGCCGACCTCGTACGCATCGTCTCTTCTAGAATCAGAACGGACACCTCCCCTAGCAATAACGTCCCGCTTCGCGTCATGCCGAAGCTTAGTATTACCAGTCGCGACCTAAGCTATGGAGTACTAGTAGACGACATTTTCTGGGTCAAGGAAGGCGTCTTGCGGCGGGAGGATGTTCGCGAGTCGCTAGACGAACAAGTCGTCCTCGACATACTCATTGACTGCCTGATTGATCCATTCCCCAATACCGGAACGAGAATCCGGGATGCCTACTACGACTTCTCCGATAGCGACCAACCGGAGGACGTAGCGACGAAAGAATCGATGGCAATCGCGAGTGCGATCAACGCGTATGGCTCTGAGCGCCTTGAAAACCACCTCATGGAGGCTTATGACGAAATTCGCGAAATTTTGGCTACTCAAGATAAGCGGTTCTCATCCTTGATCGAGGCCGGAAGTGGTGGCCGGTCCCCACGCTACTTCCACGCCCTCTTCCTCGCAGTCTTCGAGTTGCTCTTCAAAGATCGAATGCGCATCAGAGACCACGACCTAGCTGCACGGAAGCTGAAAGGGATCGGACAGGGTGCACTCTCCGTACCCGCTGGCGGAGGTGACTGGGCGAGAGATGCAAAGAGAAACTCGGTTGACGCCGTAAAAGGCGTTCTTCGGGCAGCGTTCGAGGAAAGCGGCACCACGGAGGACTACAGCAAGTACGGCTGGGCAAGCCAACTCGAAACGCTTCTTGGAAACGCCGTTGTGGAACAGCAACTATTCGATTGCAAACAGGGTTTCTACACGCTCTCAACACCACGGTCTTTCGACGAGGCATCCTTCCGGAAAATCTGCCGGACGCTCACAGCGATGGCGAATGCAGGCCCTGGCGTAGTGGGACACGTGGTGATCGGAATTGCCGACAATCAAAAAGACGCGGCGCGAGTCAAAGATCTCGACGGTGTAACTGCACAACCTTATCGCCATTTTCAAATTGTCGGAGTTGAGCGAGAGGCAAAAGTAGCGGGCAAGTCCCTGAATGACTACTGGACCTGGCTAACGCAGCGCCTGACCAGTAGCCAACTAGACCCCGCGTTCGCCAAGTCGGTCGTAGCTAGCGCTCGATTGTTCAACTACCGATCCAGAGCCGTCGTTGTATTGAAGGTGGTGGGCGCAAATCAACCGCTATTCTTCGAGCAAAAACTGGTGGAGAGACTAGGATCAGAGACGGTGGAAGTGCTTCACACCGACTACATGCGAATTTATTCACGGTTCACATCCGCCGACAATTCGAACTAGCAACATCACCTCCTTAGCTCTAATTGGTAAGCGTTACGTGCGACTACTCGTGCTTGGTGGCACCTGGCTCGTGGGTCACGCCGTTGTCACAGCGGCAATCGACACCGGATGGGAGGTCAGCACCCCTAACCGTGGCACATCGAGCCCTTTCCTAGTACTCCAGCCGCACTTTCGTGATTCAGAGTTTCAGCAGCTCAGCGGCATGGTCGACGTCCGGGTTATGTCGTCCGCGTAGCTGCGGATGTCGATGCTATTGGACGGATGTGTGGCTTGGTCGCACCGTCTGTCTGTTGTGGCCGATCGTACGGCGGGCAGGCTCCCGTGCTTGTGTTGATCGATGAGATCGTGGGATGGCGGGCGGGTTTGGATGATCTGCTGGCGGGTTCGCGCACCGTTTCGGGCGGGCGGAGCCGCGCCGGCAGGCGCTGGCGTACCTGGTCGGGTTGCTGTCGCCGTTGGCGAGCAAGAACGGCTGGACCCTCGCCGAGGCCGCCGGAGATACCACGCCGAATCGGATGCAACGGCTACTCAACAAGTCTGCGTGGAACCCGGACGCTGTTCGCGACGACCTGTTCGCCTACGTGGCGGAACATCTCGGCCATGACGACGGGGTGTTGATTGTCGACGAGACCGGGTTCCTGAAGAAGGGAGTCAAGTCGGCTGGGGTGCAGCGTCAGTACTCGGGCACGGCCGGGCGGACGGAGAACTGCCAGCTCGGGGTGTTCCTTGCCTACGCCGGGCCGCAAGGGCGCACCCTGGTCGACCGGGAGTTGTATCTGCCCCGCCGCTGGTGCGACGATCCCGCCCGCCGCACCGAAGCCGGCATCCCCGCCAGCGTCGGGTTCGCCACGAAACCCGCGCTAAGGCTGCGGATGCTCGAACGCGCCGTCACCGCGGGCCTACCAGCGAAATGGGTGACCGCTGACGAGGCATACGGGCAGGACTCGAAGTTCCGGACGTGGCTGCAGCAGCAGCGCATCGGTTACGTCCTGGCCGTGCCCTGCAACCAGCGGGTCCCGACCACGGTGGGCAGCTCCCGTCCGGATGTCCTCGCCGCGAACGCGCCGGCACTGGCATGGAAGCGGCGCAGTTGCGGCGACGGCGCCAAAGGGCCGCGACTCTACGACTGGGCCGTGGCCTCCCTGCCCGGCACGGTTGACGGCTACGGCCACTGGCTGCTGATCCGACGCAGCATCACCGACCCCACCGAACTGGCCTACTACCTGTGCTTCGGCCCCGTAGGCAGCACCCTCGACGAAGACCTGATCCGCGTGGCAGGGACCCGTTGGGCGATCGAGGAGTGTTTCCAGACCGCCAAGACCGAGGTCGGCTTGGATCACTACCAGGTGCGCCGGTACGACGCCTGGTACCGGCACACAACTCTCGTTCTGTGCGCCCACGCCTACCTCACCGTCACCGCCACACAGGCCAAAAAGGGGGAACCGAATCCCACGACGGCCTCATTCCCCTCACCCTCGGCGAGGTCCGACGTCTCCTGGCACACCTGATCACCACCACCCGACCCTTCGACCACATCCATCGATGGTCACGATGGCGAAGACGACACCAATACCGCGCCAGAAGGGCCCACTACCAGCGAAGACTCCGGCTCCACCAGGTGCGGCTGGAGTACTAGCGTGGCCGTCGAGCGCCGAGCCCACGACAGGACGGACGGGAGAGACCGCGACCGGCTCCGACACAGGAGGCGCGGGCGTAGCGGCCTACGAGCGGTCTGTGTCGGCCGGAAGTCCCATCAGCAGATAACTGATCATCCGACTCACATTGATCAGCTTTACATCGCCTTCCTCCACATAAGAGAATGTCCTGTTCACCATCGCCGGTACAGGAGGGGCCAGTGGCCGAGGGGGACTTCCAGCGATTGCTCGAAGTAATGCCAAAGATCGCGGAGGCAGTAAAGGATCTTCCGGATGGACTGAAGGAGCGGGCTTACGAAGACCTGATTAGCAGCTTCAACGGGGTGCCGTCGCCGCGACCGGCTCCCATGGAGGCTCTGCCTGCCTCGCAGCAGACGAATGAGGCAGGAAGCGTCACAGAAGCCGAGGAAGAGACGGATGTAGAGCCTGCCGCGACCGGGGGTCGGTCGCGGAAGGCCAAGAAGGCGACGGCACCACGGAAGGCCACTGGCCGTCGTTCATGGACTCCAGTCCGCGACATCGACTTTCGACCTTCTGGCAAGCAAGCGTTCCGCGATCTCGTCGCCGAGAAAAACCCAACAACGATCCACCAGAAGAACCTGCTCGCGGTCTATTGGCTGGAACAGGTGTACGAACTTTCTGAGATCGGCGTGGGTCACGTGCTTGCTGCCTATAAGGAATGCACCTGGCGGGAGCCGGGCCACCCGAACACTGCCCTCCGCAACACGGCCTTTCTCAATAGCTGGATTGACACGAGCAGCATGAAGGCGATCAAGACCACTCCTCGGGGGCGAAACACTGTCGAGCACGACATGCCCATTACTACAAAGGCCAAGAAGTGACGCTTGACGCAGCGACGGCCCTGGCGCATCTGCCGCCAGGGCTCCGCGCCGAGTTAGTAGAGGAGTTCCGCAAGATCACCCGGAACTACCGGGAAGGACGGTGGGAAGCAGCCGAGCTAGTACGGCAGCCGCCGTTTGAGATGTCGCTGGTGGGGCCGGGTAGACGAGGTGCGGCCACCGCGTGATCGTCTGTCTGCTGTGGACATGACTTCAGATCTGGCGGTGGCCGCGTGCCACAGCGTAAACCCAGACCGGTGGCGGCAAGTCCTGACCGGGGTGTGCGATGCGTTCGCGGGACGCTTCGGGCGGGTCGAGCCGCGTCGGACGGCGACGGCGTTCGTGACAGGGCTGCTGGCCGACATCGAGGTCAAGACGTGCTGGCAGTTGGCGGAGCGGGCCGGGCATGCCCGGCCGGACGCGATGCAGCGGTTGTTGTCTCGGGCGGTGTGGGATGCCGATGCGGTCCGCGACGATGTGCGGGCGGTGGTCGTGGGCCGGTTCGGTGATCCGGACGCGGTGCTGGTCGTGGACGAGACCGGGGACCTGAAGAAGGGCGTGCACACCATCGGAGTGCAACGCCAGTACACCGGCACCGCCGGCAGGATCGAGAATGCGCAGGTGGGGGTGTTCTGCGGCTATGCCAGCCGGCATGGGCACACGCTGATCGACCGCCGGGTCTACCTGCCGGTGTCGTGGACCGATGACCGGGACCGATGCCAGGCCGCCGGGGTTCCCGACGAGGTCGCCTTCGCCACGAAGTCCGAGCTGGCCGCCGACATGATCACCGCGGCCGTCGACGCCGGCGTCCCGGCCGGGTGGGCGGCCGCGGACGAGGCCTATGGCAACAGCAGCGTCTTCCGTGCCCACCTACGCCACCACCGCCTGGGTTATGTCCTGGCCGTGTCCCGCAGCCACCTGGTCCCACTCGACGGCGGCAAGACCCGGGTTCGGGCTGACCGGGTCGCCGCCGAGCTGCCGGCCTCGGCGTGGCAACGTCGCAGCGCCGGTGCCGGGTCGAAAGGGCCACGCTTCTACGACTGGGCCTGGCTCGACGACGTCTGCACCGACGCCGACCCCGACGACGGCGGCCACCACAGCCTCCTGATCCGCCGCAACACCACCACCGGTGAGCTGGCCTTCTACCGCTGCTGGACCCCGCAACCGGCCACCCTGGCCCAACTCGTGCGGGTCGCGGGCATCCGCTGGACGGTTGAGGAGAGCTTCCAAGCTGCCAAGGGCCAGGTCGGTCTCGACCAGCACCAGGTCCGCCGCTGGGACTCCTGGCACCGGTTCACCACCCTCGCCCTGGCCGCCCTCGCCGTCCTGGCGATCTGCGCCGCCGACGCCGCCGACCACAACCCGGCCGACACCGGACTGATCAAGCTCACCGTCAACGAGGTCCGGCGCCTGATCAACGCCTGCATCATCCGCCCGCTCAGCAACCTCGCCCACCGTCTGCGCTGGTCAGACTGGCGGCGCCAGCATCAAGCCCGAGCCCGCCAAGCCCACTACACCCGACGCCTCAACCTCGAACTCCAGCCATGATCCCGAACGGCGGCTGCCGTACTAGACGGCGGACGCTTCTCGGAGGTGGCGTACACGATCCTTGCGGGCTACCTAGACGGGGGCAACTATGCCCAGACAGCGAGCAAGCCGTCCCGGTTTGACCATGCATGCAAGCTACTGGAGCAGGCGGACAGCAAGCTGTATCCGAAGTCGGCGCGGGTGACGGTGCCGCGGGTGCTCGTTGCGCTGTACGACATCCGTAACAATCGCGGTGTTGGGCATGTCGGCGGCGACGTAAGCGCCAACCACATGGATGCCACCTTTGTACTGCACGCGACTCAGTGGATCATGGCCGAGTTCGTCCGCATGTTCCATGGCACCGACCTAGCAACGGCGACGAGCGTTGTTGAAGCCCTCGTGGAGCGCCACGTCCCGTTGATCTGGCATGTCGGTGATACAGCACGGGTGCTCGACCCGTCGATGTCCCTCTCCAACAAGACTCTGCTGCTGCTTCATTCGTTCACAACGCAACTAACGGACAAGATCCTCGCCAAGCACCTCGAACAAGATCGTCTGTCCAACTACAAGAGAGTTCTCCGGCAGCTCCACCGGGACCGGCTTGTGGAGTACGACGAGACAACAGGCCACGTGACCCTCTCCCCCATCGGAGCAAAGACGGTGGAGGATCGCATCCTTCCGCGTCAGGTCCTGTAGCCGCTGCAGCGGCTCCTCTCCGATGCCGAGAGGAGCCGCTGCTACCGGGAGTACCCCTACCGGGTAGCAGGGAGTCAAGATCGAGGGTCCGGGAAGGGTCCGCAGCAACCTTCGGCGATCCCCGGCGATCTCCGGAATCCGCTTCCGCCCGAAGATGTGCAGAGACACGGCCTGACCTGCAAAGACTGCACCCCGCGAGGCCGCTACCGGCCCAGATACGACGGCCATGCGAGGCGGTCCGGCGATGCCTAAAAGTCCTTCTAATCCCAAGGCCGCAGGTTCGAATCCTGCCGGGCGCACCATCCCCACCGCAGGCCAGATCGTCAGCGGGCTACAGGTTGTTGATCCGGGCCAGCAGCTCCGCCTCGGTCAGGTTCTCCAGGACCGCGTCCTGCTTACGGCCCAGGACCGCCAGCAGCTTCTCCTTCTCCAGCTTCTTGGCCGCCGCCGCCTTCGCCGCCTGGTCCTCGGCGAGGCGGACGGCGATGACGTGCTTGACGACCTCCAACTTGGTCTCCAGGGTCGCCTTGGCCGGATTGGCCTCGGTGGTCACGAACGACTCGGTGTCGACGGCCTTGAGTTCGGCGTTGACCGCCTTGGCCACGTCGTCGAGGCTGAAGCCGGACTTGGCGGTCAGCGGAAGCTCCCACAGCTGCTCCGTGGTCAGCAATCCCTTGGCCGACGGATAGCGGAACTTCTCCCGGGTGGCCTTCTCAAAAATGGTCACAACGACCTCTCTCCGTTTTCTGGGCAGGGGATCAGAACTGGATGCTGAGGAGGCGGCGCCGGCCGCCGGTCATGGTCACCTTGGCGACCACGGAGTTGCGGATCGTGGAGCTGAAGCCGAGGCCGGAGAGCTGATCCGGAGAGGGCTCGCACTTGGTGCGGTCGCCGAGAACCTCGAACACCTTGCGATGCGGTTGCAGGTCGGCGCGGAGGAACTCGTTGTAGATCCCGCGCGTCGGCTGGTCGTTCACGCACCCCTTCAGGATGAAGAAGTAGTGCCGGTTGCCGACCTCGTTGTCGTCGAAGTAGTTCGGCGAGTACATGATCGTGGACACCGGTACGAACTGTTCGGAGGTGATCCCCCACAACTCCTTGCCCGCACTGCCCCGCTGCACGTCCTTACCCGGCCGGAAAGCGGTGATCACGCCGCCGGTGACCGTCATCCGGCCGACCTCGACGGTCTCCTTGTGGCCGACCGCGCGCTCGTGGCGGTAATGCTCGATCTTCCCGTCGCTCTCGGTCTCGATCACGAAGCCGACCTGGGCGCTGTCCCGCTTGCGGTACTGGTTCACCTCGATCCGGTACTCACCGTCGGGGACGTGGTCGGTCCAGGTGACGTTCTCCACCGGCTCGCGGGAGAACGGCCCGCTGGCGTTCATGTCGACGTCCAGCTTGTCGCGCTTCTCCTGGTACCAGATGTGGTCGCCGTTTGGTTCGAACACGTGCAGGTCGAGGTCGTCGTGGTTGAACCAGGACAGGCTCACCCGCAGCTTGCCGGTGACGTTGCCGCCGGCCCGCTTGACCTTCTCCCGGATCGAGTCGGCGACGTTGCCGCCGTACGACCAGGCGAAGTCGTTGTCCCACTTGAACAACCGCGGAGCAGCCGGGTGCCGGCCGGTCGTGAGACTGACGAAGTGCGGCTCGTGGGTGTTGGCGACCCACAGGTCGATGGAGCTGGCTCCGGGCAGGATGTCCTTCAGGAAGGAGACCACGGGGATCTCCTCCGGCTTCGCGTCACGAAGGCGCGCACCTGTCGACGTCCTGGTGGCCGCCTGCATGAGCAGCCCTTCGATGCCGTCCTTCATCTGCGGCTGGGTGTCATTGTCGACCCACAGCACGTTGTTGACCGACACGTCGGACAGCCGGGCGAACCGTCGCTGCAACGACTCCTCGATGCCCAACTCGTCAATGGTCTTCATGGCAGCCTTGACCATGGCCGGGGTGATCAGCGCCGTGGGGCGCTGGTAGTTCTGCGGCGCCACCTTCGTCTCGAACGACCGGACCGCCTGCTCCAGGTCGACGCCGGCGGAGAGAGCCTGGACGAGGGTGCCGATCACCGTGTTGCGCAAGCGTGCCGCCGGGTTCATGGCGTTGGCGAAGACGAAGGCCCGTCCGTCGGTCGCCTTCGTCCACCGGTTCTGCAGCGACCGGAACTCGGTCACCGCCCGACGATGCTCCGTGCCGCGGTAGAGGGCGTTGTCGTCGATGAGGTCGACGACGGTGTCCAGAGCGTGCGGGGTCAGCTCGGCCAGGCCGCGCTGGAAGACCTGCACCGCGGCGTCGAAGTCGCTCTGTGCCGCGCCGACGTCGTCGGTGCGATGCCGCTTCTCCACCCGGCCGTGCAGGTGGTGCCACACCTCGACCTGGCCGTCGCGCAGCGATCGGGTGGTCTTCGTGCCGTACTGCTCCTGAGTGGACCGGAAGACGGTGGCCAACGGCAGCGAGAGGACGAACTCGTCCAGAGCGGCGGCGACGACGGAGAAGACCGGGTCGGAGGCCGAGACCCCGGACCAGACGGTACGGACGCGCCCGGCGTTGATCTCGACGACGTTGCCGAAGTGCTTGATGAAACCGCGGCAGGTCGAGCAGTCGTACTCGGATCGCTCACGGAACCGCGGATTGGTGCCGGCGGGGAAGGATTCGAGGAAGGTGAGCCAGAGTGAGTCCCGGTCGAGGCCGTCGCCGACGAGGTACAACTCACCTTTGGACATGGTGGACAGACGTGAAGTCACGTCCGTCACGAACTGCTGGAAATCGCCCACCGTTAATCCCCCTTGATCGCCGGAGATCCTACGGAGCGAAACGCCATTCGGAGAACCGCGTTTCCGGCCTTCCGCACGGTCACGAGACGAGTTCCAAGGACGTGTTTCAGCGCGGTGCGCTCCGCGTCGCCGGCCCTAGCCCTGCTCGTCAGCGCCGAGGTCCAGCATGAACGGGGAGCCGGGGCGCTCGGGCTGCCAGCCCCGCTCAAGCCCCTGCCTGATGGCACTCGCGACCAGCGAAGGGAGCACCGGAGAGGCCACGGCATTCATCCAGTTGTCCGGTCGCGGTGACGCGAGTCGGACGACGAGAGTGGCGCACCCAGCCAGATCCGCGCGCTCAACGGCGAAGCTCAACGGTGACCAGGTCAGACCCTGGCTGTACGTCGGCTTCCGGCGGACGAGCCAGCAGTAGCGGTTGCCGTCGACGACGATGGGCCGACTGCCCCGCTTGTTCAGCGCCACTGATCCTCCAGCCGGGCAACCAGCGCGGCGATCAGGTCGGGGCGCTCGTCGGTGACGAGATGGCCGGCGCCGGGAACGATGTCGGCGTCCGCATGGATCCGCTGTCGTGCTCCTGCGCGCAGTCGTTCCGGGGCAGGAACACGTCGTGGTGTCCGCTCGCGACCACGACCGGCATCGTGTGAGCGGCCGCCGGTACGAGGTCGTCGGAGCTCACCGGACGGGCGTACCGGGCGACCAGCGTCATCCATTCTACCAGTTCGGCGCGGGGCTCCTGGCCGGGAGCAGACAGGATGCGTAGCAGTCGACGGCTCGAATCAGCGCGTGGCCGCACCAGCCAGGCCAGGAACGCCAGCAGGACACGGGGTGTGATCCGGAGCCGGCACAACCCGCCTGGAGACACGGCGACCTTTCCCCGAATCCTCGGATGATCCGCGGCGAGCGTGACAGCGCCGCCGAACGAATGCCCGAGCACCACGACCGGCCCGGCGGTGGTCTTCTCGATGACCTCTCCCAGCCACGAGCCGTACCACGTGAGCCGGCCACCGGCGGTGCCCGCTTCGTCGGAGCTCAGCCCTGGCTGGCCTGGAAGGTCGGCGGCGACCACCATGCAGTCAACTGTTCCTCGCACCACCGGCGGATCCTGTCCTGGCCCGCAGCGGTTCGATAGATCGAGGTCACCCGCTGCATCCTGCATCAGGGTGATCGGAGGCGCCCCGACACCCTCCGGGTCACCGTCAACGCGCTGCAACCGGTCGGCGATGTGGCGCCTCAGCGAACGCGGCCACGACCGGCACGTACCGCCAGGCCCGGTCAGGCCGCCAGCGCCGCCAGGGCGCGGTCCATCGCGGCGTTGAACTCCTCCGGCGTCAGCGTCAGCCGGGACTTGACGTCCCGGCTCCACTGGTCGGCGAGAACCTCGGCGGCGCCCGCCTCGACGCCGTCGAGCGCCGCGTCGGCCAGATCGGACGGCGCGATCTTGTCGACGGGCCAGCCGGCTGACATGTCGGTGTCGGCCAGGCCGAGGTGCACCGCCGTCACGAGCGTGCCCTGGTCGGCGAGTTCCAGGCGTACGCCGTTGGTCATGGCCCAGGCGGCGGCCTTGGTCAGGTGGTACGCGCCGGCGCCCCTGGTCCCGAACCACGACATGGCGGAGAGCACGTTCACGATCGCGCCTCCGCCGTTGCGGGCGAGTGCCGGCGCGAACGCGCGGATCATCTCCAGGTGGCCGAGCACGTTGGTGTCCACCTCGTGTCGTACCGCCTCCAGCGAACCGGTCACCAGGTCGGTTCCGGTCTGGATGCCGGCGTTGTTGACGAGCAGCGTGACGTCCGGGGCGGCAGCGGCGACGGCCCGTACGGATGCGGGGCTGGTGATGTCGAGCGGCAGCGCCTCGACGCCGGGCAGGTCGACGGTCTCCGGCCGGCGGGCGGTCGCGTAGACCTTGCGGGCGCCGCGTTCGAGCAGGCGCTGGGCGAAGGCGCGGCCCAGGCCGCGGTTGGTGCCGGTGACGAGGGCTACCGAGTCGTTGATGTCCATGCCCGGTACGCTAAAACCTGACGTTGACGTCAGAGGCAAGTGTTGATCGCCGAGACCGGGGTGAGAGGGGTCACCGTGACCGAGCCGCTGATCCGCATCGGTGAGGTGGCACGCGGCGCCGGTGTCTCGGTGCGGGCCGTGCGCTACTACGAGGAGCAGGGTCTTCTCGTCCCCAGGCGCAGCCCGTCCGGCCAGCGCCTCTACCGGCCGGACACGGTCACGCTGGTCCGGTTCATCCAGCAGATGTACGCGGCGGGCCTGACCAGCAGCCGGATCGCCGAACTCCTGCCGTGCTGGGACTCCGGGCACACCGACCCCGGGCAGCGGGCCATGCTGCGCGCCGAGCGCGAGCGCATCCAGGCCAGGGTCGACGATCTCCGGGCCGCCCTGGACCGCCTCGACGAGGTCATTGCGATCACCGATTCGCACCCGTAGGCGCGATCGCCCGCGCAGGTCCGACGACAGACGCATGGCGGAGAGTGGCACAGAAATCCTGGTCGCGTCGACCCGCCGGTTTCGTCGGTGGTGTCGGGCATGATCGCGTGCGCCGCCGCACGACGGCGGTCGACGAGCGGGATCACCGGGAGGCAGCGTGGGCGCATCGGGATGGACCTACTTCGTGGCGTACCAGCCGGATGCCCAGGCCGCGCTTGACGAACTGCGCCGGCAGGTCTTCGAGACCGGCGACTACTGGTGGGCGGCGCCGGGCGAGTTCGGTGCGTCCGCCGCCGACTTCCCGGACCGTCCCCGCAGCGAGGAGGAGCTGTGGGCGGACGAGCGGGTACAGGAGTCCGGCACACACTCCATCCTGGACATGTCGCGGGTGCTGGCCGACGGCGAGGAGCCCGGCTTCGGGACGTTCCAGCGGGTGACCGAGGCCGAAGCGCTCGCACGTGTGGGCGTCGCCAGGCCGACCCGCGCGCACGTCGAGGCGCTCGCGCCGCTGGCCAAGCAGCGCTGGTTCGGCCGGTACGCCGTGCTGCACGACGAGGCGGGCGTCCCGAGCGAGATCTACTTCTGGGGATTCTCCGGGGACTAGCGTGCCCGGCCGGCGAGCAGCCACCGCCGGACGGGCACCTCCAGCAGCACCCGTTCACTGTCCGGTGTGACCGGCTGCCGGATGTCCCAGCCGCCGTACTTCTCGGCGAACGCCGCCACGATCGCGGGCGGGAAGCCGGCACGGTGCAGGCGGGCGACGCCCTCCGCGACGACCGGGTGGACGCCGTCCTCCAGGGCGAGCGAGACGCGGGGGTCGGCCGCCACGTTGCGGGCCTTGACGCTGCGGCCCTCGCAGCCGATCCACCAGACGCCGTCGGCGTACACGAACCACACCGGCGTCATGTGCGGTGAGCCGTCCCGGCGCAGCGTGCAGAGCCAGACGTTGCGTTCGCGGGCGAGCCGGTCCTCGACGGCCGGGGGAACCGGTGCGGTGGGAGATGGGGCCATGCGACAAGTGGATCAGGTGCGCGCGGAGGAGCGCCACCGGCTCACTCGCAGATCCGCCACTCCCCGTCCTCCTTGACCATCGGGAACGACTGCGTCACGTTGGTCCCGACCGCCGGGGTGAACCGGATGGTCGTCGACCCGCTCACCCGGCCGTTGTTGTTCGACACGTTGAGCCCGGTGATCTCGTAGCCGGTGAACTCCGGCTGGGAGGACTGCTGCCGGGTGAAGTCCGCCTCGCTGACCCGGTCGCGTACGCGGGTGCAGAGCTGCCGGTACGCGGCGGGGTAGTCGCGGTCGACGATCGCCTCGGCGTAGGTCTGCGCTGTGGAGCGCGCCGGGCCGGTGGCTTCCTGCACGACCCGGAAGAGGAAGAAGCCGCCGAGCACACCGCCGGAGCAACAGATCGCCAGCACCACGCCGAGCACGATGAACAGGGTTCGCTTGGACTTCTTCGGCGGCACCATGGCCGGCTGGTATGCCATACCCCGCAGGGTAGGAGACGCCGGCAACCGTAAACCGGAGGCCGCGGCTCCGCTTCTCGGCGGGGCGCTGAGCCTCGGCTGCTTTACGCCGGAGCGAAACTCGTCAAGCACCAAGGGTGACCAGTACCCACAAACCGTGTTATTCTCCGGCGTCAATCTATGCCGCGCGGACCCGGCCGGGTCGCTGCCGGAAGGACATCCCCCCGATGCCGGTCGCTGCCGCCACGTCTCTGCCCGGGTCCACCCAGGCCCGGCCGGCGGCTGAGGCGTTCACGCTGATCTTCACGACGCTTCCCGCGCTACTGCGACTCACCTGCGGTCTGGTCGGCGCGGTGGTCGCGCTGTCGGTGCGGACACCGCCGGTGCGGGTGGCGCTGCTGATCCCCGCTGTCGTCGTCCTCACCGTCTGGTCGGTCTGGTACGCCTGGCGGGCGTTCCGGCACGGCATTGACGGGCCGCTGGTGGCCGGCGACGTCGCGCTCACCACCGCCGCCGCGCTCGCCGTCCCGTGGCTGGTCGCGCCGGAGGTGCTGCCGGGCGAGGCGAGCTGGATCGCGGTGCTGGCCAGCTCGACGGTGATCAACACGCAGGCCACCGCGCCGGCCCGCTGGTCGGTGCCGGCCGGGCTGCTGGTCACCGCCGCGTACGTCACCGGCACCACGCTGGCCGGCAACCCGGTCGAGGCGCGGGCGCACGCCGGGACGCTGCTGGTGCAGACCGGAAGCGCGGCGGTGATGACAGCGGTGATGCGCCGCCGGATCGCCCGCGCCGACGCCGCGTTCGCCGACTACCAGCGGCTGTCCCACGAGGCGGTGGTCGCGCGCGCCGCCCGCGAGGACGAACGGCGGCAGAACCGCGACCTGCACGACACCGTGCTGGGCACGCTCACCATGGTCGGCCTCGGCGCGGTACCCGACTCGGCGACGTTGCGCGAGCGGTGCGCGCACGATCTGCGTACCCTGACCGCCCTGGCGGGCGCGCGATCCGCGACCGCGGCCGGCGAGGCCGACCTGGACGAACGGCTGCGCCAGGTGCTCGCCGGAACGCCCGGGCCGGCGGTGACCGCGACGCTCGCGCCCTGCCGGCTGCCGGCGGAGGTCGCCACGGCGCTCGCCGACAGCGCCGCCGCCGCGCTCGCGAACGTGGCGCGGCACGCACCCGGCGCGACCGCGTCGCTGCGCCTGGCCCGCGAGGGCGGCGCCGTCGTGGTCGAGGTGGTCGACGACGGTCCGGGCTTCGACCCCGCCACGGTCCCGGCCCACCGGTACGGGCTGCGCGAGTCGATCCACGGGCGGATGACCACTGTGGGTGGACGCGCGCTGGTGACCTCCGCCCCTGGCGCGGGCACCCGGATTCGGCTGGAGTGGTCCGATGCCGACTGAGTCGGGTGCGGCGGTGACCGCCGACTCCGTGCTGCGTCCACTTCCCCGGCCGCGGGTGGCGACGCGCCCCGGACCGGCCACCGCCCCGCCGGAGGCGCACGCGGTGGCCGACGCCTCCGACGGGGGCGCGCGGATCGCCGCAATCGTCATCGCGGCGGCCTGGCACCTGGCGATCGCGCTGCCGGCCGTGTTGCGGGCGGGACCGGGAATGGCCTTCCCCGCCGTGGTGGCGGTGGGCTGGCTGGTGACCGCGCTGATCGGGGTCTGGGCCGGCGTACTTCTGCTGCGCGGCGAACTGCCCCCGGCCCGGAGCCTGGCCGCGGCGCTGCTGGTGGTCGACGCGGCGGTCGTCGCGGGCGCCGGCGAGCGCTTCCTGTTCAGCACCGCCAACTGGGTGTGGGGCGGCCTGGCCTGGTTCTTCCTGCTGGCGCTCTGGCGGCGGCCGGTGCGCTGGCTGCTGGTCATGCTCGCCGCGCACGGCGCGATCGCGGTGACCGCGGTGGTGCTGTACGGCGCGACCGCGTCGGCCGATCTGAGCCGGGCCACGATGTACGTTTACGGCACCTCCACCCTGCCGGTGGCGGTCTTCGTCGGCGCGGCGGCGCTCACCGCGCAGGCCCGGGCCCGGGCCGCCACCGCGGCGGCGGCGCTGGCCGTGGCGGCGGAGCGGGAGGCGGCCGAGCGGGCCCGCACCGAGCGCCAGGAACGGCTCGCTCTGGTCAGCGGCACCGCCGAGGAGGTGCTGGCCGAGCTGGCGTCGGGCGACGCCGACCCGGCCGACCCGGCGGTGCGGCGGCGGGCGGTGCTGGCCGCGGCCCGGCTGCGCCGGCTCATCGCCGAGTCCGACGACGTGCCCGACGCGCTGCTGCACGAGCTGCGCGCGGCGGCCGACCTGGCCGAACGCAACGGGCTGCCGATCGACCTGGTGGCGGTCGGCACGCCGCCGGAGCTGCCGGTGGAGATCCGGCGCGGGCTGGCCGACCCGCTCACGGCAGGGCTCGCCGCGGCCGAGGGCTGGGCGCGGCTGACAGTGGTCGCGGGACCGGACGAGGTGGTGGTCAGCCTGGTGACACCGGACCACGACGGCCCGGACGAGACGACGACCGGTGGGGGCGGACCGGTGGAACACCTGCACGAGCGGGACGGGGAGATCAGATGGACGCAGACCCGCTGGCGGCGGACGTGAACGCCGGGTGGCCGATCGGGGTGGCGATCGTGGACGACCATCCGGTGGTGATCGACGGGGTGCGGGCCTGGCTGGCCGGCGAGCCGCGGTTGCGGGTGGTGGCCACCGGCGACGACCCGGACGAGGTGCTACGGGCCGCGCCCGACGCCGAGGTGGTGCTGCTCGACCTGCGCCTGCACGGCCGGATGGTGCTGGACAAGCTGGCCGAGCTGAGCGCGGCCGGGCGCCGGGTGGTGGTCTACTCCGAGCACAGCGACCCGCCGACCATGCTGGCCGCGCTGGACGCGGGCGCGGTGGCGTTCCTGGCCAAGCACGAGGGACGCGAGCACTGTGTGGGCACCGTGCTGGCGGCGGCGCAGGACCGGCCGTACGTGCCGCCCGCGCTGGCCGGCGCGATGGTCGGCGACGCCCGGCCGGATCGTCCGGCCCTGTCGGACAAGGAGCGCGAGGCGCTGCTGTTGTGGTTCCAGTCGATGTCGAAGGCGTCGGTGGCGCGCCGGATGCAGATCAGCGAGCACACAGTGAAGCAGTACGTCGACCGAGCGCGGATCAAGTACACCCGAGCGGGGCGTCCGGCTGCCACGAAGGCGGCTCTGCTCGCCCGCGCGATCGAGGACGGACTCGTCCGACCGGAAGATATCGGCATCTACCGGTCGCAGGCGTCGGCCGACCGGCCGACCCCCTAACAGGTGTCATGACAATCACCCTACGAATCCGGCAGGCTCCCTGATACCGCCAACCGTCACCGGGAGGTCGTACCGTGCCGGAGGACGCCGCACCCTTCTTCGTCGGACCGCATCGGTTCGACGCCGACGCCGACCCCACCCGTCCCGTGCTGGACCGGCGTTACGCGCTGGTGCCCGAGCCGGGTGAGCGCATACTCGGGCATCAGTTGCTGCGGGTCGCCGGTCACCTGCTGGGCCCCACCGAGGACGTCCGCTGCTGGGCGCTGCCCGCGCCGGCGACGATCACCGTGACCGACCGCCGGCTGGCGTACGTCTGCAGCGGTTCCGAGTTGTCAGTGGTCCCCGGGCGGGACAGCCGGACGGGTGCCCGGCACCGGCGCCCGGTCCGGCTGTCCCGCCTGGTCAGCGGTCAGATCCGCTGGCAGTGGCCGTCCCGGCTGGAACTGGTCGATCACGGCGACGGCACAGCCGAGCTGCGCGTGGTCTGCGACGCGCTGCGCACCATCCGGCAGCCGGCGCTGGCACTGACCGGCCCGGTCGGGCCGGTCGCCGGGCTGGCCCGGCAGGTCCGCCGCGCGGTGGCCGGATACCGCCTGGCCAACCCCGATCTGGTCGACCTCTCACCGCCGGAGCGGGACGTGCTCGCCACCCGGGTCGCCGCCTCCCCCGGCCCGATGCTCGGCACGGTGACGCTGCCGGGCTCGCTGCCGGTGGAGTTCCTGTCCCGCGACGACTACTACCGTCCGCCGGTGGCCGAGGCGTCGCCGTGGGCGCTGTCCGACGTCCCGGCCCGCGACCAGCCCGGTTCCGCCTGCTGACCCTCCCCCGAGCGCGCATCCTCTGCGGCATGGAGGTGCATCCTTGCGCGGTGCGGCTGTCCTCAGTCGGCGGAACAGGTGAGCGTTCTCGGCGGCCCTTTCCTCGTATGTGCGTGGTGGGCGGCCGAAGATCTCGGCAACGGAGGGGCGTTGCGTGAGACTCCACTCGCTCAGTTCGGCCGGGCGCGCACCGCACTCCTGGAGGGCACACCACCAGATGAGACGAACGTACTACGTCATGAGATCTGTGTAGATCTTGGTACGAAAGGGCCCTCATGGGGGCTGTTCAGTCCCATGACATCTGTCAGCGTTGAAGTCCCGATACATGTGTCACGTGGTAGGGATCTTGGGTCGGGTGGTATGTGCTGCCGGGCATGGCTTCTCGGCGGCATGTGATGAACCTGCTGGACGCGCTGCTGGCGGCGGGGGTTCGGGTGAACGCGGCCGAGTTCGCGCGTGAGCACGGGGTGTCGGTGCGCACGGTGTACCGGCACCGCGCACGTATCCGGGCCGAGGGTCAGTGGCAGGAACGATCCCGGCGGCCGCGTACCAGTCCGCGGGTCACGCCGCCGGAGGTGGACGCGTGGATCTGCAAACTGCGCGCTGAACTGGGCCCGGACAACGGGGCTGACTTCATCCGAGACGCGTTGGACGATGTGCGCCGGCGCACCGACGCGTCCTGGTCGGTGCCGTCACGCTCGACGGTCAACCGGGTGCTGGCCCGGCATGACCTGCTCGTGGCTACTCCGGCTAAACGACCGCGTAGCTCGTGGCGGCGTTTCAGCTATGCCCGGCCCCGCGACTGCTATCAGATCGACGCCACCGAAGTGAAACTCGCCGACGGCCGCACTGTCGTCGTCTTCGACGTCCTGGACGACTGCACCCGCACCCTGGTCGCCTGCCACGCCGCCGCCGCGGAGACCGCCCGAGCCGCGATCACCGCGATCAGACAGGCGTTCACCGCCTAC
>NZ_BBVA01000014.1:0-94621 GCF_001652995.1 Micromonospora sp. NBRC 110037
AAGAGCGCGGCGACCCTCAACGCGTTCTTCGACCTGCTCGGCGATGAGCGGGCCGCGAAGATCACGCACGTGTCCGCCGACGGCGCGGACTGGATCACCACCGTTATCCGACGGCGCTGCCCGAACGCCGTGCGCTGCGCCGATGCATTCCACGTCGTGGCCTGGGCCACCGACGCCGTGGACAGGGTTCGCCGCCAAGCCTGGAACGAGGCCACCGGCCGTGGCGCCGGCCGTCGCGGCGTCGCCGTCGGCACGGCCCGCCAGTTGAAGAACACCCGCTGGGCGTTATGGAAGAACCCGGAGAACCTCACCGACGCCCAGCAGGCCAAACTCGCCTGGATCGCCAAGACCCACCCCCGCCTGCACCGGGCCTGGGCGTTGAAAGAAGGCCTCCGACTGGTGTTCACCCTGGCCAAGACCAGCCCGACAGCCGCAGTCGAGGCCCTCGACCGATGGATCGGGTGGGCCCGCCGCAGCCGCATCGACATCTTCATCGACCTACAACGACGCGTCACCCGTCACCGCGACCAGATCATCGCCGCCATCACCCATGGCCTGTCCAACGGCCGCATCGAGTCCGTCAACGCCAAGATCCGCCTCATCACCCGCATGGCCTTCGGCTTCCACTCATCCGAAGCCCTCATTGCCATGGCCATGCTCAGCCTCGGCGGCCACCGACCCGAACTACCCCGCCCATGAACACCCGACCCACACATCCGTCACAAGACCCATATTTATGACTGAGAGGCATAACGCCAACACAGAGTCCTTCCTCTGGCACCACGTGACACCGCGTAACGGGTCGCTGGCCCCGCCTGAGGACCGCCGGTCCGACGGCACGCCGCAGGTCCGGCACCACGGCCACGGGCCCAGGCCACGCCGCGACACCAGCCCGCTCCCCCGGTTCGGGAACGGAGACCGGTGGGGCGCGGCCGAAGTTCCTGCGCGGCCGGGCAGTCGCCGGACTCCGCGTGGACCGACGGGCGACGCCGTCCGCAGGCGCAGCACGCCGGAACCCGGCACCGCACCGGCGGACGACGACCGCCGGTGCGGGCGTAGCGGTTGGTCAGCCGGCGGGCGGGATGCGGCGGCGCACGTCCTCCGCGGTGGACGGGCCGGGTTCCCAGCGCGCCACCCAGGGCAGGTCGTCCGGCGGCGTGAGGACACCGTCCTCCACCGAGGCGTACCGGCCGGCGACGATGCGCTTGGCGGCGGCCACGTCGACCGAGTCGGTGTTCGACCACAGGCCGGTGAACAGCTCGTCGACGCGCAGCCGCGCCTGACGGCAGAACAGGTCGGCCAGCTCGACGTTCTCCGGGTGCGCGTCCCGCTCGGCGTAGGCCCGGACGCAGACCGCGCTCATCGCGAACAGCTCCGCGCCGATGTCCACCACCCGGCCGAGGAACGCCTGCTTACGCTCCATCTTCCCCTGCCACCGGGACATCGCGTAGAACGTCGACCGGGCCAGCTTGCGGGAGGTCCGCTCGACGTGGCGCAGGTGCCCGGCCAGCGGCCCGAACTCCTGGTACGCCCCGGGCGTCTGCCCCTTGCCGACAGCGAGCGTGGGCAGCCACTTGGCGTAGAAGGCGCCGGCCCGCGCGCCCGCCTTCGCCTTGCGGCCCAGCCCGGCGTCCGGGTCGATGATGTCGCCTGCCACCGACAGGTGCGCGTCGACCGCCTCGCGGGCGATAAGCAGGTGCATGATCTCGGTGGAGCCCTCGAAGATCCGGTTGATCCGCAGGTCACGCAGGAGCTGCTCGACGGCGGCGGGCCGTTCGCCCCGGGCGGCGAGCGAGTCGGCCGTCTCGTACCCGCGTCCGCCGCGGATCTGGATCAGCTCGTCGGCGATCCGCCACGCCATCTCGCTGGCGTAGAGCTTGACCAGCGCCGCCTCGATCCGGATGTCGTTGCGGTCGTCGTCGGCGAGCATGCAGGACAGGTCGAGCATGGACTCCATGCCGTACGTGGTGGCGGCGATGAACGACAGTTTCTTCGCCACCGCCTCGTGCTCGGCCACCGGTCGGCCCCACTGGACCCGGTCCGCCGCCCACTCCCGGGCCACGTTCAGCGCCCACTTCCCGGCGCCCACGCACATGGCCGGCAGCGAGAGACGGCCGGTGTTCAACGTGGTCAGCGCGATCTTCAGGCCCTTGCCCTCGCCGCCGATCACGTTCTCGGCCGGCACGAACACGTCGTGGAAGCGGGTGAGGCTGTTCTCCAGGCCGCGCAGCCCGACGAAGGAGTTGCGCCGCTCGACGGTGATGCCGTCGCTGTCGCCCTCCACCACGAACGCGGTGATGCCGCCGCGCCGCCCCTCGCCGGCCGGCACCCGGGCCATCACCACGAGCAGGGTGGCGAGCGTGCCGTTGGTGGCCCAGAGTTTCACCCCGTTGAGCCGGTAGCCGGTGCCGTCCGCCGTCGGCTCGGCGGTGGTGGCGAGCCGGGCCGGGTCGGAGCCGACGTCCGGCTCGGTGAGCAGGAACGCGGAGACCTCACCGGCGGCGAGCCGGGGCAGGAACCGGTCCTTCTGCTCGGGTGTGCCGAACATCTTCAGCGGCTGCGGCACGCCGATCGACTGGTGCGCGGAGAGCAGCGCGCTGACCGCCGGGCTCACCGAGCCGACGAGCATCAGCGCCCGGCAGTAGTGCAGGTTGCTCAGCCCGAGTCCGCCGTACTTGCGGTCGATCTTCATGCCGAACGCGCCCAGCCCGGCCAGTCCGTGGAACACCTCGTCGGGGATGCGCGCGTCCCGCTCGATCGCCTCACCGTCCACCTCGGACCCCAGGTACGCCCGCAGCGAGCCGAGGAACTCGTCGGCACGGGCCACCTCGGCCGGGTCGGGGCGGGGCCACGGGTCGATCAGGTCGAGCCGGAACCGGCCGAGGAACAACTCCTTGCCGAAGCTGGGCCGGTCCCAGGCCGACTCGCGGGCCGCCTCGGCGACCTGGCGGGCCTCCTTCTCGGTGACCTGGCCCGCCTCTCCGGGCAGCGGCCCCGCGCCGTCGGGGGACTCGGGCCGGCTGTTCTGTGTCGTGGTCACGGCTGCCTCCTCGTCGGTCCGGCTGCGTCGACGCGCTCGACGAAAACGACGCTACCCCCGGGTGTTACCCAGGGGTAGCGCCGCGTGCACGTCCGATTTGGCGGACGGTCAGCCGCCGGTGAGCGTCTGCGGGTCGTCGTCCTCGTCGTCGATGTCGTCGTCGCCCCAGTTGCGGCGGCTGAACGGCAGGATCGCCCAGAAGATCAGGAACCAGAGGCCGGTGAGCGCGCTGAGCAGGAACGCGATCGGCCGGTCCAGCACGAAGTCGGAGACCAGCAGGACCGAGCTGACCATCGCGATCAGCATGAAGAACAGGCCGCCGGTGGCCATCCGGTGGGCGAAGCGGACCAGTTCCGGCTTGCGTCCCTGGCGGAACAGCGCCCGGTGGAACGCCACCGGAGAAATGATCATCGCGGCGGAGGCGGCGGCGGTCAGCAGCGCCAGGATGTAGACGTCACGCTGGAACTCGGTGGTCCGGTCGAACCCGGCGCTGAACGGCAGCGTCAGCAGGAAGGCGAACAGGATCTGCACGCCGGTCTGCGCGACGCGCAGCTCCTGCAACAGATCGGCGAAGTTGCGCTGCCAGCGCTGCTTCTCGGATTCCTTCGACACTCGCGGACCTCCCCGGGAGACGGCACGGCCGGCGGGTGAACGCCCACCGGCAGGACCGCCTGTGCCCCGTACGGATGATCACGAAACCGGTTCAGGAACCGCGGCGGATCCGCCCCGCGTACCGTGCCTCCAGCTCGGCGTTGTGCTCGTCGCCGCCGGTGATGTTCGCGGACAGGTAGACCGGCGGACGCTCCCCCGCCGTGACCAGCCGGGCCACCACCTCGGCGACGATCTGCTGGGCCAGCAGCGCCGCGGTGATCGACGAGACCGCGCCCACCGCGCCGCCGCCCGGCAGCGGCAGCGTGGCGTCGCCGTACGGGGCGCCGTTGTCCAGCACCACGTCGGCGAAGTCGGCGAGCTTGCGGCCGGACGGGTGCCGCGACGTCATCCGGGCCGAGTGCTGCGCCGACGTGATCGCCACCAGCCCGTGCCCGCGTTCCTTCACGATGGACGCGAACTCGACCATCGCCCCGTTCACGCCCGAGTTCGAGGCGAGCACGAACACGTCCTGCGGCCGGATCGGCGCCAGCTCGTAGAGGCGGTGCGCCACCGCCGGGTCGCGTTCCAGCTTCGGGCCGAGCACGTCGGCCGGGTCGCCGCCGACCAGCACCAGGTCACGCAACGCGATCCGGTTCGTGGGCACCAGCCCGCCGGCCCGACCGGCGATCTCCATGGCCAGCGCCTCGGAGTGCCCGGTGCCGAACGCGTGCACCACACCATCGGCGCGCAGCGCCGCTGCGATCAGGTCGGCCGCGTCGGCCACGTTGCGCCGCTGTTCGGCGGCGACCCGGCCGATCGTCTCGGTCACCACCGCCAGGTACGCCTCGGCGCTCACCGTCATGCCTCCTCCGTTCCTGCGCACCGGGCGAGGATCGCCTCGGCCAGCGGGCCGGGCGCCTCGTCCGGGATCCAGTGGCTGACGCCGGGCAGCGTCACGAACCGGTAGTCACCTGTGACGTGCGCGGCGCACGCCTGCGCGGCCGTCCGGCCGATCGCCACGTCCTTGTCGCTCCAGACGAACGTGGTGGGCACCCCGACCGGGGCGACCGCCTTCATGTCCGCCCCGGTCATCGCCCGGTACCAGTTCAGCGCCGCCGTCAACGCCCCCGGCTCGCGCATCGGCTCGGCGTAGCGCGCCACCGCGCGGGCGTCGCCCACGCCGCTGAGCAGCTTGCGCAGCGTGGCGGCGTTCCACGCCAGCAGCACCCGCTCCGCCGTACCGGGCTTGCGGAACAACGCGATGTACGCGGACTTGACCTTCTGCCGCGGGTCGGTGGCGAGCGCGTGCCCCATCGCGGCCGGGTGCGGCACCGACACCGCGGTCAGCGTCCGCACCCGCTCCGGGTGCGCCGCCGCCAGACCCCACGCCACGATCGCGCCCCAGTCGTGGCCGACCAGGTGGGCGCGGGTCACCCCGAGGGAATCCAGCACGCCGGCCGCGTCGGCCACCAGCTCCGGAATCCGGTACGCCCCGACGTCCGCCGGCCGCGCGCCGGGCGAGTAGCCGCGCTGATCGAGCGCGTACGTGCGCAGCCCGGCGGCGTGCAGCGCGGGCGTCACCGCGTCCCACTCGCCGGAGTGCTGCGGGAAGCCGTGCAGCAGCAGGACCGGGTCACCGCCCTCGGGGCCGCCGGCGCGTACCTCGAACGTCAGTCCCCGCGCATCCACCAGCATGATCGCCACCATACCGACACTCGCCCTGCTGGGCCGGGGCCCGTGGTCGGTGCTAGCGTCTGCGACGAGACAACTTCACATCCGACAGGGGAGCGCACAGCGCTGAGAGTGCGGGCCGGTGCCCGCAGACCCTCGAACCTGATCTGGGTAATGCCAGCGCAGGGAGTTCGGTCGACCTCCAGCCGCGTCGCCGTCCGGTGACCACCGGGCGCGGCGTGCGTCTTCTCCTGGTTCACCTCGACGAACTGGGAGCCAACCGTGAACCACACCGACAGCAACCGCTGGCGTACCGTCGACATCGTCGTCGCCTCGGTCATCGCCGTCACCTTCGGCGTCGTGTTCCAGCTCTGGAACATCCTCTGGAAGGGCAGCGACGGGCCGTTCGCCTTCTTCGCCCCGCTCCAGTCGGTCATGTACGGCGTCTGGCTCATCCCGGCCGTGCTGAGCGCGCTCATCGTCCGCAAGCCGGGGGCGGCGCTGCTCACCGAGACCGTCGCCTCGGCCGTCTCGGTGCTGCTCGGCTCCCCCTACGGTGCGATGGCGATCCTCCAGGGCGCGGTGCAGGGCCTGGGCGTCGAGGCGGTCTTCGCGGCCACCCGGTACCGCCTCCACCGGCCGCTCACGGCGGCGCTCGCCGGCGCGTGCGGCGGCCTCTTCGCCACGCTGTTCGACGCTCTCTACTGGTACCCCGGCACGAGCTGGACGACGTTCCGGCTGCCCTACATCGCGTTCGGCGTGCTCAGCTGTCTGCTGGTGGCCGGCCTGGGTGCGGTGGCCCTCACCCGCGCGCTGGCGAACACCGGCGTCCTGGACCGCTTCCCCGCCGGCCGCGACCGCGCCCTGGTCTGAGGCTCGCCTCGCCTCGCCCCGCCCCGGTGATCAAGGAGTTTGCGTCCGCCGGGCACGGTTTTCCGGACGCGAACTCCTTGATCACGCAGGCTGGGCCGGGAGAGGGGGTGGGTGAGCGGTGAGCGGGGTGGTGCTGCGGGGGTTCGGGTGGCGGCACGGGGGACGGAAACGCTGGGCTCTGCGCGGGGTGGATCTTCGGGTGGAGAGCGGCGAGCGGGTGCTGCTGCTCGGACCCTCCGGCGCCGGTAAGAGCACGCTGCTGGCGGCGCTGGCCGGGCTGCTGCCGGAGGACTCCGGCGAGCAGGAGGGCACCGTCGAGATCGACGGGCTGGACCCGCGCAAGGCCCGCGAGCGCGTCGGCATCCTGTTCCAGGATCCGCAGACCCAGCTCGTCATGGCCCGCTCCGGCGACGACGTGGCGTTCGGGCTGGAGAACCGTGGCGTACCCGCCGGGGAGATCTGGCCCCGCGTCGACGAGGCGCTGCGCCGGGTCGGCTTCCCGTACGACCGGGACCGGCCGACCGCCGCGCTCAGCGGCGGCGAGCAGCAGCGGCTCGCCCTGGCCGGCACGCTCGCGCTGCGCCCCGGACTGCTGCTGCTGGACGAGCCCACCGCCAACCTCGACCCGGCCGGCGCCGCGCTGATCCGCCGGGCCGTCGCGAACGCGCTCGACACGGACACCACGATGGTCCTGGTGGAGCACCGGGTCACCGAGGCGCTGCCGCTGGTCGACCGCGTGGTGGTGCTGGAACCGGGCGGCGGGGTGCGCGCCGACGGGCCGCCCGCTGCGGTCTTCGCCGCGCACGGCGACGCGCTGGCCGCCGCCGGGGTGTGGGTGCCCGGCCAGGTCACGCCACCCCGGCACGCCACCACGCCGCCCGGCGACGTGCTGCTCACCGCGGAGCGGCTCGGCCTGCCGCCCCGGCTCGACCCCACCGATCTTCGAGTACGCGCCGGCGAGGCGCTCGCCGTCCTCGGCCCCAACGGGGCCGGCAAGTCGACGCTGGCGCTGCTCCTGGGCGGCCTGCTGAAACCCGGCACGGGCGGCGTCACCGCGTCGGCGGAACTGGCCGGGCGGGACGCGCGCACTCCCCCGTACCGCTGGCGGGCGCCCGCGCTGGTACGCCGGATCGGCTCGGTGTTCCAGGACCCGGAACACCAGTTCGTCACCGCCACCGTCCGCGACGAGCTGGCGCTCGGCCCGCGCCGCACCGGGCAGCCCCAGGCAGCGGTCAGCGCCACAGTGGACGCCCTGCTGGAGCGGCTGCGGCTGGACCGGCTGGCCGGCGCCAACCCGTACACCCTCTCGGGTGGCGAGGCGCGGCGGCTGAGCGTGGCGACGGCCCTGGCCACCGCGCCCCGCCTGCTGATCTGCGACGAGCCTACGTTCGGCCAGGACCGGCGCACGTGGCTGGAACTGATCGACCTGCTCGCCGAGCTGCGCGACGCCGGGCACGGCGTGGTGGCGGTGACCCACGACGAGGACTTCGTGGCCGCGCTGGCCGACCGGACGCTCACCCTGGGGGCGTCCTCGTGATCAACGTCGAACCGGTCGCCGCGCCGGGCGCTCCGCTGGCCCGGCGCAACCCGGTGGCGAAGCTGGCCGCCGCGATGGTGTTCACGCTGATCCTGGTGGCGACGCTCGATCCGGTGGCCCCGGCCGTCGCCATCGCCGTCGAACTCGCGGTGCTGCCGCTGTTCGGCGTCCGCTACCGGGTGCTGGCCCGCCGCGCCTGGCCGCTGCTCGCCGGTGCCGTCGGCATCCTGGTCACGCTTGTGCTCTTCGCGGCCGACCGTTCCGGCCCGGTGCTGCTCCAGGCCGGGCCGATCCTGGTCACCGAAGGGGTGCTCGTCACGGCGCTGGGCCTGGTGCTGCGGATGCTCGCGGTGGCGCTGCCCGGCATCGTCGTGTTCGCCACCACCGACCCGACCGACCTGGCCGACGCGCTGATCCAGAACGCGAAGGCGCCCGCCCGGTTCGCCATCGGCGCGCTGGCCGCGTTCCGGATGGTGCCGCTGCTGGAGCAGGAATGGCGGATGATCAGCATGGCCCGGCGGGCCCGCGGCGTGGACGCCGGCCGCAATCCGGTGGCGAAGCTGCGGCTGTTCGGGTCGACCGCGTTCACGCTGTTGGTGGGCGCGATCCGGCGCGGTACACGGCTCGCCGTCGCGATGGACGCCCGGGGCTTCGACGCGGGTACGCCGCGCACCGTGGCCCGCCCGCAGCGCTTCACCGGCGCGGACACGCTGCTGGTCGTGGGATCGGCCCTCCTGGCCGCCGCCGCTCTGGCGACAAGCATCGCCCTGGGCACCTTCCGCCCCCTGATCGGCTGACCCCCCTCGCCCCGCCTCGCCCCGCCCCCGTTGATCATGAAGTTGACGGCACGGGTTGCCCGTTTTGTCGCCGCCAACTTCATGATCGACCGGCGTCGGGGAAGATCTTGGTAGGAAATGGTCCCTATAGGGGCCGAAATCTTCCAAGATCTCTAGGGACACCGGCGGTGGGGGCGAGCGGCGGGAAGGAGAAACGCTGCCCGGGCAAGGACCCGGATGAGGGGCCTGCCCGGGCAGCGGGCGACGGGAACCGGCCTGCCGGTCAGCTCCGGCGGAACGCGTAGAAGCGGGTCTGGCCGGCGCGCTGGCTGCGCCCGGTGACCCGGGCCTGCCGCCCTGCCGGTGGGCCGGATCGGGGCGGCGTCGCGGGCGCGCTGGGCAGGACCGGAGTCTCCGGTGACGCCGAATGCGGCGCCGCGTCCAGGGACACGGCGGACGCCACCGGCTCCGTCGGGAGCACCACTGCGGGCGGCGCGGTGAGCGCGTCGAGCGCCGGCGCGGTCACCTGCGGCGAGGACTGTTTGCGGGACTTCTTCGGATTGCGCTTCGCGGGCATTCGCGGGCCTCCTGTCGTGCGGGCGCGCCGACCGGGACGCGCCGAGCGAGGGCTCCGGCGCATTCCGATCACGACAGACACCGCGACCGACGGTGGCGGGGAAGGATGCGGACGCCCGGAGCAGGACGGGTCCACGGCACTCGCGGCGGTGGACCGGGCTCGGAGGTGGGGCGTCACATACGCATGCGGCAACGCTATCGCGCCACCGGCGAGTCCCGCAGCCGAATTAAGCCGAGGGACGTACGGCCACCCACCGGTCACACCCTGTGGACACCGTGGCCCACATCCTCGACGGCCGCGATACGGTCGCAGCACGGCAGTACGGACGAGAGGTGGCGGTACGCATGGCAGAGCAGGCGACGGCGCAGATCGGGGTCACCGGTCTGGCGGTGATGGGCCGCAACCTGGCCCGGAACCTGGCCCGCAACGGCTTCGCCGTGGCGGTGCACAACCGGTCGCCGGAACGTACCCGCAGCCTGGTCGCCGAGCACGGCGACGAGGGCACGTTCGTGCCGTCGGAGTCGCTCGCGGATTTCGTCGGCTCGCTGGAGCGGCCCCGCGCGGTGATCGTGATGGTGAAGGCCGGCGCCCCGACCGACGCGGTGATCGACGAGCTGGTCCCGCTGCTGGAGGAGGGCGACATCGTCGTCGACTGCGGCAACGCGCACTTCGCCGACACCCGCCGCCGGGAGGAGGCGCTGCGCGCGCACGGGCTGCACTTCGTCGGCACCGGCGTGTCCGGCGGCGAGGAGGGCGCGCTGCTCGGCCCGAGCATCATGCCCGGCGGGTCGGCCGAGTCGTACCAGAAGCTGGGGCCGATCTTCTCCAAGATCGCCGCGCACGTGGACGGCGAGCCCTGCTGCCGGCACGTCGGGCCGGACGGCGCGGGCCACTTCGTGAAGATGGTGCACAACGGCATCGAGTACGCCGACATGCAGCTCATCGCCGAGGCGTACGACCTGTTGCGGGCCGGTCTGTCGGCGAGCCCGGCGGAGATCGCGGAGATCTTCCGGGAGTGGAACGGCGGCGAGCTGGGGTCGTTCCTCATCGAGATCACCGCCGACGTGCTCGGCCACACCGACGCGGCAACCGGTCAGGCGTTCGTCGACGTGGTGCTCGACCAGGCCGAGCAGAAGGGCACCGGCCGCTGGACCGTGCAGAGCGCGCTCGACCTGGGCATTCCGATCACCGGCATCGCCGAGGCCACGTTCGCCCGGTCGCTGTCCGGGCACGCCGGCCAGCGCGAGGCCGCCCGCCGGGTGTTCGCCGACGCGGGCGAGAAGTGGCAGGTGGACGACCGGGAGACGTTCGTCGAGGACGTGCGCCGCGCGCTGCTGGCCAGCAAGATCGTCGCGTACGCGCAGGGCTTCGACCACATCCGCGCCGGCAGCCGGGAGTACGACTGGAACATCGACCTGGGCGGCACGGCCACCATCTGGCGGGGTGGCTGCATCATCCGGGCCGGTTTCCTGGACCGCATCCGCGAGGCGTACGACGCGGAGCCGGACCTGGCGACGCTGCTCGTCGCGCCGTGGTTCGCCGAGCGGGTCAGCGCCGGCGTACCGGCCTGGCGACGGGTGGTGGCCGACGCGGCCCGGGCGGGCGTGCCGGCACCGGCCTTCGGGTCGTCGCTGGCCTACTTCGACGCGCTGCGGGCGCAGCGGCTGCCGGCCGCGCTGATCCAGGGGCTGCGGGACAACTTCGGCGCGCACACCTACCACCGGGTGGACCGGGAGGGCTCGTTCCACACGCTCTGGGCGGGCGACCGCTCCGAAGTGGAGGCGTGAGCCCGGCCGGACACCTCACCAGGCCCGCTGGGCGTGCGGGTCGGGCGCCCAGCCGGCCGCCGGCTCGCCGGCCGCCAGTTCGCCGATCTCGCCGGAGCGGACCGCCGGGGTGTGCCCCAGTTCGGCGCACCACCGCTCGGCCAGCTCGGCGCACAGCCCGGCGACCGCGTCCCGGCGGTCCGGTTCCACCAGGTCGGCGGCGGCCAGGGCAGCAGTCATCTCGTACCGGAGATCGCGCATCCTCCACCCCCGTGGCGGGCGCGCACCCGGCGGCGCGCCCTGCGCCGATCGTAGAGCGCAACGCCCCGCGCCCGGCGGGAAAGCCGGATGCGGGGCGTACCGGTCGGGCCGACGTCGCAGGTCAGAAGAACCGGCGACGCCTGGCCTTCTGCGGCCGGATCAGGTCGGCGCCCTTGGTCAGCAGACGGCTCACCCCGGACGGGCCGCGACGGGCCTCCAGGGTGTGGCTGAGCCGGCGCGCGCCGGCCGCCGCCAGCGGCACGGCGACCGCCATGACCGCCCACTGCGCGATCCGCTTCTGAATCATGTGGTTCACCTCCGCGTTTGCTGTCTGGAGGTATCGGTACCCAGAGCGGCGCGCCGGTAAGCCTGCCCCCTCAGGCGCCCGGGGCGACCGGGTTGGGCAGGGCGCCGCCGAAGCGGCGGTCGCGCTGGGCGTACAGCTCGCAGGCGTACCAGAGGTGGCGGCGGTCGAAGTCGGGCCAGAGCGTGTCCAGGTAGACCAGTTCGGCGTACGCGGTCTGCCAGAGCAGGAAGTTGGAGATGCGCTGCTCGCCGGAGGGGCGCAGGAACAGGTCGACCTCGGGCACCTCGGGGTGGTAGAGGTACCGCGCGACAGTCTTCTCGTTCACCTTGGCCGGGTCCAGCTTGCCGGCGGCGACGTCGCGGGCGATCCCGGCGGCGGCGTCGGCGATCTCCGCCTGGCCGCCGTAGTTGACGCAGAACTGCAGCGTCAGCGTCGAGTTGCCGCGCGACATCTCCTCGGCGGTCTGCAGCTCGGAGATGACGCTCTTCCACAGCCGGCCCGCGCGGCCCGACCAGACCACCCGTACGCCCAGGTCGACGAGCTGGTCGCGGCGGCGACGGATGACGTCGCGGTTGAAGCCCATCAGGAAGCGGACCTCGTCGGGCGAGCGCCGCCAGTTCTCGGTGGAGAACGCGTACGCCGACAGGTAGGGAATCCCCATCTCGATCGCGCCCTCGACGGTGTCGAACAGGCTGTGCTCGCCCTGCTCGTGCCCCTTGGTGCGGGGCAGGCCGCGCTCCTTGGCCCAGCGGCCGTTGCCGTCCATCACGATGGCGACGTGCCGGGGCACCGCGGCGGGCGGCAGCGCCGGCGGACGGGCCCCGGAGGGGTGCGGGGTCGGCGGGACCGGCTCGCGGCGGGTCGCCCTCGTCGATCGGATCACTCGGTCATCTCCCTGTTCACACCGGCGACGGGCCCGGCACCGGAGCGCGGCGGGACCACATCCGGTCCCGCGCCGCCGGGCGACGGGACCGCGCCGGCCGCCGGGGCGCCCCGGTCGACCAGCGGCAGCGAGCGTAGCGCGCGTTCCAGATGCCACTGGAGGTGCGCCGCGACCAGCCCGCTGCACTCCCGGCGTACGCCGGTCTCGGCCGCGTCGGCGTACCCCCAGTCGCCGGAGGTCAGCGCGGACATCAGCTCCAGCGTGGCGGGCGCGGGGTGGGCGGCGCCGGGGGGCCGGCAGTCCGGGCAGACGGCGCCGCCGGCCGGTACGGAGAACGCGCGGTGCCGGCCCGGCTCGCCGCAGACCGCGCAGGCGGCGAGCGCCGGCGCCCAGCCGGCGAACGCCATGCCGCGCAGCAGGTACGCGTCGAGCACCAGCGTGGTGGCGTGCTCGCCGCGGGCCAGCGACTTCATCGCGCCAAGGGTGAGCTGGAACAGCCGCAGCGACGGTTCGCGCTCGACCGGGGTGAGCCGCTCGGCGGTCTCGGCGATCGCGCTGGCGGCCGTGTAGCGGGGGTAGTCGCCGAGGAACCGTTTGCCGTACAGCTCGATCGCCTCGACCTGGCTGACGGTGTGCAGCGAGCTGCCCTGGTTGCCCTTGGGGTCACCGGCGAGCTGGAGGTCGACGTGCCCGAACGGCTCAAGCCGGGCGCCGAACCGGCTCGTGGTGCGCCGCACGCCCCGGGCCACCGCGCGCAACCGGCCGTGCCGGCGGGTGAACAGCGTGATGATCCGGTCGGACTCGCCCAGCTTCTGCACACGCAGCACCACCGCGTCGTCGCGGTAGAGCTGTCGGCGGTACCCGGCCATCAGGCCATTCTCCCTCCGGGTGCGATCTCAGGGTCGGCTCGGGGTGGACCGGCAGGCGATCCCGGATGTGCCGGGCGCCGGGCCGGACCTAGTGTGCTGGCCATGGCTTCGCTCCGTACCGCGGTGGCCGCGACCGCTGCCGCCACGCTCATCGTTCTCTCCGGGTGTGACACCCTCTCGTTCCGCCGGCTCGACTACGACCACACCGAGCAGGCGAAGATCACCCGGATCACCGTGACGGAAGACGGCTCCGGGGACGTCGTGGTCCGGGCCAACGGCCCGGCCGACCAGGTACGGATCAAGCGCGTCGTCCGCTACCAGGGCGACGAGCCGACCAGCCGGTACGAGATCAAGGGCGACGAACTCGTGCTGCCCACCGACTGCGGTCACCGGTGCAGCATCTCCTGGGAGGTGACCGCGCCGCCCGGCGTGGCGGTGAAGGGCGGGACCGCCTCGGGCAACGTAGACCTGACCGAGATCGGGGCGGTGGAGTTCACGCTCAGCTCCGGCGACCTGACCATCCGGGGCGCCACCGGAGAGGTCCGCGCGTCGTCCACGTCCGGCAACATCCGGGTGGTCGAGGCGGCCCGCCCGGTGCGGTTGCGGGCCCGCTCGGGCGACATCGAGGCCCGGCGCCTCGCCTCCGCGGTCGACGCCGAGACCACCTCCGGCAACGTCGTCGTGGAACTGGACCAGCCCGCTCCGGCCCGGCTGCACGCCACCAGCGGGGACGTGGACCTGGCCGTGCCGGCCGGCCGCTACCGGGTGCGGGCCGAGGCGAGATCCGGGGACACCGACGTGACGGTGACCGACGACCCGGGCGCGTCAGTGCTGCTGGACGTCTCCGCCACCAGCGGGAACGTGACGGTCACCAGCCGCTGAGCGCGGTCAGTCGGCGGCCGGGGCGTCCCGCCGGTGGCCGCCCGCGCCCGGCGGCGGGTCGTCCGCCCGGTCCACCGCGCGGCGCGGCGACGGGATCCGGGCGCCGGCGCCCACGAGCCCGTCCTGGGCGCCGGCGGGAGCCGGGCTGGCCGGGGCGGCCGCCGCCCGCTCCGCCACGGTCCGCCGCGGCCTGCCGGGCAGCAGTTCCGGGGTACGCCGGGCGGCCACGTCCTCGACCCAGCCGACCATCAGCGTCACCACGCCGACCAGCGCGAAGACCAGCCCCACCCGCAGCCACAGGCCGACCGGGTCGCGTGGCGACCAGCCGACCAGGCCGACGAGCGGGGTGAGCGCCACCACGAACGGCATGTGCCAGAGGTAGATGGTCAGCGCCCGCCGGTTCACCACCGTCACCGCGCGGCCGAGCGCCGGCACGCGGTCTACCCAGGTCACCCCGGTCGGCGCGCGGCCGATCGCGACCAGGATGAACGCGGCCGACCAGAGCGCGTTGCCCAGCGGGATGTCGTTGATGTCGTACCCGCGCGGGCCGGGATGGGTGAAGATCCAGGCCAGGCCGGCCGCGCCGACGACGGCGGCCACCGGCAGCAGCACCCGGTTGCGCATCCGGCGCAGCAGCCCGTCGTGGTGGGCGAAGCCGAGCAGCCAGGCGCCGAAGTAGAGGCCGAACTCGCGCAGCACCGTCGGCGGGTTCGCCAGGATGCCGGCCTCGATCGCGACCAGGAGCAGGTACGGCGCGGCCAGCGTGGGCAGCGGCGCCCGGCGGAACAGCCACAGCACGAACGGTGAGGCGAGCACGAACCACAGGTAGTCCCGCAGGTACCAGATCGGGCTGAGCGCCAGCCCGCCCCAGTAGTTGGCCGGTGGGTCACTGATCGGGAACAGCCAGAGCAGCACCTTCGGGCCGAACGCCAGCCCGGTGAGCAGCATGGCCGGCACGAAGACGGCGGCGACCACCCACAGCGACGGCAGCAGCCGGCGCAGCCGCCGCCCGACCGCGCCCACCCCGCTGCGGTCCAGCGACGCGGCCATCAGCGACCCGGCCAGGGCGAACATCACCGACATCGCCGGGAACACCAGCGTGAGCGTGGCGTAGCCGGTGACGTGGTACGTGACGACTCGGAGGATGGCCAGGAAGCGCAGCAGGTCCAGATAGCGGTTTCGCATCAGCTCGCGGCGGGGTCCGGGGGCAGAGACAATGGTCCCTACCCTGCTCCCGGACACCTCGAAACAACCACAGACGCCTATGAAAAGTGAGATGTCCCATAGGCCTGACTGATCCTGATCACCCGTCGCCGAGCACGCCCGGCCGAGGGCTCAGAAGCCGAGCTTGCGCAGCTGCTTCGGGTCGCGCTGCCAGTCCTTCGCCACCCGTACGTGCAGGTCGAGGTAGACCCGGGTGCCGAGCAGCTCCTCGATCTGCCGCCGGGCGGTGGTGCCGACGTGCTTGAGGCGGCTGCCCCGGTGGCCGATGACGATGGCCTTCTGGCTCGACCGCTCGACGTACACGTCGGCGTAGATCTTGGTGAGGTTGCCCTCCGGGATCATCTCCTCGACCACCACCGCGATGGAGTGCGGCAGCTCGTCGCGTACGCCCTCCAGCGCCGCCTCGCGGACCAGCTCCGCCACCAGGACCTGCTCCGGGTCGTCGGTGAGCATGTCGTCCGGGTAGAGCTGCGGCGAGGGCGGCAGGTAGCCGGTCATCACGTCGACGAGCGTGTCGACCTGGTGCCCGGAGACGGCACTGACCGGCACCACGGCGGCGAACTCGCCCAGCTCGCTGACCGCGAGCAACTGCTCGGCCAGCCGCTTCTTGTCCACCAGGTCGGTCTTCGTCACCACCGCCAGCACGGTGGCCTTCAGGCTGGCCAGCTCGCCGGTGATGAAGCGGTCGCCCCGGCCGACCGGCTCGTTCGCCGGCACGCACAGGCCGATCACGTCGACCTCGCTCCACGTCTCCCGGACCAGGTCGTTGAGGCGCTCCCCCAGCAGCGTGCGGGGGCGGTGCAGGCCCGGGGTGTCGACAAGCACGAGCTGCGAGTCCGGCCGGTGCAGCACCGCCCGGATGATGTGCCGGGTGGTCTGCGGCTTGTTCGAGGTGATCGCGATCTTGGTGCCGACGATCGCGTTCGTGAGCGTCGACTTGCCGGCGTTCGGCCGCCCGACGAAACAGGCGAAACCGGCCCGGTAGGGACGCGCCTCAGGCGTGGTCACTCGACCACCGTGCCGAGCACGGCGCCGTCCGGCGCGGCCACGTGGATCGGCGCGTCGGCGGACAGGTCACGCACCGCCGCGTGCCCCGCCCCGTCCAGCGTCGACGCCTCGGTCACCACCACCGCGGCCTCCAGCCGGCTCGCGCCCGCCGCCACCGCCGAAGCGACAGCCAGCTGGAGCGCGGTGAGCGTCAACGACGGCAGCGCAACGCTCGCCGCCGCGTACGTCCGGCCGTCCTGGTCGCGGACCGCGGCGCCCTCCACTGCCGCCACCCGGCCCCGCGCGCCCCGGGCCAGCACGACGAGCTTGGCGTCCTCGGCGCTCAGCTCGGCCGGATCGGCCGGGGTGGGCAGGGCGGCGGGCACGGCGGGTGTCTCAGGCATCGGCGGATTGCCTCTCCTCGGAACGGTTGTTGTCGCCACGGGAATCGGGCGGGTCGTTTCGGTTCGCGCCCTCCGGCGCGTCGCCCCGGTCGACGCGGCTCACCAGAACCGTGTCGATCCGGTTGCGCCGGCCGGTGGTGCCCTCGGCCATCAGCCGCAGGCCGGCCACCTCGGCCTCGGCGCCCGGGATGGGCACCCGGCCGAGCGCCTGCGCCAGCAGGCCACCGACCGTCTCCACCTCGTCGGTGGGCAGCTCGGTGTCGAACAGCTCGCCCAGATTCTCCACCGGCAGCCGCGCGGTCACCCGCACGGCCCCGTCCGGCAGATGCTCGACCGGCGGGCGCTCGACATCGTACTCGTCGGTGATCTCCCCGACGATCTCCTCCAGGATGTCCTCGATGGTGACCAGCCCGCCGGTGCCGCCGTACTCGTCCACGACGATGACCAGGTGGTTGCGGGCCGCCTGCATCTCCGAGAGCAGGTCGTCCACCGGCTTGGACTCCGGCACGAACGTGGCCGGGCGCATCAGCTCGGCCACCGGCATCTGCCGGGCCGCCTGGTCGCCCTGCACCCGCCGGATCAGGTCCTTGAGGTAGAGCACGCCGAGCACGTCGTCGACGTTCTCGCCGATCACCGGGATGCGGCTGAACCCGGAGCGCAGGAACAACGCCAGCGCCTGGGCGAGCGTCTTGCGCTCCTCGATCCACACCATCTCGGTACGCGGCACCATCACCTCGCGCGCGATGGTGTCGCCGAGCGCGAAGACCGAGTGGATCATCTGGCGCTCGCCGTGCTCCACCACGCCGCGCTGCTCGGCCAGGTCGACCAGCTCCCGCAGCTCCACCTGGGTCGCGAACGGCCCCTCGCGGAAGCCCTTGCCCGGGGTGACCGCGTTGCCGATCAGGATCAGCAGCGACGCCAGCGGGTTGAGCGCGCGGCCCAGCCAGCGCACCAGCGGCGCGACCGCCCGGCCGACCGCGTACGCGTGCTGGCGGCCGATCGTGCGCGGCCCGACCCCGACCACCACGAAGCTCACCACCGTCATCGCGCCGGCGGTCACCAGCGCCGCCCGCCAGCCCGCGCCGAACGTGTCCACAGCCACCAGCGCGACCAGCGTGGTGGCGGTCAGCTCGGCCAGCAGCCGCAGCAGGAGCAGCAGGTTCAGATGGCGGACCACGTCACCGGCGACCACCTGCAGGGCCCGCCCGCCGCGCGCCCCGTCCCGGGTCAGCTCCGCGGCGCGGGCCGGGGAGACCGCTGCGAGCGCCGCCTCGGTCATCGCGATCAGGCCGGCGAGGACAACCAGCCCGGCGGCGAAGACCAGGAGTTGAAGATCGGGCAGGCCGGCGGGCGCGCGGACCGCCGCCAAGGTGTCCATCACCGCGACCGGGTCGACCGCCAGCTGGCCAGCAGCCGGGCCTGGAGACCGAACATCTCCCGCTCCTCCTCGGGCTCGGCGTGGTCGTAGCCCAGCAGGTGCAGCACGCCGTGCACGGTGAGCAGGTGCAGCTCGTCGGCCGCCGAGTGCCCGGCCACGGCGGCCTGCTTGGCCGCCACCTCCGGACAGAGCACGATGTCGCCGAGCAGGGCCGGCTCACCGCCGGCCGGGGCGCTCTCGCCCGGGCCGTGGTCGACGCTGCCCTCGTCCATGGGGAAGGCGAGCACGTCGGTCGGGCCGTCGCCGCCCATCCAGCGGTGGTTCAGCTCCGACATGTACTCGATGTCGACGAGCAGCACGGACAGCTCGGCGAGGGGGTTGACCCCCATCTCGTCGAGGGCGTGCCGCGCGACGGCGAGCACGGCGTCGGTGTCGACCTCGACACCCGACTCGTTGGCGATCTCGATGGACAACTGTCTTCCTCTGATGGTGTGACGGCTTGCGCCGGTGGTCAGCGGCGCCGGCCGGCCCGGCCGCCCTGGGCGGTCCGCCCGGGTACGGCGTGCACGCTCTGGGCCTGCTGGTTCTCCCGCTCGGCGTCCCAGCGGGCGTACGCGTCGACGATCTCACCCACCAGCTTGTGGCGGACCACGTCGGAGCTGGAGAGCTGGGCGAAGTGCACGTCCTCGACGTTGTTCAGGATCTCCCGGACCACGCGCAGGCCGCTGGTCGTCCCGCCGGGAAGGTCCACCTGGGTGACGTCACCGGTGACGACGATCTTGGAGCCGAAGCCGAGCCGGGTGAGGAACATCTTCATCTGCTCGGGCGTGGTGTTCTGCGCCTCGTCCAGGATGATGAACGCGTCATTAAGCGTGCGGCCCCTCATGTATGCCAGCGGCGCGACCTCGATCGTTCCGGCGGCCATCAGCTTCGGGATGGTCTCCGGGTCGAGCATGTCGTGCAGCGCGTCGTAGAGCGGGCGCAGGTAGGGGTCGATCTTCTCGTTCAGGGTGCCGGGCAGGAAGCCCAGCCGCTCCCCCGCCTCGACCGCCGGGCGGGTCAGGATGATCCGGTTGACCTGCTTGGCCTGCAGCGCCTGCACTGCCTTCGCCATCGCGAGGTAGGTCTTGCCGGTGCCGGCCGGGCCGATCCCGAAGACGATGGTGTGCGCGTCGATCGCGTCGACGTACTTCTTCTGCCCGAGCGTCTTGGGACGGATGGTGCGGCCGCGCCGGGAGAGGATGTTGAGCGTCAGAACCTCGGCGGGCCGCTCGGCGCCGCCCTGCTCGAGCATGCCGACGGTACGCCGTACCGCGTCTGTGGTCAGGGTCTCGCCTTTCTCGATCAGTTCGAGCAGCTCACTGAAGAGACGCTCGGCGAGGGCGTTGTCGGCGGGCGCGCCGGTGATGGTGATCTCGTTGCCGCGCACGTGGACGTCGCTGTTGACCGAACGCTCGACGAGTCGCAGGATCTCGTCGCCCGCGCCGAGCAGGTTCACCATGATCTTCTGGTCTCCGACCGTGATCCTGGTCTGCACGCGCGGCGTGCCGGGAGGTGGGGTGCCGGTCATAGGTCGGGCCGTCGGGCCCTGCGCCACCTGCTCTCCGCTTCTCTGTGCCGGGCCCTGCTGGCGCGGCGTACGGTTACCTCCCATCGTATCGGGTCGGCACCGCGCACACCGCGCCCATTTCCGGCGCTCGGCGATCAGTCACCGGCGCGGAAGTCGTACCCGTCGAAGGTCTCCTGGCGGCGGGTGAAGCGGTAGGTCGCCCAGTGCATCCGGACCACCACGCCGTGCTCGTCGCGCGTGAGCCGCAGCAGCTCCCCCACCTCGCGGCCGGAGACCGTGCGGAACACGTCCGGCCGGTCCGGCAGCGGCGCGAACACCGCCGGCGGCTTCCCGGCCGGGTCGTCCGCGCCCCGGGCCCGCAGCGTCCCGTCGTGCCAGGAGAAGACGTACTCGAAGCCCTCGCCCCACCAGCGGCCCAGCATGCCGCGCAGGTGCGCCGGCGCGGGCGGGCCGGGACGCCACGGCTCGATCTCCGCCGGGTCGTGCTCGGCGGCGGCGGCGAGCAGCCGGTGCGCCAGGTCGAACACCTCCACGCCGGCGCCGGACGAGCCGAGCACCGCGGCGCCCATCGCCCCGGCGGTGCCCTGCCCGCCGCGCCGCCCGTAGACGGCGGCGAGGAATCCGGGCATCGCGCCGTCGTGCCCCACGTGGGTCACCCGCTCGGGCTGCGGCACCAGGATCAGCCCGAGGCCGAAGCCGGCCGTCCAGACCGACTCGTCGGTGGTGGTGAGCGGCCAGCGCATCTCCTCGACGGTGGCCGCGGCGAGCACCGCGCCGTCCGGGTCGAGCGCCGCCGGGTCGGCCAGGAAGGCGGCCCAGCGGGCCATGTCCGGCGCGGTGCTCCAGAGCTGGGCTGCGGGGGCCACCGCGCCGAAGTCGGCCGGTGGCTCCGGGTGGGCCTCGTCGGAGTACGCGTCGACCAGGAACCCGGTCGCGGCACGCTCGGTCGGGGCCGGACCGGTGGCGGTCAGCCCGAGCGGGGCGAGGACCCGGTCGGCCAGCACCTCGGCCCAGGTCCCGCCGCGCAGCCGGGCCACCATCTCGCCCAGGAGGGCCATGCCGAGGTTGGAGTAGTGGAAGCGCCGCCCGGTGGGCAGCACCCGCTCGACCCGGGCCAGGTCGGCCAGCAGCTCCTCGACGGCCGGGGCGCGCAGGCTGTCCCACACGTCGCCGTGGGGCTCGCGTTGCAGGCCGGCGGTGTGCGACAGCAGCCGGCGTACGGTCAGCTCGCCGTGCGCCGGCAGGTCGAGGTGCCGCCCGACCGGGTCGTCCAGGTCGAGCAGGCCGTCGTCGCGGCACTGCATGACGAGTACCGCGGTGAACGTCTTGGTGACCGAGCCGATCCGGAACACCGTCTCCGGCCCCAGCGGGGTGTCGTTGCCGGTGTCGCCCACGGCGCAGGTCCAGAGCGGCCGGTCGGCGCGGTGCAGGGCGGCCGACACCGCCGGGATCCGCCCGGTGGCCTGGGCCTGGCGCACCATCCGGCCGAGCCGGTCCGAGACGTCGGTCATCGGCAGAGCATCGGGCCGAGCGGCGCGCCGCCGAGCAGGTGGGCGTGCACGTGGAAGACCTCCTGGCCGCCGTACGGGCCGGTGTTGAACATCAGCCGGAACCCGTCCACGGTCAGGCCCTCCTCCTCTGCCACCACGGCGGCGGTCTGGAGCACCTCACCGGCCAGTTCGGGCGCGCCCTGGGCCAGCGTGGCCACGTCGGCGTAGTGCTCCTTCGGGATCACCAGCACGTGCGTGGGCGCCTTCGGGTCGATGTCCCGGAAGGCCAGGGTGGTGGCGGTCTCGCGGACGATGGTGGCGGGAATCTCCCCGGCGACGATCCGGCAGAAGAGGCAGTCCATCGCAGCAGTGTAAGGAAGGGCCCCCGCTTAACGCCTCCGGCATGGGAAGGGGCCCTTCTTAACACCCCGGGCCGGTGCGGCAGGATGGCCGCCATGGCGGGACGGGCGGTGCTGGTGACGGGGGCCTCGCGGGGCATCGGGCGGGCGGTGGCGCGAGCGTTCGCCGCAGGTGGGGACCGGGTGGCGATCCACCACCGGGACTCCGCCGAGCTGGCGGAGCGGCTGCGCGCCGAGCTGCCCGGCGACGGGCACGTGGTGGTGCGCGCCGACCTGGCCGACCCCGACGCGGTACGCGCCATGGTGGACGAGGCGGCCCAGCGGCTCGGTGGCCTCGACGTGCTGGTGAACAACGCCGGTGTGTTCGGGCCGGCCGATCCCCCGCACCCGGTCTTCGAGAGCAGCTACGAGCAGTGGCGGACGCGGTGGCGGGAGGTGCTCGACACCAACCTGGTCGGCGCGGCGAACGCGGCCTGGTGCGCCGCGCAGCACATGCGCGACAGTGGGGGCCGGATCGTCAACGTCTCGTCCCGGGGCGCGTTCCGGGGCGAGCCGGCCAACCCGGCGTACGGGGCCAGCAAGGCCGGGATGAACGCGATGGCCCAGTCGCTGGCGGTGGCCCTGGCGCCGTACGGCATCGGGGTGGCCTGCGTGGCGCCCGGCTTCGTCGAGACGGACATGACCAACGAGCACCTGAAGGCAGAGCGGGGCGAGGCGGTACGCGCGCAGTCCCCGTTCCACCGGGTGGCGCGTCCGGAGGAGATCGCGGCGGCGGTGCACTGGCTGGCGAGCCCCGAGGCCGAGTGGGCGGCGGGAACGATCATCGACCTGAACGGCGCTTCCTACCTCCGCTCCTGACCCACCCCTCCCCCGCTACCAGTGGGTCAGGCGGGTGGCCAGGACTGTCAGGGCTGCCACGCCTGCTGTGGACGTACGCAGCACCGACGGGCCCAGGCGGACCGTGCGGGCGCCCGCCTCGGCGAACGTGGCCAGCTCGTGGTCGGCGATGCCGCCCTCCGGGCCGACCACCAGGACGATCTCCCCGGCCGTCGGCAGGTCGACTGTGGTCAGCCGGTCCTGCGCGCCCTCGTGCAGCACGAACGCGGCGGCCGCGCCGGCGATCCGGCGGGCCACCGTGGCGGTGGACTCGTCCGGGGCGCCGGCCACCACCGGCAGCCACGGGCGGCGGGCCTGCTTGGCCGCCTCCCGGGCGGTGGCCACCCACTTCTGCCGGGCCCGTACGCCCCGGTCGCCGCGCCACTGCGCCACCGAGCGGGACGCCGCCCACGGCACGATCTCGTCCACCCCGACCTCGGTCATCGCCTGCACGGCGAGTTCACCCCGGTCGCCCTTGGCGATGCCCTGCACCACGACGAGCCGCGGGACGGGCGCGTCCGCGTACCCCCGGCTGGTGACGCGCAGGTCGAGCGTGCCCCGGCCGACGGCGGTGACCACCGCGGCGGCGGTGCCGCCCCGGCCGTCGGCGAGCAGCAGCTCCTCACCGGCCCGCAGCCGCTGCACGGTGGCCGCGTGGTGGCCCTCCGGGCCGTCCAGCGTCAGCGTGTCACCGGTGGGCAGCGCCTCGACCAGGAACAGCGGGGCGGACACCTCAGGCGTGCCCGTTGAAGGCGTCGCGCATCCGGGAGAAGAAGCCGCCCTGCTTGGTCAGCTCGGCGACCTCCTCGCCGCGGGTCTTGGCGAAGTCGCGCAGCATCCGCTCCTGGTCGGCGTCGAGCTTGGTCGGGGTACGCACGTCCAGGTGCACGTAGAGGTCACCCCGGCCGGTGCCGCGCAGGTGCGGTACGCCCCGGGCGCGCAGCCGCAGCGTGCTGCCGGGCTGGGTGCCGGGCTTGACGTCGACGGTCTCCTCGCTGTCCAGCGTCTTGATGGTCAGCCGGGTGCCGAGCGCGGCGGCGGTCATCGGCACCGTCACCCGGCAGTGCAGGTCGTCGCCCTTGCGGGAGTAGACGTCGTGCGGCCGCTCGTGGATCTCCACGTAGAGGTCGCCGGCGGTGCCGCCGCCCGGGCCGACCTCGCCCTGCTGGGCCAGGCGGATCCGCATGCCGTCCTCGACGCCGGCCGGGATCTTGACGGTCAGCGAGCGGCGGGTACGCACCCGGCCCTCACCGGCGCAGGTCGGGCAGGCATGCGGGATGGTGGTGCCGTAGCCCTGGCAGACGGTGCACGGCCGGGCGGAGACCACCTGGCCGAGGAACGTGCGCTGCACCGACTGCACCTCGCCCCGGCCGGCGCACGCCTCGCAGGTGGCCAGGTGGGTACCGGCTGCGGTGCCGGCGCCGGAGCAGGTGGTGCAGAGCACCGCGGTGTCGACGGTGATCGGCGCCTCGACGCCGAACGCGGTCTCGTTGAGGTCCAGTTCCAGGCGCAGGATCGCGTCCGCGCCGGGCCGGGTGCGCGGCCGGGGTCCCCGGCTGCCGCCCGCCGCGCCGCCGAAGAACGCGTCCATGATGTCCTGGAAACCGACGAACGGACCGGCGCCGCCGGGCCCGCCCGGGCCGCCCATGCCACCGCCGCCGGGGGCGAGCGGGTCGCCGCCGAGGTCGACGATCTGCCGTTTCCGGTCGTCCGAGAGGACCTCGTACGCGGCGTTGATGTCCTTGAACTTCTCCTGGGCCTCCGGGTCCGGATTGACGTCCGGGTGGTACTGCCGCGCCAGCTTGCGGTAGGCGCGCTTGATCTCGTCGTCGGAGGCTTCCCGGCTCACGCCGAGAATGCCGTAGTAGTCCCTGGCCACTGCGTTAGGTGTCCTCATGTTCGTCTCGCGTCGCTCCGGTCGTCGGCCGCAACCGGCCGTCGGCCCTGACTGGTCAGTTCTGGGCCAGCAGTTCGCCCACGTAGCGTGCCACGGCCCTCACCATGGCGATATTGCCGGGGTAGTCCATCCGGGTCGGCCCGAGCACGCCGAGCCCACCGACGATGGTGCTGCCCGGTCCGTAGCCGGTGCTGACCACCGAGGCGGCCCGCAGGTTGTCGAACTCGTTCTCGTCGCCGATCAGCACGCGGGTGGTGCTCGGCTCGGTCTCGCCGATCAGTTTGAGCAGCACTACCTCTTCTTCGAGCGCCTCCAGGATCGGCCGCAGCGAGCCCTGGAAGTCGAGCAGGCCGCCCCGGGTGAGGTTGGCCTGGCCGGCCAGCGCGAGGCGCTCCTCGTGCCGTTCCACGAGCGTCTCCAGCAGCACCGTGGACAGCGTGGTCATGGCCGGGCGCAGGTGCGGCGCGGACTCGTCCACCAGGGCCTGCACCAGCGGCGGCGTCTCGGAGAGCTGGCTGCCGACGAGCTTCTCGTTCACCAGCCGGCGCAGGTCGGTCACGTCGTCGGCGGGAACCGGGGCGGGCAGCTCGACGAGCCGCTGCTCGACCCGGCCGGTGTCGGCGATCATGACGACCATCAGCCGGGTGGTGGAGATCGGCACGAGTTCCAGGTGACGCACCTTGGACCGGGCCAGGCTCGGGTACTGCACCACGGCGACCTGCCGGGTGAGCTGGGCGAGCAGCCGGACCGTGCGGTGCACCACGTCGTCCAGGTCGACCGCGCCGACCAGGAAGCGCTCGATGGCGCGGCGCTCGGCGGGGCTGAGCGGCTTGACCCGGGAGAGCCGGTCCACGAAGAGGCGGTAGCCGCGGTCGGTGGGCACCCGGCCGGCGCTGGTGTGCGGCTGCCGGATGTAGCCCTCCTCCTCCAGCACCGCCATGTCGTTGCGCACCGTCGCCGGGGAGACGCCGAGCTGGTGCCGCTCGACCAGGGCCTTGCTGCCCACCGGCTCCTGCGTGGCGACGTAGTCCTCGACGATCGCGCGCAGCACGGCGAGTTTGCGGTCGTCGAGACCCATGTCCCCACCTCCTGACACACCTCGGCCGGGCCGGCACGCGGCATCCGCCGGGCGGCTGGCACTCGACTGTAGCGAGTGCCAGTCTACGTCGGCACCCCCACCGACGCGATGATCGCCTGACGGACCTGCGGTGCGGCCCACCACACCACGCGGCACGCCAGGGCCGAACAGCCGGTCACGCTCGGTCTGTGTCGCCCTGGTGCGACTTGCCCGCTGGCCCTACCGTGACCTCCATGACTGAACCTCCTCGCCCTCCCGGAGCAGGGGACTCCGGCCCCCAGCCCGACCCGTCGGCGCCCTACGGCTCCGGCGAGCCGCCCACCGCTCCACTGTCCGGCGCGCCGGGCGCGGGCGGGTATCCCCCGCCCGGTGACTATCCGCCCCCGGGCGGCTACCCGCCCCCCGGTGCCCAGCCTCCGCCGGGCGGCTACCCGCCCCCTGGTGGTTACCCCCCGCCGGCCGGCGCGCCGGGCTACGGCGCCGGTGGCGGCTATCCCGGCGGTGGCGGCTACGGCCCGGCCGGGTACGCCAACAACGACGAGAAGACCTGGGCCCTGGTGGCGCACTTCGGTGGCGCCGCGGGCGTCATCATCGGTGGCGGTCTGCTCGGCTGGGTCGCCCCGCTGATCGCGATGATGACCCGCGGCCAGCAGTCGCCGACCGTACGCGCCCACGCGGTCGCGGCGCTGAACTTCCAGATCACCTGGACCATCGCCAGCGTCCTCGCCTGGGTGATCACGGTCATCACCTGCGGGATCCTGTTCTTCGTCCCGATGCTGGTCTGGCTGGTGCCGCTGATCTTCGGGATCATCGGCGGGGTCAAGGCCAACGAGGGTGTGCTCTACCGCTACCCGATGACCTACAACTTCGTGAAGTGACACCGCCGGCCGGCCGAGGGGGCGGCCGGCCGGCGTCGGTCACGGCAGCAGGTCGCGTACCACCGCGTCGGCCAGCAGCCGTCCGCGCAGCGTCAGCACCACAAGCCCCCGCGCGTACGCCCCGGCGTCGAGCAGCCCGGCGTCCCGGGCCCGCTCGGCGCCCGCCCGGCCGGGCTCGTCCAGCACGTCCAGCGGCAGCCCGGAGGCGAGCCGCACCCGCAGCATCACGTCCTCCATGTGCTGCTCGTCCGCGCTGAGCACCTCCCGGGCCAGTGCCGGCGAGGCGCCCTCGGCCAGCCGCGCCGCGTACGCGCTCGGGTGCTTGACGTTCCACCAGCGCACGCCGCCGACGTGGCTGTGCGCCCCCGGGCCCAGGCCCCACCAGTCGGCGCCGGTCCAGTAGAGCAGGTTGTGCCGGCACGCCGCCGCCGCCGAGCGGGCCCAGTTCGACACCTCGTACCAGGAGAAGCCGGCCGCGCCGAGCGCCGCCTCCGCGGCCAGGTAGCGGTCCGCCGCCACGTCGTCGGAGGGGTACGGCAGCTCGCCCCGGCGCATCCGCGCGGCCAGCCGGGTGCCGTCCTCCACGATCAGGGCGTACGCGCTGACGTGGTCCACCCCGGCGTCGACCACCTGGGCCAGCGAGGCAGCGAAGTCGTCTGCCGTCTCGCCCGGCGTGCCGTAGATCAGGTCCAGGTTCACGTGCTCGAACCCGGCGTCGCGCGCCTCCAGCGCGGCGGCGGTGGCCCGGCCCGCGCTGTGCCGCCGGTCCAGCACCGCGAGCACCCCGGGCGCGGCGGACTGCATGCCCAGCGAGATCCGGGTGTAGCCGGCCGCCCGCAGCGTCTTGAGCGACTCCGGGGTCACCGACTCCGGGTTGGCCTCGGTGGTCACCTCCGCGTCGGCGGCCAGCCCCCAGACGCGGTCGATGCCGTCGAGGATCCGGGCCAGGTCGTCGGCGGGCAGCAGGGTCGGCGTGCCGCCGCCGACGAAGACGGTGTCGACCCGCTGCGGCGGCGAGTCGCCCAGCACCCGGGCGGCCAGCGCCAGCTCGGCCAGCACCGAGTCGGCGTACGTCTCCCGGCTCGCCCCGCCGCCCAGCTCGGAGGCGGTGTACGTGTTGAAGTCGCAGTAACCGCACCGGCTGGCGCAGAACGGCACGTGGACGTACACGCCGAAGCCGCGCGCGCCGACGGCGCGACGGGCGGTGGCGGGCAGCGATCCGTCGCGCGGGACGGGTTCGCCTTCTGGAAGGACGCCGGGCATGGCCACTAGTGTGCCCGGCATGACCTCTCCGGACGCTCTCGTGCGAGTCGCCACGGCCCGTGGGGTGACCACCCTCACCCTGGACAGCCCGCACAACCGCAACGCGCTCTCCACGCCCCTGATGACCCAGCTGCTGGCCGGGCTGGCCGACGCGGTCGCCGACGACGCGGTACGCGCGATCGTGCTCGACCACACCGGCCCGGTCTTCTGCTCCGGCGCCGACCTGAAGGAGACCGCCGCCGCGTACGCCAGTGGCACGGTGCCCGCCGGGATGCTCGGCGACGTGCTGGTGGCGGTGCGGGAGTGCCCGAAGCCGGTGGTCGCGAAGGTCGCCGGGCCGGCCCGGGCCGGCGGGCTGGGCCTGATCGCCGCCGCCGACCTGGCGGTCTGCGCGCAGGAGGCGACGTTCGCGTTCACCGAGGTGCGGATCGGCGTGATCCCGGCGGTGATCTCGGCGACCGTGCTGCCCCGGCTGGACCAGCGGGCCGCCGCCGAGCTGTACCTGACCGGCGACACGTTCGACGGCCGCCGCGCCGCCGAGGTCGGCCTGGTCACCGCCGCGGTGCCGGCCGGCGAGCTGGACGCCGCCGTCGAGCGTTACTGCGCCTCGCTGGTCAGGGGCGCGCCGGGGGCGCTGGCCGGGGCGAAGGAGCTGCTGCGCCGGCCCGCCGCGACGGACCTGCGGGCCGAGATCGCCGAGTTGGCGGCGCTGTCCACCGGGTACTTCCTCTCGGACGAGGGGCGTGAGGGCGTCATGGCGTTCCGGGAGAAGCGTCCCGCCGCCTGGGTGCCCGCCGGAGACTGAGGTACGCGGCGGGGCCCGGCTGGTCACCTTCGGTGGTGGCGGGCCCCGCCCGGCGGCACGGCGCCGGTCACGTGGTGGCGGGACGGCCACTCGGACGAGACGCGGCGGCGCGGGGCCGACGTACGCTTGTCGGACTGTCGGGACAGGGGGTGCGGGTGCGGACGCGAGCGGCGATCGTGGCATCTGGTGTTGCGGTGTGCGTACTGGCGCTGCTCGCGGTCTATGTCGTGACCAAGCAGTTCGGCGAGCACCTGCGGCTCCCCCTGGCCAGCCGGACCTGCACGGTGCAGGCCGACGGCGAGGTGGTGCTCGGCGCCGACCAGATGGCGAACGCGGCGACCATCGCGGCCATCGGCATGCAGCGCCGGATGCCCGAGCGGGCGGTGGTGGTGGCGCTGGCGACCGCGTACCAGGAGTCGCACCTGCGCAACATCGCGCACGGCGACCGCGACTCGCTCGGCCTGTTCCAGCAGCGCCCGAGCCAGGGCTGGGGCACCCCGGAGCAGGTCCAGGACCCGCGGTACGCGGCGAACAAGTTCTACGCCGCGCTGAAGAAGGTCAAGGGCTGGGAGCGGATGCGGGTCACCGACGCCGCCCAGCGGGTGCAGCGGTCGGCCTTCCCCGAGGCGTACGAGAAGTGGGCCGACGAGTCGGAGGTCCTGACCCGCGCGTTGCTCGGCCACGCGACCGGCGCGGTGGCCTGCACGGTGAGTTCGCCGCCGACGATGCGCGGGCCGGCCGCCGCCAGCGCCGTGCTGGAGAGCCTGTCGCTGGACTGGGGGCTGCCCCGGCTGGCCACGGCGACGGACCTGACCGCGCTCACCGTGCCGGCGGGCGACGACCGCAACGGCTGGCGGTACGCGCACTGGCTGGTCTCGCACGCCGACGACCACGGCGTGAAGAAGGTCCGCTTCGGCAACCTGGAGTGGACCGCCGAGCAGGGCTCCTGGGCCCGGGTGAAGGGCGACCCGGCCACCGAGGTACGCGCCGAGGTGTTCGCCGCGGCCTGACCGGCCCGCCGCCCTCAGCCCTTCACGGCTCCCGCGACCAGGCCGGAGACCATCCGGCGCTGCACCAGCAGGAAGAAGACGATCACCGGCAGGGTGAACAGCGTGGACGCGGCCATCACCGAGCCCCAGGCGGTGTCGTCGCGGCCGAAGAAGAACGTCATCGCCACCGGCAGCGTGTACTTCTGCTGGTCGTTGATGAAGGTCAGCGCGAAGATCAGCTCGTTCCAGGCGGTGATGAACGAGAAGATGCTGGTGGCGACCAGGCCGGGCGCGACCAGCGGGAACAGCACCTTGCGGAACGTCTGGGCCCGGCTGGCGCCGTCGATGGCGGCGGCCTCCTCCAGTTCCTTCGGCACCGCTGCGACGAAGCCGCGCAGCATCCAGACCGCGAACGGCAGCGAGAAGCCGAGGTACGTGAGGATCAGGCTGGGCAGCGTGTTGTAGAGACCGAGCCGCTGGATCATCAGGAACAGCGGGATGACCAGCGCCTCCAGCGGGATCATCTGCACCACCAGCAGCATGATCAGGAACGTGGTGCGCAGCTTGAACCGGAACCGGGCCACGGCTGTCGCGGCGAGCAGCGCGACCAGCCCGCTCAGCAGCACCGTGGCCCCCGCGACGAGCACGCTGTTGAGGAAGAAGTCGGTGAACGTCACGCCCGGGATCAGGTTGCCGGTGAGGATCTCCCGGTAGTGCTCCAGCGTCGGCTCGGCCGGCACCGGCCGGGGCGTGGACGAGAAGATCTCCCGGTTGGGCTTCAGCGACGTCGCCACCATCCAGTAGACCGGGAACGCGGCGAAGAGCGCGACCAGCAGGCCCGCGCCGTTGAGGGCGATCTTCTTCATCATTCGTCCTCCTGCCGCAGCACCATGCGGACGTACAGGGCGGTCACCACGAGCAGGATCACGGTGAGGATCACGGCGATGGCGGAGCCGAGGCCGTACTTCGGCGGCGGTGAGAACGCCTCCGCGTACGAGTAGATCGACAGCATGAACGTCGACCGGTCCTGGGTGCCGCCGGCCAGCACGAACTGCTGGGTGAAGACCTTGAAGTCCCAGATCGTGGAGAGCACCACGAGGATGCCGAAGACCGGCCGCAGGATCGGGAACGTCACCTTCCAGAACACCTTCCACGGGCCGGCGCCGTCGACCCGGGCCGCCTCCTGCAACTCCGTCGGCACGCTCTTGAGCCCGGCCAGCACGCTCACCGCGATGAACGGGAACGAGTGCCAGACCACCACGAGCGTCAGGATGGCGAAGAACAGCAGCGGGTCGTTGAACCAGCCGTACCCGGTCCAGTCGCTGCGCCCGAACAGCGCCGTGGACAGCCCGTCCGGGAGCTTGTTGAACAGCCACGTGACCAGGCCGCTCGTGTCGTCGAAGATCCACTTCCAGACGATCGTGCCGGTCAGCGCCGGGGTGGCCCAGGCGAGCATCACGCAGCTCGCCACGAACGTGGCCATCTTCTTGCCCAGGCGGTTGAGCAGCAGCCCGACCAGCGTGCCGAGGACCATCGTGAGCGCCACGTTGGCGACCGCGAACAGCACCGTGTTGCGCAGCACCGTACGGAAGAACGGGTCGCCGAGGATCTGGGCGTAGTTGGCCAGGCCGATCCACGGCCACTCGCGGTCGCCGCGCAGCTGCCGGACGCTGTCCAGCTTGTGGAAGGACATCCACACGACCTGGCCGAGCGGCCAGAGCAGCAGCACGGCGATGATCGCCAGGCAGGGCAGGAGCAGCAGGTACGGAAGGTGGTCCACCCGGCGACGGCGCCGCCGCGCGGGGGTCTCCCGCGCGGCGGCCTCGCCGGTGGCCTCGGTCAGCGTGGTCACTTGGCGTTGAGGATGCTTTCGATCTCGGTGGCCGCGTCGGCGGTGGCCTTCTCGACCGTCTTCTGGCCCTTGATGACCGAGCTGTTCATCGCCTGGGTCACCGTCTTGGTGCGGCTGACCTCGACCCACTTCGGGGTGAGCGGGGTCAGCTTGGTGTTCTGGATAGCGGTGGCGAACGCCGCCATCACCTTGTCGTTGGCGTAGTCACCGCTGCTGACCAGGTCCTGGTAGACCGGGAAGAACCCGAGGCTGCTGGCGAACTCCTTGTCCTTCTGCTTGCTCAGCAGCACGGTCATGTAGTCCCAGGCCAGCGCCTGCCGCTCGCTGTCCTTCCAGATGGCGATGTCGGAGCCCCCGGCGAACGCCGGGGCGGCCTTGCCGTCCGGGCCGGGGATCGGGAACGTGCCCCAGACCTTCTCGATGTCCGGGTTGTCCTTCTTCATCGCGCCGCCCTGCCAGCTACCGGCGAACGCCATCGCGGCCTTGCCGGTGGCGAACTGGGTACGGGCGTCGACCTCGTTCCACCCGGCGGCGGCCGGCGGGGCGACCTTGTGCACTGTCACCAGGTCGGTCCAGAACTTGACCGCCTTCTGCGCCTCGGGGGTGTTGTAGCCGGACTTCCAGCTGTCCCCCTCCTTGGTGGCGATCTCCGCGCCGGCACTCCAGAGGAAGGAGTAGAACGGCAGCTCGGAGTTGCCGGGCAGGGCGATGCCGTAGGTGCCGGGCTTCTTGGCCTGCACGGCCTTCGCGGCGGCGACCATCTCGTCCCAGGTCGTCGGCGGCTTCACGCCGGCCTCGGCGAACCAGTCGGTGCGGTAGTAGACGGCGCGCACGCCGGCGTACCACGGCACGCCGTACTGCTTGCCGTCGAGCTGAGCGTTCTTGACCAGGTCGGGCAGGATGTCCTTGCCCTCGGACCAGGCGTTGAACTTGTCCGAGACGTCGGCCAGGGCCTCCTGAGCGGCCCAGCCCTGGGTCTCGGTGTTGCCCAGCTCGGTGACGTCCGGGCCCTCGCCACCGGCGAGCGCGGCCTGGAACTTCTTCGGCGCCTCGAGCCAGGGGATGTACTGCACCACCACGTCGGTCTCGGGGTGCTTCTTCTTGAACTCCGCCTCGACGCTGTCGAGGAACGCGGTCTGGGCGTCGCCGCCCTCACCCATCATCCACACAGTGAGCTTGCTGTTGTCGGCGGCCTTGTCGTCGTCGCCGGAGCCACCGCACGCGGTCAGCACCAACGCGGCCGACGCCACGATGGCGGTGACCGGAGCCAGCCGCTTCCACCTGTTCACGCCATATCTCCCTCAGGGCCGTTTGGCACTAACCTTCTCCGCCGCACCTTAGTAGGAAAATTTCCTTTACAACAGGGGGTGTTCGTGACGGAGGGCACAGGCGACCGTATCGCAGCCGGGGCCCGGCCGACATCGATGCCGTCCGGGCAGTTCAGAGCCCACGAACGCCGACGGGCGCCCGGCCGGTGAGGCCGGGCGCCCGTCGAGGCGCGTGGTGCGGGGTCAGTAGCGCGAGACGCCGCGGCGACGGCCGACACCGGCCACCAGGGCCACGCCGATCGCGGCGAACAGCACCTGCAGCATCAGCTCGCGCCAGTCGATGCCGGCGGTCTCGGCGAAGCCGGAGGCCCGGGCGACGAGCGTGCCCAGAAGCGCGGCGCCGACGCCGATCAGCATGTGCAGCCACATGGGCATGTTCTGCCGGCCCGGCACGACCAGCCGGCCCAGCGCGCCGACGATCAGACCAACGACCAGCGCCGTGATGATGCCCCAAACGGTGAGCTCCATGGTCGCCCTCCTCCTTAAGATCCGGTCACACGTTTTTGTGTGGTTACTGTCGTGATCGCTAAGTTCCCGACCGCCCGGAAATCCAAACCGACTCCGATGACGAATTGTTCAGACGTACCCTGACCTGCTACTTCTCCCCGAAACCGGGCGCGGCGGGCGGGCCCGGCACACCGACGGGGTTCAATGCGCCGAATACGCCGACGGGTGCCCGGCCGATGCGGCCGGGCACCCGTCGAGGCGCGTGATGCGTCGATCAGTAACGCGAGACGCTGCTGCGGCGGCCGACGCCGGCCACCAGGGCCACACCGATGGCGGCGAGCACGACCTGCACGGCCAGCTCGGCCCAGTCGATGCCGGCGGTCTGCGTGGCGATGCCGAGCGCGCGGGCCAGGACGGTGCCCAGCAGCGCCGCGCCGACGCCGATCACCATGTGCAGCCAGATCGGCATGTTCTGCCGGCCCGGCACGACCAGCCGGCCCAGCGCGCCGACGATCAGACCCACGACCAGCGCGGTGATGATGCCCCAGACGGTGAACTCCACGGTCGTCCTCCTAAAGCGATTTCGCACGTTCTGTGCGGTTGCTGTCGTGACCGCTAAGTGCCCGACGCATCGAAAACCGAAACCGGCCGTATCGACCGCCACCCTCCCGACTGACGCGAACCCGCAGGTGGGAGCGCTGCCAGAGGCTGAAAATCTCCTGGGTACGCGAACGGCCGGCGCCCCTGCGAGGGGACGCCGGCCGCTGCGCGGAGCCGGACCGCTACTTCTTGCCGGCGGGCTTGCCGTCACCGGAGTCGGACGAGAGCGCCGCGATGAACGCCTCCTGGGGGACCTCCACCCGGCCCACCATCTTCATCCGCTTCTTGCCCTCCTTCTGCTTCTCCAGCAGCTTGCGCTTGCGGCTGATGTCACCGCCGTAGCACTTGGCGAGCACGTCCTTGCGGATCGCGCGGATGGTCTCCCGGGCGATCACCCGGCTGCCGATCGCCGCCTGGATCGGCACCTCGAACTGCTGGCGCGGGATCAGCGAACGCAGCTTCGCCGCGATCGTCGTGCCGTACGTGTACGCCTTGTCCTTGTGCACGATCGCGCTGAACGCGTCGACCGGCTCGCCGTGCAGCAGGATGTCCACCTTCACCAGGTCCGACGCCTGCTCGCCGGAGGGCTCGTAGTCCAGTGAGGCGTAACCCTTGGTACGGCTCTTGAGCTGGTCGAAGAAGTCGAAGATGATCTCGGCCAGCGGCAGCGTGTAGCGCAGCTCCACCCGGTCGGCGGAGAGGTAGTCCATGCCGAGCAGGCTGCCCCGGCGGCCCTGGCACAGCTCCATCACCGCGCCGACGTAGTCGTTCGGGGTCAGCACCGTCGCCCGCACCGTCGGCTCGTACACCTCCGCGATCTTGCCGGTCGGGTACTCGCTCGGGTTGGTGACCACGATCTCCTCGCCGTCCTCCTGGATGGCCCGGTAGACCACGTTCGGGGCGGTGGAGATCAGGTCGAGGTTGAACTCCCGCTCCAGCCGCTCCCGGATGATCTCCAGGTGCAGCAGGCCGAGGAAGCCGCAGCGGAAGCCGAAGCCCAGCGCGCCGGAGGTCTCCGGCTCGTAGACCAGCGCGGCGTCGTTGAGCTTGAGCTTGTCCAGCGCCTCGCGCAGGTTCGGGTAGTCCGAGCCGTCGATCGGGTAGAGCCCCGAGTAGACCATCGGCTTCGGGTCCTTGTAACCGCCGAGCGCCTCCTTGGCCGGGTTGTTGTTGATGGTGACCGTGTCACCGACCCGGGACTGGCGCACGTCCTTCACGCCGGTGATCAGGTAGCCCACCTCGCCGACGCCGAGCGCCTCGGCCTTGACCATCTCCGGCGAGATGACACCGATCTCCAGCAGCTCGTGGACCGCGCCGGTGGACATCATCTTGATCCGGTCCCGGGCCGAGATCCGGCCGTCGATCACCCGGACGTACGTGACCACGCCCCGGTAGACGTCGTACACCGAGTCGAAGATCATCGCGCGGGCCGGGGCCTCGGCGTCACCCACCGGCGGCACGAACTGCCGGACGATCTCGTCCAGCAGGTACGGCACGCCCTCGCCGGTCTTGCCGGAGACCTTGATGCAGTCCGCCGGATCGCCGCCGATCAGGTGCGCCAGCTCCTCGGCGTACTTCTCCGGCTGGGCGGCCGGCAGGTCGATCTTGTTGAGCACCGGGATGATGTGCAGGTCGTTCTCGAGCGCCAGGTAGAGGTTGGCGAGCGTCTGCGCCTCGATGCCCTGCGCGGCGTCGACGAGCAGGATCGCACCCTCGCAGGCAGCCAGCGAACGGGACACCTCGTAGGTGAAGTCCACGTGGCCCGGAGTGTCGATCATGTTGAGCACGGCCGTCTCACCGGCCCGGTCGCCCTCGCGGATCGTCCACGGCATCCGCACGGCCTGGCTCTTGATGGTGATGCCGCGCTCGCGCTCGATGTCCATCCGGTCCAGGTACTGCGCGCGCATCTGCCGTGGGTCGACCACACCGGTGAGCTGCAACATCCGGTCGGCCAGGGTCGACTTCCCGTGGTCGATGTGGGCGATGATGCAGAAGTTCCGGATGCGCGCCGGGTCGGTGGCACCAGGAGCGTTCGCGCCGGGATCGAGCGTCGGTGGCACAGCGGTCCGTTCTGGTCGGCTGACGTGAGCGGGCCGGCGCGCCGCCGGCCCCCTCCATGGTCCCACGTCGCCCCGGGAGCGCCCGGACTCCCCCTTTACTCCACTGCTATTCCACGGGTGGCTCCACGAAGAGGGTGGCCAGCCTCGGCAGCCGACGCCGGGCCTCCTCCTCGTCGTCGAAGTCCCAGAAGTCGTTCAGGTCGGGCACCGGCACCGGGTCAGGCTCGGCCGGCAGGTCGCTCGCGGTGGCCTTCCGGTACGCGTCCCACGGCACCGCCAGCATGTCCTCGCACTCGAACTCCTCGCCGCTGAGCGCCGCCGCCCGCACCTGCGGCAACTCGGCGAGCGAGTCCGGGTCGCCGACCGCCTTGGCGAACACCGCCCGGCCCTGGGTCATCAGCCAGCCCCGGAAATACTCGAAGCCGTCGTCCGAGGCGCCGCCGTTGATCAGGTACGCCGCGCCCCAGAGATCCACCCGGTAGGAGGCGGCGAGCACCCGCCGCTGGTGGTGGGCGTACCCGACGATCTCCTCCGGGTCGCGCCCGGCCAGCAGCGCGACCGCCCGGGCGGCGACCGCGTCGGGCTCTCCCCCGGCCCCGGCGCGGGCGTCGTCGATCAGCTGCCAGAACTCGTCGGTCCTCATGGCAGGCAGTCTGGCAGAGCCCTCCGACGCGCCGGTTCGCCGCGCGCCGCCGGTGCGGCGGGGCGGCGCGGCCCGCGTGCGGCAGCATGGTGCGGTGCGTGCGATCTCACTCCCGCCCGTCGCGTACGGGTCGACGGCCGTGCGGCCGGGCTGGACCGACCTGCCGGCCGGGCTGCGGAACGCGCTGGCCGCCCGGCTCGGCGGCCAACCGGCGGCGGTACGGGTGGCCGCCGGCGGGTTCACCAGCGGATTCGCCGCCGTGCTGACCGGCCCCGACGGGGAGCGCGTGTTCGTCAAGGCGGCGGCGCTGCACAGGCAACGGCACCTGGTCGACTGGTACGCCCACGAGGCGGCGATCCTGGCCCGGCTCCCGGCCGGCCTGCCGGTGCCCCGGCCGCGCTGGGCGCTCACCGAGTCCGGCTGGTACGCGCTGGCGCTCGACGCGATCGACGGGCACACCCCCGCGCTGCCCTGGGCGCCGGCCGAGCTGGACGCCGCCCTCGCCACGTACGCCGAGGTGGCCGCCGCCCTCGCCGACCCGCCTGCGCAGCTGGCCGCGCTACCGCTCCCCCGGCTCGCGGACCTGGCCCGCGACGACATCCTCTGGTGGGGCGAGGTGGCCGCCGGACGTGAGCCGCTGCCCGAGCAGGCCGCCGGCGCCCCGCTGGCCGAGCTGGTGGCGCTGGAGTCGCGCCTGCCCGGGTACGCCGACGCGGCCCCCGGGCTGGCCCACGGCGACCTGCGGGTGGACAACCTCCTGATCGACTCCGGCGGGCGCGCCTGGCTGTGCGACTGGCCGTGGCTCTGTCACGGGCCGGCCTGGTTCGACCTGGCCGGGCTGTTGCTCACCGCGTACGCCAGTGGCCTGGACGCGGACGCCGCGTTCGCCGGTCACCCGGCGGTGGCAGGGGCGCCCGCTGATGCGCTGGACGTGACGCTGGCCGCGCTGGCCGGCTACTACCTGACCGGGGCCGCCGCCGGACCGTCGACGGCGTCCCCGCACCTGCGCGCCCACCAGCGCTGGAGCGGCGAGCAGGCGCTCAGCTGGCTGGCCGAGCGGCGAGGCTGGGCCTGGCCCCACCCCGCCGGTTCCCCATGACCCACCCCAGCTCAACAAGGTGGCGCGCATCCCACCGCCCCCTTGATCCACACCAGCACGGGGAGGTGGCCGCATCACACTTGCCCTGACCCCGCCACCTCCCCGAGCTGGCGCGCCGCCCGACCAGCCTGGGAACGCCGGCCAGCCTGGCGGCGTCCATGGGTGCGACGGCATGCTGGTGACGGTGGCAGGTGGGCCCCAGCCGGAGGCGTTTTGGCTCGTCGGGGACCGACCTGGTAGCCTGGCTTTTCGCGCGGCGATGACGCATGCTCGTCGTGCGCGAAAGCAGACCAACCCGAGCTATCAAGACGAGGCTGTCGCGTGGCGAACATCAAGTCCCAGATCAAGCGCAACCGGCAGAACGAGAAGCGCCGGCTGCGTAACAAGTCGGTCAAGTCGTCGCTGAAGACCGCCATCCGGAAGTTCCACGAGGCTGCCGAGGCGGGCGACGCCGAGAAGGCCACCGTGCTGATGCGTGAGGCCACCCGGAAGCTGGACAAGGCTGCCAGCAAGGGTGTCATCCACGCCAACCAGGCGGCCAACCGGAAGTCGGCGATCGCCAAGCGCGTCGCCTCGTTCTCTGCCTGACCGGCACCGCAGATCCCGACCGGAAGCCCCGGGGCCATCGAGCCCACGGGGCTTCCGGCTGTCCCACTCCGATCACGCCGCAGATCTTGGTACGAAACGGCCCCCTGAGGGGCGGTTCCGTACCAAGATCTCCGCGCGAAGGCGCAGGGCGCGGCGCGGGGGAAGAGGCGCTGCTAGCGCTCGGTCGGGCGGTCGAACGTCGCGCGTTGCGGGTGGTGGTAGCGGACGCCCCGGGAGTCGGCTGGCGTGCCGCCCGGCAACGACCGGACGCTCCGGACCGCGCCGCTCGGCAGCGCGCGGGCGCTCGCGGGCACCCGGGCCCGGCCGACCACCGGCTCCATCTGCCGCCGGAAGCGGTCCCGCTCCTGCTCGGGCACCAGCGCCGCGGTGCGGACGACCATCTCGGCGACCACGTCGTTGAGCTTGACCATCGCGGCCACCGCGACCGGCAGCACCAGCACCGCCCACCAGCTCACCAGTTCGGCGAGCGCGAGCAGCACGGCGAGCGCCATCGCGCCCTCGAAGAACAGGAAGCAGAGCACCCCGCCCGGGTTGACGAAGCGCAGGCCCAGCACCCGGGCGTAGAGCGGGCGGTACCGCTCCTCGTCCGTGGCCACAGTCGACCACGATCGGGTCACCGGGCGCCGCCCTGCCGGGCCGCGGCCACCGAGAACACGGCTCGCTCCAGCGCGTACGCCCGGTCGTCGGCGCCGCCCTTGACCGCCGCGTTGCACTCGGCGGCCACCCGCATCGCCTCGACCAGGCCCTCCGGCGTCCAGCCCCGTGCCCGCACCTGAGCCTTCTCGATCTTCCAGGCCGGCATGCCCAGCGTCTTGGCCAGCTGGAACGGGCTTCCCCGCCCGGCGGCGGCGACCCGGGCCACGGTTCGTACGCCGTCGGCCAGCGCGTCGGCGATCGGCACCGGATCGACGCCGACGTGCAGCGCCCAGCGCAGCGCCTCCAGCGCGCCGGGCACGTCGCCGACCATCGTCGCGTCGGCCACCGTGAAGCCGGTCACCTCGGCCCGCCCCCGGTAGTAGCGGGCCACCGTGTCCGCGCTGATCCGCCCGTCCGTGTCGGCGAGCAGCTGCGAGCAGGCGGCGGCCAGCTCACGCATGTCGTTGCCGACCGCCGCGACCAGGGCGTCGGCCGCGTCCGGCGTGCACTTGCCCCCGTTGCGACGGATCTCGTCCCGCACGAAGGCGGCCCGTTCCCGGTCGCCCTTGAGCTTCATCGCCGGCACCACAGTGGCACCGGCCGCCCGAAGCCCGTCGGCGAACGCCTTGCCCTTGGCCCCGCCCAGGTGCAGCACGACGAGCTGCACGTCCGGGTCGGGGTTCTTCGCGTACGCCAGTAGCGCGGTGGACAGGTCCTTGCGGGCGTCCTGACCGGAGCGGAGCACCAGCACCCGGCGGCCGCCGAACAGCGACGGGCTGAGCATCTCGGCGATCTCGCCGACGGTGAGCGTGCCGGCCTGGTATTCCCGCACGTCCACGTCGGGGTCCACCTCGCGGGCCCGGGCGACGGCTTCGGTCACCGCTCGCGTGGCGAGCAGCTCCTCGTCGCCGAGGACGAGCACAATAGGAGGCAGGTCGGCGGGGGTCACGTCGCCCATACTCGCACGCCCTCCGACCCGATCGGACCTGGTCATCGAGGACTGTGACGGCACAGCCCGCACTCAGCGCAAATCCAGACATTTGCCTTGATCCACCATCTATCGCAACAAGATTCGCCACCTCACCGCTGTCGTACCGGATCGGGGCCGCGCGTCACCACGGCGAGGCCGGCGCCGACGCGCACGGCGGCCAGGTCACCGCCGGTGTCGGTACGCAGCACCCGCGCGCCGCCCCGGGCCAGCCGGTCCAGCAGCCCGGCGTTGGGATGCCCGTAGTCGTTGTCGACGCCCACGCACACCAGCGCCACCGCCGGGCGCACCGCGGCGAGGAACTGCGGATCCTGGTACGCCGAGCCGTGGTGGGCCACCTTCAGCACGTCGGCCCGGATCGCGGCGGCCGGCATCGTCTCCAGCATCGCCCGCTGCTCCTCCGTCTCGGCGTCACCGGCGAGCAGGACCCGTACCCCGGCCACGGTGGCGGTCAGGACGAGTGAGTTGTTGTTCGGGTCGGACCGGCTGCCCCGCAGCGGGTACGGCGGCCCGACCGCGACCAGGTCCACCGCTCCGGCCCGCCACCGCCAGCCCGCCTGCGCGGCGGCGAGCGGCGCACCGGCCCGGCGGGCCGCCTCGCGTACCTGGGCGGCGCCGTAGGGCGGCTCGGACCAGGACGGACCCACCACCGCGCCCACCCGCCGGCCCCGGAACACCCCGGCCACGCCGCCGACGTGGTCGACGTGGAAGTGACTGACCACCAGCAGCGACACCTCACGTACGCGCAGGCGGCGCAGGCAGGCGTCCACGCCGGACGGGTCCGGTCCGGCGTCGACCACCACGGCCCGGCCGGCCGCCACCGGCAGCACCACGGCGTCCCCCTGTCCCACCGCGCACGCCACCACCACCCAGCCGCGCGGCGGCCAGCCGGAGGCAAGCAACCGGATCGGCGCCGCGCCGAGCACCACCGCCATCACCACGACCGCGACCAGCCGCCGCGCCCGGCGTCGGCGGAAGGCGAGCAGCAGCGCCACGCTCACCCCCGCCAGCAGCAGGGCCCCGGCCACCCCGCCCACCCAGGGCAGGTTCCCGGCCGGCAGGTCCGCCCCGTGCGCGGCCACCGCCACCAGCCAGCGCGCCGGCCAACTCGCCAGCCAGGCCAGGAACTCCGCGCCGCCCGGCCACACCGGCGACAGCACCGCCGCCAGCACACCGAGCACAGTGGCGGGCGCGACGGCCGGCACCGCCAACAGGTTCGCCGGCACCGCCACCAGGCTCACCGTCGCGGACAGTCCGGCGATCACCGGGCCGCAGGCGAGCTGCGCGGCGGCCGGCACGGCGAGCGCCTCGGCCAGCCCGGGCGGTACGCCCCGGCGGCGCAGCGCGTCCCGCCACCCCGGCGCGAGCAGCAGCAGTCCCCCGGTGGCGCAGACCGACAACGCGAACCCCGGGTCGCCCGCGAGGTCCGGGTCGTACAGGACCAGTCCGGTGACCGCCGCGGCGAGCGCGGGCAGCGCCGACCGGGACCGCCCGGCGGCCAGCGCGGCGAGCCCGATCGCACCCATCGCGGCGGCGCGCACCACGCTCGGCGAGGGCCGTACCAGGATGACGAACCCGACCAGGGCGAGCACACACAGCGTGGCTGCGGTACGCGGACCGGCGCGCGCCCAGCGGGCCAGCAGCAGCACCGCGCCGACCACTATCGCCACGTTGGAGCCGGACACCGCGTTGAGGTGGGTCACCACGCAACTAAGGCGGGTATAAATCCTCCGGCCGTGACCTGCACAGACTGTCCAATCAGTCCAGATGCGGACTGGAAATGGGGCCTGAGCTGGGGAAACGCTAGATCATTGAGCTAGCCAGGGTGGGCTCAGTGAGCTAGGGTTCATGTTGCAGGCGAGATACCAGCGCCACCTGGCGCACGGTCCGCCCGCCGGTCCCACGCAGAAAACCGGATGGCACCCGGGGGCCGGAGGCACTTCTGGCCCCATCCCGCGCGCCGGTCAGCCAGCCGGAGGCACGCGCAACTACTCCGATTCATGGAGCGTTGCCATGCCTCTGTCGACCCGTGAGCGCGCGTCCCGCGCTGGCCGTGCCCTTCAGGCTTCCCGCTCCCCGGAGGAGCGCCGCGAAGCCATGCGGAAGGTTCGTCTGGCCGCCGCCGTCAAGGCCATCGTGGAGAGCGCGCCGGAGCTGACCCCGGAACAGGCCGCGAAGCTGCGCGCCATCTTCGGCACCGCCGCCAGCACCTCTGGCCGCCTGGCCGCCTGAACCAACCCCAGACATGCCGAAGCCCAGGGCCGGAATCCCTGGGCTCAGCGAAGAAAGGTACTGACTCGTGACTCAGCTTATCACCCCGCCAGTCGAGATCACTACTGACGTGGAGGCTGCCGTCCTGGCCTACACCCAGCGGCAACTGGATGCCGCCTGGGATGCCTTCGACGCCGGTGGAGGCCAGGCGACGGACCCCACCACGGAGGCCGCCGTGTTCGATCAGACCTACTACACCTTCAAGTGCCCGGCCTGCCCGATTCACATGCAGGTGATCCCCCGCCGTCCCCGCCTGAGGCAGGGGCCGGGCCTTCTCGGCTTCGCCGAGATAGTCCACCCAGAGCCGTTCACGTGCTCAGCGGAGAAGTACAGCCACAACCTCACGAATGCAACGGTGGCGGTAAAGAAGGTCCGGGAGGAGCTGGACACCAGGCGCGGCGTAGACCTGGAGCTGGTCCGCTTGAAGCGGCTCCTGGCCGGTGGTGAGGTGAAGTGGCTCATCCCGGACGTGATGGAGCGCGGCATGATGGCCGCCCTCTACGGCCCGGCGGGGACCGGGAAGTCCCTCCTGGCGCTGGAGTGGGCCGTGAAGCTGGCCCAGGGCGGCCAGCGGGTGGTCTACCTGGATGAGGAGAACCCGCCGGAGCTGATGGACGAACGGCTGGAGGCTATGAGCGTGGACCCGGCAGAACTGACCCACAACCTGACCTACTACTCCTTCACCGGCTGGACCGTGGACACGGAGGAGGGGGCCGCGAAGATCCTGGAGGCGTGCCAGAGGGCACGCCTGGTGGTCTTCGACTCCTGGAACAAGTTCTTCGCCAGCGGGAGCCAGTCCGGGGACACCGGGGCCCTGGACGCCTACCGGCTCACCGTGAAGCCGCTCCGCGCTGCCGGGGTCGGCGTCCTCCGTCTGGACCACACCGGCCACGCGGAGGTGACCCGGCCCGCCGGGTCCCACGTGAAACTGGGGGACGTGGACCACAACTGGCAGATGAAGGCGAAGGATCTGGGGGACGGCCGGGCCGCCGTCACCCTGGTCCACCAGAAGTCCCGCACGGGCCGGGGCCCGGACGTGCTGGAGCTGGTCCGAGAGTCGGACCCGGTGCTCCGCCACGCCAGCGCGAAGGACCGTGTACCGGCGGTCGACCTGGCGGCCCCCACAGACGCCGTGGAGCGCCTGGTGGCCCTCATGGATGAGAAGGGCTACGCCACGGACTGGAGCGTCCGGAAGGCCGGGGCCGCGCTCCGGGAGGCCGGGGTGAAAGTCTCTCAGGATGACCTGGCGGAGGCGGTCCGCCGCCGCAAGGCCGCGCCCGTCCCGGCGGCCAGGGAGGGCTGACCGCCAGCGTTACGGGAAGCGTTACGGGGCCGCGTAACAGTCCACATCAGGACTGTTACGCGGCCCCGTAACGCTATGGGTTAGCGGCCAGGAAAAAGCCCAGCTCACACAGCATTCCGGCGTTACGCGTAACACCCCGTAACACCCCGGAACACGTGATCCCTGGGTGTTACGGAGCACCGTTACGGAACCCTCCTTACGAAGTAGGAGGGTTCCGTAACGGTGCACCGGACACCGGCCCCAGGTAACGGCCAGAGAATTCAAGATCCACCCGACAAGCGGCCAGGAGGAGCCCTCCCCTGGCCGCTGGGTGCCAACCGGTCATACCCTGGCCGCCTGATCAGCACCGTCCGAAGGAGACAGGCCGACTATGACCGAACCCATCGTGATCTCCGTAGCCAAGCCCCTCTGGACGTCCTGGGGGGCGGATCGGAAGCTGGCCAGGCTGAGCCGACCGGGGTTGGCGATGCGGCCCGATGAGCAACTCCGGGATGATCTCCGATTCATGGAGGAGGAGGCGGAGAGCGTTAAGGCGGAGGTGGTGTACGGCCTCCGGATATGCGGCGAAGACCTCCCCCAGCCCATCACGATGAGGGGCTGGGTCGGTGACGATCAGCTCTACGCGCTGGGCGAGACGCCGGAGGAGGCCCTGGAGAACGGCCGGAAGATGCGGGCCCAACTGACGGCCCGCATCCACAAGGAGATGGAGCGGCGGATGGCCAGGCGCTGAGCCCTCCTCCTGGCCGCCGTCACCGGCGCTGGTGACGGCGGCCTTCGCGTACCCCCCCCCCGCCCGTACGGTTGACGCATGACGTTGGCCCTACCACCGGACGTGGACGGACGCTGGATCACCCCGCGCGGCGTGACGGCGGTCCTGGAGGAGCTGGAGCTGTGCGGCGTCCCGGTGAACGCTCCCCTACCGGAGGCCCGGAGGGTCCTGGCACTGTCCGGGGTCTGGGTCCCGGACGGCACGCTCACCGGGGTCCTGAAGGTCCGGCGGGAGGCCGCCGGCCAGGGTCGGAGCGGACCCCTTCAGCGGGCCGCCTGAAGGGGTCCGCCGGGAGCTGGTTACCCCTGGCTGCCCCACCGGGTAACGGAATCCCCAGACCAGGGGCCGCTTCTCGCTGGCTACCCCTGGCTGCCCCTGGCTACCCGGGCGGGTGTTGCCGGGGCCGGAGATGAACTCCGACCCCGGCGCCTGAAACTAGGACCGACCCGTCCGGGTCCGCCGCTTGCGGATCGCCACGGTGATGGCGCTGATGGAGGCCACCGCCACCGCGCTGATCGCGCCGATGGCCACCTGGGCCACGTCGCCCATGTTCTGGCCGCTGGCCAGCACGATCCAGAGCAACGCGGCAATGGGGATCACGGTGACCACAACGAGACCGATGAGCAGGGCAGTGTCAAGGCTCACCCCGCCCCGACGCTGGTGAGGGGGAGGAGTGGTAGCTACGGTTGCCACGGGGCTGTCTTTCTCCTTCTTGATCCTGGGACAGGACATCTTGGCGAACAGACCCACCGGTGGCCTTTGGGATGCGACCCCAGAGGCCACCAGCCTTTTCCGGCCTGGCGTCCGCCATCTTGGCGCTGAAGGGGACTGTAGCTAGCCGACCCGACAGCACCTTCTCCGCACGCGATCTGGGCCCTGGAGCCCCGCTCGCGTCCAACAAGGATCCCTGACGTCGGCCCGGAAGTGCGGCTCTTGCGCCGACTCTGTGAGGAAGCCGACGCGCGTGACGTTTTCGTTGCGTTGAACGATGTACAGATCGATGTAGCCCCTCTCCGTCCCACGCACATAAGCGTCATTATGATGTTCAATTCGATGGCACTTTGCCCTTGTATCTGGCACTTTCGCGGATATGGTTCGCGTATGTCACGGATACCTGCCGGACAGCGCCATGAGCAGGAGCTGAAGGCCCTGGAGCTGAGCAACGCCGGCCACTCCATCGAAGTGATCGCTGAGCGCCTGGACATCAGCCCCCGGACCGCCGCGCGCCGCGTCCAGGCCGCGCTCCAGCGCATCCCGGCCCAGGAGGCGGACACCCTCCGCCGCCAGTCGGAAGCACGGTTCAACGGCTGGATGCGCCGCGCCACGGCCCTTCTGGACTCCCCGGAGCTGTCCATCCCGGACACCGTGCGGGTCCTGGGTCTCCTCCTGTCCCTGGAGCGGGAGCGGGTCCAGCTCTACGGGCTCCGGCTCCCCTCCGCCGTGGTGGTCCAGCATGAGCTGATGGGACCTGAAGGTCCCGGACCCATCACGGGATCCTCCGGGGTCCTGACGGGACCCTCCGGGGTCCTCCGGTGAGCCCCCTGAAGCTGGGTCCCGGCTCCGGGTCCTCCCGGCTCCTGGGTCCGGGGACCTCCGAGCGCTGCCGGACCCACCGGGTCCCCCTGGGTCCCGTCCAGCGCATGGGTCCCGGTGAGGAGGCCGCCGCCCTTCGCCTGAGCCAGGAGGCCGCCGCACGCCTGAAGGAGGAGGGCCTGCCCCTCCCCCGGGTCCGTCCGATGACCGACCGGCAGGCCCGCTGTCCGGAGTGCGTCCAGGGGTTTGCCCTGGCCGCCGTCGCACGACTTCAGGGAGATGACTGATGACCGCCACCGATCCGGGCCGGGCCCGCCGCCGGAAGATGCTGGGCTACTCGCCGGAGGAGCCGGAGGAGACCAGCACCACGGAGGAGCCGGAGGAGACCGGCGTCCCCGCGCTGAACGACCTACTGCGCGCACTGACCCCCGCCCAGCGGCGACGCCGCCTCATGCTCGGACTGAAGGAGACTGACTGATGATCACCGATGAGCGCGTCCGCTACGTCCCGGAGCTGGGCGTCTGGACCGTGGACATGACCGGCGTGACCGCCGCCCTCCCCGGCCAGGCGGAGCACATCCTGGGCGCGGCCATGTTCCACGCGCGGGAGGCAGACGCCGGGCTGGAGGGTTGCACGTGCGACCCGGGAGACCAGCACTGGGACGGCCCCCGGCTCCGGGTGCCCACCCCGCCGTACGGCCACGGCGTGGCCCAGGCCCAGGGGTCGAACAGTCGCCTCATGGTGATCGGCCACGGTGGCCGGATCCAGGTGGCCGCCATGACCGGCCAGGAACACCAGGGCAACCCGTGTCCGCTCCGGAACGTCGACGGGGAGGAGCGCGCGAAGGAGTTGGTGGAGCGCGGCGGCACCGGCCTGACGGAGTTGTGGGGGCTCAGCGTGGCCTTCCCGGCCGGGGCCGGTCCGCTCCAGCCGCTTCCGGCGCACGCCGCCCCGGAGGTCTGGGAGTCGGAGCCGGTGCGCTTCAGCGCGTCGGGCCTGGTGATGAACGTCCCGGGTCGCCACGTCCACCCCGGCGTCCAGTCCTCCCTGGCCGCGTACCGGGATCTGGCGCTTCAGGTGACGGAGCTGAACCGGGCCGCCCGTGACGCCCAGGACCGGGTGGAGAACGCGCCCCGGGAGCTGCGCCGGGAGGTGGCCCAGGCGGCGGCCAGTGGACGGCGTGCGGACGCCGCGAAGGCGGCCCAGCGCATCCGGGATCTGGAGGTGGAGGCCCAGGCCGCGAAGGCCGTTGCCGACGGCACGGAGGACGCGCTGGACACGGCACGGGCCGCCGTGGTGAAGGGCATGACGGAGCACCGGGCGGAGTGGCTGGCGTACCTGAGCGGCCAGGGAGGGGCCGCGCTGGGCCGCCTGGACGCCGCGCTGACGGAGCTGGGCCAGGCCCTGGCGGACGTGGTGGCCGTGGACGCCATGCGGGCCAACGTGGAGCGGCCCCTGGCTCCCGGTGGTCAGGTGTTCGCTCAGGCGTCCGCGCTGAGCCCCGACGTGAGCGCCACCCTGGCCGCCGCCCAGGAGGTCCGGGAGAAGGCGGCGAAGACCCTGGCCCCGCTGTCCCGCTACGGCCAGGGAGAGAAGACCACGAAGCGCCGGATGAAGGCCGCCGCCTGAGCCGACACGGAACGGCCCGCCCCATGCCTCCGGGGCGGGCCGTTCCGTGTCGTCCACCCGACACTTCCCGCCCTGTCCCTTCCTGGCTCGACAGGATCGCGTGACGGTTGCACTACGGAGGGACGAACATGCCGAAGGACTACACCAAACTCGCTACGGACTACCTGGAGGTGCCAGTCCGACGAGCCGACGACAAGAAGATGGAGGAGCTGACCGAGGACTACTACCTCCGGCACGGCCAGGCCCTTGCCATCCTGGCTGTGGCGTGGGAGCTGAGGCAGCTCCGGGAGGCCATCAAGGGCGTGGAGGATGCCCTGGAGGACCAGGACGGGCACGGAGTGGGAACCCACGTCAGGCACGCGGCTGAGTACCTGGAACGGATCGCCAAGCGCTGAGCCGTCACGGACAACGGCCCGGACCAGGCGGTCCGGGCCGTTCCGTGTGCGCTCTCCTGGCCGCTCAGCTCTCCGGCGGCGGGGGTTCGTCCGCTCCCCTGGCCTTCCAGGGCTGGTGTTCGCTGATCCAGCGCTCTACGTCCTCCACCAGCCAGACGGTCCCACCGGCCAGGTGATCGAACGGCTCCGGGAAGTCGGGGCGGGTGGTGAGCTGGACTACCCGGACGCGCGACACGCCCAGGCGCTCCTGAAGCTCCGCGCTCCCGTACAACCTCCGCCGCCAGGCCACCCACTGAGCACCACGACGACACCCCCTTGCGAACCTGAAAGCCCTGCCCAGGTCACCCGTCTGCGCTGTTCATCGCCAGTCCTGATGCCAACTAGACCCCCTGTCATACTTGACAGGGGGTAGGGCCATCCGGTCCCCTGGACGGGCAACACACCGGGTAGCGGTCCGGGTACGTGAGCGGGGCTCCGTGCTCGGACCTGCCTGTCTCTGGAGGTGGAGCTGTGCCCATGGACGACGGTCCCGTGACCCCCGCGCTGGTCCTCTGGACGGCCAAACGGGTGATCACCCAGCACGCGGAGGCGGCCAGTCCCCACCGGGCTACGGGCCGGTGCGCTCAGTGCCGGGACGACGGGTGCGGGATGCTGAGCTGGGCCATCGGCGTGGTGAAGGAGCACCGGCTGGCCGCGAATCGGCCGGGTCGCTTCACCTGAGCGACCCGGCCGGGTTACTTCGTGGAGCGTTGACGGACCTCACTGCGCACCGGGGAAACTCACCTCCAGGTCAGCGTGATCCCCTCCACGCTGAAGCCGGGCCCCCGGCGGCCCCGGTCCACGGTGATCTCCAGGAGGAGGCGGACCACTGTGCGGCGCGCGTCCGGGCTCAGGTGCCCCCAGGCCGCCGACACGTCCTCCGCGCTGACCAGCTCCCCCAGGACGCCGGCCCGGTCCGGCGGCGGAGCGGCGGCGGCCTCCAGGGCGGCCAGCTCCGGACGAAGCTGACCCGTGATGGTGGCTAGCTGCCTGGCCGTGATGACCCCGGCCGCGAAGCTGGCGGCGGCGTCGTCCAGGCGCTGGCGTACGCGCTCCGCCGCCTGGGCGGCCCGCTCCCGCTCTCCCCCGTCGTCCTCCGGGGTGAGCAGGGCGGCGGCGTCCGGTCGGCTCAGGCGTCCGATGACCACGGCCTCCACGTACTCCTCCAGCCGGTCCCGCCGCCGACTGACGCACGTGCGGAGCTGGCACCGGTACACCTCCTGTCCCTTCGCCTGGCCGACCCGGAGCGGGCCGCCGCACACGCCGCACTGGGCAATGCCGGACAGGAGGTGGAGGCGGCCCGCGCGGCCAGGGGTGGTGACGCGCTCCGGGTCGGTGAGGACGCGCCGGAGAGCGCGCCAGGTCTCCGGCGGGATGATGGCGGGCCAGGCCGCCTGGCCCATCTCCTGGCCGTTGTACTCCCGGAGGCCAGCGTGGCGCGCGTGAAGGAGGACGTTGCGGAAGGTCGGGTGCGTCCAGGGCTTCCCGCTGGCGTTGTAGAGGCCCCGGTCATTCAGGTCCCGGAGGATGGAGCGCACCGGCTCCCCGGCCAGGATGCGCCGGGCGGCGTCCCGGATGACGGTGGCCTCCGACTCCCGCACGGTCATGCGGTCCACCTCCCAGCCGTACGGCCGGTGCCCGCCGTGGGGCTTCCCGGCGGCGGCGTTCTCCGCCAGCTTCCGCCGGATGCGGGCCGCCTTGTGCTCCGACTCGTATCGGGCCGTCGCACCCAGCATCCGGGCCACCATCCGGCCGGACGGGCTGGTGAGGTCCACGGCCCCGGACTGGACGGTCTGGATCTGGAGGCCGGTGCGCTCCGCCAGGTCGATGAAGCGCTCCAGCTCCTTCGGGGACCGGTGGAGGCGGTCCGGGTGCCAGGAGATCAGGCCCCGCACGGTTCCGGCGTCCACGGCGGCCAGGAGGCGCTCATAGTCGGGCCGGACCTTCCCGGAGTACGCGCTGATGTCGTTGTCCCGGTAGACCTCCGTGACGGTCCAGCCCAGGCGCTCCGCCAGGGCACGGCAGTCCGCTTCCTGGCGGGCCACGCCCAGGCCCTCCCCGGTGGAGTCGGAGGAGATCCGTACGTAGATGGCTGCGCTAATCACGCCTTGATCGTGGCATGACATGCGTCATCCCGGTGGCCCGGAAGTCCTCCTCCACCTCGGGCAGCAGCCGGCTGGTGTCCCCCACCACGAGGCCGGGCAGCAGCCCGCCCGGCGCGTCCGGCAGCGGCGCACAGGCGCGCTGGAGCCCTGATCGCAGCGCCCCGGCCGCCCGTTGCGGCCAGGACGCGCTGCCGCGCAGCGTGGGCGGATCGGCGGCGGAGAGCACGGCGGCGGTCAGGTCACCGCCGCGCGGGGCGGACAGCCGCCCCTGGGTGGTGACCCGCTGACCCGGCAGCAGCGGCCGCCAGGCCGGGTCGGTGGCCAGCACGAGGGCGCGTACCGGGCCGGTGACCCGCGCGCCGTCGCCTCCGGTGAGGCGGACCAGGTCGACGCGGACCAGGAGCATCGGTGGCCGGCCGGGGGCACCGCGTACCGGGCGGGGATCGTCGCGCAGCACGAGGTCGGCGGTGACCACTGCGCCTTCGGCGACCAGCGCTCGTACCGCCGTGGCGTCGCGGATCGCGAGCCGGGCGCCGGTGGCGGCCGCCCCGCAGACCACGCCGAGCAGCACGGCGACCGCGATCCAGCCGTAGCGGCGGGCCGGCTCGCCCGGTCGACCGAGCACACCGCAGCGGCGCAGGCCCGCCAGGAGGGCGAGCGCGGCGGCGACGGCGGCCGTCCACACGGTCGCCCGGACGGTGAGGTGCAGCCCGGCCAGCGCGGCGAGCCACGCGGCCACCGCCAACCCGGCCAGCCGCAGGTCGGGCACGTCGCGGACAGGCGCAGGGCCACCGTCGAGGACGGGCGAGGCAGGGGCACGCCGGCCGGTCACACCGTCACCAGTTCCTTGAGCTGCTCGTACCGGGCGTCGCCGATGCCGTCGACCTGCCGCAGGTCGGACACGGACCGGAAGCCGCCGTGCTGGTCGCGGTGGTCGAGGATCCGCTGGGCGAGCACCGGGCCGACGCCGGGTAGCGCGTCGAGCTGGGCAAGCGTCGCGGTGTTCAGGTTGACCGGTCCGGCCGGCGCCGCAGGTCCGCCCGGCGCACCGCCTGCGCCCGCCGCGGCGGGCCCGCCCGGTCCCGGTGGGGCGGTCACACCGACCAGGATCAGTTCACCGTCGGTGACCTTGCGGGCGGGGTTGAGCAGCGCGACGTCGACGCCGGGCAGCGCGCCGCCTGCCGCCTCGACGGCGTCGGCCAGCCGGGCGCCGGCCGGCAGCCGGACCAGGCCGGGGCGGCGGACCTTCCCGGCCACCGCGACGACCACCTGACCCGGTGCGCCGGCTGACGCGGGCACCCCGGTGACCGCCTCGGTCGCCGCGCCCACAGGCGCCTCGGAGGACGCCGTCACCGGCGGCACGGGTTCGGTGCTCGGACGCGAGCGCCAGGCCCAGACGGCGGCCACCACGACCACCACTGCCGCCACCGCCGCGAGCGCCCGCACACCCCGGCGGCCGGGATCGAACGCCCCGGGTCCGGGCAGCCGGGACGCCAGGCCGCGCGCGGCCACCGGAGCATCGTGGGACGGGCCTTCGTCGGCGTCCGGCTCGGCGGACCAGGGGTTCGCCCCGGACGAGGGTTCCCGCCCGCCGTCGCGCTCCGGGAAGCCGGGACGCAGCCCGAGACCCGGCTCGGCCTCGCCGGGCCCAGGCCCGAACAGCCGGGCGAGCCGCCGCCGTACCGTCGTCTCCTCGTCGTCTGGCACGGCTCGGGACGCTACGGCGACAGCTCGTCCCGCATCGGCCGATGAACGCTCACCTGTGGACAACCAAGGGACTGTGGACACACACCCGATCAAGCCGTGGCCGTGCTAGGTGGCCGAAAACGACGGTCAGCGCGCCTCCGGGTCCAGGCCGAGCGCGGCCCGTCCCCCGTCGACCGGCACGACCGCGCCGTTGACGAACGAGGCGCGGTCGGAGAGCAGGAACGCGACCACCTCGGCCACCTCGTCGGTACGCCCGATCCGGCCGAGCGGGTGCAGCCGGGCCATCTCCGCGTCGACGTGCGCGACCTCGGCCGGGTCGAGTCCGGCCAGGTAGGCGGCGTGCCGTTCGGTGTGGACGGAGCCGAGCGCCACCGCGTTGGCGCGGATCCCGTGGCGGCCGTAGTCGACGGCGAGCGCCCGGGTCAGCCCTTCCAGCGCGGCCTTGGCGGTGGCGTACGGCAGCGCGCCCGGCACCGCCCGGCGGGCCTGGTGGGACGAGACGTTGACGATCGCGCCGCCGGTCCGGGCGGCCAGGAACCGGCGTACGGCAGTGCCGGCCCCGGCCACGGCGGGCCGCAGGTTGAGCGTGATCAGGTCGACCACCTCGCTCGCGGGCGCGCGGTGCAGGTCGGCGTCGCGGAAGACGGCGGCGTTGTTGACCCAGCCGGCCAGCGGCGCGTACGCCTCGGCGCGGTCGGCGGCCCGGCCGGTGACCGCCTCGTCGCCGGCGTCCCCGGTCACGGCGTGCAGCCGGTCGGCGAGTGGATGCCGGGCCAGCCAGTCCAGGGCGCTCGTGTCCCGTTCGACCACGACCACGATGCCGCCGTCGGTGGCCAGCCGCTCGACGATCGCCCGTCCGACGCCCCGGCCCCCGCCGGTGACGACATACGACAGTGGGCTCATCCGGCCACCCTAGGGTGTACGGCGGTGGACCACCACGCACGCCAGCCCCGGCCCGGCGTGGGCGGCGACCACCGCTCCGGCCTCGGTGACGTACGTGTCGTGCAGCCGGTCGCCCAGCCGCTCGGTCAGCGCCGTCAGCAACTGCTCGGCCCGCTGCGGCGCGGCGAGGTGGTGCACCGCGACGTCGACCTGGGCGTCGTCTGCCGCCTCGACGGCGAGGTCGACCAGCCGCGCGACTCCCCGGCTGGCGGTACGGACCTTGTCCTTCACCACGATCGCGCCATCCGGCATGTGCATGATCGGCTTTACCGAGAGCGCGGTGCCGAGCAGCGCCTCGGCCGCGTTGATCCGGCCGCCCCGGCGCAGGAACTCCAGCGTGTCGACGTAGAAGTAGATGGTGGTGCGGGCGACCGCGTCCAGCGCCGCGTCGCGTACCCCGGTCAGGTCGGCGCCCGCCGCGGCGGCCGCGGCGGCGGCGAGCGCCGGGAAGCCGAGGCCCATGCCTGTGGATCGGCTGTCGACGACGGTGACGCGGTCGTCGCCGATCTCGGCGGCGGCGAGCCGGGCGGCCTCGACGGTGCCGGACAGCTCGGCGGACAGGTGCACCGACACCACGCCGTCGGCGCCCTCGGCGAGCAGCGTGCGGTAGACCTGCGCGAACTGTTCGGGCGCGGGCCGGGACGTGCTCACCGAGACCCGCCGGCCGCTCAGCGCGCGGATGGCGTCGGCCGGGGAGGTCTCGACGCCCTCCAGCCCTTCCGCGCCGTTGAGGACGACTGTGAGCGGGACGACGGTGAGCCCGCGTGCGCGGGCCAGGTCGGAGGGCAGGTAGGCGGTGGAGTCGGTGACGACCGCGACGGGCATGACCGGCACGCTAGCCGATGGCGCTGTGACGTGCCGGGGCCGGAGGTGTCAGACCGCGTCGGTGAGCGCCGCCCGGGTGACCAGACCGACGTTGTGCGCCCGCAGGTGCCAGCCCCGGATGTCGTTGTGGCGCAGTTCGGTCCAGTGGCAGTTCGCCAGCGAGCCGAGGCTGCGCAGCACCGTGTGGTCCCAGCCGAGCAGGTGCCCGACGCCCTGCCGGGCGCCGCCGCCGTGGGTGGTCACCACGACCGTGCCGCCGACGGCGAGGTCGGCCGCGTCCTGGAACCCGGCGCCGAGCCGGGCACCCAGGTCACCCAGGGGTTCGAGGCCGGCGCCCGGGTCCGGGTCGCCGGCCCGCCAGCGGGCGTACTCGTCGGGGAACCGTTCGGCCACCTCGGTCAGGGTGAGGCCCTGCCACTGGCCGAAGTGCCGTTCCCGCAGCCGCGCGTCGGTGCGGACCGGCAGCCCGGTCAGCGCCGCGAGCGCGGCGGCGGTGTCGGCGGCCCGGCGCAGGTCGCTGGCGACGATCGCGTCGGGGCGCAGCGCGGCGAGTACCGGGGCGGCGGCTTGGGCCTGCTCGCGGCCGAGGTCGTTGAGGGGCACGTCGGTCTGGCCCTGGACGCGGCTCGCGGCGTTCCAGTCGGTGTTGCCGTGCCGCCAGATGATCAGTCGGGTCATTCGGCGGTGGCGCTGCCGGCGGCCGAGTCGGCCAGGTCGCGATCGGTGAACGGGATCTGCGGGCAGTCCTTCCAGAGCCGGTCGAGCGCGTAGAACTCGCGCTCCTCGGTGTGCTGGACGTGGACCACGATGTCGACGTAGTCGAGCAGCACCCAGCGGCCGCCGCGCTCGCCTTCGCGGCGCACCGGCTTGGCCTTCTCCGGCAGCTCCAGCAGGCGCTCCTCGATGGCGTCGACGATGGCGAGCACCTGACGCTCGTTCGGAGCGGCGGCCAGCAGGAACGCGTCGGTGATCGCGAGCTGGTCGCCCACGTCGATGATGACGATGTCCTGTGCCTTCTTGTCGGCCGCGGCCTGGGCGGCGGCCATCGCCAGCTCGTGCGCGCGCTCGGAAACTGTCACCGTTCTCCTTCGATCAACCGTGCGACCCTCCAAGCCTCTCACACCCGGCGGTGCGGCGACTTGTCAGTTCTGGTCGATTTCAGGCACAAACGGGGACATAAAGCGCGGAATCACCGCTGATAGAGACGCCGTTTCGCGATGTACTGCACCACACCGTCGGGCACCAGGTACCACACCGGTTCGCCCCGGGCGACCCGCGCACGGCAGTCGGTCGAGGAGATCGCCATCGCGGGCACCTGCACGAGGCTCACCGAGTCGGCCGGCAGGTGCTTGTCGGTCAGTTCGAAGCCGGGCCGGGTCACGCCGATGAAGTGGGCCAGTTCGAGCGCCTCGTCCAGATCCTTCCAGGAGAGGATGCGCTCCAGCGCGTCCGCGCCGGTGATGAAGAACAGCTGCGCCTTCGCGCCGTACTCGGCGTGCAGGTCGCGCAGCGTGTCGACGGTGTAGGTGGGGCCGCCGCGGTCGATGTCGACCCGGCTCACCTGGAAGCGCGGGTTGGAGGCGGTGGCGATCACCGTCATCAGATAACGGTCCTCGGCCGGGGTGACCGCTTCCTCCGCCTTCTGCCACGGCTGTCCGGTGGGCACGAAGACCACCTCGTCCAGACCGAACCGGTCGGCCACCTCGCTCGCCGCCACCAGGTGCCCGTGGTGGATCGGGTCGAACGTGCCGCCCATGATGCCGACCCGCCGGATGTCTTCCTCCACCCAGCGATCGTAGGCCGCCCGCCCGGCGGCCCCGGGCAGGGTCCGCCGTCGAGCGCGCCGGGCGGTCCCCCACCCGGCGCGCTCCCAGCTCAGGCCGACGCGGCGGCCACCGCCGTCCGGGCCACGAGCGCCCGGCGCATGTCGTCGTCCAGGTCGGTCACCCACCGCCGCAGGCCCGGCGTCAGGTCGTCGCGGGCCAGCAGCGCCGCGGCCATCTCCCGGGTGGGCTGCGCCACGGCGTAGCGGGGGTAGGCGGCCACCGTGACCGCGTCGGCCACCCACGCGGTACGCAGACGCGCCGCCGCCGGCATGTCGGTGAAGTAGCGCTGCACGTACCCGGCGGTCAGCTCGGCCTGCTCGGGCTGCCAGAAGCCCTCGGCGGTCGCCTCGACCAGGCGGTTGGACAGCTCGGTGCTGCGGGTGACGATCTCCCAGGCGGCCCGCTTCGCGTCGGCGTCGGGCAGCGCGGCCCGGCACGCGGCGGCCTGCTCGGCGCCGGTGGCGCTGCGGTCGGCGTCGGCCTCGGCGTCGATCTGCGGCGTACCGGCCGCGCCGAGCACCACCAGCCGGCGCAGCACCGCCCAGCGCAGGTCGGTGTCCACGGCCAGCCCCGACGGCACGTCCTTACCGGCCAGCCAGCCGGCGAGCATCGCGGTGTCGGTGGTGGCGGCGATCAGGCCCCGCGCCGCCGCCAGTTGCAGGGAACCGCCCGCGGGGGCCGAGTCGAGCAACGCCGCGCAGGCGGTCGCCACCCGCAGCAGCGCCGCGTCCCGGCCGAGCGGGTCGAGGTAGCGGCCGATCAGCCGGCGACTGAGCAGCAGCACGTCCTCGACGATCGTCACCTCGGTCTCGGCGGGCAGCGCCGCCGCAATCAGCGCGGCCAGCGCGCCGGCCGGCCGTTCCCCGTCGGTGACCGCGTCCAGCGCCTCGCCCCAGAGCAGCGCCCGGGCCAGCGGATCGTCGAGCCCCGGCAGCAGCAGCGGCACCGCGCCCGCCGAGGCCGGGTCGAGGCGGATCTTGGCGAACGTCAGGTCACCGGCGTTCGGCAGCACGAGCCCGGTGGCGGGCCGTCCGACCAGCTCGGGCAGCGGCGTCCGGCCGCCGTCGGCGTCGGGGTCGAGGTCGACGTCGAACCGGTACGCCGGGCCGTCGGCGGTGTGGTGGGCCACGCCGATACGGTGCGGCCGCAGCACCGGGTGGCTCGCCGGGGCGGTCTGCACGATCGCCACGTCGGTCCACCGCCCGTCGGCGTCCACGGCGGTGTCGACCCGCAGCGTGTTCACCTGCGCGCGGCGCAGCCAGCGTTCCGCCCAGCCGTCCAGGTCGCGGCCGCTCGCCGTACCCAGGGCGGCCAGCAGGTCGGCGAGTGTCGCGTTGCCGAAGCGGTGCGCGGCGAAGTGCGCGTTCAGCCCGGCCAGGAACGCCTCGTCACCGAGCCAGGCGACGAGCTGGCGCAGCACGCTGGCGCCCTTGGCGTACGAGATGCCGTCGAAGTTCAGCAGCGCCCGGGCGGCGTCTGCCACCTCCTCCGGCGCCACCGGATGGGTGGAGGGGCGCTGGTCGGCGGTGTAGCCCCAGGCCTTGCGACGGCTCGCGAACGTGGTCCACGCCCGGTCGAACCGGGTCGCCTCGGCGGTGACCCGGGTGCCCAGGTATTCGGCGAAGGACTCGTTGAGCCACAGGTCGTCCCACCAGCTCATGGTGACCAGGTCGCCGAACCACATGTGTGCCATCTCGTGGGCGATCGTGGTGGCGCGCAGCTCCCGCTGGGTGTCGGTCACCGCCGAGCGGAAGACGTAGTCGTCGCGGATCGTGACCAGGCCCGGGTTCTCCATCGCGCCGGCGTTGAACTCGGGCACGAACGCCTGGTCGTACTTGCCGAACGGATAGCGCTCGGCGAACAGCTCGTGGAAGCGGTCGAAGCACTGGCGGGTGACTGTGAGGATCTCGTCGGCGTCGGCATCCAGGTGCTCGGCGAGCGAGCGCCGGCAGTAGAGGCCGAGCGGGATGCCGTCGTGCTCGGCGCGCAGCACGTGCCACGGCCCGGCGATCAGCGAGACGAAGTAGGTGGCCAGCGGCTCGGTGGTGGCGAACTCCCAGCGCCCCGGTGCGGGCCGGTCGGCGAGCGGCCCGTTGGCGGCCACCGTCCACTCCGGTGGCGCGGTGACGGTCAGCGTCACCGGCGCCTTCAGGTCGGGCTGGTCGAACGCGGCGAAGAGGCGCGGCCCCTCGTCCAGGAAGGACAGCGCATACAGGTAGGTCTCGCCGTCGGCCGGGTCGACGAACCGGTGCAGCCCTTCGCCGGTGTTGGAGTAGGCCATCTCGGCCTCGGCGGTGAGCGTGTTGTCGGCGGCCAGGCCGGTCAGCGGCAGCCGGCCGTCCGCCAGCAGGGCCGGGTCGAGGTCGCTGTCGTTGAGGCGGGCGGCGAGGAGTCGGCGCGGTTTGACGTCGACGAAGGTCTCGGCGCCGGGGGTGGCCCGGAACCGGATGGTGACGGCGGAGCGGAACCGCTCGGCGTCGCCGGTCAGGTCGAGGTCCACATCGTAGGACTCGACGGTGATCGACGCGCGGCGCGCGGTCGCCTCTGCACGGGTGAGGCTCGGCATCCGCTTATCCTGCCCGATGTGGTCCGCTCGGGCCGCCTCGTTACGCATGGCGATGGAGGAGCAGCGATGGGTCAGCACCCCAAGGGCGATTTCGACCTCTCCCGGGCGGTTTGGCAGCGGGCAGAGGGCGACACCTCCGAGGGAGCGGTCGAGGTGGCATTCGTCGACGACCTGATCGGTATGCGCAACTCCGCCGAGCCGGACGGGCCCGTGCTGGTCTTCACCCAGGCCGAGTGGGACGCGTTCGTCGCCGGCGCCCAGGACGGCGAGTTCGACCTGGACTGAGCGCACCTCAGTCACCGTCGCCCCAGCCGAGGCCGCCCGGACCGGGCGCGTGGTGGAAGCCGGGGTGCCCGGCCACGTCGGCGCAGCGCTCGCCGTCGGGCCCGACCGCGTCGCAGAACAGCCGCTCGGCCCGGTGCCAGGCGTCCGCCGGGGACAGGGCCGCCGCGCCGAGCGCCAGCTCCGGGCGGAGCAGGCCGAGCGCTTCGGCGTACGCCACCGCCTGCTCCCGCGCGACGGCGGGATCGGTGGCGGCGAAGCCCAGGTGCACGGTGAAGTACCGCGGTGGGCGGGCCCCGGCGCGCCGGGGCCCGCCGATCAGCGGGCCGTCGCGGCCGTCCCCGCGCAGCCCGGCCCACGCCTCGCGGTGCCGCCGTGCCGCGCTGTCGTCACGCATCAGTGCCCTCCCCCGTCGCCGGTGACCGCCGCCGGACACCACGCCGGCGGGCGCCGGACCGGTAGCCGCCGGTCCGCGTGCCTCGAGGGAACCAGCTTTTCCGCCGCCGGGGAGGGGCCAGCGTCCGCCCGACCGGCTGGCCCCTCCCGCGTGCGGCCCGAGCTGCTGAGATGAAGGGTTCGGCGGCGTCGCCCGGGGTAGGTAGGCAGCGCCGCCGAACCGCGTCAGGAGCAGCCGACATGAGCACCATGCCGAGCGACCGGAGCCCGGACAGCACGCTCGCCTTCATCCGGGAGGGCTACCGCTTCGTCGGCTCCCGCTGCGACCGCCTCGGCACCGACGTGTTCCAGACCCGGCTGCTGCTGGAGCCGACGATCTGCCTGCGCGGCCGGGAGGCCGCCGAGCTGTACTACGACGAGGAGCGGTTCGTGCGGCGGGGCGCCATGCCGATGCGCGGGCAGCGCACGCTCACCGGTGTCGGCGGCGTGCAGGGCCTGGACGGGCAGGCGCACCGGGTCCGCAAGGCGATGTTCATGTCGATCATGACGTCGGCCGCGATCCGCCGCCTCGGGGAGATCTTCGACGAACAGTGGCAGGCCCGGATCCCGGTCTGGGCCCGCAACGGCCCGGTGGTGCTCTACGACGAGGTGGGCGAGATCCTGACCCGTACGGTCTGGGCCTGGGCCGGGGTGCCGCTGGCCGAGGCCGACGTGCCGCGCCGCACCGCCGAGATGCACGCGATGATCGAGGCGCCGGCCGCGCTGGGCCCCCGGCACTGGCGCGGCCGGCTCGGCCGCTACCGCGCGCAACGATGGGCCGGCGACCTGATCGAACGGGTACGCGCGGGCGCGGTGCCCGCCCCGGAGGGCAGCGCGCTGGCGGTCGTGGCCGGGCACCGGGACGAGCGGGGACTGCCGCTGCCCCGCCGGATCGCCGCAGTGGAACTGCTCAACGTGCTGCGCCCCACCGTCGCGGTGGACCGGTACGTGGTCTTCGCCGCGCTGGCGCTGCACGACCACCCGCACTGGCGGGACCGGCTGCCCGGCGACGACGCCGCGACCGAACGGTTCGTGCAGGAGGTACGGCGCTACTACCCATTTTTCCCGGTCACCGCGGCCCGGGTGCGCCGCTCGTTCCAGTGGCGGGGGTACACGTTCCCGCAGGGCCGGCGGGTGCTGCTCGACCTGTACGGCACCAATCACCACCCGGACATCTGGCCGGAGCCGGAGCAGTTCCGCCCCGAGCGCTTCACCGGCTGGCGCGACGACCCGTTCGGCCTGATCCCGCAGGGCGGCGGCGACCACTTCACCGGCCACCGCTGCGCCGGCGAGTGGATCACCATCGAGCTGATGAAGCGGGCCGTGACGAACCTGACCGGCACGATGGACTACCGCGTACCGCCGCAGGACCTGGCGCTCGACCTGGGCGCCATGCCGGCGCTGCCGCCCAGCGGGCTGGTGCTCGACGGCGTACGCCCGGTCGACGGGGCACATCGGGCCGACGGGGTGCGCCCGCTGCGCTGAAGCGGACGCCCCCGGTCGCGGTCAGGCGGCCTGCGGGTGCAGCACCGTACGCAGGCAGCCGTCCTCCTTCTTCTCGAAGATCTCGTAACCCCGGGCGCCCTGCTCCAGCGACATCGGGTGGGTGGCCAGGTAGCCGGGGTCGATCTCGCCGGCCGCGACCCGGTCCAGCAGCATCGGGATGTAGCGCTGGGCGTGCATCTGCCCCATCCGCAGCACCAGGGCCTTGTTCATGGCCGCGCCGAGCGGGAACTTGTCCACCAGGCCGCCGTACACGCCGACGATGCTCACCGTGCCGCCCTTGCGAGCCGCCATGATCGCCTGCCGGACCGAGGTGGGGCGGTCGGTCTGCGCGCGTACCGTCTGCTTGGCCTTGTCGTACGCGTACGCCGGGCCGACGTCGTGCGACTCCATGCCGACGGCCTCGATGCAGGCGTCCGGGCCGCGCCCGGCGGTCATCTCCCGCAGCGTCTCCAGCACGTCGGTCTCGGCGTAGTTGATCGTCTCGACGCCGAGGCGCTGCGACGCGGTGGCGAGCCGTTCCGGCAGCCGGTCGATGACCACCACCCGCTCGGCGCCGAGGATCTGCGCGGACCGGGCCGCCATCTGGCCGACGCCGCCGGCGCCCCAGACCGCCACCACCTCGCCGCCCTTGAGGTTGCAGAAGTCGGCGGCCATCCAGCCGGTCGGCATGGCGTCGGAGGCGAACACGACCGCGTCGTCCGGCACCCCGTCCGGCACGGTGAACGCGCCGACGTCGCCGAACGGCACCCGGATGTACTCGGCGTGGCTGCCGGAGTAGCCGCCGGCCGCGTGCGAGTAGCCGAGGATGCCGGCCGGCGAGTGGCCCCACAGCTTCTCGGTGAAGACCGGCTGCGGGTTGGAGTTGTCGCAGAGCGAGAACTGCTCGGTGCGGCAGTACCAGCACGAGCCGCAGGCCACCACCGAGCCGACCACCACCCGGTCACCGACGGAGATGCGCCGCACGTCGGGGCCGGTCTCGACCACCTCACCCATGAACTCGTGGCCGAGGATGTCCCCCTCGCGCATCGCCGGCAGGTAGCCGTTGATCAGATGCAGGTCGGAGCCGCAGACGCTGCTCGCGCGCACCTTGACGATGATGTCGCCGCCGGACCTGATGGTCGGCTCCGGCACGTCCCGTACGGCCAGCTTCCCGACGCCCTCCCAGCACAACGCCCTCACGGCCGTCCTCCCACCATCAGCTTCTCGCGTACCTTGTCCGTCGCCCGCTCCTGACGCGGGCTGCGCCCGGACGGGTCGTGCCGGGTGTCCAGCACGTGCCCGGTCTCGATCAGCGACTTGATCCGGCGCAGCGCGGTGCGCAGCCCCAGGTCCGGGTCGGTGCCACCGACCAGCCCGACCGCGCGCCGGATCGGCCCGGAGCGCCAGCGCAGCTCGGCCCGGATCTCGGTGCCCCGATTCTGCGGCGCGGTCACCAGCTCGACCCGGCCGCGCTGGGCCACCGGCCCGTCAGTGACCCGCCAGCTCAACCGGCCGGGGCCGTCGACGGTGATCTCGGCCCGCCACTCGGTGCCGCCGCCGGCCGGGTCGGCCGCCACGCAGCGCCACCGGTTCGCGTCGAGCTGCTCCAGCGTGGCCCACTCGGCCAGCCCTCGATCGAGCCGTTCCCGGTCGGTCCAGAACCCGATCACCGCGTCGACCGGCCGGTCCACCGTGATGCCGCGGCGCACCACGTACCAGCCGTCCTCGCGGTCGGGCTGGTGCCGGTGCCGTCGCCGGGCCACCGTCCGGATGACTCCGAGCGCGGTCACCGCGGCGGCGCCGGCCAGCGCCCATCTCGTCGCGTTGCTGGGCATCACGTCTCCTCCCGACTCGGACCGTCCCGTATCCGGGTGCGCTACCCGACACAGCCCGCCCGAAACGGTTTCAGCAGCCGCATTCCGGGCAAGTCGCGTGACCCGACCCGAGGGGAGACGACGTGACCCGACCGATCGCCGCTCGCCCGGACGAGGCGGCCGCCACGTCCGCGCCGGTCCGGCTGCCGATGGCGTACGTCCTGCCGCTGCGCGCCCACGACGACGGCGGCCTGGACGAGCTGACCGCGTACCTGCGGGAGCTGAGCCGCTGGGTGGACGTGGTGGTGGTCGACGCCTCGCCGCCGCAGCTGTTCGCCCGGCACGCCGCCGCCTGGGACGGGCTGGTGCGGCACGTGCCGCCGGACCCGGCGCTGCGCGGACGCAACGGTAAGGTGCTCGGCGTGCTCACCGGCGTCGCGCTGGCCCGGCACGAGCACGTGGTGATCGCCGACGACGACATCCGGTACGACCTGCCGGCCCTGCGCGCCGTGCACCAGCTGCTGGACGGAGTCGACCTGGTCCGCCCGCAGAACCACTTCGACCCGCTGCCCTGGCACGCCTGGTGGGACACCGGCCGGACGCTGCTCGCCCGCGCGTTCGGCGGGGACTGGCCCGGCACCCTCGGGGTGCGGCGGGGCACGTTCCTGGCGATGGGCGGCTACGACCCGGACGTGCTCTTCGAGAACCTGGAGCTGGTCCGGACCGTGCGCGCGTACGGCGGCAGCACCGCCACCCCGGCGTGGCTGTACGTGCGGCGGCTCCCGCCCTCCGCGGCGCACTTCCTCGGGCAGCGCGTCCGCCAGGCGTACGACGAGACGGCCCGGCCGGCGTGGCTGCTCGCCGCGCTGGCGGTGCTGCCCGCGACGGCGGCTGCGCTCGCCACCCGCCGGCCCGGGCTGCTGCTGCGGGCCGGGCTGGCGGTTGTCGCGGTGGCGGAGCTGGGCCGGCGACGGGCCGGCGGCGCGACCGTGTTCCCGGCGCACACCAGCCTGGCCGCGCCGCTCTGGGCGCTGGAACGCGGGCTGTGCGCGTGGCTCGCGGTGGGCCGGCGGCTGCGCGGCGGGGTGCCCTACGCGGGCGCCCGGCTGCGGGTGGCGGCCAACTCCACACGTGCGCTGCGGCGACGGACGACCCGGCACCGCCCGGACGAGCTGGTGCTCTGGGTGCAGACCGGGTCGATGCCAGCTGAGGTGAAAGGAAGGGCCCCTTCTTATCGCGAGGCGATAAGAAGGGGCCCTTCCTAACCGAGAGCGCGGGCCTTCAGGAGGACCGCGCCTGCTCGGCGCTGTGCCGCACGTCCTGCGCGGCGGCGCGGCCGTCGTCCTTGACCGCGTACGCGGCGTCCTGCGCGGTGGCCTTCACCGACTCGGCGGCGTGCTGCGCGGGCTCGCGCAGCTCCTCCTTCAGCTCACCGGCGACCTCGCCCAGCTTCTCCTTGACCACGCCGCCGTGCTCGGCGGCCTTCTCCTTGACCTGCGCGGCGACCTGCTGCTCGCGGCGGGTGGCGGGGATCAGCGAGGAGACCAGCATGCCGACGCCGAAGGCGATCACGCCGGCGGCGATCGGGTTGCCCTCGGACTTGCGCCGCACCACCTGCGGCGCCCGGTGGGCGGCGTCGCCCACCCTGGCGGCGGCCGAGTGCGCCTTGTCGCCCACCGTGGAGGCCATCGAGGAGGCGTGGTCGCCCACCGAGTGGGCGGCGTGGCCGGTGCCGTGGCCGAGGTCCGATGCGGTTCCCATCACCTTGTCCTTCACGTTCGTCAGCGCGCTACGTACGCGCTGCTTGCGGTCGTCGACGATGCGGCCCGGGCTGACCTTGTACGCCAGGGCGTCCACGTCCGAGCTGAGGTTGTTGCGGGTGGCTTCGATCTCGCGGCGGATCTGCTCTGGATCGGTGCTCATCGGATGACTCCCTCCGGGTGCGGCTTGAGCGCGTCGGGGATGCGCTGCACGCTGTCGTTCGTCTGCTTCAGGCCGCGGATCCGCTCGGCGTTCTTCTTGCCCATCGAGTACAGGACCGCCGCGACAGCGGCCCAGACGACGGCCACGATCAGCGCGGCCAGCCCGGAGTCCATGACGTTGTCGAGGAACTGCCAGATCGCGATCGAGACGAAGAGCGCCACCATGTAGCCGCCGAAACCGGCGCCGCCGAACAGGCCGGCGGCCTTGCCCGCCTTCTTGCCCTCCTGGCGGATCTCCGCCTTCGCCAGTTCGACCTCCTGCCGCATCAGCGTGGACAGGTCCGTGGTGACCTGGCGCATCAGGTCGCCGAGCGAGCTGCCGCGCACCTCGTCGGCGTGGGGCGGGGCGCCCGCCGCCTGATAGCCGGGGTCCTGCGTGGGTACGGTCATGCCGTCGCCTCCCTTCTGCCGGTACGGCCGGTCACGGGCGGGGAGCGCCGGTGGACGGGACGCCCGGCAGCGGGTCGGTGCGCTCCGGCGGCGGCAGCGGCTGACCGGTGCCACCCGCCGGGTCGGCCCAGGTGTTCGGGGCGCCGCCGGTCGGGTAGGTCGCGCCCGGCGCGGAGTAGCCCGGGTCCGGCTCGGCGTAGCTGCCCGGCGTCGGGTCGAGGTAGCCGCCCGGCGGCACCTGGTCCGGCACCTCACGCGCGGTCGGGATGACGGCCGTGCGGTCCGGGTCGTACGCTGGCCGCGCGCCGCTGTTGTCGTCGCCGAGCGCGGTGATGTTGCGGGTGAGCCGCCCGGCGACCACGCCGAGCAGCGCGGCGCCGACGAGGAACGTGCCGGGGTTGCGACGGGCGTAGTTCTTCACCTCGTTGAGCAGGTCGCCCGGCTCGCGCTGCTCCAGCCAGCCGGCCACGCCGTGCACCCGCTCGGCCGCCTGGTGGGCCAGCTCGGTGACCGGGCCGGAGCCGCCACCCTGCTGCGCCATGGTGCGCATCTCGTCGGCGAGCGACCGCAGGCCGCTGGCGGCGCGCTGCTGCTGCTGACCGGCCTGGGCGGTGACCTGGCTGCGGGTCTCGCCGTAAAGGTCGCGGGCCTGTCGCTTGGCCTCGCCCACCACCTCCCGACCCTGCTCCTTGGCGGTCTGCGCCACGGCGCCACCGGCGCTCGCGGCGTCGGAACCCACCTGGCGGGCCTGGTCACGCACGCCGCCGCCGTTCGTCGACTGGTACGTGGCAGAAGTCGGGGAAAGATCCTGAGTCATGATGTCCCTTCCGCTCGTGTGTTTCCCAGCGGGTGTTCTCGGGGGGTACGCGGATTTGTTTCCGCATGACAATCGCCCTACCCCCGGTCGACCGGTCCATGCCTGATTCGTGATTTCTCTGCGGGAGCGACCCGCTCCGGTCAGAGAATGGAATGCCTGCCCGCCCGGGCGGCGGCGAGTCCACGGGGGTGACAGGGATGGCACGTGACGTGCGCGAACACGCGCCCGCCCGGCCTACGGTGCAGAAGGTCGCCCTCGCGGCGGCAGCCGTCTTCGCGCTGATCGGCGTGCTCGGTTTCGTACCCGGCATCACCACGCACTACGGCGAGATGACGTTCGCCGGGCACCACTCCGAGGCGAAGCTGCTCGGGGTGTTCCAGGTGTCGGTGCTGCACAACCTGGTGCACCTGCTGTTCGGCCTGGTCGGTCTGGTCATGGCGCGGCGGCTGGCCGGGGCGCGGGTGTTCCTCGCCGGCGGCGGCGCGCTCTACCTGGTGCTGTGGCTGTACGGCTTCGCCATCGACCGGGATGCCTCGGCGAACTTCGTGCCGGTGAATGACGCCGACAACTGGCTGCACCTGTTCCTCGGTTTCGGCATGCTCGCGGCCGGCCTGCTGCTCAACAACAACCTCGGCACCGGCACCCGGGTGGAGGCCCCGTTCGACCGCCCTTGAGCAGGCGCGAGCGGGCCGAGAGGTCCGGCGATGGTGTTCGAGCGTCAGGCCGCCACCGGCAGCCGCTTGGCGAAACAGACGCTGTACGGGTTGTCCACGTACTCGCCGTACACCGGGATCGGCTCGTAGCCGCTGGACCGGTAGAGCGAGATCGCCGCCGGCAGGTAGGTGCCCGTCTCCAGGCACACCGTCCGGTGCCCCGCCCGGAACGCCAGCTCCTCCAGCGCGACGAGCAACTGCCGGGCGATGCCCCGCCCCCGGAACGCCGGTCGCACGTACATCCGCTTCAGCTCACCGGTGTCGGCGTCGAGCGCCTGGAGCCCACCGCAGCCGACCGCCCGGCCGCCCACCACGGCGGCCAGGTAGTGGATGTCGGTGTGCACGACCGTCACCTGCCCGTCCAGCCCGCCGTCCGCGTCGCGCAGCTCACGCTGCTGGGCGACGACGAGCGCGGCGATCTCCGGGTCGGTGGCGGGACGGGACTCGATCAACATGCCCGTACGCTAGATCCGCCGGATTTCGCGCAGGTTTCCCGCCACCGTCCCGCAGACGGCTACTCGACGTCCGCTTCCGCCGCCGGCGCGGCCTCGACCTCGTCCTCCGGGCGGACCCGGCGGGCCTTGCGGGCCGCCAGCCGGTCGGACGCCGACGGACGGTTCGACTTCTCCTCCAGCCGCACGTCGGTGCCCCGGTTACCGGGTACGAAGTCGACACCGGCGTAGAGCGTCGGTTGCCAGTCGAACTCCCGTTCGCCGATGCGCACCAGGTCACCGGCCTGCGCGCCGGCCTTGGCGAGCTTCTCCTCGACGCCGAGGCGGGCCAGCCGGTCGGCCAGGTAACCCACCGCCTCGTCGTTGTCGAAGTTGGTCTGCTTCACCCAGCGCTCCGGCCGGCTGCCGCGCACCGTGTACGAGCCGTCCGGCTCGGCCTCGATGGTGAAGCCGGCGTCGTCGACCGCCTTCGGGCGGATCACGATCCGGGTCGGCTCGGCCGGCGGGGCGGCCTGGCGGCCCTGCTCGACCAGCTCCGCCATCGCGTACGTCAGCTCGCGCAGGCCCTCGCGGGTGGCGGTGGAGACGTCGAAGACGCGCAGGCCACGGGCCTCCAGGTCGGGGCGGACGATGTCGGCGAGGTCCTTGCCGTCGGGCACGTCGACCTTGTTGAGCGCGACCAGCCGGGGCCGGTCGGCGAGCCCGCCGTACTGGGACAGCTCCGACTCGATGGCGTCGATGTCGGCGAGCGGGTCGCGGCCGGGCTCCAGCGTCGCGGTGTCGACCACGTGCACCAGCACGGCGCAGCGCTCGACGTGGCGGAGGAACTCCAGGCCCAGGCCCTTGCCGCTGGCCGCGCCCGGGATCAGGCCCGGTACGTCGGCGACGGTGAAGGTGTGGTTGTCCACCCGGACCACGCCCAGGTTCGGCACCAGCGTGGTGAACGGGTAGTCGGCGATCTTCGGCTTGGCCGCGGAGATCACCGAGATCAGCGACGACTTGCCGGCCGACGGGAAGCCGACCAGGCCCACGTCGGCGACGCTCTTGAGCTCCAGCACCACGTCCAGCCGGTCGCCGGGCTCACCCAGCTCGGCGAAGCCGGGTGCCTTGCGGCGGGCGTTCGCCAGCGAGGCGTTGCCGCGTCCGCCCCGGCCGCCCCGGGCCGCCTCGAACGTGGTGCCCACGCCGACCATGTCGGCCAGGACCTCGCCGTCGAGGCTCTGCACCACGGTGCCGTTGGGCACCTTGATGACCAGGTCGCGGCCGTTCGCGCCGTCCCGGTTCGAGCCGGCCCCGCCCTTGCCGTTCTCGGCCTTCAGGTGGGGCCGGAAGTGGAAGTCGAGCAGCGTGGTGACCTGCGCGTCGACCACCAGGGACACGCTGCCGCCGTGGCCGCCGTTGCCGCCGTCCGGCCCGCCGAACGGCTTGAACTTCTCCCGGTGGATCGAGACACAGCCGTGCCCGCCGTCGCCGGCCTGCATGTGCAGGACGACCCGGTCAACGAACGTCGTCACGACGCCAATCCTTCCAGCGGGGTCCGCCCCGCGCGTGAAAAGGCGAAGCGGGCCGGGACCAGAGGTCCGCGGCCCGCTTGGCCAGAAAACTACTGCTGCGGCACGATGCTGACGGTCTTGCGACCGCGCTTGGTGCCGAACTGAACCGAGCCGGCGGCCAGCGCGAACAGCGTGTCGTCGCCGCCACGGCCGACCAGGTCACCGGGGTGGAACTTGGTGCCACGCTGACGGATGAGGATCTCACCCGCGCTGACGACCTGACCACCGAAGCGCTTCACGCCGAGCCGCTGGGCCGCGGAGTCACGGCCGTTACGCGAGCTGGACGCACCCTTTTTGTGAGCCATTGGAGGACGACCTACTTCCCGCTGGAGATGCCGGTCACCTTGACCTGGGTCAGCGGCTGGCGGTGACCCTGGCGCTTGTGGTAGCCGGTCTTGTTCTTGAACTTGTGGATCCGGATCTTCGGGCCCTTGGTGTGCGCGGCGATCTCGCCGGACACCGCGACCTTGGCGAGCTTCGCCGCGTCGGTCACCAGGTCGTCACCGTCGACGAGGAGCACCGCGGTGAGCTTCACCGCGTCGCCGGGGGCACCGGCGAGCTTCTCGACCTCGATCACGTCGCCCTCGGCGACCTTGTACTGCTTGCCGCCGGTCTTGACGATCGCGTACATCGGAGGCGGACTCCCTGTCGTTGAGGCTGCTGGCGTCTGTTCCACCGCTGCCGGTTGTCACACCGTCGGCGGTCGTTCCCACGGCGTCTCGCCGGGAGCCGTGACACCGGCGGCGCGGGCACGCGGGAACTCGGCACACCAAAGTGCGCCGCAGGCAAGCCTACGCCATACCCGGCCCGCTCCCCAAACCGGGCTGCCGGTAGGCGGCTCTTCCGCGCGGCCCACCGGCACGACAGGGCCCCCGCGCCACACGCCAGGCGTGGATCGGGGGCCCTGTTCGCGCAGGTCAGTGCCCTACGGCCGGGTACGCCGCCGGGCGCCGCCACGGCGGGTCCGCCGGCGCGGGGCGCCGCTGTCGTCGTCGCTGTCGCCGTCACCGATCGCGTCCGGGTCGTCGGCGGCGGCCAGCCGGGCCGAGTCGCCCTCCTGGCTGTCCGCGACCGCCGGGGCGGCGGGCGTGTCCGTCTCGAACCGGGACAGGTCGTAGCCCTGGGTGTCGTAGTAGTCGTCGTCGGTCTCGACCACCTCGGCGACGGTCCGCTCCGGCGGCGCGACCGCAGCGGGCGGCTCGGTGGCGGCCTGCGGCTGCGCGGCCGGTTGCTCCGGTACGGCCTCCACGGCCGGCTTCTCCGCGGCGGCCTTGCGGCCCCGGCGTCGGCCGCTCTTCTCCTCGGCCGGCGCGGCGACCGCCGAGGCGACCGCCTTGACCTTCTCGCCCGCGCCGCCGCGCGGCTTCTCCGGCACCGGCTCGGTGTGAATGATCACGCCCCGGCCCTTGCAGCACTCGCAGGTCTCGCTGAACGCCTCCAGCAGGCCCGCGCCGATGCGCTTACGGGTCATCTGCACCAGGCCGAGCGAGGTGATCTCGGTGACCTGGTGCTTGGTGCGGTCCCGGCCCAGGCACTCGGTGAGCCTGCGCAGCACCAGCTCCCGGTTCGACTCCAGCACCATGTCGATGAAGTCGATCACCACGATGCCGCCGAGGTCGCGCAGCCGCAGCTGACGCACGATCTCCTCGGCCGCCTCCAGGTTGTTGCGGGTGACCGTCTCCTCCAGGTTGCCGCCGGAGCCGGTGTACTTGCCGGTGTTGACGTCGATGACGGTCATCGCCTCGGTGCGGTCGATCACCAGCGAGCCGCCGGAGGGGAGGAAGACCTTCCGGTCCAGCCCCTTGAGGATCTGCTCGTCGATCCGGTACTCGGCGAACACGTCCGCCACCCCGGCGTGCCGGCGCAGCCGCGCCACCAGGTCCGGCGAGACGTGCGACAGGTACGACTCGACCAGGTCGTACGCGGACTCGCCCTCGATGACCAGCTCGCGGAAGTCCTCGTTGAAGAGGTCCCGGACCACGCGGATGACCAGGTCCGGCTCCTCGTAGAGCAGCACCGGGGCGTCGCCCTCGGTCGCCTTGGCCTGGATGTCCTCCCACTGCGCCTGCAGCCGCTTGACGTCACGCGCCAGCTCGTCCTCGCTGGCGCCCTCGGCCGCGGTCCGGACGATCACCCCGGCGCCGTCCGGCACCAGCTTCTTCAGCGCGTCCCGCAGCCGCTTGCGCTCGGTGTCGGGCAGCTTGCGGCTGATGCCGGAGGCGTTGCCGTTCGGCACGTAGACCAGGTGCCGGCCGGAGAGCGCGATGTGACTGGTCAGCCGCGCGCCCTTGTGCCCGATCGGGTCCTTGGTCACCTGCACGAGCACCGAGTCGCCGGAGCGCAGCGCCTGCTCGATCGAGCGCGCCCGGCCCTCCAGGCCGGTGGCGTCCCAGTTGACCTCGCCGGCGTACAGCACCGCGTTGCGCCCGCGCCCGATGTCGACGAAGGCGGCCTCCATGCTCGGCAGCACGTTCTGGACCTTGCCCAGGTAGACGTTGCCGGCCATGGTGGCGGACGAGTTGCGGGTCACGTAGTGCTCGACCAGCACGCCGTCCTCGAGCACGGCGATCTGGGTGCGGTCGCCGCGCTGGCGGACCACCATCACCCGGTCGACCGCCTCACGGCGGGCCAGGAACTCCGACTCGCTCAGGATCGGCGGCCGGGTACGCCGCTGCTCGCGGCCGTCCCGGCGGCGCTGCCGCTTGGCCTCCAGCCGGGTCGAGCCGGAGACGCCCTGCACCTCGTCGACCGGCTTGCGCGGCTCACGGATCTTGACGACGGTGGGCACGCCGTCCTCGGCGGCGGTGTCCGCCTCCCCCGCGCCGCGGCGGCGACGGCGGCGACGGCGGCGGGTCATCCCCTCGCCGTCGGGCTCCTCGTCCTCGGCGGACTCCTCGGTCTCGTCCTCGGCGGTCTCGGCCGCGGCGGGCTCCTCGACGTCCTCGTCGTCGGCCTCGTCGGCGCCACCCTTGCCCCGGCCCCGGCCCCGGCGACCCCGGCGACGACGCCGCCGGCCGGCGGCCGTCTCGTCGTCCTCGTCGATCTCGGCGGACTCCTCGGCCTCGGCGGACGGCTCCTCCTCGACGACCTCCGACTCGGCCTCGGCCTCGGCCGGCTCGACCTCCCGGCGGGCGCGACGGCGGCGCCGGCCGGTCTCGACCGCTTCCTCGATCGGCTCCTCCGCCGCCGGGTACGTGACCTGGACGGCGGGCGCCTCGTCGGGCTGCGGCGCCATGAACAGGACGGTCGGCGCGGAGAGCGCGGCACGACGCCGCCGGGTGGTGGGCGGCGTCGGCTCGGCCGGCTCCTCGTCCACGCGCGGCACGGCGGCGCCCGTCGACACGACGCCCGTCGCGTCCGCCGGGCCGCCGCTGCGGGCCAGGTCGACCTCGTGGGTACGCGCACCCGCGGCGCTCGCGTCCTCGACGGTCCCGGCCTCGGCGTCCTCGTCCTCGACGTCCTCGCCGAGGCCGGCGATCGCCTTGTCACCGGCGGTGGCCCCGCTCCCGCCGGTGGTGGCAGCATCCCCGATGGCGGTGGTCCGGTCGCCGGTGGCGGCCTTGTCGCCGGTGGTGGTGGCCGTGTCCCCGGAGGCGGCCTTGTCGGCGGTGGCGGCGCGGCGGCGGGTGCGGGACCGCCCGGCGGTACCCGTGCTCTCCGCGACCCCGGCCTGGCCCGGCGCGGTGGCCTCGGCACCGTCGATGTCGGCGCGGCCCTCGGCGATCAGGTCACCCCCGGGCGCAGAGACCGGCCCGTCGATCACCCCGTCCGTGGGCGTCTGCCCGCCGGCGGCGGTCTCGTCCGGCGCGACGGTCTCGGCAGCCGGCGGCGTGGCCTTGCGACGACGGGTCCGGGTCACCTTGACCGGCGGCACGACCTCCTCCGAGGCGGCCTCCACACCCGCCGCGGCCACCGGTTCCTCGACCGCCTTCGCCGGGGTCGCCTTACGACGCCGCCGGGTGGTCTTGGGCGCGGTGTCCAGCTCTCCGGCGATCGGTGCGAGCACCTCGGCCTGCGGCGACTCGCCGCTGCCGGTCGCCGCGGTGGACGCCTCGACCGGCGCGTCGGTCTGCTCCGGCTGGTTCAGCGGGGCGGCCTTGCGACGGCTGGCCCGCTTACGGGCCGGCGGCTTGGTCTCGGCGACGCCCTCCAGGGCGGCGACGCCTTCAGCGGTGGCGCCTTCCGCACTGGCGACGCCCTGGGCGGTGCCGTCGTCGGCGCTGCCGGAGGCGGCACCCTGGGCGCCGGCGGAGGCCGCGCTCGCGGCGCTGCCGGAGGCGGTGGCGGCGTTGTCGGCGGGCGTCCCGGTCGGCTCTGCGCCGGTCCGTTCGCCGCCCTCGGGCTCGTTCTCGAGCATGGACGTTCTCCAGTTCTGGCTGCCCCGGGCGCGGGTGAGCGCTGCCACGCAGGGTTGCCGCAAAGGTGTTTCCGCCGGGCGCGCAAACGCGCGACCGCCGAAGTCTGCCTGCCAGAGCGTTGACCGACGGTCAGCGCTCTCCGATGGTTGCCCCGTCGCGATCCGCTTCCAACGGATCGACGATCTCGCCCTGCGCGGTCAGCGTGCCCTGCGCCAGCCGGATCACCTTCGGGGTGACCGGCGGCTCCAGGGCGGCCACCGCGCGGAGGCCGGACAGGACGTCATCGGGCCGAACGGACGGGGTGACCTGCCGCACGACCAGTTCGAGTATCGCACACGGTACGGCCGCCGCTTCGGAAGGCGTCTCAGACGGAGACACCACATCGATGGACACCACTGCCGCACGGGCGTCGAACGTACGCCGCCCCTGCTTGGTCATCCGCTCGACCAGGACCTCCTCGGCGGCGGTGAAGGCCGCCACGGCCCCCGCCAGCACCTTCGGGTCGACCTCGGGCAGCTCGATCCGCCAGTACGACGCCTCGATCCGGTCGGCGAGGCTGCCGCCGGTGGCCTCCACCGCGTCGATCACGTCGAGTCCGGGCGAGAGCGCGGCGTCGAGGGCCTCGCGCAGCCGCGCCGGGTCGACCGGCTCACGCAGCCCGATCTCCAGGTACTCCGCCTCGCTGGCCACACCTGTGGGCGCCGCCGAGGCGTACGAGATCTTGGGGTGTGGGGTGAAGCCCTGGGAGAAGGCGATCGGCACGCCGGCCCGGCGCAGCGCGCGCTCGAAGGCCCGGGCGAAGTCCCGGTGCGAGGTGAAACGCAGCGGTCCCCGCTTGGCGTACCGGATACGGACCCGCTGGACGACGGGGGCCTGGCCGCCCTCGGGTTGAGGCTTTCTGGCGATCGTGAGCTCCTCGGCTGTGCCTGCGTATCGGTCCCATCCTGGCGCAGCACCCACGGTGCCCCACACCCGGGGCCACCCCACCCACCCCAAACCGCCCCAAACCCCCGCCCGCCCCCGCCGTGATCAAGGAGTTCACGTCCAGCTCCCACGCCCCCGAGACCCCAAACCCCTTGATCACCCCACCCGGCCTGCCGGGTCGGGCCGACAAGGGCCGGCGATCATGAAGTTGGCGGCGGAATTGGAGATCGACGTCGCCGCCAACCTCATGATCGACGGGGTGGGCCGGAGGGCCGGGAGAGGTTGGGCGGGGTCAGGAGCGGTTGTCGTGGGGCGGGGTGGGCTGGGCCGGGGGTGGGTAGGCGCCGGGGCCGGGCTGGGGGTGGGTGCCCTTGGGCGGGTATCCGTCCGGCTGGGACGGGGCGCCAGGGTGCGGTGAGGTGCCCGGGCGGGCGTAGGCACCGGGCGACGAAGGGCCGCCGGGTGGGCCGTAGCCGGGCGGCGGGCCGTAGCCGGCGGGGTGGCCGGCCGGGACCGGCGGGCCCTGCTCGGTCATCCGGTCGAGCGCCTCGTCCGGGATGTCGGCGGCGCGCGCCAGCTCGCGCCGGTGCCGGCGGCGGTTCCAGATCAGGAACACCACGAGCGCCAACAGCACCACCAGCGCCACGGCGATGCCGATGCCGATCACCATGACCTGCTGGTCGGTGGGGCCGCCCCGGTCGCCGTAGTCGGTCACGTCGAAGTCTTCGTCCTCGGCCGCGGCCGGTGGCGCGGACGCGCTGGCCGGAGCGGCGCCGAGCAGCGGGTTCGCCGACACCGACGGCACGTCGGCGGTGAGCGCCGCCACCGGGTCGATCCGGCCGAAGCCGAACTGCGGGTCGCGGCCGGGCGGGCCGGCGTCCCGGGCGGTACGGATGATCCGGTTGATCACGTCGGGTGCGGAGAGCCGGGGGAACTTCGACCTGATCAGCGCCGCCACACCGGCGACGATGGCAGTGGAGTCGGACGTGCCGTCGCCCCAGCCGTACCCCCGGTCGGGTCCGATGTTGTAGACCTCGTCCCCCGGAGCGGCGACCACCGCCTCCGGGCCCTGGGCCGAGCCGGGCCAGAAGCCGCCGCCCCGGGTCGTGCCGGTCACCGCGATCACGCCGGGGATCTTCGCGGGTGAGGCGATGTCGGGGCCGAGTTTGCGGACGTTGCCGGCGGCGGCCACCACGACCACGTCGCGTTCCAGCGCGTACCGGATCGCCGCCTCTTCGCCCTCGTCGACGGCCCCGGCGTGCCCGTAGGACAGGTTGAGCACCTTCGCGCCGCCGTCCACCGCCATCCGGATGCCGGTCGCGGAGTTGCCCGCGTCGGCGCCCTTGTCGCCGGACGGAGTGCGGATGGGCAGGATCCGGGCGTCCGGCGCGACGCCGACCACCCCGGTCCCGTTCGCCGCGATGATCCCGGCCATGTGGGTGCCGTGGCCGTCCGGGTCGCGCCGGCCGTCGCCGGAGTCGAACGTGCTGCGCCCGGCCAGGAGCCGGCCGCGCAGGTCCGGGTGGTCGGCGTCGGCGCCGCTGTCGACCACTCCGACCACGACACCACGCCCGGTGGAGATCTGGTGTGCCCGGTCGATCCGCAGCTCGTCGAGGTACCACTGCTCGGCCCGGCGGGGAGCGCCGACGGCGGGCTGCGCGGCCCCCAGCACCATCAGCCCGGCCGCCAGCGCGGCCACCACCGGCCGGAACGCGCCGACGTGCACCGTCATCCGTCCGTCCTCATCGCAGGATGCCCGGGGACGCACCGTCACCGGCGCCCCACGGATCGTCGTCCTCAGTCAACCACGACGAGTGGTCGCCACCGCCGCCGCCATGCCCGGCGCCGCCGTGGCCGCCCATCATCCCGCCGCCCATCATGCCCGCGCCGGCCAGGCCACCACGCGCGCCCGCCGCGCCCGCGCCCGCGCCTCCCGGCCCCGCGCCCGCCGCCGCCCGCAGCGCGCCGGCCGCGCTGGTCAGCGGGGGCACCTTGCCGTTGCCGCCGCCGACCATGCCGGGCAGCGCGCCCACGCCCATGCCACCGGCCGCGCCGAGGCCACCGCCGCCGATGCCGCCCGCCGAACCCAGCCCGGCACCACCGCCACCGCCACCGAAGCCGGCGCCGGTGCTCAGTCCGGCGCCGCCACCGCCGAGGGTGCTGCCCGGACCGCCCGGGGTGATCGTGCCCGGCCCACCCGCGCCGGCCAGGCCGGTGCCGTAGTCGGGACTGCCGGAACCCGGGGCGCCGGCGCCGGGCAGGCCGGTGCCGGGCGGGGTGTACGAGCCGCCACCGGGACCGCCGCCACCGAACTCGGGCACGCCGGTGGTCGGCGGGGGCGTGAACGAGCCGCCACCGCCGACACCGCCACCGCCGCCGCCGATGCCGGTGCTGCCCAGCGAGGGCATCCCGCCGCCACCACCGGCACCGCCGCCACCGCCGCCGGGCAGCCCACCGCCGGGCACTCCGGACGGGGGTACGCGGGGATCCGCGCGGTAGCCGTCGTCGAGCCGGCCGTCGGGCTGGGGTACGACCAGCTTGGGACGCTCGGCCTCGACCGCGGCCGGCAGCGGCGACATCGCCTTGTTGGCCGCCTGCTGGTTGTCGCGGTACCAGTTGTCCAGGTGGGACTTGGTGTCCCACCAGCCGCCGCGCTTCTGGTCGTTGGCGTTGCCGTCGATCTTCATGGTGGCTTCGAGATCGTCGGCCTTGTCGCGGAACGCGCCGTCGGCATAGAGCGCCTGGTTGGACTGGTAGTCGCTGCGCAGGGCGGCGAGGAAGCCGGACTGGCTCTCGCCGTCGCGCGCGTCGTCCAGCTCGGTGCCGCCGGGCAGGCTCCACTCGTTCCAGCCGAAGTTGTCCATCAGCGGGATCGGGATGCTCGCCACCGCCGTACGGATGTCGCCCTCGATCCGCGACAGCGCGCCACTGACGTTGCTCGCGTGCGTGATGAGCTCCTCGATCTCCTTGCCGATCTCGCCCAGGTGCTCGCGGTACGCGTCGCCGCCGCTGCCCTGCCAGCCAGCGAGCAGCCCGGGGAGACCGCCGGTGTGCGGGCGCTCCTGGCCGGGCGCGATCGGGCCGACGAACGAGCGGCCGACCAGCGAGTCACGCAGATGGCCGAGCGCGGTGGACAGGTTGCGCCAGCCCGCGCCGACCGAGCCCACGGTCTCCGGATCCGCCGAGAGCGTCACCTCACGGACGCAGCGCTCCCAGGTGCCTCCTGCCATGACCGTCTCCCCCTCAGGCCGTGTACGGGTAGGTGGGCTGCTGCCCGGCGTCCGGCGGCGGGGCCGCGGTCTCCAGCAGCCGCTCGATGTCCTTGCCGTTCGCGGCGTTGCGGGCCTCGGCGTCGCGGAACGCCTTGGCGATGTCCTGCGTGCCCTGCTTCAGGCCGGCCAGCTTCATGGAGATGGCCTTGAGGTGGGCCTCCATGCTGGCCGTGGACCTGGTCAGCGCCGCCCACTGCATCCGGGCGTCCTCGTACGCGCCGAACGGGGTGCCGTTGGGCACCGTCTGCGCGTTGCCGCTGTCGCCCTTCATCCGCTCCTTGATGCGTTCCATCTCGTAGCCGATGGTGTCGTCGACGTACTGCTTGAGGCGCTCGACGTACTCCGCCGCGGCGTCCAGGTCCTCGACGCTGACGTGCAGATCGCCGGTATCCGGCGGATTGATGCCCATGCCTGCTGTCCTCCCCGGCCGGTCCATTACGGACGCAGCGTATCGAGGATGCACCAGTCGGGGCAGCCCCACCCCGCGCACGCGCGCGGTCGCCCGGAAGGACGACGGAGCGCGGGAACCCGGTCGGGTTCCCGCGCTCCGGTACGGTCCGCGCCTCAGCCCTGGGCGGCGGCGGGCAGCTTCAGTCCATTGACCGGGGTGAGCGGCAGCAGCTTGCGGCCGGTCGGGCCGATCTGGATCTCGGTGTCCATGGACGGGCACACGCCGCAGTCGAAGCAGGGCGTCCAGCGGCAGTCGTCCTGCTCGTACTCCGACAGCGAGTCCTGCCAGTCCTGCCAGAGCCAGTCCTTGTCCAGGCCGGAGTCGAGGTGGTCCCAGGGCAGGACCTCCAGTTCCTCGCGCTCGCGGGTGGTGTACCAGTCGAGGTCCACGCCGTACGCCGGCAGCACCTCGGCGGCGGCGTCCACCCAGCGCTGGTACGAGAAGTGCTCGCTCCAGCCGTCGAACCGGCCGCCGTTCTCCCAGACCTTGCGGATCACCGCGCCGACCCGGCGGTCGCCCCGGGACAGAAGGCCCTCGATCAGCGACGGCTCGCCGTCGTGGTAGCGGAAGCCGATCGCCCGGCCCAGCGACCGGTCGCTGTTGATCGCCTGCTTGAGCAGCTTGAGCCGGCCGTCGATGACCTCCGGCCGCTCCATCGAGGCCCACTGGAACGGGGTGTGCGGCTTGGGCACGAAACCGCCGATGGAGACCGTGCAGCGGATGTCCTTGGACCCGGTCGCGGCGCGGCCGGCCCGGATCACCTCGTGCGCCATGTCGGCGATCTCCAGGACGTCCTCGTCGGTCTCGGTGGGCAGGCCGCACATGAAGTAGAGCTTCACCTGCCGCCAGCCGTTGGAGTACGCGGTGACCACGGTGCGGATGAGGTCTTCCTTCGACACCATTTTGTTGATCACCTTGCGGATCCGCTCCGACCCGCCCTCCGGGGCGAACGTCAGACCGGTCCGCCGCCCGTTGCGGGACAGTTCCTGGGCCAGGTCGATGTTGAACGCGTCCACCCGGGTCGAGGGCAGTGACAGCGAGACGTTCGTGCCGGCGTACTGCTCGGCCAGGCCGGAGCACATGTCGCCGATCTCCGAGTGGTCGGCCGACGACAGCGACAGCAGGCCGACCTCGTGGAAGCCGGAGAACTCCAGCCCTTCCTTGACCATCTGGCCGACGGTGGTGATCGAGCGCTCCCGCACCGGACGGGTGATCATGCCGGCCTGGCAGAACCGGCAGCCCCGGGTGCAGCCCCGGAAGATCTCCACCGCGTACCGCTCGTGGACCGTCTCGGCGAGCGGGACCAGGGGCTTCTTCGGGTACGGCCAGGCGTCCAGGTCCATCGTCGTGCGCTTGTGCACCCGGAACGGCACGTCCGGGCGGTTCGGCACGACCCGCTGGATGCGGCCGTCGGGCAGGTAGTCGACGTCGTAGAAGCGCGGCACGTAGACGCTCTCGGTCCGGGCCAGCCGCAGCAGCAGCTCGTCCCGGCCGCCCGGGGAGCCCTCGGCCTTCCACTCCCGGACGATGGCGGTGATCTCCAGCACCGCCTCCTCGCCGTCGCCGAGCACCGCGGCGTCGACGAAGTCGGCGATCGGCTCCGGGTTGAACGCGGCGTGCCCGCCGGCCACGATCACCGGGTCGGCGTCGGTGCGGTCGGCCGCGAGCAGCGGGATGCCGGCCAGGTCGATCGCGGTGAGCAGGTTGGTGTAGCCCAGCTCGGTGGAGAACGAGACGCCGAACACGTCGAACTCACGCACCGGGCGGTGGGCGTCGACGGTGAACTGCGGCACGCCGTGGGCGCGCATCAGCTTCTCCAGGTCCGGCCAGACCGCGTACGTCCGCTCGGCCAGCACGTCGGGCAGCTCGTTGAGCACCTCGTACAGGATCTGCACGCCCTGGTTGGGCAGGCCCACCTCGTACGCGTCCGGATACATCAGCGCCCACCGGACGGTGGCGGCGTCCCAGTCCTTGACCACCGCGCCCAGCTCTCCACCCACGTACTGGATGGGCTTGGTCACCTGCGGCAGCAACGGCTCCAGCCGAGGCCAGACCGAGTTGGCGGCGGCGGGACGCGGGGTGGTGGACGGGGCACTCATGATGCCCAAGCGTACGCGGTGCCCCCGCCCCGCCGTCCCCGCCGCCACACCCGCGCCCGTGTCCGCCGCGTTGATCAAGGAGTTTGCGGGCTGTCCCGCGCTCCCACCGGACACGAACTCCTTGATCACCGGAGTGGGGCCGGTGAGCGGGCGGGATTAGTCCTGGGTGGCGGGGCGGTACTAACCTCGCAACGGGCGCGAGAGGAGATAGCCGCGATGCCGCAGCCGCAGCCGGGGGCGGGCCGGCCGGCCGACGGGGCCGAGGAGCCGACCGTCATCGAGCCGGCCACCGCCGTCGACACCGAGGACGCCACCGGCGCCTCCGCTCCGGCGTCGCCGTCCGCCGCGCCGGGAGCCGCCGCACCCGAGGGCCGGCCGTCCACCACGCCGGACACCGCCGCGCCTTCGCACGACGCGGCCCCGCAGCCGGGGACCACCGAGGCCGAGACGCCCACGAACGAGGTCGACGCCACCGCGCCCGAGACGCCCACGGACAGGGTCGAGCCCACCGGAACCGAGAAGCCCACCGAGAAGGTCCAGCCCATCGAGACCGAGACGCCCACCGCCAAGGTCCAGCCCACCGGAACCGAGACGCCCACCGACAAGGTCCAGTCCGCCGCGACCGAGACGGCCACGGACAGCGCTGAGGCCCTCGCCGCCGGCACCGAGACGCCCGCCGACAGCGCTGACGCCCCGGCAACCGACGCCGAAACACCCGCTGAGACCGCCGGAACACCGGCCGACAACGCCGCGACAGCCGCCGGCGGGACCGACACCGTCCCGCAGGTGCCGGTCCCACGGGCCCGCGGGTCGGCCCCGGTGCCGGGCCGGACCACACCCGCCCCCACTCCCCGCACGGGCCGCCAGCCGGACCCGACCCGGATCGACGCGGCCCCGCAGCCGCCGGCGGCCACCACCACGCCGGACCCGACCCGGATCGACGCCGCGCCGCAGCCACCCTCGGCCACCACGCCGGACCCCACCCGGGTGGACAACGCCCCGAACCCGACTGGGAACGCACCGAACGCCACCCGCGTCGAGGCGCCCCGCTGGAGCGGCTCCGCCGCCGTCCCGCCACCGCCGCCGAGCCGGCCCCGCTGGGGCGCGTCCGCCGAGCCCACGCCGGTGCCGCCGCTGGACTCGCCCGAGCACGCCACGCCGGTCGACCCGTGGGAGGGGGTGGACACCACCGGCTGGGAGCTGCACGCGCCGGAGCTGCCGCCCCTGACGCCGACGCTGCCGTACACCGCGCCCTGGTCGACGCCGAACCCCCACCCGGCCCACCCGGCGCCGCCGCAGCCGCCCCACCCGCAGCCGCCCGCCGCGCGGCCGGTCTCCACGCCGCCGCACCACCCGGCACACCCCGCCGCACCGGCCGCCCGGCCGGTCTCACCGCCGCCGCATCACCCGGCCCGGCCGGTGTCGCCGCCGCACGCGCCGCAGTACCCCGCCGCGCCGGCCGCCCGTCCCCTGCCACCACCGGCGGCTCCCGCCCCGGCCAAGCCGGCGCGGCCGCCGAAGCAGCGCCGGGGCAAGGCCGGGCCGCCGGTCGCGCCGCCGCCGGGCTGGCAGCAGCCGCCGAAGCGGACCCGCCGACGGCGTCGCTGGCCCTGGGTGCTGCTGCTCAGCGTCGCGTGCTGCTGCGGCCTGCCGCTGTGGTGGTTCCAGCCGATCTCCAGCCAGTACCCGGCCCGCGCCAGCCTTCCGGACCAGATCGACTCGATGCGGCTGCGCCAGGACGAGCGCAGCCAGGCCGCCGCCGAGGAGCTGAAGAGCCGGGTACGCGAGTCGAACCTGCTCGCCGAGGACACGTTCGCCGGTATCTACACGACGAGCGACGGCAAGCGGGTGACGTTGTTCGGCAGCACCGGCCTGCGGTTCAGCCCGGAGTCGGACGCCAAGGCGGAGATCGACCGCCTCGCCGGGGAGTACGGCCTGAAGGAGTCGGTGAACGTGGAGACCGGCGTCCGGGGCCGGTACGCGCGCTGCGCGGTCGGCCGGGCGGACGGCGACTCGGTGGTGGTCTGCGCCTCGGCCGACCACGGCAGTCTGACCACAGGCGTGTTCACCCGGTTGTCCGTGGACGACAGCGGGCGGCTACTGAACGATCTGCGTCAGCGCGTGGTGGTGCCGAAGTCCTGACCGCTCAGGCGGTCTGCTCACCGGCGGCCTGGTCGGTGCGCTTCGGCGCGTAGCGCGGGACGTACTCCTGGCCGCTGAGCTTCTGGATCTCGGCCATCATCTCGTCGGTCATCGCGCGCAGCGACGTGCGGTCGTCGGGACGGCCGGTGAAGTCCAGCGGCTTGCCGAACTTGATGGTGATCTTGGCCCGGCCCGGTCGCGGGATCCGCGTACCGATCGGCTGGGCCTTGTCGGTGCCGGTCACGCCGACCGGGATGATCGGCACGCCGGCGGCGATCGCCAGCCGGACCGTGCCGGTACGCCCGCGGTAGAGCCGCCCGTCCGGCGAACGGGTGCCCTCCGGGTAGACGGCGACCAGGTCACCGGCCTTGAGCACCGGGATCGCCGCGTCGAACGCGGTGAGCGCGGCCCGCCCGCCGGCCCGCTCGACCGGGATCGCGCCCAGCCCGGTGAGCACGAACTTGGAGAAGCCGCCCTTGAGGCCGGTGCCCTTGAAGTACTCCGACTTGGCCCAGAACGCCAGGTGGCGGGGCACCACGGTGCCGAGCAGCAGCTCGTCGGCGACGGAGAGGTGGTTGCTGGCGAAGATCGCGCCGCCGGTCGCCGGGATGTGCTCCAAACCCTCCACGTGCGGACGGAAGGCCAACCGGAGCGCGGGCGCCACGGTGAGCTTGCCGATGGTGTAGAGCAGGGGCACGGGTCCTCCGGCGGTCGTACGTGAAACAGGCGCTGTCACGGTAGCCGACGCGGCCGTCCGTCACCGAGCGGGTGGCCCGCAGTCCACTCGCTGGGGCTGGGCCCTCCCCCACCACGGGGGCGGGGGAGGGCACCCGGTCCGGCTCAGACCTTCCGGACCGTCACTGCGACCCGCTCGCCGTCGCCGGCCTCGCCGGCGAAGCCGTCGAGACCCTCGGCGAAGTCGATGCTGTCGGCCAGCACCTCCCGGGCCACGAACTCGGTGTACGCGGCGACCGCCGCGCGTACGTCCTCGGAGGCGGAGACGGCCACCGTGATCCGGTCGGAGACGTCCAGGTCGGCGTCGCGGCGGGCCTGTTGCACGACCCGGACCACGTCCCGGGCCAGCCCTTCGGCGGCCAGCTCCGGCGTGACCTCGGTGTCCAGCACGACCACGCCCTCACCGCCTGGTAGCGGCGCGGAGTGCTCGGCGTCGGCGGCGACCAGGCGCAGCTCGTACTCGCCCTCGGCGAGCGTGACCCCGGCGGCGACCGGGGCGCCGTCGCGCAGCTCCCACTCCCCCGCCTTGACCGCCTTGATCACCTGCTGGACGGCCTTGCCGACGCGCGGGCCGAGCGCCCGCGGCACCACCGTGAGGACCTGCTGGCAGTACGCGGACACCTCGTCGGTGAGCACTACCTCCTTCACGTTGACCTCGTCGGCGACCAGGTCGGCGAAGGGCCGCAGCTGGGCGGCGACGGGCGAGGCCACTGTCAGCTTCGCCAGCGGCAGCCGTACCCGCAGGCCCTTGGCCTTGCGCAGGGACAGCGCCGCCGAGGCGACCGACCGCACGTTGTCCATCGCGGAGACCAGCTCGTGGTCGGCCGGGAACTCGTCCGCCCGCGGCCAGTCGGTCAGGTGCACCGACCGCTCGCCGGTCAGCCCGCGCCAGATCTCCTCGGCGGTCAGCGGCGCCAGCGGCGAGACCACCCGGCACAGCGTCTCCAGCACCGTCGAGAGCGTGTCGAACGCGTCAGCGTCGCCGGCCCAGAACCGGTCCCGGGACCGGCGCACGTACCAGTTGGTCAGCGCGTCCAGGTAGGACCGCACGGTGGCGCACGCGCCGGAGATGTCGTACGCGTCCATCTGCGCGCCGACGGTCGCCACCAGCTCGTTCGTCTTCGCCAGCACGTACCGGTCGAGCACGTGCGTGGAGTCGGTACGGCGACGCGCGGTGTAGCCGTCGGCGTTGGCGTAGAGCGAGAAGAAGTACCAGACGTTCCACAGCGGCAGCAGCACCTGGCGCACCGCGTCCCGGATCAGCGACTCGGTGACCGCCATGTCGCCGCCGCGCAGCACCGGCGAGGACATCAGCATCCACCGCATCGCGTCCGACCCGTAGGAGTCGAACACGTGGTAGACGTCCGGGTAGTTGCGCAGGCTCTTGGACATCTTGCGGCCGTCCGAGCCGAGCAGGATGCCGTGGCTGATGCAGTTGCGGAACGCCGGCCTGTCGAACAGCGCGGTGGCCAGCACGTGCATGGTGTAGAACCAGCCGCGGGTCTGCCCGATGTACTCGACGATGAAGTCACCCGGGTAGTGGTGCTCGAACCACTCGCGGTTGGAGAACGGGTAGTGCACCTGGGCGAACGGCATCGAGCCGGACTCGAACCAGCAGTCCAGCACCTCCGGCACCCGGCGCATCATCGACTTGCCCGTCGGGTCGTCCGGGTTGGGACGGACCAGGTCGTCCACCGCCGGCCGGTGCAAGTCGGTCAGGCGTACGCCGAAGTCACGCTCGATGTCGGCCAGCGACCCGTACACGTCCACCCGCGGGTAGTTCGGGTCGTCGGAGCGCCACACCGGGATCGGCGAGCCCCAGAACCGGTTCCGGCTGATCGACCAGTCGCGGGCGTTGGCCAGCCACTTGCCGAACGAGCCGTCCTTGATGTGCCCGGGCGTCCAGTTGATCTGCTGGTTCAGCTCGACCATCCGGTCCTTGAACTTCGTCACCGCGACGAACCAGGACGACACCGCCTTGTAGACCAGCGGGGTGTCGCAGCGCCAGCAGTGCGGGTAGGAGTGGGTGTAGGTGTCCTGCCGCAGCACCACCCCCCGCTCCTTGAGTTCCCGGATCACCGGCTTGTTCACGTCGAAGACCTGCTCGCCCTGGTACGGCGGCACCAGCGCGGTGAACCGGGTGTGGTCGTCCACGGTCACGACGGTGGGGATGCCGGCGGCGTTGCAGACGTTCTGGTCGTCCTCACCGAACGCGGGGGCGAGGTGGACGATCCCGGTGCCGTCCTCGGTGGTGACGAAGTCCGCGGCGAGCACCTGGTAGGCGTTCTCCCCGGCCGGCTCGACCAGGAAGTCGAACAGCGGCGTGTAGCGACGCCCGACCAGGTCCCGGCCGTACACCGTGCCGACCTGCTCGTACCCCTCCAGCTCCTTGGCGTACGCGCCGAGGCGCGCGGCGCCGACGACGTAGCGCTCACCACTGCGCTCGCTGTCGGGGGAACCCCGGTGCTCCAGCACCGCGTACTCGATGTCGGGGCCGACGGCGAGCGCCAGGTTCGACGGCAGCGTCCACGGCGTGGTGGTCCACACGCCCAGCTTCACCGGCCCGCGCAGCGGCTCGGGGGCGGCGTCGTCGGCGGCCAGCTCGAACCACACCGTCAGCGTGGGGTCGTGCCGGTCCCGGTAGACGTCGTCCATCCGGGTCTCGGTGTTCGACAGCGGGGTCTCGCACCGCCAGCAGTACGCCAGCACCCGGAAGCCCTCGTAGACCAGGCCCTTGTCGTGCAGGGTCTTGAAGGCCCACATGACGCTTTCCATGTAGTCCAGGTCGAGCGTCTTGTAGACGTTGGCGAAGTCGACCCAGCGGGCCTGCCGGGTGACGTACCGCTCCCAGTCGTGCGTGAACTCCAGCACGGAGGTGCGGCAGGCGTCGTTGAACCGGGCCACGCCGAGGTCGAGGATCTCCGCCTTGGTGGTGATGCCGAGCTGCTTCTCGGCCACCACCTCGGCGGGCAGGCCGTGGCAGTCCCAGCCGAACCGGCGCTCGACGCGCCGGCCGCGCATGGTCTGGTAGCGCGGCACCACGTCCTTGACGTAGCCGGTGAACAGGTGGCCGTAGTGCGGCAGGCCGTTGGCGAACGGGGGGCCGTCGTAGAAGACGTACTCGTTCTCGCCGTCGCGGCCGGCGTCGCGGGCCTCGACGGACGCCTCGAAGGTCTTGTCGGCCGTCCAGTGCTCCAGGACCCGGCGCTCGACCGCGGGCAGGTCCGGGCTCGCCGGGACACCGGCGCCGGACGGGTCGTGCAACGGATAGGCCATCGCCTGTCGCTCCTCAGCAGCTCACTCGTCTGTGCTCTGCGAGGACGAGCCGGATCCGGTACGCCGTGACCGGCGTCCCGGGCGTGGCCCGCGGTACCACCCCGCTTGGCGGCCGAGGTGCGACCGCCCGCTCGTTGGCCGGCTGTGACGGGCCGTCCCGTCCGGTTCTACTGGGCCGGTCACCCGGCTGTTCCTCCGGAGGCTCACCGGTGATGGCCGGGTCGTCGCCTGTGCGTTCAAGCGTACTCGACCCCCTGCCCGCCGTGCCGCGCCGCCGGGTATTCCACTGCCCGGCGAGGTGTCAGCGGCGCGACGGGGCCGGGAGGGTGGTGGTCCAGAGCGAGGCGCCGGAGCGGTCCCGCAGGTGGACCGTCAGGGCCGCCGACGGGCCGTCGATCGTGACCTCGCCGAAGTGCTGGAAGCCCTCGGCCGGGGAGGTGTTGGCGCGCGGCGGGGCGTGCACGAACACCGCCTTCGGGCCGAACGTGCCGTCCAGCGCGTTCGGGCCGAATGCGCCCGCGTGCGCCGGGCCGGAGACGAACTCCCAGAACGGGCTGAAGTCCCGCACCGCCGCACGGGCCGGGTCGTAGTGGTGGGCGGCGGTGTAGTGCACGTCGGCGGTGAGGAACACCAGTCCGGTCACCCCGGCCCGGTGCGAGGCGCGCAGCACCTCGGCGAACTCCAGCTCCCGGCCGGCCGGCGCGCCGTGGTCGCCCTGCGCCACGCCCTCCTGGGCGTCTGCCCCGTCCGGCACCACCACGCCGATCGGCAGGTCGTTGGCGATCACCTTCCAGGTGGCCCGGGACGCGCGCAGCTCCCGGATCAGCCACTCCCGCTGCGCCCTGCCGAGCAGTCCCCGGTTGCGGTCGGCGTACGTGTTGCCGTCGTTCGGGTCCTTGTAGGTGCGCATGTCCAGCACGAACACGTCCAGCAGCGGCCCGTACGACAGCTTGCGGTACATCGGCCCGCCGGCCGGCACCGGCAGCCACTCGTGGAACGCCTGCCGGGCCCGGGCGGCGAGCACGTCCACCCGCTTCTCGCCGTACCGCTCGTCGGTCAGGATCTCCCCCGGGTACCAGTTGTTCACCACCTCGTGGTCGTCCCACTGGTTGATCTGCGGCACCTCGGCGGCGAACGCCCGCAGGTGCTCGTCGAGCAGGTTGTACGCGAACTGCCCCCGGTACTCGGCGAGTGTCTCGGCCACCTTGCTCTTCTCCGGCGTCACCAGGTTGCGCCAGGTGCGCCCGTCCGGCAACACCACGCTCTCGGTCAGCGGGCCGTCGGCGTACACGGTGTCGCCGCTGCACAGGAAGAAGTCCGGGCGGCGCTCGCGCATGGCCCGGAAGATCGCCAGCCCGTCGAAGTCGGGGCTGATCCCCCAGCCCTGCCCGACGATGTCGCCGGTCCACACGAACCGCACGTCACGCCGCTGCTGCCGGCCGGGGGCGGTGGCGAACGAGCCGGTCAGCGGGTCGCTGCACAGGCCGTGCCGGTCCAGGCTCTCCACCCGTACCCGGTAGTGCAGCCGCTGGCCCGCGGGCAGGCCGCGCAGGCGGACCTTGCCGGTGAGGTCGCCGGTGGGGTCGACCACCGGGCCGCGCACCAGGCGGGCGCCGCGCAGGTCCGGCCGGCGGCTCACCTCGACCAGCATCCGGCCGGGCCGGTCCGCGCGGGTCCAGACCAGCGCCGAGTCGGCGGTCACGTCGCCGCTCTGCACGCCGTGGGTGAGCAGCGGCCGGCCGCCGGGCCGCAGGCCGGGTGCGGCGGGCGCGCCGGGCGCGCCGAGCAGCGCGCCGCCGGCGACTCCGGCGCCGGCGACCAGGCCGGCGCGGAGCAGGGTACGTCGATCGATGTGCGTCATGGGTTCTCCCGGTCTCGGCAGTGTCGCCAGCCCGGTCTACCGGCCGCAGGTGGCCGGGAACTCCGGTCGAGGTGACCGGAACGTCAACGACTGTTGTCGGCCCGGCCATGACCACCGTCACACCGCAGGCGCGTCACGCCGCGCCCGCCGTGCCCCGTCCTGTGCGCGTACCCCAACCAACGAGGAGGCGGCGATGAGCCGGATGGACATGGCGGCGGTGGCGCCGGAGGCGTACCAGGCCGTGCTGGGCCTGGAGAAGTACGTCCGGACGAACGTGGACCACACCGTGCTGGAGCTGGTGAAGCTGCGGGCGTCGATGCTCAACGGCTGTGCGTTCTGCGTGGACATGCACAGCCGGGAGGCGCTGGGGGCCGGGGAGGACAGCCGCCGGCTGTTCGCGGTCGCGGCGTGGCGGGAGGCGCCGTTCTTCGACGAGCGGGAGCGGGCCGCGCTGGCCCTCACCGACGCGGTGACCCGGCTCGGCGAGCACGGCGTGCCGGACGACGTCTGGGACGGCGCGGCGAAGGTGTGGTCGGAGAAGGAACTGGCCGACCTGGTGGTGGCGATCGCCACCATCAACGTGTGGAACCGGGTCGCGGTGACCTGCCGGACGCAGCCGCCGGCGCAGGTCTGATCGCTGACACACGACGGCCCCGGTCCCGCCAGGAGCGGGCCGGGGCCGTCGGCGCGTCGGTCAGGCCAGCTCGGGGAACCAGAGCGCGATCTCGCGCTTGGCGCTGTCCGCCGAGTCGGAGGCGTGCACCAGGTTCTCCCGGTTCGACAGCGACAGGTCGCCCCGGATCGTGCCGGCGGCGGCCTTGCGGCCGTCGGTGCTGCCGATCATGGCGCGCACCACCTCGATCACCTGGTCGCCGGAGAGCACCAGCGCCACCAGCGGGCCGCTGGTCATGAACGTCTTCAGCGGCGGGTAGAAGGGCTTGTCGACGTGCTCGGCGTAGTGCTGGTCGGCGAAGTCGCCGTCCATGGTCCGGCTCACCATCGCGTCGATCCGCAGGCCCTTGCGCTCGAAACGGGACAGGATCTCGCCCACCAGACCGCGGCGCACCGCGTCGGGCTTGATCAGTACGAGCGTCCGCTCGTCCGGGCTGCTGCTGGACACGCTGGTTTCCTCCTGCGCACTCAAACGGGGTCGGCTGGGTACGGTCAGCGTAGCGACCCGGTCCCGGCGCCGGCGCGGCGGCTGCGTCTTCCCTGGCCCGCCGTGGCGGCCTAGCCTGGCCCTGGAACCCCTGGGAGGTCCACTGTGGCGAATGGCGGGAACCGCACGATCGCGCCGGTACGCAAACTGATCGGCACGGTGCTGGGCACCGTCGCCACCTTCGTGACGGTGTTCGGGCTGGGCATGACCAGCTGGGCCATCGTGGCGCTCGGCGTCGCGCTGCTGGTGCTGGCGATCGCGCTGGCTACGGTACGCGGCGGCGGTCGCACCTGGGTGATCGGGCTGGGGCACGTGCACAGCGCCTCCGAACCACCCACCCAGTACGCGTTCGGCCGCTGCGAGCTGCAACTGGTGATCGACGCGCCCGGATTGCCGCCCCGGTCCAAGAAGATCATCGAGCCGCGGGTGCCGGTCGCCAAGTGGCCCTCACTCGGCCAGGCGCTGCCGGTCCGGGTGGCGCTGGACGACCAGCGGCACGTGCGCGTCCTCTGGGACGAGGTGCCCACCCACGCGGAGACCGCCGCCGCGGTGGCCGACCTGCCGCCCGAGTACGACACCCCGGACCCGCTGGACGAGCCGCTGATCGCGCAGGAGGCGCCGCCGTGGGCCGGGCGCGCGCCCGAGGACGACTTCCGCGACGACTACCCGCCCGCGCCGGAGGAGTACCTGGACGACGTGCCGCCCCGGGCCGAGGAGCGCGAGCCGGTGGTGCTGCACCAGAGCCCCAGCGGCCGGATGGTGCTGGAGGGGCAGCTCGTCGAACCGGCAGCCGCCGGCCCGCTCCCCCGCCGCGCCCCGGCGCCCCGCGTCCCGGCCGAGGAGCCGATCGGCGCCCCGGCACCCGACAGCACGCGCGCCGAGGCGGCCGACACCGTTCCCGTCGAGACCGTGCCCGACCCGATCGACCTGCCGCTGGACGACCCGGCGGACGCGCCCCGGCGCTCCGACACCCCGCCCACGGCCGAGGAGCTGGACGAGGCCATCTTCGGCCCGTCCGGCTCGTCCGGCCCGGCGGACGCGGCCGAGCCGGACGGGCTGGGCAGCCCGATCAGCGGCGTCGGCATCACCCTGCTCGTCACCGACCTGGACCGGTCCCTCGACTTCTACCGCGAGCTGGGCTTCGACGAGCTGGACCGGGGCGAGGGCAACGCCGTGCTCGCCTCCGGGCCGACCCGGCTGGTGCTGCGCCGGGTCACCGGCGCCGCCCCGATCAGCCGCCGGCTGGTGCACGTCAACCTCGAGGTGGACGACATCCAGGGCGCGTACGAGCGGCTTCGCGAATCGGGCGTCCGGTTCACGTACGCGCCGCGCGTGGTCAACCGGGGCACCAAGCTGGAGGTGTGGGCGGCGGCCTTCCGCGACCCCGACGGTCACGGCGTCGCCCTGACCCAGTGGCGCACCCTCGCCGAGGTGTAAGGAAGGGCCCCTTCTTAACGCCTCAGGTAGAGGAAGGGGCCCTTCTTAACACAACACCGCGCGGCACCGCGCCGCGCGCGACGGCGCTCAGCCGAGGATGACCCGCCGCACGTGCAGCGCGTACGCCCACACCAGCGCGAACATCACCCCGAGCGCGAACAGCGACCAGTGCAGCAGCCCGGAGAGCAGCAGCAGACCCTGAAGCACCGTGCCGGCGTGCCACGCCCACGGTCGGCGCATCAGGCCGGCCAGCACCACGCAGGCGACCGCCAGCGCCACGATCGCGCCGATCGCCGCGCCGCTCAGGTCACCGCCGACCACCCGGATCGGCTGGATGGCCAGCAGCAGCACCAGCGCCTCCAGCGCCATCGTGCCGGCGCCCAGTCCACGTACCGCCTTGTCCGGGTTCCGGAGCCCGGACCGCCGCTCGCCGCCCGCCTGCTCCGGACCGGCCTGGTCCTCCGGCGTGTCGCCGGCCGCCGGTTCAGGGCCCGGACCCTGCTGCGGGCCGGTCATCGCTTGAGCAGCCGGCGGGCGTCGGCCACTGTCACCACCGATCCGGTGACCAGCACGCCCACCCCGGCCAGCTCACCCGGCACGTCCGACTCGGCCTCCGCCACCGCCGCCTCGATCGCGTCGGGCATCTCCCGGGTCACCTGCACCCGCTCCGGCCCGAAGATCTCCCGCGCCAGCGCGGCCAGCTCGTCCACCGGCATCGCCCGGGGCGAGCTGTTCTCCGCCACCACGATCGAGTCGAGCACCGGTTCGAGCAGTTCCAGCAGGCTCGCCGCGTCCTTGTCGCCGAGCACCGCCAGCACGCCGACCAGCTTGCTGAACGCGAACTCCTCCTGCAGCGCGGCCACCGTGGCGGCCATGCCGTGCGGGTTGTGCGCGCCGTCGAGCAGCACCGTCGGTGCGGTCCGTACCCGCTCCAGCCGGCCCGGCGAGCTGGTCGCGGCGAAGCCCTCCCGGACCGCCTCGATGTCGAGCTGCCGCCGGGTCCCGGCGCCGAGGAACGCCTCCACCGCGGCCAGCGCCACCGCCGCGTTCTGCGCCTGGTGCGCGCCGTGCAGCGGGATGAAGATCTCCTCGTACACGCCGCCCAGGCCCTGGATGGTCAGCACCTGGCCGCCGACCGCGACCGCGCGGCGCAGCACGCCGAACTCGGCGCCCTCCCGGGCGACTGTGGCGTTGACCTCGGCGCAGCGTTCCAGGATCGGGCGGGCCGCCTCCTCCTCCTGCGCCGCCGCGATCACCGTGGCGCCGGGGTGGATGATGCCGGCCTTGTGCAGCGCGATGTCCTCGATCGTGTCGCCGAGCCACTCGGTGTGGTCCAGCCCGATCGGGGTGATCACAGCGACGCCGGCCTGGATGACGTTCGTCGCGTCCTCCGCGCCGCCGAGCCCGACCTCCACCACGGCCACGTCGACCGGGGCGTCGGCGAACGTGGCGAACGCCAGCGCCGTGGTCATGTCGAAGTACGTCAGCGGCTCGGCGAACCGCTGGTCGACCAGCTCGGCCAGCGGCGCGATCTCCCGGTACGTGGACACGAACCGCTCCTCGCTCACCGCCTCGCCGTCCAGGCTGATCCGCTCCCGGACGGTCTCCAGGTGCGGGCTGGTGTAGCGGCCGGTGTGCAGCCCGAACGCCCGCAGCAGCGAGTCGATCATCCGGGCCGTCGAGGTCTTGCCGTTGGTGCCGGTCAGGTGAATCGACGGGTACGCCCGCTGCGGGCTGCCCAGCAGGTCGAGCAGGGTTTCGATCTTCTCCAGCTCGAAGTGCATCCGGGTGAAGCCGCGCGCGTTGAGCGCGGCCTCCACCTCGGCGAACGCGCTGCGGTCGGTGCGGTCGCTCACGAGGGCAGCGCCTCCAGGGCGGCGTCGATCCGGACCAGGTCCGCCTCGGCCACCGCCAGCCGTTCGCGGATCTTCGCCACCACCGGCTCGGGCGCCTTGCCGACGAACGCCGGATTGTCCAGCTTCGCCCGCGCCTGGGTGGCTTCCTTCTCGGCCGCCGCCCGGTCCTTGGTGAGCCGGGCGCGCTCGGCGGCCACGTCGATCGAGCCGCGGGTGTCCAGCGCGACGCTGACCGCGCCGGGCATGGCCAGCGTGGCGCTGGCCTGGAAGTCGTCGCCGGGCGCGTCGAGCCGGGCCAGCGAGCGCACCAGCGGCTCGTGCGCCGCGATGCCCGCGCCGGTCAGGCCGTCGAGCCGCGCGGCGACCCGCTGGGTCGGCCGCAGCCCCTGGTCCGACCGGAACCGCCGGACCTCGGTCACCACCCGCTGGAGGGTGGCGACTTCGCCTTCCGCGGCGTCGTCGACGAGGGTACGGTCGGCGACCGGCCAGGACGCCGTCAGCACGGTCTCGCCGCCGCTCAGCGCGGACCACAGCTCGTCGGTGACGAACGGGATGACCGGGTGCAGCAGCCGCAGGAGCTGGTCCAGCACATGCCCGAGCACCCGGCGGGTGGCGTCGGCAGCCGGCCCGCCCTCGGCCAGCACCGGCTTGCTCAGCTCCACGTACCAGTCGCAGACGTCGTCCCACGCGAAGTGGTAGAGCAGGTCGCAGACCTTCGCGAACTCGTACGCCTCGAACTGCTCGTCGACCTCGGCGGTGACGTGCGCCAGCCGGGACAGGATCCACCTGTCGACGGTGGAGAGCTCGGCGGCGTCCGGCAGCGGGCCGCCGGTGTGCGCGCCGTTGAGCAGCGCGAACCGGGTGGCGTTCCAGAGCTTGTTGCAGAAGTTGCGGGAGCCCTGGCACCACTCCTCGCTGACCGGCACGTCCTGACCGGGGTTCGCGCCCCGGGCAAGCGTGAACCGGGTGGCGTCGGCACCGAACCGGTCGATCCAGTCCAGCGGGTCCACCACGTTGCCGAACGACTTCGACATCTTCTTGCCGTGCTCGTCGCGGACCATGCCGTGCAGCGCCACCACGTCGAACGGCTGCACGCCGTCCATCGCGTACAGGCCGAACATCATCATCCGGGCGACCCAGAAGAACAGGATGTCGTAGCCGGTGACCAGCACGCTGGTCGGGTAGAACTTCGCCAGGTCCGGGGTGCGCTCGGGCCAGCCGAGCGTGGAGAACGGCCACAGGCCGCTGGAGAACCAGGTGTCCAGCACGTCCTCGTCCTGCCGCCAGCCCTCGCCGGACGGCGGTTCCTCGTCCGGGCCGACGCAGACGATCTCGCCGTCCGGGCCGTACCAGACGGGGATGCGGTGACCCCACCACAGCTGGCGGGAGATGCACCAGTCGTGCATGTTGTCGACCCAGGCGAAGTAGCGCTTGGCCAGCTCGGCCGGCTCGATCGCCACCCGGCCGTCGCGCACCGCGTCGCCGGCGGCCTTCGCGAGCGGCCCGGTGTTGACGAACCACTGCAGCGACAGCCGCGGCTCGACAGTCGTCTTGCAGCGCGAGCAGTGCCCCACCGCGTGCAGGTACGGCCGCTTCTCGGCCACGATCCGGCCCTGCTCACGCAGCGCCGCGACGATCGCCGGGCGGGCCTCGTACCGGTCCAGGCCCTCGAACGGGCCGGGCGCGGTGATGATCCCGCGCTCGTCCATGATCGTCAGCGAGGGCAGGTCGTGCCGCTGGCCGATCTCGAAGTCGTTCGGGTCGTGCGCCGGGGTCACCTTGACCATGCCGGTGCCGAAGCTCGGGTCGACGTGCTCGTCGGCGACGATCGGGATCCGCCGGTCGGTGAGCGGAAGCTCCACCTCGGTGCCGATCAGGTGCCGGTACCGCTCGTCGTCCGGGTGCACCGCCACCGCGGTGTCACCGAGCATCGTCTCGGCACGGGTGGTGGCCACCACCACCTCGTCGCCGTAGCGGATCGAGACCAGCTCGCCCTCGTCGTCGGTGTGCTCCACCTCGATGTCGGACAGCGCGGTGAGGCAACGCGGGCACCAGTTGATGATCCGGTTGGCCCGGTAGATGAGCCCGTCGTCGAAGAGCTTCTTGAACATGGTCTGCACGGCCCGGGACAGGCCCTCGTCCATGGTGAAACGCTCGCGGTCCCAGTCGACGGCGTCGCCGAGCCGGCGCATCTGGCCCAGGATCGCGCCGCCGGACTCGGCCTTCCACTGCCAGACCCGCTCGACGAACTTCTCCCGGCCGAGGTCGTGGCGGGACAGCCCCTCACCGGCGAGCTGCCGCTCGACCAGGTTCTGGGTGGCGATGCCGGCGTGGTCCATGCCCGGCAGCCAGAGCGCCTCGTACCCCTGCATCTTCTTGCGCCGGGTGAGCGCGTCCATGAGCGTGTGCTCGAACGCGTGGCCCATGTGCAGCGAGCCGGTGACGTTGGGCGGCGGGATGACGATGGTGAACGGTGGCTTCTCGCTGTCCGCCGACGCCCGGAAGTGTCCGCCGGCTACCCACTGCTCGTACCGTCGCTGCTCTACCTCGCCGGGCTGGTACTGGCCGGCGAGGGTCGGGGCGTCGGGGCGTCGGGCATCCAGTCTCTCGGTCACCCTGAAAGTCTACGGAGCGCTTTCGAGGACCTGACGTGCGCCACCGGTGATTCGCGTACGGTGGCGGTCATGTCCGACGCGCATCTCACCGAGCGCCCGGTCGACGGGGGTTCCGATCCGGTCGAGCTTACCGAAGAGCCGATCGAGCTGAGCCGCCGCGACCCCGCGCAGGAGCCCGAACGCCGGCCCGTCTCCCGGCGCCGGAAGATCGTCCTCGCCGCCCTGCTGGCGGCCGGCCTGGCCGGCGCCGGCGTGCTCGGCCTCGGTGGATGGCGGGTGCTCCAGCAGAAGGACACCACTCTCGGCCAGCCCACCGAGGTCGCCGGGCTGGTACGCGACGACAGCGAGCGGGCCCGCAGCACCGCCGACTACCTGCGCGACGGGCTCGCCGCGGACATCGAGCTGGACCGCGGCTACGGTGCCGTCTACTCCGACCGCGGGGACGCCAAGCGCTCGGTGTTGCTGTTCGGCGGCACCACGCTGCTCTGGCAGCCCGAACGCGACCTGGACACCCTGTTCGGGCTGATGGCCGACGAGACCGGCCGGGTCGCGGGCCTGCGCGAGGTGGACGCCGGCCGTTTGGGTGGCGTGATGAAGTGCGGTACGACGAGCGGCGACGGCGGTGACTTCGCGGTCTGCGGGTGGGCCGACCACGGCAGCGTGGTGATGGGCATGTTCCCGGGCCGGACGGTCGACGCCGCCGCGGCCCTGTTCCGGGACATCCGAGAGTCCGTCCAGACGCGCTGACCGCGACCTCAGCTGGCACTCGTCCACGCCAGTACGGCGAGGTGACCGCACCCGCCCCGTCACGTCGCCGTGGTGACGGGTGCCTGTCACCTCCCTGGTGACCGCTCCCCGCAATGGCGGCCCGGTTCGCCATTCCGGGGAGGTGGCTGCATTCCCGGCACTCCGTTGCCGCCACCTCGGCGTAATGGCCCCCCGGATCGCCAGATCGGGGAGGTGGCTGGATCCGGGGCAGTTCGTTGCCGCCATTACGGCGTAGTGGTGGGTGGTCCACCGTTCACGCGCGCGCCGGCATGAGGACCGGTTTTCGGGGTGGACGCGTTTCAGGGCCACCCCCTGAGAGGGTGGCCCTGAAATCGAATGTTT
>NZ_BBVA01000015.1:0-67015 GCF_001652995.1 Micromonospora sp. NBRC 110037
ATAAATATGACTCTGAGGTATATCGGTCCGAGGTCATCCCTCCCGATCCGGCTCTGCGGAGGAACGCCGCCGCCCGGCGAGCCGTCAGCGGGCGTAGGCCAGCAGCACCGGCTCGTCCTGGCCCGGCCAGGAGCCGGTGAGCCCGCCGGAGCCCGGCACCTCGGCCGGTACGGGCCGCCGGACCACCGCAAGCTCGACGTCCCCCACCCGGACCACCGTCACGCCGCCGTCACCCGAGCCGGTCGAAACCGAACCAGCCGACACCGAACCAGTCGAAGCCGGACCGGTCGGCACCGGGCGGCCGGTCCGGCTGCCGGTCAGCGTCATGCTCGCCGGACGCATCTCACGCTTGCCGTCGACCTCGAAATACTCCTCGGCCTGGCCGGCGTCGGCGAGCACTGCGGCAGCAAGCAGCGGCGGGTACACCGGGTCGCCGCAGGCGTCGTACACCCAGCGGCGGCCGAGCACCGAGTGCTCGACGAGACCCACGAAGAAGTCGTCCGCCCCGGCCAGCGGCGCGCCCCGGTAGGTCAGCGGCACCTGGAGCACCGGGCCGTCACCGGCGCGCACGAGCAGCGTCTCGACGCCCACCTCACCGGCCGGATCGTCGAACCGGTACGCCGCGACCCGGGTGACCTCCGCGCCCGCCTCCCCGGCGAACCAGGACCGGCCGGGCAGCCAGGGTACGAGCAGCTCCAGTTTCGAGGGGCGCAGTTCCGCGCGGTGCAGGAGAGCCATGCGCAAGATCGTACTGTCGGAACGGGCCGGCGTCAGGCCGCCGCCCACGCCTTGGCGAGCAGCTCGCGGGTGTCGGCGAGCAGTTGCGGCAGCACCTTCGTCCGGCCGATCACCGGCATGAAGTTGGCGTCGCCGCCCCAGCGCGGCACCACGTGCTGGTGCAGGTGCGCGGCGATGCCCGCGCCCGCCACGCCACCCTGGTTCATGCCCAGGTTGAAGCCGTGCGCGCTGGAGACGTGCCGGACCACCCGCATGGCGGCCTTGGTGAACGCGGCCAGCTCGACCGTCTCCGGCTCGTCCAGCTCGGTGTAGTCGGCCACGTGCCGGTAGGGGCAGACCAGCAGGTGCCCGGGGTTGTACGGGTAGAGGTTGAGCACCGCGAAGACGTGCTCGCCCCGGGCCACCACCAGGGACTCCTCGGCCGGCAGCCCGGGCGCGAGGCAGAACGGGCAGCCGGCCGGCTTCTCGTACCCGCCCTCGGGCCGGTCCTCGCCGGAGATGTAGGTCATCCGGTGCGGCGTCCAGAGCCGGTCCAGCCCGTCCGCCAGACCGTTGTCGCCGCCGTACCCGGTGTCCCGCTCCGCCCCTGTCACACCGGCGATCCTACGATCCGGCCCGCTCGGCGGCAGGACCGGCGTTGGTGCGCGACTCCACCACCTCGCGCACGTGCGCGACCGCCTCGTCGATCGGCACGCCGTTGCGCTGCGAGCCGTCCCGGTAGCGGAACGAGACGGTGCCGGCGGCCACGTCGTCGTCCCCGGCGATCACCATGAACGGGATCTTCTGCTGCTGCGCGTTGCGGATCTTCTTCTGCATCCGGTCGTCGCCCAGGTCCACCTCGGCCCGGACGCCGTGCCGGCGCAGCGTCGCGGCGAAGTCGACCAGGTAGTCGCCGTGCTCCTCGCGGATCGGGATGCCGACCACCTGCACCGGCGCCAGCCAGGCCGGGAACGCGCCCGCGTAGTGCTCGGTGAGCACGCCGATGAACCGCTCGATCGACCCGAACTTGGCGCAGTGGATCATCACCGGCTGCTGCCGGGTGCCGTCGGCCGCCTGGTACTCCAGCCCGAAGCCCTTCGGCTGGTTGAAGTCGTACTGAATCGTCGACATCTGCCAGGTCCGGCCGATGGCGTCCTTGGCCTGCACGGAGATCTTCGGGCCGTAGAACGCCGCGCCGCCCGGGTCCGGCACCAGCTCCAGCCCGGTCTCCAGCGCGCACTGCTCCAGCACGGCGGTGGCGGTCGCCCAGTCCTCGTCGGACCCGACGAACTTGTCCGGCTTCGAGTCGTCGCGGGTCGACAGCTCCAGGTAGAAGTCGTCGATGCCGAAGTCGCGCAGCAGGCTGAGCACGAAGCCGAGCAGGTGCTTGATCTCGGCCGGCGCCTGCTCCTTCGTGCAGTAGGAGTGCGAGTCGTCCTGGGTGAATCCGCGCACCCGGGTCAGGCCGTGGATGACGCCCGACTTCTCGTACCGGTAGACCGTGCCGAACTCGAACAGCCGCAGCGGCAGCTGCCGGTAGGACCGCCCGCGCGACCGGTAGATCAGGTTGTGCATCGGGCAGTTCATGGCCTTGAGGTAGTAGTCGCTGCCCTCCATCTCCATCGGCGGGAACATCGTGTCCTTGTAGTAGGGCAGGTGTCCCGACGTGTGGAAGAGCCCTTCCTTGGAGATGTGCGGCGTCCCGACGTAGTCGAAGCCCTCCTCGACGTGCCGCGCCCGGACGTAGTCCTCCATCACCCGCTTGAGCACGCCGCCCTTGGGGTGGAAGACCGGCAGGCCGGAGCCGATCTCGTCGGGGAAGCTGAACAGGTCGAGGTCCGCCCCGAGCTTGCGGTGGTCGCGGCGGGCGGCCTCCTCCAGGAGCTTCAGGTACGCCTTGAGCTCGTCGCGGGTCGGCCACGCGGTGCCGTACACGCGCTGCAGCTGCGGGTTCTTCTCCGACCCGCGCCAGTACGCGGCGGCCGAGCGCATCAGCTTGAACGCGCCGATCAGCCGGGTGTTCGGCAGGTGCGGGCCGCGGCACAGGTCCGACCAGCAGACCTTGTCCTCGTTCGCAGCGAGGTTGTCGTAGATGGTCAGCTCGCCGCCGCCCACCTCCATCACCTCGGAGGAGTCCAGCCCCTCCCCCTTGACCTCGATCAGCTCCAGCTTGAACGGCTCGGCGGCCAGCTCGGACCGCGCCTCGTCCAGGTCGGCGAACCGGCGGCGGCGGAACCGCTGGCCGGACTTGACGATCTCCTGCATGCGCTTCTCGAGCTTGGCCAGGTCGTCCGGCTGGAACGGCTTGTCGACGCCGAAGTCGTAGTAGAAGCCGTTCTCGATCGGCGGGCCGATGCCGAGCTTCGCCTCCGGGAAGACGTCCTGCACCGCCTGGGCCAGCACGTGCGCGGTGGAGTGGCGCAGCACGTTCAGCCCGTCCGGGCTGTCCAGCGCGACCGGCTCGACCGCGACCTCCTCGGCCGGACGCCAGTCCAGGTCGCGCAGCTGGCCCTGCGGATCGCGGACCACCACGATCGCCTTCGGCCCGCTCATCGGCAGGCCGGCCGCGGCCACCGCGTCGGCCGCCGTGGTCCCGGCGGCGACGACGACGGGGTCGGCCACGACGGGGGTACGGGGTGCGGACACGGTGACTCCTAGTCGTCGACGGTACGGATCGGGCCGGTGACCGGCCCCTGCGATGCTATCGGTCGCCCCGAGGCGTGCCGTCGCCGACGCCGCTGCCCGCCGGCAACGAGTTCGGCCCGCGTTGAACCTTTTCGCCCCGCCGCCCGAACTACCAGGTGGGGCCGGAGCCGGACCGGCCCCGGTCGAGATGGATGGGGGCCACGATGAGGATGATTCGTCAGGGCCGGTGGGCGGCGGCGCTGCTGGCCGCCGCGCTCGCCGGAGCGGTGAGCTGGCCGGGCGCGGCGAGCGCGGCCGGGGTGACGGTCACGACCTCACCCGCCGAGGTACGCCAGGGCGACGCGATCCAGCTGTCTGTGGTGGTGCCGGCGGACCGCCCCGGCACCCGCACCACGAAGATCGAACTGACCATGCCCCCGGACGCCCCGATCGGCGAGGTGTACCCGCTGTCGGTGCCGGACTGGGCTCCGACCATCACCACCCGCACCCTGGACCAGCCGGTCCCCGGCATGCACGCGGCCGAACTGAACCAGGTGACCCACTCGGTGACCTGGCTGCGGGTGCCCGGCACCGGCGCCGGAGCGGCCCGGCTGCCGCTCGGCATGGGTCCGATGCCCGCCACCGACCGGCTCACGTTCACAGTGACCCAGACGTACGCCGACGGCACCGTCGTGCAGTGGGCCGACCCGGCGGGCGGCAAGCACCCGGCGCCGACCGTCGACCTGCTGCCGCCGCTGCCGGGCACCATGACGCACAACGGCGACCCCGGCGCGAACGGCGCCGGCACGAACGGCGGCGCGCACGGCGGTCACGGCGCGGCGGGCGGAGCCCAGGGCGGGGTGCAGGGCGGTGCTCAGAACGGTGCCCCGAACGGCGCGCCGACGGCCGGCACGGCCGACGACGGGCCGAGCGCGGACCTGCTGCTCGGCGGCGGCCTGCTCGCCGGACTGGCCGGCGGCGCGGCGATCGGCTGGCTGCTCAGCCGCCGCCGGCGCGACGCCATGACCCTGCCGCTCGACGACACCACCGCGGCCCCCGACAGCCGCACACCTCCCGACGCCACCGCGACCCAAGACAGCGTGCCCCGCGTCGGCAACGCGGCCCTCGAGAGCGCGACCTCCGAAGCCGGCGAACCCGTCACCGCCGGCACCGCCTCCACGCGCCCCTGACCGCCGCCCGCCCAGAAAGCGGGAGCACCGCGAGACCACAGTAGATCTTGGTACGGAACGGCCCCCAGGAGGGCCGTTCCGTACCAAGATCTCGGACTCCTACGGCGGCGGACCGCGAGCGCGGGTGCGGGTGGGACGGGTCAGGCGGGGGTGGTGACCCAGCCGGGAAGGGGCTCGCGCGCGGTCAGCCAGTCCTGCGGCACGCCGCCGGGCCCGCCGACCCCGGTGTACGCGGCAACGATCCCGCCCACGATCGCGGCTGTGGTGTCCACGTCGCCGCCCGCCTCCACGCAGACGCGGATCGCGGCGGGATAGTCGTGCAGCAGCGTGGCCGCCACCCAGAGCGTGAACGGCACGGTGTCCTGCGCGGTGACCCGGGATCCGTTTCCGAGCGCGTCGGCCGCCTCGGCGGCGGGACGACCGAGCAGCGTGGCGGCCCGGCGTACCCCCTGGTGCACCTCCCCGGCCGGGTCGAGCGCCCCGGCGACGGCGCTGAGCAGCCGGGCCGGCTCGGGCCGGCCGCCGTCGAGGCGGGCGCGGGCGGCGAGCGAGGCGGCGACAGCGACCGCCACCGCGCCGGCGACGCCCTCCGGGTGGGCGTGGGTCACCTCGGCCGACGCCCGGGCCTGCTCGGCGGCGCGCCGGGTGGAGTCGGCGTGCCAGGCGCCGAGCGGCGCGACCCGCATGGCCGCGCCGTTGCCGCAGGAGCCCTGCCCGTCGAACGCGGACGCGGCGGCCACCGGCCACGGCGTGCCGGTACGGATCAGCCGCAGCACCCTCACCGCGCCCGGCCCGTACCCCCGGTAGGGCTCGCAGCGCTGCGCGAACGCCAACGCCAGCCGGTCCCTGTCGATCCGTGCCCCGGCAGCCAGTTCGGCCACCACCGAGCAGGCCATCTCGGTGTCGTCGGTCCACTCCCACGGCGGCGCGGGCAGCCGGCCGGCGGCGAGGTCGTCCGGGCGCCGGCCGGGAACGAAGAACTGGGAGCCGAGGGCGTCGCCCACCGACAGGCCGGCCAGCGCGTCGCGGGCGAGCGTGAGGCGGGTGTCGGGGAAGAGCGTGAACGTCATCGCCGTCCCAGCTTGCCCGCTTCGCCGGACCGCCGCAACGCGACCGGCTTGCCACGACGAGTACGGTGCTGACGTGGCAACCGTCCTGCTGGTCGAAGACGACCACGTCGTGCGCGGCGCCATGCTGCGGTCGCTCACCGACCGGGGGCACGCGGTGCACGCCGTCGGCACCGCGCTCGACGCGCTGCGCCGGGTCGCCGCCGAGACACCGGATTTGGTGGTGCTCGATCTCGGTCTGCCCGACCTGGACGGCTCGGACGCGCTGCGCATGCTGCGCGGCATCACCGACGTGCCGATCATCATCGCCACCGCCCGCGACGACGAGCAGTCGGTGGTGCGTCTGCTGCGCGCCGGGGCGGACGACTACATGGTCAAGCCGTTCACCGGCGCGCACCTGGACGCCCGGATCACCACTGTGCTGCGGCGGGCCGGGCGGGCCAGCCGTACCGTCGCGCCGGCCGTGCACACGGTCGGCGGCCTGCGGGTCGACGTGGGTGAGCGCAGCGCGGTGCTGGACGGGGAACCGCTGGCGCTGACCCGTAAGGAATTCGACCTGCTGGCGTATCTCGCCGCGCGTCCCGGCCGGGTAGTGTCCCGGCGGGAACTCTTGGAGGAGGTATGGCGGCAGCCATCGGTCGGCGAGGACCAGACCATCGACGTGCACCTGTACTGGCTCCGCCGCAAAATGGGCGAGTCCGCGGCGAAGCCGCGCTACCTGCGCACCGTGCGGGGGGTCGGCTTCCGGCTGGTGGCGCCGGACTGAGGCTGACGCTGGCCGGGCTCACCGCCGGCATGTGCGGCCTGATCGCGCTCGCCTTCCTCGTCCCGCTCGGGCTCACCCTCGCCGACCGGGCCCGGGAGGCGGAACTGGCCGACGCCGCGCGCCGCGCCGCGCTGGTGACCGGGGCCCTGGCGGTGAGCACCGACACCGCTGCTGTCGAGCGGGCGGTGGCTGCCGCGGCGGGCGACGACCCGGCGCTGCGCCCGGTGGTGCACGGCATCGGGGCGGACGAGTCCGCCGGCCGGGCCGACGCGGCAGCTCTCGCCGACGCCGCCGCGCAGCGGCGTTCGGTGGTGACCGAGGTGGACGGCGGGGTGCTGCGGCTGGACCCGGTGGTGCTCGGCGAGCGGGTCGCCGTGGTGGAGGTCTTCGTACCCGACGAGGCGCTCGACGAGGGCGGGGGCCGCTGGCTGTTGCTGCTCGGGATTGCGCTGGCGCTGGTCGGCGCGGCGGTGGTGGTGGTCGACCGGGTGGCGGCCCGGGCCGTGGACGCCACCGGCGACCTGGTCAAGGCGGCGCTCGCGGTGGGTGACGGCGAGCTGGGGGTACGGGTCGAGCCGACCGGACCGCGCGAGCTGGCCGAGGCCGGGCACGCGTTCAACCGGATGACGGAACGGCTGGTCGCGTTGCGTGCCGACGAGCACGAGCTGGTCGCCGACCTGTCGCACCGGCTGCGGACGCCGTTGACCGCGCTGCGGCTGGACGCCGAGGCGCTGGAGTCCGACGACACGAGCATCGGCACGTTCAGTGAGGCGGAGCTGGACCGGCGGCGTGGCATCCGGCGTATCCGGCAGGCGATCGTCACGCTGGAGGGCGAGGTCGACCAGCTGATCAAGACGACCCGCAAGGCGGTGAGCCAGGAGTCGGCGCCGGCGTCGTGCGACGTCAGCGAGGTGGTGCGGGACCGGATGGTGTTCTGGTCGGCGCTGGCCGGGGACCAGAACCGCCCGCACCGGGTGGTCGGTGCGCAGTTGCGCATCCCGGCGCCGGTGCCGCGCGCCGAGCTGGCCGCCGCGCTGGACGCGGTGATCGGCAACGTGTTCCGGTACACGCCGCAGGGCACCGCGTTCGAGGTGGCGGTGAGCCGCCGGGACGGCTGGGTGGCGATCCGGATCGACGACGCCGGGCCGGGCATCCCGAACCCGGACCGGGCGCTGCGCCGGGGCGAGAGCGACCAGGGCTCCACCGGGCTCGGGCTGGACATCGCCAAGCGGGTCGCGTTGCAGGCCAACGGTTCGGTGAGCATCGACCGGGCCCGGCTGGGCGGGGCCAGCGTGGTCATGTTGCTGGCCGACCCGGACGCGGCGCCCCGGCCGGTGAACCGGTTCGGGCTGGTCGGACGGATGGCCCGGGACGCCCGCGAGCCGCGTGCCGGGCGGCGCTGGCCGCGTCCGCGCTGACGCCTTGACTGTGGGCCGGCGCAAGTTCTCCTTAAAGGTGGTTTAACGACGGCCGGGAAACCGCCGTGAACTGCCAGGATTACCGACAGAACCCATCAGTTCCGTCGGCCGGGACGCCCCGTAACACCTTTCGGCCGACGGATCGGTGCGCGCGGCGGGAGTTCGGTCCCCCCACACCTCGCTCCCGTCGCGCGCTCTCCCGTCGTTCCGGGCGAGGTGACCGTCATGACGCCGACCGTCGGCCGTCTGCTCCGCTGGGCCGCCGTGATCGGCCTGGGCATCGCCCTCACGCTCGCCTTCTGGCAGGACCCGGTGCTCGCCCACGGCCCGGTCCGGCCGGCGGCTGTCGCGTCAGGTCCGGCCGCCGCGCTGTCCGCGCTGGCCCTGGCCGGGGTGATGCTGACCGCGCGGCGCCGGCCGCCCCGGGGTTCCCGGCGGCCGACGCCGGTACGGCCGCTCAGCGTGCCGCGCTCACCCGGTACGCGTCGATCTCGGCGCTGATCCGGGCCTGCTCGGCCGGGGGCAGGAACGCAGCGGCGACCGCGTCGCGGGCCAGCGCGGCGACGCCGTCCGGGCCGAGTCGCAGCAGCCGGGCGGCCACCGCGTACTCGTCGTTGAGCGTGGTGCCGAACATCGGCGGGTCGTCGGAGTTGATGCTGACCGGCACGCCGGCCTCGACGATCCGGGGCAGCGGGTGCGCGTCGATGCTCGGCACGGCCCGGGTGCGCACGTTGGAGGTCGGGGAGATCTCCAGCGGGATCCGCCGCTCGGCCAGGTAGGTCAGCAGCGCCGGGTCCTGCACGGCGGAGATGCCGTGGCCGATCCGCTCGGCGCCCAGTTCGCGCAGCGCGTCCCAGATCGTCTCCGGGCCGGTGGTCTCGCCGGCGTGCGGCACCGAGCGCAGCCCGGCCGCCCGCGCCTGGTCGAAGTACGGCTTGAACTGCGGCCGGGGCACGCCGATCTCGGGGCCGCCGAGGCCGAAGCTGATCAGCCCGTCGGGTCGTTCGTCGAGCGCGATCCGCAGCGTCTGCTCGGCGGCGGGCAGGCCGGCCTCGCCGGGGATGTCGAAGCACCAGCGCAGCGCGATGCCGAAGTCGGCCTCGGCGCGTTTGCGGGCGTCCTCGATGGCCTCGCAGAACGCCGGCGCCGGGATGCCCCGGTTCACGTGCGAGTACGGCGTGACGGTCAGCTCGGCGTACCGGACCTGCTGGCGGGCCAGTTCCCGGGCGACCTCGTGGGTGAGCAGCCAGACGTCGTCGGCGTCGCGGATCAGGTCCACCACGCTGAGGTAGACCTCGATGAAGTGGGCGAAGTCGCGGAACGCGAAGTAGTCGGCGAGCGCCTCCGGGTCGGCCGGCACCGGGCTGCGCCCCTCGTGCCGGGCGGCCAGCTCGGCGACGATCCGGGGCGAGGCGGAGCCGACGTGGTGCACGTGCAGCTCCACCTTTGGTAGTCCGGCGATGAAGGTGGGCAGGTCGGTCACGAGTTCTCCTCTGCGCGGGCGCCGGTGCGGGCCACCATGAAGATCCGGCGGAACGGGAAGTACACCTGACCCTGCCGCACCGGGTACGCCTGCGCGAGCCGTACCCCCAGCTCGGCGCGGAAGGCGGCCCAGCCGGCGGCGTCCAGCGCGGCGCGGACCGGGCGCAGCGCCGTGCCCTCCATCCAGGCCAGCACCGGGTGGTCGGCGCCGGTGGCGGGCAGCAGATGCACGTACGTAGTCTCCCAGGCGTCGACCGCGCAGCCCGCGCCGGTCAGCAGCGTGGCGTAGCCGACGGGTTCGTCGACTGGCGCCTCGCGCAGCTTGCCGGCGAGCGCGTCGCGCCACGGTTCCCGCGCGGCGACGGAGCGCAGCAGCCGGTGCGACGGCGCGTCGAAGTTGCCCGGCACCTGGAACGCCATCCAGGCGCCCGCCGGCAGTGCGTGCGCCCAGCGGCGGAGCAGGTCGCGGTGCTCCGGCACCCACTGGAGCACGGCGTTGCCGACCAGCACGTCGACGTCGGGCTCGGGCCGCCAGTCGCGGACGTCGCCGACCGCGTACGTGACCGGACCGCCCTCGGCGCTCGCCCGGGCGATCATCTCCGGGGAGGAGTCGAGGCCGGTGACGCGGCTGCCGGGCCAGCGGCCGGCGAGCGTCGCGGTGAGCGTGCCGGGGCCGCAGCCGAGGTCGACCACGGCACGCGGGTACTCGGCGCCGACGCGGGCCAGCAGGTCGTGGAACGGCCGGGAGCGCTCGTCGCCGTAGCGCAGGTAGGTGCGCGGATCCCACATGACAGCCTCCAAACCGTACGTACGTCTTGTTAGACCGTACGGCCCGCCGCGCGCCACGGCAAGCGGCTCACTAGGCTCGGCCGGGTGGAACAGCGCAGCTTCGACCGGCTCGGCCGGCACGTCGGCATCATCGGACTCGGCGCGTGGCAGCTCGGCGCGGACTGGGGCGAGGTCAGCGAGGACGCGGCGCTCGCCGTGCTCGCCGCCGCCGTCGACGCGGGCGTCACCTTCCTGGACACCGCCGACGTGTACGGCGACGGCCGCAGCGAGGCGCTGATCGGCCGGTTCCTGCGCTCCCGCCCCGGACACGGGCTCACCGTGGCCACCAAGATGGGCCGACGGGTGGAGCAGACGCCGGAGGCGTACACACTCGACAACTTCCGGGCCTGGACCGACAGGTCCCGCGCCAACCTCGGCGTCGACACGCTCGACCTGGTGCAGTTGCACTGCCCGCCCACCGCCGTCTTCGCCGACGACCGGGTCTTCGACGCCCTCGACACGCTCGTCGCCGAGGGGCGCGTGGCCGGGTACGGCGTCAGCGTGGAGACCTGCGACCAGGCGCTCACCGCCATCGCCCGGCCCGGGGTGGCGAGCGTGCAGATCATCCTCAACGCGGTCCGGCACAAGCCGCTGGAGCAGGTGCTGCCCGCCGCCGCTGCCGCCGGGGTCGGGATCATCGCCCGGGTGCCGCTGGCCAGCGGCCTGCTCTCCGGCCGCTACGACGAGAACACCACGTTCCCGGCGGACGACCACCGCACGTTCAACCGGCACGGTGAGTCGTTCGACGTCGGCGAGACGTTCTCCGGCGTCGACTACGACCTGGGCCTGGCCGCGGTGCGCCGGCTCGCCCCGCTGGTCGGCGACGACCGCACGATGGCGCAGTTCGCGCTGCGCTGGATCCTCGACCAGCCGGGCGTGACGGTGGTGATCCCCGGCGCCCGCTCCCCCGAGCAGGCGCGGCGCAACGCGGAGGCAGCCGGCCAGCCGGCACTGACCGACGTGGAGCTGGCCGCGGTGCGGGCCGCCTACGACGAGCTGATCCGCCCGCAGGTGCACGACCGGTGGTGAGCCGGCCGGTCGGCGCGGCGTCGCCGGCCGCCCGCGCCGCCGGGCATGCTGGAGCGGAACTGTCGTCGTCGGAGGGGGAACGATGAGGGGCTGGTTCCGGCTCACAGTGGGGCTGCTCGCCGTGGTGCTGGGTGCGCTGTGGACGGTGCTCGGGCTCGGGTATGTCGAGGGCAGCGCGCTGAGCGACGAGCGGCTCTGGGCGTACGTGGGCGCGGTGCTGATCCTGATCGGACTCGTCGGGCTGTGGTGGGGCATGCGTGCCCGCCGCTGAGGCGCCGGGCAAGGCGAAGCCCCGCCTCCCGTACGGGATGCGGGGCTTCCGGCACCGGCCGGCGCGGCCGGTGCGGTCAGCTCAGATGGGGCGGACCTGCTCGGCCTGCGGACCCTTCTGACCCTGGGCGATCTCGAACTCCACCCGCTGGTTCTCCTCCAGCGTGCGGTAGCCGCTGGTCTGGATGGCCGAGAAGTGGACGAACACGTCAGCACCCCCGCCGTCGACGGTGATGAAGCCGAAGCCCTTGTCAGCGTTGAACCACTTCACGGTTCCCTGCGCCATGTGTATCTCCTTCTAAAACTGGCGGCCGAGCACGCCGTGCGGCCGATTGGCCGTTTTCGAGCAGCGGCGCCTGAGGCGGCCCCCAGTACCGGAGACTTCTCTCAACCCACGCGTCTCTCAACAGCGTGAGACAGCAAACCACGTACGCAAAAACTTCGCACAGCCTAGCGGACGAAATTCTCCGACATGTGACCTGAAGGTCGCGCCGACGCCGCTGCGCGGCCCCGCCGGAGCCATGCGAAAGGCCCCTTTCCCGCGCTCGGGAAAGGGGCCTTTCCGGCCTTTCGTCAGTCCGGCCAGCGACCGGTCAACCGGCGCACGCCCACCGCTCCACCTCGGTCGACGGCGGCCCGCACCACCGAGAAGATGGCGCCCTGCAGGGCCGCGGCGGCGAGCACCTCGCCCCAGCGGCGGTCCTCGTCGGTGGCGCTCGGCGCCTCGCCGTCGCCCGCTGTCAACTTCCAGACCTGGCGGAAGATCACGCCGGCGACGGTACCGGCGGCCAGGCCGAGCAGCACCCCCACCGGTTTGTACGCCGCCTTGCCGATCTTCCCGCTCACCTGCGCCTCCCTCGGACGATCGCCAGCACCACCACCGTCACCAGGGCCCCGGCCGCGACGGCCGCCCACGGCAACGGGTTGCGCCCGACCGCCTCACCCTTCTCGTACGCCTGCGCCCGGACCAGCCGGGCCCGCTCCGCCGCCCGCCCGCGCACCCGGGCCGCGGTCAGCGACGCCTGCTCGCGCATCCGCGCCTTCGCCGCCTCGGCGGAGTGCCGCACCAGCGCCTTCGGGTCGGCCCTGGCCGCGAGCAGCTCCATCGTCTCACCGAGTTCCACCCGGGTCCGGCGGATCTCCTCCCGGAGCGCCGCCACGTCCCCGGTTCCGTTGCCGGTCATGCCCGTCTCCCGTCCTTCACCGCGGCGGTGACCGTGTCGACGTCCGCCCGCACGCTACGGACGGCCGCCTCGGGCACCGGCGGGACGGCACGGCTGACCTGCTTCTTGCCCACGAGCGCCAGGATTCCGGCGAGCAGGAACAACGCCACCGCCACGATCAGGGCCGCCAGCCACGCCGGCATGACCAGCGCCAGCAGCAGGATCACGGTGGCGACCAGGGCGCCGGCGCCGTAGAGCGCCATCACCCCGCCGCCGCCGAACAGACCGATCCCGATCCCGGCGTGCTTGCCCTTCTGGGTCAGTTCCGCCCGGGCCAGCGCCAGCTCGTCCCGTACCAGACGGGTGACCTGCTCGGTGGCGCGCTGGACCAGTTCCGCGGTGGACGGCTCGTTCCCGGTCCGGGACGTGCTGCGACTCGCGACGTCAGCCATGCTGTCCTCCTTTCGTCATCACCGCGCTGTATGCCCGGAGTCGCCGCCCGTCAATCCTGCGCGGCGCGGCCGGTCCGCCCGGCCGCGCGCCGCCGGAACCCGGCGCCGTGAGCGCCGGATCCGGGGCGTGCGCACCACGTCCCCCGCAACCGTCCGGCCAAACCCGTCCGGCCGGAAAGCCGCCCGAACGCGGGAACCCCCGGCGCCGTGGGCAGCCGGGGTCCCCGATCGGGGGTACGGGGTCAGCGACGCGCCTCGGCGTGGTCCTCGCGGCCCACGAACACCTCGCTGCGCGCCTCGCCGTCGTCGCTGCCGCCGAAGACCCGCGCGTCGTCGGGCGCCTCGGTGCCGGCCGGGCGGCGGACCGGGCGGCGCGGCTGCGCCGCCTGCCAGGGCAGGGGGCCGGTGGCGTCGCCCACCTCGGCGCGCAGCCGGGGCAGGGCGGTGGGGCGCTGGTCGCGTACCCAGGTCACCAGGTGCTCGCGGACCAGGCAGCGCAGGTCCCACAGGCTGCCCGCGTCGGCGGCGCTGACCAGCGCGCGGACCTTGACCATGCCGCCGGTCGCGTCGGTCACCTGGAGCACGCAGACCCGCCCGTCCCACAGCTCGGTGCCCTCGCACAGGCGGCGCAGCTCCTCCCGCATCGCCTGCACCGGGATGGCCCAGTCCAGGTCGAACTCGGCGGTGCCGAGCACCGCCGCCTCGGTCCGGGTCCAGTTCTGGAACGGCCGGCTGGTGAAGTACGAGGTGGGCAGGATCAGGCGGCGGTCGTCCCAGACCTGCACCACCACGTAGCTGAGCGTCAGCTCCTCGATCCGGCCCCACTCGCCCTCGACCACCACCACGTCGTCGAGCCGCACCGCGTCGCTGAACGCGAGCTGGAGACCGGCGAAGACGTTGCCGAGCAGGCTCTGCGCGGCCAGCGCGGCGACCGCGGCGATCACACCGGCGGAGGTCAGCACACCCGCGCCGACGCCGCGTACGGCCGGGAACGTCATCAGCATGACGCCGACGGTGAGGATCACGATCACCGCGATGGTCAGCCGGCGCAGCAGCACCACCTGGGTACGCACCCGGCGGGCGTGCCGGTTGTTCGGCACGTCCACCCGGAACCGGGCCAGCGCGGTGTCCTCCGCCACCACCAGCAGCGAGGCCACCAGCCAGGCGGTGGCGGCGATCATCGCCAGCACGAGCGTGTGCAGGACGAACTGCCGCCACGGGCTGCCGACCGCGTACAGGGTGGTGAACCGCACCGCGATCTGCACCGCGACCACTGTGGCGGCCACCTGGAACGCGCGGTGCGCGTGCTCGGTCAGCTCGGTCATCAGCAGCGAGCGGCGGCCCAGCCGGCGGGTGACCCGGTGCACCACCTGGGCCAGCACCAACGCGATCGCCGCCGCGGCGAGCGCGGCGGCGATGGTCACGACGTAACTCTGCACGAACTCTCTCTCCCTCCGACCGGGCGGAATCGGGCGCAAAGGCCCAATGGTGCCCGGCGGCCCGGGTATCGACCAGGATCAGACCTTGCGGTACCGGGACTGGAAGAAGCAGTAGACGCCGAACGCGGCGATGCCCAGCGCCATGAGCGCCAGCAGCCACGGCCCGTACGACTGGTCGCGCAGCGTCCGCAGCGCGGCGTCCAGGCCACGCGCCTTCTCCGGGTCGTAGTTGACCGCGGCGACCACGACGAGCACGCCGGCGATGGCGAACACGGTGCCCCGGGAGGCGTACCCGGCCATGCCGAGACGGCGGGTGAGCTGGCGGGTCTTCGGGCTCATCTCGCCGGTCTTGAGGTTGCGCTCGAACTTCTTCTTCAGGCCGTAGATCACCATGCCGACGCCGAGCGCGGCGAGCGCAAGTCCGGCCAGCCCGACCAGCCACCGGCCGCCGTCGGAGGCCATCAGCTTCTCGGAGAACTGCTGCTGCTGGTCCGAGGCGTTGGCGCTGGCGTCCTGGAAGACCTTGATCGCGGTCCAGCCCAGCCAGACGAACACGACGACCCGGACCGCCGAGGCGATCCGTTCGAACGTGCGTTCCTTGCCGGTCCGGGAGACGTGGCCGGAGATCGCCTCGAAGGCCTGCCAGACCGCCATGGCGAACAGGCCGACCGCCATCGCGATCAGGAGGAACTTCCCGAGCGGCTGTTCACCGAGGGTGCGCAGCGCGCCGTTCTGGTTCCCCTCCTCGCCGGACTTGCCGAAGGCGATCTGCAGCGCCAGCCAGGCGAGGAGAAGGTGCACGATTCCGTATCCGATGAAGCCGCCACGGGTCAACAGTTCGAGCCACCGGCTGTTTCGAGCCTGGGCGGCGGTGGCTCCGGCATTCCGGGTGAGAGACATGAGCCCTCAATCTCCCGGCGGGCGATTTTCCAAACGTCCGCGCCCGCCGGGAGCGGCCGAAACGGATCAGCCGGCGAGGTCGCGGGCGACCCGCAGCACCACCTGCTGCTCGGTGACGCTGTCCAGGCTGACCTGGAAGCCGGCGACCTCGGTGGCCTGCTGGCCCACGGTCAGGGAGAGCTGTTCCCCGGCCACCTCGACGGTGACCTGGTCGCCCTGGGCGCCGACCAGCTTCGCCTCGACGCCGAGGATCCGGGCGCTTGCTTCCACGCCACGGTCGAAGGTGATCGTGCAAGCGTCGAGGCCGCAGTCGGTCTCGGCGCCTTCGGAGCTGCATCCGGCGAGCAGCGCGGCGCCGAGGGCGAGACCGGCGAGCAGACCGGCGGCACGGCGGGCGGGGGCGGAGGTGGCGCGTCGGATCGTCACCCGCCCAAGGATAGGCGGACTGCGCCAGCGCGCCGTCGCGCCCGGGGCCCGCGACGGCACGCCGGGCGGGGCGTCCGGGGTGCGCGCTAGGGTGCCGGAATGGCTTTCGACGTCGCCCGGGTCCGGGCCGCCTACCCCGCCCTGGCCGAGGGATTCGCCCACTTCGACGGCGCCGGGGGCACCCAGACCGCGGCCGGCGTGATCGAGGCGGTGACCGGCGCCATGCGCGCCGCCACCGGCAACCGCAGCACCGCTTTCGTACCCGGCCGCCGGGCGCTGGAGCTGGTCGCCGGGGCGCGGGCGGCGGTCGCCGACCTGCTCGGCGCGCAGCCGTCGGGCGTGGTGCTCGGTCCGAGCGCGACCGCGCTGACGTACACCCTGGCCCGCACGCTCGGCGCCGGCTGGCGGCCGGGCGACGAGGTGATCGTGTCCCGGCTGGACCACGACGCGAACGTCCGGCCCTGGGTGCAGGCCGCGCAGGCGGCCGGCGCCACCGTGCGCTGGGCCGAGTTCGACCCGGTGAGCGGCGAGCTGCCCGCCGGCCAGTACGCCGACCTGGTCACCGAGCGGACCCGGCTGGTCGCGGTGACCGCCGGCAGCAACGCGATCGGCACCGTGCCGGACGTGGCGGCGATCGCCAAGACCGCGCACGCGGCCGGCGCGCTGGTGTGCGTGGACGGCGTGCACTCGGTGCCGCACGGCCCGACCGACCTGGCCTCGCTCGGCGCGGACTTCCTGGTGACCAGCGCGTACAAGTGGTCCGGGCCGCACCTCGCGGCGATGGTGGCCGACCCGGCGCGCTGGGAGGCGCTGCGCCCGGCGAAGCTGCTTCCCTCCGCCGATTCGGTGCCGGACCGGTTCGAGTACGGCACGCCGAGCTTCCCGCTGCTGGCCGGGGTGACCGCCGCGGTGGACCATCTGGCCGGCCTGGATCCGGCCGCGACCGGCGACCGGCGGGAGCGGGTACGCGCCGGGCTGGCCGCCGCGCAGGCGCACGAGGAGGCGGTCTTCGATCGGCTGCTCGCCGGGCTGACCGGCCGGTCGTTCGTGACCGTCTACGGCGCACCGGCCCGGCGCTGCCCGACGGCGTCGTTCCGGGTGGCTGGCCTGGCCCCGGCGCAGACGGCGGCGGCGCTGGGCGAGGCGGGGCTGTGCCTGTCGCACGGCGACTACTACGCCTACGAGTACTTCCGCACGATGGGCCTGCGCGCCGACGGCGGCGCGGTCCGGGCCAGCGTCTACCACTACAACACGGTCGAGGAGGTGGACCGGCTGCTGACCGAACTGGACCGGCTGGCCGGCCCCGGAGGGAGAATGGCCCGGTGAGCTTTCAGGTCGAGGACAACCCCGCCAAGCGTCGCTTCGAGATCCTGGTGGACGACGCGCTGGCCGGGTTCGCCGCGTACACCCCCGGCGACGGGGTGCTGGTCTTCACGCACACCGAGGTCGACGACCGGTTCCAGGGTCAGGGCGTCGGCGCGGCGCTGGTCCGGGGCGCGCTGGACGAGGTCCGCGCCCGGGGCGGCCGGATCGTGCCGAGCTGCCCGTTCGTGGCCGCGTTCGTCAAGCGTCACCCCGAGTACGCCGACCTGGTGGCCGACCCGGCGTGAGGCCCGGGCCGGCCGGGGGACCTCCCCGCCCGGCCGGCCCGGGAGTCAGCGGGCGCCGCTGAGCACCTCGGCGGCGGCGCGGGCCGCGGCGGCGGTGGCGCCGTGGGTGGCCAGGTGCACCGCGCCGGTGACCAGCTCGGGCACGCCCAGTTCGACCACCACCGCGTCCGGGCGCGCGGCGAGCGCCCGGCGCACCGCGTCCCGCATCCAGTCGTGCCGGTGCAGGTCGCGCACGACCAGCACGAGCGGCCGTCCGGCCGGCAGGTCGGCCGGGTCGGCCGGTACGGCGTCGGCGGCGTAGCGAGCGGTCGTGGTGCCCGGCGCCAGGCTGGCCAGGGGCGCGGCGATCCCCCACGGCGTCTCCTCGCCGATGGCGATGTTGCGCGGCGGCGCGAACTCCACCACGTGCGCCGGCCCGGCCAGCGGCAGCAGCGCGGCGTCGCCGCTGACCCGGACCGCCCGGCGGGCGGCGGCCAGCCCGATCGGTGAGCCGTCGGCCGGTGGCGTGCCGGCGACCCGGCGGGCGCGGGCGGCGACGCTCCAGGCGGCGAGCTGACCGACGCGCTTGGCCGCCTCGGCGAGCCGCTCCTCGGGCAGCTCGCCGCTGATCACCGCGGCGACGATCGCGTCGCGCAGCTCGCGGGCGTCGGCCTCGGTGGCCCGTTCCCCGCCCACGCAGATCGCGTCCGCGCCGGCCACGAGCGCGCGCACCGCCGCGCCGGTGAAGCCGTACCGGTCGGCCACCGCCCGCATCTCCACCGCGTCGGTGACCACCACGCCGCCGAAGCCCATCTCCTCGCGCAGCAGCCCGCCCAGCACGCGCGGGCTGAGCGTGGCGGGCAGTTCCGGGTCCAGCGCCGGCACCAGCAGGTGGCCGGTCATCACCGCCTGCGCCCCGGCGGCCACGGCGGCCCGGAACGGGGCCAGCTCGACCGCGTCGAGGCGGGCCCGGTCGCCGCCGATGCGGGGCAGGTCGTGGTGCGAGTCGACCCGGGTGTCGCCGTGTCCGGGGAAGTGCTTGGCGCAGGCGGCGACGCCGCCGGACTGCAGGCCGCGTACCCAGGCGGCGGTGTGCCGGGCGACCAGGTCCGGGTCGGCGCCGAACGCGCGCACCCCGATCACCGGGTTGGCCGGGTTGGAGTTGACGTCGGCGTCCGGGGCGTAGTCCAGAGAGACGCCGACGGCTGCCAGTTCGGCGCCGAGGTCGCGGGCGACCTCCTCGGTCAGCGCCGGGTCGTCGATCGCGCCGAGCGCGTAGTTGCCGGGCCGGGAGCTGCCCCGGGCGGACTCGATCCGGGTGACGTCGCCGGCCTCCTCGTCGATCGCCACGATGACGTCCGGCCGCTCGGCCCGCAGGTTCGCGGTGAGCGTGGCGACCTGCTCGTGGTCGACGACGTTGCGGGCGAACAGGACGACCGAGCCGAGCCCTTCGCCGAGCCAGCGGCACACCCACGGCGGCGGCGTGGTGCCGACGAACCCCGGTTGCAGGACGGCGGCGGCGAGCGCCGCCAGATCTCCGGTCGATCCCTCGGTCCGCTCGCTCATGTGCTGTCGTACCCCCGTCTCCCCCACGGACCCGCCGGGGCCGGCGGGTGCTGACATGGTCACACCGCGCAGCTAAATAGTCAACAATCCTTACTGTTAGGCGGTGGCGTCCCGCGACCTCCCGTGGGAGAGTTCCCACATGTCCGCCCTGCCGCTCGCCGACGCCACCAGCGCCGCCGACATCCCCGGCGTACGGCTGCTCGGCCTGATCGTCGGCGGCCTGTTCCTGCTGATCGCCATCCGCGCCATGTTCCGCCGCTGATCCGCACCGGGCGGGTGAGCGGCGCAGGCGGTTTCGCGCGGGATCGCCGGGGGTAGCTGAGGCGCTTGATGAAACTGACCACTCACTCCTCCAGCCTGCGCCGGGCGGCACGGAACCTGTTCGGCTGGACCGCGCTGCGGCCCAACCAGCTCGCCGCCATGCGCGCCGTGATGAAGCGCCGCGACGCGCTGGTGGTGCTGCCCACCGGCGCCGGCAAGTCGGCGATCTACCAGATCCCGGCCAGCCTGATCCCCGGCCCCACGGTGGTGATCTCCCCGCTGCTGGCGTTGCAGCAGGACCAGATCGCCGCGCTCAACGAACGGCAGCGTCCGGAGCTGCGCGCGGTGCGGATCAGTTCGGACGAGAGCGCCGCCCAGCAGGCCGAGGCGATCGAGGACATCCGGGCCGGGCGGGCGGAGTTCCTGTTCATCACGCCGGAGGCGCTGAGCAACCCGGACCGGCTCGCCGAGGTCCGGGAGCTGAAGCCGGCGCTGGTGGCGATCGACGAGGCGCACTGCATCTCGGCGTGGGGCCACGACTTCCGCCCGGACTACCTGGCGCTGGGCCACCTGATCGACGGCCTGGGCCGCCCGCCGGTGGTGGCGCTCACCGCCACCGCCTCCCCGCCGGTACGCGACGACATCATCGCCCGGCTGCGGCTGCGCGAGCCCGAGGTGGTGGTCTCCGGGCTGGACCGGCCCAACCTCTTCCTCGAGGTGGCCCACTGCCCCACCGACGACTACCGGTGGCGGCGGCTGATCGCGCTGCTGCGCGACGACGAGCGGCCCGGCATCATCTACGTGCCGACCCGGCGCGCGGCCGAGGAACTGGCCGAGCGGCTCACCGGCGCCGGTTTCCCGGCCGAGTTCTACCACGGCGGCATGCCCACCGCGGCCCGGCACGAGCTGCACGAGGCGTTCCTCGCCGACCGGGTGCCGATCATGGTGGCCACGTCGGCGTTCGGCATGGGCATCGACAAGCCGAACATCGCCTGGGTGGTGCACATGGCGCTGCCCGACTCGCCGGACAGCTACTTCCAGGAGATCGGCCGCGCCGGGCGCGACGGCTCACCGGCCCGGGTGCTGCTGCTGTGGCGCGCCGAGGACGTCGGCCTGCAGCGCTACTTCAGCGGCGGGCTGCCGGACGAAAAGGAGCTGACCGAGCTGGCCGCGGTGCTGCGCGGCAAGGCCCGCAACCGCAAGGAGCTGCGCGAGCTGACCGGGCTCGGCCCGCGCAAACTGGGCCAGTACCTGTCCCTGCTGGAGCAGGTCGGCGCCGCCGAGCCGCGCGCCCGGCAGCGCATCGGCGCGCCCCGGTACGCCCCGGCGGCCGCCGAGTCCGGCCGGGCCGCGCTGGCCGAGGCGGAACGGCAGCAGACGGTGACCCGGTCGCGTACCGACATGATGCGCGCGTTCGCCGAGACCACCGGGTGCCGGGGCCAGGCCCTGCTGGCGTACTTCGGCGAGCAGATGCACGAGGTCTGCGGGCACTGCGACAACTGCCACGCCGGCACCAGCGTGGCCGGAGACGGCGCGGTCGGGCCGTTCCCCGTGCACAGCCAGGTGCGCCACCCGGAGTGGGGCGCCGGCCTGGTGCTCAGCTACGAGGAGGACCGGATGACTGTGCTCTTCGACGAGGTCGGTTACAAGACGCTCTCCGTGCCCGTGGTGTCCGAACAGGGACTGCTGGAACTCGACTAGCCTGACCCGGGCGCCGCGGCGGCGCCCGTCGACGAACGACGACCACGGCGAAAGGGGCCTGATCGTGATCGAGCAGCCGGCGTACACCCGGTTCGGCGTCTCCGACGAGGAGTGGGGGCTGCTGGTGGGGCTGCCGCAGTCGGTGCTCACCGCGGCGGCCGCCGCCGAGTCCGACGGCACCCGCCGCACCATGGCCGAGAACGCCGCCGGGCTGCAGACCATCGCCGCCGGCCGCGAGTCGGCGAGCCCGCTCGTCGCGGCGGTGGCCGGCGAGATCGTCGACCGGGTCGGCGACCCGGAGACCGGCGCGGAGCTTCCGGTGCTCACGCCGGAGGACCCGAAGGCGATGATCGAGGACGTGCTGGCCCGGGCCGGCCAGGCCGCCGCCCTGCTCGCCGCCCGGGTGGACGAGGGTCAGGCCGGGGCGTACCGGCACTGGCTGGTGGACATCGCCGAGCAGGTGGTGGGCGCGGCCTCCACCGGCGGCATCCTGGGCCTCGGCGGCGACACGGTGACCGACTCGGAGCGGCGGTTCCGGGACCGGCTGGCCCAGGTGCTGAACGACTGAACGGACTGCTAACAGAAGGCTCCCCGGTCCGTCAATGACGGACGTCACGGCCCCACGGGTGTCGCTTTTCGGCCCCGTGGGGCGTCCTGGTTCTAGCAGGTGTGACGAACCACGGGGGTCGGTTGATGGACGGGAAGCTGCGCCGGCAGGTGCTCGACACGGAGGATCTGCCACCACGCGAGCGCTTCGGCATGTGGCTGGACATGATGGCCAGCACCCCGACGCCGCTGCGGGTGCACACCGCGCACGCCGACGACTTCGTCGCGCGGGCCGAGTTCGTCGAGCTGGGCCGGATGCGGCTCATCCGCTACCGCTACCCGTCGGTGGACTGCGTCCGCACCTCGAAGCTGATCCAGCGCTCCGACCCGGACTACTACCTGCTCGCGCTCACGCTCACCGGGACCAGCCAGGCCGACCAGGCGGGGCAGCGGGCCTGCTGCCGCCCCGGCGACCTCACCTTCTACGACTGCTCCCGCCCGCACGAGGTCAGCCACCACGCCGACCCGGCCGGGCCCGCGTACGCCCGCTCGATCGTGGCCCTGATGCCGTACGACGCGCTGCCGCTGCCGCGCCGCCGTCTCGCTCCCCTGTTCGCCGGGCGGATGTCCGGCTCCGAGGGCGTCGGCGGCCTGCTCGCCGACTTCCTCGTCCGGATCACCGCGCACCCCGAGCAGTACCACGCCGCCGACGCCGAGCGGCTGGGCGGGATCGGCCTGGACCTGGTCGCCACGCTGCTCGGCCGCAACCTGGTCTCCGAGGAGGCGGTCCCCACCGAGATCCGGCGGCGCGCCCTGCTCGCCCAGGTGCGCTCGTACGTGGAGCAGCACCTCGGGGACGCCTCGCTGGACCCGGGCCGGATCGCCGACGCGCACCACATCTCGGTGCGCTCGCTGCACCGGCTCTTCGAGGACGAGGAGACCACCGTCGCGGCGTACATCAGGGACGAGCGGCTGGCCCGGTGCCGGCGCGACCTCGCCGACCCGGCGCTGAGCGACCGCTCGATCCAGCTCATCGCCGCCCGCTGGGGGTTCCGGGACAAGGCACACTTCAGCCGCGCCTTCCGGGCCGCGCACGCGGAGACACCGCAGGCATTCCGGGCCCGTCATCTGGAACCGGCACGGATCGTCAACACCACGGCATCCGCAGTCAACTCGGCGCGGACATACTGAACGCAGGGCTGAGACCGCTCCCAGCGGTGGCCCACTGGTATCGGGGGGCCGTGGCGTGGCGTCCGCGGCGGCCCGGCCGCGGGCGGCCGCCCCGGTGGCGGTCTCCCCGCATCCGCGCCGGACGAGGTTTCCGGCCCCGTCGCGCTTCCCCCCAGGACCGACGGGGCCGGTCAGCCGGCCTCCTCCTCCAGCAGCGCCAGCACCGACTTCTCCACCGCCTCGCGCGGCATCTCCGGCTGCACCGGCGCCAGCACCCCGTCGTGGTAGAGGTCGACCACCCGCGGGTCCACGTAGGAGGCCCGCGCCACCGTCGGGGTGTTGCCGAGCAACTCGGCCACCGACCGCATCACCCCGGCCACCGCCCGCCTGCGGGCGGTGGCGGAGCGCTGCGGGCCCACGTTCGCCAGCTCGGCCGCCGCCAGCACGGTGGCGTGCCAGGTACGGAAGTCCTTCGCGGTCATCTCCCCGCCGCTGGCGTCGCGCAGGTAGTCGTTCACCTCGTCGCTGCGCACGTCGCGCCAGGACCGGCCGTCCCAGTAGCCGAACAGCCGCTCCTGGGCCCGCCGCCGCCGGCGCAGGTTGAGCAGCACCCGGCACAGCTCCGCGTCCTCGATCCGGCGGACCTGCTCGATGCCGCCCTTGGCGGGGAACTCGAAGACCACGCACCCGCCCCGGGAGCGGGTGTGCTCGGGGCGCAGCGTGGCCACCCCGAAGGTCGGGTCGTCGCCGGTGGCGTACTGGTCGCTGCCGACCCGGAAGGCGCCCATGTCGAGCAGCCGGGCGACGGTGGCGAGCACCCGCTCCCGGCGCAGGCCGCGCAGCGCCAGGTCCTGCGTGACCCGGTCCCGTAGCGCGGGCAGCCGGTGGGCCACCTCCAGCACGTGGTCGAACTTCGCCTCGTCGCGCTTGCGCCGCCAGCCCGGGTGGTAGAGGTACTGCTTGCGGCCCGCCGCGTCGATGCCGGTGGCCTGGATGTGGCCGTTCGGGTACGGCGAGATCCACACGTCCTGCCAGGCGGGCGGGATGACCAGCTCGCGCAGCCGGGCCAGCTCCCCGGCGTCGCGCACCGGCTCGCCGGCCGGGTCGAGGAACAGCCAGCCCTTGCCGCGTCGCCGGCGCGCGTACCCCGGCCGGCCCGGATCGCTACGCCGCAACCTCACCGGATACCCGTTCCACGTCGGCCACCGCGGCCACCACCTCGTCGATCCCGATGGCATTCAATGTCGGGTGGCTTCCTACCCCGCGTGACCCGGTCGAATCCGGGTTGACGTGCGTGGGCTCGATCGCACCGAGGGCGCGGTGGCGAGGCCGGTCCGCCGGTGGCCCCCAGTGCGCCGCCGGCACCGGCCCGAACAGCACCACCGAGGCGGTGCCGTAGCCGGTGGCCAGGTGCGCCACGCCGGTGTCCCCGCTGACCACCAGCCGCGCGCCCGCGACGAGCGCGGCCAGCTCGGCCAGCCCGGTCCGGCCGGCCAGCACCGCCTCCGGCGGCAGCCCCCCGTCGCGGGCGACCCGCTCGGCCAGCGCCCGCTCGCCGGCAGATCCGGTCACCGCCACCCGGTGACCGCGCGCGGTCAGCTCCCGGGCCAGCCCGGCGAACCGCCGCGCCGGCCAGCGCTTCGCCGGGATCTTGCTGCCCGGGTGCAGCAGCGTCAACCCGGCCGGTACGCCGCCCGCCGCCGGACGGCGCAGCGCGAGGTCTCCCGGGTCGGCCGGCAGGCCGTACGCGTGCAGCAGGCGGCACCAGCGGCGCACCTCGTGCTCGTCGTCGTCCCAGGCCGGGCCGTCCGGGTGCCCGGCGTCCGGGTTGCGGTGGGCGAGCAGCCGGCCGGGGCGTACGGCGGCCAGCGCCCGGTGCGACTGCGGCCCCCGGCCGTGCAGGTTGACCGCCACCTCCGGCGGCGGTCCGGTCCACGCGATCCGGTCCGGTCCGGTGGTGGGCAGTACCCGGTCGACCGCCCCGGTCAGCTCCGCCAGCGGCGCCAGCCAGTCCGGCGCGGCGAGCACCAGTTCCCGGCCCGGCAGGCCGGCGCGCAGGCCACGCAACGCCGGCACGGCGGTGACCAGGTCGCCGACGCCGAGCGCCCGCAGCACCAGGATCACGGGTACGAGGACTCCTGCGCGGCGCACACCACCATCTCGCGTACCGCGCAGCCGGCCGGCTGGGAGAGCGCGAACATGACCGCGGCGGCGGTGTCGGACGGCTCGTTGAGCACCGCGTCCGGGCCGGGGCGGTACTGCGCGTCCCGCTCGTCGAAGAACGCGGTCCGCATCCCGCCCGGGATCAGCAGCGTCACGCCCACAGTGCCGGCCAGCTCGGCGGCGAGCGCCCGGGTGAAGCCCACCACCCCGAACTTAGCCGCGCAGTACGCCGTCGCGTCGCTCACCGCCTTCACGCCCAGCGTCGAGGCCACCGTGACGATGTTGCCGCGGGACGCCTCCAGCCAGGGCAGCGCGGCCCGGATCACCGCGGCCGTGGCGAGCAGGTCCACAGTGACGATCCGTTCCCAGGTCTCCGCCGGGATGTCGGCCAGCTTCCCCGGCACGTCCATGCCGGCGGCGGTGACCACGGCGTCCAGCCCGCCGGAGCGTTCCGCGAGATCGCGCGTGGCGGCCTCGGCGGCTCGGGTGTCGGCCAGGTCGCACTCGGCCCAGGGCACACCGTCGGCGGGACGCTGCCGGTCCAGCACCAGCGGGCGTCCACCGGAGCGGGCCACCGCGGCGACCACCGCCGCGCCGAGCCCGCTCGACCCGCCGGTGACCAGGACCGCGGGCCCGGCGCCGGGGGCGGGGGCGTTCATGCCGCCGCCCGCGCGACCGCGCCGGATCGGATGCGTCGCTCGTTCATCGTGCTCCCTTCGCCGTGGACCGGACCACCGTCTGCGCGACGGCCTCCGCCGGGTCGAGCGTCGGGGCCGGCCAGCCGCCGCTGCCCCGTCCCGCCCGCGCGGCAGCGATCATGTCGGTGGTCGAGCGCCCGTCGAGGTACGGCACCACCACCGTGTGCCCGCCCCAGCGGGCCAGGATCTCCGACTCGGGCAACGTCTCGGCGCCGCCGCCGCTGGCGTAGTCGCCGCCCTTGACCCAGATGTCCGGACGCAGCCAGGACAGCGCCGCCTCCGGGGTCGGCTCGTCGAAGATCAGCACCGCGTCGACGCAGCCGAGCGCGGCGAGCAGCCGGCCCCGGTCGCCCTGCGGCACGACCGGGCGCTCCGGTCCCTTGAGCCCGGCCACGCTGGCGTCGGAGTTGAGGCAGACCACCAGGCAGTCGCCGAGTTGCCGGGCCGCCTGGAGCGTCGCCACGTGCCCGGCGTGCAGCAGGTCGAAGCAGCCGCCGGTGGCGACCACGGTGCCGCCGGCCGCGCGTACCCGGGCCACCACCTCACCGGCCGCCCCGGCGCCGACCCGGTCGCCGCCGCCGGTGACCACCGCCGGGGCCACCGCCCGTACCGGGGCCGGCAGCGCGGCGGCCACGCCGCCCCCGGCCACGTACGCGGACGCCTGCGCGACCGCCTCCTGCACCGCCTCGGAGACCAGCGCCCCACGGGCCAGCGCGAGCGTCGCGGTGGACGCGAAGCGGTCCCCCGCCCCGCAGGTGTCCCCCTCGGCCGGTGGCGCCGGCACCACCAGGGGCGTGGATCCGGCGTGACAGAGCAGCGCGCCGTCCCCGCCGAGCGTCACCGCGACCGCGCGCGCCTGCCAGCGGCGGCGCAGCGCCTGCGCGCTGCGGGACGCGGCCGACAGGCGGGACCCGCCCGGCGGCGTCTTGGCCAGGTCGCGGGCCTCCGGCTCGTTCGGGGTGGCCAGGTGCACCCCGGGTACGGCTGCCGGTCCGCGCGGATGCGGGTCCCAGACCACCGGCGCCCGGGTGGCGGCCAGCGCGGCGCGCAGCGCGGGATGCCCGGCCACGCCCCGGCCGTAGTCGCTCACCAGCACGGCGGACGCGTCGGCGATCAGCCGCAGCACGGCGTCGCTGGGCTGACCGGGCACACCGGCCGCGCCGCCCCGGTCGTGGCGCAGCAGCACCCGGCCGCGTACCCGCAGCCGGACCTTCTCCGGGGTGGCGCCGGCCAGCGGCAGCGCGTACAACCGCACTCCCGCGGCGGCGAGCAGCGTGCCGAGCCGGGCCCCGCCGGCGTCGTCGGCGACCGCTGTGACCAGCGCGACCTCGGCGCCCTGGGCGGCCGCGAACACCGCGGCCAGGCCGGCGCCGCCGGGACGGTCGACGGAGGAGGTCTCGTCCAGCACCGGCACCGGGGAGTCCGGGCAGAGCCGGTTCACCAGACCCTCGACGTCGCGGTCCAGAAGCGTGTCCCCGAGCACCACCACCGGCCCCCTCATGCCCGGCCTCCCGGTCCGGCGGGCGCCGCCGGGTCCGGGTCGCCGAGCACCACCTCGACGCCGGTACGCACCGGTTCGGCCGGCGCCGGGGCGGCGAGCGCCGCCGGCAGCGCCCGTTCGACGTACTCGCAGAGCACGTGCGAGGCCACCAGATGCAGCTCCTGCACCACCTGCCCGTCCGGCGAGTCGATCGCCAGGTGCTCGTGGCAGAGGTCGGCGAGGGGGTTGGGCGCGGGGCCGGTGAAGGCCCAGGTGCGCAGGCCGGTCTGGTGGGCGGCGTGGGCGGCGGTGAGGAGGTTGGTGCTGGTGCCGCTGGTGGTGAGAAGCAGGAGGATGTCGTGGGGTCGGCCGTGGGCGCGTACCTGTCGGGCGAAGGTTTCGTCGTAGCCGTAGTCGTTGGCGATGGCGGTGAGGGCGCTGGTTTCGGCGTGGAGGGCGATGGCGGACAGGGGTTGGCGGTCGTGGCGGAGTTTGCCGACGAGTTCGGCGGTGAGGTGCTGGGCTTCGGCGGCGCTGCCGCCGTTGCCGGCCACCAGCAGCCTCCCGCCGGCGGCGAGCCGCTGCGCCAGTTCCTCACCCCAGCGGGCCAGCATCCGCTCCGACTCCCGCAGCGGCAGCAGCGCGGCGGCCAGCAGCGCCAGATGGTCCTCCAGCAGCGTGCCGCCGGCGGCCGGCGGGGTCGCCGTCATCAGGCGACCACCCGGGTGGGACGGCCGACGCTGGCCACCTCGCCGTACAACTCGGTGAGGCGGTCGGCGGTGGTGGCCCACGAGTAGCGGGTGCGCGCCCGCTCCAGCGCCGCGGTGGCGTAGGCGAACCGGCGGATCCGGTCACCGAGCAGGCCCCGGATCGCCGCGCCGAGCGCCGCCGGATCGCGGGCCGGCACCAGGTCGCCGGTGCGGCCGGGCACCACCGTGTCGATGAGCCCGCCGACCGCGGTGCCGACCACCGGCACGCCGCACGCCATCGCCTCCAGCGGGGTGAGCCCGAACGGCTCGTACCAGGGTGCGGCGACGAGCACGTCGGCGGACCGGTACCAGCGGCCCATCTCCTCCCGGGGGACCGCGCCGACCAGCCGCACCCGGTCGGCGACGCCGAGCGAGCGGGCCAGCGTCCGCAGGCGCAGCGCGTACGGGTCGGTCTCCAGCAGTCCGGCCGGCGGGCCGCCGACCACCACGCACTCGGCGTCCGGCACCTCGGCGACGGCCCGGATGACGTCCTGGAAGCCCTTGCGCTCGACCAGCCGGCCGACGGTGAGGATGCGGGCCCGGCCGCCGTCACGGTCGGCGACCGGGCCGAGCGGGGCGAACGTGGACAGGTTCACCCCCGACGGCACGACTGTCATCCGGGAGCGGGGCACACCCATCCGGACCAGCTCGGCGACCTCGTCCTGGCACTGGGCGACCACCCGGTCCACCGAGCGGCCCAGCTTCCGCTCGTGCTCGACCCGGCCCGGCGGGCTGGTGTCCTGCGCGCCCTGGTGGCGGCGCTTGACGGTGCCGAGCGCGTGGTAGGTCTGCACCACCGGCACGCCCGCGCGGCGGGCCGCGGCGAGCCCGGCCAGCCCGCTCATCCAGAAGTGCGCGTGCACCACCTCGGGCTGCCAGTCGCCGGTGCGCCACCGGTCGGCCAGCCAGTTGCCGAACGCCGGCATGTACGGCAGCAGGTCGTCCTTGGCCACCGGCTCGGCCGGCCCGGCCGGTACGTGCACCACCTCGTACCCGTCCGGGGCCCGCACGCTCACCGGCAGGTCCACCGCGTCGAGCCGGGTGTAGACCCGTACGTCGTGACCGGCGGCCGCGAGCGCGGCGGAGAGCTCCGCGACATGCGTGTTCTGGCCACCGGCGTCCTCCCCGCCGAGGACGGCGAGCGGGCTGGCGTGCTCCGAGATCATCGCGATGCGCATACTTCCTCCTCCAGCAGCCGGTCCCAGTCGGCGAGGAAACGCTCCAGGCCGTAGCGGCCCCGGGCGGCGGCCCGCGCCGCGGCGCCCGCCCGGCGGGCGGACTCCCTGTCGTCCAGCAGGCCACGGGCGGCCTCGACGAGCGTGTCGACCCGGGTGGACAGCGCGCCCGCCTCCGGCGGGACGGCTTCCACCGCTTCGGTGGTGGCCAGCGCCACCACCGGCATGCCCATGGTCATGGCCTCGACGAGGCTGAGGCCCAGTGAGGTCCAGCGGCACAGGTGCAGGTAGGCGCGCCGTTTGGCGAGTTCGGCGTGCATGGCGTGCTGGGGTACGTCGTCGTGGCTGGTCAGCCGGTCCTCGGGCAGTCCGAGGTGGGCGGCGAGACCGGCCACCTTCATGCCGTAGACGTCGAGCGGGGCGAGCGCGGCGAACCGGGCGAGCAGGTCGGTGCCGGTGACTCGCCAGCGGCGTACCGGCTCGTTGATGACCACGGCGAGGCGGTCGAGTTCGCCGGTCCATTCGACGGCGGGCGGTACGACGCCGTGGTCGACCACCGTGGTGCGGGTGCCGCCGTTGTCCCAGAACAGCTCGTTGAACGCGGTGACGTGGGTGAGCAGCAGGTCGTCGCGGTCGGCCATGGGATGACGGGTGTTCGGCACGTCGCCTTTCGGCGTGTTGTGCTCGACGTAGATCGCCGGGACGTCGCGTCCGGGGCGGCGGCCGAGCCACTCGGCGGCCAGGTCGAGTTCCTCCGGGCGCTGCAGGATCACCAGGTCCACGTCGGCGCCGCGCAGGTCTTCCGGCGTGACCTCGACCGCGCTGTCCGGCCACGGGTAGGTGCGCGCCCGGCCCAGCCCGTACGGGCCCCGGTCCGGCGTGACCGGCACCAGGTAGCGGTGCTTGCCGTGCACGAAGGACGTCGTCCACGACCCGTGGACGTGCCACAGCAGGATGTTCATCCGACCACCCCGCCCGCCACCGGCGCCGGCACGCCGAGCAGCCGCAACGCCTCCAGCACCCGGCCCGGCTCGACCGCCGACAGGCACGGGTGCCCGGGGACCGGGCAGACGGTGGCGCGGGTGTCCCGGCAGGGCGCCGCCGCGTCGCCGAGGCGCACTGTCGGCACCCGGTAGGGCCCCCACTGCCCGAACGGCACAGTGGGCGCGAACAGGCTCACCACCGGCACGCCGAGCGCGGCGGCCAGGTGCGCGGGGCCGGTGTTGCCGACCACCAGCGCGCCGGCCCCGGCGACCACAGCGGCCAGCTCAGCCAGCCCGGTACGCCCGCCGAGGTCGACGCCGCCCGCCGCCGCGACCCGGGCGGTCAGCTCCCGCTCGTCCGGCCCGCCGGTGACCACCACCCGGTGACCGGCCGCGCCGAGCACCCGGACCACTCGCGTGGCCAGTTCCTCCGGGCAGGCGCGGGTCTCCACCGAGGACCCGGGATGCAGCACCACGTAGCCGGGCGCCCCGGCCTCGGCCGCGGGCGGCGGAAGCCGGTCGGAGCGGATGCGCAGGGCGGGTTCGTCGTGGCCGGGCAGCGCGAATCCGGCGGCGGCGGCGAGGGACAGGGCGCGTTCCGGTTCGGGTACGCCGGCCGGGACGCGGTGGCGCACGTCGAGCAGGCTGCCCGGGTAGTCGTCGCTGATCGCGCTGATCCGGGGCACCCCGGCCAGGCGCAGCAGCAGCGCCAGCGGCAGCGCGGACTGGTGGAAGGAGGTGAAGACGACGGCTTCGTCGGCGCGTACGGCCGCGAGCCGGTCGGTGAGCGCGCGCATGTCACCCGGGTCGACGGGTGGGGCGGGCGCGTCGATCCACGGCAGCGGCGCTTCGATGATCTCGTCCACGCCGGGCAGCAGTTCGGCCGCCGCCCGGCCGCGTGGCCCGCACAGCAGCACCACCCGCTGCGCGCCGGCCGCCACCGCGCGGATGCCGGGACCGGTCACCAGCACGTCACCGGCGGCGTCGCTGCGGACGACGAGGATCGTGCCCCGGCGGTTACGGCCCGCGCGTTGCGGCGCGGCCGTGAGGCGCATCCTGGCCAGCACTGTGCTCACCGCGTCCGGCAGGTCGGCGGCGACGGTCGGCGCGGCGGCCACCTCGGCGGCCCGGGTGGCCGGCGTGGGCACCATGATCGTGGCAGCGCCGGCCGCCGCGGCGGCGGCCGTGTCCGCGCCGATGTCGCCGATCAGCACGCACCGGGTCGGTGTGGTGCCGAGCGCGCGGGCTGCCTCGTGTACGAGCCCGGGCGCCGGCTTGCGGCAGGCGCACCCGTCGGCTTCCGCGTGCGGGCAGATCGCCCAGTGGTCGAAGGGCCCGAGCAGTTCCTCCACCCGGGCGTTGACCAGCCTCAGCTCGTCCGCGGTGAAGCAGCCGCGGGCCAGGCCGGACTGGTTCGTCACCACGGCGAGCCGCAACCCGGCCGCCCGCAACCGGTCCAGCGCCTCCCGGGCACCCGGCACCGGCCGTACCTTCTCCGGGTCGCCGTTGTACGGCACGTCCTCGATCAGCGTGCCGTCCCGGTCCAGCAGCACCGCGTCGTAGAGGCCGGACGGGAACCGGTCAGCACCCGGGTCAACCCGGGCTGACCTGCACTGATCCCGCTCCTGGTCCCGTCGCACGGGCGGCGGGTTCCCGAGCCCCCGAGGAGTAAACGTCGACGTCGGCGCCAGGCGCGCCCCGCCGGTGCCGGCGCACACGTTGCCACGACCGTTCCGGTCCGGCGATACCCGCCGCCCCCGAGAAGCTAACCCGCATCGCCGTTAGCGGCGGCCCGGGGCGGGGTACCGGTTGGTGATGGCGGTTGTGGAGAAAGTGATCGACGCACCTCCGGAGCAGGTCTTCGAGGTGCTCGCGGACGGGTGGACGTACAGCGACTGGGTGGTGGGCACCGTGCACGTGCGGGACGTGGACGACACGTGGCCCCGGGTCGGCAGCAACCTGCACCACCGGGCCGGGCCCTGGCCGTTCTCGCTGCAGGACAAGTCCACCGTGCTGGAGTGCCAGGCGCCGCACCGGCTCGTGCTGCGCGCCGGGTTGTGGCCGGCCGGCGAGGCGACAGTGGCGTTCGCTCTGGAGCCGCTGGAGGACGGCCGGACCCGGGTGACCATCGGCGAGGACTTCGCCGCCGGGCCGCTGCGGTGGGTCCGGACCAAGCTCAACGACCTGGTGCTGCATCTTCGCAACCGGGAGACGCTGGCCCGGCTGTCCGACATCGCGACCCGGCAGAAGCCGGAGCGGGATCGATCCCTCGGCGGGGCGTCTGTGCGGCCGCCGCACGGCCCACTGGATACCCTCTCAGATGAACCTGTCCGCTGACCGAGGATGTCCGTGATGATCGAACCCGTGCAGTTACCCTCCCCGTGGGGGGATGCGCGCCTGACCGTCGTCGTTCCGACCTACAACGAGGCGGGCAACCTCCCGGTGCTGGTCGAGCGCCTGCTCGCGCTGCCTCTGCCGGGGCTGAAGGTGCTGGTCGCGGACGACAACTCCCCGGACGGCACCGGTGAGGTCGCCGACAAGCTGGCCATCGAGCACCCGGACCGGGTGACGGTGGTGCACCGCCCGGGCAAGGAGGGTCTCGGCCGGGCGTACGTGGACGGCATCGGCCGGGCGCTCGACGACGGCGCGGACTTCGTCGCCCAGATGGACGCCGACCTGTCGCACCCGCCGGAGGCGCTGCCCGGCATGCTCGGCGCGCTGCTGTCCACGCAGGCTTCGGTGGTCATCGGCTCGCGGTACGTGCCCGGCGGTGAGCTGGACGAGAACTGGCCGCTGTACCGGCGCGCGCTCAGCGGCTGGGCCAACCTGTACGTGCACACGCTGCTGCGCGTGCGCATCCGTGACCTGACCGCCGGCTTCAAGATCTGGCAGGCCGAGGCGCTGCGCGCGATCGGGCTCGACCGGGTCCAGTCGAACGGCTACAGCTTCCAGGTGGAGATGCACTACCTCGCCACCAAGCTGGGCCACACCATCCTGGAGGTGCCGATCCGCTTCGAGGAGCGCCGCGACGGCGACTCGAAGATGACCACCGCCACCAAGATCGAGAGCGCGTTGATGCCGTTCAAGCTGCGCAGCCGGCACCGCAACCTCGACACCTGATCCGCCCTGCCCTGCCGCGCGCCCGCAACGCGCCCTCACGCCGCTGTCACGGCGCGTGAGGGCGCGCTCGCCCCGCCATGTCCCGCACCCCGCACCTTTGCTCTGCCGCCACCGGCGCAGCACCGCGTTGACCTGGGGCGCTCTCCCGGCGCCACGGCCCCACCCAGGCGCAATCAAGCACGCTGCGTAACCAACGCCGCATGCCTCACCGCTCCACCCCGCCACCCCGCCACCCCGCCACAGGCGCGATCTTGCAGTTTGGTGCCCGGCAAAGCCTGGCAAAACCGGCATCCCTCGGGCGCCAACTGCAAGATCACGCGGGACGTGGGCGTGCGGCGTGGCGGCTGGCGAGGAGCGGGCTGGCCGAACACTCCCGTGACACACCCGCGCGACGATCAGGCACCTAACCGCAGTCAGTACGTCAGCGGGCACGAGACCGCGGCCACGCCAGGCGCGGCCCGCAGATCTTGGTACGAAAGGGCCCCCATGAGGGCCGTTTCGTACCAAGATCTGCGCCAGTTCCCGGGATGCGGGCTGCTGATTTCACTTGGCGAGATGAGGGCGGGAAGCGGCACCCCGTCTGTCGGTGGGCGAGCTTCCGGTGCCAGGCGTCCTGCGGTTGGCGGGTCGGGCGGTCAGCCGCAATGGGTGCGACCGGAGGTCAGCCAGGGCGAGCGGACGTCGGCGGAGGTCAGCCGCAGCGGGTGCGCTGACGCGGGCCGGGCCCCACTCCCGCGAGGGCGCGGAGGACGGCAGCGGCGAGGGTGGTGCCGCGCAGACCTGGTCAGCGGTCAGCGGTAGACGGCGCGGTGGGCGGCGGCGATCGTGCGGGCGTACACCGCGCCGGTGACGGCCCGGTCGCGGGCCAGCGCGGCCCGCGCCGCGTTCGCCCCCGGCGCGCCGTGCACACCGCCGCCGGGGTGGGCGGAGGCGCTGGCCAGGTAGAGCCGGTCCACCGCGGTGTCGGCGCGGCCCAGGCCGGGGATCGGCCGCAGGAACAACTGCTGGTACGCGGCGGCAGTGCCACCGCCGAGCGCGCCGCCCACCAGGCTCGGCTCGGCGGCCTCCAGGTCGGCCGGGCCGGCCACGTGCCGCCCGACGATCGACGCCCGGAAGCCGGGCGCCGCCGCCTCGAGAACCCCCTCCATCCGCTCCACGTGCCCCACGACGTCCTCGGCCCGCCAGTCCCGGCGGAAGGGCAGGTGGGTGTAGGACCAGAGCGACTCGGTGCCCGGCGGCGAGTGGCTCGGGTCGGCCACCGACATCTGCCCGACCAGCAGGAACGGGTCCCGGGGCAGTTCGCCGCGGGCCAGTTCGGCCGCGTACGTGGTGAGCCCGTCGAGGTCCGCGCCCAGGTGCACGGTGCCGGCGCCGGCCAGTTCCCGGTTCTTCCACGGCACCGGCGCGGACAGCGCCCAGTCGACCTTGAGCGTGGAGCCGTCCCACTTGAAGTGCGCCAGGTCCTCGACCATCCGGGGCGGCAGCGCCGCCGCGCCGACCAGGTCGAGGAAGAGCGCCGGCGCGGGCACGTCGGCGAGCACCGCGCGGCGGGCCCGCCAGTCGGTTCCCCCGGCGGTACGGACGCCCATCGCGCGGCCCCGGGCGGTGAGCACCCGCTCGACCCGGGCGCCGTACTCGATCCGCCCGCCCCGCTCGACCAGCCGGGCCACCAGCGCGTCGGTGATCCGCTGGGCGCCGCCGACCGGCACCGGCCAGCCCACCTGCTGGCCGAGCATGGCGAGCAGCCAGCCGTACACGCCGGAGCCGGCGTCCTCCGGGGACAGGTCGGTGTGCAGGGCGCAGCCGGCCAGCAGGACCGTGCCGCCCTCGCCCTCAAACAGTTCCGCGCCGAGCTTGCGGACGGGCAGCAGGAGGCGGCGGGCCAGGCGGAGCGCGCCGCCGACCCGGAGTTGCCGCAGCAGGCCCAGCCCGCCGCGTACCGGCGGGAACGGGGTGGTGATGGTCTGCAGCATCGGCTCGGCCACCTGGCGCCAGTCGGCGTACGCGTGCCGCCAGCGCTCCCCGTCGCCGGGCGCGAACGCCTCCAGCGAGGCCGCTGTGGTGTCCAGGTCGCGGTTGACCACGGCGGCCCGGCCGTCCGGAAGCAGGTGCGCCAGCACGTCCGGGGCGTGCGTCCAGGACAGGCCGTGCCGTTCCAGGCCCAGCCCGTCCAGGACCGGAGATGCGTACCCGAGCGGGTAGAAGGAGCTGTAGAGGTCGCTGAGGTAACCGGGCGCTGTCACGTACGCGGAGCGGACGGCCCCACCGGGCGCCCCGGTGGCCTCCAGGACGGTGACGTCCCAGCCGGCGTCCACCAGCAGGTTCGCGGCCACCAGCCCGTTGTGCCCGGCTCCGATGACGACGGCGTCGGCGGTCGAGGTCATCGGATCCGCCTACCCGGCCGGTCACCGGGCGAAACGCGTTTGCCCGGCCCAGGCCGGGGCAAGCAGGGCCGCATGTACACGGTTGCGCAGCTCATAGGTGGAGTGTGGGGTGCCGGCGGCGAGGGCGGCGAGCTTGTCGTCCACGATCCGGCGGACGGGTCGCCGGTGACCCGGACGCCGGTGGCGACCGCCGACGAGGTGGCCAAGGCGGTGGAGGCGGCCCGGGGCGTGGCGGCGGAATGGGCCGCGACCCCGACCGCGGAGCGGGCCGCGGCGCTGCACCGGGCCGCGGACGCGGTCGAGGCGGCGGCCGGAGAGCTGGCCGAGGCGACCACCGCGGAGATGGGCAAGCCCCTGGAGGACGCGCGGGGCGGGGTGGCGGCGGGCATCGGCACGCTGCGACAGTACGCCGAACTGGCGCCGGTCCGGGGCGGCCGGACGCTGCACGGCGCGCACGACGCGCTGGACTTCATGGCCCCCGAGCCACGCGGCGTGGTCGCCGCGATCACCCCGTGGAACGACCCGGTGGCGGTGTCGTGCGGCCTGCTCGGCGCGGCCCTGGTCACCGGCAACGTGGTGGTCCACAAGCCGAGCGAGCGCACCCCGGCCACCGGCTGGCTGCTCGCCCGCGCGCTGGACTCGGCGTTGCCGGCCGGGGTGCTGTCGCTGCTCAGCGGCGGCGGCGAGGTGGGGGCCGCGCTGTCCGGGCAGGACGTCGACGTCGTCGCCCACGTCGGTTCCACTGCGACCGGCCGGGCGATCGCCGCCGCGGGCGCCCGTACCGGCGCGAAGGTGCTGCTGGAGAACGGCGGCAGCGACCCGCTGGTGGTGGACGCGGACGTCGACCCGGTCTGGGCGGCCGAGCAGGCGGCGCTCGGGTGCTTCGCCAACGCCGGTCAGATCTGCGTGGCGGTGGAACGCGTCTACGTGCACCGGGACGTCGCCGAGGGCTTCCTGGACGCGCTCGTGGCGCGCGCCGAGGCGCTCACCGTGGGCCCCGGCCGTGACCCGGAAACGCAGCTCGGCCCGCTGGTGGACCGGCGGCACCGGGACCACGTGCACGGGCAGGTGACGGCCGCGCTCGCCGACGGCGCCCGGGTACGCGCCGGCGGTGTGCTGCCGGAGGGGCCGGGCGCGTTCTACCCGGCGACAGTGGTCGAGGGGTGCCGGCACGACATGGCGCTGGTCCGCGAGGAGACGTTCGGGCCGGTCGCCGCGGTGGTGGTGGTCGACTCGTTCAGCGAGGGGCTGCGCTGCGCGGCCGACTCCCCGTACGGCCTGGCCGCCACCGTGCTGACCGGCTCGATGAGCCACGCCCAGCGCGCCTGGCGGGAACTGCCGGTCGGCACCGTGAAGATCAATTCGGTGTTCGGCGGGGCACCGGGGGGCGCGGCCCAGCCGCGCCGGGGCAGCGGTCAGGGCTTCGGGTACGGCCCGGAACTGCTGGACGAGTTCAGCACCGTCAAGGCGGTGCACCTTCAGGCGCCGGGCGGCGGCCACTGGTGAGACGGCACGACACGAGCCCGGGACCGAGGCGGTCCCGGGCTCGACGCGTACCCCCAGGGGTCAGCGACCCCCGCGGGCCTTGCGGGTCGCGTTGTTGTTTGCCTTCTCGATCGCCTTGACCAGTTCCGGCTTGGTCATCCGGGACCGGCCGCGCACGTCCAGTTTCTTCGCCACCTCCATGAGGTGGTCCTTGCTGGCGTTGGCGTCCACCCCGCCGGCCGTCGGCGCGCGCCGGGCCGGGCCGCCGCCTTCGGCCTGCTCGTCGCTGGGCCCCTTACGGCCCTTGGGCTCCCAGTGGTCGCCCACCTTCTCGAACTCGTGCTTGACCGCGGCGAAGGCGGTGCGGTGCGCCCGCTCCCCCTCGCCGTACGTCTCGACCGCCGAGTCGTGCGTCTTCTCCCAGGTCCGCTGCGCCTTCGCCGGGGAGCGCCGCAGCGTGCTGGGCAGTACCTCGCGCCCGGGCATCTCGTCCTCCTCCTGGAGTCTCGATCGGCTGCCTGGTGTGGTTCCCTCCCGTCCGGCGGGCAAACCGGCGCCCCGGTTTGTCGATTTCCCCCCGGGGGTACCGCCCGGCCACGCCCGGTGGCGGAGCCTGGAGGAGGCGGACATGACCGTGACGACACCACAGACGGTCGGCGGCCGGACGCGGTCCCGTCTCCCCCGCCGGATCCGCCAGCTCAACTGGCGTACCTGGCGGGGCGTGCTGGTGCGCAGCGGCAAGGGTTTCGTCACCGACAACTGCGCCGACTGGGCGGCGGCGCTCACCTACTACGGGGTGCTGGCGCTGTTCCCGTCCACGATCGTGGTGGTGGCGCTGGTCGGCCTGGTCTCCGACGGCCCGCGCACCGTCGACACCGTGATCGACCTGGCCGGGGAGATCGGCGCCGGCTCGGTGGTCGGCAACGACGCGTTCGTGGGTGTGGTGCGCAACGTGGTCGAGCAGCAGGGCTCGGCGAAGGTGCTGCTCAGCTTCGGTCTGCTCGGCGCGCTCTGGTCCGCGTCCGGGTTCATCGGCGCGTTCACCCGCGCCTCCAACGCGATCTACGGGGTGCGGGAGGGCCGTCCGTTCTACCGCCTGCGCCCGTTGCAGATCGGCATGGCCGCGGTGACGATCGTGCTGCTCGCGGTGGTGGCCACCGGGTTGATCGTCAGCGGCCCGGTCACCGACGCGGTGGGTGACCTGCTGCACGCCGGCGCGGTGGCCCGCACCACGTGGTCGGTGGCGAAGTGGCCGCTGCTCGCCGTGGTCGCCATGACGCTGCTGTCGCTGCTGTTCTGGATCGCGCCGAACGTGCAGCAGCCGCGGTTCCGCTGGCTCACCCCGGGCGGCGCGCTGGCGCTCGTGGCCTGGGTGCTCGCGTCCTTCGGCTTCGGCCTGTACGTGGCCAACTTCGGCTCGTACGACGTCACCTACGGCAGTCTCGGCGCGGTCATCGCGTTCCTGGTGTGGCTCTACCTGTCCAACTGCGCGTTGATGCTCGGCGTGCAGGTCAACGCCGAGCTGCAGCGCGGGCGGGCGATGCAGGCCGGGGTCGAGGAGCCGGACGACCCGGTGCTGCCGCCGCGCGCCCCGGCCGACGACGAGAAGGCGGACGGGCAGCGGCCGGCCGACCGGTTGCCGCCCGGATGACCGGCTCTCCCGGCCGGCGCCGGTTTACCGGCGGTCCCCCGGGGCATCTCCCAAGGCATGGAACGTGGCAGCAGCAAGCACTCGCCCAGGGTCGACGACCAGATGAGCAGCGAGGTCAGCGGTCTCGTCCAGAGCGCCGGCACCGGCGGTTCGCGGGCCGAGGAGTTCCGGATCCCGGAGCCCGCCGGCGAGGACCAGCCGGAGGCCACCACGGCGCCGGCCGGGGAGCTGCGCAGCGGCACGCCGCAGGGCATGAGCTCCGAGGACGTCGAGGCGCGCAGCCGTCTGGGGCGGTTCATCACGATGACCGCCCTGCCCGGCGACCGGGAGGCGCTGCTGGCGAACGCGCGGGAGAACGAGGCGCCGACGGACATCGTCGCCGCTCTGGAGACCCTGCCCGCGGACGCCCACTACCAGACGATCTCCGAGGTGTGGGCCGCACTCGGGCACAGGAACGAGACGACGCGCTGGTGAGCGGGCCGGCCCACGGCCCGTACGAGACACACACCGGCGGAACAGGAGGAACCCCGACATGAGTGGCGTTACCGAGCACGTGGACGTGGACGTCCCGATCCGGACCGCGTACGACCAGTGGACCCAGTTCGAGGAGTTCCCCCACTTCATGGACGGCGTGCAGGAGGTGCGGCAGCTCTCCGACACGATGACCCACTGGACCGTCGAGATCGCGGGCGTGAAGCGCGAGTTCGACGCCGAGATCACCGAGCAGCTGCCGGACGAGCGGGTGGCCTGGCGCTCCACCGGGGGCACCCAGCAGGCGGGCGTGGTGACCTTCCACCGCCTCGACGAGGGGCACACCCGGGTCACGCTGCAGATGGAGTTCGAGCCGCACGGCGCGGTCGAGCAGGCCGGCGACAAGCTCGGCGTGGTCGACCGGCGCGCCAAGGGCGACCTGGAGCGGTTCAAGCAGTTCATCGAGCGGCGCGGTCAGGAGACGGGCGCCTGGCGCGGTGCGGTCGACCGGCCCATCCCCTGAGGCAACCTCCCCCGCCCTCAGCGGTCCAACGCGGCAGCCAGCGCCTCGGGCCGGCTGAGGGCCAGCAGATGCCCGCCGGGCAGGCGCTCGGGCGTGACGCCGAGCCGCTGCTGGGCCACCCGGGTCTGGAATTCGGCCGGGAAGAACCTGTCCGCGCCGCCGCTCAGGACCTCGGTCGGCACGTCGGGCCACGCATCAAGCGGCCAGGGCTGCGCGAACGGCGTGCCCGACTGCGGTGACCCACCCGCCATGGCCTGGTCGGTGATGTCCTGCGGCACGTCGTGGAAGAAGTACACCAGCGGATCGAACGGCCCGTCGGGAGAGCGGCCCTCGCGCCTGTCGCACTCCCGGCGGGCCTGGTCCTGCCCGGTGTTGGTCCACCAGTCGCCGCCGGTCTCACCGGGCGCCGGGATCATCGCGTTGACCAGGACCAGCCGTGAGACCGGCAGCCGACTGCAGACCAGTGGTGCGGTCAGGCCGCCCATCGACTGGGCCACCACCACCAGGTCTCCACGGTCACCGGCCGCCTCGACCACTGTTTCCGCGTACTCCGGCAGTCCCGCGCTGTCGTCCGCGGCCGGGAGGTCGACGGCGATCGCCTCGTGGCCGCGCTGCTCCAGCAGGGGAACCAGGCGGTGCCAGTACCAGGCGTCGCCGCCGGCTCCCGGGATCAGGATGTACGTCGTCACGGTGCGAATTTAGCACCAGAGAGTGCTGTAGCGATACCATCAGCGGATGGCGCGCGCATACGACGATCCCTGCGGTCTGGCCCGGGCGCTCAACCTGGTCGGCGACAGATGGGCGTTGCTGATCGTCCGTGAGTTGCTGCTCGGACCGAAGCGCTTCACCGACCTGCGGCGCGGCCTGCCCGGCGCCAGTCAGAGCATGCTCACCGCCCGGCTCGCCGAGTTGGAGGAGGCGGGAGTGGTGCGCCGGCGGCGTCTCGGGCCACCGGCGGGCGTCCGGGCGTACGAGCTGACCGAATGGGGGCGGGACCTCGAACCCGCCCTGCTGGGGCTGGCCAGGTGGGGCAGCCGGGGTCCGCTGACCTCGTCGGCGCAGCTGAGCGTCGACGCGCTGGCCCTCGCCATGAAGACCACCTTCGACCCGGCCGCGGCGCGCGACTTCGCCGTACGGTGTCAGCTTCTTCTCGACGGCGACAGCCTGCTCGTCACCGTCGAGGACGGACGCGTCGACGTGGTACGCGCCGACGCCGCCGATCCCGACCTGGTGATCCGGGCCGGCGCCGGGACCTTCCGCTCGCTCATCTTCGGTGGCGTGCCGCTGCATGCCGCCGACGTCGTCGTCCGGGGCGACGGCGAGGTCGCGGCCCGCCTGCTGCGGCTGTTCCGGCGCCCCACGCCGACCGATGGCCCACAGTGACGAAGCGAATGCTTTCAGCTACCTCTCAGGTGGCGTTGGTAGTCTCCCGGCGCGGCGTGATCCATTATGGACGCCGTTGATCTCGTTGCGGCACAAGGGTTCCAGGTGAATCTCTCCCCGGATCCCGGGTGCCGCACGTCCGGTGGCCGTCAAGGGAGATGTTCGTGGTGTTCAAGAGGATGCTGGGCGCGTTCGGGGTGGGCGGCCCCGCTGTCGACACGGTCCTGGCCAATCCGGGTACCCGCCCGGGGCTGATGCTGGGCGGGCAGGTGAACCTGACCGGCGGCAGCCACGACGTGGAGATCGACCACATCACCGTCGGGCTGGTCACCCGGGTGGAGATGGAGGGCGCCGAGCAGGAGTACGACACCCTCGTGGAGTTCCACCGGGTCCAGGTCGCCGGCGGTCTGCGCCTGTCCGAGGGACAGCAGATGTCGCTGCCGTTCCAGGTGGCGATGCCGTGGGAGACGCCGGTGACCGACCTGTACGGGCAGCGCCTGCACGGCATGACGATGGGACTGCGCACCGAGGTGGCGATCCCCGGCGCCGTGGACAAGGGCGACCTCGACCCGGTGTACGTGCACCCGCTGCCGGTGCAGGAACGCATCCTGGAGGGCTTCGGCCGGCTCGGATTCCAGTTCAAGGGCGCCGACCTGGAACGCGGGCACATCTCGGGCCTGCGCCAGAGCCTGCCGTTCTACCAGGAGATCGAGTACTACGCCGCCCCGCAGTACGCCCACGCCGTCAACGAGGTCGAGCTGACCTTCGTCGCGAACGAGTACGGCGTAGACGTCGTGCTGGAGTTCGACAAGCGCGGTGGCCTGTTCTCCGGCGGCCATGACTCCTTCGGCCGCTACCACGTCGCGCACACCGACGCCGACCAGGTCGACTGGGCCGCTCAGGTCGACGCGTGGGTCCGCCAGGCCCTCGACGGCTACCAGAGCATGCACGCCGGCCACGGCTACGGGCAGCCCGCCTACGGCGCGCCCGGCTACGGGCACGCCGCGTACGGCCACCACAAGGAGGAGCACCACGAGCGGCACGGCGGCCCGGGCATGGGCGCCGTCGCCGCGGGCGTGGTCGGCGGCGCCGCGCTCGGCTTCGCCGGCGGGATGCTCGCCGACGAGGTGTTCGACTCCTTCGGCGACGACGAGGGCGGCGACGAGGAGGAGTGAGCCCGGGGATCCACAGTGGATCTCTGGTACCGCTTCATGATCTAATTCCGTCAGGTTTGTCCGCAACCGGTCGGATTGCCCGACCGGAAGTCGAAGGAGTGTGCATGCCCGTCACCGCCGACCTCACCAAGCTGGTCGACAAGGCCTACCAGGACAAGACCCTCACCGAGATCGTCGACGCCCCGGTGTCCGCCCTCGCCGGGGTCAGCGACGGCGACGCCAAGCTGCTCAAGGACGCCTTCAACATCACCACCGTCGGCGACCTCGGCCGCAACCCGTACTTCCGCACCGCCAACGCCCTGGTGGCCCTCACCGGCGCCAAGTAGCGCCATCGCCGATGCCCGGTGGCCCGGGAAGCGTTCCGGGCCACCGGGCATCGGGATCGAAACGAGCCGGGACCGCGGCTGTCGCCGCGCCCGGCCGTTTGCGATCATCCGGTCCGGGTACCGCAGGGGAATGACCGACAACGACCGCCACGTGTGGCGCGACGAGGACCGCACTCCCCTGCACGAGCTGGACCAGGCCATCGCCCGGTCGGCCACGGACGGCCAGGGCGACGACGTCACCGCCAACGACGCCGGCGAGGAGGCCGCGTTCGGGCACGGCCCGGAGGCGGTGGACCGGGGCGCCGGCCCGGAGGCCGAGCGGCGCGAGATGACCGATGCGGACCGGGCCTACCGGCCGTCGACGATCGGGCGGACCGGCCCGGACAGCATGTGATCCCCGGACGGCTGCGGGCACCCGCGCCGATGCCCGTGGCCGCCGGATTCATGCTCGGCCGATACGACAAAAAGTGCGGTACGGACAGCCAGGAAAACGGACAGCCCATCCAGAATCGGCCGAACGGCTGACGGCACTCCCCCTGTCGCGCGCAAGACTTTCGGGATGCAACAGGGCTCCGGTTTCCTCTCCAACCGTCAGCGCAAGCTCGCTTGGCTGGGCTTCCTGCTCGCCGCGATCCAGGCTCCGGTCTCCGCCCGGTTCACCGAGGACAGCTCCTGGCTGTTCAGCCTGGTGGTCGCGCTGATGGTCGCGACCGTGATCATCGCCGACGACGGCGCGCGCCGCCGTCCGGCCGACGCCCGCTCCTCCGACTGAGTCAGCGTGTGCCCGGGCGCGCCTCGTGCCCCGGCATCCCCCGGCTGCGGCGGCGTTCCTTCATCTCGGCCTCGTAGAGGTGCCGCCGGCCCTCGACCAGCTCGTCGCGGGCCTGCCGGTCCAGCTCCCGGAAGAGCGCGTAGTACCCGTCGTCGAAGTCCTCGACGATCTGGAACGTCCACCGCCCGGCGATGACGTTGCGCCCGAGCAGCTCCCGGTCGATCCGCTCGGCCAGGCCCGGGTGCCCGGCGCGGCGGAACATCTCCACGGCGTCGTCGAGCATCAGATCGGCGTGGCCGATCAGCTGATGCAGCTCGTAGAGGTGCCCGCGTGCCCGCTCGACGCACTCCAGGGCCTCGCTGAGCCTGCCCAGCGCCTCGACCGTGGCGTCACTCACCCCGTCGGGGCGGCGGTGCGCCCGGTCCGGTCCGTCGGCCAGATGTCCCATGGTGTCCCTCCGTGGGGCTGCTGCGTGCTCCTCGTGCCGGACTTCTGCCCCCGCACGGGCGACTCAATCCCCGCGGACGACGTGGCCGCTCTCCCGGACGACCCCGCAGTCCGCCGGTCGGCCGAGGTCGGTCCGCACCGGGCGGCGTTAGCCTCGGACACCATGCGCGTGCCGAACAACCGGGTCGCGACCCGCTCCGCGGCAGTGGCCGCGCGGTCGACCCTCACCACGCTGACCGCCGCCGTCGGCACCGCCGGCCTCGCCGCGGCCCACGCGAACCCCGGGCTGCTCGCCGAGGTCGACCAGCACGCCGCCGGGGTACGCGACAGCCTCCACGGCGACCGCCACCCGCTCACCGTGGCGGCGCTCGCCGGATACGCCGAGGGGCTGCGCGACGCGGCGGCGGAGCACGGCTGGACGCCGCCGGCCGAGCCGGTGGACTGGTCCGCGCCGGACTGGGTGCTCACCCGCCTGCTGGCGGTCTGCCTGCTGGCCCGCGGACTCGACCCGCGTCACCTGGCCTGACCGGCAGCCGGCCGGACCCGGACACGGTTTCGGGGCGCCCGCCACCATCCCGCGGACACCCCGTCACCCGTTGCCGTCAGCCTCCCGGCCGGCGGAACTGCTGCGTCTCGTCGCCCATCTCGCCGGAGCGGTACGTACCCGCGCCCGACATCGACGACTGCGGCGCGGCCGGCGTCGGCTGCCCGCCCCGGTCGGCCATCTTGCGTTCGTAGTCGCCCCGGCCGGCCTGCTGCGCCTGCCGCTGCTGCCGGATCGCCCGGGACTCCTCGGCGGCCCGGTGCAGCCAGCCGTCCCAGCGGTCCTGCATCGGCTTGACCAGACCACCACCGACACCGACGATCAGGATGCCGGCCACGGTGGCGAGGAAGGCCACGAGCACCGGTGTGGTCACCGTGGTGGCGATACCCACCTGGTTCAGCGCGGCGATGATGCCGAGCGCCAGGATGAAGATCGCTGTCACGTCGGCCAGCACCCGGCCGTACGAGAGCCCGCCGAGCGCGCCGGAGACCAGGTCCCGGACGGCGTTGGCGATGGCGGCGGCGATCACCACGATCACGATCGCCACGAAGGCTCGCGGCAGCCAGGACACCACCCCGCGGATCAGGTCGCTGATCGCGTTCGGCCCCCACACCCCGAAGGCGAACTGCAGGGTGAACAGCAGGACCGCGTAGTAGGCCAGTTTGGCCAGGATGTCGCTGGCGTCGTACTTGGTGCGTTCCAGGGCCCGTTTGATACCGCCCCGTTCCACGGCGCGGTCGAACCCGACCCGTTCCAGTGCCGCGTCCACGATTTTGAGTACGGCTCTAGCGATGAGCCAACCCACGACGAGAATCGCGATGAACGCGATCGCCCGCGGTACGAAGAGCAGCACCGACCTCCAGAAGTCGGTCCAGGCCGCACCGATGTCGACCTGCCCGACCGCGAGGGTTTTCGGCATGATGTCCCTCCTGTCGCGTGAACTGCGCCGCCCGCATACCCGGTGACCTGGGCAGCACTCCGAGCCGGACCGGGCCAATTTCCCGACATGGGTGATCGAACCGGCCGTGACCTGCCCGAACGTCCGCGCCGCCGGAAGCCGGGACCCGCCACGAACGCATGATCGGAACCAGCCCGCCACGCTCCGGTTAGGCTGCGGTCATGCCAGGCACCGTCGGTCGGGTTCCCACACCGCCCGCCCCCGCACCGGGAGCGCCCGCCGATCCCGTCGTCCACGGGCCGCCCGCGCAGACCGGTCATCCGTGGGCCGGCACGCCGCTGGGCGCACCGCAGGGCTGGGATCCGGCGGTACGCGCCGTGATGGACGTGGTGCTCGCCTCCCCGGTGCCGATGGCGCTGCTCCTCGGCGACGACCTCGTCGTCTTCTACAACGACGGGTACGCCGAGCTGATCGGCGACCGGCACCCGCACGCGCTGGGCCGGCCGGCGGCCGAGGCGTTCGCCGAGGTGTGGCGTGATCCCGGCGCCGGCGAGGCGCTGGAGCGCGTCTACCGGCACGGTGAGCCGTTCCTGCAGCGGGAGGCGGTGCTGCCCGCCGACCGGCAGGGTCCGGCCGAGCCGGCCGTGTTCACCCGTGGGCACTGCGCGGTACGCGACTCCACCGGCCGGATCGTCGGCGTGCTCACCGTCTCGGCGCAGACCACCCAGCTGACCCAGCAGTTGCAGAGCCTGAGCGACTTCGCGGCGGCGCTGTCCGGCACGCTCACCCTGGACGACGTGGCCCGGGTGACGCTGCGCTACTGCCTGCACTCCTTCGACGCGGACCGGGTGTCGTTCGCGGTGGACGAGGGCAGCGCCTGGCGGCTGGTCCGCCGCATCCGCGGCGAACTGCTCGACGAGGCCGACGAGCGGCTGCCCCCGCTGTGGCGGCGGATGTCCGCCGAGTCGGCGCTGCCGGCGGTGGTGTCCGCGCGCAGCGGCGTGGCCTCGTTCACCGCCGACGGCCAGCCGCTGCGCGGCGTCGCGGCGGACCGGCACGACGAGAAGATCCGCGCGCTGGCGGCGCTGCCGCTGCGCACGAGTGTGGTCCGTGGCTCGCTCACCATCGGTTACCGGGAGCCGCGTCCGTGGTCCCCCGCGGAACGGGCGCTGCTCGCCGCGTCGGCGGAGCTGGTCGGCCAGGCCGCCGAGCGGGCCCGCCGCTTCGAGACCCAGCACGGCACCGCCCAGATGCTGCAACGCAGCATGCTGCCGGAGCGGCTGCCGGACCTGCCCCGGCTGCGTATCGCCGCCCGGTACGACCCGGGCGTGGACGGCAACGCCGCCGGCGGCGACTTCTACGACGCGTTCCTGCTGCCCACCGGCGCGCTCGGGGTGGTGCTGGGCGACGTGGCCGGGCACGACGTGCAGGCCGCCGCCCGGATGGGCCAGGTGCGCGCCGCGCTGCGCGCGCTCGCCCTGGTCGACCCTCGCCCAGACGCGGTGCTCGACGGCCTGGACCGGCTGGTCGCCAGCCTCGGTGTCGAGGGCGGCACCCAGGAGCTGTTCGTCACAGTGGTGTTCGGCGTGATCGATGCGGACCGGGAACTGGTCACGCTGGCCAGCGCCGGGCATCCCGCGCCGCTGATCCGGCGCGCCGGACCCGACGCGGCGGTGGCCGAGTTCGTCGACGTGCCGCCCGCTCCTCCGCTGGGCCTGGGCGGGCGGGCGCGTACCGCCACCGTGCCGTTCCGCCCCGGTGACACCCTGCTGCTCTACAGCGACGGCGTGGTGGAGCGCCGCTGGCAGGACGTGGCCGCCGGGATGGCGGGGCTGGGCGCGGCGGTGACCGGAGCGGCCGGCGGGGACCCGCGCGCGCTGTGCGCTGTCGCGACCGCCGCGGTGCCGGGCGCCACCGAGGACGACGTGGCGGTGCTCGCGGTGGAGTACGCGGTCCGGCCGAGCCGGTCGGCGAGCATGGAGGTGCCGGCCGAGCCGACCGCGCCGAGCCGGGTCCGGCACTGGATGACCGCGCAGCTCACCGAGTGGCAGGTGCCCGAGGCGGTGATCGGCGCGGCGGTGCTGTGCACGAGCGAGCTGACCACGAACGCGCTGCTGCACGCGGGCACCGCCGCCCGGGTCGAGGTCGACCTGTCCGCGGAGCGGCTGCTGGTGTCGGTGGCCGACTCGGGCACCCGGGGTCAGGTGACCCGCGCCCAGACCGACACGCTCAGCAGCCGGGGGCGTGGGCTCGGCCTGATCGAGGAGCTGAGCGACGCCTGGGGGACCGACCCGACCGTACGCGGATCGACTGTGTGGTTCGAGATCCTCATCCCGGCGGACGGACCGCGCGTCGGCGACGCCCCGGCCGGGTAGGAGCCGGACATGACCGACGACAAGCGCCGCGGTGTCCTCTTCGACGTGGACGGCACCCTGGTCGACACCACGTACCTGCACACGGTGAGCTGGTGGGAGGCGCTGCGCCAGGCCGACCACCGGGTGCCGATGGCGCGGATCCACAGGTCCATCGGCATGGGCTCGGACAAGCTCCTCGACCACCTGCTCGGCGCGGAGCGCGACCGGGACGCCGACGGCCGGCTGCGCGACGCGCACGACGCGCTCTACGGCGAGTACTGGGAGCGCCTCACGCCACTGCCCGGGGCGCGGGAGCTGCTGCGCGCCTGCGCGGAGCGCGGGCTGCGGGTGGTGCTCGCGACCTCGGCCGCCGAGCACGAGGTGACCGCGCTACGGGCCGCGCTGGACGCCGACGACGTGATCGACTCGGTCACCTCGTCGGCTGACGCGCGGGAGAGCAAGCCGGCGCCGGACATTCTGGTCGCCGCGCTGGAGCAGTCGGGGCTGGCCGCCGAGCGGGTGGTGTTCGTCGGCGACTCGGTCTGGGACGTCGCCGCCGCCGGCAAGCTCGACATCCCCTGCATCGGGCTGACCTGCGGCGGCACCGGCCGCGCGGAGCTGGCCGGTGCCGGCGCGGTCGCGGTGTACGACGACCCGGCCGCGCTGCTGGACGCCCTGTCCGACAGCGCCATCGCCTCGCTCGGCTGAGCGGCGGTCAACCGGCGGGCGCGCGCAGGCTTAGCCGGGTCCGCTTCGGGGCACTGCTGGACTCCACCGCCCGGCCGCCGGGCGTCGGAAGGGTGGTGCCGTGGAACCGGTCGATGTCGCGTTCGCTCTGCTGGGCGTCGGTGCGCTGCTGGCCGGGGTGCTGCCCCGGGTCCTGGAGCGACGGCCGCTGTCGATGCCGATCGCGTTCCTCGGGCTCGGCATGCTCGTCTTCGTGCTGCCCACCGGTCTGCCCACACCGGATCCGCTGCGCTGGCCGGAGCTGACCACCCACCTCACCGAGGTCGGCGTGATCGTCGCGCTGATGGGCGCCGGCCTGAAGATCGACCGTCCGTTGAGCTGGGCCCGCTGGTCGTCGACGTGGCGGCTGCTGGCGATCGCCATGCCGCTGTGCATCGCCGCGGTGGCGCTGCTCGGCTGGTGGTGGGCCGGGCTGGTGCCGGCCGCGGCGCTGCTGCTCGGCGCGGCGCTCGCGCCCACCGACCCGGTGCTCGCCTCCGACGTGCAGGTGGGCGAACCGACCGACGTGGAGGACTCCGAGGACGAGGTGCGCTTCGCGCTCACCTCGGAGGCGGGCCTGAACGACGGGCTGGCCTTCCCGTTCGTGTACGCGGCCATCGCGATCGCCACCACCGGGCTCGCGCCGTCCGGCTGGCTCGGCGAGTGGTTCGCCGTCGACGTGCTCTACAAGCTCGCCGCCGGGGTGGGCGGCGGGTTGCTCGTCGGCTGGCTGCTCGGCAAGCTGTTCTTCCGCGCCCCGAGCAAGCTGCGGCTGGCCCGGCACTCCGAGGGGTTCCTCGCGCTGGCCGCGACGTTCCTCGCGTACGGGCTGGTCGAGGTGATCGGCGGGTACGGCTTCCTGGCCGTGTTCGTGGCCGCCCGGGCGATCCGGGCCGCCGAGCGCACCCACGAGTTCCACTCCGTGCTGCACGACTTCGCCGAGCAGGTGGAGCGGCTGCTCACCGTGCTGTTGCTGCTGCTGTTCGGCGGCGCGGTGATCGGCGGGCTGCTCGCGCCGCTGACCTGGCCGGCCGCGCTGGCCGGGTTGGCCCTGGTGCTGGTGATCCGGCCGCTGGCCGGGTGGCTGTCGCTGCGCGGCGCGCCCGGCAAGCCGGCCGAGCACTGGGTGATCTCGCTGTTCGGCATCCGCGGCGTCGGCTCGTTCTACTACCTGGCGTACGCCACCAGCAAGACCGACTTCCCGCAGGCGGAGCTGGTCTGGGCCACAGTCGGTCTCGTGGTGGTGGTCTCGGTGGTGGCGCACGGGATCGCCGCGACACCGGTCATGCAGTTGCTGGACCGGGAGGGTGAACGCACCGGCGAGGACACGCGGGCCGGGTCGGCGGCGCAGCCGGTGGGCGCCACCGGCTGAGCGCGCCCCGGTTCAGCCCAGCCGGGCGGCGAGCGCGCGGCCGAGGTCCCGGCCGGAGCGCCAGGCGGTCTGCACGCGCGGGCGGCCGAACGCGTCGCCGGCCAGGCCGATGCCGTCGTCGTCCAGGTGGAACGTGGCATCCCCGGCGTGCGCGGCCGGGGTCGCGTACGTCCAGCGGTGCACGTGGGTCGACAGCGCCGGCTCGGGCAGCCCGAGCAGGTCGCGGACCGCCTGCTCGATCGCCTCGCGGGCGGCGGTGGGCTGGAGCAGGTGCCGGGCGGCGAACCCGGCGGTGGTGTGCGCTACGAGCACCGGCGCGCCGTCGCCGCGCCGGTCGCCGTCGTCGCAGACCAGGCTGAGCACCGGGTGGTCGTTGACGAACGCGCCCCGGAAGTCCGCCCAGCGGCGGGCCGGGAAGTGCAGCACCCCGGTCAACGCGGACGACCACCGCTGCGCGGCCACCGCCCGGGTCGCCTCGGCCAGCGCCGGGTCCAGCAGCAGCGCGGCCTGCGGGCCGGGCATGGCGAGCACCACCGCCTCGGCCTCGGCGCCGTCGGCCCGGGGGCCCGGCTCGACTGTCATCACCAGCCGGTTGTGGGTCACCGGAAGGTCGCCGGCCAGGTGTTCGACGAGCGAGCGCAGCCCGCGTGGGGCGGCCCACCGCATCGGGCCGGTGACCTGCTCGCGTCCGCCCGGCCCGTACGCGGCGAGCGTGTCGGTCCACTCCCGCGCCAGCCCGGCCGCCCGCCACCGGTCCACCACGGCGGCGAAGTCCGGGTCGTCGACGGTGAAGTACGCGGCGCCCAGGTCGGCCGGGCGGCCGTCGAAACGCTTGCTGGCCATCCGCCCGCCGGTGACCCGAGCGCGCTCGCGCAGCCGTACCGGGATCCCGGCCCGCGCCAACTCGGTCGCGCACGCCACTCCGGCGATGCCCGCGCCGACCACCACCACGCCCGCCCGGTCCGTCGTCACCAGGTGATCGTAGGCGGCGGCCGGCATGAACCCGGCGGCCCGGGGGTAGTGGAACACCTGTTCGAGGAGAGGTGATGAGCATGGCCGACCGCGCCAACACCAACGGCAGGAACGTGAACCCGGACGCCGCCGTCAAGGACCCGGACGACTGGGTCACCGGCGACGAGCCGCCCACCGCCGCCCAGGAGTCGTACCTGCACACGCTGGCGCAGGAGGCGGGCGAGCCGGTGCCGGAGGGCCTGACCAAGGCCGAGGCGTCCCGGCGGATCGACGAGTTGCAGGCGGAGACCGGCCGGGGCCGCTGAGCGGTCAGCGCGGGGGCAGGCGGTGCAGCTCGACCCGGTCGAGCCGCCCCGCCGCCACCCGCGCGGTCAGGTACGTGGCGTGCGGCTGCGCCCGCCGGTCGGTCGGCGAGCCGGGGTTGAGCAGCCGCAGGCCGCCCGGGGCGACGCTGTCCCAGGGGATGTGCGAGTGCCCGAAGACGAGCAGGTCGCAGTCGCCGTACGCGGCGGCGCAGCGCTCCTCGCGGCGGGTCTTCGGGCCGGTCTCGTGCACCACGGCGACGCGCAGGCCGTCCAGCTTGACCCGGGCCACCTCGGGCAGCCGGGCGCGCAGCTCCGGCCCGTCGTTGTTGCCGTACACGGCGACCAGCCGGCGCGACCGCGCCTCCAGCGCGTCCAGCAGCGCCACGTCCACCCAGTCCCCGGCGTGCACCACGACATCCGCGGCCTCCACGGCCGCCCACAGCGGCCCCGGAAGATCCCGCGCCCGCTTGGGCACGTGCGTGTCCGCCATGATCACCAGATCCACCCCCTCATCCTCCCCCACCCCCCTCTTTCCCGCGCCGATCATGAGGTTGGCGGCACTCGGGGAGATCGACTACGCCGTCAACTTCATGATCAACGCGGAGAGGCGGCGCGGGCGGGGGCGGCGGCGCGGGCGGCGGCGTCGGTGATGCGGCCGGCGGCGGTGATCAGGCCGATGTGCGAGTACGCCTGCGGGAAGTTGCCCATCTGCTCGCCGGTGCCCGGGTCGATCTGCTCGGCGTACAGGCCGAGGTCGTTGGTGCGGGCCGCAAGGCGTTCGAACAGCCGCCGCGCCCGGTCCAGTTCCCCCGCCTCGGCCAGGCCGGCGGCCAGCCAGAACGAGCAGATCACGAACCCGGCCGGGTCGCCGTCGAAGCGGCGCAGCAGCCCGTCACGCGACAGCCGCCGCTCCAGCAGGTCCATCGTGGCGCGCATCCGCCGGTCGCCCGCCGGCAGGAAGCCGACCAGCGGCATGACCAGCACCGAGGCGTCCAGGTCGTCGGAGCCGAACGCACCGGTGTACGCGCCGACCCGCTCGTTCCAGCCCCGGGCGAGCACCGCCGCCCGCACCTCGTCGCGCGCGGCGGCCCAGCGGGCCACGTCGGCCGGCTCGCCGATGCGCGAGCCGAACCGGACCGCCCGGTCCAGCGCGGTCCAGCACTCCACCTTGGAGGAGACGTAGTGCCGCTGCGGGCCGCGCGCCTCCCACATCCCGGCGTCGGGCCGGTGCCAGCCGCGTTCGGCCTGGTCGGCGAGCGTGCGCAGCAGGTCACGCACCTCCGGTGACATGGGGTCGAGGTAGTAGCGCATCAGCCAGGCCGCATCCAGCACCTCGCCCAGCACGTCGTTCTGCCGCTGCCGCCAGGCGTCGTTGCCGACGAGCACCGGCCGGCTGCCGGCGTACCCGGCGAGGTGGTCGAGGTCGTGCTCGGTCAGGTCCCGCTCCCCCTCGACGCCGTACATGATCGGCACCGGCTCGTCACCGATCCGCCCCATCGCCCGGGCCACCCAGGTGAACTGCCGGTCCGCCTCGTCCGGGCAGGCGGCCCGCCACAGCGCCTGGAGGGTGAGGCTGAAGTCGCGCAGCCAGACGTAGCGGTAGTCGTAGTTGCGGTCGCCGCCGAGCCGCTCCGGCACCGAGGTGGTGGCCGCCGCGACGACGGCGCCGCTGGGCGCGTACGTCATGCCCTGCACCGCGAGCGCGCTGCGCCGCACCTCGTCGCGGTACTCGCCCTGGTAGTCGTGCAGCGCCGACCAGGACCGCCACCCGGCCACCGTCTCGGCGATCACCTCGGCGGCGTCGGGCAGCGCCGGTTCGGCGCCGGCGTACGTCGGGGCGTACCCGAGGGTGAAGCGGTGCGTGCTGCCGGCGCGGGCGGTGAACCGCCCGGTGGCGGCGCCCCCGGCGATGGTGAGCGGGACATCGGCGCGCAACTCCAGGCGGCATGCGCCGGCGGTGGCGCGGATCACGCCGTCGCGTTCGGTCAGGTAGGCGCCGACGCGGCCGTACTCGAAGCGGGGCGCGTAGTCGACGCGCATCGCCACCTCGCCGGTGAGCCCTTCCACCAGCCGGGCCAGCACCCGCGGCGAGCGCATCCCGATGTCGTGACCGCGCGCGCCGGGCTCCAGCGCCAGCGCGTCGGTGACGGCCACCGTGCCGGTCGCGGTGGCGAAGACGGTACGCAGCACGAGCGCGTCGTCCAGGTAGGAGCGCGTGCTCGTCGACTCCCCCTCCGGGCGGATGCTCCAGTGCCCGGCGTCCTCGTCGAGCAGGCGGCCGAACACCGACGGCGCGTCGAACCGGGGCGGGCACCACCAGTCGACCGAGCCGTCGCGATCGACCAGGGCCGCGCTGCGCCCGTCGGCGAGGAAGCCGTGCTCGCTGATGTGTCGGGTCGGCACGGGTGTGGCTACCCGGCGCGGGGCGTCGGCATGCCTCGCCACATCGGTCCGGGCCGGTGCGTTACCGCTGCCCGGCGAGGGGAACGCGGCGGGTTGACGAAGGAGGATGCTCATGACCAGACCCTCGACTCCGACCACGGCCTGGCAACCCGGCATGCCGGGCAGCGACAACCTCCCGTCCGGCCCGGGCGGTCGCCCGACGCCGCCGAGCGGGGACGGGCACGGACCGCAGGCCGGTTCGGCGACCGTCACAATCGGCTCGTACCCGGACTATCCGTCCGCCCAGCGCGTGGTGGACTATCTGGCCGACAACCGGTTCCCGGTGGAACGTACCTCGATCGTCGGTACGGACCTCACGCTCGTGGAGACCGTGATGGGACGGCTCACCACGGGCCGGGCGGCCCTGCTCGGGGCCGGCACCGGCGCCTGGTTCGGTTTGTTCATCGGGTTGCTCTTCGGCATCTTCACCGCCGGCAACTGGCTCGCGGTGATCCTGGTCGGCCTGGTGATCGGCGCGATCTGGGGTGCCGTGTTCGGCGCTGTCGCGCACGCGATGAGCGGCGGTCAGCGTGACTTCACGTCGGCCAGTTCGCTGCGGGCCGCCCAGTACGCGGTGACGGTGGACGCGGAGATGGCCGGGCAGGCCCAGCAGCTGCTCAGCCGGATGCACCTGACACCGACGGGCGCCACCGCCCGCTGACCGGCAGGGCGATGAGGGGAGGGCCGGGCGGCCCTCCCCTCATTCGTGGTACGCGCGCTCGCCGGCGCGCAGCGGCACGTCCACCCGGTTCTCCGGCGGGGCCAGCGGGCAGGCCCACCTGTCGTCGTAGGCGCAGCTGGGGTTGTAGAGGTAGTTGGCGTCCAGCCGGACCCGGTCGCCGGGCAGCACGGTCAGGCCGCGGCCGAACGTGCCCTTCACCGTGTCGGTGAGGTACCGGCCCCCGCCGTACGACCCGTCGCCGCAGGTGGCGTCACGCACGGGCAGGAAGAGCCCACCCCCGTACGCCTCGATCCACCAGAGCGTGAGCGGTCCCCACGGCGTCTCCGCGACGGCCACCCGCCGGTACGCGACCACGCCGTCCGGGCCGCCGGTGTCGATGCGCAGCTCGCCGGAGGCGGCGCGCAGCGGCGCCTCGACCACTGCCGACGGGTCGGGCGGGTACCAGCGCAGTCCGGTGAAGCCGGGCCGTTCGGCGGGCGGCACCGGGCTGCTGGGGTGGGTGCGGAACAGCTCGTCGCGGGCGGCCCGGAAGCCGGCCAGGTCGAGGTCGGACAGGTAGAGCGCCGCCACCCGCTCCCGCCAGTCGAACAGGTCGAGATCGTCCATTCCCCGACCCTAGCCGGGCGGCCCGTTCAGGTTTTAAGAAGCCCCCTAAGGCGCGCTGGTCCGCGCACGCCAGGGCCACTTGTTTAAATTTTAAATAGTGCTACTCTCGGAGCCATGACGGAGAGCCTGGACGCCGAGCGGATGGCCTGCTGGCGCGCGTACATCGAGTCGAGCCAGCGGCTGTTCACCCGGCTCGAGGACGACCTACGCGCCGACAGCGACCTGAGCTTCGCCGACTACCACGTGCTGGTGCTGCTCTCCGAGGCGCCCGGCCAGCGGCTGCGCATGGGGGAGCTGGCCGACCGGCTGGTGTTCTCGCCGAGCCGGCTGACCTACCAGATCACCACGATGCGCAAGCGCGGACTGGTGGCGAAGGAGGCGTGTCCGGCCGACCGGCGCGGCAGCGAGGCAGTGCTCACCGCGGCCGGCCTGTTCGCCCTGCGCGAGGCCGCGCCGCACCACCTGCGCTCCGTGCGCGCCCACCTGATCGACGACCTCGACGACGCCGAGGTCGCCTGCCTCACCCGGGTCTTCGAGCGGCTCGGCCGGCGCCTGCGCGCCGACCGCACCGCGTCGTCCGTCCCGGCCGACAAGTAAGGAGCCCCGCGATGCCCGCGATCACCGTCGACGACGTCCTCGTCCTGCCCCGCCTGCCGAAGCTCGGCGAGGCCACCGAATACCGCTCCGTCCGCCGGGTCGCCACTGCCCCCAGCGGGTACGAGGGCGAGGGTTTCCCGGTCCGCCGGGCCTTCGCCGGCGTGCCGATGACCGAGCTGGACCCGTTCATCCACCTCGACCAGATGGGCGAGGTCGACTACGCGCCGGGCGAGCCGAAGGGTACCTCCTGGCACCCGCACCGCGGCTTCGAGACGGTGACCTACATGATCGACGGGATCATGGACCACCAGGACTCGACCGGTGGCGGCGGCACCATCACCGACGGCGACACTCAATGGATGACGGCCGGAAGTGGCCTGCTGCACATCGAGGCGCCGCCGGAGCACCTGGTGATGAGCGGCGGGCTGTTCCACGGCCTGCAGCTCTGGGTCAACCTGCCCAGCATCGCCAAGATGAGCGCGCCCCGCTACCAGGACATCCGCGGCCGGGAGTCGGCGCTGCTCACCACGCCCGACGGCGGCGGCCTGATCCGGGTCATCGCCGGGGAGGTCGCCGGGCACCAGGGTCCGGGCTCGACGCACACGCCGATCACCATCGCGCACGTCACGTTGCAGCCCGGCGCCGAGCTGAGCCTGCCGTGGCGGTCGGACTTCAACGCGCTGGTGTACGTGCTGGCCGGCCGCGGCACCGTCGGCACCGACCGGCGGCCGATCCACCTCGGCCAGCTCGCCGTGCACGGGCCCGGCGAGGCGCTGCGGATCACCGCCGACCGGACGCAGGACTCCAACGCCCCGGCGCTGGAGCTGTACCTGATGGGCGGCCAGCCGATCCGCGAGCCGGTGGCGCACTACGGCCCGTTCGTGATGAACACCCGCGCCGAGCTGATCCAGGCGGTCGAGGACTTCCAGGCCGGCCGGCTCGGGGTGATCCCGACCGGGCGGGTGCCGCACAGCGACGGCCAGGGCGACCGGCCCTGACCTGTCAGGGGCGCCCCGGTCCGCCGGGGCGCCCGGCCGCGGTCTCAGGAGACGGCGAAGATCCCGGCCACCCCGAGGATCACCATCAACAGGACCGCCACCAGCGCACCCCGCTCCCCCTCCACCGCCTGGTCGCGGTCGTCGGTCACGGTGTTCGTCGTCTCGGCGGGCATGTCGGTGCCTCCTCGGTGTCGCGATCCAGGGGTCCGGCGTCCCCCTGGCGCGCGGCACCCACGCGACCTGCTGCTCGCCGTGCGGGGTCCTGCCGGGGGTCCTACCGTGTGAGGACGTCGTCGACCTCGGGGGTGGAACGTGACTCTGCGGGACTGGTTCCTCACCGCACAGGAACGCGCCAACCCGGGGTCTGAGTTACCCGTCTGGACCGATGGAAACCTCGCCGAGCCGTTGATTCACGGAGCCGCGTACTTCGACCGCCTGGTCAGCGAGGTGGAATCGCTCACCGCGGGCGATCATCTGTTCTTCACCGACTGGCGCGGCGACCCGGACGAGCGGATGCGCCCGGACGGCCCGACCGTGGCGCAGTTGTTCGCGCGGGCCGCCCAGCGCGGGGTGATCGTCAAGGGCCTGATCTGGCGCTCCCACCTCGACACGCTGTCCTACAGCGAGGCGGAGAACCGCGACCTCAGCGAGGCGATCCGGGCGGCCGGCGGCGAGGTGCTGCTCGACCAGCGGGTCCGGCGCGGTGGCTCGCACCACCAGAAGCTGGTGGTGCTGCGCCATCCGGGCGACCCGAGCCGGGACATCGCGTTCGCCGGCGGCATCGACCTGTGCCACAGCCGCCGCGACGACGCCGGCCACGCCGGCGACCCGCAGCCGATCGGCATGTCCCCCCGGTACGGCCCCACGCCGCCCTGGCACGACGTGCAGCTCGCGGTGCGCGGGCCGGTCGTCGGCGCGCTCGACACCACGTTCCGGGAGCGGTGGACCGACCCGATGCCGCTGGACTCGGAGAACCCGATGGCCTACCTGCGGGACCGGCTGCGCGGCTCCGACCTGCGCCCGGACCCGCTGCCCGAACAGCCCGCCGACCCGCCGCCCTGCGGGCCGCACCACGTGCAGGTGCTGCGCACCTACCCGGCGGTGCGGCCCCGCTACTCGTTCGCCCCGGACGGCGAGCGCACCGTGGCCCGCGGCTACACCAAGGCGGTACGCCGGGCCCGGCGGCTGATCTACCTGGAGGACCAGTACCTCTGGTCGACCGAGGTGGCCGAGCTGTTCGCGCAGGCGCTGCACGAGCATCCGGACCTGCACCTGGTGGCGGTCGTGCCCCGGCACCCGGACGTGGACGGCCGGCTCGCGCTGCCGCCGAACATGGTGGGCCGGGAGCAGGCGCTGTCGCTGTGCCACCGGGCCGCGCCGGAGCGGGTGCACGTGTTCGACGTGGAGAACCGCGACGGCACGCCGGTCTACGTGCACGCGAAGGTCTGCGTGGTGGACGACGTGTGGGCCAGCGTGGGCAGCGACAACTTCAACCGCCGCTCCTGGACGCACGACAGCGAGTTGTCCTGCGCGGTGCTCGACGACACCCGGGACACCCGCGCGCCGGCCGACCCGGCCGGGATGGGCGACGGCGCCCGGGTGTTCGCCCGCGACCTGCGGCTGCGGCTGTGGCGCGAGCACCTGGACCGTGATCCCGGCGGCACGCAGGACGACGACCTGCTGGACCCGGCGGACGCGGTGGCCGCGATCACCACGGCGGCGGAGGAACTGGACCGCTGGCACGCCGGGGGCCGGGCCGGTCCCCGTCCGCCGGGCCGGTTGCGGCCGCACCGCCCGGAGCGGCTGCCCTGGCGTACGCGGCTCTGGGCGCTGCCCGCGTACCGGCTGGTCTACGACCCGGACGGCAGGCCGCTGCGCGCCCGGCGGGCCGGCACCTGGTGACGGTCGCTCACCTCGTCGGGCACGTTCGGACGGGCCGGATAGGCGAACGAGACCCGGGGCGAGTAGAACCCCCAGCACACGTGCAGCGGGTTGGCCGGCCGCAGCGCGTGGACCGGATGCTCCGGCGCCGGAAACTCCACCGACTCGACCTCGAACGGTGACACCGGCTCGGCCACGTACGGATAGTCGGTGACGATCAGCTCGCCGTCGCGGCCGGTGAGGTAGCGGTGGTGGCCGTTGTGGACCTCGGTGCCGGTGTGCCCGACCCGGGCGGTGACCCGGATCAGCAGCGTGCCGTCGCCGGCCCGGGTCTCGGCGGTGAGCCGGTCGCCCCGCAGGTCCAGGCGCGTCTCCCCGGCGGCGGCGGGCGCGCCCCGTGCGGCGGCGTACCGCCGGACCCGCTCGCTGGAGGAGAAGTAGTGGGTCCACCAGCCACCCGGCGTCCCGCCGTCGGGGGGATCCATGTCCGCCAGTGAGACGCCCAGGTAGGTGAGCGAGTACGCGCCGAAGCCGGAGGTCTGTGTCTCGTCGTCGACCACGTACTGGTTGACGAAGACCTGACGCTGCGGGTGCGGACGCAGACCGGCGGGCAGCAGGGTCTCGACCACGCCGGGATCCGCCGGGAGCCAGCTGAACAGCAGCGTCCGGGCGTTGATGACGAGTTGCGGCGCGGCGGGATCCAGCACGGTGCCTCCGTTGACGTGTCGCTACGGACGGTACGGGCGGTCCCGTCGGCGGGACAACGACAGAAAGGCGACACTTCGCCCACCTGTCGGATTCCGCGTTGACCGATCGGGGCGCGCTATGCCCGGAAAAACGAGGTCCATACCCCGCCACACCTTAAGTACATCGTACTTTCGGCTAGATTTCGGCAGCACGATCGGGCTATGGTGGCTCCCGAACGTACTACGTCACCTAAACCTGAGCGTCACGTCTTTTTTCTTCCGCGGACGAGGTGCAGGGAGGACCACCCATGACCGCCCACACGATCAGCGCCCCGGCGACCACGCCGGCCGGCTCCGCGAAGCTCGACCCCCGCTCGCTCACCGACAGCGCCGCCGACCTGCTCGCCGCCATGGCCGCGCTGCCGGCCGGCCACCCCTCGCGGCCCGCGCTGCGCGACCGCGCCATCGAGGCGTGGCTGCCGCTGGCGAACCACCTGGCCCACCGCTACAGCGGCCGCGGCGAACCGAACGACGACCTGGCGCAGACCGCCGCGATCGGCCTGATCAAGGCGATCGACAAGTTCGACCCGTCGCGCGGCGTCGACTTCGCCGGCTACGCGATCCCCACCATCATCGGTGAGCTCAAGCGCCACTTCCGCGACCGCACCTGGGACATCCGCGTCCCCCGCCGGTTGCAGGAGCTGCGCCTGGCGATCTCCGACGCCAACAGCACGCTGCTCCAGACGCTCGGCCGCTCGCCGACGGTCGCCGACATCGCCGCCCACCTCAAGCTCACCGAGGAAGAGGTCCTCGAAGGCCTGGAGGGCGCCCGCGCCTACAACGCGGTGTCGCTGTCCACGCCGACCGGCGACGGCGAGCGGGCCACCGAGCTGGGCGACCTGCTCGGCGGCGAGGACGGCGAGTTCGAGCTGGCCGAGACGCGCGTCGCCCTCGGCCCGGCGCTGGCCACGCTCGACCAGCGCGAGCAGAAGATCCTCACGCTGCGCTTCTACGGCAACCTGACCCAGTCGCAGATCGCCGAGCAGATCGGCGTCTCGCAGATGCACGTGTCCCGGCTGCTGGCCCGGGCCCTGACCAAGCTGCGCGGTCAGCTCGACGGAACGTACTAGCAGGTGGCGGCGGCCGGGTCGGCGGACCCGGCGCAGCGGTCCACCCGGCCCGGTCGGCGGTGCGCCGGCCGGGCCGTTCCGTGTCCGCCCACCGGGGCCGGTGCGACAGCCCGCCGGGGGCGGGTGCGAGAGTGGGTCGGTGCTCGCCGACGTCGCCCTCGACCTGCCGGTCCGGCCGGTGCTGCCGGCACTCGTCGAAGCGCTGCGCAACCGGGGGGCCGCCGTGCTGGTGGCGCCGCCGGGCACCGGCAAGACCACCACCGCGCCACTCGCGGTCGCCGACGCCGTCGCCGGACGGGTGGTGATCGCCCAGCCCCGGCGGGTCGCCGCACGCGCCGCCGCGCACCGAATGGCCGCGCTGCTCGGCGAACGGGTCGGCGACCGGATCGGCTACGCGGTGCGCGGCGAGCGCCGGGCCGGGCCGCGTACCCGGATCGAGGTGGTCACCACCGGTCTGCTGGTGCGCCGTCTGCACCACGACCCGGAGCTGCCCGGCGTGGACGCGGTGCTGCTCGACGAGTGCCACGAACGGCAGCTCGACGCCGACCTGGCGCTGGCGTTCAGCGTCGAGGCGCGCGGCACGCTGCGCCCGGACCTCTGGCTGCTGGCGATGTCGGCCACCCCGCAGGCGGACCGCTTCGCCGCGCTGCTCGGCGCGGGCGACCCCGCCCCCGTGGTACGCGCCGAGGCCGCCCTGCACCCGGTCGAGCGGGTGTGGGCGCCGCCGCCGCGCCCGGTGACGCCACCCGGCGGTGGCCGGGTCGATCCCGCGCTGCTGGACCACGTGGCCGCCACGGTCCGCCGGGCGCTGCGCGAACGCGAGGGCGACGTGCTGGTCTTCCTGCCCGGCGCGGGTGAGATCGGCGCCGTCGCGCGCCGCCTGGCCGACCTACGCGACGTCACGGTGCTGCCGTTGCACGGACGGCTGCCCGGCCCGGCCCAGGACGCGGCGCTCACCCCCGCCGCCGGGCGGCGCGTGGTTCTCGCGACGGCGGTGGCGGAGAGCAGCCTGACCGTGCCGGGCGTCCGGGTCGTGGTGGACGCCGGCCTGAGCCGGGTGCCCCGCACCGACCTGGCCCGGGGGCTGGGTTCGCTGGTGACGGTGCCGGTGTCCCGGGCGGCGGCGACGCAGCGGGCGGGCCGGGCCGGGCGGGAGGCGCCAGGCGCGGTCTACCGCTGCTGGTCCGAGGCGGCACACGAGCGGCTCGCCCCGCAGCCCGAGCCGGAGATCGCCACCGCCGACCTGACCGGGTTTGCGCTGGAGCTGGCGGCCTGGGGCACCCCGGACGGCGCCGGCCTGGCGCTGCCCGATCCGCCGCCACCGGCCGCGCTGGCCGTGGCGCGGGAGACCCTGGGCACGCTCGGCGCGGTGGACGACGACGGCCGGATCACCGCGCGCGGCCGGGCGGTCGCGGCGGCAGGCACGCATCCCCGGCTGGCGCGGGCCCTGCTGGACGGCGCGCCCCGGGTCGGCGCGGACCGGGCCGCCGAGGTGGTGGCGATCCTCGGCGAGGACACGCTGGGCGGGACGGGGGACGACCTGCCCGCCCGCTGGCGGCGGCTGCGCGACGGCGTCGACCCGGCCGCCACCGCGCGCTGGCGCACCGATGTACGCCGCCTGCGCGCCGCTCTGCCCGCCGACGACGCCGAACGGGAGCGCCTGCCCGACGATCTGGCCGCCGGGCTGATCGCCGGACTCGCGTACCCGGAACGGCTGGCCCGGACGCGGCGGCCGGGCGGGTCCGCGTACCTGATGGCCGGCGGGACCGCCGCGGAGCTGACGCCCGGGTCGGGGCTGGCCGGAGCGGCGTGGCTGGCCGTCGCGGTGGCCGACCGCTCCCCCGGCGCGCCGGCCGCGCGGGTACGGCTGGCCGCGCCGATCGACGAGGCGACCGCCCGGGAGGCCGGGGCGGCGCTGCTATGTTCCGGGCGGGAGGTGGCCTGGACCGGCGGCGACGTGGTGGCCCGGGAGGTGGACCGGCTCGGCGCGATCGAGCTGCGCGAGCGGCAACTGACCGCGCCGGAACCGGAGCTGGTCGCGGCGGCGCTGCTGGACGGGCTGCGGCAGGAGGGGCCGGGACTGCTGCGCTGGACGCCGGAGGCGACCGGGCTGCGCCGCCGGATGGCGTTCTGCCGCCAGGCGCTCGGCGGGGACTGGCCGGACGTCTCCGACGCGGCGCTGCTCGACCGCGCCCCCGACTGGCTCGCGCCGGAGCTGGTCCGCGCCCGCCGCCGGGCCGACCTGAGCCGGGTGGACGTGGTGGCGGCGCTGCGCCGGCTGCTGGACTGGCGGCAGGCCGCCCGGCTGGACGAGCTGGCCCCGGAACGGCTCGCGGTGCCCAGCGGGTCGCGGGTACGTGTCGACTACGCCGATCCGGGCGCGCCGGTGCTGGCGGTGAAGCTCCAGGAGACGTTCGGCTGGCGGGACGTGCCGCGCATCGCCGACGGGCGGGTGCCGGTACTGCTGCACCTGCTCTCCCCCGCCGGGCGGCCGGTGGCGGTCACCGCCGACCTGGCGTCGTTCTGGCGCACCGGCTATCCGCAGGTGCGGGCGGAGCTGCGGGGCCGCTACCCGCGTCACCCATGGCCGGAGGACCCGACCACCGCCGAGCCGACCCGCCGGGCCGCTCCGCGCCGCCGGTGAGGGCTACTCCTCGACGACGTCGGCGATCACGACGGTGATGTTGTCCGGGCCGCCGGCCCGCAACGCCAGGTCGATCAGCCGGGCCGCGCAGGCGTCCCGCTCCATCTGCTCGTTGAGGACCTCGGTGAGCGTGTCCGCGCGGACGACGTTGGAGAGGCCGTCGCTGCACAGCAGCCAGCGGTCGCCCGCGCGGGGCACCATCGTCGCGTACGACGGGGAGACCTGGTCGCCCTGCAACGCCTGGGTGACCACGGCCCGCCGGGGGTGGCTGCTGGCCTGCTCGGCGGTGATCACGCCCTGGTCGACGAGCATCTGCACGAACGTGTCGTCGCGGGTGACCTGCTTGAGCACGCCCTCGCGGAACAGGTAGGCGCGGGAGTCGCCGACGTGCGCCAGCGCCAGGCAGCTGCCGGTACGGGCGAACAGCAGCGCGGTGAGCGTGGTCCCCATGCCCTGACGTTCCGGGTCCTCCTCCACCGCCTGGCGGATCCGCGCGGTGGCCAGCTCGATCGCGCCCTGGAGCGCGGCGACGAGCGCGTCCTCCGGCGTCTCCACGTCCAGCGGGGCGATCGCGTCGATCGCGATGCGGCTGGCCAGGTCGCCGGCCGCCATGCCGCCCATGCCGTCGGCCACCGCGACCAGCCAGGGGCCCGCGTGCTGGGCGTCCTGGTTGCCGCTGCGGATCAGCCCACGGTCGCTCGCTCCGACGGAACGAAGCTTCAGGGTCATGGGTCGCAGCCTGCCAGGTCGAGGGCTCGGTTGTCTGTAGGAGATCACCGACATCGTACGTGGCGCGCCGGACCCCTCCGCGAGCGGGCGCTCGGCCGAGCATCGGGCCGGATCGATTGACAGCGACGGAACGCGGTGGAAACATCGGCCTGATATTGGGAGCGCTCCCAGTTCCCGGTCTCCCCCACCACCCCCGAGCACGGAAGGAACCTCCGTGACCCGATCCCGACGTCGGCTCGCCGCGCTCGCGGCCACCACGCTGGCGCTCACCGGCCTCACCGCCGGCCCGGCCCTTGCCGAGGTGCCGCCGGACGCCCCCGAACAACTCCGCAACGGCGACTTCAGCGCCGGTGTCTCCCCCTGGTTCTCCTACGGCACCGGCGACCTCGCTGTCGTCGACGGCCGGCTCTGCACCACCGTCGCGGCCGGCACCGCCAACCCGTGGGACGCCGGCATCGGCCAGGACGCGGTGCCGCTGATGCAGGGCGCCGAGTACGAGCTGTCCTTCGACGTCTCCGCCACCCCGGGCGCGGCCGTCAAGGCGGTGCTGCAGCTCGGCAGCGCCCCCTACACCACGTACGCGAGCGTCGACGCCACCGCCACCGGCACCTCGAAGCGCGTCACCACCACGTTCACCTCCCCGGCCGAGAACCCCACCGCCCAGCTGATCTTCCAGGTCGGCGGCAGCGCCGAGGCGCAGACGTTCTGCCTGGACAACGTGTCGCTGCGCGGCGGGGAGCCGGCGCCGCCGTACGAGCCGGACACCGGGCCCCGGGTCCGGGTCAACCAGGTCGGCTACCTGCCCGGCGGGCCGAAGCACGCGACTGTGGTCACCGAGGCCACCGACGCGCTGCCCTGGCAGCTGAAGTCGGGCAGCGGCGCGGTGGTCGCCAGCGGGAAGACCACGCCGCGCGGCACCGACGCCGCCTCCGGGCAGAACGTGCAGACCGTCGACTTCTCCGCGTACCGCAAGCCGGGCACCGGCTACACGCTCACCGTCGACGGCGAGACCAGCCACCCGTTCGACATCTCCGGCGCGCTCTACGACCGGCTGCGCGCCGACTCGCTGCAGTTCTTCTACGCCCAGCGCAGCGGCATCGAGATCGACGGCGACCTGATCGGCGAGGAGTACGCCCGCCCGGCCGGCCACCTCGGCGTCGCGCCGAACCAGGGCGACACCGACGTGCCGTGCCAGGCCGGCGTCTGCGACTACTCGCTGGACGTGCGCGGCGGCTGGTACGACGCGGGCGACCACGGCAAGTACGTGGTCAACGGCGGCATCGCCACCTACCAGCTCCTGAGCACCTTCGAGCGGACCAAGACCGCCGAGACCGCCGACGGCGGCGCCGCCCTGGGCGACTCCACGCTGCGGCTGCCCGAGCGCGGCAACGACGTGCCGGACGTGCTCGACGAGGCCCGCTGGGAGCTGGAGTTCCTGCTGCGCATGCAGGTGCCGGCCGGCAAGCCGCTGGCCGGGATGGTCCACCACAAGATCCACGACCGGAACTGGACCGGCCTGCCGCTGCAGCCCCAGGACGACCCGGAGCCGCGTGAGCTGCACGCGCCGTCCACCGCCGCCACGCTGAACCTGGCCGCCGTCGCCGCGCAGTGCCAGCGGCTGTACGCCCCGTACGACGCCGCCTTCGCCGCGCGCTGCGGCACCGCCGCGAAGACCGCGTACGCGGCGGCCAAGGAGCACCCGGCGATCTACGCCTCGGCCAGCGACGGCACCGGCGGCGGCGCGTACGACGACTCCAACGTCAGCGACGAGTTCTACTGGGCCGCGGTCGAGCTGTGGCTGACCACCGGCGACAAGGCGTACCTGGCCGACGTCACCGGCTCGCCGCTGCACACCGCCGACGTGTTCGCCCCGAACGGCGCGTTCGGCTGGCAGAGCGTCGCCGCGCTGGGCCGCATGGACCTGGCCACCGTGCCGAACACGCTGCCCGCCGCGGAGAAGACCCGGATCCGCGAGTCGATCACCGCCGCCGCCGACAGCTACCTGGCCACGATCGCCGGCCAGGCGTACGGGCTGCCGTTCCCGGGCACCGCCGACGCGTACGTCTGGGGCAGCAACAGCAACCTGGTGAACAACGCGATCGTGCTGGCCACCGCGTTCGACCTGAGCCGGGACGCGAAGTACCGGGACGGCGCGGTGCAGGCCGCCGACTACCTGTTCGGCCGCAACGCGCTGAACATGTCGTACGTGACCGGGTGGGGCGAGCAGCACGCCCGCAACCAGCACAGCCGGATCTTCGGCCACCAGCTGAACCCGGACCTGCCGCGCCCGCCGGCCGGCTCGCTCGCCGGTGGCCCGAACGCCGCGCTGCAGGACCCGTTCGCGGCGAACCTGCTCGCCGGATGCGCGCCGATGTTCTGCTACGTCGACGACATCAACTCGTACGCGACGAACGAGGTGGCGATCAACTGGAACTCGGCGCTGGCGTGGCTCGCGTCGTTCCTGGCCGACCAGGGTGACGCCGGCGCGGTGCCGGCGCCGTCCTGCGCGGTCACCTACACCACGCACGGGAGCTGGCCGTCCGGCTTCACCACCCAGGTGACGGTGCGCAACACCGGCACGACGGCGGTGAACGGGTGGAGCCTGCGGTGGGCGTTCCTCGGCGACCAGAAGGTGGACCACGCCTGGTCGGCGCAGCTCGGCCAGAGCGGCGCCACGGTCACCGCGAAGAACCTGTCCTGGAACGCGAAGCTGGCGCCGGGCGCGTCCACCACGTTCGGCTTCAACGGCACCGCGTCCCGGTTCCCGAACCCGGATCCGGGGCTGGTCACCCTGAACGGGAAGGCCTGCACGGTCTCCTGACCGAGCTGACCGGACGCCATCGCAGGACCGGGTACGGTCCTGCGATGGCGTACCTCTTCCTGCTCGGCGCGATCACCGCCGAGGTGATCGGCACGAGCCTGCTCAAGGCCACAGACGGTTTCACCCGGCTCTGGCCCACACTGGGCCTGGCGGTGGCGTACCTGTCCGCGTTCGGGCTGCTCTCGCTGGCGGTGAAGGACATCCCGGTCGGCGTCGCGTACGCCGTCTGGTCCGGCCTCGGCACCGCCGCCATCATGGCGATCGGCGCGGCGTTCCTGGGCGAGCCGCTGAGCGTGGCGAAGGTGATCGGAGCGGGGCTGGTGATCGCCGGGGTGGTGGTGCTCAACCTCGGCGGCGCGCACTGAGCGCCACCCGGCTCAGGCCGCCGCGCGCAGCAGCCGGAGCTGCCCGATCTCGGCCACGTTCTTCATCAGCTCGGCGTTCACCCACGCGGCCAGGTGCGTCACGGTGAGACCGGCGTCGGCGGGCCAGGGGTACGCGGACGGCCGGTCCAGGTCGGACTCGGCCAGCCCGTCCAGCGCTTCGGTCCACTCCGTCCGCAGCTCCCGCAGCCAGGTGACCGTCTCCGCGCCCGGCCCGGGCCAGCGGATGTCGTCGCGTTCCCGCGCCGGCCGCTGCCGCACATGGTCGGTAGCGACCGACCACCACCAGCCGATGTGCCAGGTCAGCCACCCGATGGTGGGTGCCGGGACCGGGTCCGGCTCGGTGTCGGCCCAGTCGGGACGCCACCCGCCGCCCCGGCCGGGGCGCATGGTCCAGCACAGCGCGGCCGGCTCCCAGAGGAAGTCTGCCGGCTCCAGCCGGTCGAGGTGGTACTCGGCGAGCGCCCAGGTCAGGTCGAACTGCCAGCGCAGCAGGCCGGTCACGGAGGCAGGCATCGCGCGATCGTGGCACGGCAGGCGCCCGCGGTCGACCGGTTAACCCGCCGCGCGGGGTCGGCGTGCTGCCCTGGGTCGCCGTGTCGTCCCGGAAGAGAAGGGTTTCCCCTCCGGCGTTATGCCTCTCAGGCATATTTAT
>NZ_BBVA01000016.1:0-65172 GCF_001652995.1 Micromonospora sp. NBRC 110037
ATCCGCACCGACTCGGCCGGCTGCACCCAAGGGCTCCTCGCGCACATCCGCGACCTGCGCAAGCAGGCAGTGGACACCACGTTCTCCGTCGGAGTCGCCATCACCGAACCGATCCGGCAGGCGATCCTGCACGCCAAACAGCACGGCACGTGGGTGCCCGCCCTCGACACCGACGGCGAACCCCGCGACGGCGCCCACGTGGCCGAACTGACCGGCCTGGTCCCCGCCGACGGCTTCCCGGCCGGAACCCGGTTCATCGTGCGCCGCGAACGGCCGCATCCCGGCGCGCAACTGAGCCTGTTCGACAGCATCGAAGGCATGCGACACCAGGTCCTGGCCACCGACACCCCACCCGGCCACGGCGCCATCCAGTACCTGGAGGCCCGCCACCGCGGTCACGCCCGCGTCGAGGACCGCATCCGCTGCGGCAAGGACACCGGCTTCGGCCGATTCCCCTCCCGCGTGTTCGCCATCAACGCCGCCTGGCTGGAAGTCGCCCTCACCGGCATCGACCTGCTCGCCTGGACCCAACTGCTACTTCTGGACGGCGAACTTGCCGCAGCCGAACCCAAGAAGCTGCGCTACCGGCTACTCCACGTCGCCGCCCGACTCACCCGCTCGGCCCGCCAGACCCGGCTACGCATCGCCCAGCACTGGCCCTGGGCCGACGACCTCGTCACAGCGTTCAACCGCCTCGCCGCGCTACCCCGACCGATCACCTGAACCCGACACCCCGACCCGCCGAGCACCCTCGGAGGAACCCGGCCACGCGCCGGGCCACCACCATGCCCACACCACCACGGGCCATCCCGAGAAGATCAACAGGACGCCGACAAGCCTTGATCAACAATTAGCGAAAGACCGAGGTTAGTACTCCAGCCGGGGTTGTTGACCTTGGCTGAGCTGCGGTTCGATGCGGTGAGGGAATGAGGGCAGCCACCGTCGATCATGGGCGGTTGTGTGGACTGACCATGATGCAGCGGTGGCTGCCGGATACAGGGTAGACGCCCAGCGGTGGCGGGTGTTGTTCGACGACCTGATGCTGACGGTCGGGCAACGTTTCCGCAGGCCGGAGCCGCGTCGTCGGGTGCGTGACTTCGTCCGGGGCTTGCTGGCGCCGTTGCCGCGGAAGAACTGCTGGACGATCGCGGAGCATGCCGGTGACACGGGTCCGGACGGGATGCAGGACCTGCTGACCCGGGTGAAGTGGGACGATGCCGATGTCCGCGCCGATGTCCGTGAGTTCGTCGGCGACCACCTCGGTGATGCCGAGGCCGTCTTGGTCATCGACGAGACGGGTGATCTGAAGAAGGGCGGCACACCGTCGGCGTGCAGCGGCAGTATTCGGGCACAGCCGGCAAGATCGAGAACTGTCAGGTCGCCGTGCACCTCGTCTACGCCACCGATGCTGGTCATGCGATGCTCGACACGGCGCTCTACCTCGCCAAATCCCTGGTGCGACGACGCCGAACGCCGCGCCGAAGCCGGTGTCCCGCAGCAGGTGCGGTTCGCGACCAAGCCGCAGCTGGCGTCTCGGATGATCGCCACAGCGGTCACCGCCGGGCTGCCGTGTCGATGGGTGGCCGGCGACGAGGCCTACGGCAACGATCCGCGCCTGGCAGCCCAACTCCGTCAGATGCGACGGGGCTACGTCTTGGCCGTGGCCTGCTCTCATCAGGTGATCACCGGCCTTGGCGGCTACCGCGTTGACGCCCTCGCCGCCTGCCTTCCCGCCACCGCCTGGCAGCGGGTGTCCGCCGGCAGGGGCGCGAAAGGCTATCGCTACTACGGCTGGTCCTTCACCGCCCTGCCCCACGCCGCCGACGCCCACGGCGGGCACCACTGGCTGCTGATCCGCCGCAACCGTAGGAATGGTGAGCTGGCCTTCTACCGCTGCTGAGCACCCGAGGTCGTCCCGCTACGCAGCCTCGTCCTGGTCGCCGGCCGCCGCTGGAAGATCGAAGAGTCGTTCCAAGCCGCGAAGACCGGACTCGGCCTGGACCAGCACCAACACCGCCGCTGGACGCCCTGGCACCGCTGGAGCACCCTGGCGATCCTCGCCCACACCTTCCTCGCCGCCGCGACCACACACCGCAGCCGTCCCGACCCGGCCGGGCTGATCGCGCTGACCGTCAACGAACTACGTCACCTGTTCAACATCCTGATCATCGACCCACCCGCCGCCGCTGCGACCCACTGCTCTGGTCGGTACGCCGACGCCGTCACCAAGCACGAGCCATGACCAGCCACTACGCCCGGCAAGCCCTCACCGAACCGTGATCACAATCCCCGGCTGTAGTATTAGGTGCTGGTGGGACAATCCAGGACGTGAGCGGACAACGCCCCAGACTATGCCCCAGCGTCACCGGTGCAGTGAGATGCTTCTATAGCTGTCAAGTGGTGCTGTGATGGCGTGCAGCTGGCCGGGCATTCGTTAGGTGCCGAACCCGCCGCACAGGTAGTACAGGCTCGTGGCCAGTCCCAATATCCAGCCAGCCACGAGGCCAGACGATGACCCACGGCCAAGCCGTCCGGACAGCGCGAAGCAACTGCCCAGCAACACCAGCTGCGCAATACCTTACGTGAGTACGCCGAAGAAGAGCGCCACGAACGGGGACGTCTACTCACGCCGAGAAGCGTTCACCTCGGGGGCTGTAGGTCGGCGTACGCTGATCAAGTAGGTGCGGTGCGATGGCGCTTGAGGGAGATGCGGGATGGTTGAGCGCGTGACTGCCGGCCGGCTGATCCTCGTCAACGTGGTGGGTTGCTGGTTCTACCTGCGGCAGCCCACTTTCATCGGCGCCGGGCAGAGCTACTGGATCGATCACGAGACCAGCGAACTGTGCGTCGACCGCGGTGCTGCCCGCGTATCCCGGCATGCTCGCGTAACCCGGCACGCAGGTTGGATGTGTCGGTAGCTGAGATCCAGGGCTCGATAAGTGTTCCGGATCCGCCACAGATGAAGAACGACTGTACGCGACGGCGTGGCCGGATCGATCAGCTCGCCGGGGGACCTTTGTCGTAGCCGACGTCTGAGCAACCCGACGCGACGCGGACCCGGTAACCCCAGCGCCTCAGGACAAGCGCGATTCTCGCGGCACCGCCCGGGTTGGCGGAATGGACGACGACCACACCGATGTTGAAGGGGCGGTCGTCGAAGGCGGCCTGTTCCAGGACCTCTACCACCGGCCAGATGGTGTCGTCGCCGCCCAGGTCGTGGTCCAGCCACAGCTCGTCCAGCCGACGATCCCGGTAGCGGGTAAGAAGCTCGACGCCGGCAGCGCTCGTACGGGCCACCTCCGCGCGGCGGCTATCGACGAATGACCGAAGGTCATCGATCAGAGCGATCGCTCGTCGGGCGTCCACCCGGTCATGATGCGCGGGCACCGCCACACGTTGCCATCCGGTTTCGCTGGCGGTGCCGGCGCCGAGAGCTGTTGGGGGGTGTTGCGGTGATCCAGGCCGGTGGCGAAGCCGCGGATTCGGGGCATCCGGCGTGGCGGGCGCGGTTGATCCAGGTGTCGAGGTGCTGCTCGGTGCCCTGGTGGCGGACCAGCCCGGCGGACCCGCGGGCGAGGCCGGCGACAGTATCGAGGTCCGGTGACGTGGCGGGCCGGACAGCGCCCCGCCCCCAGGGGCGGGGTCGTCAACGGCAACCACCTCAGTCGTCGACGTTGCCCCAGAGAGCACAAACGCCAGGGTCCGGCCGAGGCCGTCGCAGGCGAGGTGAATCTTGGTGGTAAGTCCACCTCGGCTTCAAACCGACGTTGCTAGGTTCAAGCCCCGATGGCATGGTGATTCCGGTCGACCTTGGCCTGCTGGCGGCGCGAGCGCCGGTATCGGTCAGGCGTCGGGCGGCTGGATTGGGCTGTCATGATGGCGACGTGTTGTCCTGGACCCGGCCGTATGAAGATCCGATGCGGCTCTTCACCGGCACATTGGCGGTGCTCGGTACGTTGCTCTTCGCGTTTGTTGCTTTTCAGGTGGCCGCTCACTGGCAGCAGGTTCGGTTGGCTGCGGTGTTGGCATTCGCTGGATTCGCGGCGGTATGGCTCACCTTCGCATGGCGGTTTCACCGTACTGCGCTCGTGGTCAGTCGATCGGGGGTTCGGGTGCGCTGGCTGTGGCGGACGCGCACGATCGTGTGGGAGCAGGTTCGAGGGTTCCACAGTGGTCCCGATTGGCTGGTGCGGGAGCGGCTGTGGTTGCAGCTGTGCGACGGAACCAAGGTTCGGACGCCGGTCCGGAGGCGCCGCGCTGGCGTAAACCGCCTTCGCGACGGCGGTACGGTTCTCGCATCAGAACGCTACGAGGAGCTGCTTGCGGACCTCGCGAGCTGGAAGGCGGGCGTACGTCGTTGAGCGCCCGTTGGTTGCCCTGGCCGGCTCTCGACAGTGACGGCTACCGACGTAGACGGCTGCAGCAATCGGTCCAGACGAGGCGGGTCGCCAGGCTCGGCGTTGACAACAGTAGCCCAAGGTCGCGGACGGCCCCGCTGGCCGACGTGCTCAGAACTTGCAGGCGACAGCTCTAGCGCAAACGGTCGACGAGGGACTCGGCACAGCAACAACACTCGGCGTGCGATTCGACATGCGCGAGCTGGGGTGCCGTTTACGCGGGTGCGCCTGGCTGGCGCGCCCGGAGGGAGCGGTCTGGGAGCTGAGGGACCCGGTGCAAGCGAGGCGGCAACCGTCACAGCTGAGGACTCGGCACCGCGCGTCCAGTATCAACCCGGGCACCGGCCTGCGCGATATGGACCGCGACCGCCGACAAGATGCGCCGGCCTCGAGCCCGGAGATTGGGGGAGCAGGCTGGGAGCAGACGGATGCAGTGAACGGCATTGAACAGCCGCCAACCGCACTGAACGGCGCTCAACTGCACCCACGCTGACCTGCCGGTTCTCATTTTCGCAGGTCAGAGTCGGTGCGGCGTCCTGCTTCACACAACTGCACTCAACGGCAGCGAACAGCAGTCAACGGCACTCAATATCGCCTGGTGGGGGAGTGTCCGCAGGTCAGGCCGGTAAAGGGCTTATGGCGGCTCGCACCTTACAGGTGGGTGCAGATTGGGTGCAGGTTGTCGAAGTGGTCACCGCACCCGAAGTGCTCACCCATGCCGGGAAGAGCGGATGGCTTCACCTGCGGCGATGTGGGCAAGCGCCTAGCGTGACCTCCCAGAGAAGACCGAAGTGGTCAGGGTTCCCTGCTCCCTGCCTGGCTGGTGCCCGCTATCGACCTGAGGCCCGTCGAGACGCCAATCACGAGACCGGGCGGCATCGATCTGCGGCTCTGGCTTTGCATCCTGGTGGCGTCGGTCTGGATTCCCGCCCGCCGAGACCGGATCCCGCGAGCAACGCTGTGAACATGGCTTCCTCAACGGAGACCACTTCGGCGTTTCCGAAGGCGTCAGCACTGGCGGCCCGAGCGTCGATGGCCAGGGCGGCGATCTCGGATGGAGCGATCGAGCAGTCCGGCGAAGGTTTCCACCGGCGAGCTCACGTCGCCGAGTATGGCACCCGGGCGAAGGGAGGGCAGCGTCGATCACGAGGCGGCTTGCCGGCCGGGTGCCGCCGATGAGGACCTGCCTCACTGGGAGCCGTACCGCACGCCACGTGCGGAATGCGGAAAGTCGCCAGGCTCGCCCGCTGAGCTGACCGTTCCACCCAGTTGGCGCTTCCGAGGTGCATTGCGGCGGCCTACCGGCGCAAAACCTCGGCGGCTGCGGCGAGTACGGCGGCAGCCATTCCGATTCCCACCGCCCAGGCCGGGCTGTGAGCGGCAACCAGTCCCGCCCCGCCGGCGACAGCGACAGCCGCTGCCAGTCCCCGCCACCGGCGCGGCGACCGCTCGAGCCTCGACACGTTCCCCCTATTCACGCCCCTGTCTCCTACACGTCGCGCCGTTCCAGCCGATCGGCGACGGCCCGGTGAGATTAGGCGGCCAGCGGAGGAATCTGGCGGAGCTCGATGTGCTTCCGGGCCGCACCGACTGAACGGCCCTTACTCGCCGGCCAGCGCGGCAAGGTGCGGGTCGGAGGTGGTCGCGCCAGGCAGAATAGCTCGCAGTCCTCTAACCTCCTCCCCGGCAGGAAGTACACATGGTTGCCCTTCGATCTCGGCGCCTAGAGTCCATCTTCGGCACGGCGCTGGACACCCTCGCCTCGCACCACATCCACGCGCTGGTGACCGCCGGCGTGCAGGAAGCCTTCGACCTGGACTTCAAGCAGACGCTGTACGGCGGGAAGGACCAGGAGAAGCGGGCGCTCGCAGGAGATGTCGCCGCCCTGGCAAACACCGGGGGAGGGGTAATTATCCTGGGAGTCGAGGAGGACGACCAAGCCCGTGCCACGAAGGCGCCGGGTGTCGCCATCTCCGATGCCGAGGTGGCCCGGATGCGCCAGTCGATCGCGTCGCTCGTCGCGCCGATGCCGGTAGTAGATATCCTCACCGTGCCCGAGCCGGCAACCGGCGCCGGCGACGACGACACCCAGCAGGGCTTTATCGTCGTGGCAGTACCCCGCAGCCCTGGCGCACCGCACGCCGTGCTGATCAACGACGGCCTACGCTTCCCCGTACGCAACGGTGCCACGACTCGCTACCTGTCCGAGCCCGAGGTCGCCACCGCCTATCGCAACCGGTTCGCCAGCGCGCAGCGGCAGGGCCAGCGGATCGTCGAGGTCGAGCGGGAGGCGATCAGCAGGCTCGCCATCGACGACAACTACGCCTGGGTGATTGTGTCGCTGGTGCCCGACCTGCCCGGCGACATGATCGTCCAGGACGCGTTCAAGGCCTGGGAGATGGAGATCAGGCGCAGGCCGACTATCACCAACGAGGGCGTCGGGATCAACCGGACGCGTGTCGGACGCCGGCGACTCCTGGCTGACGGGACGAGCAACTACGCAGCCGAGTCCCGGTTCGTCTCGCTGGAGCTGCACACGGACGGCTCCGGGGCCTTCGCGTTGGGGGTCTCCAACCTAGGGTCGCGGAGAGCTACGGCGCAGCGCGGGGGCGAGCCTGACGACTCTGGGCGCCAAGTGGTCACCGACGAGGGGATCGCCGCAGGTATCGTTTCCGGACTTCTCCAGCTCGGTCGGCACGCTCGCGACCGGGCCGCAGCCGGCGGCACCGCCCTGATCCGGGCCCAGCTGCATCCGGTTGGAGAATCGCGGCCAACCACGATCGGCCACACCCGCTTCTACGGCATGGGGGAGACCCGCACTGGCGAGCAGTACCAGGTCAGGGTCGACCCGGCCGAAGCCGCTGCCGCCGTCGACGACCTGGCGCAGCCCGGCCCAGCTCTCATCGAAGCTGCGGCACTGCTGCTGGACGAGCTGGGCCAGGCGTTCGGCGTACCGGAGATGGGCCAGCTGACGCGGGACGGTCGGATCCGCCGAAGTTACTGGAATTCCAGCCGCCAGTCCGAGATCGTCCAGTGGGCCGAGGCGTACGGCATCGAGGTGACCGAGGAAGGCATCTGATCGCCACCCCACGAAGCCCCGGGCGCAGCGTCGAGGCGACGCTTGCGCGACTGGCGGAGGGTAGAGCACGTCGTGGCCGTGACCGACGCGTTCACGACCGGCCGGGTGTCGGAAGACGGGCGGATCGGTTTCGCCGAGATCCGCATGACTGTGTCAATGAATCAAGATGGCATGTTTTCAGTCGAATATCGCACCGTTGCGGCAGATGGTCACCCTGCCGGACGTGGCCGTTGGCTTCCTACCTTGATCCTTTCGCTCGTTTTTTCTTCGAGCGGCCGTCCCTCGATCCCGGCACTTTGCTGGATGGCTCCCTTGCCAAGGTGGTGAAGCCAGGCTTTAACTGTTCGGGTACTCGCTTGAATCGCATTTCTTCGATCAGCCAATCCGGGTCACTGGCGTGAATTGATAGCGTCAGTTCGTTACGGTCAGCGTAACGGCATACGTCAATCATGAGCTCGACGCTCAGCATCCGAGCCTCCCGGCCGCCAAGAACACGAAGCGCCTCGAAGTGCCAGGGAGATGGTCCCATCACCACGGCCAAGGCGAGGCCCTCGGGGCGCTGAAGCCAGCAGTACAGGGCTTCCCTGGAACGCGTCCATCGGTTGAAGGTGTGCCGGCCAGCAAGCCAGAGGCGGCCGAAACCAAGGACGACACAGACCCCGAAGCCCAGCGCCACGTGCCAGGAGAACTCCAGCAGGCTATGCGGCCGTCCCCACGGTACTAGGAAGGCAAGGGCGACGCTCCAGAGGACAACGCTCCTCCTGCGGTCGCGCAGCAGCCCTCTAACGAAGGCCGTCCGGAACTCGCGTTTGTACATCCCATCGATAGCGAGGCTGATGGATGTTGCGCCTGGTCTGTCGGCGGCGTCGCGATGGGCGTTAGCTATCGAATCCGGCTGCTCCAGCACTTCGGTCTGATAGACCTTGGTCAGCAGGCCGCGGAACGAGGCCCGCTGCGTGATTCGGACCTTGCCGTAGGCAGAAGTCTCGATCGTCAGCCGTGCTGACGAATCCACGCTGACGATCGACGTTCGTCCGCATTTCTCGCATTTCCAGGAACCACTCTCACCCGCCTGGAGGGTCCCGATGCGGTCCTTGCCGCAAGCGAGACAGCGCACCAATCGCGCGTTGCGGTGGTGAAATATTAGCCACTGGCGCTTCGGTGCCCCGCCTGCGGATCCGTCGGTATTTGCTAAGCTCATTGTCAGCCACGCGCTCAGGACGACAAGAACCAGCAGAACACTCCAGGTTGCCGCTGGGCGATCCTTGAGCCAGGAAGGCTGCAACTCGGTGGCATAGTTCGTGACAATCGCCAGCGCTGCGGCAACCAGCACGGATAGAGCGACTAGTGCCGCAGTTGCCCGTCGGTGGGCCGCGGTCCTCGACATCAGGCAAGTATGCCGGTACACCCTGCGGATGTCTTGACCTGAGCTAGGGTTCCGACAAGGTCCCTGACTTTCTGTACGACCCCCATCATCAGCGGCATCGTCGGTGGCAGGCGCTGGCATTCGGGTCTGCCGCTGATAGGGGGTGGCATTCCTGAGCATGTGCGGTTGATGAGCGGGCTGTGAGAGGGGGTCGGGAGCGACTGAGCCCACGGTGGCTGGCCAGGCGCCGACGCCAGCCAGGGCCGCTCGGGTAAGCGGCCACGGTATCTGACGAACGACCTGTAGGACGGCCCGTCTCGCCCTGGCTGCGGCAGCCCGGTCACGGGCCCGGGATCGGGGGAGCAGGTTGGGAGCAACAGGGTGCACTGAACGGCCGTCAACCGCACCGAACGGCACCCGACCGCATGCAACTGCACCCATCCCTGCCTGCATCTTCTCGTTTCCGCAGGTCAGAGTCGGTGCAGCGTCCTGTACGTGAAGTCGGGGTCGTTGCTGGCCTTCCACGTCTTGGTTGCCTGCCACGACACGCCACGCTCGTGCAGGATCCGCCGAATGGTCTCGGCGCTGATCGTCGCCACGTAGCCGGCGTCGATCAGGTAGTCGCGCAGCTTGGCCAGGGACCAGCACGAGAACGGTCGGCCGAGGAACCGGGGGTCGCACCGGGCGATGACGCAGATCCAGTCACGGGTCTGCTCATCGATCCGTCTCGGTGCGCCCCCGTTCCATTTTGGGTCCAGCGCGTCGAACCCCCGCTCGTTGAACGCGTGGATCACGTCCCGCACGTAGTCCTCGGTGGCCTTGAGCAGGTGGGCGATGTCCGGGGCCGGCTGGCCCTGGGCGGACATCAGCACCACGATCGCCCTACGCAGCTTCACCGGGTCCTTCGCCGTGCGGGTGATCCGCTGCAACCGTTGACCCTCGGCCATCGACACCTGCCGGACGAACACCTCCGGCCGTCTACCCACCGGCCACCACCTCCCCTGACGAGTGCTGGGAGACAGCCTGCCCGATCCGTCCTCAGAACCGATGGATTGCACGATCAACGTTCAAAGACGGGGCACTAGACTGCGCCGATGGATGCTGAATTCGCGGCCAACGCCGCGGCCACCGCCGCGATTTTCGGGGTCTTCGGGATCGTCTGGTTCGGCTGGGCGCAGGAGGCACCGCCCAAGGCGTGGCGTCCGTGGCTCGGCATCGGTTCGGTGTTGTCTCTGGTCGCAGCGATCATCGGCGGCATCGTCACCGCACGCACCTGGGACAAGGGCAGTTCCGTGGACGAGAGGACGGGGCCGGTCTTCGGGGTGATCGTCCTGATCGAGGTGGTCCTCTGTGCCGTCGGCGCGATCTGGCTCCGGCGCGCCGGCCGCACCTCCCTGGTTCCGGTTTGGATCGCCCTGATAGTCGGCCTGCACTTCTTCCCCCTAGCGCCGCTTCTGGGGTATCCGGCCCTCGCGATCTGGGCCGCGCTCGTCACCCTGGTCGCGCTCGTCAGCGTCCCTGTCGCCCGACGGTGCGACTTCACCCCCAGCGCCGTCGTCGGTGCCGGCACGGGTGTGGCCCTCCTGGCCGGAGCGGCGACCGCACTGGTGCACGCGCTCACCTAGGTGTATTGCCGGAGTCGCTGGTGCCGCACAGCGCTGGGACGTGTCTGACCGACGGCGACACGGTGGGCGGTGCGCGACGCCGAGCTCCGCACCGATGCGCCGGACGGATCGGCCGTCACGGCCGCAGGGACGGGCGCGCCGGCCGGCAACGGTGAGCCCGGGACGACTTGCGGCGGGTGCGGCCACGCCCGCATCGTCACGCCGGCTGGGCGGGTCACGCTTCGGCCACCGGCTTGTGCCCGCAGGCCAGCTCCCAGCCGCCGGGCAGCACGGCCACCCGGTCGAAGCCGACCTCCTTGAGCAGACTGGTGTAGAACTCCACCTCCCGCAGCCGACTGACGCAACTGTCGACCCCGATGAGGAAGTAGCTCCAGAAGAACTGCATCGCCAGGCGGTCTGGGGTGCGGAACTCCTCGCAGATCACCAGCAGCCCGCCCGGTTCGAGGGCCGCGTACGCCTTCTCGACCAGCCGGCGGGCGACGTCGTTCGGCCAGTCGTGCAGCACCCGGACGAATGCCATGGCGTCGTAGCCCGAGGGCAGCGGCTCGGCGAAGAAGTCGCCGCCGACGAAACCCAGCCTGTCGACATGCCCGGTGCGGGTCCGGGTCGCCTCCACCAGCGGAGCCACGGCCGGCAGGTTGTACACGTCGACCCGTAGCCCAGGCGCGTCGTCGAGGATGTGCGCGGCGAGCGTGCCGTCACCCCCGCCGATGTCCAGCAGACGGCGCCGGTCCGACCACAGCCGGCTGGCGTTGCGATGCATCGTCTCGATCACCGGACCGAGACCGACGGCCATGCTGCGCTCGAAGTCGGCGGTCTGTTCGTCGGTCTTCGGGGGCCAGGCGAAGTCGTCGTCGCTCATGCTCACCTCGCCGCGCAGGCTCTCGGCCAGCCGGCCGTGCAGCAACCGCCAGGGGTAACGGTCCCGGTCACGTTCGACAGCACCGGGGCCGACGACCGCCATGACGGCATCCCGGAGGCCGGGTACCGCACGGTACGTTGCCATCGCGATGTCGTCACCTGGCTCGCTGCGCTCAACGACACCGAGGCTTTCCAAGCAGTCGAGGAACTTGTAGAGCCGCAGGGGCCGCACGTCGAAGCGGGCGGCCAGCTCACCGAGGCTCGCCGGCCCGGGCTCCAAGGCGTCGAGCAGACCCGTGCCGAGCGCGGTCTCCAGCACGTCCATGGCCTTCGGCCCGTTGGCGAGCAGACTCATCAGCGCGCGTGGGGACAGCGTGACCTTCACCGTTTCAGCTCCTCTTCCAGGGCGTCCATGAACGTGTCGATCTCGTCGAGGGTGTTGTAGACGTGCGGGCCGACCCGCAGGTAGCCCCGCCAGCTGCAGACCATGTCGCGAGCGACCAACCGCCGCTTGACCGCCTCGCCGTCGGCGACGTCCAGGCACACGACGCCACCGCGCCGGTGCGGCTCGGTCGGGCTGACCACGTCGATGCCAGCCACCGCGGCCCGCTCCAGGATCCGTTGGGTGCAGGCGAGCGAGTGCCGTCGAATCGGGCCGGCACCTACCCCGGCCAGCAGATCCAGGCCGACCTGGGAGATCAACGAGGTCAGGGGGAACGGCGTCCCGCCGGCGAACCGTCGGGCCCCACCGGCCCAGCCTGTCGACGGCTGGAATGTGAAGGCCCGGTCACCGGCCTGCCAGCCGGTCGCCGCTGGCTCCAGCTGCGGCACCAGACCCGGGCGCACGTAGAGGAAGGCAGTGCCGACTCCGCAGAGCCACTTGTGCGCGCCGCCGAGAACCACGTCGACGCCGAGCGCCGTCACGTCCATGGGCATGACCCCTACGCTCTGGAAGGCATCAACGACCACCAGCGCGCCGACGTCGTGGGCGCGCCGCACCAGCCGGGGCAGGTCGACGGTGGCCCCCGAGGAGAAGCTGGCGTGCGGGATGCACACCAGCAGCGTGCGTTCGTCGATCCGTGCCTCGACGGCGTCCTCGTCGAACCGCGGGCTGCCCGAGCCGACCACGTCGAGCCGGGCGCCGTACCGACGGAACGCGTTCCAGATGAACGGCACCGTCGGATACTCCAGATCGGTGGTGACGATCCGGTTCCGCGGCGGACGATAGTCGAAACAGGACGCTACCCGGGCGAGCAGCGTGCTCAGGTTCGCGTCGGTGACCACGCTGCCCGGCGGTGCGCCGATGAACGCGGCGACGGAGTCGGCGTACCGGTCGAGGCCGGCGTGCCAGTCCTGCCAGACCTCGTCCCGCCAGTTCCGCAGCGTCCGCCAGTAGCCGGTGAGCACCTGTTCCGCGCCTCGCGGCACCGCGCCCGTCGAGTTGTTGTTCAGGTAGACGCCGGTGCTCAGCAGGGGGAACTCGGCGCGCAGTGCGGCGTGCGCGCTGGCGTCGAGGCACTCGGGCGTATCGAGGTCGGAGTTCCGGTGCGGTGGGCTCACTCAGGGCTGCCTCTGGTCGGCTCGATGGGGGACGGGTCGGGGCTCGCAGGCGACGGAGGTGAAGACCGGGATGGATCGGGCGGCGGCCAGATAGGGCGTGCCCTCCGTGTAGCCGGTGCCGGCCCGCGGGCCGAGCATCCGGGTCGCGAGCCGGTGGTGCGTGCGCCGCCACTGGAATACCGCGGCGGCGAACGACCGCATCTCCTCCTCGACCCGCCCGCCTTCGGGCGCGGCGAGCAGGCCGTCACGCACCGCCGCCCGGAACGCGTCGTCGATCGACGGCTGGCCGGCGTGCACCAGCTCGCGTACCTCCGGGACCTGGTGGTACGCGGCCGAGTCCAATCGCGACCCCTCGGGTGTGCGGCACAGCGACTCCATGAGCTTGTAGGAGCGGGACTGGATGGCGCTGGCCCCCGCGGTGTACTCCCGGAACGTCCGGAACGCCTCCGGCTGCATCGTCGCCAGCAGCGCGAACAGCGGCCCGGCGGCGGTGAGCTGCTGTCGGGCGTACGCCAGCCGTTCGGTCGCCCGCCCCGCCTGGCCGGCGGTCAGGGCGGCGATGGTGGCGCGCAACTCCTCGGCGACCCCCGCGAAGAGGCATTCGTACGACTGGAGCACCCGGATGAACAGGTACTCGTCGTGCGACACATGGACCGGCAGCATGGTCAGCCGCAGGACCAACTCGCCGGCGGGATCGGCGTCGGCGGCGACGGCCCGCAGCTCGTCCGGGGTCGCCACAGCTTCCCGGCCGGGGACCATCCCGGCGATGCCCAGTCGGGCGAGAGCGGGTGACACGGCCCGCACGCCGAGCCGGTAGCGCTTGGACACCACGTCCCGGCTCGGGCGCCGCTCGGGCAGCAGGTCGGTGGCACCGGAGGCGGCGGTCAACTCGAAGGCCAGCACGTCGGCGACCAGGCGAACGAGGAGCCGGTCCCGGTCCCGTCGCGCACCGAACGGGCCGGCGACGTCGCCCCCGCCGGGCAGCCGGAGCAGCCGCAGCGCAAGATAGCTGCGGTAGTCGTACCGGCCGTCCCACTTATCGAGCGCGACGTCGAGGAAGTCACCCAGCAGCCGGGCCTGCGGCTCCCGCGCGGTCGCCGGCACCGTCAGCTGCGTACGGGCCTGGTCGAGCAGAGCCAGCACTTCCTTTTCGACGAAGTGTTTACCGACCCGGTGAAACTCCGCCAGCACGGCGGAGTACGGAAAACGGCAGGTCTGACCGCCGCCGGACAGCCAACTCGTCAGTTCGCGCACGAAACCGCACCTCGACATTTCGGTCGCTACGCAGGTGGGTGAGGAAAAATTGACAATTACTGGTGAACGAGGATTGTCAACGTTGGTCGGCCTGTGATTCGTTAGCGGATCCGTCGGAGGGCTTCAGGCGGGCCCGCCACAGTGCAGGGAAGAACCGGTGCCCGACGAGCTTGGCGAGCATCGTCGCCTCGGCGCCGCCGGGATCGTGGCCCCCGACGCGCAGAGCGACCCGGTAGTGCCGCATACGCCACAGCGACACCCGCTCGTCCCACTCGATGAGCGCCTCGGCGAGCCGCTGGACGGGGTCGGCGGGATCCGGCCGACCCAGTGCGGCCGGTTCAATTCCTCGGACTTCGAGGTGCTCGGCGAACGCCCGGCCGAGCTGCCGGCTCATAGCGTGGACCTGCCGCCATCCGGGTGACTCGGCCCCGGATCCCTTACCCAGCGCCGGTTGCATGGCCTGGAAGTCGGCCGGGGACAGGTGCCGGAACATCTCCAGCTGGTCGGTGACCAGTCGGATCCCCAACGTCGCCCGGGTTAGCAGCGACTCGGTCACCGCCAGCTCGCCGACGCGCAGCCGCGTGACCGCCTCGGCCAACTCGGCGGCGATGAGCTTCAGCCACAACTCGGTGGACTGGTGCACCACCTGGAAGAGCAACTCGTCGCGGTGCATCATCTCGTCCGGCCGTCGTTGCAGGGCGAGCAGCGTGTTCAGTCGCATGTAGCGCGCATAGTCCGTGGCGCCGTCGCCGGGCAGCACAGGTGAGTGGTCCTGCTTCACGGAATCGGTTCCCTTCGGTCGACGTCGCTGCATCGGAAACCGATGGTGCGACCATGCGTGCAGCGGACATTATGCAACGGCAAACGACAATGTGCTATATCTCAACCCGATCGATCTGAGAGCGTAAAACCTCCTTTCCGCCCTTGAAAACGGTCAGGCTGGGCAGGGCGAGATTTGGCCGTACGTGTGCGGTGGGTCGGCAGGCCGTCCACCGATGCAGCCGGGGAAAAGCTGCGATGTGGCCGGCCCGGGCGCGGGCGGGGTGGCGGCGCCCCTGCTGATCAGCCGCGAGGTGGACCTGCTCTGGCTGGGCCAGGTGCTCACCGGGCCTTCGGGCGCTGGTGCTCGTCGAGGTTAGGGCCGGCGCGGCAGGAGCCGGATTCGCGGTGCCACCTATGAACTCCCCGTCGAGTCTGGGCGCTACCGGCCGACGGCCGAGAACGGCACGACCACGACGGCGTGGACCGTCACGTCCGGCGCTGTCGCCCGCGCCGAGCCGCCGAAGGGGTCCTGCACGCCCGGAGGGATCGGGCAGTCCGTGCCGCGCCGACCCCTGCTGTTACTGCCGGAACATGGAGATCTGCATGATCACGCCCGACGACAAGATCTCGGTCTTCGTGCGGACCACCGGACAGAGCGGTTCGGAGATCACCGGGCCATTCCGCCGGTGACCGGCTCCCGGCCCCGCTGACCGACACGCGACCACCGCTGTCCGGCCGCCCCGCAGCGGTGGCGGCCGGACAGCGGTGCGGGGTCAGCTACCGGCCGGGGGCGGGTGAGACGGGGTATCGGCCGACCGCGCCGACGGGTGAGCATGCCGAGGGCGATGTCGATGAAGAGGAAGCCGAGCAGAGTGACGCCAAGCCAGGGCAGTACCCAACCGAGTGCCACGGTGACCGGTCCACCGAGCGGCAGCGCCCACCACGGAAGCCCTCGGACCCCACCTCGGGCGGGCGGCGCGCCGAGCGGTGCGCGGCGACCGGCGCGGGTGGGGCGGCGCTGCCACCACATGCGGTAGCCCCAGACGATGACGCAGAGCAGGCCGAGAGCGAGCGCGGCGAGCAGGATCTGATTGACCGGGCCGAACAGGATTCCCATGTGGGCTTGAATGCCGAGGCTGCTGAGCCGCGCGAGGAGCGGCCAGTCGGCGAAGTCGCTGCGGTCGGTGACCCCGCCGGTGGTGGGGTCCACAGAGATCCGGTCCTTCGCGACCGGCCAGGTGTTGTCGACCTGGGCGACGGTCCATGCCTGGCCGGACTCCGCGGCAGGGCTGATCTCCACCGGCCCCGAGAGTCCGGCGCCGCGCGCGGAGGTCAGGACGATGTCGAAGGACGCCGGATTGTCCGCCGTGCCGGTCACCGCCCCACCGTGCTGGTGCCCACCACCACTAGCGGGCGGGGGCACGCCGTCGAGGGTGGTGGACAGTTCCGGAGTGCCGGCGCGCAGGACGTCCAGGCCGGCGCCGAAATTCGCGCCGGCGTACCGGGACCAGGTCAGGCCGGTGGCGGAGAGGAACAGCAGGCCGACCGCGAGCCAGACACCGGTGGTGGCGTGCCAGCCCCGCGTACGCCGGACTCCCTTGCGGGCGCTCAGGTCCGGTATGAGCAGGTGTGTCGTCCGGGCGCGGGTGGCGCTGCGGCGGCGCCACCACAGGATGACGCCGCCGAGCACGAGGACCCACAACCAGCTGGCGGCGATCTCGGAGTAGTGCCGGCCGACCTCGCCGAGGTGCAGGTTGCGGTGCAGGTCGTCGAGCCAGGTGGTGGCCGGGGTGGAGCCGAACCAGGTGGTGAGCTGCCCGGTGACCTCGCCGGTGTACGGGTCGACGTAGACGGTGTGCTGCTTGTCGCCGAGTTTCTCGAGCGAGAACACCACCTGGGTGGTCCGGTCGCCTGCGCCGGGCGCCACGGTGGCGATGGTGCCGTCGGGGTGCGCGGCCCGTGCGGCGGTGACCTGTTGGGCGAGGGTCGTCGGCTGGTCGCCGACGGCGGCCACGGCCAGCTGGTCGCCGTAGAGGGCCTGGTCCAGCTGTGGGGTGATGGTGTACGCCAGGCCGGTCAGGGCGGCGACCAGGAGGAGGAGTCAGACCCGAGCACCGGGCAGCACCCGATCATCCTCACAGTCGAGTCGGCATGACACACGTTGGACAGGCGCGAGCGGGGAGCCGAGCAGGCAGAGCGGCCCACGGCCGCGGACGATCAGAAGACGACGAGCGTGGGCACGCCGTCGAGCCGGGTGAGGCCAACCGGCCCCGGCAGGCCGGCGCGACAACGGCGGGCCGTACCACGGGCGGTACCACCGGGCTGCCCGCGACCGGCCTGCTGCTGGTGGCGCCGGCGAACCCGTGGTGACCCCCGGCCGGACCTGCCCCGTCCGGCCGGGACGCGCCGGCCGTGCGGTGCGGTCACGACACCCAGACCGGTGGCGAACGCCGCCGGTTCGAGGGCAGCGCGTACCCGGAGCGCTCCAGTTCTCCTCGACTCCCCAGTCGGATAGGGTGCTCGTGCATCGATGATCGGGCTCACATCGGGGGGTTGTTGCCGTCTGGCGACGCCATCGTTCGCAGGCCAGAGCATGAGCATCGGCTCGACCAACCGCCCTCGCCCTCGCCCGGCCCGCAACGGTGCTGGCGCTCGTCGATCGCAGGGTGTCCCGGAAGGATGCCAGATGGGTACGGCGCGACCAGGGTACGCAGGTGGCCGGTCCGGGCCCCCGCAGCTGACGCCACCGACGGTTGCCCTTCACCGCCCCGGTTCGTCGTCGAAGCCCGTCGGACGGGAACGTGCCGGCCGCCGGAAGGGTCGTCCTATCGACGATGGACCGTGCTGACGGTGACCCGGTCGTCCGTAGCCTCGATGGTGCCGGTCCACTCACCGTCGTCCTTCTCGAACGTGATGATGGTGGTCCCGCCGGTCGTGCGGTCGCCCGTGACGTCGAAGAATCCCTGGGGCAGGGCGGTGCGGTAGAACGCGAGTACCCGCTGAGGGTCGGGCTCGACCAGGGTGAGCCGGGCGCCGGCGGCGGTGTCGGAGAGGTCGCGCACCTGGCTGCCCGGCGGGAACCGGAAGTTGAACGGCAGGTTCGTCACGCCCAGATCCCGGCCGGTCAGCGCCGGCTCCTCCGCCTGTGGCGGCGCGGTCGACTGCTCGGCCGGCCGGTTGCGGGCGAACGTGACTGTGGTGTCGCGCGAGGTGGCGATGACCTCGACGGTCCACCCGCGTCCGTCGAGGTGCAGAGTCTGACCGGTGTCGGTGCCCACCGGGTATCCGGCCGGCGGGCCCGCCTGGCGGTAGTGGGCGAGCACCTGCTCGGGCGGAGGAGCGGTGAGGATCACCGTGGCCGAGCCAGGGTCGCCGAACGCGGTGTCGACCTTGCTGCCGGCGGGGAACCCGAGCCCCGGTGCCACCCCGGCGACAGTCCGGCCGTCCACCTCGACCCGGTCGCCCTGGTCGCTGCCCGGCAGGCTCGCCGGGGCAGCCGTGCTCGTGGGGGTGGCGCTGTCCGGTCCGCTCACCGGCACGGCCGGGTTGCCGCAACCGGGCGCCGCGATCAGCAGCGCGATCCCGGCCAGCGCGGGTAGCTTCCGCTGGAGACATCTCATCTGCCTGTCCTTCCGGTCGTACCAGGATTCGGTGGAGCCGTCCCGATCATGCCTGGTGCGGTCGCACCCCCGCACGACGGACGAACTGCTGTCGGCAGTCCTGCCGACAGCGGTCCGGCCCGGTCCGGCATGCTGAGTGCCATGACTGCCACGGCCGCCGTCGCTCCGCCCGCTTCCCGCTCCGGTCCCGGCCCTTCCCCGGCGATTCCGCTGACCACCGGCCTGATCGGGCTGTTCGTCGTGGTGCGGATCTGCCAGGTCGCCGCCTGGCCGGTCGCGGTCCTCACCGGCGGCACGGCCGGACTGCGGTCGGTGCCGGCGGCGGTGACGGTGTACGCGGTCCAGACTCTCGCGGTGGTCGGCGTGCTGGTGTGGGTCCACGGACAGGGCGCGGTGGGCCGGGGGGTCGCCGGGCTGGACGCGACGGTGGCGCTGGTCGCCCTCGTGGCCGGCGGCCTGCTCACCCGGCCGGGCCACGGCACCGGGTTCAGCCATCCGGCCCTGCCGGCCGCGATCGGCGCGGGCCTGACCGTCGCGCTGGCACTGTCGCGTCGTCAGGCCCTCGCCTGGTACGCCGCGCTGGCGGTCGGCTACCTGCTCGGGGTGCACGCCACGGTCTCCCTGGGTCCGGCGGCGCTGTCCGGGGCGGCGGGGAACCTGCTGGCACTGGTGGGTGTGCCGGCGGCCGCCGGCCTGGTGGTCGGTGCCCTGCGGCAGGCCGCACTGCGCGCCGACCGGGCGACCGTACGGGCGGTGAAGGCGGAGGCGGCGTTGGCCGAGGCGGGGCAGCGGATCGCGGCGCACGCCGCCTACGCCTCGGAGGTGGCACAGCAGCACCGCATGTTGCACGACACCGTGCTGTCCACGCTGGACGCGGTCGCCCGTGGCGCGGTCGACACCGGTGATCCGGTGGTGCGGCGTCGACTCGCCGCTGACGCCGACCATCTGCGTGGCCTGATCGCGTCCGCCGGTTCCGCGGTCGGAATGCGGCTGGTCGGCGAGCTCACCACGGTCATCCGGGAGTTGGCGCCGACCGGCCTGCGGGTGCACCTGCGGGTCACCGACGTCCCGCCGGACGTGCCGCCGGCCGTGGTGCGAGCGCTCACCGGCGCGGTCCGGGAGGCGCTCAACAACGTGATCCGGCACAGCGGCACCTCGACCGCCTTGGTGACGGTGGCCGGCCCGGCGGCGGGGACGGACGATCCGGACCCGGCGAGGCTGCGGGTCACGGTGGCGGACCGCGGGCGCGGCTTCGACCCGGACCGGATCCGGCCAGGGCTCGGGTTGTCCCGGTCGGTGCGCGCGCGGATCGGTGAGGCCGGCGGCGAGGTGCTGGTGGACAGCGGAGCAGGTCAGGGCACCACCGTCGAGATGAGCTGGCCGCCCGGCGCGTGGACGTCGGCGGCTGGGTGAGAGGGCCGGATGATCACTGTCGCCGCGATCGACGACGACCGGATGCTGCTCGACGGGCTGCGTACCTGGCTGGCACCGGTCGAGGACGTCCGCCTGGTGCAGGTCGCCGCCACGGTCGACGGCTATCTCGACCGACTCGGCGGTGCGGACGCGCCCCGGGTGGTCCTGCTCGATCTCAACCTGCGCGACGGATCCGACCCGGCGGACAACGTGGCGCGTGTCCGGGCCGGCGGCGGGCGGGTGCTGGTCGTCTCGGCGGTCCCCGACGCCGACGGCGTGCTGGCCACGATCGGTGCCGGGGCGGCCGGCTACCTCACCAAGAGCCATCCCCTGGACGTGCTGGTGGAGGCGGTCCGCGAGGTGGCGTCCGGCGGGTCGGCGATCAGTCCGGAACTCGCGTTCGTACTCAGCCGCGACGCCCGCGCCGACCGGCCGCGGCTGTCCCCGCAGGAGCGCGCGGTGCTCACCGCGTACGCCTCCGGGGCCACCCTGGCGGCCGCCGCGCGCCGCGCGGGCGTGGCCTACGGGACCGCGCGCGAGTATCTGGAACGGGTCAAACGCAAGTATGCCGAGGTGGGCCGCCCGACCCGGACGAAGTTGGAGTTGGCCGACCGGGTGCGCGAGGACCGGCTCGACCTGGGTGGTCCCGGCCGCTGAGCCCGCACCTGGGCAGTATCCAGCCGGCGTCGCGTCAGCCGCGACCACGTACCAGGGGCGGGGATACCTCTCCACGATCTCGACCAGCAACCTCGTCGTGGACGGACGGACGCCGCGCATCGCGTACCCGGCGCGCAGCAGCATGCGCGCCTCGGTCAGCGCGGCTCCCGGGGCTCGCGACGGGCGTACTTGGCGCGGAACTTCTCGACCCGGCCCGCCGTGTCGAGAAGGCGTGTTGAGCGGTCGGTAGCCTCGGCGCGGTGGCGGAGGATGACTTCATGATCGGGCTGAGCCCCCTTGGACGCGCGGCGTGCGGTCCGCCGACCGGGCGTGGCAGGCCGTCGCCGGATTGGTGGCGGCCTGCCACGCGCCGCAGGTCCGGTGGGTCAGCCGGCGCGGCGCAGCCGGCCGAGCATGCCGGCGAGGTCCTGGACGAACAGTTCGTGGCGGAAGTAGTGGCCGCCCGGCACCTCGCGCCACTCGTGCGGGATGCCAGCCCGGCTGAGCGCTCGCCGGAACTCGCGCTGGCCCGCCAGTACCTGGCCCTCGTTGACCGAGTCGAACCAGTTGACCGGGTCGGGTGACGTGCCGGCCGCCAGGAAGATCCGCTTGTTGCGGTAGCTCTCGATGCGCTCCATCGGGTTGTCCGCGCTGACCCGTGCCTCGTCCCACAGGGGCGCGCCGTACACTGTGCCGCCGCCGAGGTCGAGCGCGGCCGAGGTGATGTTCGCCCAGTGCACGACCAGGCCGAAGTCGCGGCGCAGGCTGGCTGGCCCGGAGTGGGAGCTGACCGAGCAGAAGTGGCCGTAGTACTTCGCCGTGTACTTGAGGGCCCCGAAGCCGCCCATCGAGAAGCCGGCCACGGCGCGGCCGTTGTACTCGGGGAATGTGCGGAAGTTGGCCTCGATCCAGGGGAGCAACTGGGCGATGTGGAACGTCTCCCAGTTGCGCGGCCCGACATTGGTGCTGACCGGGTTGCTGTACCAGCCAGTGGAGGCGTCCGGCATGACGACGATGATCTCGCGGCCCGCGGTGAGGTTGATGATGTTGTCCTGGAGGTGGAACGTGCGGAAGTCCGCGTTGCCGCCGTGCAGCAGATACAACACCGGGTAACGCTTGCGGCTGGTGTGGTAGCCGTCGGGCAGCAGCACGTTCACCGCCGGATCCCACTCGATCGCGTCGGTGGCGAAACGGTAGTACTGCAACCGGCCGCCGTTCTCGTTGCGGTCGACGATGCGCAGGCCGTACCCGTTGACGGCTGCACTGGCCGCGGACGGCGCGGTGAAGGCGCCGGCGAGGGCGCCGGTCGCCGCGACCGCGGCGGCGCCGGTGAGCAGCCGCCGGCGGCTCACGGTGGGGGAGATGTTCCGGTCGTGCGGCATGGTTCCTCCTGGGGCTCAGAGTGTGGTTTCGCTGGTGAGGCCGAAGTAGTCGTGCCATTTGGTGCTGGGGGCGAATGTGGTGCCGGTGGAGAGTGCGACGTAGATGTCGTTGGTGGTGCCTTTGGTGAAGACGATGAGGTCGTCTTTGCCGTCGCCGTTGGCGTCGGCGAGGTAGGGGAACTCGCCGGTTAGGCAGAAGAAGTCGTGCCACTTGATCGTGGTTCCGGCGAAGGTGGTGCCGGTGGAGGTGGCGGCGTAGACGTCGGCGTCGGTGTTGCAGGTGAAGGTGACGATGTCGTCGCGGCCGTCGCCGTTGATGTCGCCCACCCGGGGCTGCTCGGCGCCGACGGCGAACAGGTCGTGCCATTTCTGCGGTGCCCCGAAGCCGTTGCCGGTGGACAGGGCGACGATGACGTCGGCGGCGGTGGCGGGGCCTTGGGTGAAGGTGATGAGGTCGTCGCGGCCGTCGCCGTTGACGTCGCCGAGGGCGGGGAACTCCCCGGCGATGGAGAAGTAGTCGTGCCATTTCACGGCGGTGCCGGTGAAGGAGGTGCCGGTGGACAGGGCGACGTAGACGTCGGCGTCGGTGTCGTGGGTGAAGGTGATGATGTCGTCGCGGCCGTCGCCGTTGACGTCGCCGACGGCGGGGACTTCGGTGCCGGGGGCGAACCAGTCGTGCCATTTCGCGGATGCGGCGAAGGATGTGCCGGTGGACAGGGCGACGTGGACGTCGGCGGTGGTGCCGTGGGTGAACACGATGGCGTCGTCGCGTCCGTCGCCGTTGACGTCTCCGGTCAGGGGGGTCTCTCCGGACAGGGCGAACCAGTCGTGCCACTTCACCGACGTGCCCGCGAACGACGAACCCGTCGACGTGGCCACATACGCGTCGGCCAGCGCACCGTGGGTGAACGCGACCACGTCATCCCGGCCGTCACCGGTGAAATCCGTCGGCGAACCACCGAAATAGCGGGGCGCGGGCGGCGGCGGTGGCGTGCCGCAGTTGTCGCTGACCAGGAACCGCTGGTTGTACTGGCCGGGATACGGCGCGAGCGAGACGCCGTTGATCGAGATGACCTGGCCGACGCCGTTGTAGAGCTGCTCGTAGTGCACGTGCGCGCCGGAGGAGTTGCCGGTGCTGCCGGTGATCCCGATCTGCTGCCCCTGCTGCACGTAGGCGCCGTCGGGCACCGAGTAGGCGCTGAGGTGGAAGTAGTAGGTGGTCCACCCGCCGCCGTGGTCGATGACGATGTAGTTGCCGGCGCCGCTGGGCTGCGAGTAGCGCCGGGCCACTCCGGCGGCGGACGCCACCTGGGGCGTACCGCCTGTGACACCGCCGTCGGCGCGGACGAAGTCCAGCGCCTGCCGCACCTCGGCGCTGTGGTGGCTGTACGTCCACCGCTGCCCGCAGGGGAACGGTGCCTTGAAGGTGGGCGCGGCGAGTGCCGGTGACGGGGCGACCGTCACCGCGGTGAGGGTGGCCGCGGCCAGGGTGAGCAGCGCGACGAGGGCCCGCCGGGCGGGACTCGTCGGGAATCTGGGCATGCGGTGACTCCTCGTCGGAAGAGGGATGCACTGTCGGAGCGGCGCGTGGGCGTGTCGAGCCAGGGGCCGGTGTCGCCGATGGGCGGGCCCTGACAGTTCGCGTCGGAGAGAGGGGCGGCTGGCGTCCCGATCGGCGGGACGGTGGCGCTGAGGAGAAGTGAAACCGCAGACTTCGGAGCCTGTCAATACCCGACGGGGTGGTGAGTGCCGGCGGAAAACTTCCTTCAGCGTCGCTTCCGCCCGGCCTGGCTGCGCGGCGTGCAGGCCGACCCGCCGCGAAGATTCCTGCCCCGGAGGGAAAGCCGGGCGCAAGTATTGACAACCGTGGAAGCCTCGAAGTTAACTCGCCAGCAATCGATTTCTCAGACTCCTACGGCTGCTCGGAAGGGACACCGATGAGGCTTCGCATCGGCCGTTGGGCCGGCGCCGCAGCAGCCGCGCTGCTGGCCGTTGCCGTGCCCGCGACCTCGTCCGCCGCCGCGCCGGCCGCCACGTCGGCGTCCGCTCCCGCTCCCGCCGTCGCCGACGACAAGGGACCGATCGGCTGGGACGCCTACCGCCGGCTCGACCGCCTGCCGGAGCTGGCCGCCGGCACCCGTACCCACCAGTTCTCCAGCTTCGGCCGCGACGGCTCCAACGACGACGGCTTCGTCGGCACCTGGTCGTGTCTGCGTCGGAGTGGGGGATGTGTGATCGCCGAGGCACGCGGTCCGGGCGAGGTGCAGTCGATCTGGTTCACCCGCGACGACGGAAACGTCCGCGCCACCGGCTGGATCCGCGTCGAACTCGACGGCGTCGTGGTCGTCCAGGCCGACCTCCAGGATCTGGTGGACGGGCGGCTCGGCAGCCCGTTCGTCGCGCCGCTCGTGAGCAACGCCGACCAGACGTCCGGCGGCGTCACCGTCAAGGTGCCCATGCCCTACCGGGAGTCCATGCGGATCACCACCCAGAACAACCCGCTGTTCCACCACGTCACCTACCGGACCTTCACCGACGCGGCAGGGGTGCCCCGGTTCGATCCGGCCGACCCGGCCACCGACGTGGTCACGCTGCTGCGCGCCGCCGGCACCCGCGACCCGAAGCCCGCCCAGGCCGGCGCCTCCACCACGCGCGTCACCGTCACCGCCCCGGCGCAGGGGCAGGTGTCACTGGCCGCCCTGACCGGGCCACGCGCGATCACCGCGCTGCGGCTGCGCGTACCGGACGCCGCGGCCGGGGCGCCGACGCTCGCCGGGCTGCGGCTGCGGATGACGTTCGACGGACGTACGACAGTGGACAGCCCGATCGGGGAGTTCTTCGGCGCCGGGCTGGGCGAGCGCACCGTACGGTCGCTGATGTTCGCCATGGACTCCGCGCCCGGCGGCTGGTACAGCGCATGGTGGCCGATGCCGTTCCGCACCGCCGCCGCACTGACGCTCGTCAACACGACAGGCGCCACAGTCGGCGGCGTCGAGGTCGAGGTGACGTCGGCGCCCGGCGCCGAGTGGACGTCCCGGCTCGCCGCCGACGGCAACGCCGGCTCCTTCACCACCCAGTCACGCCGCGCCGAGACGGTCGGCGGCACCGACTGGATCATCGCCGACCAGTCCGGCCGGGGCCGGTTCGTCGGCGTCTCGCAGACCATGCGGGGCCACATCATCGGCGGCAACACCCGCAACTACCTGGAGGGCGACGAGCGGGTGCACGTGGACGGCTCGCCCACGCCGCAGATCTACGGCACCGGCACCGAGGACTTCTACGAGTCGGGCTGGTACTTCAACCGCGGCGAGTACAGCGGCGTCTTCACCGGCAACACCGCGCACCTGGTCCGCGGCGGCGGATGCGCCGACGAGTGCGACGCCGCCTACCGGCTGATGATCGGCGACGCGGTGGCGTACGGCACCGCGCTGCGCTTCGGCATCGAGCACGGACCGGCCAACGACATGCCCGCCGAGTACGCCTCGACCGCGTTCCTCTACACCCAGCGCACCGTCACCACGCGCCGGACCGACGCCGTCGTCACCGGCGACGCCGCCAGCCGCGCCGCGCACGCGTACACCGACTCCGCGGCGACCCAGACCGCGCTCACCGCCGCCTTCGAGGGCGACGACGACAACGTCCCGCAGACCGGCCAGGTCCGCGCCACCACCGCCCCGGTCCGCTTCCGGCTGGCGATCGACCCGGCCAACCAGGGGGTACGGCTGCGCCGCCACGGTGACCAGGCCGGTGGCTACCAGCAGGCGGCCGTGTCGGTGGACGGCACACCGGCCGGGGTGTGGCTCCAGCCGCTGGGCAACGACAGGCAGCGCTGGCTGGCCGACGAGTTCGTGCTGCCCGCGGCGCTGACGGCGGGCCGCTCGGCGGTGACCGTCCAGCTCACCCCGGCGAGCGGCGCGCCGGCCTGGACCGCCGCCCGATACCTGGCCGACAGCATGATCGCGCCGTTCACCGACACCGTCGCCCCGGCCCCGGTCGCCGGTCTCGCCCTGGCCGGCGGGCGCGTGCACGCGCTGGGCCTGACCTGGTCCCCCTCCGCCGACGACGTCGGCGTGGTCTCCTACCGCGTCTACGCGTCCCGGAACCCGGGGGTGGCGATCACCGCCGCCAACCTGGTCGGCACCACACGTGCCACCACGTTCCGGCACGGTCCGCTGCCGGCCGCGCAGACCCGCTACTACCGGGTCGTTGCTGTCGACGGGTCGGGCAACGCCGCCGCGCCCTCGGCCGAGGTGTCGGCCACCACCCGTACCCGCAACACCAGCGACGCCAACGGCGACCGCCGCGACGACGCCGTCGACTTCACCCGCGGCGCCGGCGCCGACGTGTTCACGTCGCTCTCCGACGGCACCCGGTTCGTGCCGGACAGCCGGCCCTGGAACGACTTCTTCGCGATCGGCGCGGAGGTGCCGCTCACCGGCGACGTCAACGGCGACGGCCGCGCGGACGTCATCACGTTCACCCGTGGCGACAGCGCCGACGTCTACGTCGGGCTCTCCACCGGCTCCGGCTACTCCGCGGGCGTCAAGTGGCACGACTTCTTCGCCGTCGGCGCCGAGATCCCGGCGGTCGGCGACGTCAACGGCGACGGCCGCGCCGACATCATCACCTTCACCCGCGGCGCCGCCGCCGACGTCTACGTGGCGCTCTCCACCGGCTCCGGCTTCGGACCCGGCGTCAAGTGGCACGACCACTTCGCGCTCGGCGACGAGTTCCCGGCGGTGGGCGACGTGGACGGGGACGGGCGGGACGACATCGTGACGTTCACCAGGGGTACGACCGGCGACGTGTTCGTGTCGCTCTCCGACGGCACCCGCTTCGTGGAGGACGGCTGGAAGTGGCACGACAGCTTCGCCACCGGCGACGAGCTGCCGGCGGTGGGCGACGTGGACGGGGACGGGCGGGACGACATCGTGACGTTCACCAGGGGTACGACCGGCGACGTGTTCGTGTCGCTCTCCGACGGGGGCCGCTTCGTGCAGAACTCCTGGAAGTGGCACGACCACTTCGCCTTCGGCGACGAGCTGCCCGGGGTGGGGGACTTCAACGGCGACGGCCGGGCCGACGTGGTCGCGTTCACCAGGGGCCTGACCGCCGACGTGTTCGTCTCGCTCTCCACCGGCGGTGGATTCGGGCCACCGGGCAACCGCTGGCACGACCGGTTCGCCCCCGGCACCGACCTGCCCCGCCCGAGCGTGTCGTGATGCGCGCCCGGCGTGCCCTCGCGGCGCTCCTGCTCGGGGTGGCCCTGGTGGCGGTCCCGGCCGGACCGGCAGCGGCCGACGACCCGGTCCGGTTCGAGGCCGAGTCGCTCGCCGTCGTCTCCGCCACCGCGCCGGTCGGCGCGCAGGCCGACTGCTGCGGGGTGAGCTGGTCCGGCGGACGGCAACTGTGGTTCCGGGGCGCCCGCGCCGGTGACGCGGTGACGCTCGCGCTGCCGTCGGTGCCGGCCGGGCAGTACGACCTCGGCGCGGTCCTCACCCGGGCCGGCGACTACGGCACGCTGCGCTTCGCCGTCGACGGGGTGGCGGTCGGCCAGCTCTTCGACGGGTACGCGGGCGCGGTGCAGCGCACCGGCGCGGTGCCGCTGGGCTCGGCGTCGCTGACGGCCGGCACCCACCGCCTCACCGTCACGGTGACCGGCCGGTCCGCGTCCTCCACCGGCTTCTTCGCCGGGCTGGACACGGTGACGCTGCGTCGCGTCGGCCCGCTCGCGGCGGTCACCACCACGCCGTACGAGACGCTCGGTGAGACACCGGCGCGGGGCGCGTCCACACGCGTCTACGACCCGAGCGCCGGGGAGTCGACGACCTGGTACTACAACGACCACACGCTGGTGCGGCACGAGCAGACCGGCGTGTGGCACCTGTTCGGCATCACCCACGCCGAACCCGGTGCGCCGCAGGACGAGAAGGTCTTCGGGCACGCCACCGCGCCCACCCCGACCGGCCCGTGGACGAAACGGCCGGTGGCGCTGGCCGCCGACCCCGGGGCCGGGGAGCAGTGGATCTGGGCCCCGCACGTCGTCCACCACAACGGCGTCTACCACATGTTCTACGCGGCCGGTAACCCGGACTACGCCCGGTACCGCATGCACCTGGCCACCTCGACCGACCTGTTCACCTGGACCCGAAGCTCCGCCAACCCGCTGTTCACCGACGGGTGGGAGGGCCGCGACCCGATGGTGACCCGGGTCGGCGACCGCTGGGTCATGTACTACACGGCCACGTCGAGCCCGTCCGGCGGCAACCATGTCGTGGCGTACCGGACCAGCACCGACCTGCGCTCGTGGAGCGGCCGCGCGATCGCGTACACCTCGCCGCACACCGGCCGGGCGGGCGGGCAGACGGAGTCGCCGTTCGTGGTGCGCCGGGGGGAGTGGTGGTACCTGTTCGTCTGCTGCGACGGCACCGACTACGGCGCCGCGTACCGGCGCACGGCCGTCTACCGCAGCCGCGACCCGCTGCGCTTCAACGGCGCGGAGAAGGTGACGGTGCTGGACGCGCACGCCGCCGAGGTCGTGGTGGACGGCTCGAACTGGTACCTGACCCACGCCGGCTGGGGTCAGGGCGGGCTCTGGCTGGCGCCGCTGACCTGGTCGACCGGCGTGGTGGCGCGCGGCTGGACGGTGACCACCGGTTTCCTGCGCGCCGACGTGCGCACCTGGCCCAGCGCCCGGATCGCCGAGCTGGCCGTCGACCCGGCCGGGGCCGGCAATCACCGTCCCGCGCTCGACTCGTCGCACCGGGGCACCGGGCCGTACCTCGCCGTCGGCCGGTTCGACGTGACCGACCGGGCCGGAGCGCCGGCCCGGGTCGACGTGTCCGCCGACGGCTCCCGGATCAACCTGGTCGGCATCCCGTTCGGCGACGAGCCGGTCACCGCCGACTGGCTGCTCACCGTGACGCCCCGGTGGACCGGCCCCGGGTTGCAGAGCGACGTCACCTGGTCGGTGAACGGGTGGCCGACCGCAGCGGTGTGGGAGGTGGCGTTCAACATCGACGGCGCGTCCCCGCTGGTCGGCGACCCGGCGGTGGAGGCGCGGCCGACAGGTGACGTCACCGGCATGCCCCGCTGGACGATGAGCACCGGCGACGGGCTCTCGGTGGTCGCGGCGCACCGGTGGGGATCGGCCTGGCGCGGCGACAACACCTGGTACGACGCCGGCCACGCGATGGCGGCCTGGCAGCCGCTGTGGCGCTCCGGCGGCCTGTCCTGGGCACCGGGCCAGTACGCGGGCGGCACCTGGCGTCTGACCGCGAGCGGGGTCCGGCGGGACGTGCAGTTCGCCGACGCCGCGCACACCGCGATCAACGCGATCCCGTGACCGGCGTGGACACCCGCGACGCGCCCGGCCCGAGCGGCCGGGTGGTGGTCGCGGCATCCGGAGTGGCCAAGCGGTTCGGCGGCGTGACGGCCCTCGACGGCGTCGACTTCGACGTACGGGCGGGCGAGGTGCACGCGCTGCTGGGCGAGAACGGCGCGGGCAAGTCCACCCTGATCAACATCCTCTCCGGCGTGATCACCGACTACGACGGAGAAGTCGCAGTCGACGGGACGCCGGTACGGTTCACCGGCCCGGCCGCCGCCCAGGCCGCCGGGATCGCGACCATCCACCAGGAACTCGACCTGGTGCCCGCCCTCTCGGTGGCCGACAACCTCGTGCTCGGGCGGGAGCCCCGGACCCGGCTGCGCACAGTCGACCGGCGGGCCGCGGGCCGCACCGCGCGCGAGCACCTGGACCGGCTCGGCGCAGACATCGACCCGCGCCGCCCGGTGGGCTCGCTGCGCGTCGGCGAGCAGCAACTCGTCGAGATCGCCAAGGCGCTCGCCCTGGACGCCCGCGTACTCGTCATGGACGAGCCGACGGCCGCGCTCGCCGACGGGGAGGTACGGCGGCTGTTCACCACAATCGGCGGCCTGCGCCGCCGGGGCGTCGGCGTCGTCTACATCTCCCACCGGATGGAGGAGATCGAGGTCGTCGCGGACCGCGCGACGGTGCTGCGCAACGGTTCCGTCGCCGGTGTCGTACCGGCCGGCCGGATGGACCGGCGGCGGATCGTGGCGATGATGGTCGGCGGCCGGGCCGCGTCGCTGTTCGAGCCCGCCCCGGCGGACACGGCCGGCGCTCCCGGCCCGCCGCCCGGATCCGCCGGCGGCGGCCCGCTGCTGCGTGTCACCGACCTGGCCGTGCGGCCCCGGACGCCCCGGCCCGGCCGCTGCGAGCCGGACGGCGTCAGCCTGACCGTGCGGGCCGGCGAGATCGTCGGCCTGGCCGGGCTGATGGGCGCCGGACGTACCGAACTGCTGGAGACCCTGTTCGGCGCCGGGCCCGCGGGCCGCCGCACCGGCACGGTCCTGCTGGCCGGCCGCCCGTACGCGCCGCGCCGGCCCCGCGCGGCGCTGCGTGCCGGCGTCGGCTTCGTGCCCGAGGACCGGCGCCGCTCCGCGCTCGTCCTGGAACACCCGGTCGGCCGGAGCATCGTGCTGGCCGCCCTGTCCAGGCTGACCTCGGCCGGGTTCGTCAGCCGCGGCCGGGAGCGGGCGGCCGTCGCGCGGTCGGTCACCGACCTGGCGATCAAGACGGCGTCGGCGGCCACGCCGGTCGGCGCGCTCTCCGGCGGCAACCAGCAGAAGGTCGTCTTCGCCCGGCACCTGCTCACCGAGCCGCGGCTGCTCCTGCTGGACGAGCCGACCCGCGGCGTCGACATCGGGGCGAAGGCGGAGATCTACCGGCTGCTGCGCCGGCTCGCCGGCGACGGCATGGGCATCCTGCTCGCCTCCTCGGAACTGCCCGAGCTGCTCGGCGTCTGCGACCGGGTGGTGGTGCTGCGCCGTGGCCGGGCCGTGGCCGACCTCGCCACCGGCGGCTGCACCGGCGAGGACATCCTCGCGGCGGCGATGGGCGGCCCGGCCGCCGGAAGGGACGACCGATGACCGACACCCGAGTGCCGCCGCCCGAGCCGGCCGTGACCGGGGCGCTGCCCGCCGCCGGTACGGCCGGACTGCGCGGCGCGACGGCCCACTGGCTGCGTCGGCCGCGCAGCCGCCGGGAACTCGCCGACCGGCTCTTCGCGGTGCAGAGTCTCTTCGCGCTGCTCGTGATCTTCGTCGTGGCGATCCTCGCCTCACCGCGCCGCGACGGCGAGATCCTCTTCCTCACCGCCGGCAACCTGGGGAACATCGTCCGCGCGGTGTCGGAGATCGGCATCATCGCGATCGGGATGACGTTCGTCGTCCTGCTGGGCGGCATCGACCTGTCGGTCGGGGCGATCCTCGGCCTGTCGGCCGTCGGCACCGCGACGCTCATGGTCGACTCCGGACTCGGCATCCTGCCCGCCGTCGCCGCCGTGCTCGCGATCGGCGTGCTGTTCGGCGCGCTCCAGGGGTACGCCGTGGCCCGCCTCGGCATCCAGTCGTTCATCGTGACACTCGCCGGTCTCCAGGTCGCCCGGGGCATCGCCCGGATCTGGTCCGGCGGCCTCGGTATCCCGATCGCCTACGGCGACGGACCCCAGGAGGCGCCGCCCGCCTTCGAACTGCTGAACGGCTCGATAAACGGCGTGTTCCCGGTGCCGGCGGTGCTGTTCGTCCTGATCGGGGTGGCCGCTGTGGTGGTGCTGCGGACGACGGCGTTCGCCCGGCACGTCTACGCGATCGGCGGCAACGAGAAGGCGGCCCGGCTCTCCGGTGTGCCGGTGACGCGGGTCAAGGTCGCCGTGTTCGCCGTCGCCGGCCTCCTGGCGGCGGTGGCCGGAGTGGTGCACGCGGGACAGCTCAACCAGGGCAGCCCGAACGACGGCGCCGGATACGAGCTGGACGCGATCGCCGCTGTCGTCATCGGCGGCACCAGCCTGGCCGGCGGCTCCGGCTCGATGGGCGGCACCCTGGCCGGCGCGCTGCTGCTCGGCATCCTCAACAACATCCTCGCGCTCAACAACATCGACGCCAACGTCCAGCTGCTGATCAAAGGACTGGTGATCGTGCTCGCGGCGGCGTTGCAGAAGCTGCGCCGTGGCATCGCCTGACCGAACCGACTCCGAGGAGCCACCGATGGACAAGCGAACCACACTGCTCGCGCTGCTGGTCACCGGCGCGCTGGCGGCGACGGGGTGCAGCGTCGAGAAACCGTCCGACGACGCCGGGCAGGCCCGCGCCTGTGGCGCCGGCAAGGACTTCCTGATCGGCATGTCCCAGGCCAACAACGCCGAGCCGTACCGGCAGGTGATGAACAACGACGTGCGGACGGCCGCGAAGTCGGTGCCCGGCTTCCGCGTCGTGGTCTCCGACGCCGCGCAGGACAACAGCAAGCAGGTCGCCGACGTGGAGAACTTCCTCACCCAGAAGATCAACCTGCTGATCATCTCGCCGAACGAGGCCAAGCCGCTGACCGCCGTGGTGAAGAAGGCGTACGACCAGGGCGTGCCGGTGATCGTGCTGGACCGCAAGGTCGAGGGGGAGGCGTACACCGCGTTCGTCGGCGGCGACAACGTAGCGATCGGCAAGGCGGCCGGCGAGTTCTACGCCACGACGCTGCTGCCCGACGGCGGCAAGGTGATCGAGATCGCCGGGCTGCCCGGCTCGACCCCCGCCGCCGAGCGCGCGCAGGGCTTCCGCGACGGCATCGCCGCCAACCCGAAGATCCAGATCGTCGCCTCCCAGCCCGGCGACTGGCTGCGGGAGAAGGGACAGTCGGTGGCGGACGCGCTGATCAAGGCCCACCCGGACGTGTCCGCGATCTACGCGCACAACGACCCGATGGCCGAGGGCGCCTACCTGGCCGCGAAGTCGGCGGGTGCCGAGCGGCGGATCAAGTTCACCGGCATCGACGCGCTGCCGGTGCCCTCCGGCGGCATCAAGGCCGTCGAGCAGGGCCGGCTCGCCGCCACGTTCCAGTACGCCACCGGCGGCCGGGAGGCGGTCGAGCTGGCCCGGAAGATCCTCGTCGACTGCGCCGAGGACGTCCCGCGTACCACCACGCTGGGCACCATGCGGATCACCAGGGAGAACGCCGCCGAGGCGTACGCGAAGCTCGGTGGCCTCTGAGCGCGGGGGCCGGGATGCGCAGCGCGAGCGTGCGGCGGGCGGCGCCGGTGGTGCTCGGCGTGGACATTGGCACGTCGAGCAGCAAGGGGGTTCTCGTCGACCCCGACGGGCGGTTGGTCCGGGCCCGGGTCCTGGAGCACCGGGTCGACCGGCCCGGCCCTGGCCGGGTCGAGATGGACGGCCGGATCTGGTGGCGGGAGTTCGTCGCCCTCAGCCGGGATCTGCTGGCTCCGGGTGACGTCCGGGTGTGCGCGGTCGGGGTGAGCGGCATGGGTCCGTGCGTGCTGCTCACCGACGCCGGCGGCACTCCACTGCGCCCGGCCGTCCTCTACGGCGTGGATACCCGCGCCGGGGAGCAGATCGAGCGGATGAACGAGCGGTTCGGCGCCGACGAGATCATCCAGCGGTGCGGGTCGGCGCTGTCCAGCCAGGCGGCGGGCCCGAAGATCGCGTGGGTGGCCGACACCGAACCGGAACTGTTCGCCCGTGCCCGCCGGCTGTTCATGCCCAGTTCGTGGCTGGCCTACCGGCTCACCGGTCGCTACCTGCTCGATCACCACTCGGCAAGCCAGTGCACGCCGTTCTACGACACCGAGGCCCAGGACTGGTACCGGCCGTGGATCGACCCGTTCGCACCCGGACTGGAGCTTCCGCCACTGTGCTGGCCCGGCGACGTGGCCGGTGAGGTGACGGCCGGGGCCGCCGCCGAGACCGGCCTGCCGGAGGGCGTTCCGGTGGTGGCGGGCACGATTGACGCCTGGTCGGAGGCGTTGAGCGTGGGTGCGCAGGGCGTGGGCGACCTGATGCTCATGTACGGCACCACCATGTTCCTCGTGCACACCGTGCCGCACCGGCTGACCAGCCCGTCGCTGTGGGGCACCGTCGGCGCGCTGCCGGGCACCCGCAACCTGGCCGGCGGGATGGCGACCTCCGGCGCGATCACCGGCTGGCTACGCGACCTGGTGGCGGGCACCGACCACACCGAGCTGCTCCGCCTCGCCGAACGCTCCGGCGCCGGTGCCCGCGGGTTGCTGATGCTGCCGTTCTTCGCCGGGGAACGCACGCCGATCCTCGATCCCCGGGCCCGCGGCCTGATCGCCGGTCTTACCCTTTCGCACGGCCCCGGCGACATCTACCGGGCGGCGCTGGAGGCGACCGGGCTGGCGGTACGGCACAACATCGAGACGATCGAGGCGGCCGGCGGCGACATCCGCCGGATCGTCGCGGTCGGCGGCGGCACCCGGGGCGGGCTCTGGACCCAGATCGTCTCCGACATCACCGGCCGGGAACAGCAGATCCCGGCGCAGACCATCGGCGCCAGCTACGGCGGCGCCTTTCTGGCCGCCCGGACCGTGATGGACGTCTCGATCGAGACGTGGAACCCGATCGCCGGGGTGCGGCGGCCACGACCCGAACCCGCCGCCGACTACGACGAGCTGTACCGGCTCTACCGCGAGCTGTACGCCGGTAGCCGATCTGTGGTTCACGCCCTTGCTGCCCGGCAGGAACGCCTGCCGGGCGCGTTCCGCTCCACCCACCGTCCGCCCGCCGAGGGAGCTGCCCCGTGACCCGTTACACACTGCCCGTGCCGGTCGAGCGCCCGGCCGCCCCGCCCCGCACCGTCTACACAGTCGCCAGCGGTGACCTGCGGCTGAGCGCGAACGTCACCTGCTGGCCCACCCAGCGGCAGCTCGAAGCCGACCTCACCGCCGCGGTCACCGCGCTCGGCTGGCACGTCCGGCGCGGTCACGACGTCGACCCGGGCAAAAGACACGGCTTCATCGACAGCCAGCGCGCCGGGATCGAGGTCTTCCGGAGCATCCCGGCCGACGTGCCGCTCGTCGTGGTGGAGGCGGTCTGGCAGTACAGCCACCACGTGCTGGCCGGGCTGCGCGCCCACCGCGGGCCGATCCTGCTGGTGGCGAACTGGAGCGGCGAGTACCCCGGCCTGGTGGGCCTGCTCAACCTCGCCGGCAGCCTCACCAAGGCGGGCGTGCGGTACTCGACGCTGTGGAGCGAGGACTTCACCGACGAGTGGGCGCGCGACGGCCTGAAGAAGTGGCTGGAGACTGGCCGGGTGACGCACGACGAGAGCCACGTACGCCCGCTGCCTGTGCTGCGGCCGGACGAGGAGGTCGAACTCGGCGTGGCGCTGGCCCGGCAGCTCGTCTCCGAGCGGGCCGTCATCGGCGTCTTCGACGAGGGCTGCATGGGCATGTACAACGCCATCATCGACGACGAGCTGCTCAACCCGCTCGGCGTCTTCAAGGAACGCCTGTCGCAGAGCGCGCTGGTGGCGGAGATGGCGCGGGTGCGCGACACCGAGGCGCGGGCGGTGCTGGCCTGGCTGGAGGCGGCCGGGATGACGTTCCACACCGGCACCGACGAGGCCACCGAGCTGACGTACGCCCAACTGCTCAGCCAGTGCCGCATGTACGTCGCCGCGCTGCGCATCGCCGACGACTTCGGCCTGGACGCCGTCGGGATCCAGTACCAGCAGGGGCTCAAGGACACCGTGCCGGCCAGCGACCTGGCCGAGGGGCTGCTGAACAACGTCGAACGCCCCCCGGTGACCAGCCGGGACGGCTCCCGGGAGCTGTACCCGGGCGTCGCGCTGCCGCACTTCAACGAGGTCGACGAGGGCGTCGCCGTGGACTCGCTGGTCACCAACCGGATCTGGACCGCGATGGGCCTGGACCCGGCGACGACGCTGCACGACATCCGCTGGGGGCAGCAGTACGGCGAGCACTTCGTCTGGGTCTTCGAGATCTCCGGTGCGGTGCCCGCGTCGCACAACGGCGGCTACGACAGGTCATACAGCATGCGTCAGCCGCCGATGTACTTCCCGCTCGGCGGCGGCACGCTCAGCGGCGTGTCGAAGCCGGGGGAGATCGTCTGGTCGCGCGTGTTCGTGATGGACGGCGGCCTGCACGTCGACCTCGGGCGCGGCACGGTGGTGGCGCTGCCCGAGGCGGAGACCCGGCGGCGGCTGGACGCCACCACACCGCAATGGCCGATCATGCACGCCGTGTTGCACGGCGTGGGCCGCGACCAGTTGATGGCCCGGCACAAGGCCAACCACGTCAACGTGGTCTACGCGCCAGACGCCGGCACCGCCGACCGCGCGCTACGGGTCAAGGCCGCCCTCTTCGCCGAGCTGGGCGTACGGGTGCACCTGTGCGGGGACGTCACGATCTGAGCGAGCCGGCGGCAGTGCCGCGCGACCGGGCACGGCCCACCGCGTGGCCCTGCCGGCCGGCCGACGGTGCCGAGCTGTCGCGTACCCGCAGCTCGGTGTGGAGCACCACTGTCGAGGGTGCCTTGGCCGGGTCGGCGATCCGCTCGACCAGCAGCGTCGCCGCGGTACGCCCCAGGTCGTAGGTGGGCTGCGCGACGGTGCTCAGCGAGGGCCGGACCAGGTGCGCCCACGGGATGTCGTCGAACCCGACGATGCCGAACGGGTCGGGTACGCCGATGCCGTTGTCGACGAGGCACTCGACGGCGCCCACAGTCATCAGGTTGTTTGCCGCGAACACCGCGTCCGGCGGCTCGGCGGTCTCCAGCAGTGATGCCATCGCGCGGTAGCCGCCCTCCTCGCGGAAGTCGGCGTACCGGATCAGGTCCTCGGTGGCCTGGGTTCCGCTCGCCTTCAGGGCCCGCTGGTAACCCCGCAGCCGCTGCACGGCGGTGGAGATCCGGCGCGGGCCGGTGATGCAGGCGATCCGCCGGTAACCGCCGTCCACCAGGTGGGCGGTCGCCTGCTCGGCGCCGTGGGTGTTGTCCACCAGCACGGTGTCCACCTCGACGCCGCGCGGTTGCCTGTCGATCGCCACGACCGGGATGCGCGCCTGCACCAGGCGGCTGATCAGGGCCGGCTTCCCGGACGAGGAGATGATTACCCCGGCCATCCGCTCGGCCAGGGCCGCCGCCACGTAGCGGGCCTCCTTCTCCGGGTCCTCGTCGCCGTTGCAGAGCACGACTGAGAAGCCGGCCTCCTGGGCGACGTCCTCGACGCCGCGCACCATCGAGGTGAAGAACGGGTTCCCGATGTCGGAGATGATGACCGCCCAGAGGCTGGTGCGGCTGCGGCGCAGGCTGCGCGCGACGGCGTTCGGGCGGTAGTCCAGGTCCTGCGCGGCCTGCCGTACCCGGGCGGCCATGTCCGGGTCGACCGAGGCACGCCCGTTGAGGACGCGGGAGACGGTCGCCGGCGACACTCCCGCGCGACGCGCCACGTCGTAGATGGTCGTCATCGCGCTCCCGTCGTCGTCGCCCGGGCGCTCCGGCCCGGCCCCCGTCGGATGGTGACGTACCGGAGTGAGACCGCCACCGCGGGAGATCGCACGGAATCCTATACCCGTCCAGCAATCGATTTCCGACCGGGTCGATCGCGTCCCGCCGCCGCTATTGACATCGATGTGGGTGACTACGAGACTCGTCAGCAATCGATTTCTCGCCCGGTGCCGCTGGTCACCCCCACCCCCGAGGAGCACGGTGAGACGAAATCTGCTGGCGATGCTTGTCGCGCTCTGCACCGTCACGGCGGCCGGCGCGGTCGGCGCGCCGGCTGCCGCCGTACCGATCGGCACGCTCGCCTGCCCGTCCGTTCCGGCCACCCACGACCCCGCCGTCACCGTGATCGTCTACCGGGTGGCCCGGTCGTACAACGTCAACGACAAGGTCATGCTCTCCACCTTCGAGGCGGGCTGGGTCGAGTCCCACATGAACAACCTGCCCTGCGGCGACAAGTCGAGCCTGGGCGTGTTCCAGCAGCGCTGGGACTACGGCTGGGGCACGCCGGAGCAGATCATGGACCCGGTCTACGCCACCACGCAGTACGTCACCCGCGCGATCACCTGCGACCGAAACAACCCCGGCTACACGGCGGGCCAGGTCGCCCAGTGCGTCCAGCGGTCGGGCTTCCCCGACCGGTACGACCAGGCGGCGGCAACCGCGCGGACGCTGCTCAACCAGGCGGCGCGTACCCACGGCATGGCCGGCGGCTCGTCGACGGACGTCAACGGTGACGGCCGCGACGACATCCTCACCTTCACCCAGAACGCCTCCGCCGACGTGTACGCGAGCACGTCGACCGGAACCGGCTTCGCCGGAACGTCGGTGAAGTGGAACGACTTCTTCTCCATCGGCGGGGAGACCGCGTCGACGGGCGACGTCAACGGTGACGGCCGCGACGACATCGTCACGTTCGCGCACGGCAACACCGGCGACGTGTACGTGGCGCTGTCGAACGGGTCGGCGTTCACGTCGCCGGGCAGGTGGCACGACTGGTTCGCCCCCGGCGCGGAGATCGCTGCCGTGGGTGACTTCAACGGCGACGGCAGGGACGACATCGTCGCGTTCACGCACAACGCCACGGCGGACGTCTACGTGGCGTTGTCGACCGGTTCGTCGTTCGCCGGTACGGCGGTGAAGTGGCATGACCACTTCTCGATCGCCGGGGAGTTCCCCGCGCTCGGGGACGTCAACGGCGACGGACGCGACGACATCATCACCTTCACCCAAGGCCCCGCGTCAGCCTCCGACGTGATCGTCGCCCTGTCGACGGGTAGCGGTTTCGGAGCGCCGCAGAAGTGGCACGACCTGTTCGCCGTCGGCGCCGAGCAGCCCCGCGTCGGCGACGTCAACGGCGACGGACGCGACGACATCGTCACGTTCACCTGCAACGCCGACGCCGACGTGTACGCCGCCACCTCCACCGGCACCGGTTTCGCCGGCACCACAGTCAAGTGGCACGACTTCTTCTGCCTACCGGGCGAGTTTCCCTACCTGGGCGACGCCAACGGCGACGGCAGGGACGACCTCATCGTCTTCACCAAGGGCGCCACGAACGACGTCTACGTGGCCCTGTCCACCGGCACCACGTTCGGTGCCAGCAGCAAATGGCACGACTACTTCGGCCTCACCGGTGAGGTGACGCTGTGACGCCAGGATGGGAGGCCCCCGTGGCCGGAACACGACGGAGACGGCGGCGCGCCGGCGTCGCCCTGCTGGTGGCGGCGCTCGCCGGCGCGGTCGCGGTGCAGCCCGCGCCGGTGTCCGCGACGCCGCCGGGCCGTACCGCGCTGGACGCCGCCTTCGTGCGGGCGGCGCAGGAGTACGACGTGCCCCGGGACGTCCTGGTAGCGGTCGGCTACGGCGAGTCCCGCCTGGACGGGCACGGCGGCGAGCCGAGCCAGGCCAACGGCTACGGGGTGATGCACCTGGTGAGCAACCCGGTCCGGCACAGCCTGGAACGGGCGGCGGCGTTGACCGGTGAGCCGGTCGCGCGTCTGAAGACCGTCACGCCGGCGAACATCCGCGGCGGCGCGGCAGTGCTGCGCGAGCTGGCCGACGCCGAGGGGCTGACCGCGCGGGACCGGGACCGGGTCACCGCCTGGTATCCGGTGGTGGCGCGGTACGGCGGCGCGGCCGACGACGCCACCGCCCGCCTGTACGCGGACGGGATCTACGAGCTGGTGCAGCAGGGCATCCCAGGCGCGGTGCCGGTCCGGGCGTACCGGGTCGAGCCGGAGCGCGGCCGCTACGCCGCGGTTCCCCCCGCCGGCACGGCGCCCCGTACGCTCGCAGCCGTGCCGGAGTATCCGGCGGCGCGGTGGGTCGCCGCGAACGGCGCGAACTACGGCATCGGGCGGTCCAGCCGGATCACCACTGTGATCCTCCACGTCACCCAGGGCTCGTACGCCGGGACGGTCAGCTGGTTCCAGAACCCGTCGTCCGGCGTCAGCGCCCACTACGTGGTGAAGTCCAGCAACGGCGAGATCACCCAGATGGTCCGCGAGGGCGACACCGCGTACCACGCCCGGTCCGGCAACGCGTACGGCGTCGGCATCGAGCACGAGGGGTACGTCGACAACCCGGCCTGGTTCACCGACGCGATGTACCGTTCCTCGGCCGCGCTGACCCGCTACCTGTGCGACAAGTACGGCATCCCGAAGAACCGCACCGGCATCAAGGGGCACAACGAGATCCCGGGTAACGACCACACCGACCCGGGACCGAACTGGAACTGGAACTACTACCTCTCGCTGGTGAACCAGGGTGGCGGGGGCCCGACCGCCCGCTATTTCGGTGGTTCGCCGACGGATTTCACCGGTGACGGCCGGGATGACGTGGTCGCGTTCACCCACGGTGCGCTGGCCGACGCGTATGTGGCCACGTCGACGGGTTCGTCGTTCGCGGGCACGTCGGTGAAGTGGCACGACTGGTTCGCCCTGCCCGGAGAGACCCCCCTGACCGGAGACGTCAACGGCGACGGACGCGACGACGCCATCGTGTTCACCCACGGCACCACCGCCGACGTCCACGTCGCCCTGTCCACCGGCACATCCTTCACCACATCCCAGAAATGGCACGACTGGTTCGCCCCCGGCACCGAAATCCCCGCCGTCGGCGACGTCAACGGCGACGGCCGCGACGACATCATCACCTTCACCCACGACACCAACGCCGACGTCTACGTCGCCCTGTCCACCGGCACCTCCTTCACCGGCACCGCCGTGAAATGGCACGACTACTTCTCCATCACCGGGGAGTTCCCCGCCCTCGGCGACGTCAACGGCGACGGCAAAGACGACATCATCACCTTCACCCAAGGCCCCGCCACCGCCTCCGACGTCATCGTCGCCCTCTCCACCGGCACCACCTTCGGCCCACCCCAGAAATGGCACGACCTGTTCGCCGTCGGCACCGAACAACCCCGCGTCGGAGACATCAACGGCGACGGCAAGGATGACATCGTCACCTTCACCTGCAACACCGACGCCGACGTCTACGCCGCCACCTCCACCGGCACCACCTTCACCGGCACCACGATCAAGTGGCACGACTTCTTCTGCCTCACCGGCGAATTCCCCTACCTCGCCGACACCAACGGCGACGGCAAAGACGACCTCATCGTCTTCACCAAAGGCACCACAAACGACATCTACGTCGCCCTCTCCACCGGCACCACCTTCGCCCCCAGCACCAAATGGCACGACTACTTCGGCCTCACCAGCGAAACCACACTCTGAGCCCGACGGCGAGCGACGCCGGCCCGGATCGGGACCGGCGTCGCTCGCCGTCCACCTACCGCTCCACCACGTTGCGCGAGCTGGAGGCAGGCCTGACCGACGGGCTGGCCTTCGCTGCCGCGCTCACGTTGCTGGTCGTGGCGGGCTGTCGCGGTGCGGCTGCGGCAGCGGCGTCACCTGCGCCTGGCCACCTGACCGGCGGGGACGTGGGCGGAACCCGGGGAGACGATCGCGGTCAGGCCGGCGGTGGACAGCGTCGCCCCGCCCAGGTCGAGCGTCCACCGGCCGGGTCCCGCGATTCCGGGACCAGTATCCGGCCGGCGAGCAGGCAGATCACCACGATCGGGACGTTCACCAGGAAGATCGCACCCCAGGGCAGGTGAGCCAGGACGAGTCCGCCGATCGGCGGCCCGGCGGCGAAGCCCAGCGCACTGGTCGCCGCCCAGATGCCGATCGCCGGGGACCAGCAACAACATCTTCCCGCTCGTCCCCGGCGTGGACGGCGTGGTACGCGACGAGAAGGGCAACGTCCGCTGCGTGGTCCTGCACGATACGCCCCTTGGAACCTTCGCCGAACGCACCCTGATCGACCCTCGCGCAGCGTGGTTCTACCCGACGGCGTGGACCCGGTGCGGATCGCCACCGCCATGAACCCGGGCGATGTCATCCTGGATCGCGCTGACGCGCCGCATCAACTTCACCGCGGGCCAGCGCGTCCTTGTCCTCGGCGCCGTCGGCAACGCAGGTCGGATGGCGATCCAGATCGCGAAGTACCGTGCTCGCTCGTCGAGCTCTTCGACGTCTGCATCGCCGGCCTCATGCCCACGACCGAGGAGCCGGTCGCCGGCGGACGTGGCCTCGCACCTGCGCTCACGTATTGCTGCTCAGCCTCAGCCACGGCGCTCACTGTCGATCACGTGCCCTCGCCCAGCCACCGCGCACGAGAAAGGAGCCGGATGGGTTGCGGGCCGACAGCCACGCCGAGGCCGGTCCGGCGCGTCGGATTTCCCACAGCGGGTGCCCGGACCGGATCCGCGGCGAGCGCGGGCCGTTATGGTGGGGACGCCGTGGTGTTCGGGAAGCCGGTGTGATGCCGGCGCGGCCCTCGCCACTGTGATCGGGAGACCGTCGGCCCTCGTCGTTTCGCGAGGTCACTGGGCAGAGATGCCTGGGAAGGCCGGCCGGCGGTTGCTTGTCCCGTCAGCCAGGAGACCGGCCACGGCACGTTCGTCCCCGTCCACGAGGTGTTGGAAGGCGGTCCCGCTGTGCGGTTCCCCATGCCCTGGCGCGTTGCCGCGCCGTTGTTGCTGTCCACTGTGCTGCTCACCGGCTGCGGCGCCGATGCCAAGCCTGCTGCCGCACCACCGGCGGTGTCCGCTGGACCGGTCGCGGTGACCAACTGCGGCACCCCGGTGACCATCGCGGCGCCACCGATGCGGGTCGTCACCATGAACCAGGCCGCCACGGAGATCATGCTGGCCCTGGGCCTGCAAGATCGGATGATCGGCACGGCCTACCTCGACGACGCGATCCTGCCCGCCTACGCGGACGCCTACGCGAAGATCCCGGTGCTGGCCAAGGAGTACCCGACCAAGGAGAAGCTGCTCGAGGCTGAACCCGATTTCGTGTACGCGTCGTACAACAGCGCGTTCGGTGACGAGGGGGTCGGTGACCGCGCCGACTGGCAGAAACTCGGCGTCGACACCTACATCTCCCCTGCCGGGTGCCCGGCGCAGACCCGGCAGGCGAAGCTCGCCATCGGCGACGTGTTCACCGAGATCCGCGAGCTCGCGGCGATCTTCGGGGTGAGCGACCGCGGCGAGAAGCTGATCGCCGACCACGAGGGCCGCATCGCCACGGCCGCAGGCACCGCCCGCAACGTGAAGGTCATGTGGTGGGACGGCGGCAGCGACGCCCCGAGCGTCGGCGCCTGCTGCGGCGCCCCCAACATGATCATGTCGGCGGCCGGGGTCACCAACGCCTTCGCCGACCTCACCGGCAGCTGGGGCGACACAAGCTGGGAGACCGTCACCGACCGCAACCCCGAGGTCATCGTGCTCGTCGACGCGAGCTGGGATCCCGCCGCGCAGAAGAAGACCTTCCTCGCCGGGCACCGCACCCTCAAGGACCTGCCCGCGGTCAAACAGCAGTGGTACGTGGTGATCCCGTTCTCGTCAACCACGGCCGGTGTCCGCAACGTCCTCGGCGTCGAAGCCCTCGCCCAGGGCATCGCCGCGCTGCCGTCCGGGGCCCCGAGCTGACCGCCGTCACCACCCGGCCCGCCCCGGTGCGCACCCACCGCCCGGTGCGGGCGGTCGGCCTGGCCGCGCTCGTGCTGGCTCTGGTCGCCGGTCTGGTGCTGTCGGTGGCCGTCGCGGTCACCATCGGCCCGGCCGACCTGACTGTCGGGACGGTGTGGACGGTCGTCGCCGGCCACCTGGGACTCGCGAACTCGGACGTGCCGCTGCTGCGCGACCACATCGTCTGGGACCTACGTTTGCCCCGGGTTCTCGGCGCCGCCACGGTGGGGGCGGGCCTGGCCGCGGCCGGTGCGGTCATGCAGACCGTCACCCGCAATCCCCTGGCGGACCCGTACCTGCTCGGGGTCTCCTCAGGGGCGTCGCTGGGCGCGGTCCTGGTGGTCGTGGCCGGCATCGGTAGTGGCGTAGCCGCGCTGACCGGCGGCGCCTTCCTCGGCGCCCTTGTCGCGTTCCTGCTGGTCGTGGGCCTGGCCGGGAGGTTCGGGGCATTGTCGCCGACGCGCGTGGTGCTGACCGGGGTCGCGGTGGGACAACTGTGCGCGGCACTGACCTCTTTCGTGATCATCTGGGTGGCCGACCCGCACGCCACGCAGAGCATCACGTTCTGGCTGTCCGGGTCGATGGCCCGCGCCGACTGGACGGCCCTGGGCTGGGCGGTACCGGTGCTGGTCGTGGTGCTGGCGGTGGTCGGCTGGCACGCCCGTACCCTCAACGCCTTCGCCTTCGGTGAGGAGGCCGCCGCGAGCCTCGGCGTCGAGGTGAACCGGCTGCGGTGGCTGCTGCTGGTCGGCACCGCCCTGCTGACCGCCGTGCTGGTCGCGGTCAGCGGCGCGATCGGGTTCGTCGGGCTGATCCTCCCGCACGCCGCCCGCCTGATCACCGGACCGGACCACCGGCGGCTGCTACCGGTCGCCGTGCTCGCCGGCGCCATCTTCCTGACCTGGGTCGACACCGCCGCCCGCACCGTCTTCGAACCGCGTGAGCTGCCGGTCGGGGTGCTGACGGCACTGGTCGGGGTGCCGGCGTTCTTCCTGATCCTGCGCCGCCGGGAGGTACGCGGCTGATGCTTCGGATCTCCGACGTCTCGTGGGCGGTGCCCGCCGCCCGCATCCTCGACCACGTCACCGGCACCGTCCCGGCGGGCAGCCTGGTCGGGCTGCTCGGCCCGAACGGCTCCGGCAAGACCACCCTGCTGCGGGCCGTCGCCGCCCTGGTGCGCCCGGATACCGGCAACATCACACTCGCAGGCGACGACGTGACTCGGCTGCGGCGCCTTGCCCTGGCCCGGCGCATCGCGTTGCTGGCCCAGCACGCCGAGACCGACCTCGACCTGACCGTCCGCGACGTGGTCCTGCTCGGCCGCATCCCGCACCGCCGGACCCGCTGGTCCGACACCGGCAGCGACCATGCCGCCGCGGTCGAGGCACTGGGCCGGGTCGACCTGGCCGGGTTCGCCGACCGTAAGTGGCAGACCCTGTCCGGTGGGGAACGCCAGCGCGTCCAGCTCGCCCGCGCGCTGGCCCAGGAGCCGGAACTGCTGCTGCTCGACGAACCCACCAACCACCTCGACATCGGCCACCAGCTTCAGCTGCTGCACCTGGTCCGCCGATCGCAGGTCACCGCCCTCGCCGCGCTGCACGACCTCAACCTGGCCGTCATGTTCTGCGACACCGTCGTCGTACTGCACCACGGCCGGGTCGTCGCCGCGGGACCACCCGCACGGGTGCTCACCCCGGCGCTGCTCGCCGACGTGTACGGCGTCGACGCAGACGTGCGGGTTCACGACGGGCGGACCGTCATTGAGTTCCGGCCGCCGTCATGACCCGGCACGTGCTGCCGGTGCCCGGTCGGTCACCCACCACGCTGGCCACGACACGATCCACCAGCTCGCCGAGCAGATGGCCGCGCGTCTGGGCGTATTCGTGCACAGGTGTTTCCTCGACGGCGCGAAACCGTTTGCTGCACGCGGCGCTCGACGCGGCCACCGGTTCACTGGTCGGACGTGACCCGGCGGTTCGACGCGCCCCGCGCCGGCAACCCGATCATCCTGGCACGATGACCGAGGCCGGCGCTGGGCCGGCGTTCCTCGCGGCGCAGCAGGCGGCGGGAGTCATTGCGGCCAGACACCGCGGTGCCTTCGCCGGCGCCGAGGAACTGCTGGGCGCCATCGGCGACGAGACCGTGCGCACCCGGGTTTCATGCTGCTCGCCGAACTCGCCCTTGGCCCTGGTCCAGTCACAGACAGGGCAGAGCATGGACGAACTCGTCCATGAGGTCACGTTGCTGATGCCGAAGTGGTGGGCAGCGTCGGACACCAGCCCGGGCTGGACCTCGCCCACGCCGAGCCCGGCGGTCCGGCGGATGGACAGCAGGCGATACTGGGGCGGTGGAAGGACAGGCTCGCCGAACCGGGCGGCTCATGGTGGCGGGCACGACGTCGGACGCGGGCAAGAGCCGGGTGACGACCGCGTTGTGCCGGGCGTTCGCACGGCGCGGTGTTCGGGTCGCTCCGTTCAAGGCACGGAACATGGCGAACAATTCGATGGCGTGTGCGGGTGGGGCGGAGATCGGCCATGCTCAGTGGGTGCAGGCGCTGGCGGCGGGCGCAGAGCCGGCCCGGCAGGCCCGGCTGGATCTGCTCGCCGACCTGGCGGAGAAACACCTGGAGGTCGACGCGCTGCTGAACCTAGCCGAGCGGGGCGCTCCCGCGGCGCCGGTGATCGGACCCTACGCGTGAGGATTCTCGTGCTCGGTGGGACGGGCGAGGCCCGCGCGCTGGCGGCCTCGCTCGTCGACGACGGTGCCGTGGTCGTGACCTCACTGGCGGGGCGGGTCGCGCGTCCCCGGCTGCCGGTGGGGCAGGTCCGCGTCGGTGGCTTCGGCGGGATCGCAGGACTGGCCGCGTACCTGGCGGAGACCCGGGTGCGTGCCGTGGTCGACGCGACGCACCCGTTCGCGGAGAAGATCAGCGCCAACGCGGCGGCGGCGTGCCCGGCCGCCGGGGTGCCCCTGCTCCGTTTGGAACGGCCCGGCTGGGCCGCTCGCCCCGAGGCGTCGGCCTGGTACTGGGCCGGTGACCACAGTGAAGCTGCCCGGGTGGCGGCCGGTCTGGGCGACCGGCCGTTCCTCACCGTCGGACGGCAGTCGCTGGCGCACTTCGTCGAACCGTTGCGCCGGCACGCGTGCCTGGCTCGCGTGGTGGACGAGCCCGACATCGTTCTGCCGGTGTCGTGGAAGCTGCTGCGCAGCCGCGGTCCCTACACCCTCGCGCACGAGCGGGAGGTGATGGCGGGCACGGACGTTCTAGTTACCAAGGACTCCGGCGGTGACCACACGGTCGCGAAGCTGGAGGTCGCCGCCGAGCGGGCGATGCCGGTCGTGATCGTGCGCCGCGCCGGGCCGCCGGCCGGAGTGCCGCTGGTCCGTGACGTGGACGCCGCCCTGGCGTGGGTGCGGGCGTTGCCCGCACCCTGACGCGAGGTTCAGCCGGGAAGGTTCAGAGCGTGGCCGCCAGCTCCTGGCGGCGCAGCCGCTCGGCGGCACGGTCCGCGTCGCGTCCGACCAGACCGGTCAGCACTGCACCCAGGACCGCCCAAGTCGCGGCCAGGGTCGTGATCGACGAGATGCGGAAGTACCAGAGTGTGTCGGCCGGGAAACCGCCGACCTCGTTGACTGTCGGCAGCAGAGCCCCGGCGACCACGACGACCACGAGATAGGCGCCGGCACCGGCCAGCACCGCCGAGTATGCGCCCAGCTGGGGCAGCAGACGCCGGGCCAGGACCACGGCGCCGATCGCGGCGGCCAGGCTCAGTGCCCAGAACCCGAAGTACAGCGCGGTCCGCTCGTTGATCGTGTCACCGGAGCCGACCGCCGGTGGTGTGGCGGGGTACTTGAGGAACGGCACGAGGGCGGTGGCGACGAAACCGACGGCGGCGACCACCGCGGTGCTGGCCCGTGCGGACAGGGAGCCCAGACGCCCGGCGGCGAAGGCGGCAGCGAGCGCGGTCGCTCCACCGAGGACGATGCCCACCAGGATGGTGCCCAGTGCCAGGCCCCCGGTGGACTGGGTGCCACGCGAGACCTCGGCCTCCTCCTCATCGTGGCTGTGAGACTGCTCGGCGGTGGCATTGTCGTGCGGGTGCTCGGCGGCACCGGCTTCCTCCAGGGCGATGGCTGCATCGACCTGGGGTTCGGCGACGACGTAGGAGACGAGGAAGGCCGCGAAACCGGCGATGAGCCCGGCCAGCAGCCCGTGAACGAGAAAAGTGCGAGGGGTCATCAAGGGTCCGTTCGAGAGCCGGCCGCGGGCAGCACGAAACGCCCGCAGCGCCGGTGACGAGGAAAGACGAAAACTCCGGCCGGGCCGGGCGAACTGCCGCGTGGCGTGGTGTCAGTGGCAGGGGAAGCCCAGCACGTGCCGTGCGTCGTGCGTCAGCTCGTGGATGAAGGTGCCCTCGAAGACGGAGAAAGCTCCCTGCTCGGCGCCCACGAAATACAGGACGACGGCGGTGACCAGCGCGAAGAACAGCGCCCAGGGGGCGAGCGCGCGAACGGGGATGGTGGGAAGAACGGCCGGAATGGCCGTGGTCGCCTGAGGCATGACACTCCTTGGGATGCTGCGTCCCGTCGATGGGTGGTCGACCTGGCTGGAGGGTCTGGCTTCGCCGCGAGCGGCGTCACAGTAGCGCGACTGCGCCGGATTCACACCGGCTTCCTTCAGCAGGGTGGCACGACCATATCAGGTATCGGAGCAACGCGACGCTGTCGCGACTGCCTGCACGGCGGCCGGTCCGAGGGCGACGACGTGGCCGATCACCGTTACGGCGGGCGCGCCGATGCCGGCCTCGGCGGTGTCGGCGACGACGTCGGCGAGGGTACTGCGCAGCACCCGCTGGCCGGCCGAGGCGGCGTCCGCGACGACGGCGCAGGGTGTGTTCCGGTCGAGACCGGCGGCGACGAGCGCGTCGGCGATGGCCGCGAGGTTGCGCATGCCCATCAGCACCACGAGGGTGGTGCCGGTGCGGGCGAGGGCGGCGTAGTCGATCGACGAGTCGGGATGGCCGGGCGGTACGTGGCCGGAGATGACGGTGAAGCCTTGCACGAGTCCGCGGTGGGTGACCGGGATGCCGGCCAGCTCCGGGGCCGCGATGCTGGAGGTCACGCCGGGTATCACGGTGGTGGGGACGCCGGCTTCGGCGCACGCGGTGACTTCCTCGAAGCCGCGGCCGAAGACGTACGAGTCGCCGCCCTTGAACCGCACAACGTGCCGTCCGGCGCGGGCGTGCTCGACGAGCAGCGCGTTGATCTGTTCCTGGCTCGTGCTCCGCCCGTACGGGATCTTGGTGACGTCGATGATCTCGGCGTCCGGGCGCGCCCACTTCAGGGCCTCCCACGGGGCGAGCCGGTCGGTGAGGATCACGTCGGCCTGCTTGACGGCCGCGCGTCCGGCGACGGTGACCAGCCCCGGATCGCCCGGGCCGGCGCCGACCAGCGTGACGTGTCCGGCCGTTCGGACCGCTGCCGCCGACCCGGCCTCCGAGGGTGCGACGGTACGCAGCACGACGTCGAACCGGCTCTCGTCGACCGGGGTGGTGACCCAGGTCAGGCGCCCGCGGAGGGCGAGGTCCTCCAGCGCGGCGCACACGGCCGGCGCGGCGACGGTGACCAGGGCCCGCTTGTGCAGCAGCGCACTGACCGTGACGGCGGCGGGTGCGCTCCCGTCGAGGACGAGCACGCTACGGCCGGTAAGGTTCAGCTGCATGTGACGGTGATTCCTAACGTGCTGAGGAGACAGCCGTCCGGTGTACGGCCTCGGTGAACGACTGGGCCAGATGCGGGTGCCCAGCCCAATGCACGTGCAGATAGGACGCGCTGAGGCTGGGGGAGGCGAATCCGGCATTGCGGCCCTCGATGCGCCAGGCGGGGTGCTCGCCGTGACCGGGTGTGACGGTGGTGCGGTGGAATTCGTGGCCGGTGGCAGCGGTTCCCCGCTCGCCGAGCAGCTGGTCCGAGCCGAGTCCGGCACGGTGGTACGCGAGGGTGAGGCGCGGCGTCATGACTGCTTCGGCGTCGAGCGCCCCGACCATGGGATGGCCGTCGACGGAGCGGCACAGATACAGCAGGCCGGCGCACTCGGCGACGGTGGGGACGCCGTCGAGGACGGCCTGGCGCAGTTCGTGGCGCAGCGTCGTGTTGGCGCTCAGCGTGGACGCGTGTACCTCGGGGAACCCCCCACCGAGGTACAACCCGCGTGTCCCGGCGGGAAGCCGCTGGTCGCGGGCCGGGTCGAACGGAACGACGGTGCAGCCCGCCGCCTGCAGCAGCTCGGTCGTCTCGGCGTACCGGAAGGTGAAGGCACGCCCGGCCGCGACCGCAACCACCGGTGATCCGGCGCCCAGCCGCCGGACGTGCGCGGCGGGATCCCATGGCTGGGCGTCCAGATCGGGTGCGGTGCGTGCCACCTGCAGCACCGCATCGAGGTCCACGTGGCGGGCGATCTGCTCGGCCAGCACGTCCAGGGCGGCGGCGGCCTCCTCACGTTCGGCTGCCGGCACGAGCCCGAGGTGGCGCGACGGGGCGCTGACACCCTGGTCGCGGTGCAGGATCCCGAGCACCGGTACGCCGGTGGATTCCACCGCCCGGGCCGCCTCGGCGGCGTGGCGGGCGGACCCGGCTTTGTTGAGCACGACACCCGCGACGGTGACGCCGGCCTCGAACGTGCCCATTCCGTGCACGACGGCCCCTACGCTGCGCGAGGTGTGCGAGACGTCCACGACCAGCAGGATCGGGGTGGCGGTCAGGGCCGCGAGGTGCGCGGTAGAGGCGAAACCGTCGCCGCCGATGCGGCCGTCGAACAGGCCCATGACCCCTTCGACGATGGCGATGTCCGCGTCGCGTGCGCCGTGCAGCAGCAGCGGGATCACGAGTGAGGGGTCGGTCAGGTGCGGGTCGAGGTTGCGGCCGGGGCGTCCGGTGGCCAGCGCGTGGTAGCCGGGGTCGATGTAGTCGGGCCCCACCTTGTGCCCCGACACGGTGTGCCCGCGCGCGGCCAGCGCGGCCATGAGCCCGGTCGCGACCGTGGTCTTGCCGTGGCCGGAGGCCGGCGCCGCGACGATCAGCCGCGGAAGGCTCACCATTCGATGCCTCGTTGGCCCTTCTGGCCGACGTCCATCGGGTGCTTGACGTGCTGCATCTCGGTCACCAGATCGGCTGCCTCGATCAGCCGGTGGTCGGCCCGGCGCCCGGTGACGATCACGTGCTGACGGCCGGGACGGTGGACCAGTGTCTCCACGACGTCGCCGACGTCGACCCAGCCCCACTGCATCGGATAGGTGAACTCGTCCAGGATGTAGAGCTGGTGCCGTTCCGCCTGGATACGGCGCTTCACCTCCGCCCAGCCCTCGGCGGCGTCCGCGGCGTGGTCCGCCTCGGTGCCGCTCTTACGGCTCCAGGACCATCCGGAGCCCATTTTGTGCCACTCGACTGGCCCGCCTTCGCCGGTCTGCTCGTGCAGCAGCCCGAGCCTCTCCAGGACGGTCTGCTCCCCGATGCGCCACTTGGCCGACTTCACGAACTGGAACACCCCGATGTCCCAGCCCTGGTTCCAAGCGCGCATCGCCATACCGAAGGCGGCGGTCGACTTGCCCTTGCCGTTTCCGGTGTGGACCATCAGCAGCGGCCGGTTGCGCCGCTGGCGGGTGGTGCTGCCGTCGTCCGGGACGGTGAGCGGCTTACCCTGCGGCATCAGGCCACCCCCGCCCGCGGAGCGGTCGCCGTGCGAACGACCCCGGTGAGCCCGTCGGCGGTCACTTCACCGAGCGGCACGTGCTCGGCCCTCAGATGAGTGGCAAGCCGGGCGGCGAGGCCGAGCCGGAATCGTCCGGTCTCGCAGTCCACGACGACGACCTGGACACCGCTGGTGGCGAGCGCGGCGGCGGCGCGGTGGGCACGACCCAGCGGGTCCGGGCCGGAGGTGGCGCGGCCGTCGGTCACCACGACGAGCAGGGGCCGGCGGGACGGGTCGCGCAGCGCCTCCCGGCGCAGCACCTCCCCACTGCGTTCCAGGCCCTCCGCGAGCGGGGTCCGGCCACCGGCCGGTAGGTCGGCCAGGCGGCGGGAGGCGACGTCGACCGAGCCGGTCGGTGGCAGGACGACCTCGGCGGTGTGCCGGCGGAACGTCACCAGTGCGACCTTGTCCCGGCGGCGGTAGGCGTCCAGCAGCAGCGACAGCACAGCGGTCTTGACCTGCTCCATGCGGCGGCGGGCCGCCATCGAACCGGACGCGTCCACGCACAGCAGCACGAGGTTCGACTCGCGCCCGACGGTCTCGGCCCGGCGCAGGTCGCCGGGCACGAGCGCGAGGCCGCGACCGCCGGTCAAGCCACCCCGGGAATGCTGATGCGGCGCCGCCGCGGTGATGGTGCCCGGCAGGTGCAGCCGGCCGTCGCCGGACGTGCGCCGCCGCTGCCCGGCGACACGGCCCTGCGGTGTTCGTGCCCGGGACCGCCGGCCGGCCTGACCGTCGCCGGTTCCTTTCACGACCAGCAAGCGGGCACGTGCGGGCTCGCCCGCGGATGCCATCGATGTGGCGGCCTGCCGTTCGGGCTCCGGTACGGGCGGGCTCTCGCCGGGAGAGCCGGGCACGTCCCCGGCCGATCCGTCGTGCCCGGTGTCGTCGGGCAGACCGCCGCCGGGACCGTCGGGTCCGGGGTCGGGGTCGTTGTGGCCGAGTAGGTCGTCCAGGCGGTCCTGGTCCAGGCCGGGCTCGTCGAAGGGGTTGCGGCGGCGGCGGTGCGGCAGCGCGAGACGGGCGGCGATGCGGATGTCCTCGAGTGTCACTCGCGTACGTCCCCGCCAGGCCGCGTGCGCCGCGGCGGCGCGAGCGGTGACGAGGTCCGCACGCAGGCCGTCCACGTCGAACGCGGCGCACAGCTCGGCGATCCTGGTCAGCGTCTCGTCGTCGAGCACGACACCGGCCAGCGAGCGCCGGGCGGCGGCCAGCCGGGTGCGCAGGGCTTCCTGCTCGCCGGCCCAGCGTGTGGCGAAGCCCTCCGGGTCGGCGTCGAATGCGAGCCGGCGGCGGACCGCCTGCACCCGCAGGACGGGGTCACGCGGGGCGGCGACCTCGACCGTCAGGCCGAACCGGTCGAGCAGCTGCGGGCGCAGTTCGCCCTCCTCCGGGTTCATCGTGCCGATCAACACGAACCGGGAGGCATGCTCGACCGAGACACCGTCGCGTTCGACGCTGACCCGGCCGGTCGCCGCGGCGTCGAGCAGCAGGTCGACCAGGTGGTCCGGCAGCAGGTTGACCTCGTCGACGTACAGCAGGCCACGATGGGCCCGGGCCAGCAGGCCAGGCTCGAACGCGACGACGCCGTCTCGCAGCGCGGCATCGAGCTTCAGCGATCCGGTCACCCGGTCGTCGCCGGCTCCGACGGGTAGTTCGACGAGGCGTACCGGCCGTTCGACGACGGGCGTGGGCACGTCGAACGGCCCGTCGGGGCAGACCGCCGAGGGATCGTCCGGGTCGATGGAGAACCGGTCGCCCGCATAGACCCGTACCGCCGGGAGCACCTCGGCGAGGCCGCGCACGGTAGTGGTCTTGGCAGTGCCCTTCTCCCCGCGGATCAGGACACCGCCGATGAGCGGATCGATCGCGACCAGGGTGAGGGCGAGAGTCATGTCGTCGGCGCCGACGACGGCACAAAAGGGGTACTGCGCTGGCATGTAGGGCTCCCGCTCGATCTGCCATGGCGGTCCACGACGCGGCATGCGCCGTGGATCGGATCGAGGCCGGTCTTCGGACTTCCCAGGTCAATGCCTGGATCACCGCAGCGGGCCCTGTGCCGGATTCTCACCGGCTTCCCAGATTCTCCCCGCGACCACGGTCGTGGGGCACCTCGAACCTGTGCATCACCATAGACGCCCCGGTGGCCGGGGCAAGGGCCGGTGGGCGGCTAGGGTGCATCTCCATGGAGGAGCGGGTGACCGTGGTGGGGATCGGGGCTGACGGGTGGGTGGGTCTGCCGGAGCCGTCCCGGGCGCTGGTGCGGGCGGCCGCGACGCTGCTCGGCGGGCGGCGGCACCTCGAGGCGGTGCCGCCCGTCGACGGCCAGCAGCGCGTGGCGTGGCCGTCGCCGCTGCGGGACAATCTGCCAGGTGTGCTCGCCTCCGCGCGAGGGCCGGTTGTCGTGCTGGCCTCCGGCGACCCGCTCGTGTCGGGTATCGGCACGACGCTGCTGGACGTCCTGGGCCCGGAGCGCGTGACGATCGTGCCCGGGGTCTCCTCGGTAGCCCTCGCCCGAGCACGTCTCGGATGGCCGGCCGAGTCCGTCACCACGGTCAGCCTGGTCGGCCGGGACCTACGGCTGATCGTGCCTGCGCTCTCGGCCGGGCGCCGGCTGCTCGTGCTGTCCAGCGACGAGACGACACCCGCGGCCGTGGCCGCGGTGCTGACCGGGCTCGGTTGGGGGCAGTCCAGGCTGGTCGTGCTCGGTGACCTCGGTGCCGCCGGTGAGTCGTGTACCGCGACCACCGCGGCCGGGTGGGACCTGAACGACGTGCCGCGGTTGAACGTTCTCGCTGTCGAAGCTCGCGGTGCCGGTCCGGGCTGGGCCTCGGGCGGCGTGTTGCCCGACGACGCGTTCGAGCACGGCGGGCAGATCACCAAACGTGACCTGCGGGCCAGTGCCCTGGCCCGGCTCGCGCCCGCGCCCGGTCAGCTGCTGTGGGACGTCGGCGCCGGCAGCGGCTCGATCGGTGTGGAGTGGATGCGGGCCTGGCCGACGGCACGGACGATCGCGGTGGAGCCCCGCTCCGACCGGGCCGCGCTGGTGCACCGCAACGCCGCTGCCCTCGGCGTGCCGGGTCTGTGTCTGGTCGAGGGTTCGGCGCCCGGGGCCCTGTCCGGCCTGGACCGTCCCGACGCGGTGTTCGTCGGCGGCGGGGCCACCGTCCCCGGCGTGCTGGACACCTGCTGGGATGCGCTCGGCGCCGGTGGACGGCTCGTCGTGCACGGTGTCACCGCCGAGACCGAGGCGGTGCTGCTGAAGCAGCACAGCCGGCGCGGCGGTGAACTCGTCCGCCTGCACGTCGAACGCGCCGAACCGCTCGGCGGCTTCACCGGCTGGACGCCCGCACGGGCAGTCAGCCAGTGGTCCATCGTCAAGGGAGATTCATGACCGTCCATTTCGTCGGGGCCGGGCCCGGCGCCGCCGACCTGCTCACCCTCCGCGCGGTACGCCTGCTCGAGTCCGCCGACGTGTGCCTGTACCCGGGCACGTACCTCGACGCCGAGGTGCTGGAGCACTGCCGTGACGACGCCCGGCTGATCGACACCCAGCACCTCGACCTGGACCAGATCACCACGCACCTGGTCCAGGCACACGCCGACGGGTCCGAGGTCGTACGGCTGTGCTCCGGTGACCCGTCGCTGTACTCGGCGGTGCACGAGCAGGCACGCCGGCTCGACGCCGCCCGGGTCCCGTGGGACGTCACGCCCGGCGTGCCGGCCTATGCGGCTGCTGCCGCCGCCGTCGGCGCCGAGCTGACCGTCCCGGAGCTGGCCCAGTCGGTCGTGCTCACCCGCGCGCAGGCCCGGTCCACGGTCATGCCGTCGGGAGAGAAGCTCGCCGCGTTCGCCGCGACCGGCGCGACGCTCGCCCTGCACCTGGCGGTCACGCGTACCCGCGAGCTGGCCGCCGAACTGGCCGGCTACTACGGCCACGACTGCCCCATAGTCGTGGTGCACCGGGTGTCGCAGCCGCAGGAGCTCATCCTGCGCGGCACGCTGGCCGACATCGGCGGCCGGGTCGAGCAGGCCGGTCTGCGACAGGCAGCGGTCATCCTGGTCGGCCCGGCGCTGGCCGGGGACGTCCGTGGCGGCGAGTCGTTCCTCTACTCGGCCGGTCGCGAGCGCCGCGTGCGCGGCTGATCAGGGCACGAAGCGCGGGCTCCAGACACGTCCGGCCGCGGTGACTCGCGTCGCCGAGGCGCCGATGATCAACAGGCATTTCATGTCGATGCTGCCGGGGTCCAGTTCGCCGAGCGAGGTGACGGTGAGACTCTCCCCGGCCCGGCCGATGTCGCGGCCCACGACCACGACCGTCCGGGGGGACTTGTGCTCCAGCAGCACGGCCCGGGCCTGCGCGACCTGTTCGGTGCGTGAGCGTGAGCGCGGGTTGTAGAGGGCCAGCACCAAATCCGCCTCGGCGACAGCGCGCAGCCGCTTGACCACGACCTCCCACGGCTTGAGCCGGTCCGACAGGCTCATCACCGCGAAATCGGCCCCGATCGGCGCGCCCGCGCGCGCCGCGACCGCCTGGACGGCGGAGATCCCGGGTACGACACGGATGGCGACGCCGGCGTAGCGGGGGTCCTCCGCGGCCTCGAACACCGCCGACGCCATGCCGAAGACGCCCGCGTCACCGCCGGAGACGACCGCGACGCGCTCACCGGCGAGCGCCAGTTCGAGCGCCTGCCGGGCCCGCTCGAGCTCGACCGTGTTGCCGGAGGCGTGGCGGACGAGTCCGGGGCGCTGCGCGACGCGCTGGACGTACGGGCCGTAGCCGACGACGTGGCCGGCCTCGGCGAGCACCTGCGACGCCTCGGGGGAGAGCCACCGATCGGGACCGGGGCCGAGGCCCACGACGACGACCTCGGCACCGGGATAAGGTTCGGTGACCCTGGTGGCCGGGAGGTCGTAACGGGCCACTCCGGGCCGGGTGTCGCCGGGGACCAGCACGATCGAGAAGTACGGCACCGTGGCGGGGTCCACGTCGGCGACAGGCAGTACCCGCTCGGCGGTCATCGACGCCCGTTCGACGTACCAGGAGCCCTCGACGCGCCCGGCCTGCTCGAGCGCCGAGCGGACCTTGGTGAACGTCCGGCCCAGCTTCATGATCACCGCCCCGTCGGTGTCGGCGAGACGCCGGGCCAGCTCGGGCTCGGGCAACGTTCCCGGCAGCACGGTCAGCACGTCGGTCTGCCGGACCAGCGGCAGGGCGGTGGTGGCGGTGGCGGCGGCGAAGGCGGGCACACCGGCGACGACCTGCGTGTCGAACTCGCCGGCGAGCCGGTCGTGCAGGTACATGAACGAGCCGTAGAGCATCGGGTCGCCCTCGGCCAGCACGACCACGTCGCGGCCCGCACGAAGGTGGGCCCGCAGCCGCTCGGCGGCTTCGGCGTAGAAGTCGGCCATCGCCCCGGCGTACCCGCCCGGGTGCTCGGTGCTCTGGGTCGTCACCGGATAGACCAGCGCCTCCTCGATCACGTCGTCCGGGAACAGCCCGGCAGCGATGCGGCGCGCGTTGGACTGTTTGCCGACACCCTGGTGGTAGGCGATGACCTGGGCCGCGCCGATCAGCCGGGCGGCTTTGAGCGTGATCAGTTCGGGATCACCCGGGCCGACCCCGACGCCGGACAGCCGCCCGGTCACTCCGCCTCCCGGGCGAGGGCGTTGAGCGCGGAGGCGGCCATCGCCGAGCCGCCCCGGCGCCCGGTCACCACGAGATAGGGCACGTCGAGGCCGGGGGCGTCGGTGGCGAGGTCGATGAGCGCCTGCTTGGACTCGGCGGCGCCGATGAATCCCACCGGCGTACCGATGATCGCAGCTGGTCGTGGCGCGCCGTCGCGCAGCATCTCCAGCAGGTGGAACAGGGCCGTGGGGGCGTTGCCGAAGGCGACGACCGCGCCGGCGAGGTGGTCGGTCCACAGCGACACCGCCGCCGCCGACCGGGTCGTTGCCCACCGGTGGGCAAGCGCCGGGACCTCGGGTTCGTGCAGAAAGCAGCGGACCTCGTTGTCACGGGGCAGGCGGGCGCGGGTAACGCCGGCGGCGACCATGTGCGCGTCGGTCAGGATCGGCGCCCCCGCCTCCAGCGCCCCGCGGGCGGCGGCCACCAGGCCGGGGTGGATCACCAGGTTGCGGGTGAGGTCGGTCTGGCCGCATGCGTGGATCATCCGCACCGCGACCTTCTCGGCGTCGGCCGGCACACCCGAAAGATCGGCCTCGGCACGGATGGTGGCGAACGAGGCGTCGTAGATCGCCGCGCCGTCGGTGACGTAGTCGTAGCGGCGTGCCGGTGTGGTGAGACTCATGCGTTCTCCAGATCGGGGACGAGCAGGGTGCGGTACGGGGTGACGACGATCTCGCCGGCGCCGAGCGCGCGGATCTCCTCCAGCAGGGGAGCGTCCACTCGGCCGCCGGAAGCCGCGAGGTGCGCGGTGACGCGGCCGTCATCCTGAACGATCCTGCCCAGCGCGGGTGGAGGTGTGCTCACCCGGGTCCGCTCGGCACGGTCGAGTACGGTGCCCAGCAGCGCGGCGCCGGCGCCGGGCAGCTCGTCGACGTGCCAGGGTGAGTCAGGCCGGTCACCCGCGAGCCCGGCGAAGCGTACGGCGAGCCCGGTCAGCGCCGCGGCGGCCTCGTCCAGCCGGATGACTGGCCCCCACGCCGAGGTTCCGGCGCGTAGCTGCGCGGTGTCCGAGTCGAGCGCCACCAACCCCAGGTCCAAGTCACGGCTGACCAGATCACCGCGGCCGTCGTCAAGCACGAACAGGAACCGTCCGGTCAGCGCGGTGAGCCGGGGCTCGGCGCGCAGCCGTGCGTCGAGTCCGGCGACGACCGGGTGTAGATCGGCCCGGCCGCCACTGCGTCCGGTCAGCGGTGAGGCGAGGATGTTGCGGACCAGCTCGTGCGACGTGGACGGTACGAGCCCGGTCGCGATGACGTCGGCGACGACGGTCTCGGGCAGCCGCCCATCGTCGTGCTCGAGACCGCGCACCTGCAGGTTGGCGCGGCTGGTCAGGTGGACCGCGCCGTCGCCGTGCGCACGGGCCACCTCCACGAGTGCGCACAGCGCCGCAGTCGGCACGATCCCGCCGGGGACGCGCACCCGCACGAGCGCGCCGTCGTCGGCGATCCATGGGCGCAGCAGGCCGGGACACAGGTCGCGGCGGGTCCTCTCGGTCACGGCGACATGGTGCCAGAGCCCGTCCCCGGCGACACCGGCTGTCGGTGCTACCGTCGTGATGCCAGTCAAACTCAGCCATGAGCCAGGGAACCCGGTGCGAATCCGGGACTGACGCGCAGCGGTGAGGGTGACGGGCGGGGCACGACGCCACTGGACCCACGGTCTGGGAAGGCGCCCCGTCCGGTTGATCCCGAGTCCGAAGACCTGCTGGCCGCAGATCCGTCTGCGACACGTGCCCATCCAGGCCTCGCGCACAGGCCCCGGACGAAAGAAGACCCCGTGTCCCGATCGCACCGGATCACCGGCTCCTGACCCCGTGAGCGTCCTCGTTCACGTCGCGACCGCACTGACGGACGCCGCGTCGCCGGTGCTACGCGGGCAGGCCGAGGCAGCCGGCGCCCGACTGGCCTTCCTGCAAGCCGGCGAGCCGACGCTGACCCATGTGCTCGACCTGCTGCACGCCGAGGGCACCCGGGAGGTTCGCCTGGAACCGGTGTGCACCGACGACCTGACTTTCGCCCGTTCGTGGGTGGGACGCGTGGCCGGCCACTGGCACCGTCAGCAGATCGACCCGCCGGTCATCCGGTTCGGCGAGCGCGCGATCACCGGGCACGAGGCGCCACTCACCTCACCGGCCTGGGACACCCTGCCGCCGTACCGCCATCATCTACTGCTGTGCCGCGGCCCGCGCTGCAGTGCCCGCGGCGCGGACGAGACCTATCGCGCGATCGTGGGCGCGCTCGTCGAGCAGCAGCTCACCGACGCCGACGTCCTCATGGCCCAGACCGGCTGCCTGTTCCCGTGCAACCACGGACCAGTCGCCGTCGTGCACCCCGACGGCACCTGGTACGGGCCGGTGCGACCCGGCGACGCGGCACGCCTCGTCGGCGAGCACCTACGCGCCGGCCGTCCGGTCGGCGACCTGCGCCTCGGCTCCCGTGTCACCGAAGGAGAAACATGACACGTATCGCCCTGCTGTCCACCTCGGACACCGACCTGCTCTCGGCGCGGGCCAGCAACGCGGACTGGTCCTGGGCCAACCCTGCCCGGCTCACCGGCGAGCGCCGCGACACCCTGACCACCGAGGCCGAAGTGGTCGTTCTGCGGGTGCTCGGCTCGCCCGAGGACGTACGCGACCTCGCCGCGCTGATCCGCGGCACCGGCCGTCCCCTGGTCGTGCTCGGTGGGGAACGGACGCCGAACGCCGCGTTGATGGGGCTGTCGACCGTCCCGATCGGCGTCTGCGCCGAGGCGCACCGCTACCTCGCCGAGGGCGGCGCGGAGAACCTGCGCCAACTGCACGCCTTCCTGTCCGACACCGTGCTGCTGACCGGCGAAGGCTTCGAACCGCCGGCCGTGCTGCCCGAGTGGGGAGTCAGCCGGCAGCCGGCCCCGGACGCCCGGCCCCGCGTCGGAGTCCTGTACTACCGGGCCCACGAGGTGAGCGGCAACAACGCGTTCGCCCACGAACTCGCCGATGCCATCGACACCACCGGCGTGGCCGCCGGCGTACCGATCTACGTCTCGTCACTGCGGGCGGCGCCCGAGGAGTTGTACGCCGAACTCGCCACCCTGGACGCGATCGTCGTCACGGTCCTGGCCGCCGGCGGCGCCCGGCCCGCCACCGCGAGCGCCGGCGGCGACGACGAGTCCTGGGACGTCGAACGGCTGCGCGCCCTCGACATCCCCGTGCTGCAGGCTCTGGCGCTCACGTCCGGCAGAGCCGAGTGGGAGGCGTCCGACGAAGGCGTCACCCCGCTCGACTCCGCGACCCAGATCGCCATCCCCGAGTTCGACGGCCGCCTCATCACCGTCCCGTTCTCATTCAAGGAGGTCGACGCCGACGGCCTGCCCCGCTACGTGACCGACCCTGAGCGATGCACCCGCGTCGCGGGCATCGCCGTCAACCACGCCCGACTGCGGTATGTCCCGCCCGCCGAGCGCAAGGTGGCCCTCGTCCTGTCGGCCTACCCGACCAAGCACAGCCGCATCGGCAACGCCGTCGGCCTCGATACGCCCGTGTCGGCGATCCGATTGCTGCGCGCGATGCGAGATGCCGGCTACGACCTCGGCGCACCCGGCGCAATTCCCGGGCTCGACCCGCTGCTCCCGGTCGAGGGAGAGGATGCCGACACGACGGCCGGCAACGCGCTCATCCACGCTTTGATCGCCGCCGGTGGGCAGGACGAGGAGTGGCTCACGCAGGCTCAGCTCAGCGAGTCGCACGTGCGTATCAGCCGGGACGACTACCGGCGCTGGACTGCCGGATTGCCCGCCGCGCTGCGCGACGCCATGGCCGAGACCTGGGGCGAGGCTCCCGGCTCGCTTTTCGTCGACGACGACGGCGACATCGTGCTGGCCACCCTGCGCGCCGGTAACGTCGTCATCCTCATCCAGCCCCCGCGTGGCTTCGGCGAGAACCCGGTCGCGATCTACCACGACCCGGCCATGCCTCCGTCGCACCACTACCTGGCCGCGTACCGCTGGCTCGAACACGGCTTCGGCGCCGACGCGGTGGTGCACCTCGGCAAACACGGCTCGATGGAGTGGCTGCCGGGGAAGAACGCCGCGCTCTCAGCCGCCTGCGCCACGGACGCGGCAATCGGCAGCATGCCGTTGATCTATCCGTTCCTGGTCAACGATCCTGGCGAGGGTGCCCAAGCCAAGCGCCGCGCGCACGCCACCATCGTCGACCACCTGGTGCCGCCGATGGCACGCGCCGAAAGCTACGGCGACATCGCCAAGCTGGAGCAACTGCTCGACGAGCACGCCAACATCGCCGCGATGGACCCGGCAAAGCTGCCCGCGGTCCGCCAGCAGATCTGGACGCTGATGCAGTCCGCACAAATGCATCGCGACCTCGGCCTGGACGAACGGCCCGGCGACGAGGAGTTCGACGACTTCCTGCTGCACGTCGACGGCTGGCTGTGCGAGATCAAGGACGTACAGATCCGCGACGGATTGCACGTGCTCGGCCAGGCGCCGACCGGACAGGCACGCGTCAACCTGGTGCTCGCCGTGCTCCGCGCGACACAGGTCTGGGGCGGACAGAACCGGGCACTGCCCGGCCTGCGCGCCGCGCTGGGTCTTGCCGAGGACGCCCCGGCGGCCGACGTCGACGCCGTGGAAGCGCAGGCCCGTGCCCTGATCGAGGCGATGGAGAAGGCCAGCTGGCAGGCTGACGCGATCGACGCGCTGCACGACGACCCGGTGGTACGCGACGTCCTGCGCTTCGCCGCCGAGCAGGTCGTGCCGCGACTGGCCGCCACCACCGACGAACTGACCAACGTCCTGCACGCGCTCGACGGCGGTTTCGTCCCGGCCGGGCCCTCCGGCTCCCCGCTGCGCGGACTGGTCAACGTCCTGCCGACCGGCCGTAACTTCTACACCGTCGACCCGCGGGCCGTTCCGTCCCGTCTGGCCTGGGAAACGGGACAGGCGATGGCCGAGTCCCTCGTCGCCCGGCATTTCGCCGAAACCGGCGAGCATCCCCGATCGGTCGGCCTCTCCGTGTGGGGCACCTCCGCGATGCGCACCTCCGGCGATGACATCGCCGAGGTGCTGGCGCTGCTGGGCGTACGCCCCATCTGGGACACGGCCTCACGCCGGGTCAACGGCCTGGAGGTGATCGGCCTCGACGAACTCGGCCGGCCCCGCATCGACGTTACCGTGCGCATCTCGGGATTCTTCCGCGACGCCTTCCCGCACGTCATCGAACTCCTCGACGACGCCGTGCAGCTCGTCGCCGGGCTCGACGAACCCGATGAGCGCAACTACGTGCGGGCACACACCCGCCACGACCTCGCCGAGCACGGCGACCAGCGGCGGGCCACCACGCGGATCTTCGGTTCGAAGCCCGGATCGTACGGCGCCGGCATCCTCCAGGTCGTCGAGTCCGGCACCTGGCGCGACGACGCCGACCTGGCCGCCGTCTACACCGCCTGGGGCGGCTTCGCCTACGGCCGCGGCCTCGACGGCATCGCGGCAACCGACGACATGCGAACCAACTACCGGCGCATCGCCGTCGCCGCGAAGAACATCGACTCCCGCGAGCACGACATCGCCGACTCCGACGACTACTTCCAATACCACGGCGGCATGATCGCCACGGTCCGCGCGCTGACCGGCGCCGAACCCAGGGCGTACGTCGGTGACTCCACCACGCCCGACGCCGTACGCACCCGCAGCCTGCAGGAAGAGACCAACCGCGTCTTCCGCTCGCGGGTGGTCAACCCGCGCTGGATCGCGGCGATGCAGCGCCACGGCTACAAGGGAGCGTTCGAGCTCGCCGCCACCGTGGACTACCTCTACGGCTTCGACGCCACCGCCGGTGTCGTCCACGACTGGATGTACGAGTCACTGGCCCGCGAATACGTCCTCGACGAGACGAACCAGCAGTTCATGCGCCGCGCGAACCCCTGGGCACTGCGCGGCATCGTGGAACGGCTGAACGAGGCCGCCGACCGTGGACTGTGGGCCGAACCGGACGCCGAGGTCATGGCGGAGATGGCCCGCGTGTACCTCGAGGTCGAGGGAGACCTGGAGGATCAGGCGTGACACGGCGCCTCACCCTGGTCGGCCTCGGCCCGGGCGACCCCGAACTGGTCACGGCCCAGGCCGTCCGGGCACTCAACGAGGCCGACTACTTCCTCGTCGCCGACAAGACCGGACAGCACCCGGGCACGGCCGACCTCATCGCGATGCGCGAGGCGATCTGCGCCCGGCACGTCACCGGCGCCTGGCGGCTCGTGCACGTACCCGACCCGGAACGCGACCGTGCCGGCCCGGCCGACTACACCGGCGCGGTACGCGACTGGCACGAGGCACGGGCCGAGGCGTTCGAGCAGGCATTGCTGGACAACCCGGGAGACGCCGCAGTGCTCGTCTGGGGCGATCCGGCCCTGTACGACTCGGCGATCCGTGTGGCCGACCGCATCGCCGAACGCGCACGGGTCGACATCACCGTGGACGTCGTACCCGGCCTCAGCAGCATCCAACTGCTGGCGGCACACCACCGGCTCGTCCTCAACACAATCGGCGGCCCGATCACCATCACGACCGGCCGCCGCCTGCTCCACGACGCGGCGACACACGACAACCTCGTCGTCCTGCTCGACGGGGCATTGACCTGTCGCCAGCTCCCCGAACTGTCGGCCTGGCGGATCTGGTGGGGCGCGAACCTCGGCTCGTCCGACGAGCAACTGGTGGCCGGCAACCTTGACGAGGTCGCCGACCGAATCTGGTCCCGGCGGACGGCGGCGAAACAGAGCCGCGGCTGGGTCATGGACACGTATTTGTTGCGCCGGGCCGGCAGCCTCGAGCGGCGATCCTGAGAATCACATCCTTTGACCCACCGATGATCACCCAGCCGTGAACGCACTCCTGCGATCGTTGGCCGCAACCCGTTACTGTGCGTGCCGCTCTAACGCCTTGCGCCGAGCCTTCCTTCACTACAATCGCCGTTGTAGCGGCCGTGCTCCACGCGGAGTAAGTAGATCGCGTAGTGATCCGTTGATGATCGGATGTCGGCGACCGTTTCAGTACGGGCGCGTCTAATTGGTTGCGCCAGCCAACGTCGGGCAGGGCTCAACCCCGATCCTGGTGTTCGACGCCTGGGAGCACGCCTACTACCTGCAGTACCGCAACGTCCGCCCGGACTACGTGGACCGGCTGTGGAACCTGGTCAACTGGACCGACGTCATCTCCCGCTTCGACGCCGCCCGCGCCGCCACCCCGAAGATCTGATCGGGATGACCGGGTACACCCCCGAGGCGGCCGAGATCGTCCAACGCGCCGCCGGGGTCATCGCGGCCAAGCATCGCGGTGACCTCGCGGGCGCGGAGGAACTGATGTCGGCGTTCGGCTCCGAGCAGTCCCGCACCCTCGGCTTCTACCTCCTGGCCGATCTCGCTCTGGGCCTGGTCAAGGCGCAGAGCCGCCAGTCGATGGACGACCTGGTCCGGGAGCTGTCCTTACTCTTGGCCAACACCGTCCAGTCCCAACCGGCATGACGGTCCGCTGGGTTCCGCCCGGAGGCGGAACCCAGCGGGCAACCGCAGCGTCACCGCCGAGCTCGGGCAGGCCCGATGCGGCGGATGAACCGCCCCGGATCTTGTAGAGCCGTCTCCACATAACCCGGGGCGGCTCAGGCCCAGCGAACCTGGCTCAGAGAGTGTTGGGATACCTCGACGTAATCTTCGTTAAGTGTGTGTCAGCGAAGATCGCGTCTGTGTGGCTGTGCCTGTAAACCGGGCCTACGAGTTGTCGCGGCAGAACATGCCCCGCCCGCGGCGGCAACAGGTGACAGTATTCCAGGATGATTGATGTTCGACGCCGTGCGCCCAATCAGACTTGAGGATTACAGAGGTTGAAAGGCTGACGTCCGTCGGCGTGTCTGCGTGATCTGGGTCGATGTGGGCGGTAGGTCGGAGGCATGAGGTATCCGGCTGGTGGTGGCATGAACGCGGCAGCCCGGGTCCGGCGTGAGAAGGTCCGGATCCAGGCCGCGACCATGTTCGAGAAGTCCGTACCGACCGCGCAGATCGCTTCTGAGCTGCGGGTTTCCGAGAAGTCGGTGCGTCTGTGGCGACGGCAGTGGACTGCTGGCGGAACGGAGGCTCTGGCGTCGGCCGGGCCGGGAGGCTCGGACTGCAAACTCTCGGTTGAGCAGCTGAAACAGCTGGCCGGGATGCTCGACGAAGGGCCGATCGTGCACGGCTGGGACGATGCCCGCTGGACCCTCGCGCGGGTGGCCGAGGTGATCGAGCGCCGCTTCGGCGTCTCCTACACGCTGCGCGGGGTGTCCTATCTGCTGCATCGCATCGGGTACAGCCAGCAGGTTCCCACTCGTCGGGCGATCGAACGCG
>NZ_BBVA01000017.1:0-51878 GCF_001652995.1 Micromonospora sp. NBRC 110037
TGGAGGGGCCAGCTCGTACCAAGATCCACGGGGACGCCACCCCAGCCCCACCGGACCCCGCCCGACGGGGTCGATCATGAAGTTGGCGGCAGATTTGGAGATCCACAACGCCGTCAACCTCATGATCGACGGGGACAGCCAGCGGGGATCCCGGCGGGGAACGCCGCGCGGGGAGGCCGCGCGTGCGGGGTTGCGTTGACGTCGGCGGCAAGGTTTAGCGTCGATTCACAGGCAGGGACGGGGGCGGCGGATGCGGATCGGGGAGCTGGCGCGGCGGGCCGGTACGAGCACCCGCACCCTGCGCTACTACGAGACCCACGGCCTGGTCCGGCCGGGCCGGTCCGCCAACGGGTACCGGATCTACGACGAGGCGGAACTGCGCGTCGTCCGCGAGATCCGCTCCCTGCTGGCGATCGGTTTCGGCCTGGACGACATCCGTCCGTTCGTCGCCTGCCTGCGCGCGGGGAACGACTCCGGTGACGTCTGCCCCGATTCGGTGGCGGTGCTGCGGCGCAAGCTCGCCGAGGTGGACGACTACCTCGACCGGCTCGGCGACGTCCGCCGCCGCCTGCACGACCAGCTCGCCCACGCGATCGCCCAACGGGAGGAAACATGCCTCAGGACACGGGGACCGGCCGGCTGACCCCGGTCACCGACGACACCTTTACGGCCACCGTGCTGGCCGCCGACCGGCCCGTGGTGGTCGACTTCTGGGCCGAGTGGTGCCCGCCGTGCCGGGTGGTGTCGAAGCACCTGGCCGAGCTGGCCGAGGAGTTCGGCGACGCGCTGCGCTTCGTCACCCTCAACACCGACGAGAACCCGGCCACCACCCGCGCCCACCGGATCATGTCCGCGCCGACCATGCTGGTGTTCCGGGACGGCGAGGTGGTCGGCTCGATCGTCGGCTCCCGCCCCAAGGACCACCTGCGGCGCAGCTTCGCCCGCCACCTGGACGGTTGAGCCGCCGCCGGGCGGGAACGCGCGGGGTGACCACGGACCCCGACGGATCGCGAGGATCGTCATGGCGAAACAGGACAGGTCCCGGGAACAGGAACTCACCGACCAGGAGCGCCGCAAGCGGGAGCTTGAGGGCTCGCCGGACTGGGCCGACCGCGCCTCGACGGCGCGGACATCCGACGATCCGCGGGCCACGGCGCCGCGCGACGCCGGCGGGCGCCCGTCCAACGGCCGCCAGTTCTGAGGGTACGCGTACCGAGCGGTCCCGCCTCTTCGGGGCGGGACCGCTACATGCGTTCCGGCAGGTGCATCAGCGGCGCGCGGCCCTGCGGCTGCTCCGGCTGCGGCTCGGTCGGGTGCTCGGGCGGGATCGGCACGGTGACCGGCTGCGCCGAGGTGACCCGCAGCGGCTCGCCGTGGTGCCTCAGCTCCACCACCGTGTCCGGGCCGCCGTTGCGCAGCGAGTACGTGGTCTGGTGCGGCCGCACGTCGACGCGCAGTCGCATCCCGCGCCACTGGAGCGAGAACTCCAGTCGGCTGAGGCGGCTGGAGAGCCGGGGCGCGAAGGAGAGCGTCCCGTCGTGGTCCCGCAGGCCGCCGAATCCGGCGACGAGCGCGATCCAGGCGCCGGCCAGGGACGCCATGTGCACGCCGTCGCGGGTGTTCTCGTTCAGGTCGTGCAGATCCATCAGCGCGGCCTCGCGCAGGTAGCGGTGGGCCAGTTCGAGGAAGCCGACCTCGGCCGCGAGCACCGCCTGGGTGCAGGCGCTCAACGACGAGTCGCGTACGGTGCGCCGCTCGTAGTAGACGAAGTTGCGCAGTTTCTCGGCGGCGCTGAACGCGTCGCCCCGCCAGTGCATGGCGAGCACCAGGTCGGCCTGCTTGACGACCTGCTTGCGGTAGAGGTCGAAGTACGGGTAGTGCAGCAGCAGCGGGTACTTCTCCGGTGGCGTGTGCTCGAAGTCCCACTCCTGGAACCGGGTGAACCCCTCGACCTGCTCGTGCACCTCGGTCTCGGCGTCGTACGGGACGTGCATGTCGTTCGCGGCGTCCCGCCACGCGGCGGCTTCCTCTTCGGTGACGCCGAGGTCGAGGGCCTGGTCCCGGTAGCGCATCGCGCAGTCCGCGGCGGTACGCAGGTTCCGCTGCGCCATCAGGTTGGTGTAGACGTTGTCGTTCTTCACGGCTGTGTACTCGTCGGGGCCGGTCACGCCGTCGATGTGGAACTGCCCGGCCCGGTCGTGGTGGCCGAGGGATCGCCACAGCCGGGCGGTCTCGACAAGCAGTTCCAGTCCGATCTCGCGTTCCAGTGTCTCGTCGCCGGTGACCAGCACGTAGCGGCGCAGCGCGTCGGCGACGTCGGCGGCGATGTGGAACGCGGCGGTTCCGGCCGGCCAGTACGCCGACGACTCGGGTCCTTCGATGGTGCGCCACGGGAAGGCGGCGCCTTCGAGGTTCAGCGTGCGGGCCCGCTCCTGGGCCTGGGCGAGCGTGGCGTGCCGCCACTGCAGCGCGTCGCGGACCGCGCCGGGCTGGGTGTACGTGAGCACCGGCAGCACGAACATCTCGGTGTCCCAGAATGCGTGGCCGTCGTACCCGGGGCCGGTGAGGCCCTTGGCGGAGATCGGCCGCCGTTCCCCGCGGGCGCCGGCCTGGAGCACGTGGAAGAGGCCGAAGCGGACGGCCTGCTGCACCTCCGGGTCGCCTTCGACGCGCACGTCGGCGGCGTCCCAGAACGCGTCGAGGTATTCCCGCTGCGCCCGGCGCAGCCCGTCCCAGCCGTCGAGCCGGGCCGCGGCGAGCGCCGCGCCGACCTGGTCGCGCAGCGCCGGCAGCGACCGGCGGCTGGACCAGCCGTACGTGAGGTACTTGATCACGTGCAGCTTCTCGCCGGGCTTGAGCACGCAGCCGATGGTGGTGCGGACCCAGTCCTCGTACCCTTCGCTCTCGATCGTGGTGCGTTCGGGGCCGTGCACGTCGTGGCCCATGGCGGCGGCGACCCGCAGGCCGCTGACCTTGGTCCGGTGGATGAGCAGGCCGCCGTCGTCGGTGGTGAGTTCCTCCTCGGCCTGCAGCGGTGACTCCAGTACGGCGGCCACCCGGGGGTCGCGGCTCTGCGGCGGCAGCGTCTCGTTGGCGACCAGCTCGGACTGGAGGATCAGCCGCAGCGGCCCGTCGACCGGCTCCACCTCGTAGTGGATGGCGGCGACCGAGCGCTGGGTGAACGACACCAGCCGGGTGGTGCGGACCTTGACCTCGCGCCCGGCCGGGGAACGCCAGTGCAGGTCGCGTTGGAGCGTCCCGGCGCGCATGTCGAGGACCCGCTCGTGGGCGAGCACCTCGCCGTAGCGGACGTCGAGCGGTTCGTCGTCCACGAGCAGCCGGATCAGTTTGCCGTTGGTGACGTTGACGATGGTCTGCCCCGACTCGGGGAAGCCGAAGCCGGCTTCCGCGTACGGCAGCGGGCGCAGCTCGTAGAAGGAGTTCAGGTAGGTGCCGGGCAGGCCGTGCGGCTCGCCCTCGTCGAGGTTGCCGCGCAGCCCGATGTGCCCGTTGGAGAGCGCGAACACCGACTCGGACTGGGCCAGCACGTCCATGTCGAGGCGTACCTCCCGGACATGCCAGGGCTCGACCGGATACGCCCGTTCCCGGATCACGCGGCCGGCTCCGCCGCGAGCAGTTCGGCGAGGTCGGTGACCACCACGTCGGCGCCGTGCGCCAGCAGTTCGTCGGCCTGGCCGACCCGGTCGACGCCGATCACGTACCCGAATCCGCCGGCCCGTCCGGCGGCCACGCCGGCGAGGGCGTCCTCGAAGACGGCGGCCTGCGCCGGTTCGACGCCGAGCAGCCGCGCGCCTTCCAGGAACGTGTCCGGGTCCGGTTTGCCGCGCAGCCCGTTCGCGCGGGCGACCACGCCGTCGACCCGCGCCTCCAGCCAGTGGTCCAGCCCGGCGGCGTGCACCACGGCGGCGCAGTTGGCGCTGGCCGAGACGACCGCCCGCCGCAGCCCGGCCGCGGTGGCGGCCTCCAGGTAGCGAACCGAACCTTCGTACGCCTCGACGCCGTGCTGCTCGATCCGCTGGAGCAGGACGACGTTCTTGCGGTTGCCGAGGCCGTTGACCGTGTCCGCCTCGGGTGGGTCGTCGGGTGAGCCCTCGGGCAGGGTGATGCCGCGCGAGGCCAGGAATGTGCGCACCCCGTCGGCGCGCGGTCTGCCGTCCACGTAACGGTTGTAGTCCGGTCCGGGGTCGAACGGTTGGAACGGCTCGCCGGTTTCGACGGACCGTCGCCGCAGGTAGGCGTCGAACGTCTCCGCCCAGGCGGCGTTGTGCACCTTGGCGGTCTGCGTCAGCACACCGTCCAGATCGAAGAGACACGCGCTCACGTGCGCGGGGAGGCCCAGCATCGTTTGAATCTATCCAGGCGCCGCGCCGGGCAAACACACTTCGCGGGTCAGCGGTTCGGGCGCAGCGTCCAGATCACGGTGAGCGAGGAGGTGAGCGTGCCGTCCTCGGTGCGGACCTCCACCTCGACCGGGAACTCGGGCCGTCGCCCGGCGTCCAGCTCGGCCAGCACCTCGGCGGGGACACCGCCGAGCCGCGCCGTCGCCAGCACCGGCCCCACCGCCACCTTGAGGTAGCGGATGGTCGCGGTCACGGCCAGGGGTACGGCCCGGTCGAGCACCTGCCCGAACGCGGCCAGGACAACCGCGCCCGAGGCGCTCTCCCCCAGCGTGAACATGGCCCCGGCATGCGGGCCGCCCACGTGGTTGTGGTGCGCCGGGTCGTCGGGGAGCCGGACCACGGCCCGGACCCCGCCCTCGGCCTCGGGCGCCACCTCGACGAACTCGATCCCGAGCGTGCGGGCGAACGGCACGGCGTCGAGGAGACCGGCCGCGACCTGGCGAGAGTCGATGCTCATGCCCGAACGCTACTCGCCGGTAACTTCCCCGGCAAGACACCGGAACACGTTGGCCGAATGTCACTAAATAAGTGACATCCACATCGCCTGACGCTAGCCTTGTCTCTTATTAAGAGACATTGGGACATGAGATGATCTACGCCACCCCAGAACTCAACGATCGCGACGAGACCGTCCTGGCCGAGGTGCATGACATGCGCCGCATGCTCGCCGATGTCCTGCGCACTCCTCGCCGGTGGACCGGTGGCCTCCGGCGCACGATGTTGGCCCGCGCGATTCTCGGCTCCAACAGCATCGAGGGCTACGTGGTCGCCGAGGACGACGCCGCCGCCGCGCTAGACGGCGAGGAGCCGCTGAGCGCCGACGACCGGACCTTCGCCGAGATCCGGGGCTATCGGCAGGCTCTGGGATACGTGCTGCAAACCGCCGGGGATCCGCACTTCCGGTTCGACACGTCGGTGATCCGCAGCATGCACTACATGATGCTCTCGCACGATCTGGGCAAGAGCCCGGGGCAATATCGCAAGAGCCCGATCTACGTCCACGATGAGCGAACCGATGAGCGGGTGTACGAGGGCGCGGACGCCGACCACGTGCCTCACCTCATGGAGGAGCTAACCGAAGATCTACGGTCGGATGTCACCGCCTCTCCGCTCGTCAAAGCAGCCATGGCGCATCTGAACCTGGTGATGATCCATCCGTTCCGTGATGGCAACGGGCGAATGGCACGCGCCCTTCAGACGTTGGTGCTCTCCCGACGCGCGATCGTCGAGCCTGCTTTCTCCAGCATCGAGGAATGGCTGGGCAGCAACACCGAGGACTACTACCGGGTGTTGGCGGTTACCGGACGTGGCCGCTGGAACCCCGAAGGTTCGGCGCACCTCTGGGTGTCGTTCAACCTGCGCGCCCATCACATGCAGGCGCAGACCGTCGCTCGCCGCTTCGAGGAGGCGTCCGGCATCTGGTCGGAGTTGGACGCGATCGTTGCCGAGAACAGGCTCCCTGAGCGGGTGACCGATCTCCTCTACGAGGCAGTCCTGGGCTATCGCATCCGTCGCTCCGGGTACGTCAAACTTGCCGATGTCGAGGACAGGACCGCATCTCGGGATCTGGCCAGCCTTGTCGAGCAGGGCCTTCTGGAAGCACGAGGTGAGCGGCGGGGCAGGCATTACGTCGCCGGCCCCACGCTGGTGACGGTGCGGGAAAGAGTCCATGCTCAGCGCAAACCGATCAGCGACCCCTATCCGGCCATGCCGGTCGTTCTCGCAACCGAGGCTGCCAATACGACCGGGTCAGGTGAACGGTTGTAACCACGGCTTATTTCACGGCGCTGTCGCGGCGTTTCGGCGGCTGTCGACTCCGGGTAGCGAATGGCCCATGAACCGCGATCTCGCGCGCGGGCTGACGGTGGCGTGGGCGCTCCCGGAGTTCCGCGACGGGCTGCGTCACCTCGTCGACCTCGACGAGGTGACAGTGCTGCTGGCCGCACTGTCCCTTCCGGACCGCGACCGCGAGGTCGAGCGCAGCGCGCTGGGCCTGCTGCGGTCCGGGCTCGACAGCACCGAGGTCCGGGAGGCGGTGTTGCTGCTGCTGGAGCGGGACACCGTACGCCGGCCGCTCGTCGCCGCGTCGGTGGAGCCGCTCGCCGACCGTCCCGGCCTGGTCACCGCCGTCACGTCCGCGGCCGAGGACCCCCGGGTACGCCACGAGGTAAGGGCGATGCTGGACAGCCCCGGCGTCCGCGAGCTGATCTGGCGGGCGGCCGACGACCAGGTGAGCGACAACCGGTTCGGGCTGGTCCGCCGGGCGGCGGTGCTGTTCGTCCGGCACCCGAGCGCGCGGCGACTGGCGTGGGCGCTCCGCCGGCACGGCGTGCTCCGCGAACTGCGCCGCAAGGCGTATCCGGAGCCGCATCACCTGATCGGGCCGGTCAGCTCCGCACAGCGGGGCCGGCCCTCGACAGCTCGGCCGTCACTCGTAGCCCATGGCGGGGATGATCTCGCCCAGTTCCCGCTCGACGTACGCGCGGGTGCCGGCGTCGAACTGGTCGTCGCGGTGCGCGAGCCTGCCCGCCTGGAACGTCGACGCGGTGACGGCGTCCTCGACGCCGAGCCGTTCGAACAGGGCGCACCGCTGCCCGGCCCAGTCGGCCGCGAGGTCTTCCGCCTTCACCTCGACGTACCGCCGGGTCGTCAGGTCGGCCGCGTTCCTCCTGGCCAGCCATCGCTGGTAGACCGGCACGAGGTAGGCCAGCGCCCCGTCGACTGTTGACGGCGCCCACGGCTGGGCCAGGTGGGAGGCGAGCACCGAGACCGGGTGCCGTGTGACGTGCACGATCGTCGCCTCGGGGACCAGCTCCCAGAGGAAGTCCATGGCGAAGAGGTTGAACGGCGTCTTCTCGCACCACGTCGGCTTGCCCGCGTCGGCCGCCGCGCCGCCGAACAGCGTCTCGACCAGGCCGCGCAGGACGGCGATCAGCTCGGCCCGGTCGCGGAAGTACCTCGGCACGACCCGTCGTCGGCCCGTCGGCCCGAACGGCCCGGTGGGCCGGTCGCCGTCGCCGAAGCCCGCCGCGGGCGCGGGCTCCTCGAAGGCGTCCGCGATCAACAGCGGCCAGAGCTGGTGTACGGCGTCCCGGTAGCGCCGTTCGCCGACCAGCTCGGGCACGGTCTTGCCACGATCGTCACGCCGTCCGGGCACCCGTACGGTCAGGAAGTCGCTGAGCCGCTGCAGGGCGTCCTCGCCGACGATGGGGTCGTACCGTTCGGTGAGCGCGTCGGCCAGGTCCCGCAGGCCGCCGGGTTCGACGATGAACTTGGTTTCCATCGGGATCCGGTGGATCAGCGGGTGCTGGCCGATGACGTCGGCGATCCGCGAGGTGCCCGAACGACCTGTGCCCGCGACGAAGACCGGTGAGGGGGACGGCATGGGCGGCAGTGAAACTCCCGGCCGGGCGCAGGGGCAATCCATTTATCCCCGCCGGGAGCTGATCGGCCTCCTGGCCGACGCGGTCGGGTCCGTCACCGTGCCGTACCCGACCCGGGTCGCGGTCGACGGGCCGCCCGCCGCCGGCAAGACCACGCTCGCCGACGAGCTGGCCGCCGTCCTGCGCGCCCGGGGCCGGTACGTCATCCGCGCGACCGTCGACGACTTCCTCTTCCCCCGCGCCCGGCGTTACCGGCGCGGCGAGTTCTCGGCCGAGGGCTGCTACATCGACACCCACGATCACGGGTCGCTGAACCGGGTGCTGCTCGATCCGCTCGGCCCGGGCGGAGATCGACGCTTCCGGCCGACGGTCTACGACCACGCCACCGACGCGGTTCTGTCCCCGCCGCCCACGACCGCTCCGGCGGACGCCGTGCTGGTGTTCGACGGTGTCTTCCTCCTGCGCCCGGAACTGGTCGACCGGTGGGAGCTGCGCGTCTTCGTGTCCACCGCGCTCGACAAGACGGTGGACCGGGCCGTGATCCGCGAGAGCCGCGTGTCGACGAGAGCCGACGTCGAGCGGCGCTGGCACGAGCGTTACCTTCCCGCCCAGCGGCTCTACTTCGCCACTGCCCGTCCGGCCGAGCACGCCGACGTCGTCGTGCACAACGACGACCCCGGGCGGCCGATGTGGGAGATCCGGGCGGGCGGGGATGGCAGGCTGGCAGCCATGGACAGGAATCGGGTGGCCGCCTGGATCGCGGCGTACGAGCAGGCGTGGCGCACACCGGGCACTGCGGCGCTCGGCACGATGTTCACGCCCGACGCGACCTACCAGCAGGGGCCGTACCGGGATCCGGTGGTCGGCCTGCCCGCCATCGTCCGCATGTGGGACAGCGAACGCGACGGACCCGACGAGGTCTTCCAGATGACCTCGGAGGTCGTCGCGGTCGACGGCGACACCGCTGTGGCCCGGGTGCAGGTCCGGTACGGCGACCCGGTCCACCAGGAGTGGCGCGACCTCTGGATCATGCGGTTCGCCGAGGACGGCCGCTGCCAGTCGTTCGAGGAGTGGCCGTTCGCGCCGGAACGGCGGACCACCGCCGCCGGGTGACGACGGCGGTCGCTGCCTAACCCCGCTTCGCGTACGCGACGAACGCCGCCCAGCTCGACGACGTGAACGTCAGCGCCGGCCCCTGCCGGTCCTTGCTGTCCCGCACCCCCACCACGCCGGGCAGATTGTCCGCCACCTCCACGCAGTCGCCGGAATTACCGCTGCTGCGGGTGCTCTTGCGCCAGATCGCGCCGGTCAACTCCATCGCTTCGCCGCCTCCGAAATCGCCGCCAGAGTCGCCCCGTGCGGCATCGCCTCCGCACGGCACGACGTCCAGCTCTGCCACTCATTGATTAGCCGAGCACGAACGCTGATCGTCGGACCAGCGTTCGCGACCCGGCTGCCGGTTGACCGCTACGGGTCAGGCGCGCTTGGCGTACGCGACGAACGCCGCCCAGCTCGACGGCGTGAACGTCAGCGCCGGCCCCTGCCGGTCCTTGCTGTCCCGCACCCCCACCACGCCGGGCAGATTGTCCGCCACCTCCACGCAGTCGCCGCCGTTACCGCTGCTGCGGGTGCTCTTGCGCCAGATCGCGCCGGTCAACTCCATCGCTTCGCCGCCTCCGAAATCGCCGCCAAGGTCGCCCCGTGCGGCATCGCCTCCGCGCGGATGGACTCCCACGTCTGCCGAAGTGAGTTCACGTCCACCGTGCGCTCCACGATTGTGCCGTGCAACTGGTTGTCCAGGTAGCCCACGTCGTCACCGTCGGCCGGGGTCGCGAGCACGAAGGCACCGTTGAGCCCCGGATAGGCCCCGGCCGTCTCCGGCACCAGGTGCAGGTGGACCCGGGGTCGCCGTGCCATCTCGATCAGGTGCTCCAACTGCTCCCGCATCACCTTCGGCCCGCCGACCGGTCGAGCCAGCACCGCGTGGTCGAGCACCACCACGAACTGCGGCGGCGTCGGGCCGTCCAGCACCGCCTGCCGAGCCAGCCGGGCGGCCACCTGCTGTTCGACAGCCTCGCCGACGAACTGCGCGGCCCCTTCGTAGAGCGCACGGGCGTACTCCTCGGTCTGCAACAGACCAGGGACCACCAGCGGTTGAAAGCTACGCAGTGAGGCAGCTTCCTGCTCGATGCTCACCCACTCGCGGAACCACGGCATCAGCGCCTCCTGCATCAGCGCGTCCCGGATCCGCACCAGCAGGCCGCCGCCGTTCAGCACCTCGTCGCAGCGCTCGGTGAACTCGGCGCGCGGCGCGCGGCGGCACTGCTCGACGGCCGCCACCAGCGACGCCGAATAGCTCACCCGCTCGCCCAGCGCCTCCTGGGTAAGCCCCGCATCGGTACGTAACCGACGTAGCTCACCGGCGAACAGTTCCCACAACGGCACACGGATCATCTGCACACCTCTGCACACGGCTGCACACGGAAATCGGCCGGTCGGACGGCCGGGAAGGTGGGGGTGGAACGCCTTCCGACCCTAGCGGCGCGGTGACGAGACTGTCACGCAGTGGAATCGAATTCGTCCGATTCCCGCTACCGAGAGGAGTTGCGCCGTGCGACTGCGCTGGTTCCGCTGCCGGGGTGCGTCGGCACCGACACTGCCCCAGCGGGTACGGGGCGACAATCTGCCGGACTGGATGCGGCAACCCACCCGTCCACTCCCGACGATGGATCCCGGCCGGGTCGGCAACCTCACCCCGGCCCAGCAGTGGCGGGCGAACGGCGGTCGCTGGCCGGTCCCGGAGCAGCGCGGCGGCGACGCCGGCAACCGGCGCGACGGCCACGAGGAGCCTCGGTGATCAGCCACCAGCTCGGGCAGCCGCCGGACGGACCCAAGCCGGATCGACCCCGGCCGTACCCGTTGCACGCCACCCCGCACACGCCGCTGCGTCCGATGTGGTGCTGCCGGGCCTGCGGCCAGCCGTGGCCGTGCCCGACGGCCCGTCTGCTGCTGCGCAGCGAGTACGAGGACAACCGGATCGGGCTGTCGATCTACCTGTGCGGGCTGCTGTACGAGGCGACGCGCGACCTCTACCGGCTCAACCCGAACGACGCGCCCGCCCCGGCCGACATGTTCGCCCGCTTCGTCGGCTGGGGCCCGTACCGCCGTCACCCGCCCGTCCCACCGGGCGGCGGCTGTTAACAAGGGGCCCTTCCTCTACCGGAGGCGTTAACAGGGTGCCCTTCCTTTCACCGCCAGCCGACGTCGATGCGGTCGCCTCGCTCGTCGAAGAAGTGCAGCGCGTCCATCCGCACCTGCACGGCGAGCGGGTGCCCGGGCGACACCTGCGGGTACGGCGCGAGCCGTACCGCCAGTTCCGCCGGACGACGGTGGTGGCGGCCCGGGTCGGGCAGCACGCTGGTGCGGTTGCCGCCACCCCCGCCGGCCTCCGGTGACGGGGCTGACGCCTCCGTCGTACGGCCGGTGAGCCGCTGCATCACCTGGTTGAAGCGGCGCAGGCCGCGCTGGCCCGGTGCGGCCTGCTCCACCTGGGTGCCCATCTCGTCGACCACGATCGCGGTGGCGCCGATGTCGAGGAACGCGAGCGACTCGTGGCCGTGGTGCTCCAGGTAGCGGATACGCCCGTGCAGCACGTCACCGGCGGTGTCCGGGGCGACCGGGGTGAGCGCCTCGGCCCGCATGCCGACCACGATCCGCTCGCCGTGGTAGTGCGCCACCGCCCGGCTGCGGATGTCGTCCCAGGGCAGGTAGAGCGACTGCTCGCCGAGGTTCAGCGCCACGTACCGGTCGAGGTGCACGTAGACCGACGCCTCCAGCAGGTTCATCCGGGGGCTGCCCAGGAACGCGGCGACGTAGAGCGTGGCCGGCCGCCCGTACACCTGGGTGGGGGTGCCCACGTCCTGGAGCACGCCCTTGCGCATGATCGCGACGCGGTCGGCCATGGTCAGCGCCTCGGCCTGGTCGTGGGTGACGTAGATGGTGGTGACGCCGAGTTCGCGGGTGAGGCCGGAGATCTCCGCCCGCAGTTCGGCGCGCAGCCCGCTGTCCAGGTTCGACAGCGGCTCGTCCATGAGGAACAGGCCGGGCCGGCGCACTATCGCCCGCCCCATGGCGACCCGCTGCCGCTGGCCGCCGGAGAGCTGGCTGGGCTTGCGCGCGAGTACGTCGCCGATGCCGAGCGCGCTCGCCACGTCCTGGATCCGCTCGCCGCGCGGGCCGGGCTCGATGCCGGAGAGCCGCAGCGGGAAGCCGATGTTGTCGCCCACAGTCATGTGCGGATAGAGCGCGAAGTCCTGGAAGACCATGGCGATCTTCCGGTCGCGTGGCGGCAGGTCGTTGGCCAGCTCACCGCCGAGCAGGATCGCGCCGGAGGACGGGTCCTCCAGCCCGGCGACCATGCGCAGCACCGTCGACTTCCCGCAGCCCGACGGGCCGAGCAGCACCATGAACTCGCCGTCGTTGACGTCCAGATTGATGGTGTCGACCGCGACTGTTCCATCCGGGAACACCTTGGTGACATCCTTGAGCGCGACGGTCGCCACCGCCACCTCCCCAGTTTTCTCTCCCCAAACCCGGGAATGACTGTGACCAGGATCATCTGATTCGCACATCGGGTAAACGTGCCATGTTCGGCTCGTGACAGTCCTATTAAGCGGTATTCGCCGGGCTCCGCAGTTAAGTGACCTGCCGGTAACCACTTTTACGGCATTTCGCCGAGGAACACGCGGCGTACCACGCGCTCGGCGGCGTGCCCATCGTCCAGCGCGCAGAACCGCGACCGGAACGCCGCCCGGGCCCGCTCGGCCGCCTCGTCGTCGACCGCGCCGGACCGGAACACGTCGAGCAGCCCGGGGAAGTCCAGCGCGACGGTGCCCGGCGGCTCGGCCAGCAGGTCGAAGTAGACGCCCCGGGCCACCCGGTAGGCGTCCCAGTCCGGCGCGTAGACCACTATCGGCCGGTCCAGCACCGCGTAGTCGAACATCGCCGAGGAATAGTCGGTGATCAGTACGTCCGCCGCCAGGTAGAGGTCCTCCACCCGGTCGTACGCGCTCACGTCCAGCACGCCGTCCGCCGCCGGTCCCCGGGGATGCCGCTCCCGGTCGTGGAAGTAGTGGCTGCGCATCAGCAGCCGGCCCCGGGGCCCGAGCACGTCGAGCATCCGGTCCGGGTCGAACGGTGGCCGCCACCCGGGCAGGTGCTCGCGGTGCGTCGGCGCGTAGAGCACCACGTACTCGTCGGGTGCGATGCCCAGCGCGGCGCGGACCTGGCCTCGGTCCTCGGCGGTCGCCAGCGCCAGCCGGTCGTTGCGCGGGTAGCCGACCTCGAGCGTCGTGTAGTCCGCCGGGTACGCCCGCTCCCACATCTGCGTGGAGAAGCTGTTCGACGTGATGCTGTAGTCCCAGCGGTCGACCCGGCGCAGCAGCCCGGCGAAGTCCATCCCCATCGCGCCCACCGGGTAGCGCTGCTGGTCCAGCCCCATCACCTTGACCGGCGTGCCGTGGTGGGTCTGCACGTGCACCGAGCCCGGCCGCTTGCGGACGAAGTCCGGGAAGTTGACGTTGTTGACCAGCCAGCGGGCACGCGCCAGCACGCGGTGGTACTCGCGGGTGCCGGCCACCACGTACTCGACACCGGGCGGCAGCGCGGCCACCCGGTCGCGGCGGACGATCCACACGCCGCGCACCTGCGGCGCGAGCCGGCGGGCCGCCTCGTAGATCGCCGCCGGGTTGCACGAGTAGCCCCGGTACCAGTAGGCCGCGTACACGGCGAGCGTCGGGTCGACCGGCCGGTGCAGCTCGGCCCGGTAGTACTCGCCCAGCGCCAGGTCACGGGCCCGCCGGGCGGTACGCCGCACCACCGGCGTGACCCGTCGCCGGGCCCGCCGCGCGGTCCGCCGGGCCGTCTCCGTCGCCTGGTGCGCCTCGCGCAACGCGCTGAACGTCCGCCATCGGCCGGCCGCCACCAGCCGGTGCTTGAGCCCTTCCGGGCCGGGCGGGACCGGATAGCCCTCGGGCGGCAGGAACCGCACGTAGTCGGCGTGCATCTGGGCGAAGAACGGCGCCCGCAGCTCGGGCGCGATCCGGTCGCCGTTGCCGAGCACCGTCAGGTAGTGCCAGATCATCCGCTCGAAGACCGCCGGTCGCAGCCCGGTCACCTGCCAGCGGTCCATCAGCCCGAACACCCGGTGCCACTGGGCGAAGACCTCGAAGTGCCGGTCCCCCCGGGTCTTCGTGATCGCGCCGGTGCGGCGCTGCCGGTAGTTCAGGCAGATCCGGTCGAGTACGCCGATCCGCCCGGCGGCCATCAGCGCCGGATAGCTGAACGAGACGTCCTCGTACCAGCCCGGTTCGAAGCGCAGCCCGTGCTCGATCAGGAACTCCCGCCGTACCACCCGGTTCCACGCGGTGTGCAGCAGCTTCAGCGTCTCCGGCCGGTCCCGCAGCGTGAACGTCGTCGCGCCGGGCGGCACCGGGAACACCTCGCGCATCGCGCTGCGGGTGCCGATGTTGTTCCAGTGCGCCCGGACGTGGTCCACGATCAGCACGTCCGGCGCGGTGTCGCGGAGCCGGTCCGCGACGTGCGGCAGGCAGCCGGGCACCAGCCAGTCGTCCCCGTCGACGAACCACACGTACTCGCCGACGGCCCGGTCCAGCCCGATGTTGCGGGCCGGACCGAGCCCCACGTTCTCGGCGAGGCGCACCGGGCGGACCCGGGGGTCGCGCAGCGCGTACTCGGCCAGGATCTCGCCGCTGTCGTCGGGGGAGGCGTCGTCGACGCCGATCACCTCGATGTCGGCGAACGGCTGGTCGAGGATCGAGTCGAGACATTCCCGCAGGTAGCCCTGCACCTTGAAGGCCGGCACGACGAAGCTGATCAAGGTCACCCCGGCCCGCCCTCCGTCAGCCCGGCGAGCGCACACCCCCACGGGCGCGGGCCGGCAGGACCACCCAGGCGAGGACCACGCTCGCGACAAAAACCACGAGAAGGTACGCACCGAGTGTAGCCAGAGCGATACTCGCATATCCGGCGATCAGCCCGATTGCCAGCAGCAGGGAACGCCCCGGCCAGCCCAGCGTGGCGGCGTGCAGCGGCGGAGCCGACTGCCGCTTCTCCAGCCGGGCGGTCAGGTCGTAGTGGTGCAGCGTCAGCACCAGCACGTACCCGAAGATCAGCCAGGCCGGTGCCCGGCCCGCCACCCCGACCGCGATGGCGAACAGATACTCGGCGGCCCGCAACGCAGCCGGCACCAGCCAGTCCAGCGACCCCTCGTACGGCGCCCGCGAAGCCTGCGCGGCACCCAGCAGCAGCACCAGCGCGAGCACCGGCACGAAGACCGGCAGGTCGCCGCCACCGTGCACCGCGAGCAGCGCCCACACCAGCGTCCCCGCCGCGCCGAGCGCGCCCAGCACCGCCAGCAGCAGCGGCCGCCGCGTGGTCGGCAGCGTCCGCGCCAGCACGCCGTCGTCACGGTGCAGACCCGCGTCCACAGTGGCCATCACCGGCACCCGCATCCACCGCGCCCGCAAGGTCCGCAACCCCCCGGTGTACGCGAACGCCAGCGCCCCCCAGACCAGCACCGCGACCAGCGCCACCAGCGGCCCGAACAGCGCGGCGGCGATCGCGATCAGCGCCCACCGCTCCCCGATCGGGAACACCACAGTGCGCTTCAGCCAGTACGACACCGAGCCGGTGTCCGCCTGCACCCGCGTCGACGCGGCGTTCAGCTTCCCGCCGATGCCGCCCGCGTCGGCGCTCACCACCTTGGGCCGCCGGGCCGCCTCGTCGTGCAACGCCCCGTACCAGGTGTCGGTCATGTGCCGCACGGTCTGCAACGTCATCGCGGCCAGCGCCAGCGCCCAGCCGTACCGGAACCCGGCATGCGTGGCCCCGAAGCCGAGACCGGCGTAGACCACGTACTCCTTGAACCGGTCGGCCATCGTGTCCAGCCAGCCGCCCCAGGCGCTGAAGTGCCGGGTGTAGCGGGCCAGTTGCCCGTCCACGCAGTCGAGCACGAACCCCAGGTAGAGCAGGGCCGCCCCGGCCACCAGCGCGGGCCGTCCACCGACGCCGAACAGCACCGCCGCGGCCACCGCGAACGCCACCGAGACCATGGTGACCCCGGTCGGGCCGATCCCGATGCGCGCCGCCGCCTTCGTGACGTACGGGGACCAGGTGCTGACGAAGAACGTGGTGAAGAAGTCGTCCCGCTCCTTCACCGACAGCTTCAACTCGGCCCGGTCCTCGTCGACAGCGGCCACCGCCGCCTCGGCCGCCGCCCGCTGCGCCTCGTCGCCGACCCGGTGCGCCACGAGCAGACGTACCCGCTGGGCGAAGATCAGCGTGCCGCGGGCGGCGAGGTCGGCCACGAGCCGGTCCACCGCGTTCCGCGGCCCGCCGTCCGTTGCGCCGACGCCCGGCGCGGACGCCGGGTCGGTCAGGCGCGCGTCCGGCGCATCCGGCGCGGTGCCTGCGGCGCGGCGGGCGGCGTCGGCGAGCGCCGGCAGGTCGGCCGGGCCCACCCGCAGCGCGCCGCCGAACACGCCGCTCGCGTCGGCGGCGTCGACCTCGACCACCTGGCCGCGCTCCTCGCGCACGGTGGCCTGCCCGGGAGCGGGCGGATCGGTGAGCACCAGCGCCACCGTCGGCCCCACCGGGCTGGTCGCGAGATGCTTGAGTACGGCGGTGTGCGCCACCAGGTCCGCGCCGCTCACCAGCACCGGGCCGGTCGCGGCGGCCACCAGGTCGGCCAGCTCGGTCAGGTCGGCGGCGATACGCACGTCGTCCGCCCCGGCCCGGCGCCACTGCGCGGCCAGGCGTTCGGTGAGCGGTTCCCCGGCGGGCCGGCCGGGCTCGGTGAGGTGGCCCGCCGCCGGGTCGGCGGCGAGCACGATCGCGAGCGTCACCGCTTCGCCGCGTCGGCGTAGGCCGCCAGCGCCTCGTCGATCGTCCCGTCGACGATCAGCCGTCCGGCGTCGAGGTAGAGCCCCCGACGGCAGAACCGGGTGAGGTCCTTGTCGTTGTGTGACACCAGCACCAGCGTGCGCCCTTCCGCGAGAAGTCGCTCGATGGTCGCATAGCACTTCGCGCGGAACTCCGCGTCCCCGACCGCTGTCACCTCGTCCACAAGCAGCACCGGGTGCGGCAGGTGCGCGATCACCGCGAAGCCCAGCCGCACCTTCATCCCCGACGAGTAGTGCCGCACCGACGTGTCGATGGCGCGTTCCACCTGCTCACCGGCGAACGAGACGATCTCGTCGAAGTGTTCCCGCAGGTACGCCGACGACAGTCCGTGCAGCCCGCCCACCAGGTACAGGTTCTCCCGCCCGGTCAGGTCCCCGGAGAACCCGGCGGACAGTTCGAGCAGCGGCGCCACCCGGCCGTGCACCCGGATCGAGCCCTCGTCCGGGATGAGCACACCGGCGATCAGCCGCAGCAGCGTGCTCTTACCGGTGCCGTTGCGCCCCACCACGCCCACCGTCTCGCCCGGTTCGATCCGGAACGACAGGTCACGCAGCGGCCAGAACCGGCCCGCGTCCGGGTCGCGGGCGCCCCGGTGCACGATCAGCTCCCGCAGCCGCAGCTGGCGGCGCCGGTTGCGGACGAACCGGATACCGAGCCCGTCCGCCTCGATGATCGGGGCCATTCAGAGTTCCTTCAGCACTGCCGGTTCGAGGCGGTGGAACGCCCACCAGCCGAGCGCCAGAACTGCCACGCTGCCGGTCACCGTGATGACGAGAAGCCGGGCGTCCGGGAACTCGTCCGGATACCAGACCGCGTGGTGCAGCTGGAAGATCCCGACCAGCGGGTTCAGCTCGTACCCGATCTTGAGCCAGCCCGGCATGCCCGACTCCCGCACCAGGTCGAGCGGATAGATGATCGGCGTCGCGTAGAACAGCAGCCGGATGATCAGCCGCATGGTGCGCTCGATGTCGCGCATCAGCACGTTGCCCGCCGACAGCAGCAGCGCCAGGCCCACCAGCAGCACGAACTGCACCGCCACCGCCAGCGGCAGGGCGAGCAGACTCCAGCCGGGGCGGATCTTCCCCTGGCTCGCGTAGATCGCCGCGACGGCGACCAGGATCGGCAGCCCGGCCAGGTACTCGGCGAAGCGGCCGGTGACCCGCCCGATCGGGAAGATCGGCCGGGGCAGGTTCATCGTGGTGATCAGCCGGGACTGCCCGGTGAGCGCGTTGGCGGCCTCGGTCAGCGCCGAACTCGCCCACATCCAGGCGAAGATCCCGGTGATCAGGAACAGCGGGTACGACCCGGCCGCCTCCCCCAGGTGCCGCCGGGTCGCGCCGGAGTAGAGCACGCCGAAGACGAACCAGTAGATCAGGCCCATGCCGAGCGGCTCGATCAGCGACCAGAAGTAGCCCAGCACCGACTGCTGGTACTTCACCGCGAGATCCCGCCGGACCAGGATGCGCAGCGAGGTGCGGGCGGACCAGAGCGCCGCGACGCCTGACGTCACCGCATGATGGTCGCTTTGTCAGTAGCGCTCCCGGGCCGGGTGCGGGCCGGGATCACCCCAACGAGGTCAGCACTCGATCACGTTGACGGCGAGCCCGCCCCGCGCGGTCTCCTTGTACTTGACCTTCATGTCCGCGCCGGTCTCCCGCATGGTCTTGATGACCTTGTCCAGCGACACGTGGTGCACCCCGTCGCCGCGCAACGCCAGCCGGGCCGCGGTGATCGCCTTGATGCTGGCCACCGCGTTGCGCTCGATGCACGGGATCTGCACCAGGCCACCCACCGGGTCGCAGGTCAGCCCGAGGTTGTGCTCCATGCCGATCTCGGCGGCGTTCTCCACCTGCTCCGGCGTACCGCCGAGCGCCTCGGCCAGCCCGGCCGCCGCCATCGAACACGCCGACCCCACCTCGCCCTGGCAGCCCACCTCGGCCCCGGAGATCGACGCGTTCTCCTTGAACAGCACACCGATCGCGCCCGCCGCCAGCAGGAACCGGACCACGCCCTCCTCGGACGCGCCCGGCACGAACCGGGTGTAGTAGTGCAGCACGGCCGGGATGATCCCGGCGGCGCCGTTCGTCGGCGCGGTGACCACTCGCCCGCCGGCCGCGTTCTCCTCGTTGACAGCCAGCGCGAACAGCGTCACCCAGTCCATCGCGCGCAGCGGATCCTGGGCGCCGGTCTCCGCCTCCAGGCTGCGCCGCATCTCCGCCGCGCGCCGCCGGACCTTCAACCCACCCGGGAGTACGCCGTCACGGGTGCAGCCGCTCTCCACGCACTCGCGCATCACCCGCCAGATCTCCAGCAACCCCGCCCGCACGTCCGCCTCGCTACGCCAGGACAGCTCGTTGGCGAGCATCACCTCACTGATCGACAGCCCGGTGCCGGTGGTGACGGTGAGCAGTTCCGCGCCGGTGAGGAAGGGGTGCTTCACACGGGTGCTGTCCGCCTTGATCCGGTCCGCCCCGGCGGCCGCCTCGTCCACCACGAACCCGCCACCCACCGAGTAGTACGTGCGCGTCCGCACCTCGTTCCCGGCCACGTCGTACGCCGCGAACGTCATCCCGTTCGGGTGGTACGGCAACGACCGCCGACGGTGCAGCACCAGATCCGTGTCCGGATCGAAGTCGACCCCCTGACTGCCGAACAGGTCGAGCCGCCGCTGGGTGCGGATCCGCTCGACGCGCGGCCCCACCGAGTCGGTGTCGACGGTCTCCGGGACCTCGCCCTCCAGCCCCAGCAGCACCGCCCGGTCACTGCCGTGCCCGTGCCCGGTCGCGCCGAGCGAGCCGAACAGCTCCGCCCGTACCCGCGCCACGTCGGCGAGCTGCCCGTCGGCCTTCAAACCCGCCACGAACGTACGAGCCGCCCGCATCGGCCCGACCGTATGCGAGCTGGACGGCCCGATACCGACACTGAAAAGATCGAAAACACTGATCATTTGCTGCTTTCCTCGCCGTCGTCCCCGTTGTGCGGATCCGAGCCGGTGCGTGGGGTTGCCGCCCCCGCCAGGCGGGACGGCCGGCGCCCAGGGTGGGGGCGCCCGACCCGCGAGCCTACCCCGCCCTCGTGATACCCGCCCCCACTCCGCCCCATGCCCGCCCGCGAGGAAGCGCTGTCCCCTCCGGCCCCCACTCCCCCCGTCGATCTTGGAGTTGTGGCGCCCGGATGGCGGCATTTACGACCTTCGTGAACCACCACAACTCCAAGATCGCCGCACAGCGCGGCGGGAGGCCGGCTCCCGGCTCCCGGCTCCCGGCTCCCGGCTCCCGGCTCCCGGCTCCCGGCTCCCGGCAGATCTTGGAACCAAACGGCCCCCATAGGGACCCTTTCCTTCCAAGATCTCCACGAATCCCACTCAACGGAACGCCAGTCCCGCACCACGGAACGCACTCGCCGCAACACGCGACCGAGCGCGGCTCCCACCGCACGCCACCCCGTCAACTGCCGCGATCTTGCACTTCCCGCCCCGTCAATCCAGAGCAAATAGGGCACGTCGAGGGCCTCAAGTACAAGATCGCGGGAGGCAGAGGGCGGGAGGCGGGAGCGGGAGGGGGAGCGGGAGGGGGCGGGAGGTAGGGCTGATGGTGTGTCCAGCAGTGCGGAAGCGCTGAGCAGGAACCGCAGTTCCCCGACCCGTGACTGCGGGACCACCTCGGACCGGAAACCGCGGCGGCGACCCGGGAGTCTCCGCGGTGAGTCGGTGGGGACGGTCCGGGGTATGCACCTACGGGTGCCCGGGTCGCCGATCATCCTCGGGGCCGAGGGCGCGGCGCGCACCCCTCTCTACCGTGGAATCAGCGCGGCGGATCGCCGCAGAAGTGGGAGACGACGATGAGTCGCAAACTGGTCCGGCCCCGCCAGGGGCGCATGATCGCCGGTGTCTGCGCCGGCCTGGGGCAGCGGTTCGGCATGTCGGCCGGCCTGGTCCGGCTGCTGTTCCTGCTGTCGCTGCTGCTGCCCGGCACGCAGGTGATCATCTACCTGATCCTGTGGGTTCTGATGCCGAACGAGGACCGCTACCTCGCCACCCGCTGACGCGACACGAAGCCGGGACACCGGCACACACGCGACGCGCCCGCCCCGGACCATCGGGGCGGGCGCGCGGCGTCAGCGCACCAAGATCAGGGCGCGGTGTAGGTGACAGTCACCTTCTCGTAGCCGAGCGAGCGCAGCAGCCCTTCCAGCATCTTGCGGGTGTTCTCCTCGGCGCGGGCGGCGAGCCCACTGTCGCGGGCCGCCGCGGTGATCCGGTCCTCGGCGAGCTTGTAGATCTGCTGCTGCCGGTTGGGGTCGCCGGCCACCAGGTCGTTGAGCCGGTTGATCAGGCCGCGCTGCTGGGCGAACACGTAGCTCTTGTCCATGTCCAGGTCGGTCTCGCCGAGCTGCGGCGCGGGCAGCTTGATCTCGGCGGACTTGCCGTCCTCGGAGACCGTCACCGCGCCGTCGGCGATCTTCGCGAAGTCGACGTACGCCTCGACGCGGCCCGCCCCGACGAACAGCGTGCGCTCGTTGAGCAGGAAGTCGGGCACGTTGCGCCGGTCGTTCTGCACGTCCACCACGACCTGGAAGTTGCCCTCGGCGGCGACGTAGCGGCTCAGGTCACGGATCGACTTGAGCAGCGGCGGCTGGCTGCGGTCGGTCTGCTCCTTGGCGAACGGGTTGCGGAAGTCGGGCAGCAGACCGGTGGCCTGCACGCCGAGCAGCACCACCACCGCCAGCGCCGCCGCGCCGAGCACCCAGAGCAGGCCACGAGCCGCGCCGCCGCCCGACGCCGGGGCGCCCGGACCGGGCTCGCGATCGGGATCGCGGCCCGGGTCGGGCGAGCCTTCCGCCCGGTCGCGAAGGGACTCGCTGGTGGGGTAGTCCGGGAACTCCCGGGTGGGCTCGTTGATGTCACCGTCGCGGGCCATCGCCCTCACCGTCCTCGTCCGACACATCGACTGACAAAGACGGTACGGCCACCGTGCGACAGTCGCCCGCCGAGCGTCCCGATCGGGTGAAACCGCAGGTCAGGCGAACGCGGACAGGCCCGTCAGCCGCTGGCCGATGACGAGCTGGTGGATCTCGGAGGTGCCCTCGTAGGTGAGCACGCTCTCCAGGTTGTTGGCGTGCCGCATCACCGGGTACTCGCCGGAGACGCCGTTCGCGCCGAGGATCGTGCGGCACTGCCGCGCGATGGCGAGCGCCTCCCGGACGTTGTTCAGCTTGCCCACGCTCACCTGATGGGGCCGCAGCGAGCCGGCGTCGGCGAGACGGCCCAGGTGCAGCGCGAGCAGCATCCCCTTGTTCCACTCCACCGCCATGTCGGCAAGCTTGGCCTGGGTGAGCTGGAAACCGGCGAGCGGGCGGCCGAACTGGGTGCGCGTGGTCGCGTACTCCAATGCGGTTTCCAGGCAGTCGCGGGCCGCGCCGAGCGCGCCCCAGACGATGCCGTGCCGGGCCTCGGTCAGGCACCCCAGCGGCGCCTTCAGCCCGATCGCCTCGGGCAGTCGCGCGTCCGCCGGCAGCCGGACGTCGTCGAGCGCGATCTCGCCGGTCAGTGACGCGCGCAGCGACATCTTGTGCCGGATCTCGCGCGCCGTCACCCCCGGCGTGTCCATGGGTACGGCGAAGCCGCGCACGCCTTCGTCGGTGCGCGCCCAGATCACGCCCACGTCGGCGATCGGCGCGTTGGTGATCCACAGTTTGCTGCCGTTGAGGATCCAGTCGTCGCCGTCGCGGCGGGCCCGGGTGGCCATCGAGCCGGGGTCGGAGCCGTGGTCGGGCTCGGTGAGCCCGAAACAGCCGATCGCCTCGCCGGCCGCCATGGCGGGCAGCCAGCGCTGCTTCTGCTCCTCGCTGCCGAAGCGCCAGATGGCGTACATGGCCAGCGATCCCTGCACCGACACCAGCGAGCGGACGCCGGAGTCGCCGGCCTCCAGTTCCAGGCAGGCCAGCCCGTACGCGACGGCGGACGCGCCGGCGCAGCCGTACCCGGTCAGGTGCATGCCGAGCAGGCCGAGCTTGCCGAACTCGCGGGCCAGCTCACGGGCCGGCACCTGGCCGTCCTCGTACCAGCCGGCGACGTGCGGGCGTACCCGGTCGGTCACGAGCTGGCGCACGACGGCGCGGATCTGCCGCTCCTCCTCGCTGAGCGACGCATCGATGTCGAGCAGGTCCAGAGGAGTCATGGCGTCACCTTAACCAAGGCTCAGCCGGGCGTCACTCGCCCTGGTCGCCGAGGACCAGCACGCGCGCGTGGATCTGGTTGCGCTGCTGCAGCGCCGCGCGCAGCGCCCGGTGCAGGCCGTCCTCGAGGTAGAGGCCGCCGTTCCACTGGACCACGTGCGGGAAGAGGTCGCCGTAGAAGGTGGAGTCCTCCGCGAGCAGCTTGTCCAGCGCCAGTTCGCGCTTGGTGGTGATGAGCTGGTCCAGCCGCAGCGGGCGCGGCGGGATCTCGGCCCACTGCTTCAGCGTGAGGTTGTGCTCCGGGTAGGGACGCCCGTCCCGGACCGCCCTGAAGATCACGGCGTGCTCTCCTCCCCCAGGCCCGGCTGACGATGTGGATGTCAGCCTAACCGCTCAGGTCCACCGTCCCCGCCGCACCACATCCTGCACCGGACGCCGCCCTCTACGCAGCGACGGTGACCGATGGTCGACGACCCGATAACCCACTGTGATGGCTCCGACGGGGCTGAGTTCCGGCGGTACCCCGAACGCCTCCCGGTACGCCTCGATCCGCTGCGGCGGAATGCCGAAGAAGCAGGCGCCCAGCCCTTCGTCCACGGCGGTGAGCAGCATCAGCAGCGCCGCGAAGCCGGTGTCCACGTACCAGTAGGGCACCGGCCAGCGGTCCTCGGCGCGGTCCGCCCAGCCCTTGTCCGGCTCGGCGTAGCGGTCCAGGTAGGCGTCACGGTTGGCGTGCGGCACCACGATCAGCGGCGCCCGGCGCATCCCGGCCAGCCAGCGTTCCCGGCCGCCGCCACCGGGCGTGGTCGCCGCCCAGAACCGTTCCCGGTCCTCGGGTTCCTCCAGCACCAGGAAGCCCCAGCCCTGGGCGAACCCGGCCGACGGCGCGCGGACCGCGTGGTCCAGCAGGCGGTCCACCACCTCCGGCGGCACCGGGCGGTCGGGGTCGTAGTTGCGCACCATCCGGCGGCGGCGGACTACCTCGGCGAACTCCACGCTCAGACCTCCGGCCGGACGCCCCAGGCGCCCCGCCAGGTCTGCCCCGGCTCCAGCGTGATGACGTCCCTGCCGGAGCGGAACGCATCCGGCGGGCAGGTCATCGGCTCGACCGCCACCGACCGGCGGTGCCGTTCCCCGCCGAGCGTGTCGCCGGTGAACACCTGCCACCAGCCGAACTCGCGGTCCGCCCAGATCCGCAGCCCGGACGAGCCGTCCGGCGAGCCGAGCGTCACCGCCGAGCCGCCGTCGGCGTCCCGCTCGACGTCACCGAAGGCGGTGTCGAGGACCAGGTCGCCGATCGGGCGCGGGCTGGTGAAGTCGAACTCGGAGCCGGTCACCTCGGTCGCACCGACCGGAAGCAGGCGGCCGTCCACCAGCACCCGCCGCCGGGCCGGCAGGTGCAGCCGAATCCCGTCCACGCCGGCCTTCGGCAGTTGCAGGTAGGGGTGCACGGAGAAGCCGAACGGCGCCGGCTCGCCGGACAGGTTCGTCGCCTCGTGCTCGGCCCGCAGCCCGTCCGGGCCGACGCTCCACCGGGCCCGCAGCCGCAGCGCCCACGGGTAGCCGGGGCTGGGCGGCAGGTCGTAGCCGATCGTCACGCTCTGGGCCGACTGCTCGATCAGTTGCCACCGCGCCCAGTTCACCAGGCCGTGCAGCGCGTTGTGCCGCTCCGGCTCGGTGAGGTCGAGCTGGAACGACCGCTCCCCGAACGAGTAGACGCCGTCCCGGATCCGGTTCGGCCAGGGCGCGAGCACCTGACCGGCCGAGCCGGGGCAGACCTCGTCCTCGGCGTACCCGTCGAGGTAGTCCACGCCGTCGTGCCGGTAGGCCCGCAGCCCGCCGCCCACCTCGACCACGACGGCCTCGTGGCCGTCGGCGGAAATGGTCCACTGTGTACCGGACGGTGGCTGCACGTCGATCCCCATGTCGGCGACCCTACCGTCAGTGGCGCTCCTCGGCGGGGGTGGTCGAGCGATAGCGCAGCAGCGCCGGGAACGCCACCACCAGCAACACCGCGAGTACGGCGGCGGCCAGGCCACCACCGACCATGGCGACGCCGGTGCCGAACCCGGCGGCCGTCGCGCCGGCCCGCAGATCGCCCAGACGCGGGCCACCGGCCACCACGACGGTGTTCACGCCCTGGAGGCGGCCCCGCATCCGGTCCGGCGCGTAGACCAGCAGCATCGACTGGCGCAGCGTGGCGCTGACCAGGTCGGCGGCGCCGGCGACGCCCAGCAGCACCACCGCCACCCACAACTGCCCGGCCAGCCCGGCGAGCGCGATCGCCACGCCCCAGCCGACCACCGCCACGGTGAGCGCGAGGCCCTGCCGGCGTACCCGGCCGATCCACCCGGAGGTCAGGCCGCCCAGCATCGCGCCGATGGCGATCGAGCTGTAGAGCCAGCCCACCGCCGAGGCGCCGCCGAAGCGTTCCTGCGCCAGCTCGGGGAAGAGCGCCCGCGGCATGGCCAGGATCATCGCGATCAGGTCGATGGCGAAGGACAGCAGCAGCACCCGCGTGGTGGCCAGGTAGCGGAAACCGTCGACGATGCTGGCCAGCCCGGCCTTGCGGACGCCGCCGTCCGGGTCCGGCGCGGGCGGCATCGCGGGCAGCCGCAGCGTGGCCCAGAGCGCCGCCGTGTACAGCAGCGCGTCCGCCGCGTACGCGATGGGCAGCGCCGTCCCGACCTCCCACCCGGCGAAGATCAGGCCGGCGGCGAGCGGGCCGAAGACGGCGGCGGCGGTGAACGTGGTGAAGTTCAGCGTGGTTGCCGCCGGGACCAGCTCGGCCGGCACGAGCCGGGGCAGGATCGCGCTGCGGGCCGGTGAGGTGATCGCGAAGGCGGTCGACTGGAGGGCGACGAGCAGCAGGAGCAGCAGCGGGCTGCGCACGCCGGCCAGCGACTGCACCAGCAGCCCCAGCGTCGACGCCCAGAGCACGCAACCGCCGACGAGCAGCACCCGGCGGCGGTCCCGGGCATCGGCGATCGCGCCGCCCCACAACCCGAACAGCAGCAGCGGCACGAAACCGGCGATGCCCAGCAGGCCGACCCAGAGCGAGCCGCCGGTCAGGTCGAACATCTCCACCGGCACCGCCACGGCGGTGAACTGGAAGCCGAACATCGCGATCGCGTTGCCGGTCCAGACCCGCCGGTACGCGGGCACGCGCAGCGGGCGCAGGTCGATCGCCCAGCGGCGCGCACCCCGCCGCCGGGCCTGCGTGACGTCGGTCACGGCGCGAGCCGCTCGACGACGAAAACCCCGTTCCCGGTACGCCGGAAGCGCAGCCGGTCGTGCAGCCGGCTGGCCCGGCCCTGCCAGAACTCGACCGTCTCGGGCCGGACCCGGAACCCGCCCCAGTGCGGCGGCGCGGGGATCGGGTCCACGTCGGCGAACCGTTCCGCCGCCGCCCGGTACGCCTCGTCGAGCGCGGCGCGGTCCGGCACCACCGTCGACTGGGCGCTGGCCCACGCCCCGAGCTGCGAGCCGCGCGGCCGGCTGGCGAAGTACGCCTCGGTCTCGGCCCGGTCCACCGGCTCGACCCGGCCGGTCACCGTCACCTGCCGCTGCATCGGGAACCAGGGGAACACCAGGCTGGCCCACGGGTTCCCGGTCACCTCGGCACCCTTGCGCGAGCCGTGGTTGGTGTAGAAGACGAAGCCCTCCGGGTCGTACCCCTTGAGCAGCACGGTGCGCCCGCTGGGCCGGCCCCGGGCGTCGGCGGTGCCGAGCACCATCGCGTTCGGCTCGGGCAGCGGATGTGCCACCGCGTCGGCGAACCAGCGGGCGAACTGGGTGTGCCAGTCCGGCGCCAGGTCCGCCTCGGTCAGGCCCAGGTCGGCGGCGTACTCGTTACGCATACCGGCCGGTGCGGGTGTGTCGCCTGTCACTGTGCTCGTCCCTCTCCCGGGCGTGCCGGCGTCCCCCGACGCTGGCCAGGCCCCGGTACCCAGTCTTCTCCCTCTCTCACCGACGGCCAGCGGCGGGGATGTCGTGTGGCGCACAGTGGCTGTGGGTCGCGCAGCCGGTTACCCACCGGGCAAGATGTTCCGAACCACATCCCTGAAGGGTCGCCTGAGCTGCGGGGCTCGATCAGCCCGCCCGGGCGCGCCGAGCCGAAGCCAGGAGACGACATGTCCGATTTCAAACCGGGCCTGGAGGGCGTCGTAGCCTTCGAGACCGAGATCGCCGAACCCGACCGCGCGGGGGGTTCACTGCGCTACCGGGGCGTGGACATCGAGGACCTGATCGGCCAGGTCTCGTTCGGCAACGTCTGGGCGCTGCTGGTGGACGGCCGGTTCGGCCCCGGCCTGCCGCCGGCCGAGCCGTTCCCGGTGCCGGTGCACTCCGGTGACATCCGCGTCGACGTGCAGTCCGCGGTCGCCATGCTGGCGCCGTACTGGGGGCTCAGCCAGCTTCTCGACATCTCCGACGAGCAGGCCCGCGAGGACCTGGCCCGGGTGTCGGTCACCGCGCTGTCCTTCGTCGCCCAGTCGGCGCGCGGCCTGGGCCTGCCGGCCGTGCCGCAGAAGGAGATCGACAAGGCGGAGACCATCGTCGAGCGGTTCATGAAGCGCTGGCGGGGTGAGCCCGACCCGCGGCACGTCAAGGCCGTCGACGCGTACTTCATCTCGGCCGCCGAGCACGGCCTGAACGCCTCCACCTTCACCGCCCGGATCGTCGCCTCCACCGGCGCGGACGCCGCGGCCTGCATCTCCTCCGGCATCGGCGCGCTCTCCGGCCCGCTGCACGGCGGCGCCCCGTCCCGGGTGCTCAGCATGCTGGAGGCGGTCGAGCGCAGCGGCGACGCCGACGGGTACGTCAAGGGCGTGCTCGACCGGGGCGAGCGGCTGATGGGCTTCGGCCACCGGGTCTACCGGGCCGAGGACCCCCGCGCCCGCGTGCTGCGGCGCACCGCCAAGGAGCTGGGCGCGCCGCGCTTCGAGGTCGCCGAGGCGCTGGAGAAGGCCGCGCTGGCCGAGCTGCAGGCCCGCCGCCCGGACCGCGTCCTCGCCACGAACGTCGAGTTCTGGTCGGCGGTGGTGCTGGACTTCGCCGAGGTGCCGGCGCACATGTTCACCTCGATGTTCACCTGCGCGCGGATGGGCGGCTGGTCGGCGCACATCCTGGAGCAGAAGAAGCTCCAGCGGCTGGTGCGCCCGTCGGCGACGTACGTCGGCCACGGCTCGCGCAAGCCGCAGGAGGTCGAGGGCTGGGACGCCATCCCGCACGGCGTCTGACGTCTCGCCCGGGGCCCCGCTTCCACCCGCCGGTGGAGCGGGGCTCCGGCACGTCCGGGACCGGCTCGCGGCCCGTGTGGCGGACGCCTCACCGACCGGCGTGGGACTGGCCGCCGGACGGCCCGGAGCAGGTGCGAGGATTGCCGTGGCAGTGTCGCCGGAACGGGCTCGGACGCCCGCCGCCACGCGGCAGCACCTCGTCCGCGCCCTGCCAGCTCACCTCTCGCCCATGCGGAAGGATCTTCAAGACCGTGGCTGACGCACCGACCATCCGGATTCCCGACGAGATCAGGCCCGCCGACGGACGATTCGGCTGCGGCCCGTCCAAGGTCCGTCCGGCCGCGGTCTCCGCCCTCGCCGACGTCGCCACCAGCTACCTGGGCACGTCGCACCGGCAGAAGACGGTCCGCGACCAGGTCGCCCGGCTGCGCCGCGGCCTGGCCGAGTTCTACTCCCTCCCCGAGGGGTACGAGGTGGTGCTCGGCAACGGCGGCACCACCGCGTTCTGGGAGGTCGCCACGTTCGGCCTGATCCGGGACCGGGCCCAGTTCGCCAGCTTCGGCGAGTTCGGCGCCAAGTTCGCCAAGTCGGTGAAGGATGCGCCGTTCCTGGGCGAGCCGACGGTGCGCAAGTCCGACGCGGGCAGCGCCCCGACGCTGGTCGCCGAGGCCGGCGTGGACGTCTACGCCACCCCGCACAACGAGACCTCCACCGGTGTCGCGGTGCCGATCAGCCGGGTGGCGGGCGCCGACGAGGGCTCGCTGCTGCTGGTCGACGCCACCTCCGGCGCGGGCGGGCTGGACGTGGACGTCGCCCAGACCGACGTCTACTACTTCGCCCCGCAGAAGTGCTTCGGCTCCGACGGTGGCCTCTGGCTGGCCCTGATGTCGCCGGCCGCGCTGGCCCGGGCCACCGAGATCAAGGAGTCGGGCCGCTACATCCCGGCCTTCCTCGACCTGGTCACCGCGATCGACAACTCGCGGCTGGAGCAGACGTACAACACCCCGGCACTGGCGACCATCTTCCTGGCCGCTGAGCAGACCGACTGGATGAACTCCCAGGGCGGGCTGGCCTGGGCGGCCAAGCGCACCGCCGAGAGCGCCGGCATCGTGTACGGCTGGGCCGAGCGCTCGTCGTTCGCCACCCCGTTCGTGTCGGACCCGGCGCTGCGGTCCAACGTGGTCGCCACCGTCGACTTCGCCGACGGGGTGGACGCCACGGCGATCGCCAAGGTGCTGCGCGCGAACGGCATCGTCGACACCGAGCCGTACCGCAAGCTGGGCCGCAACCAGCTGCGGGTGGCGCTGTTCCCGGCCGTCGAGCCGGCCGACGTCGAGGCGCTCACCGCGTCGATCGACTACGTGGTCGAGCGACTCTGATCACGCCGTCACGGTGCGTGGCCGTCAGGGCTCCGGCGGCCACCCACCGTGATCATTACCGCAGCTCAGTCACGACATGCCGGGGTGTCGCAGTCCCCATCGGCGGGTAGATGAGCGTACGGTGGTGCGAGACGCCCGGGTGGCCGGCTCCCGTGGCGTGACGGCCAGCGAAGCGGGACGGAGGCAAGCCCATGCGCCCAGTACGCTTCGTCGCCCTCTCCGAGGACGGCCAGGCCCTGGTGCTCGCCGACGAGGTGGGGCGCCTGCTGGCGCTGCCCATCGACGAGCGGATCGCGTCGGCGCTGCACGCCGAGCCGGGCGCCCCGCCGCTCGCTGTGGTGCCGAGCGCCACCGACCCGACGCCGTCGCTGTCCCCACGGGACATCCAGGCCCGCATCCGCTCCGGTGAGTCCGCCGAGGACGTCGCCCGCATCGCCGGCGTGCCGGTCGACCGGGTGCTGCGCTACGCCGGCCCGGTGCTCCAGGAGCGGGCCATGCTCGCCCAGCACGCCCGCCGCACCCGGCTGAAGGGCGCGGAGAAGCCGACCCCGCTGGCCGAGGTCGTCAACGGCCGGCTGGCCCAGCACGGCATCGACACCGAGAAGATCTCGTGGGACGCCTACCGCCGCGACGACGGCACCTGGCGGATCATCGCGACCTGGCCGTCCGGCAAGGCCACCGCGCAGGCGGTGTGGGACCTGGACAAGACCCGGCAGAACGTCGCCCCGCACGACGACATGGCGCAATACCTCTGCGCCGAGCGGCCCACGCCGATCCTCGGCCAGGAGCCGGCGCCGGAGCGGGGCGGTCACGCGCTGCCCGGTCCGTCGCGTGGCGAGCCGAGCCGGGGCGGGCACGGCCTGCCGGCCGCCTCCGAGCACGCCCGTCCGGGGCGTGACCCGATCCGCGCCGGCCGGGACGCGCTGCTCGCCTCGCTGGACCGGCCGCTCGGCGGCACGTCCGGGCGCGGTCTCGACACCCGCTCCCCGGCCGCGCAGGAGGCGCCCCGCCAGCGGGCCGTCGCCGGTGGCGCCGCCGCGCTGCTCGGGGGCGGGCAGGGCTCGGCCTTCGACGACGACTCGGACGCGCCGAAGGAGATCCCGGCCGTACCCTCGCTGGCAGTGCTGCGGCCGCGGCGCACCGGTGCCGCGGCGGCGACCGGCGGCGCGGGCGGCGAGTCCACCGAGGCCGGCGGCAAGCCGCGCAAGCGGCTGCCGAGCTGGGACGACGTGCTCTTCGGCACCGGCCCGGCGGCCCGCGAATCCTCCTGATCCGCAAGCTCCACCCTGGCTCGTTGAGAGGGCACTCCAAGTGCCGGCGTGCCAGGGTGGAGCCATGGAGTACACGAACCTGGGACGCACCGGCCTGTCCGTGAGCCGCCTCTGCCTCGGCACGATGAACTTCGGTCCGCAGACCGACGAGCCGGACAGCTTCGCCATCATGGACCGGGCGCTCGAACACGGGATCAACTTCTTCGACACCGCGAACGTCTACGGCTGGAAGCTCGGCGAGGGCGTCACCGAGCAGATCGTCGGCCGCTGGTTCGCCCAGGGCGGCGGGCGCCGCGACAAGGTCGTCCTCGCCACCAAGGTGTACGGCAAGATGGGCGAGTGGCCCAACGAGCAGGGCCTGAGCGCCCGGCACATCATCCGGGCCTGCGAGGACTCGCTGCGCCGCCTCCAGAGCGACACGATCGACCTCTACCAGATGCACCACATCTCCCGGGCCACGCCGTGGGAGGAGATCTGGCAGGCGATGGAGACGCTCGTCGCGCAGGGCAAGGTGCTCTACGTCGGCTCGTCCAACTTCGCCGGCTGGCACATCGCGCAGGCGCAGGCCGCAGCCGGTAAGCGCAACTTCCTCGGCCTCGTCTCCGAGCAGTGCATCTACAACCTGCTGACACGGTACGTCGAGCTGGAGGTCGTGCCGGCCGCCCAGCACTACGGGCTGGGCATCATCCCGTGGTCGCCGCTGCACGGCGGGCTGCTCTCCGGCATCATCCGCAAGATGGCCGAGGGCAGCGCGGCGCGCGGCACCACCGGCCGCTCGGCCGACGCGCTGGCCGAGCACCGCAGCACGATCGAGGCGTACGAGAAGCTCTGCGCCGACCTGGGACACGACCCGGCGGATGTGGCGCTGGCGTGGCTGCTGTCCCGTCCGGGTGTGACCGCCCCGATCGTCGGCCCGCGCACCATGGACCAGCTCGACCGCAACCTCGGCGCGCTCGACGTCCACCTGGACGAGCCCACGCTGACCCGCCTGGACGAGCTGTTCCCGCCCGTAGGCAACGGCGGCCCCGGCCCCGAGGCCTGGGCCTGGTGAAAGGAAGGGCCCCTTCTTAACGCCTCAGGTAGAGAAGGGGCCCCTTCTTAACACGCCGCCGAATTAACGCGCCGCCCGCATCAACGCGCCGGCGCGAGCGCCCACGCGGCGATGCGCGTGTGGCGGGGCGTACGGCCCGGGTGGCTGCGGGTCAGCATCACCTCACCGGCCGACCACTGTGGGCCGGCGTACCCGTTGAGGGTGTCCCGGTCGGCGTGGAGGTCGGCCTCGGGCACCCGGTCACCGGGGCGGGCGATGGTCAGGTGCGCCCGGAACGGCTTGTCGTCGCAGGGCAGCCCGGCCTCGCGCAGCCCGCCGCGGATCGAGCGGGCGAGCGCGTCGAGCGCCTCGACGTCGCCGCGTACATCGACCCAGAGCACTGTGGACCGGCCCTGACCGAAGCTGCCGCCGCCCGCGAGGCGCAGCAGTGGGGTACGAGCTGTCCGGGCGGCCGAGGCGAGCGCGTGCTTCACGTCGGGGAGCCGGACGTCCGGCACCTCGCCGAGGAAGGCCAGCGTGAGGTGCAGGTCCGCCGGATCGGCCAGCCGGGCGTGGCGGGCGGCCGCGATCCGCAGGCCCTTGACCCGGGCGGTGAGGTCGGCGACCGCCACGGCAGGTGGGTAGATCGCCGCGAAGAGACGCACCAGGTCAGCGGTGCCGCTGGTGGTGCGCGGCGCGGGCGGCCGGCAACGTCAGCCCGGCGGCGTGCAGCAGCCCTTCGACGCGTACCCGTTCGATCTCCCGGTCGACGCCGTCCAGTTCGGCCAGGTGCTCGTCGATGCCGAGCGCCCGGCAGGCGGCGCGCAGCCGTTCGTCGTACGCCTCGATGACCGCGCCGTGCCACACCACGCTGCGGTCGTTGGCGGCGAGCCGGTGGCCGCCGAGGCGGCGCAGGTCGGTGGCGAGCTGGTCCAGCGGCCGTCGGCCGTCCCGGTCGAACTCGGTGAGGTCGATGTCGCGGGTCAGCGCCTCGGACTCGATGGCCCGGTCGAGCCGCGCGATGGTACGGCGTTCCCGGCGCTGCTCCCGCCACTCGGCCCACCCGCACGCGACCCGGTCGATGATCTCGTCAGCGCAGAACAGCAGCGCGAACAGGGCGGGCAGGCAGCAGACGGCGAGGATCGCCAGCGCCAGCAGCAGTCCCTGCCCCACTTCCACACATCGACGCTAAGCCCTGCCGCACCGGCCCGCCACCCGTTTGGGTAATCGGGCCGGTACGACCGGCTATCGGGGCTACTTGGCTCCGGGCGACACGACGTAGAAGCGGGGCATCGGGAGCACCCGCATCCGCAGCCGGGCGCCGGAGCGGCGCAGCTGCCAGGTGAGCGCCAGCAGCGCGGCGGTCAGCGAGATCAGGCCGCCGGCCCAGATGCTCGCGCCCGCGCCGTAGTGCTCGGCGACCCAGCCGATCAGGGGCGCGCCGACCGGGTTGGTGCCCAGGAACACCAGCACCCACAGCGCCATCACCCGTCCCCGGAAGGAGGCGTCGACACCGAGCTGGACGCGCTGGTTGGCGGCCTGGGCGAAGTAGATCATGAAGAACCCGGCGGGCAGCAGCAGCGCCACGACCAGCCAGTACGCCGGGGCGAGCCCGACGAGCGTGCCGAAGACCGCGCAGCCGATCGCGGCGCCGAGCACGAGCCAGACCGAGGGCCGGCTGCGCCGTCCGGTGCCGGCCAGCGCCCCGACCAGCGCACCGGCCGCGAGCGCGGTGCTGAACAGGCCGAACGAGGCGGCGCCGGTGTTGAACACGGTCTTCGCGAGCGCGGCGAGGGTGAGCTGGAAGTTGAACAGGCTCATCCCGATCACCGACATGAGGACCATCGGCAGCAGGATGTCGGGGCGGCGTGCCACGTACCGGAGGCCGTCGACCACCCGGGCCTGGTCCCGCTCGCCGACCGGCGGCAGGTCCTTGCGGTGCAGTTCCTCGGTACGCATCCGGACCACGTTGACCAGCGGGGCGATCGAGCTGAGCGCGGTGACCAGGAAGACCGGGCCGACGTCGACGGCGGCGATGGCCAGGCCGGCGACGGCGGGGCCGACGATCCGGGCGGAGTTGAACACTGCCGCGTTGAGCGAGAGCGCGTTCGGCAGCAGCGGCATGCCGACCAGCTCGGAGACGAACGCCTGACGGACCGGTGTCTCGACCGCGTTGGAGACGCCGAGCAGGGCGGCGAACGTGAAGACGTGCCAGAGCTGCACCAGGCCGGTCAGGACCAGGACGCTCATGGCCAGCGCGAGCACGGTCCAGAACGCGTTGGCGACGAAGAGCAGCATCCGCTTGTCGTAGCGGTCGGCGAGCCGTCCGGAGAGCAGCGTGAGCAGGAGTACGGGCGTGAACTGCAACGCGGTGACCACGCCGAGCGCGGTCGCCGAGTTGTCGCTGAGCTCGAGCACGAGCCAGTCCTGGGCGATGAACATCATCCAGACGCCGATCAGTTTGATCAGCTGCCCGGTGGCGAAGAGTCGGTAGTTACGGACCCGTAGGGACTGGAACATCGTGCTCAATTTGGCCTGCACTCTAGGTGCGCCTCCTTGCGTCGGTACGCTTCATCCACAGCTGACGAAGCGAACCGCGGGCGGCGGTGTCAGGCGCGAGCGATGCCCTGGAGGATGTCCGCGGCGCGCCGTAGCGTTTCGCGTTCGTCCTCGGTGAGCTCGGCCAGCCGGGTGGCCAGCCACTCGTTGCGGGCCCGCTCGAACTGGTCGAGTACGGCCCGTCCCCCTTCGGTAGCCGCCAGGATGACCTGCCGTCCGTCGGTCGGGTGGGGGGTGCGTTGCACGAGGCCCCGCTCCTCCAGCTTCGCGACGATCTTCGTCATCGTGGGCGGCTGCACCCGTTCGACATCAGCGAGTTCCCGTGGTGTGAGGGCGCCCGCCAGGTTGAGGCTGGTGAGCGCCGACAGCTGGGTGACTGTGAGGTCGCCGACCGGCCGGGCCTGTCGGACCCGCCGGTTGAGCCGGGTGATCGCATCTCGCAGCTGAGGGGCCAGCTGCGCCGGTGGCACGCGTTTCGCCGTCACCGTCCGCTCCGTCACGGTAGTTAGCTTAACTAATGAGCCTGGCTAACGACACGCGTTATGACCAGGCTCACCAGCGTCAGAGCAACACGGACTCGACCGGCCCGCGCAGGAAGTACACGATGAACAGCGCGGCGACCCCGTACAGGAGCGGGTGGACCTCCCGGGCCTTACCCTTCGCCACCTTGAGCAGCACGAAGCTGATCACGCCGGCCCCGATGCCGTTGGAGATCGAATAGGTGAACGGCATCAGCGCGATGGTGAGGAACGCCGGGATGGCGATCTCGTAGTCGGTCCAGTCGATCGTGCGGACCGCCGTCATCATCAGGAAGCCGACCACCACCAGGGCCGTCGACGCGGCCTCGAACGGCACGATCAACGACAGCGGCGCGAGGAACATGGCCAGCAGGAACAGGCTGCCGGTGACCAGGTTGGCCACGCCGGTCCGGGCGCCCTCCGCGACACCTGCGGCGCTCTCGATGTACGACGTGTTGCTGGACACCGAGGCGGCGCCACCGGCCGCGGCGGCGATCGAGTCGACGAGCAGGATCTCCTTGGCCTTCGGCGGGGTGCCCGTCTCGTCGAGCATGTCCCCTTCCTGGCCGATCGCGACCATCGTGCCCATGGTGTCGAAGAAGTCCGTGATCAGCAGCGTGAAGATGAACATCAGCGGCACCAGCCAGCCGACCCGGCTCCACGAGTTCAGCACGTTGAACTGGCCCAGCAACGACAGGTCGGGCACGTCCACGATCTGCTTCGGCAGCTCGGGCACGTTCAGCGCCCAGCCCTTCGGGTTCGGCTTGCCGTCGACGAAGGACGGGCCGACGTTGGCGATCGCCTCGACCACGATGGCCAGCACGGTGGAGGCGAGGATGCCGATCAGGATCGCGCCCCGGACCCGGCGTACCACCAGGACCAGCGTGATCAGCAGGCCGACCACGAAGACCAGCATCGGCCAGCTGACGATCTTGCCGTTGATGCCCAGCCCGACCGGCACGGTGGAGTTCGCCGCGTCCGGCACACGCCGGACGAACCCGGCGTCGACCAGGCCGATGATGGTCAGGAACAGACCGATGCCGACGCCGATCGCGGTCTTGAGCTGCGTCGGCACCGACCGGAACACCGCGGTACGCAGTCCGGTGAGCACCAGGATGCCGATCAGCACACCCTCGATGACCACCAGGCCCATCGCGTCCGCCCAGGTCATCTGGGGCGCGATCTCGTACGCGACGAGCGCGTTCACACCCAGGCCGGCCGCGAGCGCGATCGGGAACCGGGCCACCACGCCCATCAGGATGGTCATCAGGCCGGCGACCAGCGCGGTCGCCGCGGCGAGCGCCGGAATCGCCAGCGAACGGCCGTCGCCGTCCTTCCCGCTGCCGAGGATCAGCGGGTTCAACACCACGATGTACGCCATCGTGAAGAACGTGGCGAAACCGCCCCGAAGCTCCCGGCTCAGCGTGGACCCGCGTGCCGAGATCAGGAAGAAGCGGTCGAAGCCGTTACGTGGATGCGCGGGATCGGGCGGAGTGCCGTGATCGGGCGGTGGAGCAATGGACATGGTTCCTCATCTGGTCATCGGCCGGGTTTTGTCGCGCGCATCGTCCCAGATCACCTGGCGGGCAGGGAAGAACGATCACGTAGGCTGGGCCGGTGTCACAGGAGCAACAGCCGCGGCCGGAGCCGCTCGACCCGCCGATGGTGCCGTTCGCCGTCGCCGGGCTGATCGCCTGGGCGGTGGCCGGTCTGGTGCTACTGATCTTCTTCCGGGACTGGCTCACCGAGTCCGGGCGTCAGAACTGGCTCTGGACCTGCCTGGCCGGTTTTCTGTGGGGCTTTCCCGGCCTGGCGGTGATGATGCGGCACGACGCCAACCGGCGTCGCCGGCGCGGGGCCGCCGCGCAGCGGCCGCGCTGACCGGTCAGGGGTGGCCGTACGGCTCCGCCGGCTCGGACGCCTCGACCGACCCGGGGGCCCGGCTGACCGTCATGGCCTCGACCGCGCTGTCGTCGTAGACGGTGGGCAGCTCCTCGACGGGCGTCTCGGGCGTCTCCACAAGCGTCTCCGAGTGCGCGCCGCACCCGTGGTCGGCGCTGACCACCCGGCCGTCGTCGGGCGCGTAGAAGTTGCCGCACGCGCCGAAGGCCAGTCGCAGCGCCCCGGCCAGCGGCAGGTAGAAACCGCAGGTGCCGCAGCGGGCGGCGGCCGGCGCGGCCGTCGAGATCGCGGCGTCCGGGCCGTGGTCACCGTCGTACCAGCGCTGGGCGGTCTCGGCGCGCCCCTCCCGGGACAGCACCCGGGCCCGGCCCAGCCCCAGCTCCCAGGCGGTCTCCTCGACCGCCGGGTCGTCGGAGAGCAGGTAGCCGGGGGCGAGCCGCTCGTCGTCGGCCGGGGTGGGCAGCAGGTCGCCCGGGCCCAGGTCGCCCGGCTTGAGCCGCTCCTGCCAGGGCAACCAGCCCGGGGCGAGCAGCGCGTCCGGGCCGGGCAGCAGCACCGTCTCGCAGATGGTGACGTGCCGGCTGCGCGGCACCCGGGTCACCGTGACGGCCCAGCGCCAGCCGCGGTAACCGGCCATCCGGCATTCGAAGTAGTGGGTGACGACCCGGTCGCCCTCGGCGACGGCCTGGAGATGGTCGCCGATGTCTGTCGGCTCCACCTCGGTGATGGCGTCGCGGGCCACCTCGACGGCGGCGGCGCAGACCTGGTCGAGCCGGGGAGCGCGGGCGGAGGCGGGCCTGGTCACCGGACCATTGTTCCCCATGCCGGTCCACGGGTGACAGGCACTCCCCGGAGTCGTTCTCCGCGGGTGATGCGGCGCGCGTGGATCGAATGGGCGAGGATGGGACGCATGGCGCTGTCCTCCCGCTCCGGCCGCTCCTTTCTGGGGCGGACCGTCGGCACCGGCATCCGCGCCACCCGGCTGCTGTTGCGCGGGTCTCTGCACGGCGGGCGCTGGATGACCCGCCGCGCCGGCACCGCCCGGGCCCGCAGCGCCGGCAACGAGGTGGGCATGGTCCGGCTGTTCGACCTGCACGCCCTCTCCTGCGCCGGCGACACGCTCATCGCCATCGGCCTGGCCGGGACGATCTTCTTCGACGTGCCGCTGGGCGAGGCACGCAACAAGGTCGCCCTCTACCTGCTGGTGACCATGGTCCCGTTCGCCATGCTCGCCCCGGTGGTCGGCCCGCTGCTCGACCACTTCCGCCACGGCCGGCGGTACGCGCTGGCCACCACCATGCTCGGCCGCGCGTTCCTGGCCTGGCTGATCTCCGACTACATCGGCGGCTTCGGGCTCTACCCGGCGGCGTTCGGCGTGCTCGCGCTCTCCCGGGCGTACGGCGTGGCCCGCTCGGCAGCGGTCCCCCGGCTGCTGCCCGAGGGCCTGGGACTGTCCCAGGTCGGGGCGCGGGCGAGCGTCTACGGCACGGTGGCGGGCGCGCTCGTCGCGCCGATCGGGCTGGCCGCGTTCTGGTTCGGGCCGCAGTGGCCGCTGCGGGTCGCGTCGGTGATCTTCCTGGTCGGCATGGTGATCTCCCTGCGGCTGCCGCCGAAGGCCGACTCCGAGCCGCCGGAGCGGATGCCGCACCCGCTGCGCGCGATGCGCCGCCGTGACGGCGAGCGCCCGCTGGGCCGGGGCCGCCCGGCCGGCCGCCTGGTGATCGCCACGCTGATCGGCGCGGCGGCGCTGCGCGGGCTCTACGGCTTCCTGCTGCTCTTCCTGGCCTTCGCCATCAAGGCCGGTGACCTGACCACCGACTTCTTCGGCCGTGACCTCGGCGCCCAGGGCGCGCTGGGCCTGGTCGGCGGCGCGCTGGCCGTCGGCACGTTCCTGGCCACCGCGATCGGCACCCGGCTGCGCATCCACCGGCCCACCGCGCTCCAGTCCAGCGGCACGATAGTGGTGGCCGGCGTGGCGGTGCTCGCCGCGCTGAAGTTCTCCCTGCCCATGGTGGCGCTGCTCTGCCTGGTGGCGGCGATGATGAGCGGGATCGCCAAGCTGACGGTGGACGCCTCGATCCAGGAACGCATCCCGGAGCGGCTGCGGGCCAGTTCGTTCGCGCACTCGGAGACCGCGCTGATGCTCGCGTTCGTAGCCGGGGGCGGGCTCGGGCTGGTGCCGTTCACCGGGCTGATCGGGGTGACCGTCGCCGCCGTGGTGGCCGCACTGGTGGCCGTACGCGGCGTGCTGGTCGCCGGCAAGCTGCGGGGTGAGCACCTGGTCGGCCGGCCGCTCGGCGACGAGGAACTGGCGGCGGAGCAGGCCACCCGGGCCGCGGAACCGGCCACCACCTCGTTCGACGACCCGGCGCCCACGTCACCGGCGCCTCAGCGTGCCGGCCCGCCGGAGGACGACGGGCTCGCGCCGCCCGGCTTCCACATCTACCGGCCCTCCTCATCGGTGGGCGGTTCCGGCGTCGAGGACACCGAGCGGCGCGACCCCCGGGGGCCGGTGGCGTGACCGGGCTGCTCGTGGTCACGGCGGTACCCGCCGAGGCCGAGGCGATCCGCGCCGGCCTGACCGCATCCGCCGCGCCGGACGGGACGGCACCGCCGGACGTGACGGTGCTGCCGGTCGGTGTCGGCCCGGCTGTCGCCGCTGCCGCCACGGCACGGCTGCTGGCGCTGGCCGAGGCGGCCGGGCGGCCGTACCGGGCGGTGGTCAGCGCCGGCATCGCCGGTGGCTTCGTCGGCCGGGTCGCGGTGGGCGGCACGGTGCTCGCCGACCGCAGTGTCGCCGCCGACCTGGGCGCCGAGTCACCCGGCGGGTTCATCCCGGTCGAGGACCTGGGGATGCCCCCCGAGCTGCTGGGCGGCGGCCGGATCGTGCCCGCCGACCCGGGCCTGCTGGCCGGGCTGCGGGCCGCCCTGCCGGGGGCGACTGTCGGCACGGTGCTCACCGTGAGCACGGTGACCGGCACCGCCGCGAGCACGGCGGCGCTCGCGCAACGGCACCCGGACGCGGTGGCCGAGGCCATGGAGGGGTACGGCGTGGCGGTCGCCGCCGCCCAGGCCGGTGTGCCCTTCGCCGAGCTGCGTACGGTCTCCAACCCGATCGGTCCGCGCGACCGGAGCGCGTGGCGCATGCGCGAGGCGTTCGCCGCGCTGACCAGCGCCGCAGCCGCCCTCCACTGATCTTGTCCACCTGTGGACAACCCTGTGGACAACTCGCCGGGCTGGGGACGACGGCCTCAGATAATGACGACGACCTTCGCCCGCGCGTGCTCGGTTTCGAGGTAGCGGATGGCGTCGGGCACCTCGTGGAGCGAATAGGTACGGTCGATGGCCACGGTGAGCCGGCCGGCCTCGGCGTGCTCGCGGAGCGCGTCCAGGTGCGCCCGGCCGGGTGAGGTGGCGAGCGCGACGATGCGCTGCCGGACGAAGGGCGCCGTCAGCCGTCCGCGGGCGAGCAGCCCGACCGGTCCGATGAGGCTACCGCCGCGGTAGACGCCGCCGCCGGAGAGCACGAGCGTCCCGGTCGGCGTCAACGCGCGCCGCAGCGCGCGCAGCGAACGGTTGCCGACCAGGTCGAACACCACGTCGTACCGGCGCCCGGCGCGGGTGAAGTCGTCGCGGGTGTAGTCGACCACGTGGTCGGCGCCGAGCGAACGGACCAGGTCGACGTTGCGGGTGCGGCACACGCCCGTCACCGTCGCGCCGAGCGCCTTGGCCAGCTGGACGGCGAGCGTGCCGACGCCGCCGGACGCCCCGTTGATCAGGACCCGGTGGCCGGGCCGGACCTGCCCGGCGTCGCGCAGCCCCTGGAGCGCGGTGACGCCCGCGAGCGGCAGGGCGGCGGCCTGCTCCGGGGACAGGTTCGCCGGCCGGGGCGCGACCAGGCGTTCGGGTACGCACACGTACTCGGCGAACGCGCCGTCGGCCTCGCCGAGGTCGGCGAAGACGGCGTCGCCGGGACGTATCTGCCGTACCCCGGCGCCGACGGCCTCGACCCGCCCGGCCACGTCGCGGCCACGGATGCGCGCCCGGGGCCGCGTGAGGCCGAGCGCCAGCCGCGACAGCCGGGGATCGCCGCGCATGACGTGCCAGTCGTACGCGTTGAGCGCGGCCGCCTCGACCCGGATCAGCACCTCGTCAACGGCGGGTACGGGCGTGTCGACGTCGGCCAGCGTGAGTGTCTCGGGTGGGCCGTACCGGTCCTGGACGATCGCTCTCATGGTCCCGCTCCCTCCCAGGTGTACGGCGTACACCTCGATGGGACCAGGCTAGGTGTACGCCGTACACCAGTCAAGGCGGATACTGTGACAACCGCCCCCCGGGAAGGCGAGGAACCACATGCCGAAGCAGGCGGAGAAGGTGCGCCGGGCACCGCTGAGCAGGGACCGGATTCTGCGTGCCGCCGTCGCGCTCGCCGACGGGACCGGCATCGAGTCGCTCAGCATGCGCAACCTCGCCCAAGACCTGGGCGTCGTGCCGATGGCGCTCTACAAGCACGTGGCGAACAAGGACGAACTGGTCGACGGCATGATCGACGTCGTGGTCGCGGAGATCGATCCGCCGGAGGCCGGTGACTGGAAGCAGGCGATCCGGCGGCGCATCCTCTCGGCGCGACAGGTGCTGCTGCGCCACCCCTGGGCGCCGCTGGCGATCGAGTCCCGCAGCACGGCGACGCCGGCCGTGCTGGCGTACCTCGACTCCACCGTCGGGGCGCTGCGCGCCGGAGGGTTCTCCACCGACCTCGCCCACCACGTGATGCACGCGATGGGCAGCCGGCTGCTGGGCTTCAGCCAGGAACTGTTCGACGCCACCCGGCAGGCCGGCCGGTCCGGCGCGACAGTGCCCGAGCCACCGGCCGACCTGCCGCCGGAGATGGCCGCCCGGTTCCCCAACCTCGCGGCGATCGCCACCGCGGCGTCGCACGACGGCGACTCGGTCGTCGGGCCGGGCTGCGACGACCAGTTCGAGTTCGAGTTCGCGCTGGACCTGCTGCTCGACGGCATCGAACGGCTGCACCGGAACGGCTGGACGTCACACCGGACGCTGTGACGGGCGGCCCGGCCCCCGGGGTTACGGTGGGGACGTGGCGCTCTCCCTGGCGATCTCCCCCTGCCCCAACGACACGTTCGTCTTCGACGCCCTGGTGCACGGCCGGGTGCCCGGCGCGCCGCCGGTCGAGGTGACCTACGCGGACGTCGACGTCACCAACACGGCCGCCGAGCGGGGCGCGTTCGACCTGGTGAAGGTCAGCTACGCGGCGCTGCCCTGGCTACTGGACGACTACCACCTGCTGCCCTGCGGCGGCGCGCTCGGCCGGGGCTGCGGCCCGCTGGTGCTGACCCGCGGCGACCGGACCGACCTGTCCGGCGCGACGGTGGCGGTGCCCGGCGAGCGGACCACCGCGTACCTGCTGTTCCGGCTCTGGGCGGCCGACCAGGCGCCGGCGCGCATCGAGGTGGTGCCGTTCCACGAGATCATGCCGGGCGTGGCCGCCGGCCGGTACGACGCCGGCCTGGTGATCCACGAGGCGCGCTTCACCTACCCGCGGCACGGGCTGACCGCGCTCGTCGACCTGGGCGAGTGGTGGGAGGGCGACACCGGGCTGCCGATCCCGCTGGGCGCGATCCTGGCCCGCCGGGGCGCTGTCGACCCGGCCGAGGCCGCCGCCTGGATCCGCGAGTCGGTACGCCAGGCGTGGGCCGACCCGGCTGCGAGCCGCGAGTACGTCCTCGCGCACGCGCAGGAGATGGAGCCCGACGTGGTGGACCGGCACATCGGCCTCTACGTCAACGAGTTCACCGCCGACCTGGGTGAGGCCGGCTTCGCCGCCGTGAAGGCGCTGCTGGGCCGGGCCGCCGACGCCGGGCTCGTCCCTCAGACCTCCAGCTCGCGCGCCACCGCGTGGACCAGCTGAGCGATCTTCTGGGAGGTCTTCCGATCCGGGAAGCGACCCCGGCGCAGGTCCGGCTGGACCTTCGCCTCCAGCACCTTGATCATGTCTTCGACCAGGCCGTGCAGTTCCTCGGCCGGCCGGCGGCGCAGCTCCGCCACCGAAGGCGGCGCCTCCAGCAGCTTGACCCCCATGGCCTGGGCGCCCCGCCGGCTGTCCACGACGCTGAAATCGACCCGCTGGCCACCCTTCAGGTCGGCGACACCCGCCGGTAGCGCGCCCTTCGGCAGGAACACGTCGCCACCCTCGTCACTGGTGACGAACCCGTACCCCTTGGCGGCGTCGTACCACTTCACTCGACCCGTCGGCACCTGTTGAACCCCGCTCCACTCGAACCGTCTACCCCTCCAAGGCTAGCCCGATGATCCGGTCCAGCGCCCTCGGGAATTCGACGAGATCATCAAGCACCAGGTACGCCCCGGCCTCGGTCAGTTCGTCGGCCGAGCACGGGCCGGTCGCCACTGCCACTCCTGGGATTCCCGCAGCTCGCGCGGCGGCCATGTCGGCCACGTGGTCACCCACGTAGAGCGTCGCGCCGTGTTCGCGCAACGCGACCGCCTTCTGCTCGGCGAACACGTCCCCGGCCAGCTCGTCCACCGGTAGCCCGAGGTGGTCCAGGTGCAGCTTCGCCAGCCGGCCGATCTTCGCGGTCACCACCATCGTCCGGCCGCCGCGCGCCTGCACCGCGCGCAGCGCGGCCTCCGCGCCCGGCATCGGCACCGTCGGAGTGATCGCGTACGCCGGATACAACTCCCGGTAGAGCGTCACCGCCTCCTCGATGCGCTCCGGCGGGAACCAGTGCGCCAGCTCGGTGCGCAGCGGCGGGCCCAGCCGCGACACCGCCAGATCCCCGTCCACATGCACGCCGGTCCGCGCGGTGAGCGCCCGGAACGCGGCGGCGATCCCGGGGCGGGAGTCGACCAGTGTCATGTCGAGGTCGAAGCCGACCATCAGCGGAGGCATGCCGAGAACCTACCCAGCGGGCTAGCGTGGTACGACGATGACCACCTCACTCGCCGACCACCTGCGGGCCCTCCCCGACGAGTCCCTCGCCGCGCTGCTCCAGCTGCGGCCGGACCTCGTCGTACCGGTGCCGGCCGACGTGTCCGCCCTCGCCCTGCGCGCCCAGTCCCGGGTCTCCGTGGCCCGGGCGCTCGACGGGCTGGACCAGTTCACCCTCCAGATCCTCGACGCCGCCCGCCTCACCCGCGGCCCCGAGGGCGCCACCTCCACCGACCAGATCCTGGCCATGGCCACCGCCGGGCCACGGCCCCCCGCGCCCACCGCGGTCCGCGCCGCCGTCGACCGGCTCCGGGCCCGGTTCCTGCTGTACGGCCCCGAGCACGACCTGTGCGTGGCCGGGGGCATCGACGAGGTGTCCCCGTACCCGGCGGGGCTGGGCCGGCCGGCGGCGGAGCTGGACCCGCGCGTGGCGGCCCTCTGCGCGGACCCGGCGAAGCTGCGGCGGACGCTGCTGTCCGCCCCGCCCTCGGCCCGCGCCGTCCTGGACCGGCTCGCCGCCGGACCGCCGGTCGGCACCGTCGCGCCGGGCGCGTTGGAGGCCCCCGCCACCGGCGCCGAGGACGTGCTCCCGCCGGACCTGGTGAACGGCGGCGCGCCGACCGGCTCCCCGATCCGCTGGCTGGTCGAGCACCGGCTGCTGGTGCGGATGTCCGGCGGCCGCAACGGCACCGTCGAGCTGCCCCGCGAGGTGGGGCTGGTGCTGCGCCGCGACTCCGGCCCGCTCGGCCCGCTGCGCACCAGCCCACCCGTGGTGTCCGGCCCGCCCCGCGAGGTCAAGTCCGCCGACTCGGCCGGGGCCGGGCAGACCATGGAGGTGGTCCGGCACACCGAGGCGCTGCTGGAGGCGCTGATCGTGGAGCCGGCCCCGGTGCTGCGCTCCGGCGGCGTCGGCGTCCGCGACCTGCGCCGGCTCGCCCGTGGACTCGGGCTGGACGAGACGACCACCGCGCTGCTGTTCGAGGTCGCGTACGCAGCCGGGCTGACCGGTGAGATGGAACTGACCGGCGCGGCCACCACCCGCTACGGCGGCGACCAGCAGATCCTGCCCACCGGCGGGTACGAGGTGTGGCGCGCGGCGTCGCTGGCCCAGCGCTGGGAGCAGCTCGCCCGCGCCTGGATGTCGATGCCCCGCCAGGCCGGCCTGATCGGGCAGCGCGACGACCGGGACCGGCCCATCTCGGTGCTCTCCGCCGAGGCGGAACGAGCCGGCGCGCCCGCCGCCCGGCGTGCGGTGCTCGCCGTGCTCGCCGACCTGCCGGCCGGCACCGCGCCCACCCCGGACGAAGTGCTGGAACTGCTGGACTGGCGCGCGCCCCGGCGGGCCCGGGGGCGGGAGACGGCGCACCGGGAGGTGCTGGCCGAGGCGGCCTCGCTGGGCGTGACCGGGCTCGGCGCGCTCACCACGTACGGGCGGCTGCTGCTCGCCGAGCTGACCGACGCCGACGAACGCGGCGACGACCCGCTCGGGCTGCGCTCCGACGCCGAGTCGGGCGACCCGTCGACCACCGTCCGCGCGCTGGACGGGCTGCTGCCCGCCCCGGTCGACCACGTGCTGGTGCAGGCCGACCTGACAGTCGTGGTGCCCGGCCCGCCCGACCCGGCGCTCGCCGCCGAACTGGACGTGGTGGCCGAGCACGAGTCGGCGGGCGGGGCGAGCGTGCACCGGGTCACCACGGGCAGCATCCGGCGGGCGCTGGACGCCGGCTACACCGCGGAGGACCTGCACGCGCTGTTCCGCCGCCGGTCCCGTACCCCGGTGCCGCAGGGCCTGACCTATCTGGTCGACGACGTGGCCCGCAAGCACGGCGGGCTGCGCGTCGGGTCGTCCGGCGCATACGTGCGCAGCGACGACGAGGCGCTGCTCACCGAGGTGCAGGCCGACCGACGCCTGGAGCCGCTGGCGTTCCGCCGGCTCGCACCCACCGTGCTGGTCACGCCGTACCAGGTCAACCGGATGCTCACCGCGTTGCGCGACGCCGGGTACGCCCCGGTGCCCGAGGACGCCAGCGGAGCGACGGTGCTGGCCCGGCCGAAGACCCGGCGGGCGCCGGCCCGTACCGGGATCGGCCGCGCGGTGGACCCGCTCGCCACGCCGAAGCTGCCGATGCCCCGTCTGCTCGGCGTGGTGGAGCAGATCCGCCGGGGCGACGCGGCGGCCCGGGCCGCGCGGCGGGCCCCGGCGGTGGTCCGGGGCGGCGCGGCGGCGGGCGGTCCCGCCCCGGTGCCCGGTCACGGTGACGCGCTGGCGGTGCTCCAGCAGGCGGTACGGGACAAGGCGCTGGTCTGGGTCGGCTACGTCGACGCGCACGGGGCGACCGCGTCCCGGCTGGTCCGGCCGGTGTCTATCGGCGCCGGCTACCTGCGCGCCGAGGACGACCGGACGGAGATGCTGCACACGTTCGCGCTGCACCGGATCACCGCGGCCGTGCTGGAGGAGTGAGGCGTCACTCCCCGTTGCGGCGCAACGTGCCCACCACCGACACGGCCAGCAGCAACGCGAACGCCGCGCCGGCCGACTCGCCGACCGAGTCCACGAAGCCCTGCTGCTGCACCAACAGCCCGAACAGGAACCAGCCGAACACCCCGACGGCGGCGGCCGCGTAGCCGAACAGGACCGCCGTGGGCACCTCCTGCTGCTGCGTCCGCTCCTCGTCGGGAAGCACGTCCTGGTCAACGGTCATGGCAGTCCCTCCCCGTCCCGGCTTGGACCCGGCTTCCAGAGTGGCACCTGCCGGACCGGGCGGACAGGGGTTAAAACCCTGATCCGGGCCGTCCGGTCACGGGTGAGGGCGGGTTCCGGGCCGGTTCAGGTGCCGGGGCGGCGGCCGATCACCACCACGCGGGTGCCGACCGAACCCAGCTCCCACAGGCGTACCGCGTCGCGGTGCAGCAGGTTCACGCAGCCGTGCGAGCCGATCGCGCCGTTGTGCAGGTATGTCGTGGTCTCGTGGAAGCCGATCCCGCCGTTGAACTGCTGCCAGTACGGCAGCCACACCTCGTACGGGTTGGACCACTCGCGCGGGTTCTTCCGCCCCACCGAGTACGTGCCGGCCGGGGTGGCGTAGCCGGACATGCCGGTGCGGGTCACGGTCGGGCCCATCACCACCTCGCCGCCGCGCATCGCCCAGACCGTCTGCCGGGTCAGGTCGACGCAGAACGTCAGCCGGGAACCGGCCTTGCACCGCGCGGTGTCGGTGGCGGCCAGCCGCTTCGCCACGTCGTACGTGGTGGGGCCGGCGCGACCCGAGGACGGGCTGATGCCGTACCGGACCTGGAACTTCTTGATCGCGGCGCAGTCGGCGGCGGACTGCTCGCCGTCCACGGTCAGCGTCCCGAAGCCGCCCAGCCGGGTCAGGTACGTCTCCACGGCCCGCTGGTGCTCGCCCTGCGGGCACCCGGCGGACGCGCTCGGCTTCGGCCCGGGTTTCGTCGTCTTCGTCGCCTCCGGCGATCGGGAGGGTTTCGGCGAGGCCGTCCGGCTCGGCTGCGCCGACGGGGACGTGACCGGCTGCTCCGGCGTGGGCGACGCGCTCGCCCCCGATGCTCCCTCCGTCAGCCCGACCGGGCCGGGGGTGCTCCCCCCGGCGCCGTCCGCCTGCGGATCGAGCGCGCAGGCGCCGACACCGACCAGCACGACCACCGCCAGGGCGGTGACCCGGGCGAGAAACCGGACACGCTGCATGGGCCCTCCCTGGACAGTCGTCCCGCTTGCTAGACGTGTGGGACGAGTATGACGTTGCCTGTCCAGCCGGACTTTTTTGCGCAGCCCTCCGGCGTGCAACACTGGTTGGTCGGCCTCCGGCAGGTCAGCCGGGGTGCGGCGGGGTTCCGGGCAGCGGGGTTCCGGGCGATGCGAGAGGACGCTGGCGTGAGCGGTGGACCACTGATCGTGCAGTCGGACAAGACGCTCCTACTGGAGATCGACCACCCCGACGCGCAGGCGTGCCGGATGGCCATCGCGCCCTTCGCCGAGCTGGAACGCTCCCCCGAGCACGTGCACACGTACCGGCTGACGCCGCTGGGCCTGTGGAACGCGCGGGCCGCCGGCCACGACGCCGAGGGCGTGGTCGACTCGCTGATCAAGTACTCCCGCTACCCGGTGCCGCACGCGCTGCTGGTCGACGTGGCCGAGACGATGGACCGGTACGGCCGGCTCCAGCTCGCCAACGACCCGGTGCACGGCCTGGTGCTGCGCGCGCTGGACCGGGTGGTGCTGATCGAGGTCGCCAAGAGCAAGAAGCTCGCCGGCATGCTCGGCGCGAAGCTCGACGACGACACCATCGCGGTGCACCCGTCCGAGCGGGGCCGGCTCAAGCAGGCGCTGCTCAAGCTGGGCTGGCCGGCCGAGGACCTGGCCGGGTACGTGGACGGCGAGGCGCACCCGATCGAGCTGGCCGAGGCCGGCAAGGACGGCGGCAAGCCGTGGACGCTGCGGTCGTACCAGCGGGAAGCCGTCGAGGCGTTCTGGGCCGGCGGCTCCGGCGTGGTGGTGCTGCCCTGTGGCGCCGGCAAGACGCTGGTCGGCGCGGCGGCCATGGCCGAGGCGAAGGCGACCACGCTGATCCTGGTCACCAACACGGTGGCGGGACGGCAGTGGAAGCGGGAGCTGATCGCCCGCACGTCGCTGACCGAGGAGGAGATCGGCGAGTACTCGGGCGAGCGCAAGGAGATCCGCCCGGTCACCATCGCCACGTACCAGGTGCTCACCTCGCGGCGCGGCGGCGCGTTCACCCACCTGGACCTGTTCGGCGCCCGCGACTGGGGCCTTGTCGTCTACGACGAGGTGCACCTGCTGCCCGCGCCGATCTTCCGCTTCACGGCGGACCTCCAGGCCCGCCGCCGGCTCGGCCTCACCGCGACTCTGGTACGCGAGGACGGCCGCGAGGGCGACGTGTTCAGCCTGATCGGCCCGAAGCGGTACGACGCGCCGTGGAAGGACATCGAGCAGCAGGGCTGGATCGCCCCGGCGGAGTGCACCGAGGTACGGGTGACGCTCACCGACGCCGAGCGCATGGCGTACGCGACGGCGGAGGCCGAGGAGCGCTACCGGATGGCGGCCACCGCCCGCACGAAGCTGCCGGTGGTCCGCGCCCTGGTGGACCGGCACCCGGACGAGCAGGTCCTCGTCATCGGTGGGTTCCTCGACCAGCTGCACCAGTTGGGCGAATACCTCGACGCGCCGATCGTGCAGGGCTCCACCACGAACAAGGAACGCGAGCGGCTGTTCGACGCGTTCCGCTCCGGCTCGTTGCGGACGCTGGTGCTCTCGAAGGTCGGCAACTTCTCCATCGACCTGCCCGAGGCGGCTGTCGCGATCCAGGTGTCCGGCACGTTCGGCTCCCGGCAGGAGGAGGCGCAGCGGCTCGGGCGGGTGCTGCGCCCGAAGGCCGACGGGCGGCAGGCGCACTTCTACACGGTGGTCTCCCGGGACACCATCGACACCGAGTACGCCGCGCACCGGCAGCGCTTCCTGGCCGAGCAGGGGTACGCATACACCATCGTGGACGCCGACGACGTGCTCGGGCCGACGCTGCCGACTGTCGACTGACCGGCGCGCGGCCGGGCGGGCCGCCGTGGTGCGGCCCGCCCGGTCTCGCGGTCAGCCCTTGCCGCTGGCGCGGAACGCGACCCAGGCGTCGCTCATCCGGTCGGCCTGGCCCGGGGTAAACATGTTCATGCAGGAGTCCTGCGTGTAGTCCATGAAGTTGTGGATCGGGTCCAGCCCCGGCGCGGTGCAGGTGTCCGCCCCGATCGGGCAGTTGAACTGCGGCGCCGCCTCACGCGGCGTGTCCGCCACGAAGTCGCCGGACGCGGAGCAGCCGTGCGCGAACGTGTGCTCCAGCATCAGCCAGTGCCCCACCTCGTGCGTGAGCGTGTCACCGAGCGCGTACTTGCCGGCCGTACCGCCCGGCATCGACTCGTCGAGCATCACCACGCCGTCGATGTAGTCGCGGCCGTTGTTGTAGCCCTTCGGGAAGTACGCCCAGCCGAGCAACCCGTCACCGATGTTCGCCGCGTAGACGTTCAGGGTGCGGGAGTCGCCGGTGTAGAGCGCCTTCTTCATGTCCCGCTCGTTCTTGCCCGGCACCACCGTGTACCAGGTGCTGTTGACGGTCCACGTGGTGTCGACCAGCGAGAAGCGGAACGGCGTGTCCGAGGCGTCGGCCGCGGTACGACCCGCGAACGAGTCGTTGAGCACCGTCATCTGCGCCGAGATGAGCGTGTTCCAGCGGGCCTTCTCGGCCGCGCTCAGCTCGTGGTCGGAGATCATGTGGAAGATCGTCGGCACGGTGACGCTGCCGTTGGCGAGGCGCGGCGAGTCCTTGATGACGCCGTACGCCTTGGCCTCGTTCGTCGAGTAGAGCGCGGGCTCCTTGGCGGTGGCGCCCTCACGTACCCGGGCGGCGCTGTGCGTGTCGGCGCCTGGCTCGCACTCGGCGGCGGCGGGAGAGGCCGCCGTGGCCGCGACGGGGGCTTCGCCGGCGGTCAGGAAGGCGGCTGCGGCAGCGACGAGCACTGCCAGGTGAATCGTCGGTTTCCTGTGCATCGTTGCACCTTTCGGAAGGCATGAAAGGAGTACCGACGCGGGGTTGTCAAAGCTGCGGATCGATGACGTCGTCGTCCCGCCATAAGACCACGTCAATGGGCATCGGCAACAGTCCCCGGCAGGGACCGCTCCGGACGGGTCAGGCGGCGCTCAGCTTCCTCAGCAAGTACTGGTTCAGGCTCATGCCTTCCTCGGCGGCGTGGATGGCCAACTCTCGGTGCAGGCTCTCGCCGACCCGCAGGTTGAACTTGCCCGAGTACCTGCGCTCGGACAGCGGCTCAGCGCCGCCAGCCCGCGCAGGAATCGCCTCCCGCGTCGGGTCAGCCACGCAGGTAGCGGGCGCGGCGGCCGAAGTCGCGGAAGCCGAGCCGCCGGTACAGCCCGGCCGCCGGGTTGTCGTCGTTGACGCAGAGCCACGCGCCGTCCGTGCCCGCGTCGGCGAGGCCGCGCAGCACGCGCTCCACCAGGTACGCCCCGACCCGCCGCCCGCGCCAGTCCGGCACGACGCCGACCTGGTCGATCCAGTTGTCGAGCACGGTGACGAAGCCGGCCGCCGTGCCGTCCGGGCCGCGCGCGAGCAGCGTCAACTCCGGCCGGAAGTCCTCGTCGTCGCGCAGGTCGCCCAGCCACTCGTCGGCCTCGGGCTCCACGAATCCGGGCCGGTCGGCGAACGACGCGCGGTAGGTGGCGAACAGCTCCGGCCCCAGCGTGGCAGGCTCCACTGTGACGCCGTCCGGCGCGGTGACCTCGGGCAGCGCGTCGAGGTCGTGCCGCAGCACCCACTCCAGGAACGTCCGCGTGTAGCCGCGCTTGGCGAACAACTCCTCCGCGCCCGCGTTCCACGTCTCCGTGGTGACCAGCAGTCCAGCGTCGCCGGCGTGCTTCTCCGCCCAGTCGAGCAGCGCGCCGCCGAGCCCGCGCCCGCGCCACGCGGGGTGCACGAGGCCGGTGGCAGTGGCCGGCGTCCGCCCGGCGCCGACCCCGACGGCCGCGACCAGGTCGCCGCCGGACCACGCCCCGTGGGTACGCGCCTGAAGCAGCCGCGCCCGCACCAGCGGGGTACGCCCGAACAGCGGCAGCCCGCCGTCAGTGGCGAGGCACGCCTGCGCCAGGCCGGTCAACGCGGGCAGGTCGTCCTCGCCGACTTCCCGCCACACAAGCGCACCCGTCCCGCCCACGCCCACTCCCGTCCCCCGCCCGACCCAGCACTCCGACGCAGTAGGCCAAACCCCGTCCCTCACGGTCAACCGGATTCCCCACCCACCCACCCCCGCGTCGATCTTGGAGTTGTGGCGCCTCAGATGCCCGCTTCGCGGCTTACGCGAGGCACCACAACTCCAAGATCGGCGCGAGCGCGTGGGCAGCGCCGAAGAGGGCCGCGCGCGACTACCCCCGCGCGCCCGCAACATGAGACGAGCGTTTCGCTCGCTGGGACTCGCGGAGATCTTGGAAGGAGAGGGCCCTCATGACGACTGTCATGT
>NZ_BBVA01000018.1:0-45280 GCF_001652995.1 Micromonospora sp. NBRC 110037
GGACACAATGTCCTGGCAACAAAAGTGTTGCCAAAGGAATCCCAACCAGCAACCATTCCAAAGAACAGCCACCAGTCCGGGGTATAAAACAATTGGCACTGGCTTTACAAGCACCCTGTTGAGTTCTCAAAGAACAACCACACACCAACCACCAGGCCCCGCATCAGCAGAACCCCCAGCCGGGGCATTTCGTTCAACCACCCGCCGCTCTCGCGCCGGGCACTTTTACTACGTTACCTCACCGTCTCTGCCGTGTCAAACCGTGTGTCCCGGTCTGTCACGCTTCGTACGGGTCGGCGCCGCTGAACCCACGCAGCAGTCACCCGCTGCGTCTGATCATCGGATTTGGCAGGCCGGCCGCTGCGGTCTCCCGCTAGCTCGCCCGGTTCCCTGCCGGTCGATAACCTTACCCGGTCGGTTTCGCTCCGCCAAATCCGCCCTCCGGCGTCTTGGCGAGCATCGCCCGGACCAGGTCTTGCGGAGGCGAGAACCTCGTTCGGACCCGGCGCCAATCCCGGTTCGGTGCTTCAGGACTTTCGTCCCGTTTGCCCCGTTCCGCGCTGGCAGAGAGAAAGTTACGCGGCCACAGGTTTGATCGTCAAATCGGTGGGTAGCGGCGCGCGTCACACCCGTCCGACGGGGGCAGGGCGGCGGGAGGCACGGTAGGCGCGGATGCCCAGGACACCGACAGTCGTGCCGATCGCCAGAGAGGCGCCGATCAGCAGGGCGTGCACCCAGAGGAAACCCGTCGGACTGCCCTCGCCGACGACGCCGGCAGACCAGGCGCGCTCGTCGTTCCAGATGGCGACCGCGAACCTCGGCCAGATCGCCCAGGTCCACACTCCGACGGCGACCAGGAACAGTGACCAACCACGTGACAGGACCATGGTCGGCCAGTATGCCAGCGGGCCGTACCCGCAGGTCAGGGCGTCGGGGACGGCGAAGCGTGTTTCCGGCGTGGCCGCCGGGGCACTGTTCCCGGCGTCGAGCCGATGCGCGGGAGGTGCCACCTATGCAGCCGTTCAACCCCTGGGCCTGGCGGGACCCGTCCGCCCTGGCGGGTGGGTACGACCAGACCCGGCCCGGAGACGTACCGCGGCAGCGCGCCGCGGACACCGACGACCAGCTCGACGCCCCCGGTCCCGGTACGCCGCTCGACCTCACCGGCTACCGGGTGGAGGCGACTGACGGCCGGATCGGGTCGATCGACGAGGCGAACGAGGACGCCGACGCGCGCTACCTGGTGGTGGACACCGGGCCGTGGATCTTCGGGAAAAAGGTGCTGCTGCCGGCCGGCACCGTGGCCCGGGTCGACCACCTGGACCGCGTGGTGCACGTGGACCGCACCCGCGACCAGGTGAAGGAGTCGCCCGCGTTCGACAGCGACCACTTCGCGCACCCGGAGTACCGGGAGCGGGTCGGCAGCTACTACTCCGAGAGCTATCGACAGCAGTAAGCGCGGCAGGAGGCAGCGGCGCAGACCGGTGAGCGGTTACCGTGTCAGGCATGGTCCGGCCGCGCAGCTGCCTCCCGGAGACCCGTAGCGGTCTTCCGGGCCACGCTGTCGACGGCCGGGAGCAGATCCTCGACGTACTCCGTGCCGGCGGACTCCGATTCCGCGCCGGCGGGCGATGGCGGCGCTCGTTCTGACGAGCCCGCTCCACCGACCCGGGTGACACCCGGGTCGCTTCTCCCCGCCAGCGAACGGCACGAAAGGCGTACGACCATGTCCTCTGCACGCATGCTCACCGGAGACCGCCCGACCGGGCGGCTGCACCTCGGCCACTACGTGGGCAGCATCGCCAACCGGGTGCGGCTGCACCAGCGCTACGAGAGCTTCTTCATCATCGCCGACCTGCACATGCTCACCACTCGCAACAGCCGCGCGGACATCGAGCAGGTGGCGCACAACGCCCGCGAGATGGTCACCGACATCCTCGCCGCCGGGGTGGAGCCGGAGCGGGCCACGTTCTACCTCCAGTCGGCGATCCCCGAGGTCGGCGACCTGAACACGCTGTTCCAGAACCTGATCACGGTGCCCCGGCTGGAACGGGTGCCGTCGCTGAAGGAGATGACCCGGGACGCCGGCAAGGACGAAATGCCGTACGGCCTGCTCGGCTACCCCGTCCTCCAGGCCGCCGACATCCTCTGCGTGAAGGGGCAGGTCGTGCCGGTCGGGAAGGACAACGCCGCGCACGTCGAGGTGACGCGGGAGATCGCCCGGCGGTTCAACCATCTCTACGGCGAGGTCTTCCCGGTGCCCGACATGTTGATGTCGGAGACGCCCACGCTGGTCGGCACGGACGGCGCCGGGAAGATGAGCAAGAGCAAGGGGAACGCGATCGCGCTCTCCGACGACGCGGCGACGGTGCGCCGCAAGGTGATGGGGATGTACACCGACCCGAACCGGGTCCGCGCCGACGTGCCCGGCACCGTCGAGGGGAACCCGGTCTTCGAGTACCACGACATCTTCAACCCGGACCGGGCGCAGGTGGCGGAGTTCAAGGACCGCTACCGGGCCGGGCGGGTCGGTGACGTCGAGGTCAAGGAGGCGCTGGCGACGGCGCTCAACCGGTTCCTCGACCCGATCCGGGAGCGCCGGGCCCGGTTCGAGGCGCAGCCCGGCCTGGTCGACGAGCTGATCGTCACCGGCACCGAGCGGACCCGCGTCGAGGTGCGCCGCACGCTCGTCGAGGTCCGCCGGGCGATGGGCCTGAGCAGCGCGTACGCCCAGGTGCGGCGCCGGGCCGAGCGCTACCGCAAGGCCGTCGCCACCTCGGCCTGACGACAGACCGGCCCGGGGTACGCGCTTGCGCACGCCCCGGGCCGGCCGGTTACGCTGCCGACATGGCCAGTTCGCACGCGTACCCGATGACGTCCTCCGACGTCCGGCTCGGCGCGCTGCGACGCCGGCGGTCCCGCGACCGCCTGCGCTGAGCCTTCCCTCCTGCGACCGGCGGATCGAGCCGCCGGTCGTCATCGACCGCCCTCGCTCCGCCGTCGCGTTCCCGTCAGTTGATCCGCGCGGCGGATCCACAGCGAGATCGGCGTACCCATGGATCTTGAAAGGTTGCTCACCGACCGGCTGGCGCCGGCGTTCGCGGCGGTGGCCGGCGTGCCGGTTGACCCGGCCGTGCGGCGCTCCCAGCACGCGGACTTCCAGTCCGACGCGGCGCTGGGCCTGGCCCGGCGGCTCAGCCGGCCGCCGCGGGAGATCGCGGCGGAGGTACGGGAGCGCGCGGCGCTGGCCGACGTCTGCGCGTCGGTCGAGGTGTCCGGTCCGGGTTTCCTGAACCTGACGGTGGCCGACCACGCGCTCGGCGGGCTGGTGTCCGCGCTGGCCGCCGACCCGCGGCTCGGCGTGCCGCCGGTGGCCGAACCGGAGACGGTGGTGGTCGACTACTCGGCGCCGAACGTGGCGAAGGAGATGCACGTCGGGCACCTGCGGTCGACGGTGATCGGGGACGCGGCGGCCCGGACGCTGGAGTGGCTCGGGCACCGGGTGCTGCGCGCCAACCACCTCGGCGACTGGGGCACGCCGTTCGGCATGCTCATCGAGCACCTGCTCGACCTGGGCGAGGCCGGGGCGGCGCAGGAGCTTTCGATGGGTGACCTGGACGGGTTCTACAAGGCGGCGCGGGCGAAGTTCGACGACGACGAGGCGTTCCGGGAACGGTCGCGGCGGCGGGTGGTGGCGTTGCAGGGCGGCGACCCGGCGACGCTGCGGCTGTGGCGGCTGCTGGTGACGCAGTCGGAGAGCTACTTCCTGACCGTGTACGACCTGCTCGACGTGACGCTGACCGGCGACGACTTCCGGGGTGAGAGCAGCTACCACGACCAGCTCGCGCCGACTGTCGAGGAACTGGACCGGCTCGGGCTGCTGCGGCGCAGCGAGGGCGCGGACTGCGTGTTCCCGCCCGGATCGGTGGGCCGTGACGGCGAGCCGTTGCCGCTGATCGTGCGCAAGTCCGACGGCGGGTTCGGCTATCCGGCCACCGATCTGGCCGCGCTGCGGCACCGGACCGGCACGCTCGGCGCGACCCGGCTGCTCTACGTGGTCGGGCTGCCGCAACGGCGGCACTTCGAGATGGTGTTCGCGGTCGGCGCGCAGGCCGGCTGGCTGGCCGCGCCGGTGCGGGCCGAGCACGTCGGGTTCGGCTCGATCCTCGGCCCGGACGGGCGGATGCTGCGCAGCCGGGCCGGCGGGTCGGTGAAGCTGGTCGGGCTGCTCACCGAGGCTGTGGAGCGGGCCACCGCGCTGGCCCGGGAACGCAACCCGGAGCTGGGCGAGGCGGAGGCCGCCGAGGTGGGGCGCGCGGTGGGCATCGGCGCGATCAAGTACGCCGACCTGTCCGGGGACCGGCACAAGGACTACGTGCTGGACTGGGAGCGGATGCTGTCGCTGGACGGGAACACCGCGCCGTACCTGCAGTACGCGTACTCCCGGGTCCGGTCGATCTTCCGGCGGGCCGGCGCGGCGGCGCGGCCGGACGCGGAGGTCTCGCTTGCCGAGCCGGCCGAGCGGGCGCTCGCGATGGAACTGGTCGGCTTCGCCGCTGTGGTCGAGGAGGTGGCGGGCAGCCTGGAGTTCCACCGCCTGACCGCCTACCTGCACCGGCTGGCTGTCGCGTTCAGCGCGTTCTACGAGCGCTGCCCGGTGCTGCGGGCGGAGGGACCGCTGCGGGAGAGCCGGCTCGTGTTGTGCGAGCTGACCGCGCGGGTGCTGCGGCAGGGCCTGGACCTGCTCGGCATCCGTACCCCGGAACGGTTGTGAGGCCGCGGGGCCACCGGAAGCCCGTGCGGCGGCTAGCGTGACGCATCGATCGAACGAGAGGTAGGCGGCCATGGCGGATCGACGCGCGGTACTCGCTCCGGGACGGGGCTACGACACCCGGGGGCCGCTGTTCGTCTACATCGGGGAGGCGTTGCGCCGGCGCGGTTTCGAGGTGCATGAGGTGACCTGGCGGTCGATCGGCGATCTGCGCCACGACGCCGCGCCGGAGTGGGTCGCCGAGCAGTTGGATCCGGTCCTCGACGCCGGGGTGGATCTGCTCGTGGGCAAGTCGCTCGGTAGTTTCGCCGCCCCGCTCGCCGCTGACCGGGGCATTCCGGCGGTCTGGCTGACGCCGTTGCTGACCGACCCCGCGGTACGGGAGCCGCTGGCCCGGGCCACCGCGCCGTTCCTGCTGGCCGGCGGCACAGCCGACCCGGTCTGGGACGGAGCGGTGGCGCGGCGGCTCACCCCGTACGTGGTGGAGGTCGCCGACGCCGACCACTCGATGATGGTGCCCGGACCGCTGGCGGCCTCGGCCGAGGCGCTGGGGCGGGTCTGCACGGCGGTGGAGGAGTTCGTCGACGGCCGCTGACGGGTCAGCGGCGGCGTCGCCGCGTCCACACCACTCCCGCCACCGCAGCGATGAGCGGCAGCAGGCAGCAGAGCGTCAGGATGAACAGGTGCCACGGCTTGATCGCTCCCATGGGGCGAACGATAGGCGTCGCTGTCCACAGCCCGCTACGCTCGGGCGGCCTTGCCGTCCAGCCACAGCGTGTCGCTGTCGTCGCGGTGCGAGCCGGTGGAGCCGACGTGCTTGGCGCTGATCTTCGGCCCGTTCCTGATCACGTGGACCAGGGCCATCGCGTGTCCCCGGCCGAGGCCGTACTCGTCCTTGAGCCAGCCGACGATCACGCCGGCCTTCACGTCGGCGGCGTCGTAGCCACGCTCCCGGGCCTGGTCGACCAGGGCGCGCGGGGTCTTGCCGGTCTTGTCCTCGATCGCGTCGAGGTATGCCTGGAAGGACATCTGCTCAACCCTTCGTCCGGGAGGTGGTGACAACTCCACCCTCCCGGGCGGCGCGGGTCCGATCAACGACGGACCGGGCCACCGTCGTTGCCTCCAGGACAACGATCGGGCGAGACGCCGGAGAGCCCGGCCCGCGTGGTCGCGGGCCGGGCTCTCCACACCTCGGGGGTACGCGCTCAGCGCTGAAGCGTGAGCAGTCCGGGGCGGTAGGGCAGGAGGCCGTAGTCGCCGCCGGAGTTGGGGGAGCGGCCCTGGTAGAGCAGTTGGAGGTTGCAGGGGTCGACGGTGAAGGTCTGGTCCGCGGTGGTGCGGATCAGTTCACCGTGGCTGATGTCGTTGGTCCAGGTGGCGCCGCTGTTGGCCTTGCCGGCGAACGGGTTGGACTCGGTGGCGGCCTGCGGGGTCCAGGAGCCGTTCAGGCTGGTGGCGGTGAACGACCGGAAGTAGCGGCCCTGCGAGCCGATCGCCTCGACGATCATCAGGTAGCGGGTCTGGCCCTGCAGCTTGTAGACCTGCACGGCCTCGAACAGGTTGTTCGTGCTGTCGGACATGATCGTGGTGTAGTTCGACCCGAAGCTGCCGGGGAAGTTCCCGATCGGCATGCTGGAGCGGTAGATCTTGCCGTTGTCACCGGCGAAGAACAGGTACATGTTCTGGTCGTCGGCGATCAGCGTCTGGTCGATCGGGCCGGTGCCGGAGCCGGAGATGCTGCCGGTGAACAGCGGCTGCGCCGACGACCACCCGTTGGGGTTGGTGGGGTCGTTGGAGGTGCGGTAGGAGAACGCGGTCGGTCCCCACTGGTACGCCAGGACCCAGATGTTGCGCGGCGCGAAGTAGAACAACGTCGGCGCCACGGTCCCCGACGACATCGCGTTCTGGCTGGCCGACGCCATCTGCGACCAGTTCGAGAACAGACCGAAGTTCATCGACCCCCACGACGACCCGGTGTCGTGCGTCGTCGCGTAGACCAGGTGCTGCCCGTTGTAGGGCACCACCGTGAAGTCCTTCAACGACACCCAACCCGACCGCGGCTGCGCCAACGCGCCGGTCGACGACCACCGGTACGACGACGGCAGGTTGCACGTGCCACCCGGCGGCGGCGTGGTGGGAGGCGGCGTGGTGGGGTTGCCGCCACCACCGTCGACGCGGACGAGCTGCCACTGCTGGTTGGCGCCGTTCCAGTCGTCGTACTGGACGATGTTTCCGCCGTCGGCGGTCGAGGCGCCCTGCACCTCCACCACCTTGTTGCTGTTGCGGTTGATCAGCCGGATGTAGCCGCTGTCGGAGTCGGCCAGCCGGAACTGCTGGTTGGTGCCGTTCAGGTCGGACCACTGCACGATGCTGCCGCCGTTGGCGGTCGACCAGTTGTAGACGTCGAGCACCTTGCCGGACAGCCGGGACTTCAGCCGGTAGTAGCCGCCGCCGGAGTCGACGAACTGCCACTGCTGCTGGTTGCCGTTGTTGCGCGTCCACTGGGTGATCCGCGCGCCGTCGTTGGTGGCCAGGTTGTAGACGTCGAGCGCCTTGCCGCTGTTGCGGTTGACCAGGACGTACCAGGCGTTCGTGTCGACGCTCGCGGCGACGGCGGGCGCGGACACGGCCGCCACGGCGGCGGCGCCGACGAGGACCGCGGCAGCGCCGGTCGCGACGACTCGCGGCAGCCATCCGCGCCGTCGCGGGGGCGACACCGTCGATGGGGATCTACCAAAAGCAAACATGTTCCTCCCTCAGATCACACTTGTGAGCGCTAACAATTAGCGCTGGCGCACTGACCTCACACCCGGCCTGCCACGCGGCCGTCCGCGCCCGCTCGGCGACCCATCGCTCCCGCCGCCCCGTGCCATCGACTGTGAGCGATAACACGCCGTTCGTCAAGTCGTAACAGTCGATGGAAGGCGGGCGCGTGACGTTACCGGCCCATGTCAGCTTCTCGACCCAGCACTACCGCTGCCCGCACCACGGCTCGACAGTGCACACGGCTGGAGGGGGTGGGGGAATTGGGGCAGCCGGCGAACGAATCCGTCATGATCCGGGACTGGTTCAGCGTGCCGCGGGTGTCCGCCGAGGACCGGGCCGCGATCTTCGGCGTACGCACCCAGGACCCGCGGGTGGAGTTCGTCGCGCTGACCGTCAAGTACTGGCTGGACGCGCACGCCACCCGGTCGATGACCCGCGAGCGGGTCCTGACCGCGATGAGCGGGCGCATCACCGCCGACAACGTCTGGGACCTGGTCGCGATGCTGGCGAGACTGCGGCTGGCCGAGGCGTTCTTCGACCTGGCCGCCTCGGACGTCGACACCGACGGCGCGTTCCGCCGTCTCCTGCTCGGCCTCGACCCCGCGCTGCTCGACGCGATGCGGCACTACGCGGCCTGGAACGGGATCAACCCGAAGCTGTTCCTCGACGGGTTCGCCGTCGGCGTCGGGGAATCCGTCGCGACGGTGGTGGTCGACCTCGGCAAGCTCGTGCAGTTGATCGGCCGCCTTCAGCAGGAACAGTTCACCACGCTCATCGTGCTGACGGTCGACCCCCGCGCCGGTGTGCAACGCATCGCCGACCAGGCCACCGTCGTACGCCAGGCGCTGGCCGGGATCGTGGCCGCGCTGGACCCGACCACCGTCCCGGATCGGCTGCTGGCGCTGTGGCGCGGCTGGGCGGCCGAGTTCGCCCGCCACCTGGAGAACCTCGACCCGTTCGCCGCCGGCCGGCTGCTCGGCCGCGTCGCCGGTGACCTGTACCAGGTGCTCACCGGCCTGGTGCATCTCGCCCGGCTGCTCGGCGGCGTCGCGGTGCGCGCCGCCGTCCGGTACGTGCCGCTACTGCTCGCGGGCGCCCGCGAGGCGCGCCTGCTGACCGCACAGATGGCCGCGCTGCTGGTGGCGATCGGCCGGGCCGCGATCGCCGCCACGCCCCGGGTGGGGCTGGCCGTCCTGCGCACGCTCTTCCCGCCGAAGGTGCTCGACGCGCTGTTCCGGCAGGGCCGGGTGCTGCTCGCCGACGCCGAGCTGACGTTGAGCGTGTTCAACCAGGCGGCGCACGCCGAGGCGTTCGCGGGCGCCGGCGCGGGCACCCGGCTCGGCGCGCTGGTCAGCCTCGACGGTCGGCCGGTGCTGATGGCGAGCATGTCGGAGACGGTGTCGTCGGCCGGCCGGGCGGCGACCCGGGCCGAGCTGAGCGAGGCGCTGGACGAGATCATCAAGCGGGTCGAGGACCTGCGCGAGCTGAAGCCGCCGAAGACACCCCGGGACGTCCAGGCCGCCGTCGTGCGCGCGGCCATCGCCCGGCAACTGGAGCAGCGGCTGACCACCGCGTTCAACAGGGCGCTCCAGACCGCCGCGTACGAGGAGTTCCGCGCGCTGCGCAAGGCCGGGCAGGCGCAACCGTGGCGGCTCGGCCAGCAGGTGCACCGGCGGATGGCCGCCGAGGTCGCCCAGCTCGTCGGCCGGTCGCCGGGCCTGGAGGCGTTCGCGGAGAAGTCACTGGCGACAGTGGTCGAGGCGGTCCGCACGGCCCACCCGGAGCTGGCGCCCGCTCTGCGCGGCTCCGACGCGGTGCTGCGCCAGACCGTCGCCCAGATGCTGCTCGGCCACCCGGACCGGGATCTGCTGCTGCGCCTCGTCGGCTTCACCGGCAACCCGGCCGCGACCGGGGCGGAGAAGGCGCTCGCCGGCCACCTCGCCGAGCGGTTCCGGTGGAAGGCCTCCACCACCGTCGGGGACCTCCGCTCCGACCTGCTGCTCGTCGACCCCGAGGCGGCGCGCGTCACCAACGTCGACTGGACCTCCTCGACCAAGCTGGAACGCTTCGAGAAGACCTGGGGCACCGTCGCCGACGACCTCGGGGAGACGTTCGACGGTCGCTGGGAGGCGATCGCGGAGGCGTACCAGCGGGCCGCCAAGGGCGGGGTGCCGGCGGAGGTCGTCGCCGGCCTCGAAGAACTGACCGCGCACGCCGTACGCGAGACGGTCGTCCGCCAGGCCGCCCTCAGCCAGTTGTTCCCCGGATTCTTCGTCACCTCGCACGAGATGACGTACCAGGGGCTGCACTCCCTGTTCACACTGCCGCTGTAGAGGAGCACCGATGGGCAGAGTCGTCGTCGCCGACGCCGATCCGGCGACGCTTGGTTTCAGCACCGCGCATTCCGACAGGTACGTCTACTCCAACTACTTCGTACCGGTCCGGCTCACGTTCGGCGGTGGCGAGACGCCCATCCTGCCGTTCTACGTCAAGCAGGCGCTGATCGAGGCGATCCGCTACGGCGGGCTCGACGGCGACCGGCTGCCGCACCTGCTCAAACAACTCGGCCTCTACGACCTGTGGAAGGCCAACGAGATGGACGCCGCCACCGAGGCGCTGCCCGGCGCCGACTCGGGCATGTCGTACCGGGAGCCGCCGGCGCGACGCCAGACGCTCCTCGGCGACCAGCAGGCGGAGTTCCTCGCCGGCCTGCTCCAGTCCGACGTCGGCATCGCGTTCCTCGACCGCACCCGGATCCGGCCGGTGGGCTTCGCGCTCGGCGAGCACGTCTACGCGCTGGCGCTCGCCCCCGGTGAGGAGGCCGTGCTGGAGCAGCGCACCTACACCAAGCGCGAGCTGACCCTGGAGGAGCAGAACGAGTCGGAACAGCAGACCGACGTCGAGCTGACCAGCGCGCTCACCACCGAACTCCAGGAGGGCTTCGAGCGGCAGAAGTCGCTCACCGACACCTGGGGGCTCAACGCGAGCCACACCGGCCAGTACACCAGCCCGACCGGCATCTGGGGCACCTTCAACGCCAGCCACACCATCGGCTTCGCCACCAGCGTCACCGCGGCGAGCCAGGAGACGAGCCGCCGCGCGGTCAAGGACAGCCGGACCGCCACCTCGAAGGTCGCGGCGCGCTACCGCACCCAGCACAAGACCGATTTCAAGCTCGTCACCGAGACGGGTACGGAGTCGTCCTCGAAGCGCACCGTCCGCAACCCGAACCGGGCCACGCCGATCACGCTGCACTACTTCAAGGTGCTGCAACGGCTGGAGCTGGCCCACGAGCGGTACGGCGCACGGGTCTGCTGGGCCCCCACGATCAAGGACCCGGCGCTCGCCTTCGCCCAGAAGATCACCAGCGGGCGGCAGCGGATCCGCGACAACGCGGTCGCCGCGCTGCCCCCGATGCCGGTGAAGCCGGAGCGCCCGCCGCGTGGCGCGCCCGCCGCGGTGGAGACGCGCGTCGTGTACTCCGCCGTGGTCACGCTCGACAAGTGGGGATTCACCGGCGACATGAGCGCCGACTACGACATCGACGTCACCCTCGACGCCGGCTGGGAGTGGGACGGCAACGTCGACACGATCCGGCAGAACCTCAACCTGATCACCCGCCGCCCGCCGACCGCCATCGCGGCCCAGGTCGTCGGTGTGCCGGTGGTGACGGAGGCGGACGGCCGACCAGTCCTGCGCGTCCGCATCCATGTGGGCGCGGCCAGCTGGCTGGGCGGTCCCGGCGCGCAGGCCCAGATCGCGGCCGGGTTCCGGCGTACCCCGACGGTGGTGGACCAGACCGCCGACGACGCGGCGTACAACGCGCTGGTCGCGGGCTACCTGACCGATCTTCAGGAGTGGCAGGACCGGCGCGACGCGGCGCTGGCGGCGGCGGAGACGGCGGGGGACGAGTTCGAGGCGCGGCTGCGGGCCGGCTTCTCCCCGGTCAACGAGATGGTCTCGCAGATCGTGGAGGCGCACTTCCCGGCCAGCGTGCGGGACGAGGCGTGGGAGATCGACTTCTGGCACCGGGTCTTCGACTGGGAGCGCGCGTCGTTCGTGGCGTACCCCGGGTGGTGGTCCGGCGGCGACGCCCGCGCCCCGGAGCGCGACCCCGGTGACTTCGTCAACGCCAGCTGGGCGAAGCTCTACCTGCCGGTGCGGGCCGGCATGGAGCTGGCCGCGCTGCGGTGGATCTTCGGGAAGGTGGTGGCGACGCGCCTGGCACCGGAGGTGGAGCGGGAGCTGGAGGCGTTCGTGGACGAGCTGACGGCGTACCGGGCCGGCCATCTCGGCACCGGCGACGAGATGCCCGAGCTGAGCACCGAGTGCCAGGACGTGCCGGAGCGGGTGTACTGCCTGGCGAAGTGGACCGAGCTGATGCCCACCGACGGCACCCACCTGGAGGTGGTGCAGGGCGCCACGACCGCGGCCGACGAGGTGACCGCCAAGGAGATCAGCGACGCGGAGGCGCTGCGGGCCGCGCTGCTCGACGGCGAGGTGCAGACCAACCGGCTGCGGACCAGGGCGTACGACCAGATGACCGAGCCGGCCGACGTCGACATCCGCCTCGGCACGCCGTCCGGGAGCGGCCCCACCGCCTGAGCCGCTCGTCCACCCCGATCCCTCACCTGACCAGGGGATCGGGGTGGACGAATTCTGGCAAAGTCTGAACTTTCGATTCGTGGCCTAGATCGGTAAAAAGGCGCATAATTGATCCCTTACGCTCGCTCCCTCGGGGCGACGACGACGCCGGCCGGCGAACCGTCCAAAAAGAACCGTCTCCCACCGGTGGGTCGATGGCGCTGGATCCCTAAAGCCACTAGGTTGGCCGTCGCCGCTGTGCTCGGCCGGCATTCACAAACCTAAGGAACACTCATGACGACCGCACCCTTGCGCCAGGATGAGCCCCCGGTCTCGCTGGTCAGGGTCCGCGCGGAGCCGCTCGACCGGCTCTCCGCCGCGGACATCTCCCCCATCGTGCGCCGGGTGATGGCGGCTCACCTCGATCAGACCCGGATCCCGGCGGCGAAGTTCTCGTCGTTCATCTGATCCGCGATGGCCCCGGGGCCCGCCCGCGCGGCGCTCACCGAGTTCGTCCTCAAGGTGCACGCCAGGTGTGACCTGGCGTGCGACCACTGCTACGTCTACGAACACGCCGACCAGAGCTGGCGCCGCCGCCCGGTACGGATGACGCCGGACGTGCTCCGGGCCGCGGCCGGACGGATCGCCGAGCACGCGGCGGCCCACGGGCTGCCGGACGTCACAGTCGTCCTGCACGGCGGGGAGCCGCTGCTGCTCGGCCCCGACGGGCTGGGCCGGGTGCTCGCCGAACTGCGGCGCGTCATCGGGCCGGTCACCCGGCTCCGGATCGGCATGCAGACAAACGGCGTGCTGCTCTCCGAGCGGTTCTGCGACGTACTCGCCGAACACGACGTGGCGGTCGGCGTATCGCTCGACGGCGACCGGGCCGCCAACGACAGGCACCGGATCTACCGGTCCGGCGCCAGCAGTTACGACCAGGTGCTGCGCGCGCTCGCCCTGCTGCGCCGCCCGGCGTACCGGCGGCTCTGGTCCGGCCTGCTCTGCACGGTGGACGTGCGCAACGACCCGATCGCGGTGTACGAGGCCCTGCTCGCCCAGGAGCCCTCGCGGATCGACTTCCTGCTCCCGCACGCCACCTGGGACGACCCGCCGTGGCGGCCGGCCGCCGGGGACACCGCGTACGCCCGCTGGCTGCGCGCCGTCCACGACCGCTGGCGCGCGGACGGCCGACCGGTCCCGGTGCGCCTGTTCGACTCGCTCCTGTCCACCGCACGCGGCGGGCCCAGCGGCACCGAATGGCTGGGCCTCGACCCGGTCGACCTGGCGGTGATCGAGACGGACGGCGAGTGGGAGCAGGCGGACTCGCTCAAGACCGCGTACGACGGCGCGCCGGCCACCGGCATGACCGTCTTCTCGCACGCGGCCGACGACGTGGCAGCAAGCCCGCTCCTGGCCCGCCGCCGCTCCGGCCGGGCCGGTCTCAGCGACGAGTGCCGGCGGTGCCCGGTGGTCGACCAGTGCGGCGGCGGACTCTTCGCCCACCGGTACGGCGCCGGGCACTTCGACCATCCGAGTGTCTACTGCGCCGATCTGAAAGAGCTGATCGTGCACGTGAACGAGAACCCACCGGAACCCGTCCGGCTCGACGCCGGCCTGCCCGACGACTTCATCGACCGCCTCGCGGCGCCGACCGGCGACCGGGTCGCCATCGGCCGGCTCGTCGAGGCACAGATCGCCATCGTCCGCGCGCTGCTCGCCGAGGTGGCCGACCGCCTGCCGGCCGGCGGGGCCGGAGCCGACGGCTGGGAGGCGCTGACCGCGCTCGACCGCAGCGCGCCGGAATCAGTGGCCCGGATCGCGGCCCATCCGTACGTGCGCGCGTGGGCTGTCGACTGCCTCGCCGGCACCGGCACCGGTGCCCGCCAGGGGCCGGGCTACCTGAGCGCGCTCGCCGCCGCCGCCGCGCTCGACGCAGGCGTTCCGGTACGCCTCGACGTGCCGGTGCGATCCGGCCGCCTGCACCTGCCGACGGTCGGCACGGTGCTGCTGCCCGAGGTGGGTGACGGCACCGCACGGGTCGAGACCGGCCCGGGCTCGCTGCGGGTGCGGGCCGGGGACGTGACGGTGGCCGTGAGTCCGGGCGCGGCGGGCGGGCCCCGCTGGTGGCCGACCCGCCGTCTCGTCGCGCCGGACGTGTCGGTGCTGCTGGAGGACGGCGACCCGCACCGCGACTGCCACCGGCTGCCCGCCGATGACCGGCTCGACGACGCGGGCGCCGTGCGCTGGGCGGAGACGTTCGCGGCGGCGTGGCAGGTGATCCGGGACGAGGTGCCGGGCCACGCCGAGGAACTGCGTACCGGGCTGCGGGCGGTGGTGCCGTTGCGGCGCAGCGGCGACGGGGTCAGCGAGGCGTCGACCGCCCGGCAGGCGTTCGGCGGTGTCGCGGCCACGGAGACCGACGCCGGGTCGGTGGCGGTGCTGCTCGTGCACGAGTTCCAGCACAGCAAGATGAACGCGCTGCTGGACGTCTGCGACCTGGTCGACGGCACCGGGCCGATCGACATCACTGTGGGCTGGCGGCCCGACCCGCGTCCGGCGGAGGCCGTCCTGCACGGCATCTACGCGCACGCGGCGGTGGCCGACATCTGGCGCGTCCGGGCGGACCGCCAGGTCGACGGCGCGCAGGCGGTCTACCGGCAGTACCGGGACTGGACGGCCGAGGCGATCGGTGCGCTGCAACGGGCGGACGCGCTCACCCCGGCCGGCTCACGGCTGGTCCGGCAGGTGGCCCGCTCGATGTCCGGATGGCCGTCGTGACCACCGCCGTCCCGCCCGCGCACCGGGTCGACACGCTCGCCGCCGACCTGCGGGCGCTCGGGCTCGGCAGCGGTGACGTGGTGCTCGTGCACTGCTCCCTGCGTGCCCTCGGACCGGTGGCCGGCGGGCCGGCCACGCTGGCCGACGCGCTGCGGGCCGTCGTCGGGCCGTCCGGCACCGTCGTCGTCCCGGCGCAGACCCCCGACAACTCGGTGAGCAGCCCCGCGTACCACGCCGCGACCGCCGGACTCACCGACGAGGAACGCCGGGCGTACGAGGACCGGATGCCCGGCTTCGACCCGGCCGTCACGCCGTCGTTCGGCGTGGGCGCGTTCGCCGAGCACGTACGCCGGTTGCCCGGCGCGGTACGCAGCCCGCACCCGCAGACGTCGTTCAGCGCCTGGGGCCCCCGGGCGGAGGAGCTGATGCGCGTCCACGACCTGGACTCGCATCTCGGCGAGCGCTCGCCGCTGGCCGCGCTGGAGGCCGCCGGGGCCTGGACCCTGCTGCTCGGTGTCGGCTATTCGACATGTACCGCGTTGCACCTCGCCGAGTACCGGTTGCGCCGCCCGCCGCAGCGGCGTCCGTACCGCTGCTATGTGCTGCGCGACGGCCGCCGGGAACGGCTGGACTTCGAGGCGCCGCACCTCGACGCGAGCCCGTTCGCCGAGGTCGGAGTGGAACTCGACAGGGAACCGTTCACCCGGCGCGGGACGGTCGGGAGCGCCCCGGCACGGCTGCTGCCGATAGCCGCGGCGGTACGCGCCACGGTCGCGTGGATGGACGCCCACATCGGACGGTGAGGGCCTGGTAACCCGAGCGCAACCTCTCTACCCTGATCGATAGACGCCGTATCGTGTCGACCGGGGAGCAGCGCGTGATCATTGACGGTTGGGGGTCAGGCGCACTACCCGTGGAACGGTCGTGTCGCCGTGACCTCTGAGCGGCCCGCGCTGCCGGGCCCGCCCTATTTCTTCCTCAGCTACGTCCCCCCGCCGACGCACAACGACCGCACCCCGGGCGACCACTGGGTCCGCCGCTTCTACCACGATCTCAACCTGGCCATCGACGGCCGGCCCGGCGACCGGTTACGCCGGCAGGGTTTCGCCGACTTCATCGTGCGGCCGCCGGAGGACCGGACGGAACGAAAACGCACCGCGCTCGCCGAGGCCGAGGTGTTCGTGCCGCTGTACTCGCCGGACTATCTCAACCGGGACGACTCGCGCCGGGAACGGGAGTGGTTCCGGCAACGGCTGATCCGGGCCGGCCGCCCGCCCGACGGCGACAACATCCTCCCGGTCCTGTGGATCCCGTCGCCCGCCGCCGTCCACGCGCCCGACCAGGCCCGGGCGGTGGCGATGGCCGCCGACGTGGACGCGTACGCCGCCAACGGGATGAGCGCGCTCTGCCGGCTGCAGAAGTTCCAGCACGCCTACAAGGAGGTGCTGGGCCGGCTCGCGCAGCACATCGTCGACACCGCCGAGCAGACCCCGCTGCAGGCGGCCGAGCCGCCGACCGGCCCGACCGACCTGCCGTCGTCGCCGACCAGCGAGGTGCCGTTCCGGGCGGTGGTGATCGCGCCCGAGCAACCGCACGAGCCGGGCCGGCTCAACGGACGATCCGACACGCACGCCGGCCGGTGGCGCCCGTTCCACGGCCGGCCTCCCGTGGTCGACGACGTGACCGACGCGGTGCAGCGGCTGCGGATGCCGATCGACGTCCGCGACTTCGTACCCGATGCCGGGCTGTTCCGGGGCTGCCCGGGCGTACTCATGATCGATCCTCGGGTGGTCGAGACGCCGGACGGTGCGGAGGCCGTCCGCGCGGCCGCCGCCTCGCTGCACCGCTGGGTGGGCGTCGTGGTCATCATCGAGGACCCGGCACCCGGCCGTCGCTCCCAGGCGACGGTGCTGCTCGACCGGGCCATCGCGATCTTTCCGGCCGCGGCACGCCCCCTGGCGATCACCACGTACGACGACTGGCGGGCCGGGATCCACGGCCTGGTCGACCGGATGCGCCGCCGCTACCTGGAGGCGCGACCGGCCTACCCGCCGCCGGGACGGCCGATCAGCAAACCCCGGCTCTGGGAGAACCCGCCGCCCGACGAGGGAGTGGACACATGACCCGACGCGAGGGACAGGTCGTCACCTTCTACTCCTACAAGGGCGGCACCGGCCGGACGATGGCGCTGGCCAACGTCGCCTGGATCCTCGCCGCCAACGGCAAGCGGGTGCTCGCCGTCGACTGGGACCTGGAGTCCCCCGGCCTGTCGCGCTTCTTCGCGCCGTTCATCGACCGGGACGCGCTGGAGAGCACCGGCGGGGTGATCGACCTGATCCGCGAGTACGAGTGGGCGACCACCACCAAGCAGGACAAGGGCGACGACCGCTGGCACGAGCAGTACGCCCGCGTGCACAAGTATTCGTTCTCGCTGAACTGGTCCAACTTCCCCGGTGACGGGACGCTGGACTTCCTCGGCGCCGGCCAGCAGAACAACGACTACGCGGGCGCGCTCGCCGGGATGAACTGGGACGAGTTCTACGAGCGGCAGGGCGGCGGCTACTTCTTCGACGCGCTGCGCGCCGACATGAAACGCAACTACGACTACGTGCTCATCGACAGCCGCACCGGTTTCTCCGACGTCGCCGACATCTGCACCATCCAACTGCCGGACGTGCTGGTCACCTGCTTCACCCTCAGCGAGCAGGGCATCACCGGCGCGGCGAAGGTGGCGCGGCTGGTCGAGCACCGCTACGGGTCGCGACGGATCCGGGTGCTGCCCGTGCCGATGCGGATCGACCCGGCGGAGAAGGTCAAGGCGGACACCGGTCGGGCGGTGGCCCGGCAGCGCTTCAGCGGGCTGCCGAGCGGGATGAGCGAGGCCGACCGGGACCGGTACTGGGCCCGGATGCAGGTGCCCTACCAGGCGTTCTACGCGTACGAGGAGCTGCTCGCCACGTTCGCCGACCAACCAGGAGTCAACGGGTCGCTGCTGTCCGCGTACGAGGTGCTGGCCCGGGAGATCACCCGGGGCGAGGTGGAGTCGCTGCCGCCGATGAGCAGCGCGGTACGCGAGCGGGTGAACGCCCGGTTCACCCGTACCTCCACGTCGGTGGAGAGCGAGATCGTGCTCCGGCACGCCCCGTACGACCGGGTGTGGGCGGAGTGGATCGGCCACCTGCTGGTCTCGGCCGACGTCCGGGTGACCGACCCGTGGTTCACCGACGACGAGGTGCCCCGGACCGCCCGGGAGCTGATCATCGTCTCCGAGTCCAACGCCAACGAGGAGGCGGTGCTCGCCGCGCCGGACCGCTCGCCCGACCAGGTGCCGCTCGTCGTCTACGTGGCGGACGTACGGCGCCTGGCGAACGTGCCCGCGGCGCACACCGTCTCGGTGGCCGGCCTGGAGGCGCGGACCGCCGCCGCGCGGATCCTGCGCCTGGTCGGCCGCGAGGGGGTGCCGGCCGACCTGGAGCTGCCCACCGGTCCCCGGTTCCCCGGCCGGGACAACACCGTGTTCGAGGTGCCGGGCCGCAACAAGCGCTTCACCGGCCGCGAGGCGGACCTGCGCGAGCTGCGGACGCTGCTGCGCAGCAGCCCGAAGGTGGTGCTCTCCGGCACCGGGCCGGTGGCGTTGCAGGGCATGGGCGGCATCGGCAAGAGCCAGCTCGCGCTGGAGTACGCCCACCGTTACCGCGCCGCGTACGACATGGTGTGGTGGATCGACGCCGACCAGGTGCCGTTCATCGAGTCCGCAATCGGTGATCTCGCGCCCTACCTGGGCGTGCCGTCGTCGGAGTCGAACCGGGAGAACGCCCGTCTGGTGCTCCAGGCGCTGCGGCGCACCGACCTGCGCTGGTTGCTGATCATGGACAACGCGGACGAGATCGAGGGTGTGCTGCCGTACGTGCCGGACGGCAAGGGCCACGTCCTGATCACGTCCCGGAACCTCCAGTGGGTCGAGCGGGCCACCACCGTCCAGGTCGACGTGTTCAAGCGCGCGGAGAGCATCCAGCACCTCACCGAGCGGGTGCCGAACATGCGCGTCGACCAGGCCGACCGGATCGCCGCCCTGCTCGGCGACCTGCCGATCGCTGTCACCGCCGCCGCGGCCTGGCTCGCCGACACCGGCCACTCCGTCGACAGCTACCTCACCGAGATCGCCAAGTTCGGTCCGGGCGCGGTGATGGAGCCGAACAGCAACGTCTCGGTGGAGGCCACCTGGGAGCTGTCGCTCAACCACCTGCGCACCCGCAACCCGGCGGCCTACCGGGTGCTGCAACTCTGCTCGGTGTTCGCGCCGGAGATCTCCGCCGACCTGGTCTACAGCGACGAGTTCGCCGAAGCGCTGGTGCCGTTCCACCCGCAGGCCAAGGAGCGGCTGGTCCGCCAGCAACTGGTGCAGCAGGCCAACCGGCTCGCCCTGGTGCGGGTCGACCTGCGGGCCGAGAACCCGGCGGGCGGTGAGCGGGGCCGGGGCGGCCTGGTGCTCATGCACCGCCTGCTCCAGCACGCCGTCCGGTCCCGGATGACGGAGGCGGAACTCGACGAGGCCCGCCGGCAGGTCCACCTCGTGCTCGCCGCCGCCCGGCCCGAGGGCGAGGTGGACGACCCCGACGGGTGGCCGCGGTTCCGGGTCATCTGGCCGCACCTGGAGGCGTCCAAGGCGCCGCTGAGCAGCAAGGTTGAGGTGCGGGCGCTGATGATCGACCGGGTCCGCTACCTCCAGTTGCGCGGCGACCTGGAGACCGGCCGGCGGCTCGGGCAGGAGGTCGCGCAGACCTGGGAGCAGATGCTCGCCGAGGAGACCGACCCGCGGGCTCGCGACGACCTGCGCCGGCAGTTGCTGCACCTCCAGTTCAACCTCGCCAACATCCTCGCCTTCCTCGGCCAGTTCACCGAGTCCCGGGCGCTGGACGAGGAGGTGCTGGCAGCCCAACGGGAACTGCTCGGCGAGGACCACCCGCACACGCTGATGACCGCCGGCGGGCTCGCCCGCGACCTGCGCGGCATGGGCATGTACAACGAGGCGCTGCGTCTCGACGAGATCACGTTCAACGCGTGGAAGCGGAACTTCACCGAGGAGCACCCGCGTACGCTCGCCGCGCTCAACAACCTCGCCAGCACCCAGCGCCTGATGGGCGACTTCCGGGAGGCCCGCAAGAACGACGAGATGGTGCTGGCCGGGCGCCGCGCGATCCTCGGGGAGAACCACCCGGACACGCTCGCCTCCTCCGCGTACGTCGGCATCGACATGCGCGACGCCGGCGACTTCGAGCAGTCGGTCACCCGCCTGCGCAGCGTCCACCGGGAACTGCTGAACACGGCCGGAGCCGAACACCTGATCACCCTGCGGACGCAGACGAACCTGGCGGTGTCGCTGCGCGCGGCCGGGCACGCGGTCGAGGCGGGCAAGCTCCTCGAAGCCGCCTACGAGCTGCTGAACGAGCGGTTCGGGCCGGACAACCCGGAGACGCTCACCTGCCGGCTGAGCCTGTCGATCAACCTGCTCACCGTCGACCTGTTCCAGCGCGCCAGCCGGGAACTGACCGAGGTGCACCGCATCTACCAGCGCAACCTCGGCCCGGCGCACCCGCTGACGCTGGTCTGCATGGTCAACCTCGCCATGGTGGCCCGCCGCGCCGGGGACTTCGCCGAGGCCCGGCAGCTCGCCGGCCGGTCCGCCGACGCGCTCGCCGGCGTGCTGGGCAGCGGGCACCCGTACCCGCTCTCCGGCTGGATGAACCAGGGCATCTGCATCGCCGAACAGCCCGACCCGCCGGAAGGTCGGGAGGCCGCCGACGTGGAGGCGCTGAGCCTGCTGCGGCGCGCGTACGACGGGTTGGTCCGGATCCTCGGCCGCGACCACACGAACACGCTGCGCTGCCAGGCGAACCTGGTGGTGATGCAGGAGCGGGTGGAGAGCGGCCGGCGCGCGGAGCTGGAGGCGGTCACCCGTGAGCTGACCTACCGGCTGGGCGAGAACCACCCGGCCGTCGAGGCCGTCCGGGAGAGCCGGTTGCAGCGGCGCATCATCGACCCGCATCCGATCTGACGGTGGCCCGCTCCACCGGGTCGGCCAGCCAGGCGAGGATCTCCGGCAGCACCTCGACCGCGCCGAAGTGCGCGCTGCGCGGCTGCACGTGCAGTTGCGCGCCGGGGATCTGCTCGGCCAGCCACCGGGTGTGGCTGGCCGGGGCGAAGTTGTCGTCGGCGCCGTGCCAGAGCCGGACCGGCATCCGGATCTCGGCCAGCGTGACGCCCCAGTCGGCGCGCAGCGCCAGCACGTCGTCGATCCAGCCGTCCGGCCCCTGGCGCAGCGCCTCGGCGTAGGCGTCGGTGAGCTGTCGGCGGATCGGCACCCCGGCCACCACCCGGCGGTCGGCCTCGGTCATCTGCTCGACCAGCAGCGCGAGCAGCGAGCCCGGATCGTCCATCGTGCGCTCGGCCCGCAGCCGCAACTGCTCGGCGAGCACCGGCACGGCGCGCTCGGCGGCACCGTAGTCACGGACGTTGGCGTCGGTCATGCCGCCGAACCAGTCCAGCCCGGCCGCCCCCGCCGGGGCGAGACCGACCAGGACGGCGGTACGCCGTACCCGCTCCGGCAGCAGCGCGGCGCAGGCCAGGGCGTGCGGGCCGCCGCCGGACCGGCCGACCACCGAGAACCCGTCCAGGCCCAGGTCGTCGGCGATGGCCGCGACGTCGGCGGCGGCGTCCGCGACCCGGCGGCCGGGCAGCCGGCTGGAACCGCCGTAACCCGGCCGGTCGTAGGAGATCAGGCGTACGCCGAGGCGGTGGAGCACGATCGAGCGTGGTCGTGGACCGTTCCGGCTGCCGGGTGTGCCGTGCATCAGGAACACGGGCCAGCCGCGTTCCGCCCCGGCGATGTCGACCGCCAGATCCCTCCTTCCTGTTCGGACGATGTGCTCTCGATGCCGGGGCGAGTGTGCCAATCGGGGCCTCCGAACGGGTGGTGGCGGTACGGGTGGCGTGGTCAGACCGCCTCGGCGGCCGGGACCTGGTCGGGCTGGTCGGGCTGGTCGGTGAGGTCGGTCGCTGCGAGGACGCGCAGCGTGTCGAGGGCGGACACCAGCGAGACCTCGGCCGGCGCCCGGTCGTGCGCCCGCAGGTAGTCCACGAGCAGCCGGCACAGGCTCGCCTCGTCGAGGAACTCGTCCGGCAGCCGGTGCGTCAGCAGCTCGGCCATCGTCCGGGGCGGTATCTTCCGCCAGGCCAGGTCGCCGTACTCGGTCAACGCCATGAGCAGCCACAGCGCGGTGCGGTTGTCGACCCGCGCGGCCGCGAACTGCTCGGCCATCTCGGCCGAGACCACGCCGTCCTCCAGCGGCAGCTCCGCGAGCCGCCCCTCGATGTCGGTGAGCACCTCCCGCACCCGGGCCACGTACCGCTGCGGCAGCCGGTCGAGCCCGTGCCGCAGGATGAGCGCGTGCAGGACCGCGTGGTCGTCGGTCGTGCCGAGCGAGTCGACCAGCTCGGGGAACTCGTCGATCAGGTACGGACACGAGATGATCAGCTCCGGCGGCGCTGTCGGTGAGCTGGGCAAGCGGCTCAGCGCCACCCGGGTCAGCCCGCACACCACCTCGCGTGGCAACTGCGCGCCGTCCTCGGCGAGGCATTCCAGCAGGACCGTGGCGCTCGTGCTGGACACCGCCTCCGGGAACTCGACGGCACGCGCCCACAGTCGCCGGTAACTGCGCTCGTCGTACAGGATCAGCTGGTGCAGTGACGGCACCGGCCAGCGGCGGGTGGCCAGCTCCACCAGGTCGGCGTGGAACCGGCCCGCCTCGAAGCTGGTCGGCGCCTGGCCGCGCCACGTCCGCGCGCCGGCCTGCAACTGGCCGTAGGTGGTGACGTCGCCGAGCAGCCGGGCCTCCTCGGCCGCCACGTTCACCTTCTCCCCCCGCCGTTCCCGCCGCAGCCCGGCGACGATCCGGCCGTCGGCGTCCCGGCGCAGCCAACTGATCATCGCGAGTTGGCCCTTCTCGTCCAGGCCCGCCCGCCACAGCCGCACCGTGGACACCCAGGTCTCGTCGTCCATCAGGTCGCTGTGGCGCACCCCGTCCGGTGACACGAGCGCGGCCAGCGCGACCAGGTTCGCGGTGTACGCGGCGAGCAACCGCACCGGGTCGTACGGCGCGGGCCGGTAGCCGTCCACACCGGCCAGGTTGGTCCGCTGCCGGGCCTCGGCCAGCAGTCCGGCGACCGTCTCCACGATCGCGTCCCGGTCCCGTGGGTGCCGGAAGGCGAGTTCCCGCGCGAAGCCCACCACCGCCTCCCGCTTGACCAGCGGCTGGTGCGAGAGAAGCGCCCGGAACTGGCCGGTGTCCAGCTGATAGCCGAACCCGGCCGGGCTGAGGGTGCGCCGCCGCAGCTCGGCCAGACTCCGCAGCGCCCCGATGACGTACTCGGCGATCAGGAAGTCGCCGATGGTGGTGTGCAGGAACTCGTACGTGCGCCGGGCGTCCTCGCCCTGCACGTCGTCCGGGCCGTACACGACGAAGAAGGCGGCGGTGACCAGTTGCTCCGGGCCGAGCACGTCGCCGAGTTCGAACCGGGAGCCGTCGCCGGCCCCGGGCCCGAAACAGTCGAGGTCGGCGCGGAGCGCGGCCCGGTTCACCAGTTCCCGGTTGCGGTTGAACATGGCGAACGCGGTGATCGCGAGATCGCGCCGCAGTTGGTGTTCGCGGGCCTCCCGCTCGTGCGTCGGGAGGGCGGTCGGCGCCTTCTCGCTCACCTGCCGTCTGATGAACGCGGTGAGCAGGCCGGTGAACAGGTCGGACGATGACATGGCGCCGGGACGGCGGTCGGCCCAGTGCTCGTTGTAGTAGATGGCGAGCAGTGTGAGCAGCAAGGGCTGGCGGGCCAGCTCGCCGTGCCACAGCAGCTCGCGGGCGGAGAGCCGACGGTAGCCGGGCCGGTCCTCGTTTGCCGCGTTGACGGCGGCCAACCAGGCCGTCACCTGGGCGTCGGTCAGGTCTTCCAGCCGCACCAGCGCGGTGCCCTGCGGCACGCTGGCGCGGTCCATCACCAGCATCCGGGACGTGATGATCGGGATGACGGAGTAGCCCAGGTCCCACTGGGTCTCCTGGAACTCGGCCACCCGGTCGATGTACTGGGAGTGGGCGGTGCCGGTGACCTGGACGAGTTCGTCGAACCCGTCGAAGATCACCACCACCGTGGTGTGCTCGGTGGCCCGGCGCAGGTCCGCCCAGCGGATGCGCTCGTCCATCACCTGCTCGATCGCTGCTTCGATCTGCTCGGTCGGCGACGAGTCCCCGGACATCCGGCGCAGCGGCACCACTATCGCGGTGAACCGGCTCGCCGGCAGCCGGGCCGCGATGACCCGGGTCAGCAACGTCTTGCCGGCGCCCGGCTGACCGAGGAGCAGCAGCGGACGGTGCAGGCTCGCCGGATCGGTCAGGTATTCGGAGAGGAAACCGACCAGGTCGCCCCGGCGCGGCTGGTCGTCCCACCAGGCATCACGCTCCGGGGACGTGTGCTTGCCGTACTCGGCGGCCCGGAAGTCCGGACTGATGAACCCCTCCTCCACCGTGGGCAGACGCAGGTGGAAGTCGACGTCCTTGATCCGCAGCAGCGGCTGCCGGAACACCGCGGCCAGCGAGCCGGTGAGCCGGTCGAGCGACTCCCGGAGCAGGTCGGGGCGGTCGGCCGGGGCCGGGCCGGACAGCTCGGCGAGATTGCGGTACAGCTGCGCCAGCGCGTCCAGCCGGGCCGAGACCTCGGTGGTCAGGTTCCGGTTGTCGATCAGGTTGTGCTCGATCGCCTGCCGGAGCATCCGGAACCCGAACTCGGGGAGGTCCGCGGCGAGCCGGTCGAAACGGTCCTCGTAGTGCCACATGGCCCGGCCCACCACCCGGGACCGCAGCGACGTGAGGTCGAGCCCGCGCCGCACCGACGGCCAGGCGGCGAGGCCCTCGCAGAACGCGATGGTGGCGTCGTAGAGCTTGACGTAGGCGGCCTCGACGTCGCGCCGGGTGTCGTCCATGCCGTGGACCGAGGACGGCAGCGGGAAGTATCCGCCGTCGATCTCCTTCGGCAGCGTGTGCTGGCGACGGTCGGCCGCCACCATGCCCACCTTTTCGGCGTCGGTCAGCTCCAGCCGGTCGAAACCTGGCCCGACCTCGTCCCGGAAACCGTCGAAGAACGCGGAGAGCGCCAGCACGGTATGGCTGGCCTCCAGCAGCTTGTAATACGATTTTCCGCCGGTCGTGCGGATGCGGCCGGCCTGGTTTCCGGTGGCGTCCCGGACGAGTTGCATGAGCGCGTTCTTCGGGCCGAGCAGAGCGAGCGCCGCGCCCTGGGTGAGCGCCCCGGCGCCGAGGATCCCCGCGCTGACGACCTTGTCGGTCTCGGTGATGCGCGTGCTGCCCGGGGCCAGCAGCTTCAACGCATCTCGATAGCTGAGGCTCGAACGGCGCGGCATGCCGCCCCTTCCGCTGCTGGCGATCGGGATTCTTCAAGGATAGAAACTTCAGTGACGGAAAGCTATCGATTCCGCACCGGGCGGCTGCTTTGCGACGACTTTTCCATTCATTCATCTCATTCATCTGCTATATGCGGCCAAGGCGTCGGACCCCTATGGTCGAGCGGTGGACGACACACGGGTACGGCAGGCGTACGGGGCGGTCGCGGAGCTCTACATCGAACTGTTCGGCAGCACCGCCGCGGTGCACCCGGACGACCTCGCCCTCATCGGGCGGCACCTGGCCGGCCGGACCGGCCCGGTGCTCGACCTCGGGTGCGGACCGGGGCACCTCACCGACCACCTCCGGTCGCGGGGCGTCGACGCCACCGGGATCGACATGGTTCCCGAGTTCGTCGCGCACGCGCGGGCCACCCATCCGGGCGGCGCGTACCGGCTCGGGTCGCTGCACGACCTCGCCGTCCCGGACCACTCCGTCGACGGCATCCTCGCCTGGTACTCGCTGATCCACCTCCCGCCACCGGATCTCGACGGCGTGCTGGCCGGGTTCCGGCGCGCGATCGTGCCCGGTGGACCGCTCGTGGTCGGCATCTTCGCCGGTGACGAGGTGAGCGCCTTCGACCACAAGGTCGCCACCGCGTACCGCTGGCCGGTGGACGAGTTCTCCGCGCGGCTGCGGCAGGCCGGGTTCGCCGAGGTCGAACGCCTGACACGCCTGTACGACGAGACCCACCGCACGCACGCCGCCGTCGCGGCCGTGGCGTCCGGCGCCTGAGCGCGCGCCGTCGTCGGCGCCGGGAAAATGGGCGCGAACGTCTGCCGTCCGCTGTGTCAGGATCGGCGTTCGGAGTTCGACGGCCGGAAGGACACCATGCCCGCGTACGCCATCGCCCACCTCCAGGACGCCGCCCCGCACCCGGACATCGCCGAGTACATCGAGCGTCTCCCGGCCACCCTCGCCCCGTACGGCGGCCGTTTCCTCGTGCACGCCACGCCGCACGAGGTGAAGGAGGGCGCCTGGCCGGGCGCGGTCGTGATGCTCGGCTTCCCGGGCATCGCCGAGGCGCGCGCGTGGTGGGACTCGCCCGCGTACCAGGAGATCGCGCCCCTGCGCTCCCGGCACATCGAGGGCGACATCATCCTGGTCGAGGGCGTCCCCGACGACTACTCACCGACCGGCATCGTGCAGGCGATCCGGGCGGCGCTGCCCTGAGCCGGACCGGCCGGCGCGCCCGTGACCTCGGCGTCGTCGTCGGAACGCTGCCCACCGGACGCCACAACGCGATCACCGACGTCCCCGGCGTCCTGGTGGGGCACACCACCGTGGACGACGGCGGCGACCTGCACACCGGCGTCACGGCGATCGTGCCGAGCGGGCTCGGCCCCGGACGGTGGACGCTGCCGGCGGCGGTGTTCTCCGGCAACGGGCACGGGAAACTCGTCGGCTCGACCCAGGTGGACGAACTCGGCGTACTGGAATCCCCGGTCGTGCTGACCGCGACGCTGTCCGTGTTCCGGGCGGCGGACGCGCTGCTCGGCTGGTTGATGGAGCGCCGGCCGGACGGGGTGTCGTTCAACCCCCTGGTCGGCGAGACGAACGACGGGCACCTGTCGGACATCCGCCGCCGCCCGATCACCGAGGCCCACGTCCGGGCCGCCATCGCGCAGGCGAGCGACGGGCCGCCCGCCGAGGGCTGCGTCGGTGCCGGCGCCGGCACCGCCGCGCTGGGCTTCAAGGGCGGCATCGGCACCTCGTCCCGGACCGTGCGAACCGCCGGCCGTACGGGGACTGTCGGCGCCCTGGTCCAGTCCAACTTCGGCGGCGTCCTCACCGTGCTCGGCGTGCCGATGCCGGCCGACGAACTGGTCCCCGCCGCCGACCGGGCCGAACCGCCCGGCAACTCGTGCATGATCGTGGTGGCCACCGACGTACCGCTGGACGCGCGCCAGCTCGGGCGGGTCGCCCGCCGGGCGGTGTTCGCCATAGCCCGGGTCGGCGCGTCCTTCAGCGGCACCAGCGGCGACTACGCGATCGGGTTCACCACGTCGGATCAGCAGCCGATCCCGGACGGGGAGATCGACCCGGTGTTCGCGGCCGCGCTGGACGCGGTCGAGGAGGCGCTGCTGAACTCGCTGTTCACCGCGGTCACCACCACGGGCGTGGGTGGCCGTACCAGTCACGCGGTTCCGCACCGGGCCGTGCTCGAGCGGCTGGCGGCGGCTGGCCGGCTGATTCCGGAATCACCGGCGGAAACGCGCTGATTGCTCGCCACCCGGCCCGCCCCGCCCAGCCGCGGCGGCTACGGTTGACGCTGCCGGAGGGTCCGGCCGAGGAGGCGTCGAACTGGCCGTGGACGGCTATGGCGTGCAGGTCACGCTTGTGTTCGTGTTGGTGCTGGTGAACGCGGTGTTCGCGGGCAGCGAGATGGCGTTGGTGTCGCTGCGGGAGAGCCAACTGCAGCGCCTGGAGCGGACCTCCCGGGGCGGCCGGGTGCTGGCGAAGCTGGCGCGGGATCCGAACCGCTTCCTGGCCACCATCCAGATCGGCATCACGCTGGCCGGTTTCCTCGCCTCGGCCGCCGCCGCGGTGTCCCTCGCGGCGCCGCTGGTGGGCCCGCTGGGATTCCTCGGGTCGGCCGCCGAGCCGGTCTCGGTCGTCGTCGTCACCATCATCCTGACCTTCGTCACGCTGGTGCTCGGCGAGCTGGCGCCGAAGCGGATCGCGATGCAGCGTGCCGAGGGCTGGGCGCTGCTGGTGGCCCGCCCGATCGACGCGCTGTCGACGTTCTCCCGCCCGGCGGTGTGGCTCCTGAGCAGGTCGAGCGACGCCGTCGTACGCCTGGCCGGCGGCGACCCCCGGGCGCGCCGGGAGGAGGTCACCACCGAGGAGCTGCGGGACATGGTCGCCGCGCAGCGCAACCTCACCCCGGAGCACCGCACGATCATCTCGGGCGCGTTCGAGGTGGCCGAGCGGATCCTGCGGGAGATCCTCGTCCCGCGCCGCGACGTCGTCACGTTGTCGGCGGATCTGTCCGCGCCGCAGGCGCTGCGCGAGCTGGGCAGGTCGGGGCAGACACGCGCCCCGGTCGTGGGTCGCGGCGGACTGGACGACACCGTCGGCGTGGTGCACATGCGGGACCTGCTCGACCAGGAAGGGCCGGTCGCCGACTACGCCAGCCCGGCGGTGTACCTGCCGGAGACGCTGAAGGTGACCGAGGCGATCCGGGAGCTGCGCGCCCAACGGCAGCAGTTCGCGCTCGTGGTCGACGAGCGCGGGTCCATCGACGGCATCGTCACGATGGAGGACCTGGTCGAGGAGATCGTCGGGGAGATCTACGACGAGACCGACCGGGACGTGCAGGCCGTCGTACGGGAGGCGGACGGCGCGCTGCTGATGCCCGGCGGGTTCCCGCTGCACGACCTGGTCGACGTGGGCATCGACCTCGACGAGGCCACCCTCGAAGCCGGGGACTACACGACGGTGGCCGGCCTGGTCCTGGCGCATCTCGGCCACATCCCGAAGACCCCCGGCGAGACGGTCGAGCTGCCCGGCCTGAGCGCCGAGGTGGCGGAGGTGACGGGCCGGGCCATCACCCGGGTACGCCTGCGGACGACGCCGACGCGCGACGAGCCGGACTCCTGAGTCCGGCCGTACTCGTCACCCCAGCTCGGCGTCGAAGCTCCGGCGGGCCTGCTCGATCTGGGGCAGGTACGCGTCGGCCCAGTCGAGCAGGACGTCGATCGGCGCACGCAGGGTCTTGCCCAGCCGCGTGATCCGGTACTCCACCGCGACCGGCCGGGTCGCCACCACGTGGCGTTCGACGATGCCGTTGCGTTCGAGCCGTCGCAGCGTCGCCGTGAGCGACTTCTGTGTCACCGCCGGGATCGCGCGGCGCAGCTCGTTGAAGCGACAAGGGCGTTCGCACAGCTCGTTGAGGACGCTCAGCGACCACTTGTCCAGCACCTGATCGAGCAGCTCGCGGTGCGGGGCGTCGATGCGCAGCTCGTCGGCGCGCGCGCCTGCGGTATCGCCCATGAAACCAGGTCTCCTTGAAGTGTCCTTCGTCAACTAGGTATCAATGGTAAACCACCTAGGTCCCCATGGAGGAGACACGATGTCCGTCACCCGCTTCAGCCCTGCCGGTCTTCAGCCGCACACGCCGTACCACCACGTGGCGGTGGGCACCGGCGCCCGTCACATCCACGTCAGTGGCCAGGTCGCGCGACTGGGCGACGGCACCCCTGTCGCACCGGGCGACCTCGGTGGGCAGGTCGCGCAGGTGCTGCGCAACACCGGGCGCGCCCTCGCCGGCGCCGACGCCTCGTTCCAGGACGTGGTCCGGCTGACCTTCTACGTCACCGGCTGGACGCCGGACAAGATCGGGCCCTTCATGGCCGGCATCGAGTCGGTCGCCGAGGAACTCGGGCTGCCCCAGCCGCTTCCGCCGGCGTCGCTGATCGGCGTCGAGTCCCTCTTCGAGCCCGACGTGCTCGTGGAGCTGGAGGCGACCGCCGTCGCGGAGTGAGATGGAGCAGGCAGCATCACCGGACAGCGACCCGGGGCCGCGGTCGGCGGATTTCCGCCGGCCGCGGGTTGCCGCGTGGTCGAGGGGATCGGTGAAATCTGATGGACGCCCGCAACGTTGCGATCAGGCCGCGCGTGTAGTCGCCGATGAGGGACTTCGACGACTTTTACGCGGCGAGCTACGCGGACCTGACGGTGCAGGTGTACGCCTACTTCGGCGACCTGCACGAGGCCCAGGACGTCGTTCAGGAGGCGTTCTGCCGGGCGCTCGCCCGATGGCGGCAGGTCTCCGGCTACGACGACCCCGCCGCCTGGGTCCGGCGGGTCGCCTGGAACCTCGCGACCAGCCGCTGGCGGAGACTGCGCGTGATGCGGGCGTTTCACCGACGCCAGCGCGGCGAGCCGGTCGTCGCGGGACCGGAACCGGACCACGTCGCGCTGGTCGAGGCCCTGGCCTCGCTGCCCGCCGCGCAGCGGCGGGCAATGGTGCTTCGCTATCTCGCCGACCTGCCGGTCGCGGAGATCGCCGACCGCGAGGGGGTGCCCGAAGGCACCGTCAGGTCATGGCTGCATCGCGGTCGGGCCACGCTCGCCGCCCGGCTCGGCCCCGAACACATGGAGAAGTCGCATGCCTGAGGACATCACCGAGGAGCAGACCCGGAACGCTTTCGCCCTCATGCGCGCGGAGACTCTGACACACATCCGCCCACCGGGAACCGCGGCGGCGCAGCGGACCGTACGGAACCGGCGCCGCACCGGAATCGCCGCCCTCGCCGCCGGCGTCGGGATCGTGGTGGCGGGTGGCTTCGCCGTGACCCACCTGGCCACCAGCGAGCGATCCGCCACCCCGCCTGCGGCACCGAGCCCGTCGCCGTCCCCGTCGGAACTGCCCGCCGAACAACTCGACCGCATGGCCGCCACAGCAGCCGCCGCGCTCGGGATCACCTCCGTGGACAACAAGCAGCGCAGACGTGAGGGCAAAGGGCCCATCCTCATGATCGGCTCCGAGCCCGCCCGGCGCGGCGGCATCAGTGGCACCGGGTACAACGAGAACAAGACCGGCGTCTACGTGCTCGACGTCCTGTGCGTCGGGGTAGGGACGCTCCGGACGCGGTTCTGGGCCGCGACCTCGGGGGCGGACGAGGCCGGAAATCCGGCCCCCATCCCTCCCGACGCCGCCGAGGCGCGGGTGCCCTGCAGTGACGAGCCGGAGCGCGTAAGCCTCAGCGTGCGCGCGCCCTGGCCCAAGAAGGTCTACGTCTCGATCGAGCCGGACCAGGCGGCCGAAGGGCGCGCAGCGCACGCTTCCCTCGTCCGCGTACCGTAGCGCCGCCCGGGCCGCTCCCGCGTCTCGTCGGCGGCCGCGTCGCCCGGTTCCGCTCGTCCAGCGTCGCCGTCGCCGGCTCGGGTACGAGCGGCTACGAGCGCGCTTGGGTGAGGCCTGCGACTTCCGCGTCCATCGTCATCCGCGCATCCATGGAACGAGCCCCTCCCTCGGATAGATCCACCACCACAGGAGGCACGCGGGTGGCCAGTAGGTCACGGCCGCGACGGCGAGATACCAGGGACGCCATCCGTCGAGCAATCCGCGGTAGCCGTGGGCATCAGCCCAGCCGTACACGGCCCAACTCCACAGCGCATAGCCGGCAAGGAGGGCGAGAGACCAGCCGACCCGAACTGTTCTCCCGGGCCTCCGCCCGCGTCGGCGGAACAGCGCCTCTCGCGCACGCCAGGCCACGCGTACATCATGATCCTGCCTTGCCAAGGTCACGACCTGTTGGGGAGTTGAGACCGTGATCCGGCGGAACGACCCGCTCGCTCTGATGACGATCGTCATGTGCACGGCGGCCGGCGCTTTCGGCCTCGTAACGCCCTCCCGCATCGTCGACACCCAGCAGTTGCTGCTGATGGTTCTCACGCCGCTCGGCACGTGCGTACTGCTCATGTACCTCGCGGGGCCGGCTGCCTTCGTGGCGGTGACCCGCACGCATGTCGTCGTGGGCAACCCGCTCGTCAGATACAGCGTTCCACGGTCACTGGTCGACGGAGTACGGCTCGACGGGTTCGACATCGAGCTGCGAGTCTCCGGGCACCCGCCTGTTCCGATTGCCGCCCTGACCCCCAGCGTGGGTGGCCATCACCGGGTGCGTCCGGGCGGGTACCAGACGCGCTTGAACAAGATCGCGGCGCTCCTGGACCACACGCCGGCGACGCCCGTAGCCGGCACGATGGTGCGCCGCTACCGGTATGCGCACCTCGGTCTCTTGACGGTGGACGTGCTGGCTCTGGTCGGAATGGTGCTTCACATCAGAACCGAAACGCTCGCGTAGAAGCGAACCGTGCCCCTACGGTCCAGGGTCAGCTGGACCGTAGGGGCACCTGGTCGACCACGCCCACCCGAGCCGTTTCCGGTGACCTGGGTGGGCCACCGGGATCAGCCCGCGGTGCAGGAACGGATCTGCGGTCTGGCGCCGCTGTTGCCGTTCATCATCGTGGTGAAGCCGAAGGTGTTGCCGCTGCCGTTGGACCGCATCGTCATCACGTAACCGGTGCTGTCCCAACTGGGGGAGCCGTTCCAGGTAGTGGAGACCCGCTGCGGCGGGGTCAGAGCCACGACCACGGTCCAGTTGCTGGCCCCCTGAACCGTCACCGAGGTGTTGTACCGGTCACCCCAGACGTTGGGGGTCGTCGCCGTCGCTGTGCATCCGCCGCTGGGAGGCGGAGTGGTCGGCGGCGGAGTGGTCGGCGTGCCGGTCGGCGGCGGAGTGGTCGGCGGCGGAGTTCCGTCCGGGGCCACCGCTCGGCCGGTGCTCGGTGAGATCATGCCCGGGCAGAGGTTGCGGCTGGTCAGGTTGGCCATGATCTGCGGAATCGCGTCGCGGGTGTTCTGAATGCCGTCGTGCATCAGGATCACCTGGCCGTCCTGGAGGCGGCTGGCGTTGGAGACGATCTGGCTGACGCTGGCGCCGTTCCAGTCCTGGGAGTCGACGTCCCAGATCACCTGGCGCAGGCCGAGCGACGAGGCGACCGACTGGAGGGTCGAGTTCGTCTCCCCGTAGGGCGGGCGGAACAACTGCGGCCGGACGCCGGTCGCCGACTGGATCGCCGAGTTGGTCTGGGAGAGGTCCGACTGCATCTGGCTCTGGTTCATCGAGGTCATGTGCGCGTGGTTCCAACTGTGGTTGGCCACCCACATGCCCGCGTCGACCTGGGCCCGCGCGGCGGACTGGTTGTTCTGCACGTTCTGGCCGACGTTGAACATGGTCGCCCGTACGTTGTTCGCGCGCAGCACGGACAGCAGCGCGCTGGTGCTGCCGGTCGGCCCGTCGTCGAAGGTGAGGCCGACGTACCCGTTGCAGGTGGCGGCGCTGGACGGAGTGGCGGCGACCGCAAGGCCGGCGGCGCCCAGCGCCACAGTGGAGGCGAGCACTGCCAACCGGAAGGTGAGACGCGATTTTCGGGGAGTGGACGGGCGGCGGGAGCCGCGGATGCTGGCGTACATGCGCAGGTCCTCCTTGGGACGAGTGACACCTGACGACGCATGGCTTCAATCGACGCATGCTGATGTCGCAGTGTTCGGAGTATTGCAGCGGCGTTTCGAACAGGTCAATGATTTTCCGGAAGTTTTCCGGAAGGATCGACTCCCAGCCAGTCGCTGCGCATCCGGACCCATCAGTTGCCATCGCTCGGTGGCTGGGCGACGCGAGGCGGCATGACCGCCGGCGGAGCGCACGAAAAAGGGCCGCCCCGGTTTCCCGAAGCGGCCCCTCAACTGCTGTGCGCCCGAAGGGACTCGAACCCCTAACCTTCTGATCCGTAGTCAGATGCTCTATCCGTTGAGCTACGGGCGCTTGTGCTCGGCCAGTCTACACAACCGGCTTTCGCGCGGAGACTCCGGGATTCGAACCCGGGAGGGGCTTTAAGACCCCAACCGCATTAGCAGTGCGGCGCCATAGACCAGACTAGGCGAAGTCTCCCTGGTGACCCTGAGGTCACCGCGCCCGAGGATACAGGCCCGCACCCGCCCGGGGCAAAGCGGATGCCGGGACCGGCCCTCACGACGCGTTTCCGTCGTGTGCCAGATCACGTCCACGGCTACGCTCCATCGATATGCAGGAGCAGCCGCCGAGCGATCCGCCCCGTCGCGAGCCTGCCGCGAAGGCCCGGCGGACCCGCTCCACCCGACCCACGTTCAGCCCGCCACCCACGCCGGAGCCTCCCGCCGGGAGCGCGACGAGCGACACACCGCCACCCCGGCGTCCGCGCCGGGCCGCGCCGACTGTCGTCTTCCAGCCGCCGGCGGCCGACGCCGCAGCGCCGGCACCGCGACCACGCCCGGCCGCCGAGCCTTCGACAAACGATCCGGGTACGCCTGCCGCCGCGCAGCCCGACCCCGTGCCCGCCGAGCCGGACGTGAGTACGCCTTCCCCCGAGCCGGCCGCGCGATCACGCCGTCCGGCCGAGGAGTCGGTGCCGACCGAGCCGCCGAGCGAGGACGAGACGCCGAAGCGGACCCGCCGTGCGACCACCGCGAAGAAGGCCGTCTCGAAGAAGGCCGCTCCCCCGGTCAAGAAGGCCGCTCCCGCCGTCAAGAAGGCAACCCGGACCGCCAAGAGCGCCAAGACCCCCACGACCACGGAGGCCTCGACGGCGGCCACGGACGCCACCGCCGTCACGGCGACCCCTCCGGCACCGGAGACACCCGCGTCAGCGGTCGACGCCGCCGAGCCCGCAGCCGCAGCCGGCGATCAAGCCCTGGCCGTCGATCACCCCGCCGTCGACGAGAGTCGCAAGACCGAACCGCCCGCCCTGGACCCGCCGGAAGAAGAGCAGCCGCACGACGAGACCGAGACCTCACCGGCCACCGTCGACGGCCGGCACGCTGCGCGTACCCAGGAAAGGGGCTGGCGGGCGGTGGGGCCGCAGCTGCGCGACCACCCCGGGTTCGCGCCGGAGCTGCTGGCCCTGGCGGCGGTGGACGCGCTCGGGCCGCGCGCCCGGGAATGGGTGGCGCAGGTCCGGCGGGCCTACCCGGAGGCGGACGCCGACGGGGTGGCCCGGCTGGCGACGCGGCGGTTCGTCCGGATGGCCGGTACGGGTGGGGCGCTGGCGGCCGGCGCCGGGATGTTCGCGCCGGTCGCGGAGCTGGCAGCGGTGCTGTGGACGCAGGGGAACCTGGTGCTGCACCTGGCCGCCGCGTACGGGCGGGATCCGGCGCATCCGGATCGGGCGGCCGAGCTGCTGGTGCTGACGTTGGTGCACCCGGACGAGGGCACCGCCCGGGCGGCGCTGGTGGCGGCTCGCGCGGCCGACGAGCCGGCGGACGGGCCGTGGGGGCGGGTGGCGGAGGCGGCGTGGCGGCTGGCGACGCCGGTGGCGGCGCAGGCGGGCGGGTGGCTCGGGCTGCGGCTGGCCGCCCGGCGCCTGCCGGGTGCGGCGGCGTTGGCGGCGGCGATCGGCGGTACGGCGACGGCCGAGCGGGTGGCCGCGCGGGCGGTCGCCCGGTACCGGCCCGGCCGTACCTGATCGACGCCGGTTCGGCGAGGTGGCGGGGTCCGTCGGGCCGCGACACCGCCACCTCGCCGACCCGGCGAAGCCATCAGGCCGGCAGCCGGGATCAGAGCCAGTCGAACCAGGACTTGGGCAGCATCGCGTACCCGACGAACGCGAAGATGTCGAGCAGCGTGTGCGCGACGATCAGCGGGGCGACCCGGCGGGTGCGCAGGTAGAACAGCCCGAAGATCACACCCATGACGGCGTTGCCGACGAACGCGCCGAAGCCCTGGTAGAGGTGGTAGGAGCCGCGCAGCAGGGCGCTCGTGGCCAGCACCGCGCCGATGCGCCAGTTGAGCTGCCGCAGCCGGGTGATCAGGTAGCCGACCACGATCACCTCCTCCAGCACGGCGTTCTGCACGGCGGCGAGGATCAGCACCGGCACCGTCCACCAGAGGTCGGGCAGCGCGGCCGGGACGAGCGTGGCGTTGAGGCCGAGCTGCGCCGCCGCCCAGAACAGCGCCAGCCCGGGCAGGCCGATGAGCGCGGTCAGGCCCGCGCCCCGGGCCAGGTCCGAGCCGGGCCGCCGGAAGTCGACGCCGAGCGTCCGCGCCGGGTCGCCGGGGTCGCGCGCCAGCAGGTGTACGGCGAGCAGTACCGGCAGCAGCGCGAAGACGATCCCGAGCAGCTGGTACGTCAGGTCGAGGTAGGGCCGGGCGGACGCTGAGGTGTTCAGCGCGGCGGTCTGCTTGGACAGCCCACCGGTAGCGGTGAGCTTCGCGATCAGCGACACCAGCGCGTACACGGCCGACTGGCCGAGGGACAGACCGAGCACGAGCAGCGTCTCGGTGCCCAGCATCCGGCGGGAGACCGGGCGGGCCAGCTCGTCAACCGTCACCGGACCATGAAATCACTTCGGCGTCCCGGCCCGGCGATCGCACAGTCTGTGCGACCGACGTACACGCTCCGTGGAGATTCTATGGCTGCCGATCCGCCCGTACGGAGAAGGAGCGTGCCCCTGTGGAGAACTTCGCGCGGCTGCTGAAGGAGAGCTGGGCCCTGGTCGAGGAGGACCGGGAGCGGCTCAGCGGTCACTTCTACGCCCGGCTGTTCCTCCTCGACCCGGAGCTGCGCAAGCTCTTCCCGGTGCAGATGAACGGGCAGGGCGACCGGATCCTGGAGGCGATCGTCACCGCCACCCAGACCGTGGGCGACCCGGAGAGCTTCGACGAGTACCTGCGGGCGCTGGGCCGGGACCACCGGAAGTACCACGTGACGGCCGAGCACTACGCGACCATGGGTGTCGCGCTGCTCGACGCGCTGCGCAGCACCGCCGGGGACGGCTGGAACCTGGAGTACGACCAGGCGTGGCGGGAGGCGTACGCGAGCATCAGCGCGCGGATGCTGGCCGGCGCGGAGGCCGACGGAAACCCGCCGTACTGGCACGCCGAGGTGCTCACCCACGAGCGGCACGGCCCGGACACGGCGGTGCTGACCGTACGCGCGCTCCAGCACCCGCTGCCCTGGCAGGCGGGGCAGTACGTCAGCGTGGAGGTGCCCCGCTACCACCCGCGGGTGTGGCGGACGTACTCGGTGGCGAACGCGCCGAACGAGGAGAACGTGCTGGAGTTCCACGTGCGGACGCCGCCCGGCGCGGCCGGCTGGGTGTCCGGGGCGCTGGTGCGCCGCACCAAGCCGGGTGACCTGCTGCGGGTGGCCGCGCCGATGGGCTCGATGACGCTTGATCCGGAGTCCACCCGGGACGTCCTCTGCGTGGCCGGCGGGGTCGGGCTGGCGCCGATCAAGGCGCTGGTGGAGGAGCTGACCCGGGTCAACCGCACCCGCTGGGTGCACGTCTTCTACGGCGCGCGCCGCCCGGACGAGCTGTACGGGCTGGCCGGCCTGGAGGACCTGGTCGCGACCCACCCGTGGTTGTCGGTGACGCCGTCGTGCAGCGAGGACCCGGACTTCGGCGGCGAACTCGGTGACGTGTCCGAGGTGGTCACCCGGTACGGGCCGTGGACCACGCACGACTGTTACGTCTCCGGCTCGGCCGCGATGGTCCGGGCCACCCTGCGGGCGCTCGCCGCCGACGACGTCCCGCCGGACCACATCCGGTACGACACGTTCGGCAACCTCTGAACCTTGCTCCCCCCGAGCCGGGTCGCGTGCCCCCGCCCCCTGGGGCACGCGACCCGGCCCCCCGTTTCAGTAGCGCCAGGGGGTGCCGGTTTCGCGGTACTCCTCCACCGGCACGAGCGGCACGCCGGGCGCCATCCGGTCGACGTAGAGCCGCCCGTCCAGGTGGTCGATCTCGTGCGCGACCAGCCGCGCCATCGCGTACTCGAACGAGGTGATCACCCGGCTGCCGTCCCAGAGCGCGTGTTCCACGTCGATCCGCAGCGGCCGGGGCACCAGGCCGCGGTGGTCGAAGAAGGAGAGGCACCCCTCGTACTGCTCGTCGGTCTCGGCGGCGGTGTCCACGACGCGCGGGTTGAGCAGCACCACCGGTTCGGCCGCGCGGTCGGCGGGCCGGACCAGCGCGGCGGACCAGCCGATGCCGAGCTGGGGCGCGGCGAGGCCGACGCCCTTGCTGAACGGGTGCAGCTCGTCCAGCCGGGCCAGCATCGCGGCGAGCCGGTCGATGACCTGCCGGGCGTGCCGTTCCTCGGCCGGCAGGTCGAACTGGCGGGCCGGCTGCCGCAGCAGGTCGTCGCCGCGCTGCACGATGCCCACGGCACGCATCCGGTCGCTGGCCCGAACCCGGGCGCCGCCGGTGGGCGCGCTGTCCGGCTCGGCGTCCGCCTGCGGGCTGCGGAACCGCCACTGCATCCGGTAGCGGGCGTTGAGCGGCGGGTCGTCGGTCCCCCAGTCGAAGATCACCCGGTCGCCGTCGGAGGCACGCTGGATCGGCGTACGCAGCGGTCCTTCCTCGGCCGACAGCGAGGTCTCCGCGCCCCACACCTTGGGGTCGAGGTCCGCGGGCAGGTCGAGCCGCACCGCCAGGTGCCGGGTGGGCAGGCGTACGGCCCGCTGGAACCAGGGGCCCCACTTGTCCTGGCCGACGCGGTACGCGTACTCGATGGTGACCCGGTCGCCCGGGTAGAGCGGGAAGCGTCCCTCGTCGTTCTCGAAGAGCAGCCAGATCTCCTTGAACGCGTCCCGGTCGTGCTTGGCCCGCCAGTGCATCGGCTCGCGTCCGTTGCCGTCGTCCCGGTACGCGGTCAGTTGCAGCTCGGCGAAGGTGAGCGGGTGTTCCCGGTGGTGCCGGTTGGAGCGGCCCGGGTCGTTCGGGTAGCGGTCGACGGCGACCCGGACCAGGTAGCGGGTGACCGGTTCGGTGCCCGCGTTGTACAGCTCCCGCCGGATCGCGCAGTGGTAGCCGTCGCCGATGTGGGTGAGCGTGGCCACCTCGCGCTCGACCACGAGGCCGGTGCCGGGCGGCAGCCACTGCCCGGGGACCGGCGGGTCGCGGTGCGCTCCGCCGGCGCGGCCGTGCCGCAGCTCGTCGTACTCCCGGAAGCGCTGCCAGATCGCGCCGCTGGCCTCCAGGACGGCCTCGGCGCGGCGGGCGAAGTCCTCGGTGGGCCGGTGCCGGCGCCCTTCGACGTGGCTGACGTAGGACGGGTCGAAGCCCATCAGCGTCGCCAACTGCTTCTTGGACAGCCCTCGGCCGGTCCGGTGCCGGGCAAGTTCCGCCGCGAACGAGTCCGCGGCACGCTCGATCGGTGAGGTCGTCATCAGCTTCCTCGTGGCGGGAAGCCCATTTTCACGTTGGGTGGCCGAACGTGTACGGAAACTGCCTCATATTCGACATACACCTTGACATCTGAACGGAGCGCATCGATCCTTACACCGTGCGTCGCCGTTTCCGGCGGCGTTTTTCGTCTTCCGGGCCGGGTAGTACGCGACCGGCGCCGGAGTGACCGGGACCTCCCCGCGACACCGCGACGTCACTTCCCCTCCCGCCGAGGGAGTGGTTAGGCTAGCCTTAGCTTCGGTCGACGGCACGCGCCGGCCGACAGGGCGACCAGACAGGGGACGGCCAGGTGACTGCGGTGATGCCGGGGCGCGACGCCGCCACCCCGTTCGCCCCGGTGACCGCGACCCTGCGCGCCATGTTCGGCACCGACGACCTGCCCGGGCTCGCGCCCGGCCTGCTGGTCCGCGACGAGCTGGACCGCTGGTCCCCGGCCGCCCGGCTGATCGACGGCACGCTGCTTCCCGAGTTCCTGACCCGCGCCGGCCGCCGCTGGGGCGGCACCCCGCACGCCTGTGCCGCGCTCGCGTGGAAGTCCTACAGCTACTGGACGGCGCTCCCAGCGGTGCTCGGCTGGGCGTCGGCCCGGCGGGTGCCGCTGCTCGACCCGGCCGACGTCCTCGTGCACTTCGAGGACCACCACCAGCTGCTCACGCTGGGGCTGCGCGCGTCCACCCCGGTGGCGGTGCTGCCCGGTGACCCGCTGGCGCTGGCCGGCGCGCCCGGTGTGGTCGTGGTGCCGGACGAGGCCGCGCTGCTCGGCGCGCTGCGCGCGTCCCTGCTCGACGCGCACTTCGCCCCGCTGATCGCCGCCATCCAGGGCGAGGTGCGGATCGGCACCCGTACGCTGCTCGGCTCGGTGGCCTCCGGCATCGCGCACGGCATCCTGCGCGCGGCGGACGCGCTGCCCGGCTCGTCCGTGGCGACCGTCGGCACGCTGCTCGGCGCGCTCGACCTGAACGACCTGGTCGAACTGGTGCCCGGTCCGGCCGGCGAGCCGACAGTGCAGCGGCGCACCTGCTGCCTGGCGTTCACGCTGCCCCGGCCCAAGGTGTGCCAGGGCTGCTGCGTCCGCCAGGGCTGACGGGTCAGTCGGCCAGCGGCCGGACGTCCCACAACCACACCCCGCCGGTACGGGTGGGCGTGATCCCGCTCAGCTCCGTCATCGCCCGGCGCAGCGCGTCGGCCTGCGGCAGCCGGGGGTCGAGGATCACCGCGCCGGCCCGCCAGTAGCGCAGGTCGTCGACGGCGGCCACCCGATCCTGCGGCGTGATCGGCGGAACCGCGTCGGTGCGCCGTACCGTCTCGAAGAACGTGCTGGTGGGACGCGGCGGCGCGGTGAACAGCGCGATCCGGTCCCCGCCGGGGCGGGTGTCCGGATAGAGGAAGTAGCCGCGGGCCAGCGGCATGTCCAGCCGGGTCTCGGCGGACCAGCGCAGCGGAACCGCGTACGTGGTGTCGGGCAGCGGCAGCGTGACGATGCTGCGTCCGTCGGCGACGTAGGGGCGCCAGGCGCCGGAGGTGACGAACGCCGGGGTCGGTTCGAGGCGCTTGGCCGGCAGCGGGGTGGGCAGGATCGGCAGCAGCGCCATCGCGAGCACGGTGACGGTGGCGAACCGGATCTGCCCGCGTGCGTCCGGATGCCGGGCGGCCAGCCGGCGGACCCGCTCGGCGCCGAGCGCGAGCAGCACGCCGATGATCGGGGTGAGCGCGAGCGACCAGCGGGTGGGCACCACCGAGTGCAGGACCGGCAGGTTCTCCAGCGCGGCCCACGGGCCGGGGATGCCGGTGTCGCGTCCGTCGTAGCGGATCTCCCGGCCGAGCGAGAAGAGCGCGAACACGAGGCCGACCGCGGCCAGGCCGAGCACCACCGCGTTGCGGCGCATCCACCAGACCAGCGCGGCCACCAGGATCACCAGCGGCCAGCCGAAGAACGCGTTCTCCTCGGTGGCGTTCTTGACCAGCGGTTCACTGCCCCGGGCGTCACCGGCCACCGACTCCCGGGACCAGGCGACGTACGCGGCGAGGTCGGTGGAGTAGCCCCGGATCAGCGTGGAGAGCCCGCTGTACGCGCCGGGACCGAAGAACTGGACCCAGAGCGGGTACGCGAGCAGCGCCCCGGCGACCACCGCGGCCACGGCGAGGCCGGCGGCGAACGGGCGGGCCGCCGAGCGCAGCGCGGGACGGCCGAGTACGAGCGCCAGCACCACCACGCCGAGGCCGATGGCGGTCATCAGCAGGATCTCCAGGTTGAGGAACGCCTGCCAGACGATCACCAGGGCGAGCAGTACGCCGTTGCGCAGCCACCGGCCGGGCTCGGCCAGGCGCAGCGTCCGCCAGATGATCAGCGGCACCACGAACTGGCTGACGATGTTGGGGTGCGAGTTGGCGTGCGAGATCATCGCCGGCGCGAACGCGCAGAAGGCGGCACCCAGCCAGGCCGGACCGCTAGACCGCACGACAACTCGGGAGAGAAGGAAATACCAGGACACGCCGGTGGCGGCGAGCCCGAGGGTGAGGAAAATCAGGAATGACCAGCGCGGACCCGCCCAGAGCGTGATCGGGGTCAGCGGTAATGAAACAGATAATACGGACGTATTGGCCATGAGATTGACGACATCCGGCACATTCATCCGGTCCGAGGTGAACGGATAGGCGAAATCGGTGACGACGCGCGCACCATGCGCCATCATCCATTCGAATTGCGCCTGATCTGTCCGATTGTCCCGAATCCCGTTGCGGGGGTCCACCCACAACCGGGCGGTGACCCAGAGCGCGAGCAGCACGAAGCTGAGCACGGCGAGCACATCGATCCGCCTGCCGTGCCCCGTTTTCGCCGGGTCCGCCGCTGATTCCGGAGTAGTCATGACATTTCAGAGCGTAGTCAGGGTATGACCGGCAGGTGCAATGTTCCGCAGACTCACGTACTATGTGCCGAGTTCGCCGACCGCCGATCAGGCACCCCTCCGCATCACAATTCGGCCCCCCTCCGTCCCCCGATTTCCCCCTCAGCCATCCAGATGGTTGACTCTGACGGTCCAGGCGCGGGTCAGTCATATCGTGAGGAATCGACGCATGGCAGAAATCACTGGGGACCAGCGCGTCCAGTCCGAGGTGCTCGAAGGCCTCGCGACCGCTGTCAACCACCGGCAGTGGTTCGTCGAGCTGGCGGTGCCCTACCTCGGTGACAACCCGATCGAAATCGGCAGCGGCCTGGGCGACTACGCCTCCGCGTGGGCCGAGCAGGTGCCCCGGATCACCGCCACCGAGGCGGACCCGGACCGGCTGGTCCAGCTCAAGGAGCGGCTGGCCGACCACCCGGGCGTCGAGGTCCGGCAGATGCTGCTCCCGCACCACGAGCGTGGCGACTACAGCGCGGCCGTCTCGTACAACGTGCTGGAGCACATCGACGACCACGTGGGCGCGCTGCGCAGCATGCGCGACCTGGTCCGCCCCGGCGGCGCGGTGGTCATCATCGTGCCGGCGTTCCAGTTCGCCATGAGCCCCGCCGACATCGCCACCGGCCACGTCCGCCGCTACACGAAGAAGACGCTCGCCGCGGCCATGACCGAGGCCGGCCTCACCGTGGAGCGGATCCACTACGCCAACGCGCTCGGCCTGATCGGCTACTTCATGGCCACCAAGGTCTTCCGGCTGATGCCGAAGGAGGGCCCGATGGTGAAGGTGTACGACACGCTCGTGCTCCCCGTCACCAAGGCCGCCGAGCAGCGCGTCCGCCCGCCGTTCGGCCAGTCCGTCTTCGCTGTCGCCCGCGTGTAAGGAAGGGCCCCTTGTTAACAGACGTCTGTTAACAAGGGGCCCTTCCTTACACCTCACTCCTTGATCTGGTACGTCGGGCGGATGACCGCCCGGGCCAGGGTGTGGAACGCCAGGTTGAAGCCGACGAAGGCCGGGCTCGCCCCGGCGGGAATGTCGAGGCGGTCCACGTCCACGGCGTGCACCGCGAACACGTACCGGTGCGGGCGGTCCCCGGCGGGCGGCGCGGCGCCGCCGTAGCCGGTGTCGCCGTAGTCGTTGCGGACGCTGAACGCGCCGCCCAGGTCGCCCTCGTCAACGCCGCTGGGCAGCTCGGTGACGGACGCGGGCACGTTCACCAGCACCCAGTGCCAGAAGCCGCTGCCGGTCGGGGCGTCCGGGTCGAAGCACGTGACCACGAAGCTCTTGGTCTCGGCCGGGAAGCCCGACCAGGACAGCTGCGGGGAGACGTTCTCGCCGCCGGTGCTGCCGTGCGCGTACCGCGCGTCCATCGGCTCGCCGTTGTGCACGTCCTCGCTCGTCAGGTCGAACGACGGCACCGTCGGCAACAGCTCGTACGGGTCCGGGGCGATCGGTCGTTCCAGGGTCATCGAAACGGTCCTTCCGGGTACGCGAATGTCCTGCGCCCCTTCATACCCCGTTGTCCGGGCCGCCGTGCTGTCGGCGCACCATCTCGTTGATCCAGACCGGCGCGTACGGCGACGTGCAGCCCGGCGGCGTCGGGTAGTCCTTGAGCACCCCGAGCCGCTCGCCGATGCCGATCGCGCGTTCCCGGTACGCCGGATGCTCGATCCCGATCTGCGCGAGGCAGTGGTTCATCGCCCACTGGAGGCGCTCCGGCGCGCCGGCCATCTCCGCCTCGATCTCGTCGAGCAGACCGGCCAGGTCCAGCCCGTCCGGGTTCCGCGCCACCCGCTCGGTGGTCAGCGCCCAGCCGGCGCTCGCCACCACCGGATCGGGATCGGCCGACCAGGCCAGGCGCAGCGGCTCCGCGTGCGGGCTCTTCTTCACCACGTAGTTGACGAGCCAGTCGTGCACCTTCGGCGTACGCGCCTCGCGCAGCATCGCGTCCAGCTCGTCCCGCCCGTACGCCTTCGGCCGGCAGATCAGCAGCGCCAGCAGCCGCGCCGCGCTGTCGCCGGTCGCCCACAGCTCCCGCGCGAGGTCCTGCTGCGTCTTCAGCCGCTTCGCGACCGCCCGCAGCTTGCCCAGGTTGACCCCGTGGTCGTCGCCGTGCCGCTCGTTGACCGCGCGGATCTTCGGATCGTCGAGCGCGGCCAGCTCGGCCGTCACCTCGGCCACCGTCGTCGTCTCCGCCACCAGGCCCTCCCGCCGTATCCGTGTCCCGCAGCCTACGGCCGCGCCCGGCGCTCCCGCTGTTCCGCCGCCCCGCCGGTCAGCGTCGTCCCGTCTCATCGCGTTCCCCCGATTCCGGCAACTCGCTCGGTGGCAGGCACATCCGGTGCGGCCGAGACTCGCCGTGGGGGTCGCCGAAGAAGAGAGCACTCAAGACGCTTATGACTCTCAGTCATATTTATGGGTCTTGTGACGTGTCTGTGGGTGGTTGGGCGCGTCGTTGATGGCGCACGCCGTTGTCCTGCCTAGGTTCTGGCTTGTCGAAGGTCAGAACTTGATGGGCGGGAGAACGGCGTGCGTTCTGCCAGGGTATGGGCTGGGCTGCTCGGGGTCGAGCAGGCGGTTGTCGAGGGCGTGGAGTTCGATCCGGTCGAGTCGGTGGTGGTGGCTCGGGTGCGGGTGCGTAAGGGCGCGTCGCGGCGGTGTCCGCACTGTCGTCGGCGGTGTGCCCGCTATGACGCTGGGGTTCGTCGTCGGTGGCGGGCGTTGGATCTGGGCGTGGTGCGAGCGGTGATCGAGGCGCACGTGCCGCGGGTGTCGTGTCCGGAGCACGGGGTTGTGGTCGCGGCAGTGCCGTGGGCTCGGCATGGGGCAGGGCACACCCGGGCGTTTGACCAGATGGTGTCGTGGTTGGCGGTGCATACCGCGAAGTCGGCGGTGTCGCAGCTGATGCGCATCAGTTGGCGCACCGTCGGGGCGATCGTGGCGCGGGTGTGGGCCGACACCGGTGCCGCGGTGGACCGCCTTGAGGGACTGCGCCGTATCGGCATCGATGAGATCAGCTACAAGAAGGGCCACCGCTACCTGACCGTGGTGGTCGATCATGACACCGGCTGGCTGGTCTGGGCCTCGCCCGGCAAGAGCGCGGCGACCCTCAACGCGTTCTTCGACCTGCTCGGCGATGAGCGGGCCGCGAAGATCACGCACGTGTCCGCCGACGGCGCGGACTGGATCACCACCGTTATCCGACGGCGCTGCCCGAACGCCGTGCGCTGCGCCGATGCA
>NZ_BBVA01000019.1:0-36491 GCF_001652995.1 Micromonospora sp. NBRC 110037
ACTCGGCCGGCTGCACCCAAGGGCTCCTCGCGCACATCCGCGACCTGCGCAAGCAGGCAGTGGACACCACGTTCTCCGTCGGAGTCGCCATCACCGAACCGATCCGGCAGGCGATCCTGCACGCCAAACAGCACGGCACGTGGGTGCCCGCCCTCGACACCGACGGCGAACCCCGCGACGGCGCCCACGTGGCCGAACTGACCGGCCTGGTCCCCGCCGACGGCTTCCCGGCCGGAACCCGGTTCATCGTGCGCCGCGAACGGCCGCATCCCGGCGCGCAACTGAGCCTGTTCGACAGCATCGAAGGCATGCGACACCAGGTCCTGGCCACCGACACCCCACCCGGCCACGGCGCCATCCAGTACCTGGAGGCCCGCCACCGCGGTCACGCCCGCGTCGAGGACCGCATCCGCTGCGGCAAGGACACCGGCTTCGGCCGATTCCCCTCCCGCGTGTTCGCCATCAACGCCGCCTGGCTGGAAGTCGCCCTCACCGGCATCGACCTGCTCGCCTGGACCCAACTGCTACTTCTGGACGGCGAACTTGCCGCAGCCGAACCCAAGAAGCTGCGCTACCGGCTACTCCACGTCGCCGCCCGACTCACCCGCTCGGCCCGCCAGACCCGGCTACGCATCGCCCAGCACTGGCCCTGGGCCGACGACCTCGTCACAGCGTTCAACCGCCTCGCCGCGCTACCCCGACCGATCACCTGAACCCGACACCCCGACCCGCCGAGCACCCTCGGAGGAACCCGGCCACGCGCCGGGCCACCACCATGCCCACACCACCACGGGCCATCCCGAGAAGATCAACAGGACGCCGACAAGCCTTGATCAACAATTAGCGAAAGACCGAGGTTAGTGGCTGGTTGCCGACGTTTCACGCTGTCTTGTGCCCCCTGTGTGCCCCCGAAGGCTCTTTGGCCGCCAAGCGGCCGAGCCATCGATGCGCATTCTCCAAGCCGACTTCGTTGTCGGCTGCGCTCGTGATTCCGGTCAGATCGTCGGCAACAAGGCGGCGGGCGAAGTAATCAGCTTGCACCGCCCAGCGAAACCGAAGCATGGCCAGCAAGCCGTGTTCCACCTCGGCGCGCGTCATCGTCTTGCTCTCTAGGTATGCCTCCACCACGTAGTCCGCGTTATCGATGCCTCCGACATACATCACTGCCGACGCGAGGTCGTACAACAGCGGACCGCTCATCGCGATACTCCAGTCGATCAGTCCGCACTCTCCCGTCTTGCGGTCGAGCCGGAATGCCTCTGGAGCCGGATCGGTGTGTAGCAGGCCCCACGACAAAGACCCGACATCAAGCGCCTCGTACCCCGCAAGGGCGGCCGCCACTGAGGGTCGAACCCAAGGGCGGACTGCCAGATGTGCTGCCCGCGCATCGACCCAGTGAAACCGGTCCGCATCCTTGATCGTCACGCTTCTCAGTGCTGCGTGCACTCGCGCCAGGGTTGCCCCGATCAGCCGTTGCTCGTCCGGGCTCCTGCCAAGCAGCCCGCTGCCTGCGACCCAGTTCAACAACCCGAGCGGCACTCCGTCGACATCGGCGACGAGGCTTCCGTGCCTCGTCACTACCGGGGTGCCCGCCGGAACGCCTGCCGCCTCGACGTGAGCCGCGACCTGAAGGCCGCCCATGAAGGAACGGCGCGATCCCGGCGCAACTGCCTTGGCTACCCACCGTTCACCGCCCTCGGAAACGAACCACGTCGCCGAGTTCATGCCGCCGTTGTGCACCTGAACCGCCGCGTCCGCCAGTCCCCAATGGGCCGCGAGACACGCACGCAGCTTCCCGTTATCGATCACCAGCAAGAGTCAAACACCATCCACCGCAACTGGCTACGAACTTCTGACCTCACCGCGTGCCCACCTCGCCATCCCGTCTGCCATCGACCCGCCCTCCTGGGGAGCGGGCCGCCGCCCGGCCCGCCACGTCAAGCGGACCTTGACGGCTCGTACGGACGCTGGCGGGCCGGGCGGCGGTCTGCTCGGCTCGCCCGGGTCGATGGCAGGCGGGATGGCTCCCACCGCAACCACCCACGGACCGTGACCCGCCGACGGAGCCCCGGCCATCCTGGAGCCGGAGCGCCCCCGCCGGAGGCGCACTAACCGCAACCCCGCGACCGCCCCCACTTCGCCGACGCGGCCGGCGTGCCCTCCCCTACGCCGCGCGGGCTCGTGGCCGCGCGGCCCGGCCGGCTGCCGGCCCACCACCACCCGGTCAACGCCCCTGTCGTGCTGCGGCGGCCCACCGGGCTTCCCGCTGTCCGCGCCAGCCGCCGGGCATCAGGCGTGACGGCCGCAGAGCGACAGCGGCAGTGGCCGGCGCGCGCCCAGGCGGCGGCGCGTGCGGCCCGTCAAGGGCCGCCTTGAAGACGTACAGAAACTTTGAACCACATTGCCGGCAGCCGGCTGTCGTACTCGGGTTGGTGCGTTACATCGTGGCTTCACTTGATGCATGGCGCTCCGTCGAGTCACTACCCTCGCTGGGATGAGCGATCAAGACTGGTTGGCTGACACCCGCATCTCCTATGACACGGTCGCCGTCGGCTACGCCGACCAGGTGCGCGACGCTCTCGCTGGCGAGCCCTACCTACGAGTGAGTCTGGCGTTGTTCGCCGACATGGTCCAGGCCGCCGTCGACGGGCCGGTGGCGGACGTGGGTTGCGGACCAGGACACGTCACCGCCCACCTAAGCAAGCTTGGCGTCGACGCCTTCGGCATCGACCTTTCACCCAAGATGATCGACGTTGCTCGGCGGGATAACCCTGGCCTGCGATTCGAGGTGGGCTCGATGACGGATCTGAGTCTCGGCGACGCCTCGGTTACCGGCCTGGTTGCCTTCTGGTCGCTGATCCACGTCCCCGACGACGCGGTGCCCACGGTCTTCGGCCACTTCCGGCGGGTGTTGCGTCCCGGCGGACCGCTGTTACTCGGCTTTCACGTGGGCGACGGATCGCGGCTGAAAACACAGGGCTACGGTGGCCACCCGATGAGGGTCTACGTTCACCGACGCCAACCTGACCAAGTAACGGCTTGGCTGCGCGATGCCGGATTCACGGTCGAGGCTCAGTTGATGCTCAATCTGGACCAGCCTTTCCCAGGGGCCGTCCTCTTCGCGCGCCGCCAGCCCTAGCAGCTTCTGGGCAGTGTTGGGCTTGCACGAGATCGTCTAGCCGGACGTGTCACCCGTCATCCGACATCGATCCGTCACGCATCAAGTGGAGCCCGACATTGCCGGCAGCCGGCCGACCTGGCTTGACCTGGCCGAAGCCGCGGACTTCCGAATCAGGCACGTGCAGCGGGAAAGGACGACTGCAAAGCGGTAGCTCGCGACTCGATGAGCTGCATGCGGAGCTGCCACTCTTCGTTCGCGCTCCAGTCGCTTTGAGCGGTGATCTGGTCCGGATGCTTGCGGTACAACAGTCCAGGTTCCGCGACGAAGTACCCGTCGGTGACAACCGATGCGGCGATCAGCAGGCCGGTGTCTTCCCCGCCGGGCAGTGCCATCCATCCGCCGAGGGCAAGCGCGAGGTCACGCCGGATGCACAGCGTGGCTGGGTGGATCGGAAGCCGGTACTGGTTGGTCCGGAAGTACGTCAGGACGTCGCCCTGGTGGAGAGTGCCGCCCGGCGGGTCGGCGTGCTGCCACCCGATGGTTGACCCGTCCGGCATGAGGTCAAGCACGCTGCATGTGGTCCAGCCGACCTCCGGTCTGCTGGCGAGTATCTCGATCTCGCGAGCGAGGGCGCCCGGTGTCAGTTGGTCGTCTGCGTCCAAGACTCTCAACAGGTCCCCGCCACTGCGGGCCATGGCCATGTTGCGGGCGGTCCCTGGGCCGCCTGGCTTGCCGGTCGCGCCCATGACGCGTGGGTCGTTGGGCAAGGCGGCCTCCACCTTGCCGGTGCGCCCATCCTCCTGGACTAGCCACTCCCAGGCCCATCCGTCTGGCAGCTCCTGAGATCGCAGGGATTCGTAAGCGTCTGCCAGGTAGGGAATGCTCGGGGCGTGTACCGGAGTGATGACGGAGATCTTCACTCGGACCACCGCGCAAGCTTCGTGGTGTAGACGAACTCCGTCCGATCGCCGGGAAGTACGACGTTTGACACCTCAACGACGCAGTCTTTGGTGTCCACGGAGATCTTGCGGAGGACGAGCACCGACACACCGGGTGGCAGTTTCAGGGCTTCTGCTTCGTCTGCCGACGGTGGCCGTGCGGTGATCTCGTCAACGATTCGGTCTAGCTCGATGCCGATGGTGAAGAGCTGGTTCTGGGTTCCGCCGGGCCATGGTTCGTTGTGGTCGTCCAGCAGTGCCGGGTTCTCGGCCACTACGTCGTAGACCATGTAGGACGTGTTGAGGCTGAGTGGCACCTTCTCCTTGCGCGAGCTGGTGCGGTAGATGCGTTCAAGCATCTTGGCTCCGATGGGAACGCTGAACAGGCGGGCCAGGTCGGCGCTTGCGGGAACGGTCCGATACTGCGCCGAGAATTCAAGATCTTGCATGGTCAGACCGGTGTCGCGCTCAGTCGCGCCGGTACGGCGTCGCTGAGACTCAGGCAGTCGGGCTCGGTCCTTCTCCCACTGGTACCGCTCGGGAGACCGCCGCACTCGCTGCCGGGGTGCGCGCACGAAGGTGCCTCGACCGTGGCGACGGTCGACGAGACCTTCTGCTTCGAGCGCGTCGAGCGCTTGTCGAACGACGGGCAAGCTGACTTCGTAGTCGGCCTTCAACGTCTGCTCATTCGGCAGCTTCGTGTCGGGCTTGAGTTCTCCCGAATGGATCTTTTCCCGCCAGTCTGCGGCGATCCGCTCCCATTTGGCCATGTCTTCACGCTCCTTCGCGGCAGCTTCCAGTTTAGGTCTTCATGAAGTCTTGACGCGATCGGACGGCCGTCGTACGTTGTCTGCACGTCTTCATGAAGACATGAAGACAGCGGAGTGCACCGACGAGCGGTGCCCCAGTAGACAGGAGACGGCCTTGAAGCTGTACGTGGACACCACGAGCAAGCAGGTGACGGCGTCGAAGGACCCGGAGCCGAAGAACGACCAGAACGGCAACCAGAAGTCCGAGAAGAACACGGGCCGGCCCATGTGGTCCACCCAGGTCTTCGTGCTCGACGAGACGGGCGGGGAGGTCATCACCATCACGACGGCGGGTGAGAAGCCGAACGTGAAGGTGGGCGACTTCCTGGCGGTCGAGCAGTTGGAGGCCATTCCGTGGGCGACCAACGGGCGTAACGGCGTCGCGTTCCGGGCGGTGTCGCTGAAGCCGAAGACTGGTTCTCCGGCCAAGTAGGTCTCTTCGCACGTCGTGCTGTGTGAGCCACAGGTGTCCGTGGCTTGCGAAGCGGCCTGATGGTCCGCTGATCCAACCCCATGCGGTTCCGGGAGTGTTCCTGACTCCTACGTTCCCGGTCCGGTCGTCACGACAGGTGGCGGCAAGAAGGAAATTGGCCCGGGGTCGGTACTGACTCCTACATCTGCCGACCCCGGTGCCGTCAACTCATCCGATCCCAACTGGCACTTGGGAGGACTCGTCGTGTCCAAGTCTAGCCCTCGCCGTTCCTTCGGCGGGAAGTCAACCGGAACGGTGACGGTCATTGAGGCCAGGGTTCACCGTTCCTCGGCCCGTAACGCCCGGCTGGCGTTCGTTCTGTCGGCGGTCATCGTCGGTCTTCTGTCGGCTGTGGTGGCCGCGTCGTACATGCACCCGATCCTGGCTCTGTTCCTCGGCGCGCTCGTCGGCGTGCCGGTCGGTGGGATCGCGTGGGTGCTGGTGCGGATCTGGCCGGTGCTGCGGCTGCTGTGGTGGTGGGCGATCGAGATCGTGCTCGCGGTCGGTCTGCTCACCTTCTGGGTGCAGCTCGCTGACCACACCCCGGCCGTGGTGACGCTGCTCGTGGTCGCCCTGGTCGTCGGTGTCCCGGCCGCCGTGCCGGTCTGCCGTCGCCAGGTGATCGCCTGGGCGTGGTGTCTCGTGGTGAGGCATCGGCTGCGGGTGTGTTTCTCGCAGTTCATCATCGCCAACCAGTCCGGTTCTCTGCCGCTGATCCTGTGGGCTCGTCCCACGCCGGTCGGTGAGCGGGTCTGGGTGTACCTGCGTCCTGGCCTGTCGGCCAAGGACCTGGAAGGCCGCCTCGACAAGATCGCCGTGACCTGTCACGCCTCCACCGTGCTCATCGAGCGCGCCTCGGAGCGGACCGCCGCGTATCTGCGGTTCGACATCAAGCGCCGTGAGGTGCTGACCGCCACTGTGGGTTCGCCGCTGGTCGACGTGATCGACCCGGACGCCCCGACGGTCGAGCAGGCACCGCTGACGGTGCCGACCGCCCTGGACCTGCCGGACGTCGACGTCCCGACGATCACCCTCCCGGCGCAGGGCAAACCCGCCGGCAAGAAGCCGGCCACCACCACGACGGCCAACGGCAGCAAGCCCGCGGCTTCGTCCTCGACGCCCGAGGACGACGTTTCCGACTGGATCTGACCCCCAATTTCACCTGGGACGCGAGGAGCCCTGCGGGCTCGTTCGTGTGGTTCCTCGCGTCCACCAAACGCCCAAGGAGGGCACCGATGACCGCGATTCCCGCCCCCGCTGCTGCGGTGCCGGTGGGTCCTGGCCTGTCGATGTTCGACCCGATCTTCATCGGGATCGACGAGTTCGGCCAGCCCGTCTACATCACCCTCGCCTACCGCAACCTTCTCGCCGGTGGTGAGCCCGGCGGCGGAAAGTCCGGGCTGCTCAACTGCATCGCGGCCCACGCCGCCCTCAGCGTCGATTCCCGGCTCGTGCTGCTCGACGGCAAGCTCGTTGAGCTGGGCCAGTGGGAAGACTCCGCTGATGCGTTCATCGGTCCGGACATCACCGAGGCCCTGACCGTCCTCAAGCGGCTGCAACTGGTGATGAACAACCGCTACGCCTGGCTGCGCGCCCACGGGCGCCGCAAGGTGACCGCCGACGACGGCCTGTCGGTCATCACCGTCCTGGTCGACGAGATCGCCTTCTACTCCGCCACCGTCGGCAGCAAGCAGGAGCAGGAGGAGTTCGTCGCTCTCCTGCGTGACCTGGTCGCCCGGGGCCGGGCCGCCGGTATCCCGGTCGTGGCCGCGACTCAGCGGCCGTCGTTCGACATCATCCCCACCAGCCTGCGGGACCTGTTCGGCTACCGCGCCGCGTTCCGCTGCACCACCCCCAACAGCTCAAACATCGTCCTCGGCCACGGCTGGGCCGAGCAGGGCTACACGGCCACCGACATCGCCCCCACCAACCAGGGCGCGGCCTACCTGATCGCCGAAGGCGGCGTTCCTCGCCGCATCAAGGTCGCCTACCTGACCGATGCCCAGATCGCGGGCATCGCGGACTACGCCGCCTGGATCCGCCGGCCACGCCGGTTACCGGAGCAGGTTCCGGACCTCACCCGCGTCGACTTCGGGGTGGCGGCATGACCACCCGGGAACGCACCTACGCCCGCGCCAACAGCCAGCGGGCCGCGCAGTACACGGAACTGTGGATCGTCGGCCGTCCCGAGGACATCACCGCCATGGTCCAGGTCGCCTCGGCCAGCGGCCGACTCGTCTACCTGTCCGCCCCGCGATCGATGGGCGGCGACGACACCCGCCAGCGCCGCTACTTGCGGCTGCGCACCACCCGATAAGCGGCCGACAGGACCAGGACATCGCCTGGCAGCAGTGCTGGTCCTGCCGACCTCCACCAACAGCCCCGAAAGGACGTGGCTGCCATGAAGGCTACCCAAAACCCTGCCACCGGAGTCCGGGTCACACCCGCTGACCTGCTCCGGTGCGCTGCCCTCTACCTGCGCCGGCACGGCTGGCACCAGGGCACCTACTACGCCCCCACCACTGACACCCTCACCCCGCCGGCCTGCGCCGCCGGGGCTATCGGCATCGCCACCGCCGGACACCGCGTCGAGCACTTCGCCCAGCTCGACCCGAGCGCGCTCGCCGACTACCTCGCGGCCATGGCCGCGTTCGTCGACTACCTCGACGACCACGCCCCGGTCTTCCACATCGACGAGGACGGCTACCTGCTCGACGAGCACACCTCTCCCTACTCCTGGAACGACGACCCCGCCCGCACCGCCGAGCAGGTCATCACCGCCCTCGACGCGGCTGCCGACGAGTGGGACCGCCTCCACAACCAGGGAGGCGAGAACTGATGTTCACCGTCAAGGCGTCCTTGACGCGCGCCCCCTCTCGCCGCAAGCGGCGTGAAGTCGTCGAGAACGACGCGTTCGCCGCGTTCGCTCGCCGCATCATCCGCGCCCACGGCCGCCGCGTCGCCGCCGGTGACGTGGAAGCCCTCCGCGACCTCGTCGCACTGTCGGCCAACCTCGACGACGCCATCGGCGAAGCCGTCGTCGGCCTGCGCGCCTTCGGCTACTCCTGGGCCGAAATCGGCCAGCGCCTCGGCATCTCCAAGCAGGCCGCCCAGCAGCGCTGGGGAGGTCAGTCATGACCGTCTATACCTACGACCCGGCCAACCCCGCCGACGAATTCCCCACCTACCCCTACCGGCTCGCCCCCGACGGCCTGGCCACCCGCCGCCAGCTCCGCGCCGCCGGACTCCGCCCGGGCGGGCATCACGCGGTCGCGCAAATCCTGTGGCGTCGCGGTAAGCGCGTCGCCTACCTCTACCGCCTCGACCTCGCCGCGCCCAAACGGGTCGCGACTCCGGCCCAGCGGGCCGCTATCGCCAAAGCCCTGCGGGCTCGCCGCACCTGCCGCCACTGCGGCCAGACCAAGCCCTACTACATCCCCCGCCGCTACGGCTGCTGCCTCGACTGCCACGGAGGCGACCGATGACCTTCAACCTGTCCGACCCGTGCCTGTGGTGCATCGAGGGCAACTCGCCCGCTGGCGTCCACGACGTCCTCGGCCCGGTCTACACGCCCTGCCCCGTCTGCCTCGGCCGCTGCGCCCTCTGCGAAGGCGACGGCCTCTTCCCCGCCGACTTCACCTGCCTGCCCTGCTTCCGCAACCAGCTCGCCGCCCAGGGCCTGGCCCCGATCATGTGCGCCCACTGCTCCGGTGTGGTCGACCTCATCCCCCTCGACAGCATCCCGGCACCGGAGGTGACCCCCCATGCCCACCACTAACCCGCCCGCTGCCTGGCCCGCCCGCCTGGAAGGCGGCGTCCTGGTCCTCATCGTCATCTTCGTCGGCCTCGCCGCTGGGGCGGCTTCCTTCACCCACGTCCACGACTGGACCATGGCCAACAGCCCGGAAGGCACTTCCGGCTGGTTCGGCTGGGCCAACGCCGTCATCTCCGAACTCGTCCCGGTCGCCTGCCTGCTCGTCATCCGCCGTCGTAAGCGCCACGGCGGCCCGATCGGCTACCCGCTGGTCCTCCTGATCGCCTTCGCCGGCTTCTCCCTCGCCGCACAGCTCGGCGTCGCCGTCGGCCAAGTTGGCCCCTCCGGCTGGCTCCTGTCCGCCGTCCCCGCTCTGGCTTTCATGGCCCTGGTCAAACTCGTCCTCGCCCCGGTCAAAACCACCACCGACCACACCGACACCACCGAGGCTGCCGACCAGCTCGTGGACGAGCCGCCGACCATCGGCACCCCGCCGGCCGCCCCGGCCGTCGTCGAGGCACCCGTCAACCCGGTGCCGATCACCCGACCCGAGGTGCCCGCGCACCTCATCCCCACCGCCCGCTTCGTCATCGGCCGCCACGAACAGAGCACCGGCCGTCCCATCACCATCGACGAACTGGCCGACCTGCTGTCGGTCACCCCGGACATCGCCCGGGAACTGCTGCACACCCTCGGCGGCCACACCACGCCCGTCAACGGCACCCCCGTGGCCGGTGGTGCCCGATGACCATTCACGTCGTCGACATCGAGCAGGTCACCCACACCTGCCCGGCCTACCCGGACGAGCCGCACCCCTACGACACCCGACGCACGGTCATCCACGTCATCCCCGGCGGCCCCTGCCGGACCCCGGTCACCATCCGCTGCGGCCAGGTGACCACCACCATTGCGTGCCACCGGCACGAACCGGCCGACCGCCAGTGCGGCGCCTGCCGGACCATCGTCACCACCCGACGCATCACCGAGGTCTTCATGGGCCACCACGGCCCCGACCACACCCGGCCCCACGAGGTGGCCGCCTGATGGCGTCGACGCTGGACCTCACACCCCGGACGCTCGTGGCCCGGGGTGTGGGCTCGAACGCCGACACCACCACCCCCGTCTACGCCTACACCGCCGCCGGGTCCGCCTTCCAACGCGCCACCCGACCCGACTACTTCGGCTGGCTCGACCACGTCCGCGCCGCCGCCGGCTGCACCCGACCCATCCGCCTCGCCGGCAGCCTCTACACCGTCGAACCTGGCACCGGCCGCATCCTCGACCAGCGGCACACCGACGCCATGCCCGACGCCGCCATCTACAAGGCGTGCGGCAACCGCCGCGCCACGGTCTGCCCCACCTGCGCGCAGACCTACCAGCGGGATGCCTTCCAACTCCTGCGCGCCGGCCTGGTCGGCGGCAAAGGCGTCCCCGAATCGGTGGCATCACATCCGGCGGTGTTCGCCACCTTCACCGCGCCGTCGTTCGGCACCGTCCACGCCCGGAAGGTGAAGCGGCACACCTGCCGCAACCGACGCCGCTGCGACTGCCGCGCCGAACCCTGCCACGCCCGGCGCGACACCGGACTTTGCCCCCACGGCCGACCCGCCGTCTGCTGGGCGAGGCACGAGACCGGTGACGCGGTGCTTGGGCATCCGTTGTGCCTGGACTGCTACGACCACGACCACCAGGTCGTCTGGAACATCTTCGCCGGTGAACTCTGGCACCGCACGAAGCAAGCCGCGGAACGCTGGCTGGCGAAACTCGCCCAACGCCGCGGCATCCCTCGGGTCGAGGTGGTCACCGCCTCCGGCAAGACGCGCAAGGTCGCCCCGGTGAGGCTGTCGCCCGGGAAGGTCGCCGAACTGCAAGCACGGGGAGCGGTGCACTTCCACGCCATTGCCCGCCTCGACGGCGTCGACGGCCTGGACCCCGACAACGTCGTGCCCCCGCCGGCCGGGTTCACCGTCGACGACCTTGTAGACGCGCTGCGCCACGCCGCCCGGCAGATCGCCTTCCACACCCCGCCTCACCCTGACCGGCCCGACGGCTGGCCGATTGCCTGGGGCGAACAGCTAGACCTGGAACCAATCGCCACCGACGGCACCGGAGAGGTCACGGACAGCCTCGTCGCCGGATACCTTGCCAAGTACGCCACCAAGAGCACCGAGGCCACGGGGCACACCTCCACCCGCCTGACCGCCGACACCATCGGCGACTTCGCCGACCCCGACGGCGACCACACCGCCCGCCTCATCGACGCCTGCTGGCGCATTGGCCGACCCACCAACGCCCCGGCCCCACTGTCCGGACGGCCACGGGAACGCCGTCCACGTCCCGGTTTCATCGAGCGCTGGGAGTGCCCCGACTGCGGCACCCACACTCGCTACCGGGCCTGCCCCGTCTGCGTCGCCCAGCGTCAAGCTGCCCTTGACGCTGAACCGTCAAAACCGGCCAGCGGCAACCCGTACACCCGCCTACGGCGGTGGGCGCACATGCTCGGCTACGGCGGCCACTTCCTCACCAAAGCCCGCCGCTACTCCGTCACCTTCCAACTCCTACGCGACACCCGCGTCCAGTACCGGCGCCACGAGCACCAGGACCACGAACACCCCGCCGCCAGCGGCCCACCCATCGAGCAGGTCGACGAGGACACCACGCTCATCGTCGGCAGTCTCACCTTCGCCGGAGTCGGCTGGCACACCTCAGGTGATGCCCTGCTCGCCAACACCGCCGCCGCCCTCGCCCGCGAGCGACGAACCACCGGCCGCGAAGAACTCGCCCACGAACTCGGCACCACCCCGGCCGGTATCGCGTCGGCCGCATAGCTGACGACAGGAGGAGACAGCATTGGCAACCCGTGAAGCAGCGACCGAACTGTGGTCGATCGAGGAGGTGTCGGCGTTCCTGCGGGTGCCTGTCGGCACGCTTTACCAGTGGCGCTACCGGCGCACCGGTCCCCGGGCGTTCAAGGTCGGCCGACACCTGCGCTACGACCCGGCCGACGTGCGGTCCTGGCTGTCGGGGCAGGCGGCCTGACATGGGCAGCGTGGAGAAGCGGACACGTGACGGCAAGGTCACCTACCTGGCCCGGTGGCGCGACGACGCCCGCCGCCAGCGCAAGCGCTCCTTCACGCGCAAGGCCGACGCCGATCGCTTCCTCGCCCAGGTCGAAGCCGACATCGTGCGCGGGCAGTACGTCGACCCGTCCGACAAGACAACCGTCGTCGAGTACGCCCGCCGCTGGGCTGCCGGCCGCGCTCACCGTCCTACCACCGCCCGCCGTGTCTCCAGCCTGATCGAGACACACATTGCCGCGACTCCGCTCGGCTCCCGCCGCCTGGCGGCCGTCGTGCCCTCCGAGGTGCAGGCGTGGGCGGCAGACCGTGGCAAGGTGCTGTCGCCGTCAACGCTGCGCAACCTCGTCGGGCTGCTCCGCTCGGTCTACGCGGCGGCCGTGCTGGATCGGCTCGTCGGCCGCTCGCCCGTGGTCCGGGTCAGCCTGCCGTCAGCCCACCGCGAGCGCGTCGTGCCGCTCACCGTTGACCAGGTTCGCGCGCTCGCTGACGCGATCCCCGCCCGCAACCGCGCCATGGTCCTCACCCAGGCCGGGTTGGGCTTGCGCCTCGGCGAGCTGCTCGCGCTGCGGGTGCAGGATGTCGACTTCGCCGCACGCCTGGTGCGGATTGAGTGGCAGTTCGCGCCCCAGTCCAAGGTGCGGACGGTCCCCAAGACACCGCGCTCGCGCCGGATCGTGCCGCTGCCCCAGGTCGTCGCCGACGCGCTGCGGGCGCACATGGCGCAGTTCCCGCCGGCTGATGACGGCACCCTGTTCACGACCCGCTTCGTCGGCCCCTACCGGCACGACTACTACGGCACGATCATCTTCGGCGCGGCCGTGCGGAAAGCGGGCCTGCCGGAGAGCATCACGACCCACGACCTGCGCCACCACTACGCCTCTGTCCTGCTGATGCAGGGCGAGTCGGTCATCACCGTGGCCGAGAGGCTGGGGCACGAGAACGCGACGTTGGTCCTGTCGACGTACGGTCACCTGATGCCGGACTCGGAGGAGCGCACCCGCCGGGCGGTCGACGAAGCGTGGGGTTGTGCCCCAGGTGTGCCCCAGGGCGAGGCACCAACACTCTGACCTGCGGGAACAGGCCGGATTCAGACGTTGAAGCGGAACTCCACCACGTCGCCGTCCTGCATCACGTACTCCTTGCCTTCGATCCGGACCTTGCCGGCGGCCTTGGCCGCCGCCATCGATCCGGCCTCGACCAGGTCGTCGTAGGAGACCACCTCGGCCTTGATGAAGCCGCGCTGGAAGTCGCTGTGGATCACCCCGGCGGCCTCCGGCGCGGTCGCGCCGACCGGGACGGTCCAGGCCCGCGCCTCCTTGGGGCCGGCCGTCAGGTACGTCTGGAGCCCGAGCGTGCGGAAGCCGACCCGGACGAGCTGGTTCAGGCCGGGCTCGGACTGCCCGATGGACTCCAGCAGCTCGCGGGCCTCGTCCTCGGGCAGGTCCACCAGCTCGGACTCGATCTTGGCGTCCATGAAGATCGCCTCGGCCGGCGCGACCAGGCCGCGCAGCTCGTCGAGGAACTCCTCGTTGCCCAGCTCGGCCTCGTCGACGTTGAAGACGTAGAGGAACGGCTTGGTGGTGAGCAGGTGCAGCTCACGCAGGTGTTCCAGCTCGACCTTCGCGGCGGCGGCGCCCGCGTACAGGGTCACGCCGTTGTCGAGGACCTCGACCGCCTTCTTGGCTGCCTCGACGGCGGCGGCCCGGTCCTTGCGGAGCTTGGCCTCCTTCTCCAGCCGGGGCAGCGCCTTCTCCAGCGTCTGGATGTCGGCCAGGATCAGCTCGGTGTTGATCGTCTCGATGTCGTCGGCCGGGGAGACCTTGCCGTCGACGTGCACCACGTTCGGGTCGGAGAAGGCGCGCACCACCTGGCAGATCGCCGAGGCGTCGCGGATGTTGGCGAGGAACGCGTTGCCCCGGCCCTGCCCCTTGGACGCGCCGCGGACCAGGCCGGCGATGTCGACGAAGGAGACGGGCGCCGGCAGCACCTTCTGCGAGGAGAAGATCTCGGCCAGCTTGGCCAGCCGCTCGTCGGGCAGCCCGACCACGCCGACGTTCGGCTCGATGGTGGCGAACGGGTAGTTCGCGGCGAGCACGTCGTTCTTGGTCAGCGCGTTGAACAGGGTGCTCTTGCCCACGTTGGGCAGGCCGACGATGCCGATGGTGAGACTCACGACGAACCAGCTTACGCGGTTCGCCGCCCGCGCCGGGCAGGCAGGTCCGGCGAAGCCTGTCACTCCGACAGCAGGCGCGGCTCGATCCGGGTCTCCCGGGCGGTGCCGTCCTCGGCGCGGACCAGCTGGTACGCGGCCACGCCCGGCCGGTCGGCCACCGCCTCGGCCAGCCGGGTGCCCCGGTAGATCAGCCCGACGCCGTCGTCGGTGCAGTGGCTGGCCGGGAGCGTGCCGTCGGCGACCAGCTGGTGCATCAGCGGTCGCCGCTGTTCCTCGCTGTCGTAGTGCACGCCGTTGCCGTACGGGAGCCAGCCCAGCCCTTCGGTGAAGGGCCGTAGCGTCGGGCCGTAGCTGTCGGTGGCGCCGCCGGTGTGCCAGCAGATCGAGCCGGCGGAGACACCGCCGAGCACCACGCCTGCCTGCCAGCACTCGTGCAGGATCTCCGGCAGACCGTGCACCCGCCAGACCGCGCAGAGGTTGGCCACGCTGCCGCCGCCGACCCAGATGACGTCCTGCGCGAGCAGGTGGGCGCGGATGTCCTCGACGTTCGGCATCGGGTAGAGCGCCAGGTGGGAGGCGCGGAACCGGGTGCCGGCGAAGGCGCCGTAGAAGACGGTGAACCCGGTCGGCTGGTCCCCGGTGGCCTGGCCGAGGTAGCAGACGCGCGGCGCGTCACCGGCCCCGGCCAGGTCGGCCATCAGGTCGAACAGGGCGCTGGGCCGGGCGTCCCAGGGGCCACGACGACGGCTGGCGAAACCCATGCTGGTGGCGACGATCGTCGGTTCAGTGGCGGGCACGGGGCGTCCTTCCGGCCGATGACAGTGACGATCATTGTGCCGGACCGGAGGTGTCGGCCGCGGCGAGCAGCGTACGCAGCAGGTCGGCCAGCCGCTCCTGGTCGGCCGGGGGCAGCGCGTCGAGGATCCGCCGCTGCACCGCGAGCCCGGCCTCGGCGGACTCCTCGACCACCCGGCGACCGGTGTCGGTGAGTGTGACCCGCAGCGCCCGCCGGTCGGCCGGGTCCGGCGAGCGCCGTACCAGGCCGGCCCGTTCGAGGCGGTCGAGCCGCCCGGTCATGCCGCCCGAGGTGAGCATCAGCGAGGCGGCGAGCGCCTTCGGCGCCAGCGTGTACGGCTCACCGGAGCGGCGCAGCGCGGCGAGCACGTCGAACTCACCTCGGCCGATGCCCCAGGCCGCGTACACCTTCTCCTGGCCGTCGCCGACCAGCCGGGCGAGCCGGTAGATGCGGCCGAACACGGCCATCGGCTCGGGCCGCATGCCGGGTCGTTCCCGCCGCCACTGCTCGACGATCGCGTCCACCTCGTCGCCTGTCACGGCTGCCGATTGTGCCCCACGTCCCACTTCCCTTTTCGCTCGGGCCTGAGTAGCTTAGCCCTAAGATACTTAGAACTGAGGAAGCTGCTGTGAACTCTCGCTGGACCGACGTCGCGCTCACCGCCGCCGCCCCCGTCACCTGGGGCACCACCTACCTGGTCACCGCCGAACTCCTGCCCCCGGACCGGCCGCTCTGGGCCGGCGCGATCCGCGCCCTCCCGGCCGGTCTGCTGCTGCTCGCGCTGACCCGAAGGCGACCACACGGCCGCTGGTGGGGGCGGGCCGCCCTGCTCGGCGCGCTCAACATCGGGGTGTTCTTCCCGCTGCTCTTCCTCGCCGCGTACCGGCTGCCCGGTGGCACCGCCGCCGTGCTCGGCGCCGCCCAGCCGCTGCTGGTGGCGGTGCTGACGGTCGCGCTGCTCCGCGACCGCCCCACCCGGCCGGCGCTGGTCGCCGCCGTGGCCGCCCCGCTCGGCGTCGCCCTCGTGGTGCTGCGCCCCGGCGCCGGCCTCGACCCGCTCGGCGTCGCCGCCGGGCTCGCCGGGGCCGCGGCGATGGCCACCGGGCTGGTGCTCACCCGCCGCTGGGGCCGGCCACCCGGAGTGGGCGTCCTGGCCGCGACGAGCTGGCAGCTCGTCGCCGGTGGCCTGATGATCGTGCCGGTCGCCGCCGCCGTCGAGGGCGCGCCGCCCGTGCCCGACGGACCGGCAGTGCTCGGGTACGCGTGGCTCGGGCTGGCCGGCACCGCGCTGGCGTACGTGCTGTGGTTCCGGGGCGCGGCGCGACTGCCGGTGTCCCGCGTGTCGGTGCTCGGCGCGTTGAGCCCGCTGACTGCGGCGACGCTCGGCTGGGCGGTGCTCGGTGAGGCGCTGGACCCCGTCCAGCTCGCCGGTTTCGCGGTGGCCGTGGCGGCGATGGTGCTCGCCCAGATGCCGGACCGGCCTCCTCGCCCGCGGCTGGGTGGCGACGCGGACCACCCGGCGATGGCACTGGTCGGCGTTCGGGCGGGCGGCGGAGCGGTGGGCTGGTGGCGGCGCCGTCAGCCGGCCCGCAGCCGGCGCCAGTCGTCCGGCCACGCCTCGGCGGCGACACCCTCGGGCAGCGCACCGGCCGGCAGTTGCGCCGCGGCGGCCAGCGGCAGCGTGAACCGGTGCGCGGCGGCGGGCCCGGCCTCGTACGACCGGTCGAGCAGCCACCGCACCTCGTCGACGGTCCAGCCCAGGCCGGACCGGGCGGCGATCTCCCGGACCAGCCGCAGGCCGACGCGGGTGTCGTCGTCGTAGAAGCGCATGCACCAGTGGTGCGCCCACATGCCGAGCGCGCGCAGCCCGTCCGGGGCGAGCGAGCCGGCCAGCCGGCCGCAGGCGGTGTCGGGGAAGGGGCGGCCGGGGTCACCGGCCCGGTCGCGCTCGATCGCGCCGTACGCGGCCGGCGCCACCATCCTCATCCGCTCGTAGAAGCCCTGCACCACCGCGGCGTCCAACGGTGCCCGCCCCGATCGCATCAGCGGACACCCCGCCCGGCCACGCTCGCCATGCCCCGCACCTTTTCTTGAGTTGGTGGCGGGACCGTACCGACCACTTACGACACTTTCTCGGGTCCGCCGGGCATGATCCACACCATTCCGCCGAGGTGGCGGCATCCGGGAACCGGCGATACCGCCACCTCCCCGAGCTGGCGCGACTGCCACACGTCATGTCCGAATACCGCCAGCCACGGCCGGGGACGGCGAGGCAGGATCGGGGGCATGGAGCTGGACTTTGAGCGGTGTTACCGGGCCGTCGACAGCCGCGATCCGCGGTTCGACGGCTGGTTCTACACCGGCGTGACGTCGACCGGGATCTACTGCCGGCCGTCCTGTCCGGCGATGACACCCAAGCGGCAGAATGTCCGCTTCTTCCCGTCGGCCGCCGCCGCGCAGGGGGCCGGGCTGCGGGCGTGCCGCCGGTGCCGGCCGGACGCGGCGCCGGGCTCCCCGCAGTGGGACGTCCGGGCCGACCTGGTCGGCCGCGCCATGCGGCTGATCGCCGACGGCGTGGTCGACCGCGACGGGGTGCCCGGGCTGGCCGGCCGGCTGGGCTACACCGAGCGGCACCTGCACCGGATGCTCCAGGCCGAGCTGGGCGCCGGCCCGCTGGCGCTGGCCCGGGCACAGCGCGCGCAGACCGCCCGGATCCTGATCGAGACCACCGGCCTCGGCCTGGCCGAGGTGGCCTTCGCCGCCGGGTTCGGCAGCGTCCGGCAGTTCAACGAGACGGTCCGTGAGGTCTACGGCGGCACCCCGTCCGAGCTGCGCGCCGGGCGACGCGGTCCGGCCTCGGCCACCGGCGCGGGCACGCTCTCGCTGCGGCTGGCATACCGGCCACCGCTGCACGCGGGCGCGCTGCTGGACTTCCTCGCGCTGCGCGCGCTGCCCGGCGTCGAGGTGGTCCGCGACGGCACCTACCACCGGGGGCTGCGCCTGCCGCACGGTCCCGGCACGGTGGCGCTGACCCCGTCCGACGGCCACATCGACGCCACGTTGCGGCTGGCCGACATGCGTGACCTGGCTCCCGCGGTGGCCCGCTGCCGCCGCCTGCTCGACCTGGACGCCGACCCGGTCGCGGTGGACGCCACCCTGGCCGCCGACCCGGCGCTGGCCCCGGCGGTCGTCGCCGAGCCGGGCGTCCGGCTTCCGCACGCGGTCGACGGCTTCGAGCTGGCCGTCCGTGCCGTCGTGACCCAGCAGGTCTCGCTGACCTCGGCGCGGACCACGCTCACCCGCCTGCTCTCCGCCGTCCGGTCGGCGAGCGGTTCGGGCACCGACGACCCGGCCGACGGCCTGGTGGCGTTCCCGGGTCCCGCCGACGTGCTCGCGGCGCCGGACCCGGCGTTCCGGATGCCGGCCGCCCGCCGGGAGACGATCCGGGCGCTGGCCCGCGCCGTCGCCGACGGGACGCTGGACCTGGAACCCGGAGGCGACCGGGAGGAGACGGTCCGGCTCCTGGCCGCGGTGCCCGGCGTCGGCCCGTGGACCACCGGCTACCTGGCCATGCGCGCACTCGGCGACCCCGACGTCGCCCTCACCACCGACCTGGGCGTACGCCGCGGCGCAACCGCGCTCGGCCTGCCCGACACCCCCAAGACCCTGCTCGCGTACGCCGAACGCTGGCGCCCCTGGCGGTCCTACGCGACGATCCGACTCTGGAGAGCAGCATGAGCACTGTGGACAGCGCCGTCATCGACACACCGGTCGGCCCGTTGAGCGTGCTCGCCGGCCCCGACGGCGCGGTACGCGCGGCCGGCTTCACGCCCGACCCGGCGGCCCTGGCGCCGTTGACCCACCCGAGCCTGCGTGGTGACCTGCGGGAACGGGCCGACCTCGGTCCGGTCACCGCCGCCGTCCGGGCCTACCTGGACGGAGACCTCGCCGCGATCGACGCGATCCCGGTGGAGCAGCACAGCGGCGGGCTCTTCCTGACGCACGCCTGGCAGGTGCTGCGCGACGTCAAGCCCGGCGACCCGGTCACCTACACCGGGTTCGCCGCGCTGGCCGGACGGCCCGCCGCGGTCCGCGCCGCCGCGGCGGCATGCGCGCGCAACGCGGCAGCGCTCTTCGTGCCCTGTCACCGGGTGCTGCGCACCGACGGCACGCTCGGCGGCTACCGCTGGGGCCTGCCCGTGAAGAAGTGGCTTCTCGGGCATGAGGGACGGGTGACGGCTAGCTGACAGCGGAAACGTCACCCCCGGCGGCTACCGTCGGGTAGTGCCCGCGCCCAGCGACGGCAACCCCGCGGCGCAAGACGACGCCCGGTCCAAGCCGCTGCGCAACCTCTGGCGGCTGCGGCCCTACCTGCGCCCGTACGCGACGGAGTTCGCCTGGCTGCTGGTGGCGGCGCTCGCGGCCACCGCGGCGAGCCTCGCCGTTCCGCTGGTGGTGCAGCGGGTGGTCGACGGGCCGGTGGCCCGGCACGACGAGGCCGGGCTGCTGCGGCTCGGCGCCCTGGCGCTGCTGCTCGGGCTGGCCGAGGCGGTTCTCATCTTCATCCGCCGCTGGACCCAGTCGTCGTCCTCGGTGGGCATGGAGGCGGCCATCCGCGCCGACATCTACGCCCACCTGCAACGGCTCCCGGCCGGCTTCCACGACCGCTGGCAGTCCGGCCAGTTGCTGTCCCGGATCACCAGCGACCTCTCGGTGATCCGGCGGTTCCTCTCCTTCGGGCTGCTGTTCCTGGTCCTCAACCTGATCACCTACGTCGCCGTGGTGGTGCTGCTGATCCGGCTGCACCCCTGGCTGGGGTCGCTGGTCGCGGCCAGCGCCGTACCGCTGTTCCTGATCAGCCGCCGCTTCGCCCGGCACTACCACGCGGCGTCGCGCCGGATGCAGGACCAGCAGGGCGACGTGGCCACGCTCGTCGAGGAGACCGCGCAGGGGCTGCGCACCATGCGGGCGTACGGGCGGGGGCCGGAACTGGCCGCCCGGTTCGCCGTCGGCGCGCGCCGGCTGCACGACACCGGGATCGGCAAGGCGCGGCTGCTGGCCCGCACCTCGGCGCTGTTCGACCTGGTGCCCAACCTGACCCTCGGCGCGGTCCTGGTGACCGGCGCGGCGGCCGTCGCCGAGGGCGCGCTGTCCATCGGGGAGCTGGTCGCGTTCGTCAGCCTCCAGCTCATGCTGATCTGGCCGGTGCAGTCGCTCGGCTGGATCATCGCCAACGGCCAGGAGGCCGCCACCGCCGCCGACCGCATCCAGGAGGTGCTCGACACCCGCCCGACGATCGTGGACGCGCCGCACGCCCGGTCGCTGGAGCGCGCCGACGTACGCGGCCGGCTCCGCTTCGAGGGGGTCACCTTTCGCTACCCGGGCACCTCGGCGCCGGTGCTGCACGACCTGGACCTGACCGTCGAGCCGGGCGAGACGATGGCGCTCGTCGGCGTCACCGGCTGCGGCAAGAGCACGCTGCTGTCGCTCGTCCCCCGGCTGCACGAGGTGACCGGCGGCCGGATCACCGTCGACGGGCGCGACGTGCGTGACCTGCGGCTCGGCTCGCTGCGACGGCTGGTCGGGGTGGCGTTCGAGGAGCCGACCCTGTTCTCCATGTCGGTCTGGGAGAACCTGACGCTGGGGCGGCCGGACGCGGGCGAGGAGGAGGTCCGGGCGGCGCTGGCGCTGGCGCAGGCGGACTTCGCGTACGAGCTGCCCTGGGGGCTGGCCACCCGGGTCGGTGAACAGGGGCTGTCGCTGTCCGGCGGGCAGCGGCAGCGCCTCGCGCTGGCCCGCGCGGTGCTCGGGCGGCCCGCACTGCTGGTGCTCGACGATCCGCTCTCCGCGCTCGACGTGCACACCGAGGCGCTCGTGGAGGCGGCGCTGCGCCGGGTGCTGCGGGAGAGCCGCACCACGGCCCTGCTGGTGGCGCACCGCCCCTCGACAGTGGCGCTGGCGGACCGGGTGGCGCTGCTGGACGGCGGCCGGATCGTCGCCGTCGGCACCCACTCGGAGCTGCTGGCCCGGGTGCCGGCGTACCGGGCGGTGCTCTCCGCCGAGCCGGAGCGCCGTTCCGGCGGCGTCGGTCTGGTGCGCTCGTGACCGGCGGCGCGCCGCGGGTGCCCCGGCCCCGCGACGCGCCGCGCGACACCGGCGCGCGCACCGCCGGGCGCCGGCAGGCGCACCACGCAGCCGGCGCACACCACGACGAACCGAACCGCACCGGCGGACGCGACGACCTGTCCCGCTGGCGCGGCCGGGCCACCGACCCGGACGCCGACCGCAGCCGCGCCGAGGACTCCTCCCCGGCGGCGGTGGCCCGGCTCCGCGCCCGCAGCCGGCTCCTGCTGCGGCAACTGCTGCGCCCGCACCGGCGTGCGCTCGGGCTGGCGGTGGCGCTTCTGCTGGCCCAGAACGCCGCCGCGATGTCCGGCCCGTACCTGGTCATGCTCGGCATCGACCGGGGCATCGGGCCACTGCGGGCCGGTGATCCCGGCCCGCTGATCGCTGTCGCCGCCGCGTTCGTGGTGGCGACAGCCGTCGAGTACGCGGCCCGGCGCGCGTTCCTCACCCTCGCCGCCCGGATCGGCCAGGCCGTCCTGCTGGACCTGCGCCGACGGGTGTACGGGCACTTCCTCCGCCTCGACGTCGGTTTCCACGAGCGCTACACCTCCGGGCGGATGGTGTCCCGGCTGACGAGCGACCTGGAGTCGATCGCCGAACTGGTCGACGGGGGCATCGACAAGCTGGTGATGGCCGGGCTGTCGGTGCTGTCGGTGGCGGGCATCCTGCTCTGGCTGGACCTGCCGCTGGCGGCGGTGACGCTGCTCGCGTTCCCGTTCCTGTTCCTGCTGTCACGCTGGTTCGCGCGCGCGTCGGCGGGCGCGTACCGGCGTACCCGGGAGGCGGTGGCGCTGGTCATCGTGCACTTCGTCGAGTCGCTGCGCGGCATCCGGGCCGTGCAGGCGTACCGGCGGGAGCCCCGCAACGAGCGCATCTTCGCCGCCGTGAACGACGACTACCGGCGCTCCAGCCTGCGCGCGTTCCGGCTGATCGCGATCTACTCGCCGGGCATCCGGCTGATCGGCAACCTGACCACGGCGGTGGTGCTCGGGTACGGCGGCTGGCGGGTGCTGGGCGGCGGCGTCGAGGTGGGCGTGCTCGCCGCGTTCCTGCTCTACCTGCGCCGGTTCTTCGAGCCGATGGAGGAGTTGAGCCAGTTCTACAACGCGCTCCAGTCGGCGACCGCCGCGTTGGAGAAGCTGGCCGGGGTGCTGGACGAGCGCCCGGCGGTGGCCGAACCGGCGGATCCGGTGCCGCTGCCGGCCGGGCCGCCGCGCGGGGCGGTGACGTTCCGCGCCGTCGACTTCGGCTACCGGCGGCAGACGCCGATCCTGTCCGGCCTGGACCTGACCGTGCCGCCCGGGCAGACGGTGGCGCTGATTGGGCCGACCGGCGCCGGCAAGTCCACTGTCGCGAAGCTGCTGGCCCGGTTCCACGACCCGGACGCGGGCGCTGTCGACCTGGACGGGGTGAACCTGCGTGACCTGGCCGACGCCGAACTGCGCCGGGCGGTGGTGCTGGTGACCCAGGAGACCCACCTGTTCAGCGGATCCGTGGCCGACAACATCAGGTTCGGGCGGCCGGACGCGGACGACGAGGCGGTGGTCGCGGCGGCGCGGGCGATCGGCGCGCACGACTTCATCGCCGCGCTGCCCGACGGGTACGCCACGGACGTGCACCGGCGCGGCGGGCGGCTGTCCGCCGGTCAGCGGCAGCTCGTCGCGTTCGCCCGGGCGTTCCTCGCCGACCCGCGGGTGCTGATCCTGGACGAGGCGACCTCGTCGCTGGACGTGCCGACCGAGCGGTTGGTGCAGCGGGCCCTGCACAACGTGCTGCGCGACCGCACCGCCTTGGTGATCGCCCATCGTCTCTCCACCGTGGAGACGGCGGACCGGGTGCTGGTGCTCGACGACGGCCGGATCGTGGAGGACGGCCCACCGGCCGAGCTGATCGCCGCCGACGGCCGCTACGCCGCCCTGCACCGCCAGTGGCGCGACTCGCTCCTCTAGCTCTATCCTCCGACCCTCGTTGATCTTGCACTTGCGGCCCGAGGGATGCCCGAAAAGCGGCTTGTGCCGGGGCGGCAAGTGCAAGATCGGCGAGGACGCGCGGGGTGGGGAAAGTCGTGGAGTGCGGCAACCGGGCTGCCTACCATCGGCTGATGACCGACACGACGATCAGCGCCCGCGGCGGCGTCCCCGAGCGTCCGAGCCTGGACGGCATCGAGGAGACCTGGGCCCGCCGCTGGCAGTCCGACGGCACGTACGCGTTCGACCGTACGAAGGAGCGGTCGGACGTGTACGCGATCGACACTCCCCCGCCGACCGTGTCGGGCGAACTGCACATGGGGCACGTGTTCTCGTACACGCACACCGACACGGTGGCCCGGTTCCAGCGGATGCGCGGGCGCACGGTCTTCTACCCGATGGGCTGGGACGACAACGGGCTGCCCACCGAACGCCGGGTGCAGAACGTGTACGGCGTGCGTCCCGACCCGGCGCTGCCGTACGACAGCAACTGGCGGCCGCCGTCCGCGCCGGTGGACGACGCGGCCCGGAAGAACCCGACGGCGATCTCCCGGCGCAACTTCATCGAGCTGTGCGAACTGCTCACCGTCGAGGACGAGAAGGCGTTCGAGGCGCTGTGGCGGCGGCTCGGGCTGTCCGTGGACTGGTCGCTGACGTACACCACGATCGGGTCGGCGGCCCGCGCCGCGAGCCAGCGCGCGTTCCTGCGCAATCTGGCGCGGGGCGAGGCGTACCAGGCCGAGGCGCCGACGCTGTGGGACGTCGGGTACGGCACCGCCGTGGCGCAGGCGGAGCTGGAGGACCGGGAGCGGCCCGGCGCGTACCACCGGCTGCGGTTCACCGGGCCGGACGGCCGCGAGGTGCTGATCGACACCACCCGCCCGGAGCTGCTGCCGGCCTGCGTGGCGCTGGTCTGCCACCCCGACGACGAGCGGTACGCGGACCTGGTCGGCGCGTCCGCGCGTACCCCGGTGTTCGGGGTCGAGGTGCCGGTGCGCGCGCATCCGCTGGCGGACCCGGCCAAGGGCACGGGCATCGCGATGGTCTGCACGTTCGGTGACCTGACCGACGTGACCTGGTGGCGTGAGCTGCGGCTGGACACCCGCGTGGTGATCGGCCGGGACGGGCGGCTGCTGCCGGAGCCGCCGGCCGGCGTGCCGGCGGCGCCCTACGCGGCGCTGGCCGGGCAGACGGTGAACGGCGCCCGGCGGACGCTGGTGGAGCTGCTGGCCGACGCGGGTGATCTGGTCGGCGAGCCGCGCCCGATCACGCACCCGGTGAAGTTCTACGAGCGCGGCGACCGGCCGCTGGAGATCGTCTCGACCCGGCAGTGGTATCTGCGCAACGGCGGCCGGGACGCCGGCCTGCGCGAGGAGCTGCTGGCCCGGGGTCGGGAGCTGCGCTGGGTGCCGGAGCACATGCGGCACCGCTACGAACACTGGGTGGGCGGTCTCACCGGTGACTGGCTGGTCAGCCGGCAGCGGTTCTTCGGCGTGCCGGTGCCGGTGTGGTACCGGCTCGACGACACTGGCGAGCCGGACTGGACCCACCCTCTCACACCGGACGAGGCGACGCTCCCGATCGACCCGAGCAGCGAACCGCCGCCCGGATACGAGGAGTCGCAGCGCGGCGTGCCGGGCGGTTTCACAGGCGACCCGGACGTGCTGGACACCTGGGCCACCTCGTCACTGACCCCGCAGATCGTCGGCGGCTGGGAGACCGACCCGGACCTGTTCGCCAGGGTCTTCCCGATGGACCTGCGCCCGCAGGGGCACGACATCATCCGGACCTGGCTGTTCGCCACCGTCGCCCGGTCCCACCTGGAGCACGGCGCGCTGCCCTGGCACACCGCTGTGCTCTCCGGCTGGATCCTCGACCCGGACCGCAAGAAGATGTCGAAGTCCAAGGGCAACGTGGTCACGCCGATGGCGCTGCTGGAACAGAACGGCTCCGACGCGGTCCGCTACTGGGCCGCCAACGGCAAGCCGGGCATGGACCTCGCCTTCGACCCGGCCCAGGTCAAGGTGGGCCGGCGGCTGGCCACCAAGCTGCTCAACGCGTCGCGGTTCGCGCTCGGGCTGGGCGCCGCCGACGCACTGCGGGCCGCGGCGACCCAACCGCTGGACACCGCGATGCTCGCCGAACTGTCCGGCGTGGTCGCGACCGCGACCACCGCCTTCGACGGGTACGACCACACCGCCGCCCTGATGGCCACCGAGGCGTTCTTCTGGCGGTTCTGCGACGACTACATCGAGTTGGTGAAGGAGCGCGCCTACGGCACCGGGCCGGCGGCCGACTCGGCCCGGGCGGCGCTGGCGACCGCGTTGTCGGTGCAGTTGCGCCTGTTCGCGCCGGTGCTGCCGTTCGTCACCGAGGAGGTCTGGTCGTGGTGGCGGTACGGCTCGGTGCACCGCTCGCCGTGGCCGACCACGTACGAGGTGGGCCGCGCGACGCAGGCGCCGGGTGACCCGGAACTGCTGCGGCTGGCCGCTGACGCGCTGGGTCAGGTGCGCCGCGCCAAGTCGGAACGGAAGCTGTCGATGAAGGCGGACGTGCCGCTGGCCGAGGCGCTCGGACCGGCGGCGGTGCTGGACCAGCTCGGCACGGTCGCCGACGACCTGCGCGCGGCGGGCCGGATCGCGAAGCTGGACCTGCTGCCGGATCGCACCACCGAACTGGTCATCGCCTGCGCGTTCTGAGCGCCGCCGGCGATGTAAGGAAGGGCCCCTTCTTAACGCCTGGCGTTGTAGAAGGGGCCCTTCTTAACACCCCGAAGGGCCGGCCGGACCGGCCCGCGGCGGTGCATTCCTCAGTCGGCCGCGCAGGCCGCCTTGAGCTTGTCCCGGGCGGCGGTGAGATCCGCCCTGCTCGGCGCCTTGCCCGGCGCCTTGGCCCAGGCGTCGGCGAGGTCGGTCATCTCGGTCGCGACGCCCTTCACCGCGCTGTTCACCTCGTCGCTGTTGGTGAAGGCGTGCGTGTAGAGCGTGGCCGCGCCCGCCGAGTACTGCGCGCTGACCGCCGAGTGACCGGCCGGCGGGCCGATCTTCTCCGCCTCGGCCACCTCCTTCAGGGCGGCGGTGATGTCCTTCTCCGCCGTCGTGCAGGTCTTCCGGGTGGCCTCGTCGAGGCCCACCGGGGCCGGCGTCACCGGCGGCACGGACGTGGCGGCCGGGGCGGAGGGCGCCGCCGACCCGGCCGAGGGGGTGTCCTCGTCGTCGCCGCAGCCGGACATGACGATCATCGCCACCGCGGCCGGAGCGAGCAGGGCGAAGCGAGCTGAACGCACAGTGTTCTCCCCGTGTCGGTGTTCGTAGCCGCCGCAAACTAGCAGACCGGACACGGCAGGGCGGAACCCGTTTTCCGTCGCGAACGCCGGAAAACGGGTCCCGCCCTCCGGGCTCAGCTCGTCTCGCCGGCCACGCTGAACGAGCGCAGGCGGTCGATCGCCAGCACGGTGAACCCGACCGCCACCAGCGCGGTGAGCACCGCCGCGACCGGCACCGAGACACTGGTGCCGAGCAGCGGCGTCGGCGCCATCCGGTCGGCCAGGGCGATCACCCACTGCTGGATCGACAGCACCCGGGTGCCGCTGACGAACCGGCCCAGCAGGCCTTCCCAGATCAGCACGTAGACCAGGCCGAGCAGCACCGGCCGCCGGGTCACCAGGCTCAGCGCCAGGAACAGCGCCGAGTACGCCAGCGCGCCCGCCGCCGAGGCGGCGACCAGGGCGAGTCCGAGGCGTACCGAATCGGCGAGCACGCCCGCGACGTAGATCGGGACACCGACGGTGACCGCCGTGACGCCGGCCGCGACCGCCAGCTTCGGCAGCACGATCTGCCAGCGCGGCAGCGGCTTGGTGAGGATGTGCACGACGGTGCCGTCGTCGATCTCCGCGCCGAGCACGCCCGTGCCCACGATCAGCGCCACCACCGGCAGCACCACCGCCAGGCCGAGGCCGACGAGCACCGGCGGGCCCCACTGGCCGGGGTCGACGCCGAGCGACCGGCAGAGCACCGCCAGGCCGATCAGGATCAGCGGCAACGGCAGCAGCATGAGGAACCGGCTCCGGCCGAACAGGCCGCGCGCGGTGATCCAGGTGACTGTCGACATCATGCCTCCACCAGATACGAGAAGACGCTCTCCAGCGACTCGTCCTCCGGCAGGAGCTGCCGGACCCGGATGCCGTGCCGGAGCGCGATCCGGGGCAGGGCCCGGGTGAACGCGCCGTAGTCGCCGGCCTTGACGGTCAGGCCGGTGCGGCCCAGCTCGACGCCGGAGACCGACGCCTCGGCCATCAGCGCCACCGCCAGGGCGCGGTCGTCGGTCGAGCGGACCGCGAACACGTGCGGCCGGTTGGTCATCAGGCGACGGATGGTCCGGTAGTCGCCGGAGGCGGCCAGCCGGCCGGCGACCATCACCTGGACGGTGCCGGAGACCTGCTCGACCTCCTCCAGGATGTGCGAGCTGAACAGGATGGTCCGTCCCGCGTCGCCGAGCCGGTGCAGCAGCGCCATCATGTGCAGCCGCTGGCGCGGGTCCATCCCGTTGAACGGCTCGTCGAGCAGCAGCACCTGCGGGTCGTGCACCAGCGCGGCGGCGACCCGGGTGCGCTGCCGCATGCCCTTGGAGTAGGTGCCGATCCGGCGGGTCTGCGCGTCCTCCATCTCGACCAGCTCGATCGCCCGCTTCGTGGCGGCCTCCGGGTCGGGCAGCCGGTGCAGCTTCGCGCTGGCCAGCACGAACTCGTACGCGCTGAGGAACGTGTGCACCGCCTCGCGCTCGCTGACCAGGCCGAGCCGCCGGTAGACGCCGGGGTTGCGCCAGGTCGGCTCCCCGTCCAGCGTCACCGTGCCGCGCGACGGCGACAGGAAGCCCGCCATCATGTGCAGCAGCGTGGTCTTGCCGGCGCCGTTGGGGCCGAGCAGGCCGGTCACGCCGGGGCCGAGCCGCATGGTGACGTCGTTGACCGCCACCACGTTGCCGTACCAGCGGGAGACACCGGCCAGGTCGAGCGTGCTCGTCGCGGCGGCGGGCGCGCCGGCCGTCGACTGGGTGCTGATCGCCGTCATCGGGCGGCCACCTTCCGGTATCGCAGGAGCAGCAGGCTGACGCAGGCGGCGACCAGCAGCACGGCGACCGCGGCGTAGACCGGCCCGAAGTCGCCGATCGGCATGCCACCCCGTCCCTGGGTCAGCCGGTCGCCGAGCGCCCAGTTGCCCACGCCGCCGACGAGCGTCGGCGGGGAGGCGACGAAGGCCAGCTCGTTGATCGTCCGCGAGGGCAGGATGGACAGCACGCCGACGACCGGCGTGGTCATCAGGAAGACCGCCACGATGCCGCCGGCCGCGAACGCGCGCTTGCCGGTCAGCGAGGCGACGAGCAGCGCGATCGAGGCGAACACCACCGCCCAGAGCCCGGCGTAGAGCAGCCCGGGCAGCAGGTCGAGCAGTTCGTCCCACACCCCGCGTACGCCCCGGTTCGTGGTGAACGCGGCGCCGAGGAACATCACCAGCTGCGGGCCGCCGAGCAGCAGCCACAGCGCGGTGACAAGCGCCAGCAGCTTGGACAGCGCGTAGTCGCCGCGCGGCAGCGGCCGGGAGAAGTACAGCGGCAGCACGCCGCTGCGCAGGTCGCGGGAGACCAGCTCGGGCGCGGCCACCGCGGCGAAGAAGATGACCAGCCAGCTCATCGCGTCGGCGAACTGGGCGTACGTCATCACCACCTCGCCGATCTGGCTGCGCACCGCGGTGACGCCGGCGGCCACCACGGTCACCACGGAGACGACCAGCCACGGGAAGATCTTGGCCTTGGCGCTGCGGCCCAGCCCGAAGACGGTACGCACGCCGTGCAGGTAGAGCGCGCCGAAGACCTGCCGGCGGCCGAGCCGCGGGCCGGTGTAGCGCTGGTAGCCGATGTCGTGGATGACCCCGGTCGCGTCAGACATGGCTGGGCTCCCTCGCGGCGAAGAGTTCGGCCACCCGGTGCCGCCGCTGGTCCAGCCGGTGCAGCGGCAGGTCCAGCTCGGCGACCGCGCCGAGGATCTGGTCGTAGGTGGCGTCGTCGGCGAGCGGGACGAGCAGCAGCCGCCCGTCGCGGGTCACCGGCAGGTCGAGCGCGGCGAGCCGGGCGGCCAGGTCGTCGGTGCCCTCGCTCACCTCGACGGCGAGCACGTCGGTGGCGGTGGTCATGGCGGACACCCGGTCGGCGCGCAGCAGCCGGCCGCCGTCGATGGCGACGAGCGTGTCGCAGATCCGCTCCACCTCGCCGAGCAGGTGCGAGCAGACCACCACCGAGATGCCGAACTCGGTGCCGATCCGGTGGATCAGCGCGAGCATGGCGTCCCGGCCGGCCGGGTCGAGGCCGTTCGTCGGCTCGTCGAGCAGCAGCAGATCGGGATCGTGTACGAGCGCCTGGGCGAGCTTGACCCGCTGCTTCATACCGGTGGAGTAGCCACCGACGGCCCGGTGCCGCTCCTCGTGCAGACCGACGTGGCGCAGCGCCTCGGAGGCCCGTTCCCGGGCGACGGTGCGCGGCAGTCCGCTGATCCGGCCCAGGTGGGTGACCAGCTCGGCGGCGGACAGGTCGGGCGGGAGGGCGTCGTGCTCGGGCATGTATCCGACCCGGGCGCGGACCGCGGCCGGGTCGGTGGTCGGGTCGAGGCCGAGCACCTGTACCCGGCCGCTGGTCGGCGGGAGCAGACCCAGCAGGATCTTGATCAGGGTGGACTTGCCGGCGCCGTTCGCGCCCACCAGCCCGATGATCCCCGGCTCGACCGATACGGTGAGGTCGGTCAACGCGGTGACCCGGCCTCCGTACGTCTTGGTCAGCGACTCGGTCGCGAGCAGTGTCACGCCGTTCAGCGTAGAACTCCGGGGCCGCGCCGGAGCCCGTCCTGACCCGGGCGATCCCCTGATCCCTCGGCTCCGGGCCCCCTAGGTGACCGACGGGGTAGCGGCGTCGCGGGGAAGCTGCCACCGTGTGAGGCGACTCGACGGGGGGCGTCATGAGCGACGGTACGGACCGGCCGGCGGTGAGCGTGGTGGTGCCCACGTACAACTGCGGGGCCCACCTCGATCCGCTCGTCGCGTCGCTGTCGCGGCAGGGGCTGCCGCCCGGCGGATACGAGGTGATCTTCGCCGACGACGGGTCGACCGACGGGACGCCGCAGCGCCTGGACGAGCTGGCCGCTGCCGACCCGCACGTGCGGGTGCTGCGCCTGCCGCACTCGGGCTGGCCGTCGCGCCCGCGCAACCAGGGGCTGGAGCAGGCACGCGGCGAGTACGTCTTCTTCGCCGACGACGACGACTGGTTCGGCGACGAGGCGCTGGCCCGCCTGCACTCCTGCGCCCGGGCACACGACGCGGACATCGTCGTCGGACGGATGATCGGGCACCGGCGGGGCGTACCGCGGGAGCTGTTCCGGGAGAACCGGTTCGACGCCACCCTGGCGAACGCGCCGCTGGCCGACAGCATGACCTGTCACAAGCTGTTCCGGCGGTCCTTCCTCGACCGGCACGGGCTGCGCTTCCCGGAGGGCCACCCGCGACGCCTGGAGGACCACCGGCTGATGGCGGCGGCCTACCTGCTCGCCGAGCGGATCTGCGTGCTGGCCGACCACCCCTGCTACCACCACGCCCGCCGCGAGGACGCGGGCAACGTCACCGCCACCCGGATGGACCCGGCGGAGTACTACGCGGCGCTGCGGGCCGCGATGGACACCGTGGACGCCCACCGCCCACCGGCCGCGGCCCGCCTGCGGCTGCATCGGCGCTGGCTGCGCAAGGAGATGCTGAACCGGCTGCGCGGGCAGGCGCTGCTGAGCGCGCCGGAGCCCTGGGCCGGGCAGGTGGCGGACGAGGTGGGGCAGCTCGTGAAGGAGCGTGTCGCACCCGAGGCGATCGCCGGGGTGCCGCCGATGTACCAGGTGATCGCGCATCTCGCCGCGCAGGGGCGGATGGCCGACCTGCGCCGGCTGGCGGAGTGGGACGTGAGTGTCCGGGCGCACGCCGCCGTCGACCGGTGGCAGGTGGAGGGACGGACGCTGACCGTCGCCGTCTCCGCCCACCTGCGCGCCGGGGACGAGCCGCTGCGCTTCGACGACCGAGGGCTGCCGGTGCTCCCGGTGGCCGGGGCCGCGCCGGACGGTGTCGTGATGCGGGCCGGCGGGGCGAGGACCGACGTGGTGATCCGCCGCCGGGAGACCCGGGAGGAGTTCTTCCTGCCGGTCGACGCCACCACCGAGCCGGCCGCCGACGGCCGGGTCTGTCACCGCAGCACCGCCACCGTCGACTTCGCGGCGCTCGACGGCGGCCGGACCCGGGGCACCTGGGAGGTCCGGGCCCGGGTGATTCAGGCCGGGTGGGCGCTGGACGCGAACCTGCCGCTCGTGGTGCGCTGCGCGGCCGACGGCGGGCCGCCCCGGGTGGAGGATCCGCGCCGGCTCCGCGCCCGGATCCGGCGGGCGGTCCGGCGGATCCGGGATCGCGCGCTCGGCCGGTCGGCGCGCGTCGGCAGCCGTTCGCACGATCGACCGGCGGCGGCCCGGCGGTAAGGATTCGAAGACCCCGGTTCGTCCTCGGCACGATCGCCGGAACGCGCGATTACCGGGAGGCCGGGTGGCGCTCTCGACCGATCGCCGGTGGGCTGCGAAACTGTGTGCCGGCCGGTGAGTTGGGGGTTCGATGAGCAACGGGTGGCTGCTGCCCGAGGACGTTCTGCGGGATGCGCCGTCGTACGCGCCCAGACCCGCTGAGCTGGCCGATCTCCAGTTGTTGCTGAGCGGGGCGTACGCGCCGCTCACCGGTTTCATGAGCCGGGCCGACCTGACCTCGCTGAGCCGGCGCGGCCGGCTCGCCGACGGCACTCCGTGGCCGGTGCCGGTGACGCTCCAGGTGCCGGCCGCGCTGGCCGACGGGCTCGACCCGGCGGACCCGGCCCGCCGGGCGGTGGTGCTCACCGACGGCGAGGGCGCGCCGGTCGCGGCGATGGACGTGACGGACGTCTGGCCGGGCCGCGAGGGCCTGGTGGGCGTCGGTGGCACGGTGCGCCGCCTGGGCGACGGCGGCCACGGACCGTTCCAGCGCCTGCGGCGCGGCCCCGACGAGGTACGCGGCCTGCTGCCGCCGGGCCGGGTGCTCGGGGTCTTCGCCGACCGTCCGCTGCACCGCCCGCAACTGGCGCAGATCGCGCACGCGGCCCGCACGCTCGGCGCGCACCTGCTGGTGCTGATCCCGGTGGGCGAGGGGTCGACCGGTGGCCTGCCGTCCGAGGCGCTGGTGCGTACCGTGTTCGCCGCCCGCGACCGGATGCCCCCGGCGACGCTGGTGGCGGTGCCGCTGGCCCGCCGGCGTGACGAGATCAGCGACGCGCTGCTGCGGGCCCGGGTCGCCGCCGCGTACGGCGTGACCCACCTGCTCTCCACCGAGGGCATGCTCTCCGGCGCCGGCCTGCGTGTGCTGGTGCCCCGCGAGCTGGCCTACGACAACCGGGACGGGCAGTGGCGCTGGCGGGAGGACATCCCGCCGCGCAACCGCCGGCTGGCGCTGAGCGTGGAGGAGATCGACGACCTGCTGGACCGGGGCTTCCCGCTGCCCGAGTGGCACACCCCGCCGGCGGTGGCGAAGGAACTGGTCCGGGCCCGCCCGCCGCGGCGGTACCGGGGACTGGTGATCTTCCTGACCGGGCTGTCCGGCTCGGGCAAGTCGACGATCGCCCGGGGCCTGGCCGACGTGCTCCGTGAGCAGGGCGACCGCACGATCACGCTGCTCGACGGCGACGTGGTGCGGCGGGAGCTGTCCGCCGGGCTCGGGTTCAGCAAGTCCGACCGGGATCTCAACGTGCGCCGGATCGGCTGGGTGGCCGCCGAGATCGCCCGGCACCGCGGGGTCGGCATCTGCTGCCCGATCGCGCCGTACGCGGCGGCCCGCGCCACCGCGCGGGAGATGGCCGAGGCGGCCGGCGCGGGCTTCCTGCTGGTCCACGTGGCGACGCCGCTTGAGGTCTGTGAGCAGCGCGACCGCAAGGGCCTGTACGCCCGCGCCCGGGCCGGCCTGCTCACCGGGATGACCGGCATCGACGACCCGTACGAGGAGCCCACCGACGCCGATCTCGTGGTGGACACCTCGGACATCAGCGTCGAGGAGGCCATCGGGAAGGTGATGGAACACCTCACCGAGACCGGCTGGGTGGAGCCCCGCCTCCAGCCCGCCTGACCTTTCGGCCGCCGGACGCGTCCGGCCTGCGAGCACCTCGACCGCCGTCGTCCGGCCTTACGGACGACGGCGGTTTCGCATCGCCCCTCGCTGCGCGGTAGTGTTCGCCTTTGTTGGAACACGTTCGACCGCGTGAGCATCGCGGTCGGTGACGCTCGGAGGTGGGCCGGGATGCTGGCGCGGCAGCGGCAGACGGCGATCCTGGAACGACTGCGTCTCGCCGGCGGCGTCCGGGTCACCGAACTGGCCGCCGAGTTCGGCGTGTCCGACATGACCATCCGCCGCGACCTGGACACGCTGCACGAGCAGGGCCTGCTCGCCAAGGTGCACGGCGGCGCGACGCCCGCCGGTCCCGGCTCGACCGACGAGCCCGGCTTCCGCGCCAAGGCCGACCGCCAGTCCGCCGAGAAGGCGGCGATCGCCGACCACGCCGCAGGGCTGGTCCGGCCCGGCGCCGCCATCGCGCTCTCCGCCGGCACCACCACCGCCGAGCTGGCCCGGCGACTTGTCGACGTGCCCGGCCTCACGGTGGTCACCAACTCGCTGCCGGTGGCGGAGGCGCTGCACGTCGGCGGCCGGCCCGACCAGACAGTGGTGCTCACCGGCGGGGTACGCACGCCGTCGGACGCGCTCGTCGGGCCGCTCGCCGTGGCCGCGATCGCCGCGCTCCACCTGGACGTGCTCTTTCTCGGCGTGCACGGCATCAGCGAACGGGCCGGGTTCACCACGCCCAATCTGATGGAGGCGGACACGAACCGGGCGCTCGTGGCCGCCGCGGACCGGCTCGTGGTGCTGGCCGACCACACCAAGTGGGGCACCGTCGGCATCTCGTCGATAGTGCCGCTGGACGCGGCGGACGTGCTGGTCACCGACGACCGGTTGGCGCCCGAGGCACGACGGGTACTCGACGACAGGGTGGGCGAGCTGGTGACGGTGCCCGCGCAGAGGGGGGCGCAGTGAAGCGTACGCGGATCGCGCTGGCCGACGGCCGCGAGCTGATCTACTTCGACGAGCGGGACGACGCGGTCCGGGACCAGCCGGACCGGCGGGACCTGCCCCCTCCCCCGCCCGCCTCGCAGCTGCGGTACGACCCGCTGACCGACGAGTGGGTGGCGGTCGCGGTGCACCGGCAGACCCGCACGTTCCTGCCCCCGGCCGACCAGTGCCCGCTGTGCCCGTCCCGGGGCGACCGGCACAGCGAGATCCCGGCGCCCGACTACGACGTCGTCGTGTTCGAGAACCGGTTCCCGTCACTGAGCCAGCGGGTCGCCGACGAACCGGCCGAGATCACGCCGTTCACCCCGGTACGGCCCGGCCTCGGCAGGTGCGAGGTGGTCTGCTTCACCGACGACCACAACGCCTCGTTCGCCCGGCTCCCCCCGCATCGGGTGCGGACCGTGCTGGACGCGCTCGCCGACCGCACCGAAGCGCTGAGCGCGCTGCCCGGCGTGGAGCAGGTCTTCCCGTTCGAGAACCGGGGCGTGGAGATCGGGGTGACGCTTCACCACCCGCACGGGCAGATCTACGCGTACCCGTTCGTCACGCCGCGCACCCGCGACATGCTGGCCGCCGCCCGGCGGCACGCCGAGCGCACCGGCGGCAACCTGTACGCCGACGTGCTGGCCGCCGAACGCGCCTCCGGGGAACGGGTGGTGACGAGCAACGAGCACTGGACCGCGTACGTCCCGGCGGCGGCGCGCTGGCCGTTCGAGGTGCACGTGGCGCCGCACCGGCCGGTGCCGGACATCCCGGCGCTCGACGACGCCGAGCGGGACGCGTTCGGGCCGCTATACCTGGACCTGCTGCGTCGCTTCGACGGGCTGTTCGACCTGCCGATGCCGTACATCGCGGCCTGGCACCAGGCGCCGGTACGGATCGACAGGGAGCTGGGCCACCTGCACCTGCAGCTGTTCAGCATCCGGCGGGCCAAGGACAAGCTGAAGTACCTGGCCGGGTCGGAGTCCGGCATGGGGGTGTTCATCAACGACATCGCCCCCGAGCGAGCCGCCGAGCTGCTGCGCGCCGCATGAAAGGAAGGGCCCCTTGTTAACGCCTGCGGTAGAGAAAGGGCCCCTTCTTAACAACCGCAGCCCGGGCACGGGGGCGCGGGGGGCCCGGGACAGGACCCCCCGCAGGGAAGGGACGGCTGGCTGCGCTCAGCAGCCTCGAAGGTCGGCCGGCCGGCGCGCGGCGACGGCCCACCTTCACGGACGCGACTGGCATCTCGTCCACCCTGTCAACGAGAACGCACCGAGCGAGGTCACGCCGCCCCGACGGCCCTGAGGTGTTAAAAAGGGGTCTTGTGACGGATGTGTGGGTCGGGTGTTCATGGGCGGGGTAGTTCGGGTCGGTGGCCGCCGAGGCTGAGCATGGCCATGGCAATGAGGGCTTCGGATGAGTGGAAGCCGAAGGCCATGCGGGTGATGAGGCGGATCTTGGCGTTGACGGACTCGATGCGGCCGTTGGACAGGCCATGGGTGATGGCGGCGATGATCTGGTCGCGGTGACGGGTGACGCGTCGTTGTAGGTCGATGAAGATGTCGATGCGGCTGCGGCGGGCCCACCCGATCCATCGGTCGAGGGCCTCGACTGCGGCTGTCGGGCTGGTCTTGGCCAGGGTGAACACCAGTCGGAGGCCTTCTTTCAACGCCCAGGCCCGGTGCAGGCGGGGGTGGGTCTTGGCGATCCAGGCGAGTTTGGCCTGCTGGGCGTCGGTGAGGTTCTCCGGGTTCTTCCATAACGCCCAGCGGGTGTTCTTCAACTGGCGGGCCGTGCCGACGGCGACGCCGCGACGGCCGGCGCCACGGCCGGTGGCCTCGTTCCAGGCTTGGCGGCGAACCCTGTCCACGGCGTCGGTGGCCCAGGCCACGACGTGGAATGCATCGGCGCAGCGCACGGCGTTCGGGCAGCGCCGTCGGATAACGGTGGTGATCCAGTCCGCGCCGTCGGCGGACACGTGCGTGATCTTCGCGGCCCGCTCATCGCCGAGCAGGTCGAAGAACGCGTTGAGGGTCGCCGCGCTCTTGCCGGGCGAGGCCCAGACC
>NZ_BBVA01000020.1:0-30405 GCF_001652995.1 Micromonospora sp. NBRC 110037
AGCAGTTCGCCGGCGGGTTGCAGGGTGTGGGGGTGCCACAGCCGCACCACCTCGTCGTCGCCGGCGGTGACGAGCAGGGTGGTGCCGTCCGGCCGCGCCCAGGTCCCCACCGCAGACACCGAGCTGGTGTGGCCGTGCAGGGGGGTGTGGGTGGCTCCTCGCCAGATCGCGCCGTCAGCGCGCGCTGCGTCGGGGGGGAGCCGGGTGGTGCAGGCAGCCGCGAGTGTGGAGCTGCGGCGCTTAAGCGCCCACACGTGCAACCAGCGCAGCTGCCCGTCGGGGGTCAGGGCGCTGGTGTCGCCCATCAGTTCTCGTGCGGCGATCGCCTGACGGGCCTGCGGATCGATGATCGTGTTCCTTGCCCGCAGCAGCGGCGGCAGTGGAGTCCACAGCAGATAACCGGGGTCCACAGCCAGTCGGTCGAGTTCTCCCGTCGCGACGGCGTGGTCGGTCAGATGTGCCAGGGCATAGCTGTCAGCGTTCTCCCACCGTCGGACACCCGTCTCGTCCGGGGCGGGAGTTATACGGGCGAGGATCCTGGCGTGGGCCTGCCTCGTCGCCTGGGCGCAGCGCGCCGAGTCCTGCACTACCGTGTGATCCTTGTGGCTGGTTTCCCGCCCGGTCAGGAAGTCCCGCAGGCTCTGGTGCCGCAACCGGTACCAGCCCGTCGGATCAGCCGCCTCAGGACCACCGGGCGTGTGGGCGAGGAACGCCCGTAACGGGCCGTCCAGGAGATCCTGCACCGGTCCCAGAGGCAGATCCCCGGACCATTCGGCGATCGTGACACTCGTGATCGGTTCGGTGACCGCAGCCAGCGTGCCCAGAACGGGCAGAACAAGGTCGTGCCACCGGTCCGGGTTCCGCTCCCGGATGCGCCGCAGATTCAGGCTGTAGTACCCGGCCAACCTCGGCGGCAGCGCATCGAGATGGTCAGCGGGCAGATCCCCGTCGCGGACCTGATCCAGCACCTGCAACGCGTAAATCCACACCCCGCTGGCAGCAGTCATCAACCCACGCGTGAACGCCTCCGGGGTGACGTTGCGGGCAACGAGCCGGCCCGCCAACACACGGTCGCTGCGAGCCCGGGAGATGACATGATCGCGCAGATCATCAAGGTTCGCCTGCCCCGTGACATCGATGCGCTCTACCCTCGCCTCAGCCGGCAACGGATGCCCGGGACGGGTGGTAGCCACCACCACCACTCCCGGGGGCAGAGTTCGGGGCAGCCCCAACGCGACCTCACCCGCCGGCGGCGCCGGTGCTTCGTCCAACCCGTCGACCAGGATCACCAGCGGCGACACCTCACCACGCGCACGCCGTTGCGCCTGAATCGCCATCAGCCGCTGAGCGAACCAGACCGGATCGGTGTAGTTTCCCGGCAGCGGGTCCGACCTGTCGGGGGAGTCGGCAGGCGTGTGCAGGTAGGTGATCTGCGCGGCGAGGTTCGACCGCGCAGCCTCCGGGTCGGGCGACTGACGCGAGAAGTGCGCCGGCCACCGCCGCGTCGGCGAGAACGCCAGATACGTCGCCAACGCGCTCTTGCCCAGCCCCGCCTCCGCCTCCACCAACACATAACCACCTACCGGGAGGGAAGCGACCTCAGCGATCCGCGCGTCAATCTCGTCCACCAGCCACCCGCGCCCGGTGAACCCACCCACCGGCTCATCACCAACCGTCAGGCCAAGCTCAAGCGGAATCAACGACGGATTAAGAACCACATGCTTCAAACCGGTCGCGTTGCCGGCGAGGATCGTGCCCGCGACCGTCCCGAGATTCACCCCAACCGTCGGCGCGGAACCACCACCCTGCACCGAGTCGACCCGCACCGGCTCCCGACGACCGAACCGCACCATCACACCGCCCCCCGGTCACCGCCCGAGACATCGCCATGGACCACACCGGCCGTCGGCCCGGACCCACTACCGCCCAACACCCTCCCGATCGTGACGTCACCGACATGACCAACACCAGACGCAGCGCCGCCCGCAGCGCCACGGTAGGTCAACCACGCCGACAACCCGGACCCCACCGCCGTCAACGCCACAAACCCCATCCAAAACCACGGCCCCTCACCGAGGTTGTTACCCACCACCCCCGCCACCGCGCCAACAGCGAACGCCGTACCCGACCCGGCCGCCAACTTCCTCGCACCAGCCACAACGCCCCCTCATGCCATCCCCACACCCAGCATGCCCAAGAAGAGCCATCCAGTCCCCAAAGGACGGCGCGACTGCCGGCATCCGTCGATCTATCAGACGCGGTCCGCATCCAGTCCGCAAGAGGCCGGCAAACGGCGGGGGAGTGCTGTGAGATGTCGAGGGGTGTTTTCGCTGCTAGGCCGTCATGTACGCAGGTCGGTGGGGCGGGCAGCTTGATCTCGTAATGCGTAGGTCGACGGTTCGATTCCGTCAGGCGGCTCGGTACAGAATCCCAGGTCATCGGCCTGGGATTCGCCGTTTCCGGGGCGGACAACAGCGCCCTTCGACGGAGATGGGCTTCCGGAAGAGGAGTGGTTGGCGGCAGCGCGGCCTACGCTGCCGGAATGAAGGTGGGCAGGGTCTGGCGGGTGCACCACCGCAGCGAGTTGGTCGGTGAGGTCGATGAGCGGGAGCTCGACTTCCCCTGGATCCGCGGCCGCTTTCGGCCAGAGCCTGCTTTCCGACCACTGCGACCGATTTTTGCGGCATGGATCGAGGCCGTGAACTCCGGGGATGTTGAGGCATTGCGCCAGGCGCACGAGGCCATCTATCCGGCCGTGACGATGACTGACCCGGCCGGGCGCGAGGTGCCATGGTTCATCTTGGTCATCGAAGGGGACGAGGCGCGCTTCCGGTGGCGTGATGAGCCCGTCACTGATCGGTAGCAAACCGGCCAGCACGTGGGCGGGCGGGGCCTGCCGAGCCACCCTCAGTCCAGCTTCGGTTGTTCGTACAGTTCGCGGGCGGACAGGATCACCGCGCTGCCGTCTGCGAGGCGGACGGTCAGTGTGGTGGTGTTGCTGCTCGACTCATCGAGGCCTTCGGGGTACCAGGCGCCGAAGTAACCGTCGCGAACGGTTGCCCGCGCCGTCCGTGACGAATCGCCATCCTCGGTCCTCAAGTTGATCTCCACGCTCGTCACCTGTGAGCCGACGTGTCCCGCCATGATCCGGACGTAGCCTTCGTCGGTGCGTAGCTGACCCCACGAGTACAGCTCGACACCCCGGGCACCGAGCCGCTCGGTGCTGGTCAGCACGGTCAGGATGCTGGTATTCGTCACGTCCCCGTTGCGATCGCGGAAGCATGTCTGGCTTCCAGCCGGCGACACGGCGTTCACGTATGCGTACTCGCCGCGTTTTTCACCGATGACCACCCTTGCGACGCTCGCGTCCTGGGCAGGCAGGCATTTGCCGGCGATGTCGCGTGCCTCGGTATCCGAGATCGGACTCGGCTCGGGCGTCCACGACGCAAACGCGGGACCAGCGTTGAGAAATGTCAGGGTGAAGGCGACAGCGGCGGCGAGCGCTCCGGCCGCGCCGGCGATCGCCAGGCGAGGCCGACGGTGCGGTGTGCGCGCTGGTGCCGGGCGCGGTCGCCGATCAGTGGCGACGATCCGCTCGAGCAATTCTCGCGCGGGTTCCTGCGCGACTCGTGCGGGCACCGGGACGGCGGCAGAGCGGATTGTCCGGGCGAGGACGTCGTCGTGGGTCATGCGGAGCCTCCGCGTCGTGAAGGGCCGGCCGGTGCAGGGACGTTTGTGGGTTCGCTGATCGGCCGCTGACCAAGATGCTGACGCAGGCGGCGACGGGCGCGCAGCAGGCGCAAACTGAACGCGGGCCGGGAAATGCCCAGTACGTGTGCTGCCTGCGGCCCGGTGAGGTCTTCGATCGCGGTCAGCGTCAGCACTTCCTGATCGGCCGATGACAGGCGCTGCCAAGCCTTCACCAGGTCGACGCGGGTAGCCGCGAGGTCGGCCTCGGCGCTGCTCGGAGCATCGGGTTCCTGGAGGACGCGAAGCGCGAGGCTCTGCTGCCGCTGGTCGCTGCGCTGCCGATTGTGCAGAACGTTGCGGGCGACGGTGAACAGCCAGGCGCGGGCCTCGCCGAGTGACTTCGGTACTTCGTCCAAGCGGCGCCACGCTATCAAGAACGTCTCGGCGACCACGTCTTCGGCAACGGCGAGGTGTGCACGGCGTTCGACGAAGAGCAGCAAATCGTCATACGCGGCCTCGAACAGCTCGCGGAAGGCGGAATCGGCCTCCGCGGTCGTCGGATCCACACCCTTCCTCGTGTTCGGCGCGTGGCGTCTGGTGCTCATAGTCGTCGCCGGTCCAATACGAAGCCGCGGATCAAGGGTGCGAGTGGGCGCTCGACGAAGCGATGGACAAGCCAGGCTGCCGCCAGCAGCCCAAGCACGGTGCCGCCGATCAGTATCGACGCGGGGAGGTTGGTTTCCTCGTACACGTTGCGGATCACGCTGTATCCAATGCGCGGGTGCAAGAGGTAGAAGGGGTAGCTGATGGCACCCGCAATGGCCAGCCAGCGCATTCTCACCCGGTCGGTGTAGCCGAGCGCGATGACGAGCATCAGAAGGTACACCCCGGTGAGCAGTACCGGTGCCGGCCAGACGGGCACCTCGAAGCCGGGCTTCAACTCCAGGGTCCGCCCGTACACGCGCTGCAGGCTGACCAGCCACGTGGCGAGTAGCAGCACCCACAGCCATGGATCGGATCGGTTGCGGCGAAGCAGGAACAGGGTGATTCCGGCGATGAAGTACGGCGCGAAGTCGGACATCACGACCTCGTCCAGGGCGGCGCCCCGGAAGACGGGCATGACCACGGCGACTGCCAGCCACACCGCGCCGAATATTTTTACTCCCCGCTCGGTCGGCTTGGCCGCAAGAATGCACGCCGCGATCAGATAGAACCGGAGCTCGATCCAGAGGGTCCAGTACACGGTGTCGACAAGCGGCGTGTTGAGGGGCTCCGCCAACATGGTCAGGTTGACCAGCACGCCCCACCCGTCCGGCAGAGGTGGGAAAGGCAGCCCGCCGCTGATCGGCAGCACTGCCGATACGGCTGTCGTGGTCAGCACGCACACCCAGAACGCCGAATAGAGTCGCGCGACGCGGGAGGCAGCGAACTCGCGAACGGTACGCCCCCAGCCGCTCATGAGGATCACAAATCCGCTGATCAGAAAGAACGTCTCGACTCCGAGGAAGCCATAGATCAGAACCGGTGCCGCGTCCGGCAGGAAGTATGCCGGCGGGCGCACGCCGTCCAACCTCCATGAGTCGCCGAAGTGGTATCCGGCCACCGCAAGAGCACAGATCAGCCGCAACCCGTCCAGCACGTACAACCGGGGCGCCCGCCCGGGAGGGCTGCTGACGGGCGGCGGCGTCGGCGCGCGGTCGAGCACCGCGGTCGTCATACTCTGCTCCTGTCCTGGACACACGACTGCATCCAGGACAGACATGTGCAGCACCGCGTCAAGTGCTACAGGTGATCACCGTCACGGGTGGTTCGACCGGATCTGGCGCCTCTGGCCTCAGCCGATGTGCAGCAGCAACACTTGGTCGTCGCGGAGTTCGGAGATGCTGTCGCGCAACAGCCTCAGCCCATCCAAACCGGCCGTGCCGCTCTCCTCGAAGTCCAGTCCCATTTCCTCGAAGTGGGCGGCCAACTCCTCCTCGCGGTGCCCGGCGGGGTCGAGCTGATCCAGGAACCGCTTGTGTGCGGGAGTGATGAGCACGGTCAGGTCGTGCACCTTGTTGATGGCCGCCGACTCGGCATCGAACTCCGACTGCTCCAGGTCGACGTCGCGCTCCTCCAGATAGCTCAAGACGTGCAGCATGCAGTACCCGGACCAGTCGTACTCCTCCCGCGGCTCGCGTCCGTGTTCGGCGAGGTAGGAGCCGAGTGACGACGACGATGTGCGGGCGAGGCGGGCCAACTCGGGGATGCTTCTCCTGGGAACCAGGGTCAGTGACGCGACAGCAGACAACGCACCCTCCGTCGTACGGACTCTGCCGGGCAGGCTACGGGTAGGGAGCGACAACGTGTCAGCGGATCGTTGCGGCGGCCGATGGCTCTACAGCCATCCGTACAGCCAAGGAAAGCCGCAGGCGCTGACGGCACCCGACCCATGTCGTAAGCGCCTGTTACGGTGCGCCGCAGTTGGCCGGTCAGAGCAACCCCACGCAGACCCACGAGCCCGAGGTGAGCGGCCCGCATCCAATCCGCATCCCGCGTTGCGACCGCCTCGCCCAGCCGGTTGGCGACGGCGTCCAGGTCGTCACCGAACAGAGCCACGTACACCTCCAGGTGATGGTGCGGGGGAGCCGGACAAGACGGCGGCAGCGGCCCAGGCCAGCAGCAAGCCCATGGTCAGGCCGGGCGGCAGGTACCAGAACGTGAGGAAGCCGGCTGGTGGCGTCAACGGCAGTGCCGCGACGAGCGCCCATGCGACGCGGCGCGGCAGCACGCCGCGACGCAGCCCCTGCAGCCCGCACCAGACGGTGCCCACCAGCGCCGTCAACAGGGCCACGAGGTCGAACAACCACCCGTACCCGGGGGTGCTGTATTCCAGGCCGATCGCGATGCCTGCGGTGAGGAGCCCGTACTTCGTGAGGCGGCGGGGCATCGCGGTGGCGTGGCCGGTGACCGTCCAGACGAGCGGCAGCGCCAGCAGCACGGACACGAAGAAGGGCCCGCGCCAGATCCACGCCGGCTCCCCACCGTCGAACAACGGCAGGTTCTCGGCCATCCATCGTGACGGAGCGGGTAGGGAGCTGACGGCTCGGCCGCCGCCGACCTCCCACTGCATGGCCATCGCGGCGCCGAGCACCGCCGCGATCACCGGCGCGAGAACCGCCAGGACGCGCCGCCAGCGGGCGACCGGCAACTTGCCCTCGCCGCCGGTCGGGCCGGCACGATCGGGTACGCGCTGCGGATGCTTCTGTCGCATCGGACGATCGTCATTGCGTCGCTGGGAATTCTCATCAGGGGAACAGCCGGGATCACCATCGGCGTATCGGCGGTCCACGTGGGTTGTCTCGGTCCGCGGCGGTCAGCGCACCAGCAGGTCGATGACGCCCGTCAGGTCCTCCTCGCCGCTGCCCTCGGCCAGGCGGCGGCGCATCAGCTCGAAGTAGGGGCTGAGCAGTTCCGGGCTGACCCCCTGCTCTGCCGCGGTGCGCAGGAACGTCGGTGTGCCGGCCACCTGCATGGCGAGATTGGAGGCGACGCCCTTCGTGTAGTCGCCGCTGCGCAGCTGGTCGGCGGTCTGGTGAACGGTCGGGGCCATCGCGACGAGCCAGTCGGCGAGCAGCGGGGCCAGCGACGCGGGGTCGATGTCCTCCCGGCGGATCAGGGCGAAAGCGTGCGCTGCCCCGGCGAACATGCCGTACATGGCGCTGAGCAGGGCCACGTCGTGCAGGGCGGCGAAGCCCGCGTCCCGGCCGACGTAGGTGGTGCCGGCCGGTACGCCGAGCGTCGCCTGGTGCCGTTCGAACAGCTCACCGGAGCCGCTGTAGAAGACGTAGCCGCCGGCGTCCGGCACGCCGATCATCGGAGGGACGGCCATGATTCCGCCGTCGAGGTAGCGGGCGCCGCGCTCGCGGGCCCAGTCGGCTCGGGCGCGGGCCTGGGCGGGCGTACCCGTGGTCAGGTTGACCAGGTCCCTGCCGGCCAGGTCGGCGCCGGCCAGCACCTCCTCGACCGAGGCGTCGTCCAGCAGGCAGACGACGACAAGGGTGTTCGCGGCGACGGCCTCGGCGGCGCTGTTCGCGACCGTCGCTCCCTCGGCGGAGATTCCCGCGGCGCGGGCCGGGGTGCGGTTCCAGACGGTGAGCGGGTGGCCGGCGGCGAGCCAGGCGCGGGCCAGCGCGGCGCCCATCGCGCCGAGGCCCAGCAGCGTGACGGGCGTCTTCTCCACAGTCTCGTGTGCCATGCCGATCAGGCTTGTCGCAGGCCCGCAGGTGAACAAGTACGCACTTCGGAGTAGGTGGTTACCCTGTGGTGAGCGAGCAGGTCGGAAGGGCGGGGGCATGACGACGTTGAACCGGCCGGGCGCACCGGACGGCCATGTCTGCGGGATCGACGCCGCGATGGAGGTGATCGGGGGCAAGTGGAAGGTGCTGATCCTCTGGGCACTCCACGAGCACCCGTACCGCCGCTTCGGCGAGTTGCGCCGGCTGCTGCCGGGGATCACCGAGAAGGTGCTGGCCGCCCACCTGCGCGAGATGGAGGCGGACGGCGTCGTGCGCCGCGTCTCCTACGACGAGGTACCGCCCCGCGTCGAGTACTCGCTGACCGAGGACGGCGTACGCCTCAACGATGCGCTCGAACCGCTGGCCGCGTGGGGACGCGAGCGGCCGTCGAGGACCGCAACCGGCACGGCCGCCTCGTAGCGGCGGGCCCAGGCGTCACCGCTGCTTCGCGCGCTGGCGGGCGGCCTCGTACAGCGCCACCGTCCCGGCCGCCGCCGCGTTCAGCGAACTGGCCGCCCCGACGATCGGGATGCGTACCATCCGGTCGGCCGCCTCCTGCCAGCCCTTGCTGAGTCCGTGCGTCTCGTTGCCGACGAGCAGAAGAGTGGGCCCGGTCAGGTCGTGCTCCGCGACGTCCACGTCGCCGTGTTCGTCCGTACCAATGATCTGGATCTGTGGTCCCTGCTTTCGCATCGCGGCGACCCAGTCGAGGACGGCGTGGTGGCTGGGGACGCGTACGGCCGGTACGGCGAACAGCGACCCGGTGCTGGCCCGTACCGCCTTCGGGTCGTACGGGTCGGCGGCGTGGCCGGTGATCACCACGCCGGACGCGCCGAAGGCGTCGGCGGACCGGATCAGCGTGCCGATGTTGCCCGGGGTCTTGGGGCGGTCGAAGACCACCACGAGCATGTCGGGCCCGACCGGGACGCGGGCCAGGTCGTCATCGGGCTGCGCCACCACGGCCAGCAGTTCGGGGGACTCCTCCTCCTTGCCGCTGAGTTCCCGCATCAGCTCGGGCGCGAGCGCGACCCGCCGGGCGTCGGCGCGGTCGAGCAGTTCCCGGCACCAGCGGGACAACTGTTGCCGGTCCGGGTACAGCAGCGCCCGGATCTCCCAGCCCTGCTCCAGGGCGACGGTGATCGGGCGTACCCCCTGGACCAGGAACTCCCCGGAACGCTGGCGCTTGTTGCGGTTGGTCAGCAGCGCCTGCCACTGCTGGAAGCTCGCGTTCCGGGTGGTGATCGTCAAGGTCTTCGCCACGCAGCCGATTCAACCCCATCGGGGGTCGGCCCCGGGGTTGCGGGCCCCGGCGACGATGGCGCGGTGATCAACCGTCGGTCGTTCCTGATCCGCCTCGCATGCGTACTGCTGGTGGCCGGCGGCGGCGCGTTGCTGTGGCTGCCGTTCCACACCCAGATGGAGCTGGACGACTGGGCGGTGACGCTGCGCGAGCGGGGTACGCCCGCGCGGGCGGTCGTCGTCGACCAGGTGACGGAGAGCGGCGGCAACCGGAGTCCCTCGTCGAGCACCATGTACTTCAGCTACGAGGTGGACGGCCGGACGCACGCGCAGGAGGTGGCCTGCTTCGAGGTGTGCCGGGCCGCCGGAGCGGAGGTGTCGATCTGGGTGAACCCGGCGGACCCGGGTGACTTCGTCACCGACTTCGGTCAGCTCAGCGGCCACCGCGGCCGGGTGCAGGGCGTCCTCGGCGTGGTCGGGCTGGCCGCCCTGGGCGTCGGGGTGGTGCTGACCCTGTCCGGTATCAGGCGTCGGCGTGCCACCCCGCCGCGCCGCGACCGGCCGCGCCGGGTGGAGCCGGCGACGGGCGGTCGCGGGTACGTGGGCCGGGGCAAGCGCAAGCGCAACGTCCGGCCCTGACCACGGGACTCAGCGGTACAGGGTCTCCAGGTACGCCGGGCCGTAGTGGCGTTCCAGGTCGGCCAGGCTCTCCGCCGGGGCCTCCACCTCTTTGATCAGCCGGGCCCGGGTCGGCAGCACGTCCGGCTGCCAGGTCTCCGGCTGCCACAGCTCGGAGCGCAGGAACGCCTTCGCGCAGTGGTAGAAGATCTGCTCGATCGCGACCTCGACGGCCAGCACCGGCCGGTGGCCCTTGACCTCCATGTCGGCGAACCACGGCGCGTCGGCGATCAGCCGGGCGCGCCCGTTGATCCGCAGCGTGTCGGTGCGGCCGGGAATCAGGAAGATCAACCCGACGTGCGGGTTGGCCAGGATGTTGCGGTAGCCGTCGGCCCGCCGGTTGCCGGGCCGCTCCGGAATCGCGATCGTGATGTCGTCGAGCACCAGCGCGAAGCCGGGCGGGTCACCCTTGGGGGAGACGTCGCAGGTGCCGTCCGCGCCGGCGGTGGCGATCAGGCAGAACGGTGACGCGGCGAGCCACTCCCGGTCGCGTTCGTGCAGCGTACGGCGGTCCTTGGCGGCAGCGCGCGGCATCGGCGTGCCGATCAGCTCGCGTAGTTCGGCCTCGCTGGTGATCTCCCGGGTCGTCACGTCTTCCTCCCCCGTCCGTTGATCGTCACGACGGTTCCGGCCCGCGACGGGCCGCGTTCCGCCATGGTCAGCCTAGGAGAGCGCGTCGAGTGTCGGGTTTGCCCCCGAGGCCGGCGGGTAGGGACCGGTTCGCAGCGTGCGGCCGGACGTGACGGATGGAGGCCGAGATGGAGAGCCGGCTCAAGGTGCTCGGCCATCCCGTGCACCCGATGCTCGTGATGTTTCCGGTGGCGCTCTTCGTGACCGCCGTGATCTTCGACGTGGTGGACACCGTGGGCGGGCCCGGCTTCCTGGCCGAAGTCGCGTACTGGAACATCACCGTCGGTCTGATCGGCGGCCTGCTGGCCGCGGCGGCCGGGGCGTTCGACCTGCTCGCCCTGCCGGCCGGCACCCGCGCCAAGCGGGTCGGTGTCACCCACGCCGCCGCCAACGTGGCGGTGATCCTGCTGTTCGCCGCGGTCTGGGTGGTCCGGCTCAACGCCGACTCGCGGGCGGCCGGGGGCGCGCTCGTCGCCATCGAGGTGGTCGCCCTGGCGATCCTCGGCGTCAGCGCGTGGCTCGGCGGTGAACTGGTGGACCGCCTCGGCGTCGGCGTCGACCCGGAGCACGATCTCAACGCGCCCAGCTCGCTGCGACCCCCCTCGGCGACCCAGCGGATCGGAGACGCGCGATGACGGAACAGGGCAGCGGACGGGGCTGGCGTGGCCGCCAGCAGGGCTGGGACCCGATGGGCGAGCTCCAGTCGCTGCGCTCCGAGCTGAGCCGGCTGGTCGGCGGACGCTCCGGCAGCCAGGACGTGGATCTGGCCGAGACGGCGGACGGCTGGGAAGTGGTCGTCCGGCTCCCCGGTGTGGCGCCGGAGGAGGTGGCCGTCGAGCTGGACGACCGGGAGCTGTGCGTACGCGCCCGGTCGGAAGCCGAGGTCAATGCCGACCACGGCATCCCGGGCGGGTTCACCACGCGCGGCTTCGAGTACCGCGTCGACCTGCCGTCCCGGGTGGACCCGGACCGGATCGACGCGGTGATGGACCACGGCCTGCTCCGGGTGCGGCTGCCCCGGGCGGCCCGGCCCGCGCCGCGCACCATCACCGTCGGCCGCACCGGCCCGCGCGCGGGCGTCGACCGTACGCCGATGCCGGCCGACCCGGCCGCGGACCGGGAGCTGCACCACCCGGACACCGCGCTCGACGAGATCGACAGGCCGTAGGGGCCGCGTGACCAGCCCGTCGGGTGACTCCGACCCGCCGCGCCGCGACCCGGAGCCGTCGCTGCTCGGCCCGGTCGGCGAGCGTGTGCCCGACGTCGAGCGGATCGCCGTGCTGCGCGCCAACGCGCTCGGCGACTTCATCTTCGTACTGCCGGCGCTGGACGCGCTGCGGTCGGCGTACCCGTCGGCGGAGATCGTGCTGCTCGGCGCACCGTGGCACGCGGCGCTCTGGCGCGACCGGCCCGGCCCGGTGGACCGGGTGCTGGTGGTGCCGGCGGCGCCCGGCATCCGCGATCCGGGCCCGGGCGAGTCGCCGGGCGACGTGCCGGGCTTCCTCGCCGCGGCCCGCGCCGAGCGGTTCGACCTGGCGTTGCAGGTGCACGGCGGTGGCGCGAACTCCAACCCGCTGGTGGCGGGCCTGGGCGCGCGGGTCACCGCCGGCCTGCGGGCCGAGGGCGCGCCGCCGCTCGACCGCTGGCTGCGCTACGTCTACTACCAGCACGAGGTGATCCGCTACCTGGAGGTCGCCGCGCTGGTCGGCGCGCCCGCCACCACGATCACCCCGTCGCTGGCGGTCACCGCCGCCGACCGGGCCGAGGCCGCCGCCGTGCTCGGCCCGCCCACCCGGCCCCGGGCGGCGCTGCACCCGGGCGCCACCGACACGCGGCGACGCTGGCCGCCGGAATGCTTCGCCGAGGTCGCCCGCACGCTCGTCGGCGACGGGTACGAGGTGCTTGTCACCGGCACCCCCGCCGAGCAGGAGACGGTGGACGCTGTGGTGGCGGCGGCCGGCGTGCCGGTGCGTCCGCAGGTCGGCACGCTCAGCCTCGGCGCGCTGGCCGCCGCGTACGCGGACTGCGCGCTCGTGGTCTCCAACGACACCGGCCCGCTGCACCTGGCCGCCGCCGTGGGCGCGCCGACCGTCGGGGTGTTCTGGGTCGGCAACCTGATCAACGGGGCGTCGCCGCTGCGTGGGCGGCACCGCCCGATCGCCGCCTGGACCACCCACTGCCCGGTCTGCGGCGTCGACTGCACACCCGGGATCTACCCGCACCGGCCCGGCGACGGGGAGTGCCCGCACCGGGTGTCGTTCGTGGCCGACGTGCCGGCGGCCGAGGTGATCGAGGCGGCCCGCGAGCTGCTCACACCTCCGCCGTCGACTCGCTGAGCACCACTTCCCACGCCTCCACGTCCCGCTCGGTGACTGTGGTCGGCGACTCCAGGTGGTAGGCCCCGCTGGGCAGCACGCCGGCGCCGCCGTGGCGCTCCAGCACGGCGAGCTGGGCGGCGACGTCCTCGCCCTGGTGCCGGTCGGGCAGCCGCTCCCAGAAGTCGAAGCCACCGGACTCGACCAGCTTCGTCCGGTCGTAGAGCACGCAGCCGCCGATCCAGGAGACCTTGTACGCCCGCCACTGCCCGGGCGGCAGGTTCAGCTTCTCGGTGACGTGCAGCAGGTTCGCGGCCGGGTGGATCGACGCCCGATGCCACTCCGGCGTGCCCGGCAGGATCCGTTCCGGCACCGGCCGTCCGGCCCACTCCTCGTAGTGCTGGTGCGTCTCCGGGCGGACGTCGTCGGCGTAGGAGAGCCCGTGCACCGCGTTGCCGACGAACCCGCAGCCCAGCTCGTCCAGCGCGGTCATCAGCCGGGACAGCGTGCCCGGCTCCAGCCACACGTCGTCGTCGAGGCAGAGCACCGCGTCGGCCGCCGACTGGGCCAGCAGGTAGCACCGGTGTTCGGCCAGGCCGCGACGGGGCAGCCGCCGGGTCAGCAGCACCGGATGCCCCCGGTGCCGCAGCGCCCGGACCATGGTGGCGGCGGCCGGATGCGCGTACGCGGGCTCGCCGTCGGACTGGTCGCTGACCACCACCCCGAACCCCGGTACGCCCTCCTGCGCGGCCAGCCCGGACAGCGTGACAGCCAGTTCGGCGGGCCGATTGCGGGTGGGAATGAGCACGTCGAGCCGGCGGCGCTGCCGGAACTGCCCGGGCGTGCCCGGGTCGAGCGGTCGCGTCACGCCGGCCTGCCTTCGCCCACGGGGCTGTCCTCGCTCCGCTCGGTGCGTTCGCTCATGAGCGACTGGGCGCGGATGCGGTCGATGATCGCCGAGGTGGAGCGGTCCGGCACGTACCCGAGCGTGCGTACCTGCCCGCCCAGCCGCCGCACCAGCGGCGCCTCCGGCACCATCTCCGGCGGGTAGTCGCCGCCCTTGACGTAGACGTCGGGGCGGACCGCCTCGATCAGCCGGGCCGGGGAGTCCTCCTCGAAGACCACCACGTGGTCGACGCAGGCCAGCGCCGCCAGCAGCGCGATCCGGTCCTCGACCGGGTTGACCGGCCGGTCCGCGCCCTTGAGCCGGCGCACGCTGCCGTCCGAGTTGACCGCCACGATCAGCAGGTCACCGAGCGCGCGGGCCTGGGTCAGGTAGCGGACGTGCCCGGGGTGCAGCACGTCGAAGCAGCCGTTTGTGAACACCACCGACCGGCCGGCCTGCCGGTGCTCGTCCACCAGCGCGGCCAGTTCGTCGGCGCCGACCAGCGCCGGGTGCCCGCCGTCGTCCGGGCCGGTGCCGAGCGCGGCGAGCAGATCCTCGCGGCGGCACACGCAGGTGCCGGTGTCGGCGACCGTGATGGTGGCGGCGAGCTGCGCGAGCTGGGCGGCGGTGGGCAGGCCGGCGTCGGCGGCGAGCGCCAGCGTCATGGCCGCCAGGTAGGCGTCCCCGGCGCCCACCGCGTGACTGGCCGGGACCGGGGTGCTGTGGCTGCGCCGGGGCTCGCCCTCGGCACCGCCGACCACCGCGCCCTCGGTGTCCAGGGTCACCGCCACCACGTCCGCGCCGGTGTGCGCGCGCAGCTCGGGCAGGCGCGACTCGGCCAGCACGGCCCGGTCCACGCCGGTGCCGGCGGTCGCGCTCACCGTCACGCCGGTGCCGGTGACGCTCAGCCCGTCCCCGGTGAGCGCCACCCGCTCCTCGCCGGGCGTCGGCTCGCCGGTCGGGCCGGTCGAGCCGCCGGACGTCGCTGCGGCGGGCGCGCCCGAGGTCGGGTGCGGGCTGCCCGGCGCACGGTCGCCGGACCCGCCGGGCGCCGCGCCGACCATCAGCTCGGACGGGCCGTCGGCCTCCGCCGGGTGGTCCAGGTGCAGGTCACCCCCATTGGGTACGGCGTTGCGCTCGCCGTGTGCGAAACCGGCGGCGGCGCGGGCCAGCAGCCGGGTGGCCTCGGCGAAGCTCGGCGTCACCACAGTCGGGTTCAGTCCACGCCAGTCGGCCAGGTCGTGCGCGTCCAGCGCCACGGTGCCGTAGCGGTCCCGGTTGGCGACCAGCCAGGCGCGTACCGCCGAGGGCAGGGCACCCAGGCCGTAGTCGCAGACCACGAGCGTGAGCGGCTGTCCCGGGGCCACCGCGCGCAGCTCCTCGGTGGCGCAGTGCAGGGCGGTCAGCAGCCGTGCCACCCCGTCGTCGTCCAGCGCGTCCTCCGGGCCGCCGGAGTCCTCACGGAGCAGGATCTGGTTGCCGGCGAGCATCCGCCGCTTCACCGGCGTGGGCCGGCCGGGCTGGCTCACCGTACGGTCCCAGACCGCCGCGCGGTCCAGGCAGTCGTGCAGCTCGTCACCGGCCACGTCGGCGCCGACCGGGGCGACGAGCGCCGCCCGTCCACCGAGCGCCGCCACGTTGACCGCCGTGTTGGCGGCGCCCCCGGCCGCGGAGATCCGCCGCCGCAGGGTGAGGACCGGCGCGGGCGCCTCGCGGCAGAGCCGCTCCGACTCGGCGAACCGCCACTCGTCCAGCATGGCGTCCCCGACGACCAGCACGGGACGCTGCTGCCAGCTCGCCACCACGGTGGCCAGCCGGCGCTCTTCCGCTGCTGCTCCTGCCATGCCTCTGCGGATCCCCCCGCGCCGTCGGGCCAAACGCGACGCGGGCCACCCGGTGCGCCCGGTTTCGCCGCATCGGCCGGGGGAACGGTGCAGACATACCCCGGAGAGGAGAGAAGAGCATGGCAGCGACACTTCAGGGCAAGCGCATCGCCTTCCTGGCCGCCGACGGCGTCGAGGAGGTCGAGTACACCCAGCCCCGGGAGGCGGTGGAGAACGCCGGCGCGCAGGTCGAGCTGGTCTCCCTCGACTCCGGCTCGATCCAGGCCTTCAACCACCTGGACCACGGCAAGCAGTACCGGGTCGACGTCACCGTCAAGGAGGCGGACGCCGGCGCGTACGACGGTCTGGTCCTGCCCGGTGGCGTGGCGAACCCGGACTTCCTGCGCGCGGACCCGGACGCGGTCCGGTTCGTGAAGTCGTTCTTCGACGCCGGCAAGCCGGTCGGCGTGATCTGCCACGGCCCGTGGACGCTGGTCGAGGCGGACGTGGTGCGGGGCCGCACCATCACCTCCTGGCCGAGCCTGCGCACCGACCTCACAAACGCCGGCGCGAACTGGGTCGACAAGGAGGTCGTCACCGACAACGGGCTGGTCAGCAGCCGCAAGCCGGACGACCTGCCGGCGTTCTGCGCCAAGATCGTGGAGGAGTTCGCCGAGGGCCGGCACGCCGCCTGAGGAAAGTCACAGGCCCACCGGGGGCATGATCCGCCCCCGGTGGGATAGGAAGCGGGATGACCGCCCAGACCGCCCCGCCCGCGCTGCCCGCCCGCCAGATCCGCCTGCTGATGTTCGGTCTGATGACCGGGATGCTGCTGGCGGCGCTCGACCAGACCATCGTCGGCACCGCCCTGCCGACGATCGTGGGGGAGCTGGGCGGCATCAACCACTACTCGTGGGTGGTCACCGCGTACCTGCTGGCGTCGACCGCCTCGACGCCGCTGTACGGCAAGATGGCCGACCTGTACGGACGCCGGCCGGTCTTCCTGTTCTCGATCGGCATGTTCCTGCTCGGCTCGTTGCTGGCCGGGCTGTCGCAGGACATGACCCAGCTGATCGTCACGCGCGGCGTGCAGGGTCTCGGCGCGGGTGGGCTGATGACGCTGGCGTTCACCATCATCTCGGACGTGGTCTCGCCCCGGGAGCGCGGGCGCTACCAGGGGTTGTTCGGCGCGGTGTTCGGCGTCTCCTCGGTGGCCGGGCCGCTCGTCGGCGGTTACTTCGCGGAGACCAACTGGCGGTGGATCTTCTACATCAACGTGCCGCTGGCGATCCTCGCCATCGTGGTCTGCTGGCACGTGATGCGGCTGGTGCCGTTCGAGCGGCGGGAGCACACGGTCGACTGGATCGGCGCGGCGCTGCTGGTGGCCGGCGTGAGCTGCCTGCTGCTGGCGCTGAGCTGGGGCGGCGCCGAGTACGCCTGGGGCTCCGGCGTGATCGTCGGCCTGTTCGCCGCGGGCGCGGTGCTGGGCGTGCTGTTCGTCGTCCAGGAGGCGCGGACCAAGGAGCCGATCCTGCCGCTGCGGCTGTTCCGCAGCGCCACGTTCGCGCTGGCGAACGCGGCGGGTTTCGTCCTCGGTCTGGTGATGTTCGGGTCGATCATCTTCATCCCGCTCTACCTCCAGATCGTCAAGGGCGCCTCGCCGACGCGCAGCGGTCTGCTGATGCTGCCGATGATGGCCGGCGTCATCATCACCTCGATCGTCACCGGCCGGGCGATGAGCCGGATCGGCAGGTACAAGTGGTTCCCGGTGGCGGGCGCGGCCGTGCTGGTGGTCGGCATGCTGCTGTTCCAGCAGCTGCGGGTGGCCACCTCGCTCTGGGCCGCGTTCGGCTACATGGTGGTGATCGGGATCGGGCTGGGCCTGTGCATGCAGTCGCTGATCCTCGCCGTGCAGAACGCGGTGAGCGTGCGCGACCTGGGCGCGGGCACGTCCTCGGCCACGTTCTTCCGGTCGCTCGGCGGCTCGTTCGGCGTGGCCATCCTGGGCGCGGTGCTGTCGTCCCGGCTCACCACCGAGCTGGCCGGCCGGTTGCCGGGCGCGCTCGCGCAGCTTCCGCCGGAGCAGCGGGCCGCGGTGTCTGCAGGCGGGAACTTCTCGATCAACGACCCGGCGGCCATCCTGGCCCTGCCCGCCCCGGTACGCGCCGCCGTCCAGGCCTCGTTCGTCGAGTCGCTGCACCTGGTCTTCCTGACCACCGGGCTGATCGCGATCGTCGCGGTGCTGGTCACGCTGGCCATGCCGAACCACCAGTTGCGCGGCACCGGTCCGCAGGGCGCCACCGGCGGCGCCGACCCGATCGGCGGCAAGGCCCCGGCGCCCGGCGGCAAGCCGCTGACGAAGGAGTCGAAGGAGGAGGCCGCCGCCGACATGGAGGCGAAGTCGCAGACGATGCTGTGACCGGCGGCTACTTGAGGATGAGCCGGTTGGTCTGCTCGAACACGTCCAGGTCGGCGAGTGTCTCGTGGACGCTCGACGAGAGCGGGTGCGGGAAGTCCGCCGGACGGAAGAAGGCGGCGTCGGTGGTCTCGTCGGTGAACCGGTCCAGCTCGCCGTCCCACTCGTCGACGCGGAACGCGGTGGTGAAGACCTGGTACGTGTGCCCGTACATGTTGGTGTGGGTGCGGTCCGGGCCGGTGTAGAGCGCGAACGCGCTGACCCGCAGCGCCCGCAGGCCGGTCTCCTCCCGCACCTCGCGAACCGCGCAGTCGGCGATCGACTCGCCCAGTTCCATGGCGCCGGCCGGCAGCGCCCACTGGCCGTTGTCGGAGCGCTGGATCAGCAGCACCCGGGCGGCGTTGTCGCGCACCACGGCGCGGGCGCCGACGAACATCAGGGTGCGGTCACCGGCCAGGGCGCGGAGCTGCCCCACGTACGAGTCGGCCCACGAGATGCTCACCCGGACAATCTACGCATCATCCGTGATCACCTCGGTGGTTCCGGGGGGTTCCGTAGATGTGACCGCCGCCACTACGTTGTTACCCATGCGTAGCACGATGATGGACGCCCCCCTCCAGGTCGCCCGGATCCTCGAACACGGCTCCACCGTGCACGGCGCGGCGGAGGTGGTCACCTGGACCGGCGCCGAACCGCGCCGGATGACGTACGCGGAGGTCGGCCGCGCCGCCGCCCGGCTGGCCCACGCGCTGCGCGACGAGTGCGGCGTGACCGGCGACGAGCGGGTCGCGACGTTCATGTGGAACAACAACGAGCACCTGGTGGCGTACTTCGCCGTGCCGAGCATGGGCGCGGTGCTGCACACGCTCAACATCCGGCTCTTCCCCGACCAGGTCGCCTACATCGCCAACCACGCCGAGGACCGCGTGGTGCTCGTCGACACCACGCTCATCCCGCTGCTCGCCCGGGTGATCGGCGAGATGACCACCGTGGCGCACGTGGTGGTGGTCGGCGGCGGCGACCCGGCCCCGCTGCTGGCCGCCGCCGGTGACCGGATCACCGTGCACCACTGGGACGCGCTGCTGGCCGACCGCCCCGACCACTTCGACTGGCCGGAGGTGGACGAGCGGGACGCGGCCGCGCTCTGCTACACCTCGGGCACCACCGGCCACCCCAAGGGCGTCGCCTACTCGCACCGCTCGATCTACCTGCACTCGCTCCAGGTCTGCATGCCGGAGGGCTTCGGGCTCGGGCCGAACGACCGCGAGCTGGCCATCGTGCCGATGTTCCACGCCATGTCCTGGGGCCTGCCGTACGCGGCCTTCCTCTCCGGCGCCTCGCTGATCATGCCGGACCGGTTCCTCCAGGCCGAGCCGATCGCCGCGATGATCGCCGCCGAGCGCCCCACGCTGGCCGGGGCGGTGCCGACCATCTGGACCGACCTGCTGGCCTACCTGGACGCGCACGAGGTGGACCTCTCCTCACTGAAGGAGGTCATCGTGGGCGGGTCGGCGTGCCCGCCGGCGCTGATGCACGCCTTCCACGACCGCTACGGCATCGACGTCATCCACGCCTGGGGCATGACCGAGATGTCGCCGCTGGGCTCGGTGTCCCGGGCGCCGGCCGGCGCGACCGGCGACGACGCCTGGCGCTACCGCTACACGCAGGGCCGCGTACCGGCGGGCGTGACCGCGCGGATCGTCGGCCCGGCCGGTGAGCCGCTGCCCGCGGACGGGACGTCGGTGGGCGAGCTGGAGGTGCGCGGGCCGTGGGTGACCGCCCGGTACATCGGCGACGACGTGCCGGAGGAGGAGAAGTTCCGGGACGGCTGGCTGCGGACCGGTGACGTCGGCACGCTCTCGCCGGACGGCTACATCACGCTCACCGACCGCGCCAAGGACGTGATCAAGTCGGGCGGGGAGTGGATCTCCTCGGTCGAGCTGGAGAACGCCCTGATGGCGCACCCGGCGGTGCTGGAGGCGTGCGTGGTGGGCGTACCGGACGAGCGCTGGGACGAGCGCCCGCTGGCCACCGTCGTGGTTCGCGAGGGCGCCTCGGTGACCGCCGAGGAGCTGCGGGACTTCCTGGCCGGCTCGGTGGCCCGCTGGCAGTTGCCGGAACGCTGGGCGTTCATCGACGCCGTGCCCAAGACCAGCGTCGGCAAGTTCGACAAGAAGGTGGTGCGCTCGCGGTACGCCGACGGCGGGCTCGACGTACGGGAACTGACCGCGTCGTAACGTTTCGGGGCGTACCGTCGCCTACACGGGCAGGAACACGTTTCCAACGGGCATTCCTCCCAGAGGGCGGCCCCGGCGTTCGCACCGCGCCGGGGCCGCCCGTCCGTTACGGGCTGACCCGCACCGTCATTGTTGCGAAACTTGTTCGCGTCTGTCCGGCTGTCGGGGAAATCCGGTCACCTACTCGTCCGCGGTGGTGACCAGCACCTTGCCCACCACGCTGTCCTGCACCGCCTGCTGGGCGGCAGCGGCGTCCGCCAGCGGATACCGGTGCAGCGGCAGCCCGGCGTCCTCACCGACCCGGATCGCGCCCTGCGCCACCGCCGCCGCGATGTCGGTGACCGCCTGCGCCTTGGCGACCTTCGGCGCGGTGTAGATCAGCACGAACTGCCAGCGCGCGTTCGGAACCATCAGCGGCCGGATCGGCAACGTGATCTCGTCGCCGCCGTCGTCGGCGTACACGCAGACCGCCCCGCCGGTACGCAGCATCCGCACGTCGGCGGCGGCGTTGCGGGCGGCGGAGACCTCGACGATCGTGTGCACCCCGTCGGGCGCGACCTTGCGGACCTCCTCGACCACGTCCTGCTCGCGATAGTTGATCACGAAGTCGGCCCCGGCCGCCGCCGCGAGCTGCGCCTTCTCCGGGCTGCTCACAGTCGCGATGACACAGGCGTCGGCCCAGCTCGCGAGCTGGATCGCCGCGTTGCCCACCGCGCCCGCGCCGCCCTGCACCAGCACCACGTGGTCGCTCAGCGCGCCCGCGTGCAACTTGTCCGGCATGTACTCACCCGCGGTCAGGCAGCGGTGCGCCGTCATGAACGGGATGCCGAGCGCCGCCCCCAGATCGAACGACGCCGGACCGAGCGGCACCGCGTGCCGGACCGGAACCAGCGTGTACTCCGCGGCGGTGCCCCACGGCCGCTGCCACGCCGCCTCCCACACCCAGACCCGCTCGCCGATCAGCGTCCGGTCCACGCCCTCACCGACCGCCTCGACCACCCCCGCGCCGTCCTGGTGCGGGATCTGCCAGCCGGCCGGCAGCGGCCACGCCTGGCGGGCCTTCCAGTCGGTCGGGTTCACCCCCGACACGGCCATCCGCACCAGCACCTCGCCCGGCCCGGGTTCCGGCACCGGCCGGTTTACCACCTGGAGCACCGAGGCGTCCCCGCTGCGCTCGTACACGATCGCCTTCATCGCCGTCCCTCCGCCGTCCTTCCGGGTGCGCTACCCGGCAGCCGCCCGAACATGCGGCCCCGGGCGCACCCGGCCACCGTACGACGGCTCGTCAGGCGGCCGGCTTGAGCACGACCTTCGAGTAGCCCGGCTCGCGGCGGTCGAAGCGCTGGTACGCCTCCGGCGCCGCGTCCAGCGGCAACTCCTTGCTCACCACGAAGCTCGGGGTCGCCCGCCCCGCCATGATCAGGTTTCGCAGGTACGCATTGTAGGTCTTCACGTTCGCCTGCCCGGTGCCGATCCGCAGGCCCTTCTCGAACAGCTTGCCCACCTTGAACAGCAGCTCACCCCGGGCGGAGTGCTCGTCCGGGGCGCCCGGGTCCGCCGCGAGGTAGAGCCCGACCACGCCGATCGCCCCGGTCGCGCGTACCACCTCCACGAGCGTGTTCAGCACCAGCGCCGGCTGCTCCTCGCCGCTGGGCGCGGACGCCTGGTATCCCACAGCGTCCACGCCGTGATCGGTCCCCACCCCGTCGGTCCGGTCCCGAATCTGCTCGACCGGGTCGCCCGCGCTGAAGTCGATCGGGGTGGCGCCGATCGACTCGGCCAGCCGCAGCCGGTCCGGCACCCGGTCCACCACGAACACCTCGGACGCCCCGATCAGCACCGCCGAGTACGCCGCCATCAGCCCGACCGGCCCGCCGCCCATCACGGTCAGGTTCTCGCCCGGCCGCAGCCCGGTCATCGCGACCCCGTGGTAGCCGGTCGGGAAGATGTCGGCGAGCATCGCGTAGTCGTTCTCGTGTTCGGTGCCGGGCGGCAGCTTCAGGCAGTTGAAGTCGGCGAACGGCACCCGCAGGTACTCCGCCTGCCCACCCCGGTACGGCCCCATCGACACATAGCCGTACGCGCCGCCGGCAAAGCCCGGGTTCACCGTCAGGCAGAACCCGGTGCGCTGCTCCCGGCAGTTGCGGCAGAACCCGCACGCCACATTGAACGGCATCGAGACCCGGTCACCCACGCGCAGGCTCGTCACGCCCGGCCCGGTCTCGACGATCACGCCCATGTTCTCGTGGCCGAACACGATGCCCGGTTCGGCGGCCGTCCGTCCCTCGTACATGTGCAGGTCCGAACCGCAGATTGCGGTCGTCGTGACCTGGACGACCACGTCGTTCGGATCCTCGATCCGCGGGTCGTCGACCTCGTTGACGGCCACCTCGTGCGGCCCCTCGTACACCACAGCCCTCATGTCACCGACCGTAGGCCGGGTGGTGGCGGCGGGTGGGTGGTTCAGTCGATCCCCGCCACCACAGCGGGCGTGAGCGCGCCGATCGAGGGGAGCAGCACGGTCGCGAGCGCCTCGGCGTCCGGATCGAGCGGGTACGACCCGTGCGGCACCGCCACCACCCGGCACCCGGCGGCAGCTGCCGAACGGACCCCGTTCGACGAGTCCTCCACGGCCACGCAGCGGGCCGGGTCGACTCCCAGCCGCCCGGCCACCGCGAGCCACACGTCCGGCGCGGGCTTGCCCCGGGCGGTCTCCTCCGTCGACAGGGTCGCGCCGAACGAGCCGGCCAGGCCCGTCGCGTCCAGCGCCGCCGCGATCAGCCGGGTCGGGGAGGAGCTGGCCAGCCCGAGTGGCCACCGCGCGGCGATGCGGCGCACGACCTCCTCCGCCCCGTCGATCACGGGTACGCGCTGCGCGTACCGGCGGGCCATCTCGGTCACCACCTCGGTGGCGACCTGCTCGGGCGACCTGTCGACGCCCAGCTCACCGCTGAGGTACTCGGCCCACTCGCCGGTGCTCATGCCCATCAGCCGGCGCTGCGTGTCCGGCTGCCAGGTGCCGCCGTGCTGCGCCACGTACGCGCGCCGGACCTCCTCCCAGACCGGCTCGGAGTCCACGATCACGCCGTCCAGGTCGAAGAGCACCGCGTCCACCATGCCGCCATCCTGCCCCAGCCGGCGGCCCGGCTCACCGTGGCAGCGCGGCTCCGACCGACCGCTGCGCCGGCAGGCCGATCGGCGCCTTGGCCGGGATGATCGTGCGGCAGCGGGTAGCGATCGGCTGCAGCAGGTCCCGCAGCCGGGCGGTACGTTCCGCGCCCAGCGCCCGCCACGGCCCGGCAGCGGCCCGGTCGGTGGCCTCCTCGACCGCGCGGAACGTCTCCGTGGCGTACGGCGTGGCCGTCCGGTCGGCGGTCAGCCAGCCCTTCTCCACCAGCCGCTCCTCGGCCGCGGCCCACTGCTCGTCGGTCCAGCCCCGGGCGGGCTGGTGGAACTCGCGGGACTGGTCGACCCGGCACCGCCAGGCCACCACCTCGGCCGGTTCCAGCCCGGTCGTCACCAGCGCCGCCACGTGGCCGTCACCGCGGTGCTCGCGCAGCGTGGTGGCGGCCTGCCAGAGCCGGGCCAGCGGGTACTCGCCCCGGGGCAGGGCGGCGTTCACCGCGCCGAGCACCCGCCCGGCGACGTCCACCCGCCCGGCCGCCTCCTCCAGCAGGTCGGCGGCCTCGACCAGATGCGACTCGGGCAGCTCGTAGGTGAACTCGGCGAGCGCCTGCACACCACCGGTGAGCCGCGCCCGCAGCGCCTCCTCCGGGGTGGCCAGACGCCACACCGACGGCAGCGCGCGGGCCACCATGGCCGGCGCGAAGCTGAAGAACGCCGCGGTCACGGCGGGCGCGTCGACCGCGCCGAGCGGCGCGGCCCGCCCCGCGAAGTAGCCGCGCCAGTAGCCGCGCAGCCCGACCGCCTCGAACGCGGCGCGGGCCCGCGGGTGGAAGTAGGTCACCGCGTGGACCGGCTCGTACAGCGTCCACATCTGCCGGGTCGCCCCGGCCCCGTCCAGCGCCGCCACGTGCACCTCCGCGTCGGTGAGCAGATCACCGCGGACGGACGTACCGCCCGCGGTGACCATGAACCTACTGCCGCAGGGTGACCGGACGGAAGCCTGGAGTGAGCTACTGCGCAGCCAGCACGTCGACGACGAAGCGCAGCGGCCCGGCCGGGCGGCCACCGGCGGCGTCGTTGCCGTACGCCAGATCGGCCGGCAGGTCAAGCTGCACCCGGCTGCCCACCGGCACGCCGACCAGGCCCTGGTCCCAGCCCTTGATGACCTGGCCCACGCCGATCTGGAAGGTGGCCGGCTGGCCGTTGTCCCAGGACGCGTCGAACTGCTTGCCGTCCTTGTAGAACACGCCCACGTAGTTGGTGGTGATGTTCTGCCCGGCCTTCACCGCCGGCCCGGTGCCCTTCACCAGCGTGGTGACGGTGAGCTTGGTCAGCTCGCCGGTGCCGGCCTGCACTGTCGGCTTGGTCTTCAGCGCCGGGTCGATGCCGGCGGGCAGCTCCGGAGCGGGCATCTCGGTGGGCTCGACCGGGGCGGTGGGGCTGGCCGAGGAGCCGGCGGTGGCCGCCTTGTCGTCGTCCCCGCTGTTCAGCCAGACCAGGCCACCGACCAGGGCCACCACGGCGAGCACGCCGACAGCCGCGCCGAGCATCGACTGCCGGCGGCGACGCGCCTCGGCGGCCTTCTTCTCGGCCAGCTGGGCGGCCAGCCGCCGCCCTGCCTTGGTGGCCGGGGCGGCCTGGCCCTCCGACCGGTTCTCCACACGCTCGCTCACGTCGACTCCCTGCAGGGTGGGTGGGTGCGCCCCCGGCGGGCCGCCGCCGAGGCCAGCGCACACGGTACCCGCCCGGACCCCCAGCGTGCCCATACGCCCGCACCGATCAGGACACGGAGACCGATACGGGGGCACCGCACAGGGTACGTTTCGGGCATGGCGATCCTCAGCGAAGAAGACCTGGCCCTGCTCGGCGAGCCGCAGCTCGCGCACGTGGCGACGATCGAGGCCGACGGCACCCCGCACGTCACCCCGGTCTGGGTCGACACCGACGGCGAGCACATCGTGTTCAACACGGCCAAGGGGCGGCAGAAGTACCTGAACATGGCCCGCAACCCGGTGGTCGCGGTGTCGGTGGCGGACAGGGCCGACGACTTCCGCACGCTCTGGATCAAGGGCACCGTCGAGTTCGTCACCGAGGGCGCCGACGAGCACATCGACCGGCTGGCGAAGAAGTACCTCGGCCAGGACACGTACCCGTGGCGGCGCCCCGGCGAGGAGCGTGTCATCGTCCGGGTCACCCCGACCGAGAAGCTCGGGCGAGGCTGAGCGGCCCGGCCCCGCCCTCCATCGAGGGCGGGGCCCCGGCCGTACGCGCGTCAGGCGCTCTTCTTCGCGGCGGCCTTCTTCGCCGTCGTCTTCTTGGCGGCGGTCTTCTTGGCCGGTTCGGTCTTCTTCTCCGCCGTCTTCTTCGCGGGGGTCTTCTTGGCGGCCGTCTTCTTCGCCGGCTCGGCCTTCTTCTCGGCCGGCTTCCGGGCCGGGGCCTTCTTCGCGGCCTTCTTCGCCGATCGGGCCGACGAGATCGGTGTCGGCTCGGCCCCACCGCCGGACGGCGCCTCGCCCCGGGCCGCCCGGGCCCGCTCCACGGATGCCTTCAGCGCGGCCATCAGGTCCACCGCGGCGGCCGGCGCGGCCTCTTCCTCCTCCGGCTGCACCACCTCGCGGCCCTCGACCTTCGCGTCGATGACCTCCTGCAACGCCGCCCGGTAGTCGTCGGTGAAGGCGTCCGGCTCGAACTCGCCGGCCATCGAGTCGATCAGTGAACTGGCCATCGCCAGCTCCGGCGGGCGTACCTTCAGGTCCTCGTCCAGGAAACCGAAGTCGGGCCGGCGGATCTCGTCCGGCCACAGCATGGTGTTGAGCAGCAGCACGCCCTCGCGGACCCGCAGCGTCGCGAGTTGCTCCCGCTGGCGCAGCGCCACCTTGACGATCGCCACCCGCTCCGAGTCGGACAGCGCGTCGCGCAGCAGCACGTACGGCTTCGTCGCCGAGCCCTCCGGCTCCAGGAAGTACGCCTTGTTGTAGAGGATCGGATCGACCTGCTCGGCCGGTACGAACTCCAGCACGTCGATCGCGTGCGAGGTGCTCAACGGCAGGTCGGCGAAGTCCTCGTCGGTGAGGATGACCATCTCGCCACCACCGATGTCGTACCCCTTGGCGATGTCGTCGTAGGTGACCTCCTCGCCGCAGACCGAGCAGGTGCGCTTGTAGCGGATCCGGCCGCCGTCCTCACGGTGCACCTGGTGGAAACGGATGTCCTTCTCCTCGGTGGCCGAGTAGACCTTCACCCCGATCGACACCAGGCCGAACGACACCGCTCCTTTCCAGATCGCCCGCATACCCGCGCTCCTCTCCCCGGTTGACCACCAGAATCGCAAACGATCGAACGGGACGCACGCGCTTCCGCACCCAACTACAGTCGGAACGTGCCCGGCGCGCCGTTGAAGCCGATGCTCGCGACGACCGGGCAGCTCCCGGCCGGCGCCGCCTGGTCGTACGAGTTCAAGTGGGACGGCGTCCGCGCGCTCGCCGACATCTCCCGCGGCGACCGGCACTTCTACGCCCGCTCCGGCGTCGAGATCACCACCGCGTACCCGGAACTGCTCAACCTGGCCGAGCAGGTCGGTGACGCGCTGCTCGACGGCGAGGTGGTCCTCTTCACCGACGGGCAGCCCTCGTTCACCGCGCTCGCCGAACGGATGCACGTGCGCAACCCGGCCAAGGCGGCTCGGCTGGCGGCGACCGTACCCGTCACGTACATGATCTTCGACCTGTTGCGGCTCGACGGCGAGGACCTGACCGCCCGGCCGTGGCGGGAGCGGCGGGCGGCGCTGGAGTCGCTCGGGCTCGGCGCCGCCCGGTGGGCGGTGCCGCCGGTCTTCGGCGACGGCCCGGCCACCTACGCGGCGGCCGGCGAGCACGGGCTGGAGGGGGTGATGGCCAAGCGGGTCGACTCGCTCTACCGGCCCGGCGTGCGCTCCCCGGACTGGGTGAAGGTCAAGCTGGAGGTCACCGGCGACTTCGTGGTCGGCGGCTGGCGGCCCGGCGCGCGGCGCGTCGGCGGTCTGCTCGTCGGCGTGCCCGGCCCGGACGGGCGGTTGATCTACCGGGGGCGGGTCGGCGGCGGGATCGGCGCGGCCATCGAACGGGAACTGCTGCGTGAGCTGGAACCGCTGCGGGCCACCGCGTCGCCGTTCGCCGCCGGGGTGCCGCGCGAGGATGCCCGCGGCGCGATCTGGGTAACTCCCCGGATCGTGGTGGAGGTCAAGTACGGCCAGCGCACGCCGGACGGGAGGCTGCGCTTCCCGCGCATCCTGCGCCTGCGCCCGGACAAGCCGCCCGAGGAGGTCGACGATGCCGGCTGACCGGCTCAAGGTCGAGGTCGAGGGGCGCTCGCTGGAGCTGTCCAACCTGGACAAGGTGCTCTTCCCGCAGGCCGGCTTCACCAAGGGCGAGGTGATCGACTACTACACCCGGATCGCCCCGGTGCTGCTGCCGCACCTGCACGACCGCGCGCTCACCCGGATCCGGTTTCCCAACGGCGTCGACGGCGGCTCGTTCTTCGAGAAGAACGCACCCGCCGCGACGCCCGGTTGGGTACGCACCGAGAACCTGCCCGCCCCCGGCTCCACGAAGGGGCGGGAAACCATCGACTACGTGGTCTGCGACGAGCTGCCCACGCTGGTGTGGCTGGCCAACCTGGCCGCGTTGGAGCTGCACACTCCGCAGTGGAAGATCGGCGCGCACCCGGACATGATGGTGGTCGACCTGGATCCGGGCGCCCCGGCCGCGCTCAAGCAGTGCTGCCAGGTGGCGCTGCTGATGCGCGACCGGCTGGCTTCCGACGGGATCTCCTCGTTCCCGAAGACGTCCGGGAAGAAGGGCATGCAGCTGTGCTGCCCGATCGCCGGTACGCAGGACGCCGAGATCGTCTCCGACTACGCCAAGCGGATCGCGCAGGAACTGGAGCAGGCGCACCCGAAGCTGGTCGTGTCGAAGATGGCGAAGAACCTTCGGCCCGGCAAGGTCTTCATCGACTGGAGCCAGAACAACGCGGCGAAGACGACAGTGGCGCCGTACTCGCTGCGGGCCCAGCCGGTGCCGGCCGTGTCGACGCCGCTGACCTGGGACGAGGTGGAGGCCGGGGCGGCCGGGAAGCGGCCGTCGACGCGGCCGTACACCGCCGGGGAGGTGCTCAAGCGGGTGGAGAAGCAGGGCGACCTGCTGGCGCCGCTGCTCGACGGCGGTCCCGAGCTGCCGACCGGCTGACCCGCCACCACGCGCCGCCCACCAGCGCCGCCGCCGGGCTCGCCGGGGCACAGGTCGGCACCGTGTACGCGAGCGCGGCCGCGACGGCCGCCTTCGCCGGGCGGAACACGAGCGGCGGTTGGTCCTCCTGGTCGACCGGTTCACCCGGCTAGGGTGAGCTGACCGCCAGGGAGGGGCACATCCGATGGCCACCCGCGCACCCGCCGCCGTCGCAACCGACGAGCCGCTGCTGACCTACCTCGACGACGCCACCGGCGAGCGCACCGAGCTGACCGGGCCGCAACTGGGCGAGTGGACGGCCCGCAGCGCCGGGCTGCTGCGCGACGGGTGCGGGCTGCGCCCCGGTGACCGGGTGGCGGTGCTGCTGCCGCCGCACTGGCGTACCGCGGCGGTGCTGCTCGGGGCCTGGTCGGTCGGGTTGACGGTGTCGTTCCGTCCCCGTGCGCTGGCCGGGCTGCCGGTGCTGGAACCGGGCGCGGACCGGCCGTACGACGCGGTGTTCGTGACCCCGGAACGCCTCGACGACTGGCTGGAGGACGTGCCCGAGGGGACACACCGCTACCTGGTGGGCACCGGACCGGGCCCGCTCGCCGAGGTGCCGCCGGGCTGGCTGGACTGGTCGGCCGAGGTGCTGCGACACCCCACCGACCCGCCGGACTACACGGCCGTCGACCCGTCCGGCCCGGCCACGGCGGACGGCACCAGCTTCGGGGCGTGGCGCCGCTTGGCCGCCGAGATCGCCACCCAGCTCGATCTGCACCCCGGCGACCGCCTCCGGGTGGACCCGACCGAGGACGAGCAGCCCCTGAAGTGGCTCTTGGCCCCCCTCTCCGCGGGCGCCACGGTCCTGATCCACGCCAACTCCGCCTCCGCCTCCTCGCCTCGCTGATCTTGCAGTCGCGGCCCCTCGGGTGCCGGGTTTGTGGCTTGAGTCCGGGCCGCAACTGCATGATCAACGGCACTCCTGGCGTTTCGCGTCGATCCACGAAGAGATCTTGGAAGGAAGCGGTCGTCATGAGGGCTGTTCAGTCCCATGACATCTGTCAGCGTTGAAGTCCCGATACATGTGTCACGTGGTAGGGATCTTGGGTCGGGTGGTATGTGCTGCCGGGCATGGCTTCTCGGCGGCATGTGATGAACCTGCTGGACGCGCTGCTGGCGGCGGGGGTTCGGGTGAACGCGGCCGAGTTCGCGCGTGAGCACGGGGTGTCGGTGCGCACGGTGTACCGGCACCGCGCACGTATCCGGGCCGAGGGTCAGTGGCAGGAACGATCCCGGCGGCCGCGTACCAGTCCGCGGGTCACGCCGCCGGAGGTGGACGCGTGGATCTGCAAACTGCGCGCTGAACTGGGCCCGGACAACGGGGCTGACTTCATCCGAGACGCGTTGGACGATGTGCGCCGGCGCACCGACGCGTCCTGGTCGGTGCCGTCACGCTCGACGGTCAACCGGGTGCTGGCCCGGCATGACCTGCTCGTGGCTACTCCGGCTAAACGACCGCGTAGCTCGTGGCGGCGTTTCAGCTATGCCCGGCCCCGCGACTGCTATCAGATCGACGCCACCGAAGTGAAACTCGCCGACGGCCGCACTGTCGTCGTCTTCGACGTCCTGGACGACTGCACCCGCACCCTGGTCGCCTGCCACGCCGCCGCCGCGGAGACCGCCCGAGCCGCGATCACCGCGATCAGACAGGCGTTCACCGCCTACGGCGTGCCGGCCATCGTGCTCAGCGACAACGGCATCGCGTTCACCAGCCGCCGCACCCGACCCGGATCAATCTCCACCTTCGTGCAGACCCTGATCGACCACGGCACCCGCCCGATCAACTCCAGCCCCTACCACCCACAAACCTGCGGCAAGGTCGAA
>NZ_BBVA01000021.1:0-25964 GCF_001652995.1 Micromonospora sp. NBRC 110037
AGCCGGCCGAGTCGGTGCGGATCAGGATCGGGGTGCCGTGCCGGTGGGAGTCCGGGATCTGGGCCAGGGCGGCGTCGAGGACGGTGATGTGGTCGGCGGTGGTGTTCGACCCGGCCCGGCCCTCCCGCAGCAGGCCGGACAGGGCCTCGCGGGTGTTGTCCAGGAAGCAGAACAACGGGTGGTAGCCGAAGGTCTTCTTCCAGGTCGGGGTCGCTGATTCCTTGTCCGAGTGGCACAGCACGATCGAGGCGTCCAGATCGAGGACCAGGCCGGGGACCGGCTGGCCAGCCGCGGTTGTCTGCGGGAGCCCGCCGCGGGTCTCGGCCAGCTGGGCCCAGGCCAGCTGGCGAGCCCGTGCCCGAGCGTCACGCAACCGACCCAGTGCCTCACCGTCCACGCCGGACAGGAGTCGCCACGCCGTCGGGTCCGACGCGACCGGACCGAACAAGTCCGCCTGGTCACGCAGCACGGCCAGGTCCGAGATCGCTTCACCACCGTCGGCGAGCATCACCGCCAGGTCCACCGCGACCCGGCCCGGGTCGTGCTGGCCACGCCGCCGCCGCAGACCGGCGAGGGCGTCGCCGAACGCCTCGGTCAGCCCGGTCACCTCCGCGACATCAGCCAGGAGACGAGCGCCGGCATGGCCGACCACGCCACGCCCGTCGGCACTCACGATGATCTTCGGGCGCGCTCCGGTAGCCTTCACTCGGTAAGTGCCTTCCGTGCGGGCGATCATGGGCCTTCGACAAGCCAGATCATCCCAGATCGGGAGGCACTTCCTCATTTCTGATCATGAACCACAGGCGGCCTTACTGAACGGCCGAGGCTAAGCCTGATCAACCCGATCTCAAACACGCTTCAAGGGATTACCCGAGGACCGTTGTGCTGGCGACGCGGCAAGCGTCCGACGCGGCCTCAACGGGACAGTGCCGAGTTTCCAGCATGAGGCCACTGCCGGGATGACCTGACTCAAGAGGAAATTTCCTCGATAGCGATGCGCCCTTTTCCATCCACAAAGGCCACATTTTTGCCATCCGGCGAGACACTGGGCGACGATGCATAATCTGTCTGACGGATTCGCCGAGATTGGCCGGTGCGAAGATCGACTTCAAGGACCTCCGCCGAGCCCTCGCGAGAGACTGTGACGACGGCTTTACTTCCTCCCGGAACTGGGGCTAGATCAGGGAACCCGTGCAGCTCCGGGCCTACCTGTTCCACGCCTCCCTGTTCCTTCAAGGCGGTCGTCAACCGCCAGACGCGCCGCTCGTAACCGTCCAGACGCTCAGGCCGGGGCTCATTGGTGGCAAGGAAAAAGATGCTTCCGTCGCCAACGACCACGGGGGACTTGGCTGACTTTCCCGACCGGCATGAATATTCTTTCCAATCCGTGGAGTAGCTGCCGACGGATTCCCCAAAAGGTTGAATTTCCCAACAACCATCCTTGCCTGTGCCGATATAGCCGCTCCGGCCATCGTCGGCCAAAGCAACAGCAGCGGTCTGTATTGACACGTCCAGGATGGTGGAGAAAGCTCCCGTGGTTTCTGAGTACGAGATCAGCCTTCCAAAGCCGTCGCACACCGCCCCCAGCCCCAACTTGCCCGGCTTGACAACGAACAAGAAATTAAGCGGACCACAAAGGTCGGGTATTTCCGCATTTGATACCAGTTTGCGTTCGCGGCCCGCATCGCGGAGCCATAACTCGCTACCCTCGGAGCCAACCTCCCGGAGAAAGTAGATCCTGTCCTGCGAAACCCACGCGACATCGTCAACCTGCGGCTGCCCCATAACTAACGGTGTGCAACCGCCCACAGCCACGAGCGCCACACACGCCGCCAGCTTCGAAAAAATCTTCTTCATCAGCTCACCTTTTAGGCGGGATCATTCGCAGGTTGCCGTCGCGCGTTGACCGGGTATACGGCCCCATCGTCGGCTTATATCCGTCGAGCATGGCAAGCAGGCGTGCCTCGATCTTCTGCTCAGCAGAGCTAGATGCGCCGACGGGGGCGACGTAGTTCCAGTTGGACATGACTTTCGCGCCGATGCGCGCTCCGACCTCGTTGTTATGTAGATCAGCGTTGGACTCTTCCGATCCCAACATTTCTCCCGGCTTATCACCATCCAGCTCATGCGCCGCACCGAGAGCCAGAGCCTCCTCGACGCTGAAGCCGTTAGCGGTCATCAACGCCATCCAATACGAATGCCTAAACGCGTTTCGCTCACCAAATATCCAATTTTTCTGTCCCTTCAGTCGGGTTGCACGCTCTTTCGCCTGTTCCGAAAGCCGAAAGGCGAGTATGCAGTTGTATCCCGGCATGCCACCGCACCACCCGGCTTGGTAGACGGGAACGCCGTCGGCAGTCGACTCTGCCTCGGCGTTGGCGCCTGGGCCGTCCTTGAGCGCGGTCGGGGGCTTGTTGTTTGGATTGGGGCCTGTCCGGTGGCGCGGCAGTGTCATGTCTCGGGAGCCGGCGCACCGCGGCCAGCAACCCTTGCGATCCTTTGCCCTGTTCTTGCGATTGCCTTTCTCATCGCCCATCCGGTAGTCCGGGCAACTCCGGACGGTCAGGCAGTCGGTGTCAATGAGGCCAGTAGGGTCGCTGAAGGTTGCGGGGTTGTGGTGCGAATAGGCGTAGCCGTGCCATTGCCTGGGATCAGTCATGTCCATGAGGGGGTCGACCGAGATGAAGCTTCCGATGGAGGGATCGTACAGGCGGGCGCCAAGGTGAGTGAGGCCCGTGTTGTCTTTGGTTCCGCCGACGAAGCCTTTGTCCATGCCGGTGGGCCAGGTGCCGGTGGTGGTGCCGCGTTCGGTGCCGAAGGGGTGGCTGCGGCGGCGGGCGGCGGTGAGGTCGGTGCTGGTGATGGTGGTTTCGGCGGTGCCGTGGTGGTCGCTGGCGATCCAGTGGAGGGTGCCGGTGGAGGTGCGGGTGGCGATGGTGCCGCCGGGGCCTGTGTAGTAGCGGGTTGCGGTGGCGGTGCTGGTGATGGGTTTGCGGATTTCGGTGCCGCCGGGGAGGTAGAGGGTGGCGCCGGTGGGGTCTTTGCGGATGAGGCGGTTGCCGTCGGCGTCGTAGAGGTAGCTGGTGGTGCCGGTGGTGTCTTGGGTGGTGGCGAGGTGGTTTTCCGGGTCCCAGGTGAGGGTTTGGGTCCCGGTGGGGCCGGGTCGGGTTTTGGTGTTGCCTGTTTCGTCGTAGGTGTAGGTGGCGGTGGTGGTGTTGGCGCCGCTGTTGGTGATGGTGGTGACGGCGTGGGGATGCGTGCCGGGCGCGCCGCCTTGTGCGGGGTAGGTGTAGGTGCGGGTGAGTGGGGTGGCGGTGTGTTGGGTTTCGGTGGCGCGGTTGTCGGTGCCGGGTTGGTAGGTGTAGCTGTGCCAGTAGGGTGCGGGTCCGCCGAGGTTGGCGGTGGTGCGTGAGGCGGGGGCGCAGTCGGCGTTGGTGGGGGTCCATGCCTCGGTGAGGCGGCGGAGGTAGTCGTAGGTGTAGCACTGGGTGTCGGTGCTACCGCCGGCGGGTGTGTCGTTGATTTTGGTGAGGTTGCCGGCGTTGTCGTAGGTGTAGCCGAGGTTGAAGATTTCTGGTTTGAGGGTGGGGATTGCGGAGGTGTTGGTGACGCGGCCGGTGTTCTCGTCGATGGTGCTGGTGATCTGGACCTGTTTGCCGACCTGGCCGAGGGTCTGTTGGGTGATCTGTCCGAGCTTGTTGTAGGTGATGGCGGTGTAGATCTGCGCTGCGGAGACGAGGCTGGTGATTTGGCCGATGTCGTTGAAGCCGTTGAACAGTTTCTCCTTGGCCAGACCGGCGGCAGCGGGCTGTTCGATGTTGGAGATTTGGCCGTTGGGCCGGTATGCGGTGGCGTATTGGTAGCTGCAGGGGGTGAGGGTTCCGGAGGCGCAGAGGCCGCCTTCACTTGGAGGGATGGTGACCTGGGTGGTGAGGGGCCGGCCGGCGGGGTCGAGGGTGAGGGTTTCGTTGGTGTAGGCGTTGGTGCTGCCGGCGGGTTCGTAGCGGGTGGAGCTGGTGAGCTTGCCGATGCCGTAGGTCAGGGTGTCGTAGACCCACTTGGCTCGAATCGGGCCGGTGGTAGAGCCGTCGCGGATGGTGGTCTTACGGCCGAGGTCGTCGTAGGTGTAGGCGAGGATCGTCTGGCGGTGGTCCTTGGTGGTGGTGAGCTGTCCGGCGGCGTCGTAGGTGTAGGTGGTGGTGCCGCGGTCGGGGTCGTCGTCGCGGATCTTGCGGCCGCGTTGGTCGTAGGTGTATCGCCAGGTGTTCGTCGCCGGGTCGATGAGGGAGGCGAGTTCGTCGCGGTCGGTGTAGGTGTAGCGGGCCTGCTCGAAGGTGGTGGCGTTGTCGCTGCCGACGTCGGCGGGGTTCTTGTACTGGCGCAGTGCGGTGGTGCGGCCGCGGGCGTCGGTGATGGTGGTGGTGGCGACGCCGCCGAGCGGTGGGGTGACGCTGGTCTTCTCGCCCTGGTAGCGGGTGGTGGTGCGCCACTTTTCGTTGGTGGTCTCGTTGACGCCGACCTTGAAGATGGCGTCGGTGAGGCGTTCGGCGCCGTCGTAGACGTTTTGGGTCAGGGCGGGCACGGCGGGGGTGCCGGCGCCGCCGTAGACGGTGGTGTCGGGTGGGGTGTTGGTTTTGTCGTAGTAGGGGGCGGTGGACCAGTCGAGCAGGCCGCGGGAGTCGTAGACGGTGTCGGTGAGGGTCCGTCCGCCGCCGGGTGCCTGGGTCTGGACTTGGCGGGCGCGCAGGAGGCCGTCGTAGAGGGTGATCGAGATGGCGTAGTTGCTGGTGCCGAGCGGGTTGTGGGTTTTGGTGGTGACGGCGGTGGCGGCGGTGTTGCGCAGCAGGTAGGTGTACTCGGTGCTCGGCGCGTTGGGGTAGGTGGCTTTGTCGCGTCCGGGTAGCCAGACCTTGGTGAGGTGGCCGAGTCCGTCGTAGGCGAGGTCGGTGCGGATGCTGTTCGCGTCGACGATGGCGGTGGGCAGGTTCCACGCTGGGGCGTAGTTGGTGGTGGTGGTCTGATCGAGGGCGTTCTTGACCGAGACGCTGGTCACCGGGCCGGTGGCCGGGCTGTAGGTGGTGGCGGTCTTGCGGTCGAGGGCGTCGTAGCTGTCGGTGACCCGGCCGTAGGAGTCGTAGGTCCAGCGGCCGGTGGTGATCCAGGTGGGCGTGGTGCCGCTCCACCGGTCGATGGCCTCGGTTTTGGCGACGTTGCCGTAGACGGGGAGATCGGTGTCCCAGTTGTTGGCGGCGTTGTCGTAGGTGGTGCGGGTCGACGACAGCATGTCGGCGGGCAGCGTGGGGGTGGCGGCGCAGTCGACGCCGACGGCTTCGGTGCGCTTGGGCAGGCCGAGTAGCCAGGTGGATGGGTTGCGGGCGTACCAGGTGCGGGTGCAGCGGTCGTCCGCGGTGGTGGATTCGTCGCCGAGGTCGTCGACCTGGGTGGGCAGGTTGTCGCTGTTGTAGGTGGTGACGGTCTTGGTCCAGCGGGTGGCGCCGGTGGACAGCTTGAGCCGGCTGCGGGTGGTGCCGGTGTTGGTCATCCAGGCCTTGAGGTTGCCGGAGCTGGCGGTGGGGCCTTGCTTGACCGGGGTGGTGATGGTGCCGGAGATCCAGCTGCCGCCCGCGCCGAGCAGGGTGGTTTCCTCGCGGATCATGCCGGCGTAGGCGTCGTGGTCCTCAACCGTGCCGTTTTGGGAGTCGGTGATCCACACGTCGCGGGTGCCGGTGGGCTGTTTGTCGTCGTCCATGCCCCGGAAGTAGAGGTACTCGGTGGCGGACTGGACGCCGGATTCCAGGCCGGTGCGCACGCGGATCTTTCCCCAGCCGCGGAACTCGCTCCAGGTGCGCTTTTTCTCGTCGGTGAGCTCGGAGTTGTCGTAGTGCCAGGCGGGGGTGTCGAGGTAGTCGTAGTTGGTCTGTTCGTGGGTGAAGCCGCCGGTGTTGTCGTAGACGTCGATGCGGTCGACGCGGTACTTGTGGAACCAGTCCAGGGTGGGCTCTTCGCCCTTGGGCCCGTAGTACTGCGGGAAGCAGCGTCTGGTGTTGCTCGCCGCGGCCGGCGTGTTGCCCCGCGTGCACTCGGGTTTTGAGTAGGTGATTCCGTACTGCGCGCCGGATTCGGTGGTCACGGTGTTGATGCGGTAACGGAACAGGTTGGAGCGTCCGTCGGCCGGCCCGTCCACGCGGTTGGCGAGGGGGTCGGCGCCGGGGTCGAAGACGATCTCGGGGACGGTGGCTTCGGCGCCGCCGGCGGTGGTGACCTTGCCGGTGCGGGTGATGCCCCTGAGCCACATCGGTGACGCGCCCACGTCACCGGACTGCAGGTAGGTGTGGCGCAGGGAGATCTCGTCGACGGTGCTGTAGGTGGCGCCGGAGCCGGACTGCACCTGTGTGGTGATCATGTTGAGTCGCTGGTTGGTCCAGAACGTCGGCGACAGTTGCTCGGTGCACGGCGCGGCGGTGCAGTACTGGTCCCAGGGGGTGTCGGGCCAGGACGCCTGGATGGCGGTGCTGCCCGACCAGCAGGAGCTGACACAGCGGTCGTCGTGGTCGAAGAGCACACGGGCGGCGGCGTAGGTGGTGACGGGTGCGTCGGTGCGGTTGCCGTATTCGACCTTGGTGAGGTAGCCGCCGCGGTCGTAGGTGGTGCGCTTGTTCTTGTCGCCTTCGCGGCCGTAGGCGCCGGGCTCCTTGCCGTAGAAATAGGTGATCGTGTTGCCGTGGGTGTCCACGACGTAGTCGAGGTTCCACCGCCAGGCTTCGGTGGCGCGGGATGCGGCGAATCCGCTGGTGTTGTAGCCGGGCTCGTCGGGGTGGTTGCCGTAGACGGGCACGGTCCAGGTGGAGTTCGTGGTCGTGGCGCCGGAGCTGCCACCGCCGCCGTGGTTGCGGCCGAAGTAGTACTGGGTGCCATCAGGTGTGGTCATCTTCCAGTACTCGTTGTTGTTGTCGTCGTTGCTGGTGTCGGTGGCCAGCTCGATCTTCGACCCGTCGTCGGTGACGCCCTTCCAGGTGTTGCCGCTGGACTTCACCAACTCGGTGGCCTGGCCGTTGAGCGAGACGGTGGCGTTGCCCTCCGGCTTGTACCAGCACAGGTCACCGCCGGACACGCTGCCGTTGTTGGCGTTCTTACCGCGGATCGGATCCTTGTCGTCGGCGCAGGCCTTGAACTTGCGTTCGATGTAGCCGGGCCACATGCTCCACCCGTCACCGATCCATGAACCCTGGGTGTTCGTGCCGCCGGTGAGTCCGTCCACCGCCGCTGACGAGTAGGACATGCTCAGCGCTGGCGCCAGGCCGCCGGGCACCGGCGGGACACTGACCGGGTACGACCAGGAGAACGCCCCGGTCTGCTCGGAGACCTGCCACGTGCTCGCCGCCGACAACGACGTCGCGGAGTAGTCACCGTTGTCACCCGACGGCGCGGCCGCCAGCGCCACCCGCGCTGATGGTGACAGCGTGACGGTGGCGCTGACCGTCTTGGCGGCGGCGTCGTTGGTGCTGGGCAGCGGCGTGCCGTCGGGCAGGGACACCAGCCGCAGCCGCGACGCCCAGTCACCACCGCGCTCGGCGGCGACCTCACGGTAGGACACCGTCAGATCGACAGCGCCGCCGTCTCTGCGGCCGTCGGCGCGTCGCACGTCCAGCACAAGACCCGACACCCCGGCGCTACGGGCGGCGGCCTTGTCCGCCAGGCTGACCGTCACTTGGCCGACCGCTTCCTCACCAGCGGCGGACGTCCGTGAGCGTCCCGGGTGCGGGCTGACCCAGACCGGCAGCGCGCCGGCGCGCTGCCGGCCTCCGGTGGTGAGGTCGACAGTCGCCGTGCCCGCCTGCGGCCAGCGCGCCGCTGTGCCCGTGGCGCGGACCTCACGCGCACCGGCGGTCCAGGACGGCCGCACCGTGTGCTTGAGCGGCTTGACCGCCACTCCCGTGACGTCCTTCGGCTTGGGAGGCTTCCACGGCGCCGCGCCTGCCGCATCAGCGGGCACCTGGGCGGTGACCACCGCCATGACGACAGCCAACATCGCGGCGATCGGAGTGCGCGCCTGCGACAGTCGGCGTCGGGAGGCCGCTCGGAGAGCGGATGGGGAGGAGGTCACGGACGGTCCTTCCTGCGATGACCGGGCAGACGCGGGAAACCAGACGTGGATCATTGGACGGCGAACTGGAGGACTTGGTCGTCGGACCACACGTACTGGCTGGCGTAGACGTGGTCGACGTCGCCCAGCCACCGTTCCGTGCCGGTGAATCCGCCGCCGAGGGTGAGCGGGCCGGTCGCCGACCAGCCACCCGCATAGGCGGCGGTGGCCTTCGTGCCGCCGATGAAATCGGGGCCGTTGACGTAAAGGGTGATCAGGCCGTTGGTGGGGTCCACCGATCCGACGAGGCTGACCCAGTCCCCCGGGGCGACGTAATCGCCGGTGCACGCTCCTGTACGGCCGCTGGTCGCCGAATCGCTGGTCGCGACCGTGAAGCACCACGCCGGATCGGGTGTGCCGTCGCCGGTGACGTCGCGGTCGGTGCGGTAGCCGAGGGTGAACATGCTCGTCGCCACCCCGTTCTGCGCCACCGCGGTGTGTGGCGCGGCCAGCGCCGTGTCGTCGGGGATCCTGACCCACGCTGCGACGGTGAAGCCGCTGACCGCGGAGGTGTTGAGCACCGGTGAGGCGGTGGTGAACACGCCGGTCCCGTCCAGGGTCGCCGCTGCCGCGTCAATCCGCCCCGGGCGGGTGTGCGGGTCGGTGGTCCCGCTGTAGACGGCGGGGAAGCCCGCCGGAACCGAGGCGGCGTCCTTGCCCTGGTCGTCGTCGAAGGTCCAGGCCCAGGAGTTACTGCTCGGGGTGACCAGGAACTCGTAGACCCGGGGGTCGGAGGTGGCGCCGGCGGCGTTGCGGGACTGCACCTGCAGCACGTTGAGCCCGTCACGCGCCGGGGTGATCGACTCGACGGTGCTCGTGCCGGTCACCTCCCGCAGCGACAGGTCGTCCCAGAACACGGTCTTGCCCGAGCCCGGGGTCATGCCGTTGTAGAGGCGCACGAACGCCTCCGTCGCGGTGGTCGGGACGGTGACCACGATCGACAGTTTCTGCCACGTGTCGGTCGCGGTCGGGCGGTTCGAGGCGAGGGTGGTGTAGCTGCCGGCGTTCATGTAGATCGGGACGATCGCCAACCCTCGCCAGTCGGTGACGGTCAGGCCCGTCGACGCCGGCACGTAGATCCACCCGGTGACCAGATAGCGTTTGCCGGGTTGCATGCCCAGCCGCAGACCGCCGTTGTCCCCGCCGACCGTGGCGTAGGTGAACGGCGCTCCCGCCGTGCCGCCGGTGGCCGTCGGGGTGATCTGCAGCGAGTCGGAGCTGTTGTGACCACGCGCTGTGGAACGGGCGATTGTGGCGTAGCCGCCGGCGGTGAAGCCGGTCAGGTTCGACGACACCTGTTGCTGGTTGGCGGTCAACTTCTCCGCCTGCGGGGCGCCGGCCGCCACCGTCACCGCGTTGCCCTGGTTGACCGAGTAGATGTACTCGCTGACGTCGCTGGCCGACCCCGGTCCGAAGGTGAACGAACCGGCCTGACCGGGGCCGCCGTTCCACGTGCCGGTGTCCTTCGGTGGATAGGTGGTCGCCGACACCGACGGCAGCGACGGATCCTGCGTGTTGACGGTGAACTGGAACCAACCCGTGGTGTCGCTGCACGTGGTCGCGTCGCAGGCGCGCACCCGCCAGAAGTAGACCCCGTCCGGCAGCGTCTTGCCCGACAAGGGCACGACCTTCCATGGCCTGGCCGTGCCTGACGCGACGCCGGTGACCGCCGTGCCGGACTTCGCCATCAACGTGCCCTTGGTGCTGTTGAACACCGCGTACTCCGCCCGCAGGGTGCCCCCGTCCGGGTCCGAGACCGTGGCCGTGAGCTGTGGTGTCCCCGAGCGCACCACCGCCGGCGAACTACACGCCGAGTAGCAGGAATCGATCTTCGGACCGGTGGGCACGTTCGGCGTCCGGTTGTACACCAACGTCACGTACGGGGTGTGCGCCGACGCCTCCGACGAGTTGAACTTCTTCCAGCCGGCGCTGCTGGACTCGCTCGACGCCCGCAGCCCGATCAGCGCCCACTGCTGCTCCACCGAGTCGAAGGCGGCTTGGAAGGACTTCTTCACCGACACCGACACCCAGCCGTCGGCGCATCCCCCGTAGCCCTTGGTACCGGTGGAAGTGCCGTCACGTTCCAGCCACGATGGCTGGTTACCCCAGCGAGCTGACGAGTCAGCCCAACTGACCAGCCACGACTCCCAACCCGCCGGATTGCAGGAGTAGGAGTGGTAGTTCCACAGGAACAGCTCCGCGCTGATCACCTGTGCGCCGTCGAGGCCGCCCAGCCGCTGGAAGTTCATCAACGTCCGCGCCTTGCAGCCCGACGGGCAGCCCTCGTTCGCGTCGACGACGTACCCTAACTTCAGGGTCGTGTCGCCGGACTTGTCGGTATTCGCGATCGTGTCCTGCACATACCCGTCGAACGCCGGCCCCAGATTCACCGACGGATCGATCGTCACCGGGTACGTCACCTTCGGATCCTGATAGAAGACCGGGTCCGGAGTCATCACCAGATCGACGCCGCCACCGGTCGCCACCGCCGCGACCTTGACGTCCGCCCGGTGCTGCGGCTCGCCAGAGGACAACGTCCGCGCGTCCCACATCTCACCCTGCGACACCGTCACCGGCGCGTCACCGGCAGCCGTCACCGCCGAGCGCGCCGCCGCCGCACCAGCACCCACCGACCACGGCAGACTGATCGACGAGACAGACGCAGCCGCCGCCGGCGTCTTCACCCGGAACGAGTACGCGAAACCAGACCGGCGCGCCTCGACCATCAGATCGACGCCCGGCTTCACCTCGGCATAGGTGGCCGTCGTGCCGTCAAGGGTCGGCTCCGGCAACACACCACGCCACCCCAACGCCACCCGAGAGGCACCACTACCGGCCGCCGCCAGCGCATCCGCATCCGCGGACCGCGCACCCGACAACCACAACCCACGCGCGTCCAACTTCGGAGCGACGCTGCCGTCCGAGCGCTTCTGCAACGCCAGGTCGAGATCTGCCCACTGCCCCGCGGCGTTCCTGGCTCGTACCGGGGCCGCAGACAACTCCGCGCGCACGGTTCCGTCCGGCTGCGCCCACGACCGCGACACCTCCGTCGTCGCGTCCGACACCAGCACCGGCTTACGGCTGCGATACGCCAACCGCATCGCCGACGCCTCATCCGCCGCCTGCAGCACACCGCTCTGCGCAGAGTCCTCCGAGGCGGAGCCGGCCTCCGCCGTCGCCGCCGACTGGTCGAAGATCACCGGCCCCGCAGATGTCGCCGCCAGAACAGCCGCCATCACCAGAGACACACGTCTCCCAGCGAAGACACGCGCACGCGTACTGAACCGCCACCGCAACACATCGCCCCCCGTGATCATGCCGACCGGCGACGCAGACGCTAGAGATCAGCACCAGTCTCTGTAAAGAGCGGTTACAACTTGCCACCACGAAACGCCTATAAATACTCAGAACCACACCCCCTCCGGGGGATGTCGTGACATGACGTAACGAGGCAAGCGCCGACTGAAGCGCGATCGGCTCATCCCTCGACGCCGGCAGGATTCTGACAACCACCGGCATCGCGCCCACTGCCCACGATGAACCGGCACTCGGCGCCCTCCGGCTGCGATAGCCGTTCGAACCACTGTTCCGCTTATTCACGGCGGCGCAGCCACGGCACGGGCCCAGTCGCGTCGATGCCTGGCCGAACACCAACCGGACGCGGCCTCGCCCGACCACTTCAGCCCCGCCGAAGAGGTCACCATTGAAGAAGGCCTGACCATAGGCTTACCGGTGGGATTCGAGTCTCAACCGGCGGGATCAGCACCGACGCGGCCACAACGACGCCGGTGCCTCACATCGATCCAACGCGACCGTCCCGATCGCGGCCGGCGAACTCGGCACGACAGCCGACGCGCCAGCGAAGCGGGGAGCATCAACGCCTGACCACTTCGGTCTTCTCTGGGAGGTCACGCCAGGCGCTTGCCCACATCGCCGCAGGTGAAGCCATCCGCTCTTCCCGGCATGGGTGAGCACTTCGGGTGCGGTGACCACTTCGCCAACCTGCACCCAATCTGCACCCACCTGTAAGGTGCGAGCCGCAACAAGCCCTTTACCGACCTAACCTGCGGATACTCCCCCACCAGGCGATATTGAGTGCCGTTGACTGCTGTTCGCTGCCGTTGAGTGCAGTTGTGTGAAGCAGGATGCCGCAGCGGCTCTGACCTGCGCAAATACGAAGCCGCAGGCAGGGGTGGGTGTAGTTGCGCGCCGTTGGGTGCCGTTCAACGCAGTTGAGGGCCGTTCAGTGCACCCCGTTGCTCCCAACATGCTCCCCGATCCAGGGCTTGCCGTAGGGTTGCTGCCGTCGAGCCGGTATGGCCGATCCTGCAGGTTGTCGGCAACCTGTCGTGGCTGCTGGCCAGAGCACCCTCGGGCTATGGCCGACGCCCGGTCAGCGACCGACAAGCTCCGGTGCTCCCGGTGCGCTCCCACGACCCGGCTGCCACAGCAATACGTGCCCCTGCCGCCACTTACGCACTACGGGGCCAGTGGTCGCCACCATCGGCGTTTCCTCCATGAGCTCAAGGATCGCTCTCAGCCTTTGTTCGTATTGGGCTACGGTCAGCCGATGTCCGCCGCCCACGCCGGGGATCAATGCCTTGTACCGATGGGGGAATGCCCCAGCACCCGCAACTCGATGTTGAAACGCGAATGCCCCTGCTGCTAGTCACCCAAGTCGCCGAGCATGGCGCCGCTCCCGCTGCCTCGCCGCCAACCGTAAGGTCGAATCGACGGCGAGGGCTCGTCACCCGCCCTACCTTCGCGGCGACGCAAACTGCCGCCACCGTAGCGGCGTGAGCCGATGCTGAGACGCGCCACATCTCTTACGGCCGCCTCGAACTGCAGGATGGAAGCCCGGTAGTTGTCCCATGCCTCGGCCCAGCCGTCGTCTTCGTCGAAGTGGTCGTACAGATCGTGATAGGCGTAAGCAAGCCGACGACCTGCGTCGTGCAGCTCTGGCGGTGCCGGCGTCATGAAGAACTTAGTGGTTGCTTCGTGGCGCTCGGCACGGAGGGCCGAGCCAGGCCGAGGCAGTTGGCGGAGCCTGGCGTCGATTATTTCGCCAGATGTCCTGTTGATGACCATGGCGAAGTCGGCGCTCGCAGCGAGGAGCCTGTCTACCGCGCGGTCTCGTCGCTCTGATCGGCGACGGAGAATCTCCCCGATCAGGACCAGCAAGCCACCCACGACCGCGCCAAACAGAGCCGTCAACGCCTCCACAAACACGATGATGACCCGCCGGAGCAAGGGGCGAGGGGCCAACTTGGACCAACGGCACGTAATACCACGGGCGGACGGTCAGAAGTTGAAGCGGAACCTAGTACTCCAACGTCACTTCGCCTGTCTGCGCTGGTAGTGGGCTCGTCGGGCTCGGGCTTGGGATGTTCGTCGCCAGATCGACCAGTGCAGGGTGTGCGCGGGTGGGAGCGTCACGGCGCGGACGAAGGCGTTGAGGAGTCGGCGGATCTCGGCGACGGTCAGCGCGATGATCTTCGGGTCGGTGTCGGGCTGCTGGGCTGCGAGGATGGTCAGGACGGCCAGGGCGAGCATGGCCAGGGTGATGAATCGGTGCCAGCCGGTCCAGCCGCGGACCTGGTAATGGTCCAGACCGACCTGACCTTTGCCGGTCTGGAACAACTCCTCGATGCTCCAACGAGAGCCGGCGACGGTCACGAGGGTGTGCAGCGGAACCGGTCGGGGTGACCAGCACAGGTAGAAGGCCCGCTCGCCGGTGCTCCGGTTACGGCGGATAAGCAGCCATCGGTGCTCGCCAGGTTGGGTGGCGGTGGTGATCCAGGCCCACAGGTAGTCGCGGGGACCTTTCGCGCCCGGCCCGCAGCTGTGGGGCTGCCACTCACGCCTGGGGATCCGGTCGGCGAGGTCGTCGACGCGGATCAAGGTGCGACCGTCGTTGACCACCACGCGTCGGTCGCAGCCGACGGCCAGGACGTAGCCGATCTGACGGTGTTCGAGGTCAGCACGCAGGCCGGGGTCGGCGCCGTAGACCTCGTCGCCGGTCACCCACCCGAACGGGACTCCGGCATCCAGTGCGGCGGCGATCATCTGCCGGGCGAGGGCAGGCTTCGTGGCGAACTCGATCTGGTCGGGGACGCCGGCAGCGGCGAGGCGGTCGGGCTGCTGACACCAGGTCGTCTCGGGTAGGTAGAGCCGACGGTCGATCATCGCCCGCCCCTCGGGCGACACGTAGGCCAGGAACACCCCGACCTGGCTGTTCTCGACACGTCCGGCGGTGCCGGTGTACTGCCGCTGGACCCCGACCGAGCACAGACCCTTCTTCAGGAAGCCGGTCTCGTCGCAGGCCAGCACCGCGTCGGGATGCCCGAGCTGCTCGATCAGCCAAGCCCGAGCGTCATCGCGGACGTCATCGGCGTCCCACAACGCGGTGCGCAGCAGCCGCTGCATCGCCTGCGGGTCGACGTGACCCGCCCGTTCGGCAAGCGACCAGCAGGTTTTGCGTTCCACGCCCGACAGCAGTCCTTCCACGAACTGCCCGGCGGTCCGGCGTGGCTCCGCCCGCACGAACCGGTCAGCGACACGCGTCACCGCCTCGTCGAGGATGACCCGCCATCCGACGGGGTCTACGCTGTGGCACGCGGCCACCGCACGATTTTCGGTTGTCCTCACAAACCATCGATGATCAACGCGGTGGCCGTCTTCATGCCTGCGCCACGCCCAACGCCGAAGCCAAGTGACGTTGGAGTACTAGAGTCTCAAACACGGGTGCGGATGGCCCACTGATACTTGCCATCACTTCCGAGGCCGCGATTGCGGAGGTTGGGATGGATCGGGGAGACAGACGCACCCGCGGAACGGCTCGGGCAGTTGTTGCCGTCACCGCGACCGCGCTGCTCGGGCTGGCTGGCAATGTGGTCACCAACCGCGTCGACCTGCCCGGGGAGCGGTGGCTGCTCGTGGTGCTGGGCGCCTTCCTGTTGCTGCTTGTGGTGGTTGCGACGGTGGAGGTGCGTTCTCGCAGCGACGGGTCGGCCGTGGCTCCAACGGCGACTGCTGAAGGTTCCGCAGGGCGCCGGACCTCCGATGGTTGTACTTGTGAGGCGCCGCTCCAAGAGCTCCAGGTGCGTACAGTGCCTCACCAGCCGGGCCCGTGGCCGCTGCGGGCGCTGGCCGAGTTGGAAAGCAGGCGGTACTCGATATCAGACAACCGCGTAAGGAAGGTGTTCGGCGTATCTGGCTGGGAAGGAACGCTGCGGAGGCTGTACCCCGAAATCCCGTTGGTGTCGCTGGGCGGCTGCACGTTCCCGATCTGGGCTGAGGTCGCGGCACCCGAGCTCAGAGGCGACCTCGACTCAGCGATTGGAAACATCACCGATCACGTCCGGCCCGACAGGCGTCGGTACGACGCGGAAGGTCGGGGTTTCGACCACCGTGGCAGGGCGGAGTTCCGACGCACCTACTGGCGGCGCGACGAAGTTCGGCGGTTCAACGCGGAGACGTTCGCGCTCGACAACATCGAGCGCCACGGGCCCGGCAGGTTCCGCATTCATGCCCGCTACGGCACCTACTTTCAGTCGGTGGGGACCTCGGAAATGCTTGAACGCGAGTTCATCGACGTCGTGAGTCGCCGGCCGAATGCCGTGTGGTCGCTGAGCGACTTCCCGCGACGTGCCTGGCTGCGAGAACGGGCTGACGGAAATGAACTCTTCAACGGCACCCACCGGGCGGCCGCCTTGTCGGTGGCAGCAGTAATGATCGTGAAGGAGAAGCAGGGGTACAGCGCGCTGTTGAGCCGGAGATCCGGGGACCTCAAGACGCATCCGGGCTTCCAGCATGTCTTTCCCTCCGGAATCCTCGCGCCGACCAGCTCCCGGTACGGCAGTGAGCGCGCGGAGTACTCGGTGAAACGAGCCTTCCTTCGCGAGTTCGCCGAGGAGCTCTTCGGGTACGACGACCTGGATTACGACAGCCGGGACCTCCGCGATCCACTCGGTGGCATCTGGCCGATCCAGCACCTGCTTAACGCCACCCAGCCCGCACCGATGGGGGAGCCACCGGCGGTCGAGATCAGATATACCGGCATCTCGGTGCCGCTACTTACCCTCCGCCCCGAGGTATACGTGCTCGTGCTGGTCCGTCAGCCAGGCTGGTTCGATGAGCTGGTAAGCGGAGCGGAGCTCAGGTGCCGACGGCACGGATTCAACCTGAACTGGGAGTTTGAGGACGACCGAGACGACATCGACGGCAAGAGACTGGACTCGATCCGCGTTGAACTCGACGATCAGTTCGAGCTCATCGGCAGGCAGCGGCTCAGTCCGCTCAACACCGTTCCTCACGCCGCCGCAGCGCTATGGCTGGGTGCACAGGTCGCTCGCGAGCTGGTGTAGCGGGCACTTTCGGGCCGGTAGGCGCTGGCTCTGCGCCCCCGACCGTCACCTCCGGGGAACGATGAGCTCCTCGGCGTCTTCGGCGCGCCCGAATCGGTCAGGGTTCGCTGGCCCTTGGCCTGGCTGGTGCCAGCTGGCGTAGGTGATAATGCCGACGACTTTTGATGCCGTCATGGTGGCGCTGGCCTAGAACGACCGCCGGTTCCTCCTATGGCGGAGCAGGATCAGGGCGGCGGTGGCCCCGACTGCGGCGGCCACCGCGACGGACACCAATCGATCGTGGGGTCGAGGAGGAGGCGCGGCCGTTGGTGGCGTGATGAGCTGATGCGGCGAATGGGCAGGATTCGCCCGGGCGCACCCGCCGCCGTGGCAGCGGCGCTCACCCTGCTGGTACGCCCCTCGGCCGGGCACGGCCAGCCGCATCCTCTCCGCCGACGGATCCTTCCCTACGCCCTGACCTTTCAGCCCAGGAGGATCGTATCGGCGCAGCCTCGGGACTTCACGGGAGGTCAGATGGCGAGAGACACTGTGTACCGAGCCGCGGCCAGACAGACGAGCTGGGAATGAGATGCGCGATCCGTATCCGATTGTAAGGTCCGACGCCTTGGACGCTCCTGCGAGTCGGGGTCTGCTCGGCTTGGGCCGGAAGCGCCGTGAAGCGGTTGCCCTGCCTCACGTGGGGGCGCACGAGGTGCTGGTCTTCCGGGTGGACGACCGGTACGTCGTCGATCGCGCTGAGCTGTCCCTCGACGGCGATCAGGTCGTGCGCGCCGATCAGGTCATCCTCGTCAACGTTGCCGAGGACGTTCCCGTGACCGCGGAACTGACGGTGCCGTCCGCGGAGGCCGCCGACTTCACCGTGCGTGTGACGTTCGCCTGTACGGTCACTGATCCGGCGCGGGTGGTGCGAGAGAACTTGAACGCTGAGTCGGTGCTCCTCGCCTACCTGCGGCGAGACACCGAGCTGAGCCACCTGGCGCTGAACTACCGCATGAGCGATCTCTACGCACTGCGTCGTGACGTTACGGCGCGGATCAGGGCGTACTCGACGGTCAAGCCGCCGGCCGCACACGGTTTGCGGATGAGCTTGGTCGGGGTGGAGGTGCTGACCCCGGAGGAGGTGGCCGCGTTCGAGCAGCTGCGCCGCCAGGCGGCGCAGGAACGCGACGTGGCCGCCGTGCGCCAGCAGCGGCAGGAGCAGCGGTTGCAGGCCGAGACGCTGGAGTTCCGGCGGCGTCAGCTCGAACTCGCCTTGGAGACGATCGGCGCTGATCCGATCAAGGCCCTGATCATGGCGCAGACGCGCGGCGAGCTCGACGCCAAGGAACTCGCCGACGGGTTGGCGCGGCTGGAACGGGAGCGTGAGGAGCGTGAGGACAAGCTAGACCACCGGCGCGAGGCGCGCGAGGACCACAAGCGGCAGCTCGAGATGAAGCTGGAGGTCCTACGGGAACTCGCTAAAAACGGCCACCTCGACATGGTGAACGTCAAGGTGGACCAGCTCTTCGCTGACCTTTCCGGCTCGGGTCATGAGCTGAGTGCGCCCCAGCGCGAGGCCGTCAACCGAGAGGGCGTCGCCCCGATGGAGCAGCCAGAAGAAGGCGAGAGGCCATCTGCGGCATCGGGGAGTGCCAGCTCGTGGAGCACCGGTGGTGATGAACGACCGCCCATCACGGACTCTCCGGGACAGGCACCACGTTTCCTGGTTGCGGAAGCACCGAGCCAGGTACCGCTGGGTGCCGAGCTCAGCCTTGTCGTCCGTATCACGAGCGCGAAGCCCGGCGCTCTGCCAGCCGCGGCTGCCCGGTTGAGCGATCTGATCGTGGCTGAAGACGGAACACCGGTCACCGTAACCGTGCACGCGCCACCAGCGCTGCACCTCGGTGGTCCGCGGCAGCACACCTTCCTGGTGCTGCCGCGCGACGACCCCGCGCCGGTCCGATTCGGGCTCGTAGCCTGTCGCATCGGCCTGCATCGCATCGAGGTCATGGCATGGGCCGGTGGAACTTTCCTTGCCTCAGTCTCGGTAGAGCTGTCCGTCGCGGCCAACGGATCCTACGGTCTAACAACACCGAAGGTCGCACCGCTCTACTCCATGCGTTCGCAGCCAGGAGAGGCCACCATGGAGGTTCGGTACACCGGTGGTCACTACGAGTTTCAACTTCGCTCCGATCTGGCGCTCTTCCCGCCCGTCACGATCTCGGTGGCGCAGGAGCCGAGGTCTGCGGTCGAGCAGGCGCTGGGAACCCTGCGGCAACTCGCAGACGGGAGCCGGCAGCACGATCAGGCGACCACCCGGCGTCTGCTGCGGGCCAGCGGGACTCGGCTATGGAACGAGATGGTTCCTGAGTTGATACGCGACCAATTCTGGCAGATCCGCTCACATATGACGGCGTTCACGATCGCGACCGACTACGACGCCCTGCCCTGGGAAATCCTTTATCCACTCGACGCTGGCCAGGACGAAGGATTCCTCGTCGAACGCATCCCGGTGGTACGTCGGACTTACGGTCAGTTCCGCGCCTTCACGGTGAATGTACGGGAGCCGCATTTCGTCGTGCCGTCCGGCGGGCCCAAGGATGTGGCAGCCGAGATCGCCGCGATCCGCAGCATCGTCGGCGGCGGCCAGCCCATCACCACCATGAGCGCGTTCCTCGAACTCGTCGAATCTGGTGCTATGGGAGCCGCCCACTTTGCTTGCCACAGCACCTTCGGGTTCGACGGTTCGAGGATCATGCTGGACGACGGCGCGCTGGAGCCGTGGATGCTGAGCGCCGCCGAAGCTCAGCGGGCCTTGGCATCGTCCCAGCCTGCCGTATTCATCAACGCGTGCCGCAGTGCTGGCACCGCCCCCAGCTACACGAGCATGATGGGGTGGGCCCAGAAATACATGGCTGCCGGTGCCGGTGCGTTCGTCGGCACGCTGTGGGCCGTGCGGTCCAGTAGTTCCGCCCAGTTCGCCGCCGCCTTCTACCAGGCACTGATGGACGGCGCCATGCTTGGCGAGGCTGCCCACGCGGCGCGGACCGCGGAGCACGAAGATCTGCTCGACCCGACGTGGCTGGCGTACACGGTGTACGGAGACCCCTTCGCTGTCGCCGCCTGAGCCCTCGACCCGTAGTGCCGCCGAGCGGAGACAGGAACCCAGAGGTGAACGTCGCAGACTACACCGCGCCCATTAACGAACTCGTCACCGCCGTGAAGAACGCTGTCAGCCAAGCGGACGTGTCAGCGGCCAACTCAGCCAAAGACATGCAGATAGGGTCTGTTCAACTAGTCCTCAATGCGGTTGCGACGACCAAAGCCGGCGGTAGCCTCGACTTCCGTATTCCGGTCATCGGCTGGAAGGTGACGGTCGGGGCGAGCCGTACCTGGCAGAGGACACACACAATCGACATCACCCTCGTACCCGAAGGTGCGCAGCCCCGCTACGAGATCCGGGACCACCTTGTCGAGGGCACCCTCGTCGAAGCGATCAACACTATCCGGGCAGCTATCGCCGCGGCTGGCGGAGGCGATGATCCCCTCGTGTTGAAGACGGGAAGCGTTGAACTGGTCTTCGCTGTCACCGACACCGGTTCCATCTCGGTAGGCGTGGACGGCGAACTCAGCGATGAGATCACGCACACGCTCAAGCTGGAACTGTTACCAGCGAAGACACCGTAACGAGCCGTCGGTCGGCGCCGGCGCTACAGTCCGTCCGTGGTCAGGCCCTCCTTCTACGCGCGGCCCGAGACCGAGGGCTGCGTTTTGAGCGTCGCCCCAGCGGTGGCGAGTTGGGACGCGGCTGGCTCGCGCGGTCAGGCGCGGTCCTCAGTATTCATCGACGGCGGCTGCACCACCGTCGCTCAGCAGGCTGTGAGCAATGCCGGCCCTCTCGCGTTGCGGCTGGACGTCGGGCTGGCGGATACGGCGCCGCTATACGCCTCCCACGACCTGGACAACTACCTGTTTCCGCTGGCGCCGCAGCTGGTGAGGCGGACGGGGCGGGACTTCGTCTCGGTATGGGCGACCAAGCGTCACGCAGCGGCATCCTCCGTGGCGGTCTGCCCGGCCGTACCGGTCGATGATCCTGGCGGGACCTACGTGTTCGACGTGACGACGACGGCACGAGGGTGTACAAGGAGCAGATTCGTGATCAGATCATGACTGCCAGCACGCTGCCGGGCGATGGCGTCGCGCTGCAGCTCGCGTTCGTTGTCGGACCCCGCCGGGCCTGGTCGAATCTGTGGAAGCCGACGATCGACGCCTTGGGAGCGATCCTCGGCCATGACGGCGGCGTGCGGGAGTGGAACGCCCGCGATGGGCGCATCACCGATCTCGGGCTGCACTGCGTCGTTGACCCCACCGTCGGCAGCCTGGTCCGGATCGCGATCCGGGCGTCCCCGGCCCAACACGTCGGCGACGCCGCGGTTGCGCAGTTCGGTGAGGTAGCCGACCCACTGCTTGGCACCCTCCCCGCCGATCCCGGCCCACATACCGAGCACGTCGCGTTCTCCGTCGAGGCTGATACCGACCACGACGTAGACGGGCCGGTTCGCGACCTGCCCCTCGCGGATCTTCATCACCAAGGCGTCGATGAACACCACCGGATACACCCTGTCGAGCGGCCGCTGCCGCCAGGCTTCCATCTCCTCCAGCACGCTGTCGGTGACCCGGCTGATCAATTCCCGGGACACGTCCGCGTCATACACGTCCGCCAGATGCGCGGAGATCTCCCCGGTGGTCAGGCCCTTGGCATACAGCGACAGGATCGCCTCGTTGAACCCGTCCAACCCGCGGACGTGCTTCGGCACGATCCGCGGCGTGAACGACCCGGCCCGGTCCCGAGGAACCTGGATCCGCACCGGCCCGACCTCGGTTTGCACCGTCTTCGCTCCGTGCCCGTTGCGAATGTTGCTCCGCCGACCCGATTCCTCGTCGACACCAGCGTCGTCAAGATGGGCATCCAGTTCGGCGTCGAGCGCTGATTCCAGGACCGTGCGGGTGATCCCCGCGGGGAGCCCACCCGGGCCGACCAACGAGACTCCGTCGGCCTTGGCCCGCTCGACCAGCTGCTGCGCGAACTCCACCTCAGCCGCCGTCGGTTCAGGAAGCTGAACCGCCTTCTTCTTGTCTGCCATGACGTGGTCCTTCCCGGACAGGAGCAACGTCCTGGCCAACGGACCACACCCAGGTCAAACACGGAAATCTACGCAGTCCCACTCGTCGCGCAGGCGTCAAGGTCCGCTTGACGTGACAAGCCAGGGCGACAGTCCGCTCCCAGACGAGCTTATCGACAGCAGACAGTGCCTACTTGCGCTCGACGCGTATCGTGAGCGGATGGAATGGTCGACTATCCTGGGCACAATCGTAGGTGCGATTGTCGGGCTTATTTCAGTTTTCTTGGCCGATCACCTTCGTTGGCGGCGTGAAAACAAAAGTCAGTTGCTGCAAGCGCGCCAACAGGTTTACGTCGATTTTCTCGCCGCTCTAAGTAAAGCCCACTCCGAAATGCGGTCGGTCGCGTTTCGTGGCGAGGTTTCTGATACTGAAATGCGTAACGCACTACTTGAGGCCATTGATGCATCAGGAATTTGGCGGCTGCGTCAAAGTGTTTCTCTGATTGGCTCGAGGCAACTCATGCATGAAGTAGTTGTAGCTGCTCGGAAGTTGGAAGGTGTGTGCGAAGCCTTGAGTTTGGATGCCGATGTTTCGGGCGATCGGTACATCAAGGCGCGAAACAACCTGTGGGCCGCCAATGCGGCTCTTCGTGAGTCGATGCGTAAGGATCTCGGAATTGCGGGAGATCCCGACCCCGACATGCATGCTTACCGTCATCTCGGAAACTGATATCAGCTTTACGACGACTTGCGTCCGGGAGGCTCGCAGAGTGCTTCCTTGCCTCGTGCCCGAGCCGTGCCCGATGCAAGGGTTAATACCGGCCATCACGAACCCGTGGCATGGCTGGAAGTAGCGCCCAGTAGCGACATTCCGTCATGGAACTACCGTCTGCGCAGATCAAGACGCTTCGCAAGCTGAGGGTGGCCGCCCGATCCTGGATGGTGCGCCCGCGAGTTCGTTGCCTCGGGGCGATGTCATGGAGGCTATTCGAGCGGCACGACGCGGAAATCGGTGACGAAGCTGGCGATGCGCCCGTCCGCGGTGTGACCTACATACGTTGCGTACACGCCGTCGCCCCATCCAGAGCCGACGACGTACACGTTGGCTCCGGTCCGCTCCTCCGCTACCGCGGAAACGACGGCGTCGATCGGGTCGTCCGGAACCTGCGCCGGAATGAAGACCTCGTCGATCCTCTCGAAGTCCCACTCGCGCAGTGCCTCGAGGGCGACCTGGTCGGCGAGCGTCCCGATACCCGAGTCGGCCGCGTACCCGAAGAAGTCCTCGTCGCCGAGTGAGGCGGCGTCCTGGCCTGGGAGCAGGGCCATGCTCCACGCCGCGACCGGTTCGTCCACCACCGTCAACTGCAAGGCGGTGATCCGTCGCTGCCCCTCGCCGCCGTCGGCATGCACCAGCGCCACCCAAGCCCGCAGCGGATACCTGCCGGGCGCCACCGAGCCAACGAAAGGAGTGGCCTGCGCCACCAGCGGATCACACCCCACGACCTTGCCGGACGGCAGCATCACCGGCCCAAGCTCGTACGGCTCGACACGATAGGTGACCCCATCGCTCTCGACGCGATACCCGGCGGTCAACACCGCATTGAGATCCGGCACGTAGGGCATGACGCGCAGCGTATCCAGGACACCGCCTCCGACCGAAAGCCGCGTCAGGCCACCGGCCGAGTTCCCACGCCCCCGGTGCGGCAAAGGAGTGCACGGGCCTCTGCTGGTCGGCGGCGGGCTGTGTGCCGTCCGACATGCGATCATCGCCGCATGTACGAGCGGGCGGACGAGTTGCGACGATTGCTCAACGAGTGGGATTTCATCGGTGTCTTCGATCCGGAGACCAACGTCGACGAGTACGACTGCATGCTTTCGCCGCTGTTGACGAGGCTGGCCGGTGGTGCGGACAGCAACGAGATTCGGGAGTACCTCGACGAGGAGATCCGCGGTCACTTCGGCATGTCGCCCGAGGGCGCCGGCACCGGGCCCATGGCCGAGCGTCTGGTTGCCTGGCGGGAGGTGGGAGACGGCGAGCACTGACCGATCTGGCGGGCCGCCGCGTCGGAGCGGGTGCTGCGTGACCTCGTCCGGGCTGGCTTCGCGTCTGCCCGGGCTGCCTCGGTCATTTGCCGAACGATCTCGGCGAACCCGACGACGGCCACGATTGAAGCCGGCCACCGCGCCATGCCGCCTCGGAGCCATTGATATTGGCCAGGCCCTCGGACGGCGGCAGATCAGTGCGGCTCCGTCTGGCGGCTGTGCCAGGCGGTCTCGTGAATCGTTCGGGCTGAGGTGGCCCGGTTCCTTCGGCGTATGTCACGCTCGGGCGGTGACGATCACCAGGCCGATGGTTGCCGGAGCGGTCGTTGCCCTCGCTGGGCACGGCCTTGCTGTTGGGTTCACGATCGCCCTGGCCACCGCCGCTGGTGGCGCCCCGAATGCAGACTTGGACGCCGGTGGCAGGTTCGCGGCGCTCTTCTTCGGCGTACTCACGTACGGCATCGCCCAGCTGGTGTTGCTGGGCAGCTGCTTCGCGCTGTCCGGACGGCTCGGCCGTGGGTCATCGTCTGGCCTCGTAGCTGGCTGGATATTGGGACTGGCCACGAGCCTGTACTACCTGTGCGGCGGGTTCGGCACCTAACGAATGCCCGGCCACCTGCACGCCATGACGCATACGGCAGGCGCGACCGAACGCTGCGCCCGGTCAGCGGCAGAAGAGCAAAGGGATCCCTCGGCACAATCAGATCCCGAGGCGTTCGATCAGCATCTCGATGTTGGGCGCAACCTCGATCCAGTCCGCCGCTGTGCTGAGGTAGATCACCGACGGTGCGACCGACGAAGGTCTGTAGTCCAACGCAAACGGCCGGTCAGGTCCGAGGTCACCGATCAGGAGAGACCGGTCGGGATCCACGTCGCCGGGCGGGCTCTGCCGGTCCGGTTGACCGAGGTAGAACCCGCGATAGTCCTCAGGGATGTCATCGAGCCAGCGCCTGTTGGCCGTCATCCGACTCAAAGGAAGGAACTGCGGCGCTACGGCGTCATCACGAAGACTTCCCGATACGTCGACGACGAGCGGTCTGGAGCTACCCACCGACCCTGCTGCAGCACCCGGAGCAGCGCAGACGGGGCCGACAAGCTGTCGATGATCATGTAACTATCGTCGGTGCTCCGAGCGGCCCCCACAAGACTTCGACGCACACCACCAGCGGCAGAAGAGGAAGCCGAACGCAGCAGTGTGCACCGATGGCAGGTGGCAGCCGTTGACAGCCGCTTAAGTCGACAAGCTGACAATACTGCGCATGACATAGGGCACTATCGTCGATAGCCTCCACTCACGCCATAACGGGACGCTAGCTCTCGCCTTGGCGGTTAACCCAGTTTGAAAGCAGATGTAAAGTTGGCGAAAAATGCGCAAGAGCGGTTCAGGGGCCAGTTGATGCTCCAGATCTCAGCCGGCCGGTTCTTCCGCGCTGGCATACCCATAAACGAGCACCTCCACCGGCACGCCGTCTATAGCAACGGCTGGCTCATCGAGTCCGTCGCAGTAGAGTTGCCCGTCGGAACCATTATCGGCTCCACCGGGATCCATGACATCTCCACCATCATGATCGAAGCAGTCGATCGGCTCGAGGCACAACGGCCAGATGGCACGAATGAATTCATGGTGGCGACCGGAGGATACGAGCTCGTCGATGACATCGCGTACGTGATGACTTTCGTCCTCAACCTGAACTTTTGTCGCAACCACGATCAGGTTCGCAGGCTGGTGACTCGCGTTGGCGGCGTTGGCCGACGTGACGGTGCCGCTACAGAGGTTGAAAGGCTGACGTCCGTCGGCGTGTCTGCGTGATCTGGGTCGATGTGGGCGGTAGGTCGGAGGCATGAGGTATCCGGCTGGTGGTGGCATGAACGCGGCAGCCCGGGTCCGGCGTGAGAAGGTCCGGATCCAGGCCGCGACCATGTTCGAGAAGTCCGTACCGACCGCGCAGATCGCTTCTGAGCTGCGGGTTTCCGAGAAGTCGGTGCGTCTGTGGCGACGGCAGTGGACTGCTGGCGGAACGGAGGCTCTGGCGTCGGCCGGGCCGGGAGGCTCGGACTGCAAACTCTCGGTTGAGCAGCTGAAACAGCTGGCCGGGATGCTCGACGAAGGGCCGATCGTGCACGGCTGGGACGATGCCCGCTGGACCCTCGCGCGGGTGGCCGAGGTGATCGAGCGCCGCTTCGGCGTCTCCTACACGCTGCGCGGGGTGTCCTATCTGCTGCATCGCATCGGGTACAGCCAGCAGGTTCCCACTCGTCGGGCGATCGAACGCGATCCCGAAACGATCACCGGCTGGCATCGCGGGCGGT
>NZ_BBVA01000022.1:0-14303 GCF_001652995.1 Micromonospora sp. NBRC 110037
GGCCTCGCGGGTGTTGTCCAGGAAGCAGAACAACGGGTGGTAGCCGAAGGTCTTCTTCCAGGTCGGGGTCGCTGATTCCTTGTCCGAGTGGCACAGCACGATCGAGGCGTCCAGATCGAGGACCAGGCCGGGGACCGGCTGGCCAGCCGCGGTTGTCTGCGGGAGCCCGCCGCGGGTCTCGGCCAGCTGGGCCCAGGCCAGCTGGCGAGCCCGTGCCCGAGCGTCACGCAACCGACCCAGTGCCTCACCGTCCACGCCGGACAGGAGTCGCCACGCCGTCGGGTCCGACGCGACCGGACCGAACAAGTCCGCCTGGTCACGCAGCACGGCCAGGTCCGAGATCGCTTCACCACCGTCGGCGAGCATCACCGCCAGGTCCACCGCGACCCGGCCCGGGTCGTGCTGGCCACGCCGCCGCCGCAGACCGGCGAGGGCGTCGCCGAACGCCTCGGTCAGCCCGGTCACCTCCGCGACATCAGCCAGGAGACGAGCGCCGGCATGGCCGACCACGCCACGCCCGTCGGCACTCACGATGATCTTCGGGCGCGCTCCGGTAGCCTTCACTCGGTAAGTGCCTTCCGTGCGGGCGATCATGGGCCTTCGACAAGCCAGATCATCCCAGATCGGGAGGCACTTCCTCATTTCTGATCATGAACCACAGGCGGCCTTACTGAACGGCCGAGGCTAGCCGCCGTAGGGTTCGCCTGGTCCTGCTCGACCACGGGCCCGGACGGCTCAACGGCCTTCCCAGCGCGGCTAGGAACCTTCCCCGATTTCCGGGCACGGTAGGCGGCCTGCCGCTCCGCCCGTCGCCTACGCTCGCATTCCTCACGGCCACAAGTAGCCTTATCGTTCCCCATACGGGTCCGGGCCAGGGCCCGACCACAGACACACTTCTTCAACGTCTCTCCTCTCGTTATGCGCGTGTTACGCGCGTCGTAACGGGCGTTCCAACGTTTCCGCCGCTCAGGGCACAGAAAACGGCCGGAAATCCGGCCGCTGTAAACAACCGTTATGCGCGTTCACACGCGCCTAAAGCGATGGGTTCGGGAAAGGGTTGCGGGAAAGAATGGAGCTAGCCCCGGTAGCCCGTTAACGGCGCTGATTTTCCCTGTGCGGCCTCGGAAGGCCGCTACCCATAGTCGGGTATAAAGGGTCGGGCCCCATCGGCCCTTAGGCAGAGCCTGCTCTGCCGTTTCCCTTGGCTGTGTTGTAGTTCTTCCCCTAGTTACCTGGCATTGCCGACAGCAACGGCTTAACAACTAACTGTCAGTGAAGGTAGTTACTACTAGGGCCGTGCCACGGCCCCTTAGTCAAACCCCTATTACAACCATAGAGGGATAAGGGGCGGCCCCTCAGCCGCCCCGTTGAGTAAGTAGTACAGCTAAACCCAACGAAGGCCGTTCGTCCCCGTGCCTCGTTCCTCGCCACGGGCACTCACTGAGATAGAGAGGGAAACGGACATTGAGCGTGGATCGCTAACCGATCCTGTTGATAGCTGTCAACCGGGTTGGTTGACAAGCTGCACACCGTCACGTCCGAACGATCCGATGAGTCCGGCAGAACCGCGTCCCACGGCCCGCCTGCTGATGATCCGCGTACGGCATCACAAGACACGACGGCCCGGAAGACGGGTCGAGCAGGCCCTTACCGATAGCCTGCCTGACAGCACGGCTCACGGCAGACTCAGTGGCACGGGAGTACCGATCCTGGTAACCGAGGATTCCGGCTAGCTGCCCCTTAGACATCTCCGCATGCCCGATGCGGTTAGACCAGCCTTCCGCCGCGTACCGCACCCGCAGCCACAACGGAAACTCTGAATCACGGGCCCGCTGCTTACTCCGCTCATGCGGACACGCCCACCACGAAGCACTACCCCCGAAGTCAATTCGGTTTGGCGTTTCGTGGTCAACACCCCGGATGTAATCGCTGTCCGCATCATCCAGCGGCAGCGGATCGCTGTCGGTGTTATCGAAATCCAAGAAAGTTGGCAGACTCAATAGAACCTCCCCGTGACTTGGGCACGGCTGAGCCACAGCCGTTTAAACGTGGTTAGAGAAGAAGCAGGGCCCTCAAAGGGCCCGTTCGGGAAACCGCAACGGAGATAGTTTATGGGCACCCAACGGAGGGGATCACACGTAACCCTGGGTACGGGCCGGCCCGTACCCAGGGTTACGAGTCAGGGCATGAGAAAACCCCAGGGCAGCACCGTTGCCGGGACTGCCGCCGGGGCGCGAAAACCGCTCAGCGTTGCTCTCAGGCTGTTCTAGGTGGTCGCCAGCGGGAGCGACGGCTGACGCATCTTGAGTACCGCGCTCGGGTTGCCGCTAACTCTCGCCGCTAGATCCGAAGGCAGGTAGACGCCTACCTGTACGCCGTCCCGGACGGTCAGCTCTACGGCCGCGTAGCCCTCCGGCCGATCGAACAGCCCGACAGAGACAGTGCCGGTAGCCCTCATTGCCTCCACCCGTACGCCGGACTCCCGCAGCAGGGAGCGCCGCCCGTTGGTGTCGGACGACTCCCACACTTGGCGGTAGGTCCGCCCGGTGGGCACGTACTCCCACCGCTCGGGGCGGGACGGCCGGGTAGCAAGCTGCTCCCGCTGATCCTCAAGAGCGGCGTACATTTCCCGGAACTCCGCCGCCCCACGTTCACCCCGGTACAGCCCGGCCGTGCGGTCCCCGCGCAACTCCCGCATCCGTTCCTCAACGTCCGCCAGCTCGGCGGCAGTGCTGTCGCCAGGGACGAACACCTTGCGGAGCACGTCCAGGTGCCCGACGACGGACAGCAGCACGTCTCCGGCTAGCTGCTCAAGCTTTTCGGCCCGAGCGGCACCAGCCGGACAATCGTTGCCCTTCCTCGTTCTGCCGGAACAGCGGTAGTAGCGATACTCCTGCTGCCGCTCAGGCTTGACGGCCAAATGGAAGTGCAGCACCTCCCCGCACAGCGGGCAGAAAACCGCACTAGACAGCAGTGCATCCGGGGCCGTGCGGGTCTTAGGCCGCTTCCGGCCGTTGATCGCTTCCTGTAGGGCCGCCCAATCCTCCCTAGAGATCAGCGGCTCACCACGTAGCACGGGCTTGCCCATGTCGTCACGGACAACCCTGCCGTTGTCCGTGAGGCATCCAAGCAACACAGGATTGGTCAGCATCCGCCTAAGCGTCATGTCCGTCCAGAGTTGCGGCGGCAAAATCTCTCCGGTTTCCCGGTCCTTCCGCCGCTCCCCCGTGTCGCGCATAGCGGCGTGGTCCCTTGGTGACAACACTCCCCGGTCGTTGAGGTCCCTAGCCACACTGGCGACGCTCGCGCCGTCAATGACTCGCTTGACGACTTCCCGGAGAATCGGCGCGCTCACCGGGTCATGCTCAAGCTCGGTGGGGCCCCGATAGACCCGCTGATAGCCGTACGGCGTCAGGCCGCCAATGGAACGCTTCTCTTTGCGCAACCGCTGAACCCTGGCGCGGCTACGCGACTTCATGCGATTCAACTCCGCCCGAGCCTGCTCCGCCTTGATAACGAAGTTCATCCGAAAACCGGAATCTTCGTCGTCCCGCTCAGGGTCACCCGAGTCCAGTCGATCATCAAAGCCGATCAGCCGAACCGGCTTATGGTGATCCTTCTTGCCCGTGGCCGGGTCCTTCCCCTCGATTACGTCAAGGATGGTTGCGGCGACGTTCAGCCCTTCTCGGCTGAGCCGGTCGACGTGCCAGGCAACCAGCACGTCCGCGCGTCCCTCAATAGCGTCCGCCAGCCACGCCCGGAACTCCGGCCGATCGCGGATGGCACCCGACTTGCCGTTGTCTACGTGTAGGGCAACCTCGGTGAACCCCCGGGAAGCACAAAGCCCCCGGAGATCATCAACCATGCCTTGACGGCTCAGGTTCCGATCATCGGAGGCTTTGCTCAGTCGCACGTACAGGCTGGCTCGCAGCCCGCGCACCAGGTCACCAGGGGTCATGCCCCGGCATGTTACGCGCCGATTTGTGCTAGCGTCTCGTCGGACACGTCGAAGTTGGCGTAGACGTTCTGCACGTCGTCGCAGTCCTCCAGCACGTCGATCAGCTTGAAGATCTTGCGCGCGCCCTCCTCGTCCAGCGGCACGTTCACGCTGGGGATGAGGGAGGACTCGGCCGACTCGTACTCGATGCCGGCGTCCTGCAGCGCGGTGCGGACCGCGATCAGGTCGCCCGGCTCGGACACCACCTCGTACGCCTCGCCGAGGTCGTTGACCTCCTCCGCGCCCGCGTCGAGCACTGCCATCATCACGTCGTCCTCGGTCGTGCCGCCCTTGGGGACGATCACCACGCCCTTGCGGGAGAACATGTACGACACCGAGCCGGCGTCGGCCAGCGAGCCGCCGTTGCGGGTCAGCGCGGTACGCACCTCGGTGGCGGCACGGTTGCGGTTGTCGGTGAGGCACTCGATCAGCATCGCCACGCCGTTCGGGCCGTAACCCTCGTACATGATCGTCTGCCAGTCGGCGCCGCCGGCCTCCAGGCCGGAGCCGCGCTTGACCGCGCGGTCGATGTTGTCGTTCGGGACCGAGTTCTTCTTCGCCTTCTGGATGGCGTCGTAGAGAGTCGGGTTGCCGGCCGGGTCACCACCGCCGGTACGGGCGGCCACCTCGACGTTCTTGATCAGCTTGGCGAACATCTTGCCGCGCTTGGCGTCGATGACCGCCTTCTTGTGCTTGGTCGTCGCCCACTTTGAGTGGCCGGACATCTGTTACCTCCGTTGCTACCCGCCGTCTGCATCGACCGCACCACACGCCCCGCTCCCCCGCCGGCGCACGCCGACGCCGAGGTGCCGTGATCTCTGCTGGGAGCCGCGGCGGGCTGATGGCCCTGCCGAATCTCGGCAATCCTACCGGCGGGGGCCGGGTCACTGTCACGCGCCGCACGGCAGCGGCCCGCCCCGAGCCGCCCGAACCGGCACAATCAGGGACGGACCGGCCGCTCAGCGGCTCGCCCGGACCAGTTCCACGAAGTGGCGGTGCAGGCGCAGGTCGCCGGTCAGCTCCGGGTGGAACGAGGTGGCCAGCAGGTTGCCCTGCCGTACCGCGACGATCCGGTCCGCGGCCGGGCCGTCTGTCACCCGGCCGAGCACCTCGACGTCCGGGCCGACGCGCTCGACCCACGGCGCCCTGATGAACACGGCGTGGAACGGGCCGCCGTCGACGCCGGTGAGCGCCACCGGCGCCTCGAACGAGTCGACCTGACGGCCGAACGCGTTGCGCCGCACCGTCATGTCGACGCCCGCGAAGCCGCGCTGGTCCGGGCGGCCGTCCAGCACCTCGACGGCCAGCATGATCATGCCGGCGCAGGAGCCGTAGACCGGCATGCCGGCGGCGATCCGCTTGTCGATCGGCTCGCGCATCTCGAAGATGTCCACCAGCTTGCTGATCGTGGTCGACTCGCCGCCGGGCACCACCAGGCCGTCGACCGCGTCCAGCTCGCCCGGGCGCCGCACCGGCCGGGCGTCGGCGCCCGCGCCGGTCAGCGCCGCGACGTGCTCGCGTACGTCGCCCTGCAGCGCGAGCACGCCGATCACCGGTACGGTCACGCCGCTCCTCCCGGGGTGTTAACAAGGGGCCCCGCCTCTACCGGAGGCGTTAACAGGGGGCCCTTCCTTTCGCTCACCAGCCGCGCTCGGCGAGGCGGTGCGGCTGCGGGATCTCGTCGACGTTGATGCCGACCATCGCCTCGCCCAGCCCGCGCGACACCTTGGCGAGCACGTCCGGGTCGTCGTGGAACGTGGTCGCCTTGACGATCGCGGCGGCCCGCTGCGCCGGGTTGCCGGACTTGAAGATGCCCGAGCCGACGAAGACGCCCTCGGCGCCGAGCTGCATCATCATGGCCGCGTCGGCGGGGGTCGCGATGCCGCCCGCGGTGAACAGCACGACCGGCAGCTTGCCCTGCTCGGCGACCTCCTTGACCAGCTCGTACGGGGCCTGCAGCTCCTTGGCCGCCACGTACAGCTCGTCGTCGGGCAGCGACTGGAGCCGGCGGATCTCCTGCCGGATCTTGCGCATGTGGGTGGTGGCGTTGGAGACGTCACCGGTGCCCGCCTCACCCTTCGAGCGGATCATCGCGGCGCCCTCGGTGATCCGGCGCAGCGCCTCGCCCAGGTTCGTCGCGCCGCACACGAACGGGACGGTGAACGCCCACTTGTCGATGTGGTTGGCGTAGTCGGCCGGGGTCAGCACCTCGGACTCGTCGACGTAGTCGACGCCGAGCGCCTGGAGGATCTGCGCCTCGACGAAGTGGCCGATCCGGGCCTTGGCCATCACCGGGATCGAGACGGCGGAGATGATGCCGTCGATCATGTCCGGGTCGCTCATCCGGGACACCCCGCCCTGCGCGCGGATGTCGGCCGGCACCCGCTCCAGCGCCATCACAGCCACCGCGCCGGCGTCCTCGGCGATCTTCGCCTGCTCGGGGGTGACCACGTCCATGATCACACCGCCCTTGAGCATCTCGGCCATGCCGCGCTTGACGCGGGCGGTGCCGACGGCGGTGGCGGGGGTCGGGGCTGCGGACTCAGACACGGGACATCGCTCCTCGGCGTGCTCGGGAGGTGACTGCGCAGGAATGCTACGACCGTCGCGACGCCGCTCCGAGCGCCAATCGAACCCCCGGTGGCCTGCCGTGTGGCCCCGGTCACGACCGGCGGTCAGCCAGTGGTCACGTCCGCCGGGGAGGCCAGCGTGGGATCGTCGATGTCGAAGTAGCGGGGCCACTCCCGCCCCCGCCCCATCCGGAACAGCCGCACCACCGGGCGGCTGCGCGCCGATCGGGCGTCCCGGACCAGGTCGGTGTGCACCTGCCGGGCCAGCGCCAGCCGGCGGCTCGCCGCGATCACCGCCGCGCAGCCCGGGTCGTCCGGATCCAGCCGCACCGCCCGCAACTGCCGGGTCAGGTCGTTCTCGGCCGCCTCGCGCTCCTCCGGGGCGGCGTCGAGCGCGATCCGGGCGGCGGCGTACAGCTCCACGCCGTACCGCTGCTCGGCCAGGACCGCGGCGGCGGCCGCGCGGCGCAGCAGGTGCGCCTCCAGCGCGCGGGCCGCCGAGTCCGCGCGGACCTGCAGCCGCTGCACCCGGCCGGAGGTCCAGATCAGGTACGCCGAGACCAGCCCGAGCACACCGACCGCGCCCACCACCCACCACATGCCCGGCATCGTAGTGCTGCTCCTCATCCCGCCCGCCCGGCGCGGGGCACCGGTCGACGCGCTCGTCACAGCGGCCGCAGCGGCCACCCCGGTCAGCCCAGTCCCGCCCACTCCTGGTCCATGACCCGGCCGTCGGTGGCCTCGATCGCGGCTGCGTATACCTCCAGAACACGGCGGGCAACCACGGGCCAGTCGAAATTCGCCACCACCTGGTCGCCGCAGGCGGTCAGCCCGGCGCGGCGGCCGGCGTCGTCGAGCAGCTCGGACAGCGCGCCGCCCAGCGCCGCCGCGTCGCCGGTCGGGAACAGCTGTCCGGCCCGGCCGCCGTCGAGCACCCGGCGGAACGCGTCCAGGTCGCTGGCGACCACAGTCGTCCCGGCGGCCAGCGCCTCGGTGAGGATCATCCCGAAGGATTCCCCGCCGGTGTTCGGTGCGACGTAGAGGTGCACGCTGCGCAACATGCGTGCCTTGTCCGCCTCGGAGACCAGGCCGAGGAACGTGACCCGGTCGCGCAGGGCGGCCGGGAACCGCCCGTACAGCTCGTCGGCGTCGCCCGGCCCGGCGACCAGCAGGCGCAGCCCGGGGCGGTGCGGCGCGAGCGCGACGAACGCGTCCCGCAGGATCGGGAAGCCCTTGCGCGGCTCGGTGAACCGGCCCAGGAAACCCAGCGTGCCGCCGGTGCCCGGCGCGCACTCCCCCGGCCAGCCGGGCAGCGGCGGCACCCCGGCGAACTTCGCCACCGCCACCCCGTTGGGGATCTCCACCGCGCCGCCGTCCATGTGCTCGACCTGCACCTTGCGGGCCAGCGCGCTCACCGCGATCCGGGCGGTGATCCGCTCCAGCACGATCTGCAGCGCGCCCTGCGCGGCCGACAGCACCCGGGAACGGGTCATCGCGGTGTGGAACGTGGCCACCACCGGGCCGCGGGCGCAGAGCACGGCCAGCATCGACAGGCTCGGCGTGAGCGGCTCGTGCACGTGCAGCACGTCGAAGTCGCCCCGGGTGATCCAACGCCGCACCCGGGCGGTGGAGACCGGGCCGAACGCGATCCGGGCCACCGACCCGTTGTACGGCAGCGGCACCGCCCGCCCGGCCGACACCACGTACGGCGGCAGCGCCGAGTCCTCGTCGGCCGGCGCCAGCACGCTCACCTCGTGGCCGAGCCCGAGCAGCGCCTCGGCCAGGTCCATGACGTGGTTCTGCACCCCGCCCGGCACGTCGAACGAGTACGGGCACACGATGCCGATACGCACTGCGCCCTCCCCCTAGACCGTCCCGGTGGTGGCCGGCGGCGCCGCCGACGTGGGCGTACCGTCCCGGCCCTGGTCCAGCCACATCCGCTGCAACATGTGCCAGTCTTGCGGATGCCGGGCGATGCCCGCCGCCAGACCGTCGGCAATCCGCTGCGTCACCGCGCGGACCCGCTCGTCCAGCGGGGCGCTGTCCGGGTCCGGCAGCGGCAGCGGGCCATCGATCGACGCGCACGCCGCGTCCGGCTCGTACCACATCGAGGCCACGTAGAGCGGCGCGCCGGTGCGGATCGCCAGCAGCGCCGGCCCGGCCGGCATCCGGGTCCGGCCGCCGAAGAAGTCCACCTCCACGCCCCGGGCCGACAGGTCCCGGTCGGCCAGCAGCGGCACCACGTAGCCGGCGCGCAGCCGGTCCACCAGCACGTCGAACGCGGGACGCGGGCCGCCGGTGTTGGGCAGGATCTCCATGCCCAGCCCTTCCCGGAACCCGACGAACCGCTCGTAGACGCCGTCCGGGAGCCGCTCGGCCACCGTGGTCATCGGCCAGCCGGTGGCCGCCACCCAGGCGCCGGCCGCGTCCCAGTTGCCGGCGTGCGGCAGCGCCACCACCGCGCCCCGCCCGGCCGCCACGTCGGCGGCGAGCAGTTCCTGCCCGTCCAGGCGGAACCCGGCGAGGATCTGCGCCCGGCTCAGGCCGGGCAGCCGGAACGCCTCCATCCAGTACCGGGCGTACGAGCGCAGGCCCTCGCGCACCAGCGCGTCCAGCTCCGCGTCGGGCAGTTCCGGGCCGACCACCCGGCGCAGGTTGGCGCGCAGCCGGCGCGTACCCCCGCCGTCCTTGCGGTGGGCGCGGTCGGCGCCCGCCCGGAAGGCCGCGGCCGCGACGGGCCGGGGCAGCGCCCGGATCAGGCGCCAGCCCGCGACGAAGCCCGCCTCGGTGAGGTTCACTCGACGCCGACCTGCTGGGCCTGGCGGTACACGTGGGCCATCCGCTGCCCGACGGTGAAGATCGAGACGGCGGCGAGCAGCCAGAGCGCGATCTCCAGCGCCAGCGGTACGCCGAGGCCGGTGAGCAGGCCGCCGACGCCGACGATGAGCAGCCGCTCGGTGCGTTCGGCGATGCCCACGTTGCAGGTCATCCCGAGGCCCTCGGCGCGGGCCTTGACGTAGGAGACCAGCCCGCCCGCGGCCAGGCAGATCAGCGCCGCCGCCACGCCCGAGTAGTCGTGCTCGGTGGCCAGCCAGTACGCGACCGCGCCGAACACCGCGCTGTCGGCGACCCGGTCCATGCTCGAGTCGAGGAACGCCCCGAACCGGGTGGACCCGCCGCTCATCCGCGCCATCGTGCCGTCGAGCAGGTCGGTGAGGGCGAAGACCGTGACGATCAGCGCGCCGGCGACCAGATGGCCGCGCGCGCCGAAGCCGAGCGCGCCCACGAGCACGCCGACGGTGCCGGTCACGGTGACCGCGTTGGGGGACACGCCCGCACGCAGCAGCGCACGGGCGATCGGCTCCACGACGCGGGTCATGCCCGCGCGGGCCGTCACTTGGAAGATCTTCGCCATGGCGGTCCCACGATAACGGCCCGCAACCGCCGGGGACACAGCCGGGCACACGACCCGCCCGACGGCCCTTGTGCCCGCACTCGCGCGGGTGTGAGATCGAGCCAGGAGGTGAGCCAGTTCACCGGATCACCGGTCCGCGTTCCCGGCCAGCAGGAGATCACCGGAAGATATCGCCGCGGCGCCCGTCCCGGGTCCGCTCCCCCGTCGCCCGCGGCGGTCGCCACCACCACCGGTTGAGGGAGGTGCGCCGCGATGGCGCAGAAGAACGAGAAGGGTGTCACCGGCGGCGCGCCGGTGGTGACCGAGCCCGGCAGGGTTCGCAACGTGGTGCTCGTCGGGCACTCCGGCGCCGGCAAGACGACTCTCGTCGAGGCGCTGCTGGCCGCCAGCGGCACGATCGGCCGGGCCGGCGCCGTCACCGAGGGCACCACCGTCTGCGACCACGACCCCGCCGCCGTACGGCAGCAGCGCTCGGTCAGCCTGGCCTGCGCGCCGCTGGTGCACCGCGACGTCAAGGTCAACCTGCTGGACACGCCGGGCTACGGCGACTTCGTCGGCGAGCTGCGCGCCGGGCTGCGCGCCGCCGACGCGGCGCTGTTCGTGGTCTCCGCCGTCGACGGCATGGACGCCGCCACGGCCGCCCTGTGGGAGGAGTGCGCCGCCGTCGACATGCCCCGCGCGGTGGCGGTCTCCCGGCTGGACCACCCGCGGGCCGACTTCGACGAGGCGGTGGCGCTGTGCCAGCGCGTCTTCGGCGACAACGTGCTCCCGCTCTACCTGCCGATGCTCGGCGACGACGGCGAGTCGGTGGCCGGCCTGATGGGCCTGATCACCCGCCGGGTGTACGACTACTCGGCCGGGCTGCCGCCGGAGGTACGCGAGCCGGACCCGGAGCACCTGCCGGCCATCCAGGAGTCCCGCAACGAGCTGATCGAGGGGATCATCGCGGAGAGCGAGGACGAGACCCTCATGGACCGCTACCTCGGCGGCGAGGAGATCGACCCCGAGGTGCTCATCACCGACCTGGAGACCGCTGTGGCCCGCGGCCACTTCTACCCGGTGGTGCCGGTCTGCGCGGAGACCGGCGTGGGCCTGGACGCGCTGCTCGACGGCCTGGTCGCGGCGTTCCCGTCGCCGCTGGAGCACGACCTGCCGCCGGTCACCGGCGTGGACGGCTCGCCCCGCCCGCCGCTGACCTGCGACCCGGACGGCCCGCTCGTCGCCGAGGTGGTCAAGACGACAGTCGACAGGCACGTCGGGCGGGTCTCGCTGGTGCGCGTCTTCTCCGGCACGCTCCGCCCCGACCAGGTCATCCACGTGTCCGGTCACGGCATGGCCGAGCGCGGCCACCCCGACCACGACGCCGACGAGCGGGTCGGCCACGTCTACACCCCGCTGGGCGCGACGCTGCGCGAGGTGGCCGCCTGCGTCGCCGGTGACCTGTGCGCGATCACCAAGTCGGGCAGCGCGGAGACCGGCGACACCATCTCGGCCAAGGACGACCCGCTGCTGGTCGCGCCCTGGGAGATGCCCGAGCCGCTGCTGCCGGTGGCGATCGTGGCGCGCAGCCGGGCCGACGAGGATGCGCTGGCCCGCAACCTGTCCCGGCTGGTCGCCGGTGACCCGACGCTGCGGCTGGAACGCAACGCGGAGACCCACCAGCTGGTGCTGTGGTGCATGGGCGAGGCGCACGCCGACGTGGTGCTCGACCGGCTGCGCGGCGGCGGGGTCGAGCTGGACACCGAACCGGTCCGGGTGCCGCTGCGCGAGACGTTCGGCGCCGCCGCGCGCGGGCACGGCCGGCACGTCAAGCAGTCCGGCGGCCACGGTCAGTACGCGGTCTGCGACATCGAGGTGGAGCCGCTGCCCCGGGGCGCCGGCTTCGAGTTCGTCGACCGGGTGGTCGGCGGCGCGGTCCCGCACAACTACATCCCGTCGGTGGAGAAGGGTGTACGGGCGCAGATGGAACGCGGTCTGGTCGCCGGCTACCCGGTGGTGGACCTGCGGGTGACGCTCGTGGACGGGAAGGCGCACAGCGTCGACTCCTCCGACGCCGCGTTCCAGACCGCCGGCGCGCTGGCGCTGCGTGACGCCGCCGAGAAGGGCCAGCCGACGCTGCTGGAGCCGGTCGACGAGATCACCGTGCGGGTGCCGGACTCGTCGGTCGGCGCGGTGATGGGCGACCTGTCCGGGCGGCGCGGCCGGGTGCTCGGCACCGAGCCGGACCCGGACGCCGAGGGCCGCACGCTGGTCCGCGCCGAGGTGCCCGCCACGGAGCTGCTGCGGTATGCGGTGGAGCTGCGCTCGATGACCGCCGGCACGGGAACGTTCCGCCGCGAGTTCGCCCGCCACGACCCCATGCCCGCCCACCTGGCCGACCAGGCCCGCAAGGAGTCCACCTCCCACTGACCCCGCCCGCCCCGCCCACCCGCCGCGGGGTCAGGGGCGGACGGCGGGGACCGGGGGCATCGGCCAGTGGGGGCGGTCGGCGTCCCGGAGGGCTGCCGAGCGTACCGCCGCCAGCTGCCGCTCCACCTCGGCGAAGTGGTCCGGGGCGAGCGGACCCCAGCTCAGCGCTGCCGCGTTCTCCTCGACCTGGGCGACGGTACGGGCGCCGGGGATCGGCACCGCGCGGCCGCTGCGCGCCCAGATCCACCCGATCGCCCCCTGGGCGAGGGTACGGCCGTCGGCGGTCAACGCGTCGCGTACGGCGGCGACCCGGCGCAGCCACTCCGGGGCGGGCCGGCCGCTGCGGAACCACTCCAGCCAGGTCGGCCCGAGTCCGCGTACGTCGTCGCGGGGCAGCGTCGACTCCGGCGTGTACTTGCCGGTGAGCAGCCCCATCCCGAGCGGTCCCCGGGCCAGGCTGGCCAGGTCGTGCTTGTCGCAGGCGTCGAGCATGGCCGGGGCGTCGCGGAGCACCGACAGCGCGTGCTGCACGGCGGCGGCGCCCCGGGCGACCTGGGCGAACGCGGCGGCCCGGTCGGCCCGGTCGGTACTCCAGCCGTACGCCCGGATCAGGCCGTCGTCCATCAGGTCGTCGAGCGTGCCGATGAGCGCCTCGGCCCGGGGCAGCGGCAGGTCACCGAGGTGCAGCTGATAAAGGTCGATGTGGTCGGTGCCCAGCCGGCGCAGCGAGTCGGTCACCGCCCGGCGCAGGTAGTGCGGCGAGGCGTTCTCCCCGGTGGCCTGCCGGGCGCTCTCGTCGAACGTGTAGCCGAACTTCGTGGCGATCACGGCCTCGCCGCGCCGCCCGGCGAGCGCCCGGCCGAGCACCCGCTCGCCGTGCCCGGCGCCGTACGTGTCGGCGGTGTCGAACAGCGTGACACCGAGGTCGAGCGCGCGGCGGATCGCGCGTACCGACTCGTCGTCGTCGACCTGGCCCCAGCCCAGCGGGCGGGCGCCCTCGGCCCAGGGGCCGCCGATGGCCCAGCACCCCATACCGAGGGCGCTCACCTCGATGCCGCTGCGCCCCAACTGTCGCTTGTCGACTGCCACCGCCGCATCCTGTCATCTTCCCGGCGATCGCGGGCCGGTTCGTAGCCGAAGAGTCCGGGCGCGGTCACGCCGCGTGACGCCAGGCGGTGGACGTTCGCGGTGAAGCGATATACCTCAGAGTCATAAATATGGGTCTTGTGACGGATGTGTGGGTCGGGTGTTCATGGGCGGGGTAGTTCGGGTCGGTGGCCGCCGAGGCTGAGCATGGCCATGGCAATGAGGGCTTCGGATGAGTGGAAGCCGAAGGCCATGCGGGTGATGAGGCGGATCTTGGCGTTGACGGACTCGATGCGGCCGTTGGACAGGCCATGGGTGATGGCGGCGATGATCTGGTCGCGGTGACGGGTGACGCGTCGTTGTAGGTCGATGAAGATGTCGATGCGGCTGCGGCGGGCCCACCCGATCCATCGGTCGAGGGCCTCGACTGCGGCTGTCGGGCTGGTCTTGGCCAGGGTGAACACCAGTCGGAGGCCTTCTTTCAACGCCCAGGCCCGGTGCAGGCGGGGGTGGGTCTTGGCGATCCAGGCGAGTTTGGCCTGCTGGGCGTCGGTGAGGTTCTCCGGGTTCTTCCATAACGCCCAGCGGGTGTTCTTCAACTGGCGGGCCGTGCCGACGGCGACGCCGCGACGGCCGGCGCCACGGCCGGTGGCCTCGTTCCAGGCTTGGCGGCGAACCCTGTCCACGGCGTCGGTGGCCCAGGCCACGACGTGGAATGCATCGGCGCAGCGCACGGCGTTCGGGCAGCGCCGTCGGATAACGGTGGTGATCCAGTCCGCGCCGTCGGCGGACACGTGCGTGATCTTCGCGGCCCGCTCATCGCCGA
>NZ_BBVA01000023.1:0-5216 GCF_001652995.1 Micromonospora sp. NBRC 110037
GACAAAGATTTTTGTTGGAGAGTTTGATCCTGGCTCAGGACGAACGCTGGCGGCGTGCTTAACACATGCAAGTCGAGCGGAAAGGCCCTTCGGGGTACTCGAGCGGCGAACGGGTGAGTAACACGTGAGCAACCTGCCCCAGGCTTTGGGATAACCCCGGGAAACCGGGGCTAATACCGGATATGACCTTGCACCGCATGGTGTTTGGTGGAAAGTTTTTCGGCTTGGGATGGGCTCGCGGCCTATCAGCTTGTTGGTGGGGTGATGGCCTACCAAGGCGACGACGGGTAGCCGGCCTGAGAGGGCGACCGGCCACACTGGGACTGAGACACGGCCCAGACTCCTACGGGAGGCAGCAGTGGGGAATATTGCACAATGGGCGGAAGCCTGATGCAGCGACGCCGCGTGAGGGATGACGGCCTTCGGGTTGTAAACCTCTTTCAGCAGGGACGAAGCGTAAGTGACGGTACCTGCAGAAGAAGCGCCGGCCAACTACGTGCCAGCAGCCGCGGTAAGACGTAGGGCGCGAGCGTTGTCCGGATTTATTGGGCGTAAAGAGCTCGTAGGCGGCTTGTCGCGTCGACCGTGAAAACCTGGGGCTCAACCCCAGGCCTGCGGTCGATACGGGCAGGCTAGAGTTCGGTAGGGGAGACTGGAATTCCTGGTGTAGCGGTGAAATGCGCAGATATCAGGAGGAACACCGGTGGCGAAGGCGGGTCTCTGGGCCGATACTGACGCTGAGGAGCGAAAGCGTGGGGAGCGAACAGGATTAGATACCCTGGTAGTCCACGCTGTAAACGTTGGGCGCTAGGTGTGGGGGGCCTCTCCGGTTCCCTGTGCCGCAGCTAACGCATTAAGCGCCCCGCCTGGGGAGTACGGCCGCAAGGCTAAAACTCAAAGGAATTGACGGGGGCCCGCACAAGCGGCGGAGCATGCGGATTAATTCGATGCAACGCGAAGAACCTTACCTGGGTTTGACATGGCCGCAAAACTGTCAGAGATGGCAGGTCCTTCGGGGGCGGTCACAGGTGGTGCATGGCTGTCGTCAGCTCGTGTCGTGAGATGTTGGGTTAAGTCCCGCAACGAGCGCAACCCTCGTTCGATGTTGCCAGCGCGTTATGGCGGGGACTCATCGAAGACTGCCGGGGTCAACTCGGAGGAAGGTGGGGATGACGTCAAGTCATCATGCCCCTTATGTCCAGGGCTTCACGCATGCTACAATGGCCGGTACAATGGGCTGCGATACCGTGAGGTGGAGCGAATCCCAAAAAGCCGGTCTCAGTTCGGATCGGGGTCTGCAACTCGACCCCGTGAAGTCGGAGTCGCTAGTAATCGCAGATCAGCAACGCTGCGGTGAATACGTTCCCGGGCCTTGTACACACCGCCCGTCACGTCACGAAAGTCGGCAACACCCGAAGCCGGTGGCCCAACCCTTGTGGAGGGAGCCGTCGAAGGTGGGGCTGGCGATTGGGACGAAGTCGTAACAAGGTAGCCGTACCGGAAGGTGCGGCTGGATCACCTCCTTTCTAAGGAGCACCATCCACCGAAAGGTGGCATGGAGCCCGCACCGCCCGAATGTGGTGGTGGGGTGCTCAGATGGCGGAGACACTGGCAAGTCGGTCGCCGGCAACGGCTGCGGATCCTCTAGTACAGCTGCTCTTCGGGGTGGTGGGAACGAGTCTGTGGTGCGGCTGGGGACGGATGTAAGCACCCTGTTGGGTCCTGAAAGAACAACCCGAGCGGTTGTTGTTTCAGAGCCTTGAGATGCCCCGTGTGGACGTTGGTCCCGGGGGCGTGAGGCGCCAGGCATGGCCTGGTCTCGCAAACCGTGATCACGTGGTGGTTGCAGGTGTGGGGCTGTGGGTTGTGGGTTGGTTGTTTGTTGAGAATTGCACAGTGGACGCGAGCATCTTTGTGGTCAAGTTGTCAAGGGCGAACGGTGGATGCCTTGGCACCAGGAGCCGATGAAGGACGTGGGAGGCCGCGATAGGCCTGGGGGAGCTGTCAACCAAGCTGTGATCCCAGGGTGTCCGAATGGGGAAACCCGGCATCAGTCATGTGATGTCACCCGCACCTGAACACATAGGGTGTGTGGGGGGAACGCGGGGAAGTGAAACATCTCAGTACCCGTAGGAAGAGAAAACAATTTAGTGATTCCGTGAGTAGTGGCGAGCGAAAGCGGATTGAGGCTAAACCGGCTGCGTGTGATACCTGTCAGGGGTTGCGTGGTCGGGGTTGTGGGACCCTGCTGAGCAAGCTGACACTTGTTCGAGAAGTTACAAAGCCAGTGGTTAGTCGAACAGTCTGGAATGGCTGACCGTAGACGGTGATAGTCCGGTAGGTGAAAGTTGCTGGTCTTCTGTGGGTGTTCCCGAGTAGCGGCGGACTCCTGAAATCTGCCGTGAATCTGCCAGGACCACCTGGTAAGCCTAAATACTTCCTGGTGACCGATAGCGGACGAGTACCGTGAGGGAATGGTGAAAAGTACCCCGGGAGGGGAGTGAAATAGTACCTGAAACCGTTCGCCTACAATCCGTCGGAGCCTTGCGGGGTGACGGCGTGCCTTTTGAAGAATGAGCCTGCGAGTTAGTGGCATGTGGCGAGGTTAACCCGTGTGGGGGAGCCGTAGCGAAAGCGAGTCTGAATAGGGCGTTTTTAGTCGCATGCTCTAGACCCGAAGCGGAGTGATCTAGCCATGGGCAGGCTGAAGCGCGGGTAAGACCGCGTGGAGGGCCGAACCCACCAACGTTGAAAAGTTGGGGGATGACCTGTGGTTAGGGGTGAAAGGCCAATCAAACTCCGTGATAGCTGGTTCTCCCCGAAATGCATTTAGGTGCAGCGTCGCGTGTTTCTTGCCGGAGGTAGAGCACTGGATGGTCTAGGGGGCCCACAAGCTTACCGAAATCAGCCAAACTCCGAATGCCGGTAAGTGAGAGCGCGGCAGTGAGACTGCGGGGGATAAGCTTCGTAGTCGAGAGGGAAACAGCCCAGATCACCAGCTAAGGCCCCTAAGCGTGTGCTAAGTGGAAAAGGATGTGGGGTCGCATAGACAACCAGGAGGTTGGCTTAGAAGCAGCCACCCTTTAAAGAGTGCGTAATAGCTCACTGGTCAAGTGGTTCCGCGCCGACAATGTAGCGGGGCTCAAGCACACCGCCGAAGCTGTGGCATTCACATTTTAACTTCGCCTGGCCTTGATGCCAGGTGCAGGTGTGTGGATGGGTAGGGGAGCGTCGTGCCGGGGGTGAAGCAGCGGGGTGACCCAGTTGTGGACGCGGCACGAGTGAGAATGCAGGCATGAGTAGCGAAAGAAGGGTGAGAAACCCTTCCGCCGGATGACCAAGGGTTCCAGGGCCAGGCTAATCCGCCCTGGGTGAGTCGGGACCTAAGGCGAGGCCGAGAGGCGTAGTCGATGGACAACGGGTTGATATTCCCGTACCCGCGAAAGAGCGACCCTGACGAACCTCGTTGTGCTAACCACCCGAACTGCCGGCGGTCTTCGGACCAAAGGTGGGGAGCGTGGGAACCTGGCGGGTAGTAGTCAAGCGATGGGGTGACGCAGGAAGGTAGCTGAGCCCGGCCGGTGGTTGTGCCGGGGTAAGCGTGTAGGCCGTGTCGTAGGCAAATCCGCGACACATGGGGCTGAGACGTGATGCCGAGCCGATTCAGGTGAAGTCAGTGATCCTATGCTGCCGAGAAAAGCCTCTAGCGAGTTCTTAGCGGCCCGTACCCCAAACCGACACAGGTGGTCAGGTAGAGAATACCGAGGCGATCGGGCGAACTGTGGTTAAGGAACTCGGCAAATTGCCCCCGTAACTTAGGGAGAAGGGGGGCCGGAGACGTGAAGCCCCGCGCGGGTGGAGCGTTGTATGGCCGCAGAGAGCAGGGGGAAGCGACTGTTTACTAAAAACACAGGTCCATGCGAAGAAGTAATTCGATGTATATGGACTGACGCCTGCCCGGTGCTGGAACGTTAAGGGGACCTGTTAGCTCTTCGGGGCGAAGCGGAGAACTTAAGCGCCAGTAAACGGCGGTGGTAACTATAACCATCCTAAGGTAGCGAAATTCCTTGTCGGGTAAGTTCCGACCTGCACGAATGGCGTAACGACTTCCCCACTGTCTCAACCACAGGCCCGGCGAAATTGCAGTACGAGTAAAGATGCTCGTTACGCGCGGCAGGACGGAAAGACCCCGGGACCTTTACTATAGCTTGACATTGGTATCTGAATTAGCTTGTGTAGGATAGGTGGGAGCCGGTGAAGCCTATACGCCAGTATGGGTGGAGGCAATCTTGAAATACCACTCTGGTTGATTTGGGTATCTAACTTCGGACCGTTATCCGGTTCAGGGACAGTGTCTGGTGGGTAGTTTAACTGGGGCGGTTGCCTCCTAAAGGGTAACGGAGGCGCCCAAAGGTTCCCTCAGCCTGGTTGGCAATCAGGTGTTGAGTGCAAGTGCACAAGGGAGCTTGACTGTGAGACTGACAGGTCGAGCAGGGACGAAAGTCGGGACTAGTGATCCGGCACTGGCATGTGGAAGCGGTGTCGCTCAACGGATAAAAGGTACCCCGGGGATAACAGGCTGATCTTCCCCAAGAGTCCATATCGACGGGATGGTTTGGCACCTCGATGTCGGCTCGTCGCATCCTGGGGCTGTAGCAGGTCCCAAGGGTTGGGCTGTTCGCCCATTAAAGCGGTACGCGAGCTGGGTTTAGAACGTCGTGAGACAGTTCGGTCCCTATCCGCCGTGCGCGTAGGATACTTGAGAAGGGCTGTCCCTAGTACGAGAGGACCGGGACGGACGAACCTCTGGTGTGCCAGTTGTCCCGCCAGGGGCACGGCTGGTTAGCTACGTTCGGAAGGGATAACCGCTGAAAGCATCTAAGCGGGAAGCTCGCTTCAAGATGAGGTATCCCACCCACTTTGTGGGGTAAGGCCCCCAGCTAGACGACTGGGTTGATAGGCCGGAAATGTAAGCCCGGTAACGGGTTCAGTTGACCGGTACTAATAGGCCGAGGACTTGACTACCAAGCTGCTACGCGTCCACTGTGCAACTCTGAACAAACGATCACCCGCAGGGTTGGTTGACATGTTCATAGAGTTACGGCGGTCATGGCGGAGGGGAAACGCCCGGTCACATTCCGAACCCGGAAGCTAAGCCCTCCAGCGCCGATGGTACTGCACTCGGGAGGGTGTGGGAGAGTAGGACACCGCCGGAC
>NZ_BBVA01000024.1:0-3707 GCF_001652995.1 Micromonospora sp. NBRC 110037
GCGACATCCGCCAGCTCGTCCGAGTCGCCGACCGACACCGCCCCGCGCGTCAGCCACCACAACCGGCCCGACCCACCGACGTCGGTCAGCGCCTGCACCACGGCCAGCGCCGTCGACACCTCGGCGGCGGCCGGAACCGGGGACGCCTCCCGCGGCTCGGCCAGCGACAGCAGGGACACCACGTGGGCGTCCCGGGCGTCGGAGCTCATCGCCTCCAGCAGCAGCCGCGCCACCCGGTCGCGGTCGGCGCCGGCCGGGATCAGCACCGGGACCGCCCGGTCGGCCCGGGCAGCCAGCGCCGCGGCCACCGGGTGGTCCTCCTGCCCGGGCGCCATCAGCAGCAGCCAGGTTCCCGCCAACGTCGCGGAGTCCGGCACGGCGGCCGTACGCCACGTCGCCCGGTACCGCCAGGAGTCGACGACCGCCCGCTGCTGCGTCGCACGCCGCCACCGGGCGAGCTTGGGCAGCAGCGCCGTGGACGGCTCGTCCGCGCCCACGGCGAGATCCTCGCCCAGCACGCCGAGGTCCCCGGACTCGACCGCCGCCCAGAACTGCTCGTCGGACGGGGCGTCGGCCCGCTCCGGAGCCGAGCCGGGCTGGGGGTCCTCCAGCCAGTAGCGCTGCCTGTCGAAGGCGTAGGTGGGCAGTTCCACCGCGCGCGGCCGGGTGCCGGTCTGGCCGAGGTACGCCGCCCAGTCGACGGCCACGCCGGCGGCCCAGAGCTGCCCGGCGGCAGTGGTGAGGGTGGTGACGTCGGGCTGGCTGCGGCGCAGCGTGGCGACGTACCGCACGTCGTCGGCGGTGTCCGCCTCGGCGGCCATGGCGGTGAGGACCGCGTCCGGGCCGATCTCCAGGAAGGTGTCCACCCCCTGTGCCCGCAGAGCAGCCACCCCGTCGGCGAAGCGCACCGGCTGCCGCACGTGCCGCACCCAGTAGCCGGGCTCGGTGATCTCTGCGGCGTCCGCGACCGCGCCGGTCACGTTCGACACGATTGGGATCCGCGGCGGTTGCCAGTCGAGCCCCGCCACCACCGACGCGAACTCGTCCAGCATCGGATCCATCAACCGCGAATGGAAGGCGTGACTGACCGCCAGTTCCTTGACCCGCCAACCCCGCTCACAGCAGGCCCCCACCACCGAAGCCACCTCATCGGCCGCGCCCGAGACGACCACCGACGCGGGGCCGTTCACCGCCGCAATGTCCACGACCGCGCCCGACGCGCCGAGCAGCTCGGCGACAGCCTCCTCCGACGCACCGACCGCCGCCATCACGCCACCGGCCGGCAACGCCTGCATCAACCGGCCCCGCGCCGCCACCAACGTGCACGCGTCCCTCAGGGACAACATCCCCGACACGTACGCCGCCGTCACCTCACCAATCGAATGACCCGCCAGGAAATCAGCCCGCACCCCCCACGACGCGAGCAACTCCCACAACGCCACCTCAACAGCGAACAACCCCGCCTGCGCGAACACGGTCTGATCCACCAGAGCCGCAGTCTCCGAACCCGGCTCCGCGAACACCACCTCGCGCAACGCACGCGGCAGACGCGGATCAATCTCCGCGCACACTTCGTCGAACGACGCCGCGAACACCGGGAACGCCTCGTACAGCTCCCGGCCCATACCCGCACGCTGCGAACCCTGACCCGTGAACAACACCGCCCGACGACCCGCCGACACCACACCCGCAGACCGACCCTCAGCCACCGCCGCAAGGCCCGCCACCAGCTCGTCCACGTCCGAGCCCCACACCACCGCCCGATACTCCAACGCCGCCCGAGTCGTCGCCAACGACCACGACACATCCACCGGCGACAGACCACGACCACGCACGAACGACCCCAGCCGCCCCGCCTGACCCGACAGACCCCGCTCCGAACGCCCCGACAGCACCCACGGCACCGGCACCCCGACGGGCACGGCAGACGCCGCGGCGTGCTCCGGCTCCGCCTGCTCGATGATCACGTGCGCGTTCGTGCCGGAGATCCCGAACGACGACACGGCAGCCCTGCGTGCGCGGCCCGCACCCGGCCACTCGCGCGCCCGGGTCACCAGCTCCACCGCGCCCGACGACCAATCCACATGCGACGACGGCACATCCACATGCAGCGTCGCCGGCACGGTCCCGTACCGCATCGCCAAGATCATCTTGATGATGCCCGCCACCCCCGCAGCCGCCTGCGTATGACCGATGTTCGACTTCACCGAGCCGAGCAACAGCGGCACATCCCGGCCCTGCCCGTACGTCGCCAGCAACGCCTGCGCCTCGATCGGATCACCCAACGACGTACCCGTACCGTGCGCCTCCACCACATCCACATCAGCCGCCGACAAACCCGCACTCGCCAGCGCCTGCCGGATCACCCGCTGCTGCGACGGACCATTCGGCGCCGTCAAACCATTCGACGCACCATCCTGATTCACCGCCGAACCCCGCACCACCGCCAGCACCCGACGCCCGTCACGCCGCGCATCCGACAAGCGCTGCACCACCAGCACGCCGACGCCCTCGGACCAGCCCGTGCCGTCCGCGGCGTCCGAGAACGACTTGCAGCGGCCGTCGGCGGACAGGCCGCCCTGGATCGAGAACTCGGCGAACGTGCCCGGTGAGGCCATCACGGTGACGCCGCCGGCCAGGGCGAGGTCACACTCGCCGGACCGCAGCGCCTGCGCCGCCAGGTGCAACGCCACAAGCGACGACGAACACGCCGTGTCCACAGTCACCGCCGGCCCCTCGAAACCGAACGAGTACGCCACCCGGCCCGACAACACGCTTGTCGCGTTGCCGGTGAGCAGGTGGCCGCCGACCTCCTGGGCCCGACCGACCGACCCGCTGGCGTACCCCTGGAAGCTGGCCCCGGCGAAGACGCCGACCGCGCCGCCCCGCAGGGTGGTCGGGTCGATGCCCGCCGACTCGACTGCCTCCCACGAGGTCTCCAGCAGCAGCCGCTGCTGCGGGTCCATGGCGAGCGCCTCCCGCGGCGAGATGCCGAAGAACTCGGCGTCGAACTCGCCGGCGTCGTAGACGAAGCCGCCCCTGCGGGCGAAGGACGTGTCGGACAGGCCGCTGCTGAGGAAGCTGTCCCAGCCCCGGTCGAGGGGGAACTCGGAGATGCCGTCGCGTCCGGTGGCGAGCAGTTGCCACAGTTCTTCCGGGGACGCGACGCCACCCGGGAGGCGGCAGCCCATGCCGACGATCACGATCGGGTCGTCGTCGACGGTGGCGACCCTGCGGTCGGCCGGCGCGTCGCCCGATGCTCCGAGCACGGTCTCCCGGATGAAGGCGACCAGGGCGGCCGGCGTCGGGTGGTCGAAGACGAGGGTGGAGGGCAACGCGAGGCCGGTTTCGGCGGTCAGCCGGTTGCGCAGCTCGACTGCGGTGAGCGAGTCGAAGCCGAGGCGCTGGAACGCCCGGTCCGGCCGCACCGCCTCCACGGTGGCGTGGCCGAGCACCGTGGCGACCTGGGAGCGTACGAGGTCCAGGAGGGACGCCTCGACCTCCGGCGGCGTCAGGGCCGCGAGCCGCTCGCGCAGTGCGGAGGCCCGGTCGGTGGGGCCGGTCTCGGCTCGGGACGCCGCCTCGATCGCCGCCTGTGCTTCGGGGATGTCGGTGAACAACCGGGACGGACGCAACGCCGTGAACGACGGCACAAACCGATCCCACCGCACATCCGCCACCACCACCTGCCCCTCACCACCATCCAA